>CAVRNE010000028.1:0-94794 GCA_963722025.1 uncultured beta proteobacterium
CGCAGAGTAGATCAAGGCGCAGGGTGCTCCGGGCTCATCGCGTTGGCGGCGCGGGCGCGGCACTGATGTCCACCCCGGCGGCAAACGCCGCCACCCCAACTCAGGAGACCGACATGACCGTCAACTTCGATCAGGCTTGCGTGGAACTGGATTCGAATTTGTTCGTGCGCATTGTGGACGCTGCCGGCTCAAGCGTTACCTGCATCAGCGGCTGCCTCTGGATTACTCGAGACGGTTGCCTCAAGGACATCGAATTGGCCCCGGGCGAGTGCTTTCTGATTGAAGACGCCATCAAGGTCATCGTGACGGGATTCGGCCCCAGCCTCGGGCGGCTGTCGCACCCGGCGCAACGTCAGCCTGCCCGACAACAGTCCCTCAGCTCCTTCCTGCAGAGCTGGCGACATCGCCTGGCGCCGCCTGAAGCACGGCTGCGATGAAAAGCCCGGCTGGCGTCGCATGAAACGGCTGCGCTTAGCTAGATAATGCCGGGCCCCAGTGAAAAGGCTTGCAAGGACGGAATCCTTGCAAGCCTTTGATTTCTCAGGTGTTTCTTGAATTTTTGGTCAGCAGCGTAGTAAAACCCGTTGGCGCTGGTCGATCAGGCCGCCAGGCGTTTCTCGATCTCCGCCTTGGTCTCGCCCAGTTCGCGCGGCAGGTGGTATTCGAGCTGCTGGAACAGCTCGGCTGTGCAGCTGCAGCTCCTTCTGCCAGGCGGCCTTGTCGATGCTGGTGACGCTCTTGAACTGCTCGGCGGTGAAGTCCAGGCCGGTCCAGTTCAGTTCCTCGTAGCGCGGGGCTGACGCCGAACAGGTGGTCGGTGCCGCTGGCCTTGCCTTCGATGCGGTCGATCATCCACTTCAGCACGCGCATGTTCTCGCCGTAGCCGGGCCAGACGAACTTGCCGTCCTCGCCCTTGCGGAACCAGTTGGTGGTGAAGATGCGCGGCAGCGTGGCGCCGGAGGCGGCGAGCTTCTTGCCCAGGTCCAGCCAGTGCTGGAAGTAGTCGGACATGTTGTAGCCGGCAGAAGGCAGCATCGCGAACGGGTCGCGGCGCACCACGCCCACCTGGCCGGCGATGGCGGCGGTGGTCTCCGAGCCCATGGTGGCGGCCATGTACACGCCTTCGACCCAGTTGCGGCCTTCGGTCACCAGCGGCACGGTGGTCGAGCGGCGGCCGCCGAAGATGAAGGCGTCGATCGGCACGCCCGCCGGGATCGTCCCAGGCCGGGTCGAGCGCCGGGTTGTTGGTGGCGGCCACGGTGAAGCGGGCGTTCGGGTGCGCGGCCTTGGCGCCGGTTTCCTTGGCGATCTCGCGGCGTCCAGTCCTTGCCCTGCCAGTCGATCGGCGTGCGCGGGCGCCGGGCCCATGCCTTCCCACCACACGTCGCCGTCGTCGGTCAGCGCGACGTTGGTGAAGATGACGTTCTTGTCCAGGCTGGCCATGCAGTTCGGGTTGGTGTCGGTGTTGGTGCCGGGCGCCACGCCGAAGTAGCCCGCTTCCGGGTTGATCGCGTACAGCTTGCCGTCAGCCGCCGGGCTTGATCCAGGCGATGTCGTCGCCGATGGTGGTGACCTTCCAGCCCTCGAAGCCCTTGGGCGGGATCAGCATCGCGAAGTTGGTCTTGCCGCAGGCCGAGGGGAAGGCCGCCGCCACGTGGTACTTGCGGCCTTCGGGATTGGTCACGCCCAGGATCAGCATGTGCTCGGCCAGCCAGCCTTCGTCGCGGCCCATGGTCGAGGCGATGCGCAGCGCGAAGCACTTCTTGCCCAGCAGCGCGTTGCCGCCGTAGCCGGAGCCGTAGGACCAGATCTCGCGGGTTTCCGGGTAGTGGACGATGTACTTGGTCTTGTTGCAGGGCCACTTCACGTCCTTCTGGCCTCGGCCAGCGGCGCGCCGACGGTGTGCACGCAGGGCACGAACTCGCCGTTGGCGCCCAGCACGTCGTACACGGCCTTGCCCATGCGCGTCATGATCGCATGTTGACGGCCACATAGGGGCTGTCGGACAGCTCGATGCCGATGTGGGCGATCGGCGAGCCCAGCGGGCCCATGCGAGAAGGGCACCACGTACATGGTGCGGCCCGCGCATGCAGCCGTCGAACAGGGGCTGCAGCGTGGCGCGCATTTCGGCCGGGGCCATCCAGTTGTTGGTGGGGCCGGCGTCTTCCTTTTTCTGCGAGCAGATGAAGGTGCGGTCTTCCACGCGGGCCACGTCGGTCGGGTCGGAGCAGGCCAGGAAGGAGTTGGGGCGCTTGACCGGGTCGAGCTTCTTGAAGGTGCCCGCGTCGACCAGCTGCTGGCACAGCCGGTCGTATTCTTCCTCGCTGCCGTCGCACCAGTAGATGCTGTCGGGCTTGCACAGGGCGGCCATGTCGGCCACCCAGGCGATCAATTTCGCGTTCTTCACGTAGGAAGGGCTGTTCAAGTTAAGCCCCTGCATCACGGGAGAGTTCATCCAAAGCTCCTAAAGTTAAACCTGGTTTCAAAAAGGAGCTCGGCCTCACGAGCGCTGCCTTTTTGAAATCGGGCTTGGCGGAGGCGACGGGCGGGGCTGCGTGGTGGGCAGCGGGGGGGCGTGAGGGATGTTTCACAATCCGCGGGTCGGCTGAGAAGTCGATTTTATGAAAGCGATTCGCATCTTGGCCGCCATTGGGGTCGAAAACAATGCAAAACTTGCATAGGGTTATGCAATTCAGCTTTTACAGATTGGCAGGTAAAAAATGCGTCGACGCGGGGTCTTGAAGGTTCTGGGGGTCGGCTGGCCGGTGCTTGCCGGGCGCGCGGCTGTTGCCCAGGAGCAAGGGCCGGCCCTGGTGGCGGTGGCAGCCAGTGTTCAGCGCGCCATGGAAGAGATCGCGCCTGCCTGGATGCGCAGCACCGGCCACCGCTTGCGCATCACCTATGGGTCCTCGGGTAACTTCGTGCGCCAGATCCAGCAGGGCCTTCCGGTAGAGCTGTTTCTGTCCGCCGATGAAAGCTTCGCCCTCAGGCTGGCGGATGCCGGACTTGACCCGGGACCGCGGTGCGATCTATGCCAGCGGGCGTTTGGCGCTGCTGTTGGCCAAAGACTCGGCCATTGCGCTGGACCCGCAACTGCAGGGGCTGAAGGCCGGCTGGGCTTCCGTGCACAAGTTCGCGATTGCCAACCCCGAGCTGGCGCCTTATGGCAGGGCGGCGCGCGAGGCGCTGCAGACCGTGGGCTTGTGGGAGGCGGCGCAAAGCAAGCTGGTCTTGGGGGAAAACGTTGCCCAGGCAACCCAGTTCGTCACGACGGGTTCGGCGCAAGCGGGGCTGACGGCGCTTTCCCTGCTGGTTGGGAACGAGGCGGCCGGCCTGGGCCGATACCTTGCGCTGCCCGGCAGCCTGCATGGCTCCGTTGCGGCAACGTATGGTGTTGCTCAAACAGGCGAGTCCGGCTGCAACCGCACTCTATGAGTATCTCCAATCCGAACCCGCCAAGGCCGTGCTGATGCGCCACGGTTTCGGTGCCGAGTAGACGAGAGAAGTCACAATCCAGCTCATGGATTGGCAAGCCGCCCGCGTATCGCTGCTCTTGGCCGTGCTCACGGCAGCGCTGCTGTTGCCGATTGGCATTGCGCTGGCGCGATGGCTCGCGCTCACTTCATGGGGCGGCAAGCCGCTGGCCGAAGCTCTGCTGATGCTGCCTCTGCTGCTGCCGCCCACAGTGGTCGGCTTCTACCTGCTGATCGCATTCGGCCAGGGCTCGGCGCTGGGGGCGTGGCTGGCACGGCAGTTCGATCTGCGGCTGGTGTTCAGCTTCGAAGGCCTGCTGCTGGCCAGCTTGCTGGTGAACCTGCCCTTCATGGTCCAGCCCATTCAGCGGGCTTTCGCCGCCATTCCCAATTCGCTGCGGGAGGCCGCCTGGGTTTCGGGCCTGGGCGGCTGGCGTACTTTCCTCAGGATCGAGTTGCCGCTGGCTTGGCCTGGCCTGTTGGGCGGCGTCGCGCTCACGGTTGCCCATACCCTGGGCGAATTCGGTGTGGTGCTGATGGTCGGCGGCAGCATTCCCGGCGAAACGCGCACGCTCAGCATTGCAATCTATGACCGCGTGCAGGCCTTCGACCTGGCCGCCGCGCACGTCATGGCGCTGGCGCTGGTGGCCTGTTCGCTGGTGGCGGTCGCACTGGTGTTCGCGGCCGACCGCCGCCGGCCCTTGCAGGAGCGCTAGTGAGCACGCTTTCCGTTGCGCTGCACAACACCACGCCTATGTGCTTGGATGCGCGCTTCGATTGTGCGCCCGGAGAGTTGGTCGCTCTGGTTGGGCCCTTCCGGAAGCGGCAAGACCAGCCTGCTGCGCGCGGTGGCCGGCCTGCTCAAGAGCAAGAGCCTGGCGGGCAGGATCAGCGTGGGGCAGGACGCCTGGTTCGACAGCGAGCGTGGCCTGAACCTGGCGCCCCAGGAGCGTCAGGTGGGCCTGGTGTTTCAGCACTACGCCCTGTTTCCCCACCTGAGCGCCATCGAAAACGTGAGGATCGCCGCAGCAGGTGAGAGGTCTGAGCTGATCAACGCCTTGTTCGAACGCCTGGGCTTGGCGGGCCTGGAGCGGCGGCGGCCGGCCGAGCTGTCGGGCGGGCAGCAGCAGCGCGTGGCGCTCGCCCGGGCGCTGGCGCGCCAACCGCGGGTGTTGCTGCTGGACGAGCCCTTCTCCGCCGTCGATGCCCCGGCCCGGCAGGCGCTCTACCGCGAACTGGCGGCGCTGCGCCAGAGCCTGTCCACCCCCATGGTCCTGGTCACCCACGACCTGGGTGAAGCGCGCCGGCTGGCCGACCGGGTGGTGATCCTCGATGCCGGCGAAGCCCTGCAGACCGGCACGCCGGCTTATGTCTTTGCCAGCCCGCGCAACGCCCGGGTGGCCGAGCTGGTGGGAATCCAGAACCACTTCCGGGGGCGCTTCCACAAACAGGAGCCCGGCTGGGGTCGGCTGGACTGGGGCCTGGCCAACGGGCTGAGCCTGCGCGTGCTCGACAAGAACAGAATCGCCGATGGCGCGGCGGTGACCTGGGTGATAGCGGGCGACCGCGTGGAACTGCTGGCCGACGGTCAGCCCCGCGAAAACGTCCTGCGCTGCGAAATGGTCGAGCAGTTGGCGCTGGGCGAAACCAGCCTGTGCACGCTGCGGCCGCAAGGCCTGGCGCAGGAGATGGTGACGCTGAACCTGTCAACGGCCCAGCTGCGATCGCTGGAAGCCGGGCCCGGCCGCTGGTTGCGGCTTTCGATCGCCCCGGAGGCGATCCACATCATGCCGCAGAAGGTTCAGGCGAGGTAGACGGCGATAAAAGCCAGCAGGAACATCAGCACGCCGCCCATGACCGGCAGCACGAGGGGCATCATGGGAACGATGGCTTCAACCCCGTCCTGGGGCGCGGGGTGGTGTTCGCCGTGGCTGTGGCGCGGTTCGGGGTTGGACATGCGTTTTCCTCTTGTACTGGCCCGATTTTAGCAAGCCCGAGCGAGCCTCCCTAAAGCAGGGCGTAAGTGACGCTGGCGCGGCACACGCTCTTGCCGTCGTCGGCGCCGCGAATGTCGATTTCGCCGAAGGCCAGCGACTTGCCGGCGCGCAGCACCCTGGCCTGGACCATCGCGTCCTGATTGGACAGGGGCTTGAGGAAGCTGGTGTTCATCTGGACGGTGGTGCACGGCCTGAACTGGCCGGACTGGTTGATGAGGGCCAGCACCATGGCCGTATCGGCCGCCGCCATCATGGCCTGGCCGCAGAGCATGCCGCCCACGCGCGACAGTTCGGCGTTCTGCGGCAGGCGCAAGGTGACGCTGTCCGCATCGAAACCTTCTACCTTCAGGCCCAGCGCCTGGACCCAGGGCGCGAAGTACTCGGCCAGGGCCGATTGAAGTATTGCCTTGTCCATCACTGCTCCTGGGCCTGGAAGCCGCCGCTATGCAGGGCGTCGAGCACCGCCTGGATGTGCTCGCGTCCGCGGGTCTGGATCACCAGCTCGATCTCCACGTTCTGCGCCGCCAGGATGGTGAAGGCGCGCTGGTGGTGGACCTCGTCGATGTTGGCGCCCGCTTCGCTGACAATGGCGGTGATGCGGGCCAGCGAGCCCGGCACGTCGCGCGCACTGACGCGCACGCGCGCCAGCCGGCCGGCGCGAACCATGCCGCGTTCGATGATGGCCGCCAGCAGCAGCGGGTCGATGTTGCCGCCCGCCCAGCACCAGGCCGACCTTGCGGCCCCGGAATCGATCGGGATGCTTCAGCAGCGCCGCCAGCCCGGCAGCGCCCGCGCCCTCGACCAGGGTCTTTTCGATCTCCAGCAGCATCACGATGGCCTGCTCGATGTCGCCCTCGTCCACCAGCAGCATGTCGTCCACATGCTTCTCGATGATGGCCTGGGTGATCATGCCCGGCGTGCCGACGGCGATGCCTTCGGCGATGGTGCTGCCGCCCTGGGGCAGCGAGGCGTGCTTCACCGCATTGAACATGTTGGGAAAGCGCAGCGTCTGCACGCCGATGATCTCGATGCCGGGCTTGAGCGCCTTGGCCGCCACCGCGATGCCGGCGATCAGGCCGCCACCGCCCACGGCCACCACCAGCGTGTCGAGGTCGGGCACGGCCTGCAGCATCTCGATGCCCACGGTGCCCTGGCCGGCGACGATGGCCTCGTCGTCATAGGGATGGACGAAGACCAGCTGCTGCTGCTCAGCCAGCTGCCAGCGCATGGCCGCGTGCCTCGTCCAGCGTGTCGCCGTAGAGCACCACTTCGGCGCCGAAGCTGCGCGTGCGCTCGACCTTCACGCCCGGGCGTGAAGCGCGGCATCACGATCACCGCGCGCAGGCCCAGGCGCTGCGCGTGGTAGGCCACGCCCTGGGCGTGGTTGCCCGCGCTCATGGCGATCACGCCGCGGCGCCTTTCCGCATCGCTGAGTTGCGCCAGCTTGTTGCAGGCGCCGCGCTCCTTGAACGATGCGGTGAACTGCAGGTTCTCGAACTTCAGAAACACCTGCGCACCGGTGATCTGCGAAATCGTGCGCGATTCCACGCAAGGCGTGTCGAGCACCTGCCCTTGCAGGCGTTGCGCCGCGGCGTGGATATCGGCCAGGTTCGATCATTCGCCGGATTGTCACGGCAAAATGCCCGGCAAAGTCGTGGATTCCCCACAATCAGCGTCTTCCATGTAGCATCAACTCGCGTTATCGTAGGCAAGCGCAAAGGGTCCTGGAGGCCTTCCCCATGGTCAAGCGTTCCGTTGAACGTGCAGGTACTTCCCTCACCGGGCCTGAAAGAGGCGCCGGTGCTGGATCTGATGTGCTCGCATTTCGTGCTGACGCTGGCGGCCAAGCAAGGCGGCAAGTTCAATGTGCGGCGCGACCTCAACGGCCTGCTGTCGCTGGCCGGCCGCCACCTGGTGTGGCCGGCTCCGGCGCTGGCGCGGCTGCGCGAATTCCTCGCCCGCCGCTGCAAGGACAACGAGTTCTGGCGCGGCCACGAGGCGCTGACCGACGCAGGAGTTCCTCGATCGCCATGGCGTCTGGCGCGGCCCCTACGAAGAAGGCACGCTCTTCTTCTACCTGGACGAATACGCCAAGGACCAGCCCAAGGACCTGCTGTCGGTGCTGGCCGTCACCGGCGACTGGCTCGACCCACGCGCTGAAGAAGCAGTCCACGCTGGTCGAGAAGAACATCGACGCGCTTGCCGGCCTGCTGCAGCTGAACAAGGCCGAGCGCGCGCTGCTGCTGTACGGCACGCTGGCGCGCTACCAGCGCGACCTGCGCAGCATGCTGGTGGAGTTCAAGGTCAACAACGCGCCCGAGGCCTACGCCGCCATCGCCGAGGTCGCCGGCGTCAACGCCACCGAGGTCGGCGAGGCGCTGCGCGCCGGCTCGCGGCTGGAGCGCATCGGCCTGGTCGAGAACCTGATCTCCGAGCACAACATCACCGACCTGGCCGACCTGATGAAGGTCAGCGAGAAGCTGCCGCCGGTGCTGATGCGCGAGTACCGCGACCAGAACGAACTGATGGCGGTCTTCACGCGGCCCTCGGCCAAGAGCGCGCTGGCGCTGCACGACTTCTGCTTCGTCGAGGACGACGCCCAGGTGCTGTGCGCGCTGCTGCGCAACGCGGTGGCGCGCAAGGAGCCGGGCGTCAACGTGCTGCTCTACGGCCCGCCCGGCACCGGCAAGACCGAGCTGGCCAAGGTGGTGGCGCAGGCGGCGGGGCTGGAGCTGTTCGAGGTCGAATACGCCGACCGCGACGGCAATTCGCTCAGTCGGGCGCGACCGCTACCGCTCGCTGCAGATCGCGCAGGTGTTCCTCAAGGGCAGCGCGCAGGCCGCGCTGCTGTTCGACGAGGTCGAGGACGTGTTCCCGCCGATCTCCAGCGAGGCCGCGCAGCTGATGGCGCGCGCCGAGCAGGTGGTGGCGCCGCCCAACAGCAGCGTCAGCGGCAAGGCCTGGGTCAACCAGATCCTGGAATCCAACGCCGGTGCCGACGCATCTGGGTCACCAACCGCATCGAGCAGATCGACCCGGCCTTCCGGCGCCGCTTCGCCTACCACCTGGAACTGAAGTCGCCGCCGCCGGGCGCGCGCGAAGGCGCTGGTGCGCAAGACGCTGGAGGGCGTCGCGGTGTCGGAAGCCTTCGTCGGCAAGCTGGCCGAGCGCAAGGGCCTGACGCCGGCGCAGATCCGCACCGCGGTGCGGTTCGCCGGCCTGGCCAGTGCCGACGGCAGCTCGATGGAAAGCCTGATCGAGCGCCAGCTGCGCAACGCCGACCAGGCGCTGGGCAACCGCGCCCAGGACGCGGCGCGCGCCGCAGCGTCACCACCTACGACCTGGACATGCTGAACGTCGAGATCCCGCTTCGAGGTGCCGCGCATCGTCGCAGGCGCTGCAAGGCGCGCGGCCACGGCACGCTGTGCTTCTACGGCGCGCCCGGCACCGGCAAGACCGCGCTGGCCGAGCACATCGCCAAGAGCCTGGACCGGCCCCTGCTGATCAAGCAGGCCAGCGACCTCATGAGCAAGTACGTCGGCGAGACCGAGCAGAACATGGCCGGCATGTTCCGCGAAGCCGAGAACGAGAAGGCCGTGCTGCTGCTCGACGAGGCCGACAGCTTCCTGCAGGACCGGCGCGGCGCGCAGCGCACCTACGAGGTGACCGAGGTCAACGAGATGCTGCAGGGCATGGAGCGCTTCGACGGCATCTTCGTCTGCACCACCAACCTGATGGACCGCATCGACCAGGCGGCGCTGCGCCGCTTCACCTTCAAGATCACGCTTCAAGCCGCTGACGGCGGCGCAGCGCGAGAAGATGTTCGTCACCGAGGCGCTGGGCGGCGATGCGGCCTTGCTGACGGACCGAGGCGCGCGGCGCGTCTGCGCGGCTGGAGCAGCTGTGCCCCGGCGATTTCGCCGCGGTGAAGCGCCAGGTCGACATCCTGGCGGCGCAGTTCGCGCGTGGACGAGTTCCTGGAGCAGCTCGAGGCCGAGCACCGCATCAAGCCCGAGGTGCGCGAGGCGCGCAACATCGGCTTCCTGCAATAGCAGGTTGTCATTGCGGGCTCGACCCGCAATCCATGGCGGCATGGATCCGGATCAAGTCCGGATGACAATCACCTGACAACCCGCAGCACTTCCTCGCCGTACGCTTCCAGCTTCTTCGCGCCCAGGCCGCTGATGCCCTGCAGGTCGGCCAGCGTGCGCGGCGCCAGTGCCGCGATGGCGGCCAGCGTCGCATCGTGGAAGATCACATAGGCCGGCAGGTTGTGGGCGCGCGCGACTTCCGCCCGCCAGGCCTTGAGCGCGGCGAACCGTGCCTGGCCGGCATCGGTGAGCCCGGCGGCCACCGCGGGCTGGGCCGTTTTCGCGGCGCTCTTCCTGCGGCGTGAGTCGGCCGGCAGCGAAACCGATTCGCGCAACTGCACCGGCGTCTCGCCCTTGAGCACGCCGCGCGAGCCATCGGTGAGCTTCAAGGTGTTGAAGGCCTGGCCATCCACGGCCAGCGCCCCGGTGGCGATCAGCTGGCGCAGCACGCCGCGCAGCTGCGCCTCGCTGAACTCGGCTCCGATGCCGAAGGTGCTCAGCCGGTCATGGGCGAACTGCGCCACCTTCTCGGTCTTCTTGCCGCGCAGGATGTCCATCACATGGCCGGCGCCGAAGCTGATGCCGCTTTGCTGCTGCACCCGGTAGATGGTGGACAGCAGCTTGCGCGCGGCGTCCGTGCCGTCCCAGATTGTCGGCGGGTTCAGGCAGTTGTCGCAGTTGCCGCAAGGCGCTGGATTTTTCGCCGAAGTAGCCAAGCAGCCGCACCCGCCGGCAGTCGGTCGCCTCGGCCAGCGCCAGCAACGCATCGAGCTTGCCGCGCATCACCTGCTTGAAGTCTTCGCCGGCCGGGCTCTCGTCGATCATGCGGCGCTGGTTCACCACGTCCTGCAGGCCATAGGCCATCCAGGCGGCAGCCGGCAGGCCGTCGCGGCCGGCGCGGCCGGTCTCCTGGTAGTAGCCTTCGATGTTCTTGGGCATGTCCAGGTGGGCGACGAAGCGCACGTCCGGCTTGTCGATGCCCATGCCGAAGGCGATGGTCGCGACCATCACGATGCCATCCTCGCGCAGGAAGCGGTCCTGGTTGGCCTGGCGCACCTCGGCGTCCAGGCCCGCGTGATAGGGCAGGGCCCTGATGCCTTGCTCGCTCAGGGTCTGGGCGATCTCCTCGACCCGCTTGCGCGACTGGCAGTAGACGATGCCGGCGTCGCCTTCGTGCTCGCGCTCGATGAAGCGCAGCAGCTGGGTCGTCGCGTCCTTCTTCTCGACGATCGTGTAGCGCGATGTTGGGCCGGTCGAAGCTGCTGACGAACTGGCGCGCCTCTTCCAGCTGCAGCCGCTCGACGATGTCCTCGCGGGTGATGGCGTCGGCCGTGGCCGTCAGCGCGATGCGCGGCACCGACGGGTAGCGCTCGTGCAGCACCGTCAGCGCCCGGTATTCCGGCCGGAAGTCGTGGCCCCACTGGCTGACGCAATGGGCTTCGTCGATCGCGAACAGGCTGAGCTTGCCGCGTTCGTACAGCGAGTCGAGCTGGGCCAGGAAGCGCGGCGTGGTCACTCGTTCCGGCGCGGCGTACACCAGCGTGACCTCGCCGCGCAGCATGCGCTTTTCCACGGCGTTGGCCTGCTCGCCCGACAGCGTGGAATTGAGGAACTCGGCCTCGACGCCGGCCTCGTGCAATGCGCCCACCTGGTCGTGCATCAGCGCGATCAGCGGCGACACCACGATGGCCACGCCATGGCCGGCGCGCTGGCGCGCAATCGCGGGGATCTGGTAGCACAGCGACTTGCCGCCGCCGGTGGGCATCAGCACCAGGGCGTCGCCGCCGGCAATGACGTGGTCGACGATGCCGGCCTGGGGCCCGCGGAACTGCTCGTAGCCGAACACTTCGTGAAGAATGGAGCGGGGCATGGATGGAGGTGGCAGCAAGATGGGCCCGTATTGTCCAGGGAAAAGGCGGCGTTATCTACAATGGGGCCATCATGAAACCGATCATCTACACCCGCGGCCAGGCCCTGCCTGCCATCCTCGAGCAACGCATCGCGATTCTCGACGGCGCCATGGGCACGATGATCCAGCGCTTCAAGCTGACCGAGGCCCACTACCGCGGCGAGCGTTTCAAGGACCATCCCAAGGACCTGAAGAACAACGGCGAGCTGCTCAGCCTGACGCGCCCGGACGTGATCCGCGACATCCACGAGGGCTACCTCGCGGCCGGCACCGACATCATCGAAACCAATACCTTCGGCGCGACCCGCATCGCCCAGGACGACTACGAGCTGGGCCATCTGGCGCGCGAGATGAACCTGGAGTCGGCGAAATTGGCACGCCAGGCCGCCGACAAGTTCTCCACGCCTGACAAGCCGCGCTTCGTCGCCGGCGCCCTGGGCCCCACACCCAAGACGGCCAGCATCAGCCCGGACGTGAACGACCCGGCCGCCCGCAACGTCGATTTCGAGCAGCTGCGCTCGGCCTACTACGAGCAGGTCGAGGCGCTGGTGGAAGGCGGCTCGGACTTGCTGCTGCTCGAGACCATCTTCGACACGCTCAATGCCAAGGCCGCGCTGTTCGCCATCGACGAGTATTTCGAGAAGTCGGGCGAGCGCCTGCCGCTCATCATCAGCGGCACCGTGACCGACGCGTCCGGGCGCATCCTCAGCGGCCAGACGGTCACGGCCTTCTGGTACAGCGTGCGCCACGCGCGGCCGCTGGCCATCGGCTTGAACTGCGCCCTGGGCGCGGCCCTGATGCGTCCCTATATCCAGGAGCTGGCCAAGGTTGCGCCGGACACCTTCATCAGCTGCTACCCGAACGCCGGGCTGCCCAATCCGATGAGCGACACCGGTTTCGACGAAACGCCGGACGTTACTTCGCGGCTGCTGCGCGAGTTCGCCGCTGAAGGCCTGGTGAATATCCTGGGCGGCTGTTGCGGCACCACGCCGGAACACATCGCGGCGATTCGGCAGGCAGTCGAGCCGCTGCCCATCCGGTCGTTGCAAAAGTCTTTCTTCTACAAGGAAGCGGCCTGAGACGGCTGATCCACGCGAAGCCCGCGCAACTCGAGTTCCGGTCCCCAATCGTCCCGGTTGGACCCCTCACCCTGTCGAGCACATTTCGTGTCGGGCGGGGATTTGCAATGAGCTGTAAACCTCTGACCTGTTGCAAATGAGCGCTAAGTACACTGCGGTTGCGTCTTGGAGGCCACCATGCAGTTTCGGAACCCGTACGCGCTATCTCCTGTGGTCGTGGTGTTCATGGTTGCTGGCTGCGGGGGAGGAGGCGGGGGCGGCGAGCCGCCGACGGCAGTAACTGACGCCGGCAATGCGCCCGAGGGCTACTGGATCGGACGAACGTCCGCAGAAAACCGCGCCGACGTACTCATTCTCGAAGACGGAAGCACTTGGGGCGTCTACACGGATGCGGTGGAACTGCGTGGCGCCGTGCAGGGCACCAGCAGGGCTGTCCAGGGCCAGTTCAGTGCCACGCTCACCGAGTACTCGTTCCTGGACAATCTGACTCCTGAGCTCGTATTTTCCGGAACGGTGACGCCGCGCTCGCGCATCGACGCGACTACGAATAGCGGGCGCGGGTTGCTCCTGTCGTACAGCGCCACCTATGAACAAGCCGCCTCCCCGCAGGCCCTCGCCGGGCGATACCAGCTCAGCGGCGACGCGTTCGTGTCGATCGACACTGCCGGGACCTTCAACTGGACCGTGTCGGCGGACTGCATCCTCACGGGGAGTGCCAGACCGCGTCAGTCGGGCAAGAACGTATTCAATCTGACGCTCACCTATGTCGGGGCGGGCTGCAGCCAAGGCGATGGAACTCGCGTCACCGGCGTAGCCCACCTGGATGAATTCTCTTGCAGGCCACCATGCAGTTCGGAACCCGCGCGCGCTATCTCCTGTGGTAGTGGTGTTCATGCTTGCTGGCTGCGCGGGCGGCGGGGGAGGCGATAAGTTTAACGGCGGATGCCACCAGCGACAACGCGGCGACGGCTGTTGGCTCTGGGCGTACGTACGACGAAAACCGCGCCGACGTTCTCATTCTCGAAGACGGAAGCTCTTGGGGAGTCTACGCGGATGCGGTGGAGTTGAGTGTCGCAGTGCAGGGCATTAGCAGGGCGGACCAGGGGCAGTTTCAGTGCCACGCTCACGGAGTATTCTGTACCTGGACGATCTGGCGCCTGAGCTCGCATTTTCCGGAACGGTGACACCGCGCTCGCGCATCGAAGCGGCTACGAATAGCGGACGCGGGTTTGTCTCGCGTACCGCGCAAGCTAGGAGGAAGCGACCGCGCCGCAGGCCTGCCGGACGATACCAGCACAGCGGCGACGCCGCCGCGCCGACCGACACAGCGGAGACTTTCACCTGCACCGACGGGCAGACAGCGTCGCCACCGCCACCGCCAGACCGCGCGCAGTCAGGCAAGAACGTATTCAACCTGACGCTCACCTATGTCGGGGCGGGCGCAACCACGGCGACGGAACCGCACCACCGCCGTACCCCACCTGGATGCCACCACGACGCCGCCACGGCTGTGGCACTTGGGCTGCGCGACGATCGCGCGATCGGGTTTGTCTCCCGTGCCGCGAAGCTGGAGGATTCGGTAGCACCTGCACCGCCGCCACCACCGACAGCCGCACCCGCCACCGGCGCCGACAGCTGCACCGCCAGCACCGACCGCTGCACCGCCACCGCCGCCGCCACCACCGCCACCGCCACCGCCACCGGATGACGATGACGATGACTAGTGGGAGCAGCTCGTGGCGCCGCGCAGAGGAAGCGCAGGACGCGCAATGACGGCGCCGGCTCGGCGAAAAAGTCGCGGGTCACGCCCATCGAGTCCGGCGGCCAGCGGGCGGTAACCCGCTGGCGCCTTGTCATCCGCATGCGCCGGTAAGCGCATCCGTCATGCATCAAGTTTGCCTGCGGCGCCGGCGAAAGGCTTTTCGTTTATTCGGCTCGTTGGCACCCAAAGCAGAAAAATATACCGATAAGTGAAGACAAGGCAGATAATTCATCTGCATGGATCAAATCGACCGGAAAATCCTCAAGGCTTTGCAGGCCAACGCCCGAGCCAGCCTGCAGGAGATCGGCCAGGCCGTCGGCTTGAGCAGTTCGCCCTGCTGGGAGCGCATCCGCAAGCTGGAGAAGGCCGGAGTGATCGAGGGCTACACCGTGAGGCTCAATGCCCAGGGACTGGGGCTGGCCGACACCGTGCTGGTGCAGGTCACCCTGGACAGCCACTCGGACAACACGCTGGAGAAGTTCGGCGAAACGCTGGCCGCAATTCCCGAGGTGATCGAGGCTTACCTGGTTTCCGGCGAATACGACTACCTGCTGCGCGTCGCGGTGAAGGACACCCGCGACTACGAGCGCCTGCTGCGTGAGCGCCTGTACAAGATCAAGGGCATACGCCACAGCAAGTCCAGCTTCGTGCTGCGGACCCTGAAGAAGGCCGATCTGCCGCTGTGATCGCTACTTCTGCCGCGGCGGTCGCAGGCCGCGGTCCGGCGCGCTCAACGTTCCCTTGCGCACCTCCTGCACAGCTCTCGCCACCGCGCGGGCCGTGTTGCGGACCTCCTCGGCCACCGCATGGTCCGCGTCCAGCGCGTCATGGCTGGTGGCGTAGGGCTCGTAGTAGCCGATGTAGCGGTCCAGCCGGCTGGTCGGCCCGGCGTCGATGAGCCCCATCCAGTCCAGCCAGTCGCAGAGGGACCGGCGCACGCCTTCTATGCCGGCCACGTCGCCGTGCACCACCACGCCGTAGGTCCGGCCGGCCAGGTGCTTGGGATAGGGCCAGCCCTGCAGCTCGACCGCCTTGGCCTTGGCGGGATTCTTGCCGCCGGTCAGCGTGGGGTCCGGATTCCCGCCATCGGCGCAAACCAGGCGGTCCATCATCAGCTTCAGCGGGCTGGCCACCTGGTACCAGTGGGTGGGCGTCAGCAGCAGCACGCCATGCGCCGACACCCACCGTTCGTAGATTTCCGCCATCCAGTCGCCGACCTGGCCGAGCGCATGGTTGGGGTAGCAGCTGCAGGGCCAGTGGCACAGCGGCATCGCGGTCGACACGCAGCCCTTGCAGGGATGAATGCGCCGCTCGTAGTCGGAGGTCAGCAGGCTCAGGTCCAGCAGGTCGACTTGCATGGCCTCGGCGCGCAGGGCTTCGCTGGCGAACTGCGCCAGCCGCCAGGTCTTGGATATTTCGCCGGGGCAGGTGCCGTCGTTGCGCGGTCCGCAGGCGATCACCAGTACCTGGGACGGCGTGGCAGCGTCCTGCCAGCGGGCCTGGGCTTCCTGCAGCCGTTGGCGAGTCTCGATCCACTCCACCGACAGGTCGTAATCGGGATCGGCAAACCCGGGCCCCGCCTTGCGCGTGCGCGGCGCCTTCCGCCCTTCCTGGTAGGCGTCCCAGGCGATGGCTTCGAGGCGATCGATCGCCGCTCGCTCCGGGTCAAAGGCGGGGTCGTAGAAGCGCTGGAAGAAGATCTTCCTGAACGTTTCGCGCGAATGCGGCGGCGGCGCTTGACCCTTGCGGACTTGGGGAGGCATGGCAATCCTTCCTGAATACGGCGGGCGATCCTCATTCTGTACCGGCGCAGGCAAGCGGTGAGTAACGGAGTCCCACCTCGGCCAGACGGCGCAACACGGGGTCTATCAGTGCGCCGGCGTCGTGCACGGCGACCTGTCGGAATTCAACATCCTGCTGGCGGCGGACGGGCCCGGTGATCATCGACTTGCCGCAGGCGGTCGATGCGGCCGGCAACAACCACGCCAAGCGCATGCTGCTGCGCGATGTCGGCAACCTGCGGGGCTTTCTTCGGCCGATTCGCGCCGGAGCTGCTGGAAATCGCAGTATGGGCCGGAAATCTGGCAGCTCTACGAGCGCGGCGTGCTGGGTCCACGGATACCGTGCTGACCGGCCGCTTCGAAAAGAAGGCGGGTACCTGTCGACATGGGTGGAGTGATGCGCGAGATCGACGATGCGCGGGCGCAAGCAGGCGGCGCGGCTGCTGCGGGTCGAAGCGGCATCAGCTCGTTGATCTCTTTCTGCTGCGGCATGCTCTGCCGCACAGGCTGCGGGCATGAGGGCGGCTGCATTTAGAATCGATGCTATTCCAAGGAGCGCTGCAGCGATTAAGCATTTTGGCTTGACGTCAGGCTTGGGATCCTAACCGCGCTCACCTGTACCGAAACAAGGTGAGAGTTTGAGCGAGCCACAAGTCCCCCCCATGAAGCTGTCCGGCCTGGAGCCGGTGGCCATCGGCGCCGGCAGCCTGTTCGTCAACATCGGCGAACGCACCAACGTCACCGGCTCCAAAGCCTTCGCCCGCATGATCCTGAACGGCCAGTTCGAGGAAGCGCTGGCCGTCGCGCGCCAGCAGGTCGAGAACGGCGCGCAGGTGATCGACATCAACATGGACGAGGCCATGCTCGACAGCAAGGCCGCGATGGTGCGCTTCCTGCACCTCATCGCCAGCGAGCCCGACATCGCCCGCGTGCCGATCATGGTCGACTAGCTCCAAATGGGAAGTGATCGAGGCCGGCCTGCGCTGCATCCAGGGCAAGGGCATCGTCAACTCGATCTCCATGAAGGAGGGCGTGGACGCCTTCAAGCACCAGGCCAAGCTGGTCAAGCGCTACGGCGCGGCCGCCGTGGTGATGGCCTTCGACGAGAAGGGCCAGGCCGACACCTACGAGCGCAAGATCGAGATCTGCGAGCGCGCCTACCGCATGCTGGTCGACGAGATCGATTTCCCGCCCGAGGACATCATCTTCGACCCGAACATCTTCGCCATCGCCACCGGCATCGAGGAGCACAACAACTACGCCGTCGACTTCATCAACGCCACGCGCTGGATCAAGCAGAACCTGCCCGGCGCCAAGGTGTCGGGCGGCGTGTCCAACGTCAGCTTTTCAGCTTCCGCGGCAACGACCCGGTGCGCGAGGCGATCCACACCGTGTTCCTGTACCACGCGATCCAGGCCGGCATGGACATGGGCATCGTCAACGCCGGCATGGTCGGCGTCTACGACGAGCTCGAGCCGGAACTGCGCGAGCGCGTGGAAGACGTGGTGCTCAACCGCCGCCCCGACGCCGGCGAGCGGCTGGTCGAGATCGCCGAGTCGGCCAAGGGCGGCGCCAAGGACGACAGCAAGAAGAACGAATGGCGCGCGCGGCACGGTGGAGCAGCGCCTGTCGCACGCGCTGGTTGCCGGCATCACCGACTTCATCGTCGAGGACACCGAAGAGGCCTATCGCGCCATCCTGGCCAAGGGCGGCCGGCCGCTGCACGTGATCGAAGGCCCGCTGATGGACGGCATGAACATCGTGGGCGACCTGTTCGGCCAGGGCAAGATGTTCCTGCCGCAGGTGGTGAAGTCGGCGCGCGTGATGAAGCAGGCCGTGGCCCACCTCATCCCCTACATCGAGGAAGAAAAGAAGCTGCAGGACGAGCCGCCGGCCGAGGACGTGCAAGGCCAAGGGCAAGATCATCATCGCCACCGTCAAGGGCGACGTGCACGACATCGGCAAGAACATCGTCACCGTCGTGCTCCAGTGCAACAACTTCGAGGTGGTGAACATGGGCGTGATGGTGCCCTGCCACGAGATCCTGGCGCGCGCCAAGGTCGAGGGCGCGGACATCGTCGGGCCTGTCGGGCCTGATCACGCCCATCGCTCGAGGAGATGCAGTACGTCGCCAGCGAGATGCAGAAGGACGATCACTTCCGCATCAAGAAGATCCCGCTGCTGATCGGCGGCGCCACCACCAGCCGCGTCCACACCGCCGTCAAGATCGCGCCGCACTACGAGGGACCGGTCGTCTATGTGCCCGATGCCTCGCGCAGCGTGAGCGTGGCGCAGGGCCTGCTTGTCCGACCAGGCCGCGAAGTACATCGCCGAGGTCAACGCCGACTACGACAAGGTGCGCTTCCAGCACGCCAACAAGAAGCAGGTGCCGATGTGGCCGCTGGCCAAGGCGCGCGCCAACAAGACGCCGATCGACTGGACGGGCTACCAGCCGCCCGCGCCCAAGTTCCTCGGCCGCCGCGATGTTCAAGAATTTCGACCTGACCGAGCTGGCCAAGTACATCGACTGGGGCCCGTTCTTCCAGACCTGGGACCTGGCCGGGCCGTTCCCCGCCATCCTCAAGGACGAAGTGGTGGGCACCGAAGCGGTGCGCGTCTATGCCGACGGCCAGCGCATGCTCAAGCGCCTGATCGAAGGCCGCTGGCTCACCGCCAGCGGCGTGATGGGCTTCTGGCCCGCCAACACGCGTCAACGACGACGACATCGCAGCTCTATACCGACGAGTCGCGCGAGCAGGTGGCGCATGACCTGGTGGGGCCTGCGCCAGCAGACCGAGAAGCAGGTGATCGACGGCAAGATGCGCCCCAGCCGCGCGCTCGCCGATTTCGTCGCGCCCAAGGGCGTGGCCAAGGATTACGTGGGCATGTTCGCGGTCACGGCCGGCATCGGCGTCGAGAAGAAGGAGAAGTACTTCCTGGACGACCTGGACGACTACTCCGCGATCATGCTCAAGGCCCTGGCCGACCGCCTGGCCGAGGCCTTTGCCGAAGCGCTGCACGAGCGCGTGCGCAAGGACCTGTGGGGCTATGCGCCGCAGGAGTCGCTTGCCAACGAGGACCTGATCGCCGAGAAGTACCGCGGCATCCGCCCCGCGCCGGGCTACCCGGCCTGCCCGGATCACAGCGTCAAGCGCGACGATGTTCGAGCTTTTGCAAGCGCAGGAAATCGGCATGGAACTGACCGAGAGCCTGGCCATGATGCCGGCGGCCAGCGTCAGCGGCTTCTACCTGGCCCATCCCGACAGCACCTACTTCAACGTCGGCAAGATCGGCGAGGACCAGCTGCAGGATCAGGCGGCACGGCGCGGCGCCGACGTCGAGCGATTGAGCCGCCTGCTGGCGCCCAATTTGTAAGCCTTCGTATAAGCCTGAGCCGCGGCAAGCTCATCTGTCGGCGAGGGGCCTGGGCCGGACGTTATGCAGGCCTATAACTGACGGAGAGCTTGATGAAAAAACTGTTCCTGGCCACTGTGCTGCTGACCTCGATGGCTGGTGCCTTCGCCGAGCAGGCGCAACACCCGGGCCTGGCCCTGGGCCACCGCAAAGCCGCGGTGCTGTGCGACAGCTGCGGCAAGGTCCAGAGCGTCAAGGAAGAGGAGCGCAAGGGCGAAGGCGGGGCCGTCGGGATCGTGGGCGGCGCCGTGGTCGGCGGCCTGCTGGGCAACCAGGTCGGCAAGGGAACGGGCAAGACCGTGGCGACTGTCGGCGGCGCTGTCGCAGGCGGCTTCGTGGGCAACGAGGTGCAAAAGAAGGTCACCAGCAAGACCGTCTGGGTGACCTCGGTCAAGCTGAAGGACGGGACCGTGAGGAATTTCGAGCAGGAAGCCAAGCCCGTCTGGCAGGCCGGCTCGGTGGTCAAGGTCTCGGGCAATACCCTGGCCAAGTCCTGACGGCGCGGCAGCTCAGGGCGCGGTGAGCGCCCTGCGCTGGGCCAGCATCAGCGCCAGCACGGAAGCCACGCTCACCCCCAGCAGCAGCCACAGGCCTCGCGAGTACCCGGCCTGCGCGCTCCACAACACACCCAGCAGCAAGGGCGCCAGCGCGCGGGCCAGCGCCGAGGGCAAACCCAGCGCGCCATTGAGTGAAGCCACATGGTCGCGGCTGACGTATTGCGCGATGGCCGTGCCCTTCACGATGGTCAACATGCCGTTGCCCAGGCCGTAGAGCAGCACGAACAGCAGGGCGGCCCAGGGATAGCCGGCGCCGGCCAGCAGGGCTGCCAGGCCCAGCGGAATCAGCATGGGTATGAGGCGGTTGGCCAGGTGCAGGTCGAAGTGGTGCTCGAAGAAGAACAGCAGCAGCCGTCCCAGCACCTGGATGACGCCGATGCTGGCGGGGATGGCGATCACCCAGGCCTCGGCCAGGCCGTTGCCGCGCAACAGGCTGATCATGTGCGGCGGCAGCGCCGCCGTCACGGCCATCATGCCCACCACGAACACGCCGACCAGCAGGAAGGGAGCGCTGCGCATGTGGAGCGGGAGCGACGCCGAGCCCGACCTGCCGGCGGACTCGCGCGCGGGCCGTGCAGGCGGAGCTGCGCGCAGCTGCACCGCATGCAGGGGCGCGCAGACCAGCAGCTGAAAGGCGGCCAGTACCCACAGCGCATGCCGCCAGCCCAGCGACTGGATCAGCCACGCTGAAAGCGGAATGAACACCGTGCTCGCCAGCCCGCCCAGGAAAGTGAGCGTGATGATGGCGCGCCGGAAATCATCGGGAAAGCGCCGCGTGACCACCGCGAAGACCGGGTTGTACAAGGTCGCGGCCAGGCCTGCGCCCAGCCCTATCCACACCGCGTAGAAGCCGGCCACGCTGCTCACCGCGCTGTGCAGCAGCAGGCACAGGCCCACCAGCAGCGAGCCGCCGGTCATCACCGCGCGTTCATGGCCGCGGTCTATCCAGCGGCCGACCGGATAGGCCAACGCGCCCTCGGCCAGCAAGGCCAGGCTGAAAGCCAGCGACGACTGCGCCCGCGTCAATCCCAGCTCGCGCTCCACCGGCTCCATCAGCAGCGCAAAGGTGTAGAACACGCTGCCCCAGGTGATCAGCTGTCCCAGGGACAGCCAAGCCACCAGCCGGCGGTTGTGGGTCGGCGGGGGGCTTGGCGCAACGGTCATGCGCCGATTGTCGCGGACTCAGACGACTGCGTCGTCTTATGCCGAGTTGCCGGACTTGGCTGCCGTCCAGCGCTGCAGCTTGTCACGTGCGCCGTTACGGGCCGGGTCCATCAGCGCGTCGTGGTTGGCGCGCTTGGCGCACAGCTCGATGACGTAGCCGTCGGGGTCGCGAAAGTAGATCGAGTCGATCATGCCGTGGTCGGAGGGGCCCCGGGTTTCGATGTTCAGTTCACGGCCCTTGGCCAGCATCGGCTGCAAGTCCTCGGGGCCGACTTCCAGCGCGATGTGCAGGTCGAAGTCCTGCTGCTTCTTGAACTCGAATGGCATCTCCCGCGACTCGAA
Source organism: uncultured beta proteobacterium (assembly GCA_963722025.1). Classification (GTDB taxonomy): domain Bacteria; phylum Pseudomonadota; class Gammaproteobacteria; order Burkholderiales; family Burkholderiaceae_C; genus Ramlibacter. The sequence continues at coordinate 21,570 of CAVRNE010000028.1, forward strand.
GAATGCCAGGTGCGACCCATCGTCCAGCCGGTAGAAGGTGTGCAGTGTGTGCGTGGCGCGCCCGGTCTTGGTCTCGCCGATTTCCAGCGCCTCGACCAAGGGCAAGCCGAGGAAGTCTTCGTAGAAACGCCGGGTCGCTTCCGAATCACTGCAGCGGTAGGCGTTGTGGTGCAGTTTGCGGATCATGGCGGGCTTCCGTCACACCGCAACCATGGCCTTGCCCTTGAGGGACGCGGCAAAGCCATCGATCACCTCGTAGACCTTCGGCCAGCTCTTGAGCGCCTTCATGCGGCCGAGCCAGCGCTTGACGTTGGGATAGGCAGCCAGGTCGCTGCCGATCACCTCGGCCAGCGCCACGTATGACGCGGCGTGGTAGTCGGCGATGGTGATCTCGTTACCGCACAGGTAGTTGTTGCCTGGGCCGAGAACATTCTTGTCGAGCACCTCCAGCCAAGCCTGCGCGCGCGCCTTGCCGCGCTCCAGCGTGGCGGCCTGTGCCTCGTCGCTGCGGCGCTTGTGCGTGTCGAAGATCTGCGGGTACACCAGGGCATAGACCAGATCGATGCACAGCTGCGTGTTGGTCCAATCCATGCGCTCGTTGACACGGGCCCGCTTCTGCAAATCCTTGGGGTAGGCGGGCGAGTTCGTCTTGTCGGCCAGGTACTTCAGGATTGCCGAGTTCTCGGTGAGGACGAAGTCGCCGTCCTCCAGCGTGGGAATCAGTTTGTTGGGATTGAGCGCCGAGTAGGGCGGCTGCACATGCTCGCCAGTGAACAGGTCCACCACCTGCATTTCCAGCGGAATGCCGCTTTCCGCGGCAAACAGCATGATGGGGCGGCTGGTGGTCGAGATGGGATGGTAGTAGAGCTTCATGAGTGGTTTTCCCGTAGTCAGGCACTGGAATGAACAATAAGCGCCCGCGGCCTTGGCGTCCAGAGGCAATGGGGCGTGAAGCTCATCAACTGCCGATCGTCGCCGCGAGTCCGCGCCGGTACTGCACCGCCTCGGCCACATGCGCCACCTGCGTGGTCGCCGCCCCAGCCAGGTCCGCGATCGTCCGCGCCACCTTCAGCGCCCTGTGCGTGGAGCGCGCGCTCCAACCCAGGCGGGCCGCTGCGATGTTCAGGAATTTGGCCGCCGCATTGTCGAGCGCGGCATGGGTGTCGATCTCCTTGCCCTGCAAGCCCTGGTTCGCCTTGCCCTGGCGCTGCATGGCGCGATCGCGGGCGGCCGCGCAACGCTCGCGGATCGCCTGGGTGGATTCACCGGCCGGCGCCGTGAGCAATTGCTCGGGCGGCAGGGTGGGCACGTCCACATGCAGGTCGATCCGGTCCAGCAGCGGCCCGCTCAACTTGCCCTGGTAGCGCGACACCTGATCGGGCGTGCAGCGGCAGGCCTTGTGCGCGGCGCCCAGCCAGCCGCAAGGGCAGGGGTTCATCGCGCCGACAAACTGGAACCGCGCGGGAAATTCCGCCCGGCGCGCCGCCCGCGAGATCGTGATCTGCCCCGTCTCCAGCGGCTCGCGCAGCGCTTCCAGGGCCGCCCGCGGAAACTCCGGCAATTCATCGAGGAAGAGGACGCCGTTGTGCGCCAGCGAGATCTCGCCCGGCCGGGGCGGTGAGCCGCCGCCCACCAGCGCCACGGCGCTCGACGTGTGATGCGGGCTGCAGGTCGGCCGCAAGCCCCAGCGCTGATGGGTGAACTGGCCCACCAGGCTGGCGATGGCGGCGCTTTGCAGCGCTTCTTCCACCGTCATAGGCGGCAGCAACCCGGCGAAGCGCTGGGCCAGCATCGATTTGCCGGAGCCGGGCGGGCCCAGCATCAGCAGGCTGTGGCCGCCGGCCGCCGCAATTTCCAGCACGCGCTTGGCCCCGGCCTGGCCTTTGACGTCGGCCAGATCGGGATAGTCGGCCGAGGCCGCCTGCGGCTGCGCGACGACGCGGCTCCATCCCTCGCCCGGCTCGGCCTCCTGGCCCGGCAGGAACTGGCGCACTACGTCAAGAAGATGGTCGGCGCGATACACCTGGGCCTGCGGCACCAGCGCGGCTTCTTCGGCGCTGCCGGGAGGCAACACCAGCCTGGCCGTGCCGCCGGCCGTGTGCAACGCCAGGCTCATGGCCAGCGCGCCGCGCACCGGTCGCAACTCGCCCGACAGCGAGAGCTCGCCGCCAAACTCCCAGCCCGCCAGCCGCGCGCCATCGATCTGCCCGCTGGCCGCCAGGATGCCCAATGCGATCGGCAGATCGAAGCGTCCCGAATCCTTGGGCAGGTCGGCCGGTGCCAGGTTCACCGTGATGCGCTTGTTGTGCGGGAACTCCAGGCCGCAGTTCTGCAGGGCCGAACGCACCCGTTCCCGCGCTTCCTTCACTTCCACGTCGGCCAGCCCTACCAAGGTAAAGCAGGGCAGGCCGTTGGCCAGGTGCACTTCCACGGTAACGGCAGCCGCCTGCAGGCCCAGCAGCGCGCGACTTTGCACTAAAGACAAGCTCATCGAAGATTCACTCCCCATTCAGGTGCAAGGTTGCAACTGGTGCGAATAACAAGTACAAGATCGCACCAATGCAGTGCGATCAGCGTTTTGTTACGACTATGCGACCTATAACGGCAGCCCATCATGGACCGTGCACCGCCTAAGGCGGTCTTGTGACTTATGGCACGCGTCCTGCTTAGGCTGCTGGGCTCGAATCTTTTTCATCAGGAGAACTCAGTGGAACTCAAGAACACCCAAAAAATGGTTCTGGCTGCCCTGGCATTGTCCGGCGCCGCGTTTGCCCAGACCAAAGCCCCGGAACCGGACTACACGCTGTCGTTCAACGTCGGCGCCGTGACGGACTACCGCTACCGTGGCATCTCCCAGAGTCGCCTGGACCCCGCCCTGCAAGGCGGTGCCGACTTCGCGCACAAGAGCGGCTTCTACGTCGGCACCTGGGCTTCGACGATCAAGTGGATCGAGGACGGCGGCGGCGACGCCAACGCCGAGGTCGACCTGTACGGCGGCTACAAGTTCGGCGCCGGCCCGGTGAACCTGGACGTTGGCGTGCTGCGCTACCTGTACCCGAATTCCAGCCTGGCCGTGAACCCCGACACCACCGAGCTCTACATCGCCGGCACCTTCGGCCCCGCCACGCTGAAGTACTCGCACGCGGTGACCAACCTGTTCGGGTTCGCCGACAGCAAGAACAGCTACTACGTCGACCTGAACGCCACGTTCGACATCGGCATCTGGGGCCTGACGTTCACGCCGCACATCGGCTACCAGAAGGTCAAGAACAACTCCGCCGCCGACTACACCGACTACTCCCTCGCGCTGGGCAAGGACTTCGGTAACGGCCTGAGCGCCTCGCTGGCCTGGGTCGACACGGACACCAGCGCCTACGTCTCGCCCAACGGCAAGAACCTGGGCAAGTCGGGTGCCGTCCTGGGCGTGAAGTACAGCTTCTGAACCTGCTGATTCAAAGGAGCCAACCATGAAACTCGTAACGGCCATCATCAAGCCATTCAAGCTGGACGAAGTGCGTGAAGCGCTCTCCGGCATCGGGGTGCAGGGCATCACCGTGACCGAAGTCAAGGGCTTCGGTCGCCAGAAGGGCCACACCGAGCTCTACCGCGGCGCGGAATACGTCGTGGACTTCCTGCCCAAAGTGAAGATCGAGGCAGCGGTGTCCGACGAGTTGGTCGACCGTGTGATCGAGGCCGTCGAGGCCGCCGCGCGCACGGGCAAGATCGGCGACGGGAAGATCTTTGTCTACAACCTCGAGCAGGTCGTGCGCATCCGCACCGGCGAAACCGGCAAGGAGGCGCTGTAACCACAGCGGCCCTCATAACAGAGAGACGAACATGAAAAAACTTCTTGCTTCCCTGGCCCTGGGCCTGGGCCTGTTGACCGGCGGCGCGGCCGCCCTCGCGCAAGCGCCCGCGGCAACCGCCGCGGCCCCGGCAGCCGCCGCATCCGAGGCGGCGCCCGCTGCGGCAGCCACGGCAGCCCCTGCGGCAGCCGCCGCCGCACCCGCTGCCTCGGCTGCCGCCGCACCCGCCGCCGCACCCGCCGCGGTCCCCAACAAGGGCGATACCGCCTGGATGACCGTGGCCACGGTGCTCGTGATCCTGATGACCATCCCGGGCCTGGCCCTGTTCTACGGCGGCCTGGTCCGCAGCAAGAACATGCTGTCCGTGCTGATGCAGGTCTTCGTGGTCACGGCGCTGATCTATGTGCTGTGGACCCTGTACGGCTACAGCGTGGCGTTCACGGCCGGCAATCCGTTCATGGGATCCTTCGACAAGATCTTCCTGAAGGGCATCACGCCGGACTCGATCGCCGCGACCTTCAGCAAGGGTGTCGTGATTCCCGAGCTGAGCTTCGTTGCCTTCCAGGCCACCTTCGCCGCCATCACCTGCGCGCTGATCGTGGGCGCCTTCGCCGAGCGCATCAAGTTCTCGGCGGTGTTGCTGTTCGTGGTGCTGTGGTTCACCTTCAGCTACCTGCCGATCGCCCACATGGTGTGGTACTGGGACGGCCCGGACGCGATCACCGACGCGGCTTCGCTGGAGAAGGTGACGGCCGCTGCCGGCTGGCTCTGGGCCAAGGGCGCACTGGACTTCGCGGGCGGCACCGTGGTGCACATCAACGCCGGTGTCGCCGGCCTGGTCGGCGCCTATGTGGTGGGCAAGCGCATCGGCTACGGCAAGGAATCGCTGACGCCCCACAGCCTGACCCTGACCATGGTCGGCGCCTCGCTGCTGTGGGTGGGTTGGTTCGGCTTCAATGCCGGCTCCAACCTGGAAGCCAACGGCGTGGCCGCCCTGGCCTTCGTCAACACGCTGGTCGCCACCGCCGCCGCCACGCTGTCCTGGATCGCCGGTGAGGCCTTGTCCAAGGGCAAGGGCTCGATGCTGGGTGCCGCTTCTGGCGCGGTCGCCGGCCTGGTGGCCATCACCCCGGCTTGCGGCTTCGTCGGCCCGATGGGCGCGATCATGATCGGCCTGCTGGCCGGCCTGATCTGCCTGTGGGGCGTCAACGGCCTGAAGCGCATGCTGGGCGCCGACGATTCGCTGGACGTGTTCGGCGTCCACGGTGTCGGCGGCATCCTGGGTGCCCTGCTGACGGGCGTGTTCGCCTCGCCCTCCCTGGGAGGCATGGGCGTCTACGACTACGTGGCCAACAAGGTCAACCCCGAGTACTCGATCGGCGGCCAGGTCTGGATCCAGTTCCAGGCCGTGCTGACCACGGTGGTCTGGTCGGCTGTGGTTGCCTTCGTCGCCTACAAGATCGTCGACCTGGTGATCGGACTGCGCGTCTCCGAAGAGGAAGAGCGCGAGGGCCTGGACATCTCGTCCCACGGCGAAACCGCCTACAACCGATAAGAGGAATGCGCTGCGGCGACTCCGGTTGCCGCAGCACCGGGACAACAAAGCAAGTCTCCTTTGGGTATTCGGCCCGCGGCGCTTCCTGCCGCGGGCCGTTTTTTTTCAGGCGGCCGGGATGGTGATGCGAATCTGTTCGCCGCTACGGTCGAGCGCAATGCCCTCGGCCCGCGCCAAAGCCTCGACTTCGTGCCACTCCAGCAGGCGATACACCGCATCGCCTGCGAACCCGGGGGAGCCCTGGCCGGGCCTCACTGCCACCGTGAGCACGGCCTGTCCCGAGCCCGGCTGCACCGTGAGCGCCACGTCCGCCGGGGAGGCCGCGCGATCGGTCAGCGCCAGCAGGCAGGCCGGCAGCACATTGCGCAAGCCTGCGCGCGCCACCGGCAGGGAAACGCCGCCCACTTCATCCTTGATCGTGAAGCCGCGGAAGGCGAAAGCGCTGCGCAGCAGGGCCAGGCATTCGCTCACGCCCGCGTCCAGCGCGACTGTCGCACCATTTTCCGGGGCCAGCCAGGACACCACATCCAGGCAGGACTGGACCGCGGCGCGCGAGTACCCGTTGATCTTGGTCATGCTCTCGTGCATCTGGCCCAGGTCGGGCGAAGGCGACTGCAGCCTGCGTTCCATCACTTCGGTGATCATGCCGATAGGCTGGAGGTGAACCACCATATGGTGGCGCATGGCAAAGGCGAGCCGCCGCAACAGCGCATAGCGCGCAGCCTCAACCAGCCGGTCCGGCACCGCATCCAAGGTGTTTTCCTGTTTGTCTGGCATTGGCCTTTTCCAAGCGTGCGCGCTATGTTACCGGTTTGCATTTCGGGAGGCGCCGTTGGCTTGACGAGAGCACAATGAACGCAGGAGAACGAGCTCAAGGCAAGGAGCCAAATGAAAATGACATCATGGTCCGCCGTGGTCGGGCAGCCCGATCAGTTGGGCGAGTCGCCGTTCTGGCATCCGGAGGAGCGCAGGCTCTATTGGGTGGACATTCCCGCGCGGCAGATCCGGCGGTTGAACCCCGATGCCGGCGAAGTGGAAAGCTGGGCCATGCCGATGGAGCCGGGCTGTATTGCGCCCATGCGCAGTGGCGGCCTGGCAATCGCCCTGCGTGACGGCATCTACCAGGCGCGCAACTGGGGTGGCCCGCTCAGCCCTATCGCCCATTTCAGCCACGACGTCGCCACCACCCGTTTCAACGACGGCAAGGCCGATCCAGTGGGGCGCTTCTGGGCCGGCACCATGTACGAGCCGCGTGACGCACGCAAGGCCGAGCTGTATTCCGTCGACCTGCGCGAGTCCGGCGGCAAGCCACTGATCGAACTCAAGGCCCTCAACGCGGTCATCGCCAACGGGCTGGCGTGGTCGCCCGATGCGTCCACCGTGTACTGGGCCGACACGACCAACCACGTCATCCATGCCTGGAACTGGGATGCCCAGAGCAACCTGATGAGCTCTCATCGCGTATTTCAGCAATTCCCGGCCAAGCCCGCGGGCTGGAAGCCCGGCGAACCGGGCTATGGCGGCCGTCCGGACGGGGCCGCGGTGGACGTCGAGGGCAACTACTGGTCGGCGATGTTCGAAGGCCAGCGGCTGCTCAAGTTCTCGCCGGCCGGCCAGTTGTTGCAGGAGTTCGAGCTGCCGGTGCGCTGCCCGACCATGCCCTGCTTCGGCGGCGATGACCTCAGGACACTGTATGTGACCAGTGCGAGCTACAACCGCTCCGACGAGGAGTTGCAGGAACTGCCGCTGTCCGGCTTCGTGATCGCGACGCGCGTCGATGTTCCGGGCCTGCCGGTGAATTTCGTCAGCGACTGAGTTAAAAAAGATCAACCGGGTAAGCGACGCATGGCGCTTACCATAGCCGTCATGGACCTCATCCTTGACTCGATGATCGAGCGCATCCGCGCCGCCGCGCACAGCGGCCAGCCGTTGCGCATCCGCGGCGGCGGCAGCAAGGATTTCTACGGCGAGCCGGCGCAGGGAGAGCTGCTGGACACCAGGCCTCTTGCGGGCATCACCAGCTATGAACCGACCGAGCTGGTGGTCACCGTGCGCGCGGGCACGCCGCTGGCCGAGCTGGAAACCGTGTTGGCCGAGCGCGGCCAATGCCTGCCGTTCGAGCCGCCGCATTTCTCCGGAGGCGCGACCGTGGGCGGCATGGTCGCCGCGGGCTTGAGCGGCCCTTCCCGCGCCAGCGTCGGCGCCGTGCGCGACTTCGTGCTGGGGCTCACCATGGTCAACGGGCGCGGCGAGCTGCTGACCTTCGGCGGCCAGGTCATGAAGAACGTGGCAGGCTATGACGTGTCGCGTCTCGTGACCGGCGCCCTCGGCACCCTGGGCTTGATCGTCGAGGTCAGCCTGAAAGTGCTGGCCATCGCGCCGGCGGAGGCGACGCTCAAGTTCGAACTGAGCCAGGCCGAGGCCTTGCGCCGCCTGAACGACTGGGGCGGGCGGCCACTGCCGCTGAATGCCAGTTGCTGGGTCGATGACGCCGGCCTCAAGACCTTGTACCTTCGCTTGCGCGGCGCGCAGGCTGCCGTCGAGGCCGCATGCAAGACCTTGGGCGGCGAGCGCCAGGACAACGCCCAGGTGGCGCCGGACTGGACCTTGTGCCGCGACCAGCGCCTGCCCTGGTTCGAGGAGCGCGGGCAACGCGATCTTTGGCGGCTATCGGTGCCGCAGACGGCGCCGGTGCTGGACCTGCCGGAGCCGCCCCTGGTGGAATGGCACGGCGGCCAGCGCTGGGTGCGCGCCGAACCTGTGGACGCGCAGCGCTTGCGCGAGGCGGCCGTGCGTGCAGGTGGCCATGCCACGCTGTTTGCGCCGGCTGAAGGCAAAAGAGCTGCCGTGCCGCGCTTCACACCCTTGACAGCGCCGCTGGACCGCATCCACCGCGAACTCAAACGCGAGTTCGATCCCGCCGGCATCTTCAATCGCGGCCGCCTCTATCCGGACTTCTAGTCGCGATGCAAACCAATCTATCGCCTGAATTCAAGGGCACGGCCGAGGGCCGTGAGGCCGAAGCCATCCTGCGCAAGTGCGTGCACTGCGGCTTCTGCACCGCGACTTGTCCTACTTACCAGATCCTCGGTGACGAACTCGATGGCCCGCGCGGGCGCATCTACCTGATCAAGCAGGTGCTCGAAGGCGAGGCGCCCACCCGCAAGACCCAATTGCACCTGGACCGGTGCCTCACCTGCCGCAACTGCGAGACCACTTGCCCCAGCGGCGTGGAATACGGCCACCTCGCCGACATCGGCCGCAGGATCGTGGAAGAGAAAGTGCCGCGCGGCGCGGGCTCGAAGGCGCTGCGCGGGGCACTGAAGGAAGGCCTGACCTCGCCGCTGTTCGGCCCGGCGATGAAGCTGGGCCAGGCGCTGCGCACCCTGCTGCCGCAGGCGCTGAAAGACAAGGTGCCGCCCAGGCAGGATGCGGGCCGCCTGCCCACGCGCGAGCATGCGCGCAAGGTATTGATGCTCGCCGGCTGCGTGCAGCCCTCGATGGCGCCGAACATCAACAGCGCCACGGCGCGCGTGCTCGACGCGGCCGGGATACAGACGCTGGTGGCGCGTGAGGCGGGCTGCTGCGGCGCGGTCAGGTTCCACCTCAACGACCAGGAGGGCGGCCGGGCCCAGATGCGCGCCAACATCGACGCCTGGTGGCCCGACGTGCAAAGCGGCCGGGTCGAAGCCATCGTCATGAACGCCTCGGGCTGCGGTGTCACGGTGCGGGAGTACGCGCATCACCTGCGGCACGACCCGGCCTACGCGGCCAAGGCCCGGCGCATCAGCGAGCTCACGCGCGACCTGAGCGAGCTGCTGCCCGAGCTGGTGCCGGCACTGCTGGGCAAGGTGAAGCCCGCCCCCGGCTTGCTCGCCTTCCACCCGCCGTGCACCTTGCAGCATGGCCAGAAATTGCGCGGCGGTGTCGAGAACCATCTCACCCAACTCGGCTTCACGGTCCGCGTGGCCATGAACGAGTCGCACCTGTGCTGCGGCTCGGCCGGAACCTATTCGGTCCTGCACCCCGAGATCGCCCATGAGCTGCGCGACCGCAAGCTCGGCCATCTGGGCGACTTGCAGCCGCAGGCCATCATCTCCGCCAACATCGGCTGCATCACCCATTTGCAGAGCGGCACCACGACGCCCGTCAAGCACTGGGTCGAAGTGCTGGACGAGGCCTTGCCTGAGGCCTTAAGCGGCGGCGAGGAACTCCCGCAGGAGCTGGAGCACACCCTCTTCACGCTCGCGATGCGGCACGTGCGCCGTGTCCGGCAGGATGTGCACGCGCGACCGGCCGGCCACACGCTCGCCGATCAACGTGGGGTGACGCAGCGACCCGTACTCGTCATGCTCGCCGTGCAGGGCCAGCACCGGGCACGCCACCCGCGGCAGCACGTCGAGCAGGCTCCATTTCGCGAAGCCAGGATCCAGCCAGTTCTCCGTCCACGCATCGAGCACCCACTCGGCCTTGGCGCCGTGATACCTGGCCAGCCGCCGGACCTGGTCCGGGTCCTGGAACTGTGCGCGTGCCTCGCGGATCGACGCCAGCGTCTTGTCTTCCGCGAACACCTGCGCGGACTCCGTGACCAGGGCGTCGCACTCATCCGCAAAGAGCGCCGCGCAATGGATGGCCATGCCGCCGCCGACACTGTGGCCCATGGCGACGAAGCGGGCGAGCCCCAGCTGCTGGCGCAGTTGCGGGAAGTACCGGATCGCCTCCTCCGCCACGAAGTCCAGCGAGGGGCGGCGTGGCCGCGGATCGGAGCGGCCAAAGCCGAGCCTGTCGTAGGCGATCACGCGCCGGCCGCTTGCTTGCGCAAGGCGACGCGGAAATTCGCGCCACAGGTCCACGCAACCCAGCGAATCGTGGAAGAGCACGATGGGAGATGCGAGCGGCGCGCGAGCCGTGGCGGCCGCGGGCGTCCAGCTCCTGCAGAACAGGCGGCCTTCGGGATGGTGGATCCAGTGATCCTCGATCTGAGTGGCAGCAACGTCGACGGGATTCATGCGATGTCCGGTCAAAGGCCGAGGAAGCGCCCGAGCTGCGCGTCCGCCGCCAGCTGATCTGCCGGGCCCGCCAGGACGACCTGCCCTTTCTGGAGCACCACGGCACGCTCGCAGTGCGTCAGCACCTTGCGGTAGTCCCGATCCACGATCAGGGTGGCGATGCCATCGGCGCGGATTTGCGCGATCACGCGCCAGATTTCCGCCACGATCATCGGAGCCAGCCCCTCCGTTGCCTCGTCCAGGATGATCAGCTCGGGCTGGGTCATGAGCGCGCGGCCGATGGAGAGCATCTGCTGTTCGCCGCCGGACAGTTGGCCGCCCAGGTGGGTCAGGCGCTCGCCCAGGCGCGGAAAGGTCTCCATCACCCGGGCATAGCTCCAGGCACGGCGATCGCCTGCGGCCGCCGGTTTCGCGGCCATCAGCAGGTTCTCCTTGACCGACAGGTTGGGGAACACGCCGCGGCCTTCCGGCACGTACGCCACGCCGCGCCGCGCGACCTCGTGCGGCCGGGCGCGGCTCATGTCATGGCCGGCGAGCACGATCTGACCATCGCGCTGGACGACATGGCCCAGCAAGGTCCGGATCAAGCGTGCTCTTGCCCATCCCGTTTCGCCCCAGCAGACCGACGGTTTCTCCACGTGCGATGTCCAGGCTGACGCCGTGCAGCACGTGGCTGCTTCCATACCAGGCGTGGATGTCGCGGGCCTGGAGGATCAGGTCTCTTTCTTTCATCGTCAATGTCCCCCGAGGTAGGCGGCCTGCACTTCCGCGTTCGCGCGGACAGCCTGCGGCGTGTCCGACGCGATGACCGAGCCGTTGACCATCACGGTGATGCGGTCGGCGATGCGGAAGACCGCGTCCATGTCGTGCTCCACGAGCAGGATGGCATGGTCGTCTCGCAGATCCGCCAACAAGGCCAGCATGCGTTCGGTCTCCTCGGCGCCCATGCCCGCCAGGGGCTCGTCGAGCAGCAGCACCTGCGGCGCCGTGGCCAGGCACATGGCGATCTCCAGTTGCCGCTTCTGGCCGTGACTCAGCAGGCCTGCGGGGCGATCCAGCACGGCCGAGAGCCCGGCGCGCGCGGCCACATCCCGTGCCGCGGGCGCGCTGACGGCGCAAGTGCCGGCAGCCTCCCACAGCCGCCACGGGCGCGGCGCGCGTGCTTGCGCAGCCAGGCGGCAGTTCTCCAGAACCGTGAAGCTCGGATAGATGGTGTTGCGCTGGTAGCTGCGCCCCAGCCCCCCGCGCGCGCGCCGTGGTTGCGCCCAGCTTGTCACGTCCTTGCCGAGGAGTTCCACCACGCCTTCCGACGGCCGGAATCTCGCCGGAAAGGATGTTGATCAGGGTGGATTTCCCGGCCCCATTGGTGCCGATCACGGCATGCACCGTGCCGCGCTCGAGGTTCAGCGACACCTTGTTGACGGCGACCAGCCCACCCCAGCGGCGGGTGATGTCGAGGCCACGCAGAAGTACACGGTCGTTCATGTGCGCGCCTCCTGCACAACCGGCGCCTGGCTCGCCGTGCGCGAGGGACGGCCTGCGAGGCGGGCACGCCATTGGGCGGGCAGGCCGACCAGCCCGCGCGGCAGCAGGGCGACGCTGGCGATGATGGCCACGCCCATGCCGAGCAGCCAGTGCTTCGCGAACGCACCGAAGATGGCCTCGCTGCGGAACAATTCCTGGAGCAGCGCGTACGCGAAGGCGCCAAGCAGCGCGCCGCGCAGGTGGCCGATCCCGCCGAGGATGATCATCACGAGCACGGCGCCGGACATGTGCCAGCTCATGAGCTCGGGGTTCACCAGGCCGTCCTTCACGGCGAACAGGAAGCCGGCCACGCCGGCGATCCCGCCGGAGATCGTGAAGGCGGCCAGCTTGTAGGGGTAGGTCGAATAGCCGGTGGCGCGCATGCGTTGTTCGTTGACGCGGATGCCGGCGAGCGCGCGGCCGAAACGCGAGCGGGAGAGCAGCGCGAGGAAGCCGAAGACCAGCACCAGCATGGCAAGCGTGAAGTGGTAGAAGGCGAGCGGCTTGTCCAGCTCCAGCAAGGTACCGAGCGCCGGTTTGAAGTTGAGATAGATGCCGTCGGTGCCGCCACCGAGGGGCGTGTCGTGCACCACGTAGTACGCCATCTGCGCGAAAGCCAGCGTGACCATGATGAAGTAGACGCCCTGCGTGCGCAGGCTCAGGGCGCCCACGGCGAGGGCGTACATGGCGGCCAGGAGAGCCGGCTGCCGGCAGCAACCACAGCAACTGGCCCGGTCCGTCGGCCGGCGACAGCAGCACCGCGGTGTACGCGCCGATGCCGAAGAAGGCGGCCTGCCCGAAGCACACCAGGCCCGTGCCGCCGACCAGCAGCTCGAGGCTCAGGGCGAAGATGGCGTAGATCATGATCTTGCTGACCAGCTCGATGCCGAAGTTGCCGGCCGCGAGCGGGTACGCCGCCAGGACGGCGAAGACGGCCAGCAGGAACACCGCTTTGGAGGAGATGGGGGATGTCATTGCGGTTCGTTCCTAGCCGGCCTTGAAGAGACCCTGCGGTTTCCAGATCAGGATGAGCGCCATCAACACGTAGACCAGCACGCCCGCCGCCGAGGGCAGAACGACCTTGCCGAAGGTGTCGACGAAACCGATGAGAAGGGCGGCGAAGAGGGCGCCGCGGATGGAACCGATGCCGCCGATGACCACGACCACGAAGCAGATGATCAGGACCTGGCCGCCCATTCCGGGATACACGCTGCTCACCGGCGCAGCCACCATGCCGGCGAGCGCCGCGATGGCGACGCCGGCGGCGAACACGATGCGGTACAGGAACTGGATGTCGATGCCCAGGCTCTGCACCATTTCACGATTCGTGCTGCCCGCGCGGATCATCATGCCAAGCCGTGTGCGCGTGAATACGAAGTACATGCCGGCCGCCAGCGCGATGCAGACGCCCGAGATGAACAGCCGATACACCGGGTACGACATGAGGTCACCCAGCGGAAGCAGGCCGGCCAGGATGTCGGGCGGCTTCACGCCATGCACGTCATCGCCCACCAGCAGGCTGCGTAGCTTCCTCGAACACAAGGATCAGGCCGTAGGTCATCAGCACCTGCTGCAGGTGTTCCCGCTCGTACAGATAGCTGTAGAACGCCCACTCCAGGACGTATCCGAGCACGATCGCCAGGACGGTGCCTACCGCCAGCGTGGCGAAGAAGCCGCCGCCGAAGGTTGCCGCCACGATCGGCGACAGGGCGAACGCCATGTAGGCGCCCACCATGTAGAAGCTGCCATGGGCCAGGTTGATGACCCCCATGATCCCGAAGATCAGGGTGAGTCCGCTGGCGACAAGGAATAGCAGCAGCCCGTACTGCACCGAGTTCAGGCACTGGATGAGGAAGGTGGCGAGATCCATGAGGGAGGCGGGTGTGTTACTGCATCCGGCAGCCGCGGCCCGGATCCGCAAGCGCCTTGGAGGCGACGCTCACGTACTTGTTCTCCTTGCTGCCGACCTGGCGCAGGTAGATGTCCTGCACCGGGTTGTGGCTGGCGGAGATGGTGAAGGGGCCGCGCGGGCTGTCGATGCGGGCCTTGCGCACGGCCGCGGCGAACTCCGCCTTCTTCGACACGTCGCCCTTCACGGCGTTCAGGCCCACGGCCAGCATTTGCGCCGCGTCGTAGCCCTGGACGGCATACACGTCCGGCTGCAGCTTGTAGGCCTTGGCGTAGGCCAGGCGGAAAGAGTTGTCCCGCGGCGTGTTCAGGCTGTCGGCGTAATGCAGGGACGTGAACATCCCGTTGGCGGCGTCGCCCTGCGCCTCCAGCGTGCCGTCCGTGATGAAGCCCGCGCCGTATAGCGGGATCTTGTCCTTCAGGCCGGCGGCCGCGTAGTCTTTCACGAACTTCACGGCGCCGCCTCCCGCGAAGAAGGTGTACACGGCATCCGGCCTGGCCGCCGCGATCTCGGTGAGCAGCGCCTGGAATTCCACGTTGGGGAAAGGCAGCGAGAGTTCCTTGACCACCTTGCCGCCACCCTTTTCGAACGCCTCCTTGAAGCCGCGCACGCTTTCGTCGCCGGCCGCGTACTTCCAGGTGATGGTCACCACGTTCTTGAGGCCGCGCTTGGCCATCACCTCGCCCATCGCGTAGCCGGGCTGCCAGTTGCTGAAGCTGGAGCGGAAGATCGTCTCTCCGCACATGGGGCCCGTGACCGCGTCCGCGCCCGCATTGGGCACGATCAGGATGGTCTTGTTGTCCTTGGCCACCTTGGCCATCGCCATGGCGACGCCGCTGTGCACGGTGCCCACCAGCACGTCGACGTTGTCGCGCTTGACCAGCTTGTTGGCGTTGTCCACGGCCTTGGAGGGATCGCTCTCGTCGTCGACCTTGAAGAACTCGATCTCGCGGCCCGCGAGCTTGCCGCCCTGTTCGGCCACGTAGAGCCGGAAGCCGTTCTCGATGGCGGTGCCCAAGGAGGCAAAGGTGCCGGTGGCCGGCAGCATGAGGCCGACCTTCAGCTTGCCGGCGGCCTGGGCGTGGGCGGCTGCGGCGCCAAGGGCGAAGGCGCAAGCCAGGGCGATGCGGGTGAAATTCATGGGTGTCTCCAGGTTGTGAGAGTGGGAAGCAAAGGATGTGGCGCCGCTCAGGACGGCCGCGTGGCGCGGGAGGCCGACTCGCGTTCGCGCAAGCGGAAGCGCTGGATCTTTCCGGTGGCGGTCTTCGGCAGCTCGCCGACGAACTCGATGAAGCGCGGGTACTTGTAGGGTGCGAGGCGATCCTTCACGAAAGCCTTGAGCTCCTCCTCCGTCGCGCTGCCGCCGTTCTTCAGGACGACGAAGGCCTTCGTCTTCACGAGGCCTTCCGCGTCCTCCTTGCCGATGACCGCGGCTTCCAGCACCGCGGGATGCTGCACCAGCGTGGCCTCGACCTCGAAGGGGCTGACGTAGATGCCGCTGACCTTCAGCATGTCGTCGCTGCGGCCCGCATAGGTGTAGGTGCCGTCGCTGTTGCGCACGTACTTGTCGCCGCTCTTGGTCCAGCCGCCCTGAAAGGTGTCGCGGGTCTTCTGCCGGTTGCCCCAGTACAGCATGGCCGCGCTCGGACCCTGGATGTAGAGGTCGCCCGGCTCGCCGTCGGGCACGGGCTGGCCTTCCTCGCCGCGCAGTTCGACCTCGTAACCCGGCACCGGCCAGCCGGTGGTCCCGTAGCGCACCTGGCCCGGCCGGTTGGACAGGAAGATGTGCAGCATCTCGGTGGAGCCGATACCGTCCACGATGTCCACGCCGAAGTGGGCCTTGAAGCGCTCTCCCAGGTCGGCGGGCAGTGCTTCGCCGGCGGAGGACACGAGGCGCAGCGACACTCGCGCGCGCGCTGGCAGCTGCGGCGAGGCCAGCATGCCGGCGAAGCCGGTGGGCGCGCCATAGAACACCGTGGGACGCACGCCGCCCACGCCGCCGGTCAGGCGGTGGAAGCGTCGCCTCCGGCGTGGGACGCTCGGCCATCAGGATGGTGGTGGCGCCCGCCGCCAGCGGGAACGTGAGGGCGTTGCCGAGGCCGTACGCGAAGAACAGCTTGGCGGCCGAGAAGCACACGTCGTCGCTGCGCAGCTGCAGGATGGCTTTGCCGTACAGCTCGCAGGTCCAATACGGATTGGCGTGCGAGTGGACCGTCCCCTTGGGGCGGCCGGTGGATCCGGAGGAGTAGAGCCAGAACGCGGGATCGTCGGCGCCGGTGCGCGCGCAGCTGCGCCAGCGGGCTGGCGGCCTGCAGGAACGACTCGAACTCCACCTCCGACGGATGGAGCGGCGCGACCGGCCTGCGAGACGATCACCTTCGCCACCTCGTGGTCGCTGCGGGTCATGGCCGCCGTGATCGCCGGCAGCAGCGCGCCCGACACCAGCACGGCCTGGGCACGCGAGTGCTCCAGCATGTAGGCGTAGTCGTCGGCCGTCAGCAGCGTGTTGACGGCCACCGGCACGACTCCGGCATAGATGGCCCCGAGGAAGGCCACCGGCCAGTCGTTGCAGTCCTGCATGACCAGCAGCACGCGCTCCTCGCGCCTCAGGCCCAGCCCGCGCAGGCCGGCCGCGAGCCGGCGCACGCGCTCATCGAGCTCGCCATACGCGAGGGTGCCGAGGTCGTCGATGAAGGCGGCCTTGCCGTGCCGGGCGGCATTGGCCGCGAGCAGGTGCTGGGCGAAGTTGAAGACTTCGGGCGGCTGCGGGGACTGTGGTGGGCGGCATTGGACTTCCTCAGCTCAGGTGGGACAGGACGGCGGAGGCGGCTTGCACGGCCGCGCGCCGGTGATAGAAGTTCAGGGCGCGGACACCGCCCAGTTCCTCGCCGCCGCCGGCGCGGCCCGGTCCGCCGTGCAGCGACTGCGGCATCACGTTGCCGTGGCCCGTGTGGAGTGCGGCGACATCGGGGGAGATCGACGTGCACGCGGCCGTGGCTGTCGGCCAGTTCGAGCGCGGCGGCGCCCAGGGAGGCCGCGTCGCTTCCGTACAGCGACGCCACGAGCGAGCCTTGGCCGCGGCGCACGAGCGCGAAGCCTTGCGTCCGCATCGCGGTAAGGCATCAAGGTGGCGACGGGGCCGAACACCTCGAGGTCGTGCACCTGCGAACTCGCCGTGCGGATCGCGCGCGCCGAGCAGCGTCGGGCCGATGCAGCACGCGACCGCGGGATCGGCATCGACCAGGGCGTGCGTGGCGCCGTCGTGCAGCACCTCGGCGTGCTGCTTCAGGTCTGCGAGGCCAGCTCGCACGGCGGACAGTTGCGCGCGGCTCACGAGCGCGCCCATGCGCACGGTGTCGTTGCGCGGGTTGCCCACGGTGGTCTTGGCCAGGCGCGCGGCGATCGCTTCGGCCGCCTGCGCATACAGCGCCTGCGGCACGAACACGCGCCGGATCGCCGTGCACTTCTGGCCGGACTTCTGCGTCATCTCGCGCGCGACTTCCTTCGCACAGCAGCTCGAAGGCCTCGCTGCCCGCGCGCCTCGCCGGGCAGCAGCATGGCGCTGTTGATGCTGTCCGCCTCGATGTTCACGCGCACGGAGCCGCGCGCGATGGCCGGATGCGAGCGGATGATGGCGGCCGGTTTCGGCGGAGCCCGTGAAGGAGACCACGTCGAACGGCTCGAGCTGGTCCAGCAGGCCGGCAGAGGAACCGCAGACCACGGACAGGGCGCCGGGCGGCAGGATGCCGGCCTCGTTCACGTCCTGCACCATGCGCTGGGTGAGCCACGCCGTCGCGGTGGCGGGCTTCACGATCACCGGGACCCCGGACAGCAGGGCCGGGCCGGCCTTTTCCCACAAGCCCCAGCTCGGGAAATTGAACGCGTTGATGAAAAGCGCCACGCCGCGCGTGGGCACCAGCACGTGCTGCGACTGGAAGGCGGCGTCCTTGCCCAGGCGCGCCGGTTCGCCATCGAGAAGGTGGCGCCGATCTCCGAGGCCCTCGCCGATCTTGGCGTAGGTAGCCCAGCGTGTAGATGCCGCCGTCGACGTCCACCGCGGTGTCGTTCTTCACGGTGCCGCTGTTGGCCGTGGAAATCTCGTAGTAGCGATCGCGGTTGGCCTGCAGCACTTTGACGATGGACGCCAGCAGCGCACCGCGTTGCGCGTAGGTCAGTGCGCGCAGGGCGGCGCCACCTTCCTCGCGCGCATAGGCGAAGCCGGCGGCCAGGTCGAGGCCCGGTCGCATCCACCCGGGCAAGCTCGGTGCCGAGCACCGGGTCGATCAGGGCGGTGCCCGGGCCGGTGCCGGCCTGGGGGCGGCCGGCCAGATGGTTCAGGAGAAGTTCGCTCATGGTTTGGCTCGCAGTCAGCGGGTGAAGTGGATGGCGCCTTGCGGCAGCAGGTAGAGCACCAGGGCGCGCCCTTGTGTCACGGTGGGACGGTGGCCACTGCCCGGCGGCGTAGACCACCCAGCCCGCGGGCTGGCCGTCGAACAGGGCCTGGCCCTCGAGAGGCATGACCAGGTCGATCTCGCCTTCGGGGTGGATGTGGTGCGGTCCCGCGATGTCCTTCATGTCGACGACGTCGACGGAAAAGCCGTGCAGCTCTGCCTCGGGCTTGAAGATGCGGCCGTAGCGGATGCCGCCGGCCTCGCGGTTGCATAGCCAGCCGGCGGCGACACCGGCTTGGCAGCTTTCCTTGAGGCCTTCGTACGCCGGGCTGCCGCATCCGTGGGTTGCGTTCAGCCATTTCTGCAGTTCGGCGTCGACGGGGCGGCCGGCGATCTGTCGGGTGATCTGGGCCAGTTGCGTGCGGAAGGTCTCCGGAGAGATCTCTGGAGTTGTGGCCGGGGAGGAAAGGGCATTGGAATTCATGGCGGGTCAGCGGTCACTGCGTTTTTTGACGCAGATCAGGGTTGCGTTTATCGTGCAGATGCAATATCGTGCCTGTGACTTTAAGAGCAACGCAAATTCCATGTCAAGCACAATAATGCATGTGTCAGGGTTAACCCCTGATTTTGAGGCGCATAATGATTCCGGATTGCCGCCCGAGCTCGACCGTGCGGTCGCCGAGGGCCGCGAGGCAGTAAACGGAAAGCATCCGTTTCTCGTGCGCGCTGGGCGAGCGCGTGCGCAGCCGCCGCAATGGCCGGGGCATGACGCGCAAGGAACTCGCCGCCGCCGCGGGCGTGTCGGAGCGCCATCTCGGCAACCTGGAACTAGGGGGTGGGGAACGCGTCGGTCCTGATCCTGTTGCAGGTGGCGTCCGCGCTGAAATGCAGTCCCGCCGACTTCCTGCGGCGACGAGGATCGCTCCGCCGAGTGGTCTCCTGATCCGCGAACTGCTGGAGAACCAGGACGAGGCGACGTTGCGGCGGGTGCGCGAAGCCATCCTGCCCATCGTGGATGCGGCGGGCACCAACGCCGGCCCGCGGCCACCCCGGATCGCGCTGATCGGGCTGCGCGGCGCGGGCAAGTCGACCCTGGGGCAGATGCTGGCCGACGACCTGGGCTATCCCTTCCTGGAGCTCAGCCGCGAAATCGAGAAGTTCGCCGGCTGCACCGTCAGTGAGATCCAGTCGCTCTACGGCCAGAACGCCTACCGGCGCTACGAACGGCGCGCGGTCGAGGAGTGCATCCAGCTTTATCCCGAGGCCGTGATCGCGGTGCCCGGCGGGCTGGTGGCGGAGCCCGCCACGTTCAACCTGGTGCTGTCGCACTGCACGACGGTCTGGCTCAAGGCCCACCCGGAGGACCACATGAGCCGAGTGGCTGCCCAGGGCGACCTCCGGCCGATGGCGGGGAACAAGGAGGCGATGGACGACTTGAGAGGGATCCTGTCGCATCGCACGCCGTTCTATGCAAAAGCCGCGATGCACCTCGACACCAGCGCGCGGCCGCTGGACGAAACCCTGCTGTCTTTGCGCGCCATGGTGCAGGAAGGCGCTTCAGATCGAGGGTAAACCCTAGGCATAAAAAGTGCTTGAATCTCCAAGGAGCATGCACTATGATGCGTGCATCCTTCATCGCACAAACGCAGTTTAGTGCATCAGCCCTTGGAGACGTTCTTGACTTCCACTGCCCAGCCCATCCCCGCGCCGGTCGACTACCAGACCCATCCGAGCCAGTACCGCCATTGGAAGCTGAGCTTCGAAGGCCAGGTGGCCAAGCTCACAGCCGACTTCGACGAAAACGCCGGCCTGCGTCCCGGCTACAAGCTCAAGCTCAACAGCTACGACCTCGGCGTCGACATCGAGCTGAACGACGCCGTGCAAGCGCATCCGCTTCGAGCACCCGGAAGTGCGCACCGTCATCGTCACCAGCGCCAAGGAGAAGGTGTTCTGCTCCGGCGCCAACATCTTCATGCTGGGCGTCTCCAGCCATGCCTGGAAGGTGAACTTCTGCAAGTTCACCAACGAGACCCGCAACGGCCTGGAGGACTCGTCCAAGTACAGCGGCCTGAAGTTCCTCGCCGCGGTGAACGGCGCCTGCGCCGGCGGCGGCTACGAGCTGGCCCTGGCCTGCGACGAGATCATCCTGGTGGACGACCGCAATAGCGCCGTGAGCCTGCCCGGAGGTGCCGCTGCTGGGCGTGCTGCCCGGCACCGGCGGCCTCACCCGCGTGACCGACAAGCGCCACGTGCGCCACGACCTGGCGGACATCTTCTGCACCACGGCCGAAGGCGTGCGCGGGCAGAAGGCGGTGGAATGGCGGCTGGTGGACGAAGCCGTCAAGCCCAACCAGTTTGCCGCCCGCGTGCAGGAGCGCGCCGCTCGAACTGGCCGCCTCCAGCGATCGCCCGGCCGAGGCGCAAGGGCGTGGAGCTGACGCCCCTGCAGCGCAGCATCGAAGCCGACGCGCTGCGCTACTCGCACGTCACCGTGGAGATCGACCGCGCTCGCCGTGTCGCCACCTTCACGGTGAAGGCGCCTGCAGGCCGCGGTGGAAAGCGACATCGCCGCCATCGAGGCGAAGGGCGCCGCGTGGTATCCGCTCGTGGTGGCGCGTGAACTGGAGGATGCGATCCTCTCCATGCGCACGAACGAACTCGACATCGGAACCTGGCTGCGTGAAGACGGAAGGCAGCGCCGCCAACGTGCGGTCCATGGATGCCGCGCTGCTCGCGAACCAGGGCCACTGGTTCGTGCGCGAGACCATCGGCCTGCTGCGCCGCACCTTCAGCCGCCTGGATGTCTCCAGCCGCAGCCTGTTCGCCCTGATCGAACCCGGCTCCTGCTTCGCGGGCAGCTTCCTGGAACTGGCGCTCGCATGCGACCGCAGCTACCAGCTGGCGATCCCGTCCGACGAGGCAGCCGCGCCGAGGATCGAAGTGGGCGAGACCAACTTCGGCCTCTACCCGATGGTCACCGGCCAGAGCCGTCTGCAGCGCCGCTTCTACGAGGAGGCAGCCGCCGCTGGAAGCGGTGCGTGCCAAGGTGGGCCAGCCTCTGGACGCCGACGCGGCCTTCGCGCTGGGGCTGATCACCAGCAACCCCGATGACATCGACTGGCCGGACGAGACCCGCCTCGCCATCGAGGAGCGTGTGGCCATGAGCCCCGATGCGCTCACTGGCATGGAAGCCAACCTGCGCTTCAACGGCCCCGAGAACATGTTCACCCGCATCTTCGGCCGCCTGACCGCGTGGCAGAACTGGATCTTCCAGCGCCCCAACGCCGTCGGCGACAAGGGTGCGCTCAAGGTGTACGGCAAGGGCGAGCGCGCCCAATTCGATTTCAACCGCGTCTAACCCGAGGAAGCGACATGAGCACGATCAACTACAGCGACAAGATCCCCAACAACGTCAACCTGAGCGAGGACCGCACCCTGCAGCGCGCCCTCGAGCAGTGGCAGCCCAACTACCTGAGCTGGTGGAACGACATGGGCCCCGAGGGCAGCCAGAACTTCGACGTGTACCTGCGCACCGCGGTGAGCGTCGATCCGCGAGGGCTGGGCGCAATTCGGCTACGTGAAGATGCCCGACTACCGCTGGGGCATCTTCCTGAATCCGGGCGACCCGAACCGCAAGGTCCACTTCGGCGACCACATGGGCGAGGCTGCGTGGCAGGACGTGCCCGGCGAGTACCGTGCCAACCTGCGCCGCATCATCGTCACGCAAGGCGACACGGAGCCTGCGTCGGTGGAGCAGCAGCGCCACCTGGGCCTCACCTGTCCCAGCCAGTACGACCTGCGCAACCTG
Source organism: uncultured beta proteobacterium (assembly GCA_963722025.1). Lineage (GTDB taxonomy): Bacteria > Pseudomonadota > Gammaproteobacteria > Burkholderiales > Burkholderiaceae_C > Ramlibacter. Next base: position 43,572 of record CAVRNE010000028.1, read on the forward strand.
TTCCAGGTGAACGTGGAGGAAGGCCGCCACCTCTGGGCCATGGTCTACCTGCTGCACAAGTACTTCGGCAAGGATGGCCGCGAGGAAGGCGAAGCCCTGCTGGAGCGCCGCAGCGGCAACGAGGACAACCCGCGGATCCTGCAAGCCTTCAACGAGAAGACGCCTGACTGGCTGTCCTTCTTCATGTTCACGTACTTCACGGACCGGGACGGCAAGTTCCAGCTCTCGGCCCTGGCCGAGTCCGCCTTCGACCCGCTCGCGCGCACGACCAAGTTCATGCTGACCGAGGAAGCCCACCACATGTTCGTGGGCGAGTCGGGCGTGAGCCGCGTCATCCAGCGCACCTGCCAGGTGATGAACGAGCTGAAGACGGACGACCCGAAGAAACTGCGCGCAGCAGGCGTGATCGACCTGCCCACGCTGCAGCGCTACCTGAACTTCCACTACAGCGTCACGATCGACCTGTTCGGCGCCGACGAATCGAGCAACGCGGCGACCTTCTACAGCACGGGCCTGAAGGGCCGGTTCGAGGAAGGCAAGCGCACCGATGACCACCAGCTGCGCGGCCAGAGCTACAAGGTGCTGCATGCGGTCAACGGCCAGCTGTCCGAGAGGGAAGTGCCGATGCTCAACGCCCTCAACGAAGTGCTGCGCGACGACTACATCAAGGACAGCATGGGGGGCGTCGGCCGCTGGAACAAGGTGATCGAGAAGGCCGGCATTCCCTTCCGCCTCACGGTGCCGCACAAGGCGTTCCACCGCAACATCGGCGCCCTGGCCGGCGTGAAGGTCTCGCCCGAAGGTCGCGTCATCAGCGAAGCCGAGTGGAACGCCAAGGTCGGCGAGTGGCTGCCTACCGCGGAAGACCGTGCCTTCGTCGCCAGCCTCATGGGCCGCGTCGTGGAGCCGGGCAAATTCGCCAACTGGATCGCGCCGCCGGTGATGGGCATCAATCGGCAGCCGGTCAGATTTCGAGTACATCCGCTTCGCCTGAGCGGAAAATTTGCGCGGCGGCGCTGCCGCCGCGCGAGGAGCGACCATGGACGCATCGGACGTCATCTTCATCAAGCAGCACCTGATCGACCCCGAGATCTGCATCCGCTGCAACACCTGCGAAGCGACCTGCCCGGTCAGTGCGATCACGCACGACAGCAACAACTACGTCGTGGACGCCGACAAGTGCAACCTGTGCATGGCCTGCGTGTCGCCATGCCCCACGGGCAGCATCGACAACTGGCGGACCATGCCGAAGGCGAAGGCCTATTCGATCGAGGAACAGTTCGGCTGGGAGTCCCTGCCCGAGGCGCTCAGCGAGGCCGAGCTGGCGGAAGCGGCTGGCGGCGTGGAAGCCGCCGTGATCCCGCAGCCGGTGGCGGCGCCGTGCGCCGCGGCATCGAGCCGGGCGAGACGACGTTCCGCAGTGCCGACTACGGCGCCACGGTGCCGCCGTGGTCGGCCGCACACGCCTACACCAACCTGTACGGCCCGAAGGCCGCGGCGAAGACGCTGACCGCGACGGTGACGGGCAACGTGCGCGTGACCGAGGTCGGCAAGGAGTACGACACGCACCACGTCGTCCTGGACTTCGGCAGCACGCCCTTCCCGGTGCTGGAGGGGCAAAGCATCGCCATCGTGCCTCCCGGCCTCGACGAGCGGGGCAAGCCGCACTTCCCGCGGCAGTACAGCATTGCCAGCGCCCGCAACGGCGAGCGGCCCGGCTACAACAACATCTCCCTGACGATCAAGCGCGTGCTGGAAGACCACGAGGGCCGGCCGGTGCGGGGCGTGGCCAGCAACTACATGTGCGACCTGAAGGTGGGCGACAAGGTGGAGGTCATCGGCCCCTTCGGCGCGAGCTTCCTCATGCCGAACCATCCGAGGAGCCACATCGTCATGATCTGCACCGGCACCGGCAGCGCGCCGATGCGCGCCATGACGGAATGGCGCCGCCGCCTGCGCAACAGCGGCAAGTTCGAGGGCGGCAAGCTGATGCTTTTCTTCGGGGCCCGCACCCGCGAGGAGCTGCCCTACTTCGGGCCATTGCAGAAGCCTGCCCAAGGACTTCATCGACATGAACCTGGCGTTCAGCCGCGTTCCGGGCCAGCCCAAGCGCTACGTGCAGGACCTGATGCGCGAACGCGCCGCGGACCTGGCGCCACTGCTCGCAGACCCGAATGCCTACTTCTATGTCTGCGGGCTGAAGGCGATGGAAGAGGGCGTGGTGCTCGCCCTGCGTGACGTGGCGCAGCAAGCCGGGCATCGATTGGGAGACGGTGGGCGCCGCCCTCAAGCGCGACGGCCGCCTGCACCTGGAGACTTACTGATCCATGCGCTTCGCGGAGTCAGGCCGCGGCCAACGCTCTTCTCTCGCGCACCATCGTTCGCAGCCGCGCGAACGTGGCATCCAGTGCCTGCTCGCTGGTGTCGAGGGTGAGGTCCGCCTTGCCGTAGAACGCCGAGCGGGACTCGAGGATGCGGCGCAAGTCCTCCATCGCCTCGGTGTTGCCCGCCATCGGACGAAGGTCGCCCTGCTGCATCACGCGCTTCATGTGGTCCTCGGGGGAGGCGCGCAGCCAGACGGTCAGGCAGTGGCCCAGGAGCATGTTCAAGGTGGCCGGCTCCGACACCAGGCCGCCGGGCGTTGCGAGCACCAGCTCAGGATAAATCTGGAGTGTTTCCTCAAGCGCGCGGCGTTCGTAACGCCGGTAAGCGCTCTGCCCGTACAGGTCGTGGATTTCACGGATGCTGATGCCGGCGACCCGCTCGATCTCGGTGCTGAGCTCCACGAACGGAACGTCCAAGTCCTCGGCGAGCATGCGTCCAAGCGTCGACTTTCCGGCGCCGCGCAGCCCGATCAGGGCGATGCGCCCGGAGACCTGCGGATCGCTCCCGTCCACGCCGATCGCGGCGCCGACCGCGAGACGGGCACGCCGCAATTCCTCGATGCTGCGGCCGTCCAGCAGCTCCCGGATCATCAGCCACTCGGGGTTGCTGGTCGTCACGTCTCCGATCAGCTCTGCCGGGGAACATTGCAGCGCCCGCGCAATGTCGAGCAGGATCAGGAGCGACGGATTGCCGCGGCCGGTTTCCAGGTTGCCGAGGTAGCGTTCCGAGACGGAGGCGATCTCCGCCAGGGCCTTGCGCGTGATCCCGCGTTGCGACCGCAGGTTGCGCAGCCTCTCCGCGAAAGCGTCGAGGACAGGGCTGCGCTCATCCAGGCCGGATGCGGCAGCGGCATCGGCTTCGTTGATGCGATCGTTCAATCAGGGCCTCGGGGGTTGCGGATGCCGTCATTGTGTACCAGTCGAAAATATGCTGCGGCTGCTCAGCAAGCCGCCCGCAGCACAGTCCAGTGGCCTGTCGGGGCTCCTGACAGTACCTTGTCAGGAGACCCGCGGCACAGTAAGGTCCCTCCATGCGCCGTGCCGACCGTCTGTTCCACATCATCCAGCTGATCCGCGGGCGGCGGTTGACCACCGCCGCCTATCTGGCGCAGCGGATGGAAGTGTCCGATCGCACCATCTACCGCGACATCGCCGACCTGCAATTCCAGGGCGTTCCCATCGAAGGCGAGGCGGGCGTGGGCTACCGCCTGGGCGCAGGCTTCGATCTGCCGCCCATGATGTTCACCCAGGACGAGGCCAAGGCCTTGGTGGCCTCGGTGCGCATGGCGCAGGTCTGGCTCGACCCGGCCTTGGCCCAGGGCGCGCAGGATGCGCTGGGCAAGATCCTGTCCGTGCTGCCCGTCGATGCGCGGGTGGCGGCCGAGGCGCTTGCCGTCTATGCGCCGCAGGGCGGCCTGCCGGAAAGTGCGCAGCGCACCTTGCAGACGCTGCGCGAAGCCGTGCAGGAGCGGCGCAAGGTCTTCATCAACTACCGCGACCTCGCAGAGAAAGCCAGCGAACGCACCTTGAGGCCGCTGGGCTGCTTTTACTGGGGCAAGGTCTGGACCCTGGCGGCCTGGTGCGAGCAGCGCAGCGATTTCCGCACCTTCAGGGTCGATCGCGTCACCTATGTGCGCAGCCTGGAAGAGCGCTTTCGCGATGAGCCCGGCCGCACGCTGGCCGACCTGGCCCGGCTGAACGAGGCCCGGGCCCGCGAACAGGGCTGGGCGGCGTAAGCCTTAAGCGGCTCCCAGAGCCTTCTCGATATCCTTCGCCAGCGCAGCCGGCGCATCGGCGGGCGCATAGCGCTTGATCACCTGGCCGTCCTTGCCGACGAGGAACTTGGTGAAGTTCCATTTGATGGACTTGCTGCCCAGCAGGCCTGGGGCTTCGGCGCTGAGCCATTGGTAGAGGGGATCGGCAGCCGGGCCGTTGACGTCGATCTTGGCCATCATGGGAAAGCTCACGCCGTAGTTGAGCTGGCAGAACTGCGCGATTTCCTCGTTGTTGCCGGGATCCTGCGCGCCGAACTGGTTGCAGGGAAAGCCCAGCACGACCAGGCCTTGCTTGCCGTAGGTCTTGTGCAGTTCTTCCAGGCCGCCGAACTGCGGCGTGAAACCGCAGGCGCTGGCCGTGTTGACGACCAGCAGCACCTTGTCCTTGAATTTCTTCAAGGGCACGGTCTTGCCGTCGATCTGCCGGGCCTCGAAGTCATAGATAGTGGTCATGTGTGTCCCCCGTTGCGTTCTATTTTGCGCCAAGGCCCGGCGCCTGTGCTTCCTCGGCCGGCCAGGCGGACCAGACCGCTGCCGCCAGGATCAACGACCCGCCCACCCAGGTGCGGGCGTTCATTTCCGCCGCGCCCAGCGCCACCGCCGACAGGCTGGCGAACACGACTTCCGACAGCATGATCAGCGCCGCGGCGTGCGCGTTCATCCGCGAGGCACCGTACTGCAGGGCCACGTTGCCGGCAAGAAAACCCAGGCTCAGCGCCAGCCCCACGCCGGCCCAGGCCATCTGGGGTGGCGGCGCAGCCGGCACGAACCCCAACAGCAGTCCCAGCAAGCCCGCACCCCCCGCCATCAAGGCTCCGCCGCCGAACATGGCCAGGATGCGCGGCGCAGCCTGAACGCGGTGGAGCTTGCGCAAGAGGATATTGGTCAAGGCGAAGCTGAAGCCGCCCGCGATCGCCAGCCAGTCCGCCGCGCTTTCGGGCACGGGCCAGGGCGAGCCGGCGGTCTTGAGCACGATCGCCACGCCGGCCATGGCCAGTGCCAGGCGCAGCAGCGAGACGGGCGTGGGCTTTTCGCCAAGCATGGGCCAGGCCAGCACCACGGTCCACGCCGGCATCAGGTAGAACAGCAGCACCACCCGCACCACGTCGCCCACCGTGACCGCCCAGTTGAAACCCACGTTGGTCATCCCGGCCGCGGCCATCAACAGCCATAGCAGCGGCTGGCCCGCCGAAGCCGCGCCAGGCACCGGGCCTGAAGGCCAGCAGCAAGACCGAGGGACACCAGGTAGACCAGCGCCGTCGCCCACAAGGGATGCAGCCCATGGTCCTGGAGCACGCGAAAGGGCCACCAGGAGACGCCCCAGACAAAGGCATTGAGGACGAGCGCGAGCGCCGGCAGCACGCCGGCCGCTGTTCTAGCCATGCGGATTGTCGTGCCGGGCGATCTGCAGCAGGTGGTCCACTTCTTCCTTGTGCTTCACCGTATTGCTCTGGTGCCAGCGCATGATCAGCCACATCACGCCGGCAACCACCAGCCCGAACGCGGTGATGGCTCCGAAGGCGGACATGCCCATGCCCGTGGACAGGCTGTAGAACGCGCCCAGGCCCAGGATGCAGGCCTGCTCGTTGAAGTTCTGCACGGCGATGGACCGCCCGGCGCCCATCAGGTTGTGGCCCCTGTGCTGCAGCAGGGCGTTCATGGGCACCACCAGGAAGCCGCCCAGCCCGCCCATCAGGATCAGGAAGGGCGCGGCCACCCAGACGTTGCTGATGAAGTTCATCACGATGATCAACACGCCCATGATGATGCCCATGGGGATGACCTGCGTGGCCACGTCCAGCCGCATGCGCACCGAGGCGATGATGGCGCCCACCGCGGTGCCGATGGCCACGACCCCGCCCAGCGAAGAAGCCTGGGTGGTGCTGTAGCCCAGCGCCGCGGCGCTCCAGGCCAGGATGATGTAGCGCAGGTTGCCGCTCACGCCCCAGAACAGCGTGGTGGTCGCAAGGGAGATCTGCCCCAGCTTGTCGCGCCACAGCCGCGAGTTGCAGGTCCAGAAATCGGGCACCAGCTCCAGCGGGTTCTTCGGCATGGGCCGCATTTCGACGCCGGTCAGCGGAATGCGCAGGTTGAACCAGGCAGCCAACGTGTAGATGAAGATCAGAACGAAGATGGCTGCTTCAGGCGGCGTGTCGATGCCGGTCTCGAAAAACGGCATGTCGATCGCCAGCAGGTGGCTGGAGATCATCTGGCCCACGAGCTGGCCGCCCAGCAGGATGCCCAGGATGATGGAGGCGATGGTCAGGCCCTCGATCCAGCCGTTGGCCTTGACCAGTTGCGAAGCGGGCAGCAGTTCGGTGAGGATGCCGTACTTGGCCGGCGAGTACGCGGCGGCGCCCAGGCCCACCACTGCATAGGCCATCAGCGGATGGCTGCCGAACAGCATCATGAGGCAGCCCACCACCTTGATGGCATTGCTGACGAACATCACGTTGCGCTTGGGCCGGGCGTCGGCGAAGGCGCCGAGCCAGGGGGCGAGGATCACATAGAACAGCGCGAAGATCGGCACCAGCGCCGCGCGTTGCCATTCGGCGCCGCCGCCACTCTTGATCAGTTCCACCGCTGCGACGAAAAGCGCCTGGTCGGCCAGCGACGAGAAGAACTGGGCCGACATGAGGGTATAAAAGCCGCGCTTCATTGTCTGGGCTGTGGCGCATCAGGCGGGCTGATGCGCGTTAATTGTTAATGCTTGTCTCCAGGCGACAAGGGGTTATATCACGCGCGGTAATGACAGAATCGCGTTATGCCCCGTCCTATCCAGGCCACCATCCACAGCGAAGCGCTGCGCCATAACCTTGCGTCGCATGCGCGACAGCGCGCCCGATGCCAGGGTGTGGGGCGTGGTCAAGGCCAACGCCTACGGCCATGGCATCGAACGCGTGTTCGACGGATTGCGCGGCGCGGACGGGTTTGCCCTGCTGGACCTGCAGGAGGCGCAGCGGGTGCGCGCCCTGGGCTGGCGCGGGCCCATCCTGCTGCTGGAAGGCGTCTTCGAGCCGCGCGACCTGGAGCTGTGCTCGCGCCTGAACCTGTGGCACACGGTGCACTGCGATGAGCAGATCGACATGCTGGCCATGCACAAGACGAATCAGCCGCACCGCGTTTTCCTCAAGATGAATTCGGGCATGAACCGGTTGGGCTTTGCCCCGCACCGCTTCCGCTCGGCCTGGACCCGGCTGGATGCGCTGCCGCAGGTGGACGAGATATCGCTGATGACCCATTTCAGCGATGCCGATGGCACCAAGGGCATTGCGCAGCAGGTGCGCGTGTTCGACGAGATCACGCGCGGCCTGCCCGGCGAGCGCACGCTGTCCAACAGCGCGGCCAGCCTGCGCTTCGGCATGGATGCCGGCGTGCGGGCCGACTGGATACGCCCCGGAATCGCCGTCTATGGCAGTGCGCCGGACTACCCGGACCACGACATCGCCCACTGGGATCTGCAGCCGACGATGACGCTGTCCGCGCGGATCATCGCCGTGCAGGAACTGGCGCCCGGCGACACCGTGGGCTACGGCTCCAGCTTCACCGCCGATACGCCGCTTCGCATCGGCGTGGTGGCCTGCGGCTACGCCGACGGCTACCCGCGGCATTGCAGCACCGGCACGCCCGTGCTGGTGGACGGCGTGCGAACCCGCATGGTCGGCCGGGTCAGCATGGACATGATCACCGTGGACCTGACGCCGGTGCCCGAGGCCGGTTTTGGCGCCCAGGTGACGATGTGGGGCCGCGCCGCCAATGGCGCCGTGCTGTCCATCGACGAGGTGGCGCGGGCCGGCGGCACGGTGGGCTACGAGCTGATGTGCGCGTTGGCGTTGCGGGTGCCGGTGGTCGTGGAGTGAAGAACCTGTCGAACTGGCGATCGGTTCGACTTTGTCATGGCAGGCTGGCGAGATGGGCGCGTGCGGCGGTCCCCAGCTTTTCGTCGAAAGTGACCAATGGCGCTTTGAGTTCGGCTGCCAGCCAAAGATAGGCTGCATCGTAGGCGGAGAGCTTGTACCGTATGGCGAGGCTGTATTGCGCAACGAGATCAGCCGTGCGGTGCAATTCAATGGTCTGCGCCTCATAGTCCGCAAGCGCCAGGTCAACCGACTCCGCGGGCCAGCCCGACTTGCGCTTTTTCAGGGCGACGCTGACGATTTCATGATCCAGCAGGCTTGGGGCGTGAAGCGTCTTGCCGGAAAGGTGCGCGAAGTGCTTCGTCTCGTGCGGGCTCTTCGAAGAGAAGGGCGCTGAGCACGCTGCAGTCCACCACGATCGGGGGGCGCGAAAGGTAGGTCGAGGGCGGCTCAGCGATCAGGGCCTGACGCACTGGGGTGGTCAACGTGCGTCCCTGTCGGCGCGGATGATGTCCACCGCGAGTACACCGTCGGTGATGGGCTTGGGAAAGCGCTTGCGATGTTCCTTGGCTATCTCTTCCACAGTTTTGTTTCCACGGCGGAGGATCGGATTGCCAAAGCGGTCGAGACCAACAACCCGTCCTGCCCAAGCCCCTGCCGCGGGTTCAATTCGGGAGGCAGCCGGAAACAGGACCCGTTTCAATAACCGCCTTCTCAACAAGCGCCATCAGCTCACCTTGCAGCGATCGGTGGTTGCGGGCAGCACGCTGCCGCAGGGCTTCAGCCCATGTGTCCGGAACATCTTTGATGGAGAGCGTCGTCATAATGGCGCCAAAATGTAATTGGAGCCATTTTGGCGCCAATCCAACGTCAGTCAACGCCTGTGATTGGCACCGCCCCGTAATTCCCGGCTAACAGGCATGGCCGATGATGCGAATCTTCTGCCGACCGCCTGAACAAGAAGGGGACCCCATGAGACGAATCGTCTGCGGCTGCCTGGTGCCGCTTTTCAGTGCCCTGCTGCCCATGGGCGCGGCCGCGCAGGAATGCGATGCGCGCTACGCAGAGTCGCCCCAATTCGCCGCGCAGGAATGCAAGTTCCAGAATCCGCCCAATCCGCAGGCCAGGCCGCACCGCTCCAGCTGGGATATCTGGACGCGCTTCATCGTGGCGAAAAAAGAAGGCACGGTGCCCGTGGACCCCATCCCCGTGCGCAAGCTGGACCGCACCGCTCTGGACGCACTGGACGCCGCGTCCAACCACATCATCCGCCTGGGCCATTCGTCGCACCTGCTCAAGCTTCGCGGCAAGTGGTGGCTGATCGACCCGGTGTTCGGGGAGCGCGCCTCGCCCTTCACGTGGGCGGGCCCCAGGCGCTTCCACGAGCCGCCCGTGGCGCTGGCCGACGTGCCGCCCATCGAAGGCCTGATCCTCTCGCACGACCACTACGACCACCTGGACGTGTACACCATCGAGGCGCTGAAGGACAGCGTGCAGCGCTACTTCGTCCCGCTGGGCGTGGGCGCGCGGCTCAAGAGCTTTGGCGTGCCCGCCGAGCGCATCGTGGAGATGGACTGGTGGGACGAGCAGCAATGGCACGACGTGACCCTCACGGCCGCGCCTTCGCAGCACTTCTCGGGCCGCACGCTGTGGGACCGCAACAGCACGCTGTGGGCCTCATTCGCCATCAAGAGCGGCGGCGAGCGCATCTTCTACAGCGGCGACTCGGGGTACTTTCCCGGCTTCAAGGAGATCGGCCGGAAGCTGGGCGCCTTCGACATCGCGCTGATGGAGAACGGCGCCTACGACAGCTACTGGCCCACGGTGCACATGACGCCCGAGGAAACCGTGCAGGCCTTCCAGGACCTGGGCGCCCGTACGCTTTACCTGGTGCACAACAGCACCTTCGACATGGCCTTCCACGGCTGGCGCGAGCCGCTGGAACGCGTGGCGGCGCTGGCGCAGGAGAAGGGGATCGCGCTGGCGACGCCGGAGATCGGGGAGGTGCTGACGCTGGGGAAGGCCAGGGAAAACAGGAGGTGGTGGGAGGGGCTGCGGTAGGGAGCCGCGCCTTCGCTTACCCAGCCATTCATTAGACTGGGAGCATGGCGGAGCGGTACACGACATGAAACCAGAGGATTTGGCAGAGCTATCGAGCGAAGCTTTGTTGATCGTGCGGTACGGTCGTGTTGCATACGCGAACAGCGCGGCGCAGGCGTTGTTTGCATCGTGTGGCTGCGCCAACGAGCTCGTCGGGCAGAGGTTGGATGCCCTCTGGGAGGAGGGCTCGGATCCGGTGTGCGACGCGACCGGGGTGCGCCGGGTCCGCACCCGCGGCACGCCCGTGCCGCAAGCACTTGAAATCCGGGCAGGGGCGGCGCAGCCCGATGACGAATCCGGCGCATTCGGTGTGCGGGTAGTCCGGGCAGAAACGGACCCGGGCCGGCAGGCCCTTCTCGACGCCACCGAGCAACAGCGCCTGCAACGCCTGGAGGCGGCGATCAACGAGGCGGGCGATGCGATCAGCGTCGTTGACCCCGAGCGGCTGGAATATCTCGAAGTCAATGAAGGGTACGCTCGAATGACGGGCCTCACGTGTGAGGAGATTCGCGCGCTCGGTCCGGTCGGCATGCTGTTGCGAACGACCAGCCGAAACGGATGCGATCCATCTGCATGAGGGCGAAGCCTCAGGCTCGTCGCGAACTGAAGGCACGCTACGACACGCTGATCGCGAACTATCCTGAAGCCACGGTCGTGGAACCTCGTTTCCGGGCGTGGGCGGGCGCGAGGTGCGGATCGAGTCGGTCCGGCGGGCCTTTCGCTCTTACGGTCGATGGCTGATCATCGTGGTCAACCGCGACATCTCGGCTCGATACGCGGCAAGCCAACGCCTGCAGCGCCTGCAGGCCGCCATGAACCAGGCGGCCGACGCGATTTTTGTGGCGGATCCGCAGCGTATGGAGTATCTCGACGCGAACGAAGCCGCCGGCAGGCTGGTGGGTCTCTCGCGGCAGGAGCTGCTTGCCGAAGGTCCTCTCGGGGTGGCGAAGCGCCTGTCCGGCCGCACGGAGGCTGAAGTGCGAGCCGTCTACCAACAGCTCATAGCGGCTCACCCGAACTTGGCCGCCGAGATCAGGCAGCAGCCGACGGAGGGGCCGGCGCGTGCTGGAGTGGTCTCGCCGCGCCGTCCAGGTAGAAAAGCGCTGGCTCATCATCAGCATAGCCCGCGACGTGACCGAGCGGGTACACGCGCAGGAAGAACTCAAGCTGCGCATGGAGGATCTTGCACGGTCCAACCGCGATCTGGAGCAGTTCGCCTACGTCACGTCGCACGACCTCTCGGAGCCGTTGCGCATGATCGCCAGCTACACGGAGCTGCTGGAGCGCCGGTACAGCTCGCTCTTCGATGAAGAAGCCCGCGAGTTCATGGGCTACATCACCGAAGGGGCGCAGCGAATGAGGCGGCTGATCGTCGATCTGCTGAGTTATTCCCGCGCGGGGCGCAACATCCAGATGGGGCCGTTGCGCCTGGACGAGCCGCTGGACCTGGCCTTGGCCAACCTCGGCAAGGCGATCACCGATTCGGGCGCAAGGATCGAGCGGCCGCCTGCGCTGCCGATGCTGCCTTGCGATCGCTCCGCGATGATGCAACTGTTCCAGAACCTGGTCGGCAACGCGTTGAAGTTCCGCGGCGCGCAGCCGCTGGTCGTGCGCATCGATGCGCAAAAGCACGAAGGCGGCTGGACGATCTCGGTGCAAGACAACGGCATCGGCATCGAGCCCCGGTACTTCGACCGCATCTTCGTCATCTTTCAGCGTCTTCACTCCCGCACCGCCTACGAGGGCACGGGCATAGGCCTGGCCATCTGCAAGCGGATCGTGGAGCGACACGGAGGCCGCATCTCGGTGGAGTCGCAGCCGGGACACGGTACCACCTTCCGGTTTACTCTACCTCTCGTGCAAGATGCAGGCAGCGATGAAGAGGCGACCCGCTAGAAGGACCAGAAGCCATTGTGTGAGCGTCCATGCACCAAGTGGACCGCCTCGTCGGGAAGAACGAAGCATCCCCTAGCGTTTCCTCAACCCCAACCGCACGACCGCCCCCACCACCAGCAGCGCCCCCGCAACCTGAACAGGCGCAATCGCCTGCCCCAGGATCAACCAGGCCAGGACCAGCGCAAACACAGGCTCGACATTCATGATCGCGGAGTTGCCCACCACGCCCAGGCGGGGCAGCACGGTGAACATGATGGTGAAGGCTGTGCCGTAAAGGAAGGTGAGGGCGGCCAGGCCGCCCCAGCCGGCGGGCGCGGCCGGCAGGTGGAAGCCGCCTTGCAGCCCCACCGTGACCAGTGCCACCAGGCCGGCTATCGCCATCGTGGTGGCGGTGCGCACGCGGCCATCGATATCGGCGGCTTCGTGCTGCGTCAGCACCAGGGCAAGGCCGAAGGTGGCGGCCGCGGCGAGGGCGAAGGCCACGCCCGCGCCGATGCGCGCCCATTGGCCTTGCGCGCCCAGGCCCGACGCCGCGCCGAACACGTCCAGCGCCAGGGCCAGGCCGATCAGGATGATGGGCATGGCCACCACCAGCGCGCGCTCCGGCCGTTGGCGGTACAGCACCGCGGCCCATAGCGCGGTCCACAGCGGGTAGGTGTTGAAGGCCAGCAGCGCCAGTGCCACCGGCAGGCGCGCCACGCTCGAATACAGGCACAGGCTCTGGATGCCGATCAACAGGCCAATGGCGGGCAGCATGCGCTTGTGCCGCGCGGTAAAGCGCAGCTGCACATGCTGCATGCCCAGGATGGCCACGAGGACGAGCGCCGTCACGGCGCTGCGGAACACCACGGCCGTGGCCACGTCCACGCCGTTGTTGAAGGCGATGCGCGCCGCCACGTGGTTGGCGCCCATCATCAGCGCGATCAGCAGCAGCGTGGCGAAGGCCGTGCCGCTGATCGCCTTGCCGGGTTCGGTCATTCGAAAGCCTCCGCCCTGCGGGCTGCGGCGCTATGAGCCTTCGGAGCGGCCGTGCGGCTCATGCGCCGAGAGCGCGCCGCCGCTGCATCACTGCGGCGGCCAGTGCGTCCAGCACGCCCACTGTCTGGTCCCAGCCGATGCAGCCGTCGGTGACGCTCTGGCCGTAAACCAGGCCCTGGCGTCCGTTCACGATCTCCTGCTTGCCTTCGAAGAGGTGGCTTTCGAGCAGCACGCCCGCGATGGCCTGGCTGCCGCCGGCCACCTGCGCCGCCACTTCCGCCGCCACCTGCGGCTGACGCCGGTAGTCCTTGGCGCTGTTGCCGTGGCTGCAGTCGATCAACAGGCGCGGCGCGAGCCCCGCGCTTGCGAGCGCCTGCGCCGCTTTCGCCACGCTGGCTGCGTCGTGGTTGGGGCCGCCGTGCGCTCCGCGCAATACCAGATGCCCGTCGGGGTTGCCGGTGGTGCTGACCACGATGGCGCGCCCCTCCATGCTGATGCTGGGGAAGCGGTGCGCCTGCTGCGCCACATGGATGGCGTCGATGGCCACGTCGATGCCGCCGTGCGTGGCGTTCTTGAAGCCCACCGGCGCGGAGAGGGCCGATGCCATCTGCCGGTGCAGCGGGCTTTCCACGGTGCGCGCGCCGATGGCGCCCCAGCTCAGCAGCTCGGCGTAGTACTGCGGCGTCACCAGGTCCAGGATCTCGCTGGCGGCGGGCACTTCCTGCGCGGCGCATTCCAGCAGCAGGCCGCGCGCGGCGCGCAGGCCCTTGGCGATATCGCCCGCACCGTCCAGGTCCGGGTCGTAGATCAGGCCTTTCCAGCCCATGCGGGTGCGCGGCTTCTCGAAGTACACACGCATCACCGGCAGCAGCGTGTCCTGGCGCTGCTTCGCCGCGTCGCGCAGCCGCGTGGCGTACTCCACGGCGGCCTGCGGGTCGTGGATGGAGCAGGGCCCCACGATGACGAGCAGCCGGTCGTCCTCGCCGCGCAGGATGCGGCGCACGGCCTCGCGCGAGCGGGCGATGAAGGCCGCCTGCGGCTCGGCGCAGGGCAGCGCCTGGTGCAGCGATTCGGGGCTGGGCAGCGCGTCTTCGCGCGCGATATGAAGGTCGGAGATGCGGGTGGTCATGTCCTCAGCGCAATTCAATACAAGCCCCGCACCCTGGCATGCAGCCGGGCCAGGCCCAGCAGCGCGTCGGTGAAGGGCGTGGGGACAGCGGTCAGCTCGCCCAGTTCCTTGACGACCGTGACCAGCGCGTCGAGCTCCACCGCCTTGCCGGCTTCCACGTCCTGCAGCATCGAAGTCTTGAAGGCGCCCAGCTTGCGCGTGACGACATGCCGGTCCTCCGGGCTCTGGGCGATCGGGATGCCGATGCGCGCGCCGATCTCCTTGGCCTCGAGCATCACGGTGTGGATGAAGCCGCGCACCAGTTCGTCGTCCAGCACCCGATCGGTGGTCGCGCCGGTGATCGCGCTGATCGGGTTCATCGTCATGTTGCCCCAGAGCTTGTACCAGACGTCCTTCTGGATCTGATCGGACAGCACGGCCTCGAGGCCGGCCCGTTCCAGAAGCGCCGCCAGCTCGCGCACCCGTGGCGTCTTTTCGCCGGAGGGCTCGCCGATGATCAGCTTGTTGCCGAAGTGTTGCCGCACCTGGCCCGGGCCGTCGAGTGAAAAGCTGGCATGGACCACGCAGCCGATGATGTGCCTGGCGGGAACCGCCCGCGCAATGCTGCCATCCGCATCGACGGACTTCAGGCGTGTGCCGGCGTAGCGCCCGCCGAAGCCCTTCGAAGAACCACCAGGGCACGCCGTTCATGGCGGTGAGCACGATCGTCTGCGGACCCAGCAGCGGCGCGATGGCCTTGGCCACCTCGGCCATCGCCGGTGCCTTGACGGCCACGATCACGAGGTCTTGCACGCCGAAGTCGGCCGGGCTGGCGCTGGCACGTGCCTTCACCGAAGTCGCCTCGCCGCCTTGCTGCTGCAGGCGCAGGCCGTCGCTGCTGCAGCGCTTGCAGCGTGGCGCCGCGCGCCACCACGCTGAGGTCGCAGCCCGCCTGGGCCAGTTTCACGCCGATCCATCCGCCGATCGCGCCGGCGCCGTAGATGCAGACTTTGTTCATAGGGTGGTTGTCATTGCGGGCTTGACCCGCAATCCATGGCTGCGTGGATGCCGGGTCAAGCCCGGCATGACAATGGCATCGTGCTCATGTGCTTGTAGCTCGCGTCGATCCGGTCGACTCGCCGCACCAGCGCGTCGAACACGTCCTGGCCGGCGCCGAAACGCTGGTCCCACTGGAACGAGTCGGCCACGGTTTGTTGCGCCACCGCTTCCGGCACCGGGATGGCCGGGCCCAGCGCCGCCTGCGCCACCTGCACCTCGCAGGCGCGCTGCAGCGTCCACAGCCGCACGAAGGCCATGCGGCAGGGTTGGGCCCCAGGACAAGAGTCCATGGTTGCGCAGGATGACCGCCGGCTTGTCGCCGATGTTCTTCAACAGGCGGGGCGCTTCATCGGCATGGATGGTGATGCCTTCGAAGTCGTGATAGGCCACCAGGCCATGCAGCTGCGCCGAATAGAAATTGTTCTGCGCCAGGCCGCCCTGCGTGCAGGCCACCGCCAGGCCCGCCGTGGTGTGCGTGTGCATCACGCAATGGGCATCGGCAATGCTGTCGTGGATGGCCGAATGCACGGTGAAGCCGGCGGGGTTGACCGGCCAGGGGTTGTCGTCCAGCTTGTTGCCCTTGAGGTCGATCTTCAGCAGGTTGCTGGCCGTGACTTCGCTGTAGTGCAGGCCGAAGGGGTTGATCAGGAACTGCTTCTCGCCGCCGCTCACGCTCTCGGGCAGGCGGACCGTGATGTGGTTGTAGATCATCTCGGTCCAGCCCAGCATGTCGAAGACCCGATAGCAGGCGGCGAGTTGCACGCGGGCCTGCCATTCATCCGGGTGCATGCTGCCGGCAGCGGGCTTGAGTATGGCGTTCATGGTGGTCTCCTTCATTACGGCTTGCCGGCCGCCTCCTCCGCAGCCACCTTCTTGAAGCGCGCGGCGAGCAGCGAGGTTGCCTTCATCAGCAGGTTGGTATCCAGGCCGACGGCGACGAAGACTGCGCCGATGTCGAGGTACCTGCGGGCCAGCGTCTCGTCGGGCGTGAGGATGCCCGCGGCTTTGCCGGCCCGGGTGATGCGGCCGATCGCGTCCTCGATGGCGGCCTGCACTTCGGGATGCATGGGATTGCCGACGTGGCCGAGGGCGGCGGAAAGGTCGGCCGGCCCGATGAAGACGCCGTCGACGCCTTCCGTCGCGGCGATGGCATCCAGGTTCGCAAGGGCTTCGCGCGACTCCGCCTGGACCAGCAGGCAGACCTGGGCGTTCGCCTCCTTCGCATAGTTGGGCAGGCGGCCCCAGCGCGAGGCGCGCGCGCCGCCCATGCCGCGGATGCCGTCGGGCGGATAGCGGACGGCGCGCACCAGCGCTTGCGCCTGCTCCGGTGTGTCCACCATCGGCACGAGCAAGGTCTGGACGCCCAGGTCGAGGTACTGCTTGAGCAGCGCAACGCCTATGTTGCCGTGGCCGACGGGGACACGGGCGATGGCGTGCGAGCCGGGGTAGGCGGCGATCACCTGCGCCTGCTGCAGGATGCTGCGCAGGTCGTTCGGCGAATGCTCGCCGTCGAGCAGCAGCCAGTCGAAGCCGGCGCCGGCGCAGATCTCGGTGGTGTAGTGGTCGGCCAGGCCCAGCCACAGGCCGATCTGCGGCCGCTTCTCGGCCAGGGCCTGCTTGAAGGGATTGATGGGGGTATGCATGGTCATGCCTCCCGACGAGCCGCCTCTAGGGAGGCAGGCGCCCTGAGGGGCTGAAGGCTGCGAGCCTGCAAGGCCAGTGAACGAATGTGAACGTGGGGGCTCATAGTGTCTCCTTCAGATGAATCGGAATTCGAAGCGGCCCAGCCGGCCGTAGTCGGCGTCGAACACATCGCCCTTCCTGGCGGGCACGGGGCGGGTGAACGAGCCGGCCAGCACGACCTCGCCGGCTTGCAGGCACTCGCCCCAGGGCGCCAGCTTCATCGCCAGCCAGGCCACGCCGATGGCGGGATGGCCCTGCACGCCGGCGGCCAGGCCGGTTTCCTCCACCGCGCCGTTCTGCCGCAGGATGGCGCCGCACCAGGGCAGGTCCAGCTCGCGTGGATGCATTGTGCGCCCTCCCAGCACGATGCCGGCATTGGCCGCGTTGTCGCTGATCGTGTCCTGCACCCGGCGCATCGCCTTGGTGTGGCGGTCGAACTGCTCGATGCGCGCGTCGATGATCTCGATGGCCGGCGTCACGTAGTCGGTGGCCTCCAGCACCTGCGTCCACGCTGATGCTGGCGCCTTCCAGCTTGCGCTTGAGCACGAAGGCCAGCTCCACCTCCACGCGCGGCGCGATGAAGCGATCCGCCGGGATGTCGCCGGGCTCGAAGAACATGTCGTCCAGCAGCGTGCCGTAGTCCGGCTCGTCGATCTGGCTGGCCTGCTGCATGGCGCGCGAGGTCAGGCCGATCTTGTGGCCGCGCGCCACGCGGCCCTCGGCGATCTTCATCTTCACCCAGGCGCGCGAGACCGCGTAGCCGTCCTCGACCGTCATGCCCGGGAAGCGCTTGGAGAAATGCTCGACCTGCACGCGCGACTTCTCGCTCTCGTGCAGCTCGGCGGCGAGCTGGCGCGATGAGTGTCTTCGGGACGAGCATGGCGGCTGTCGATCAGGCGTTCATTTGTTGAACAGCGGATGCAGGTTGCTGTGCTTGGCGTCGTAGACCTGGCCCGGGCTTTCGTCGATCTGCAGGGTCACGCCGACGTGCTTCTTCTCGAAGGCCGACGCGAAGCGGGCCTGCACCTTTGCCAGCACCGCGTCGCCGGACTCCTTCTTCTTCGCATCGCTGCGACCCGCGGCGATGCGGATGTTGATGTAGCAAAAGCCATAGTCGCCCTTGCCGTCGGCCACCGCGTAGTGCGCTGGGCCGGGTAGGCCAGCACGCGGGTGCCGCCGACCGGATACAGCGGCCCGCCCTTCTCGTCGCGCTGCTCGATCAGCGTGTCGGCGACGTCGCGGCAAAGCGCCGGCATGTCGACCTGGGCTTCGAGGTTGTGCGGTGTATTGAATGACGACGTGCGGCATGAGGACTCCTAATTGGGGTCAGATTCCAATTAATTCAGCGGCGTGACCGGAAAGACCGCGTTGATCTGCCCCGTGCCGGAACTGCCGAAGTAGGGCGTCACGATCTCCACCGGCGCCGCGTACTGGTCCCAGCCCAGCAGGCCCAGCAGCATGGCCGTGTCGTGCATGTCGCCTTCGCCCCAGCATTTCTCCGCGTACATGGGCAGCATGCCGATGAAGGTCTTCCAGTCGCCCGCCTTCCACAGCTCCACCACGCGGTGATCCACCTGCTCCAGGAACGGGTCGTAGACCTTGTGCATGAACTCGGGCGCGCGGCCGTTGTCGGCGAAGTGGTGCGACAGCGAGCCGCTGGCGAACACCGCCACGGTGCCGTCGTAGCTTCTCCTCGATCGCGCGGCGCACCGCCAGCCCGAAGCGCCCGGATTCATGAAGGTCGTGCCAGTCGCACCAGCCGCTGATGCTGATCACCTTGTAGTGCTGGTCGGCGTTCATGTAGCGCATGGGCACCAGCGTGCCGTACTCCAGCTCCAGCGTGGTGTCGGAATGGGCGCGGCTCTTCACGCCCATCGCGTTGGCCATGTCGCCGATCATGTGGCCCAGCGCCGGGTTGCCCGGATAGGCATAGGGCATGTTCTTGATGAAGTGCGGCAGCTCGTTGCTGGTGTAGATGCCTTCGAACTTCGGGCCGCAGTTGATGTGGTATTCGCTGTTGACCTGCCAGTGCACGTCGAACACCACGATGGTGTCCACGCCGAGCGCGCGGCAGCGGCGGTCGATTTCCTTGTGGCCGTTGATGGCGGCTTCGCGGCAGCCGAAGTTGGGGCCGGGGAACTCCGACAGGTACATCGACGGCACATGCGTGATCTTGGCGGCGAGCGCGAGCTTACCCATGGCGATTCCCATGGCTTCATGCGCTCCCCAATGCGGTATGTGGTGCGAGCCCAGCGACACCGCCACGTTCTTCGGCTCGCAGAACACCTCGTAGCTCCAGGTGCCGCCCTCGCGGCCCGTGCCCGAGGCCTTGGTGCCGCCGAAGGGCTGGCGCAGGTCTCTTACGTTCTGGCTGTTGACGAAGCACATGCCGGCCTCGACGGCCGCGGCCACGCGATGGGCGCGGCCCAGGTTCTCGGTCCAGACGTAGCTCGACAGGCCGTACTGGATGTCGTTGGCCAGGCGAATCGCATCGGCCTCGTCCTTGAACGGGATCAGGCAGGCCACCGGGCCGAAGATCTCTTCCTGGGCGATGCGCATGCGGTTGTCGACGTCGGCGAAAACGGTGGGCATCACGTAGTTGCCCTTCTTCACGCGATCCGGCAGCGACGGCGCATCCAGCCCGCCGCACAGCAGCGTCGCGCCTTCCTTGGGGCCGAGCTCGATGTAGCTGCGCACCTTGGCCAGGTGAGCCTGCGAGATCATCGGGCCGACGATGGTCTTCTCATCCAGCGGGTCGCCCACGCGTGATGCGCTTCGCACGCTCGGCGAACTTCGCGGCGAAATCGGCGTAGATGGACTGCTGCACCAGGATGCGGCTGCCCGCCGTGCAGCGCTCGCCGTTGTTGGAGAAGATCATGAACACGGCCGCATCGAGCGCGCGATCCAGGTCGGCGTCCTCGAAGATCACGAAGGGCGACTTGCCGCCCAGCTCCATGCTGAACTTCTTCAGGCCCGGCTTGCTGCACGATGCGGTTGCCGGTGGCCGTGGAGCCGGTGAAGGAGATGGCGCGCACGTCCGGGTGCTTCACCAGCGGCTCGCCCGCTTCCTTGCCGTAGCCATGGACCAGGTTGAGCACGCCGGGCGGAATGCCCGCCTCCAGCGCCAGTTCGCCCAGCCGCGCGGCCGTCATGCGGCGAAAGCTCGCTCATCTTCAGCACCGCGGTGTTGCCGAACGCGAGGCAGGGCGCGACCTTCCAGGTCGCGGTCATGAAGGGCACGTTCCACGGCGAGATCAGCGCGCACACGCCCACCGGATGGAACAGCGTGTAGTTCAGGTGCGTCTCGGTCGGGTAGGTGTGGCCGTCGACGCGGGTGCACATCTCGGCGAAGTAGTAGAAGTTGTCGGCGGCGCGCGGCACCAGCTGCTTGCCGGTCTGCGCGATCACCTGGCCCGTGTCGTTGGTTTCGGTCCGCGCGATTCGGGCACATGGGCCGCGATCAGGTCGCCCAGCTTGCGGATGAGTTTGGCGCGCTGCGGCGCGGGCGTGGCGGCCCATTGCGGGAAGGCTTCCTTCGCGGCGGCGACCGCGGCGTTGACCTCGGCTTCGCCGCCCGAGGCGACTTCGGCCAGCACCTCCTGCGTCGCCGGATTCACCGTTTCGAAGATAGTCGCGGCCCGCGACCGGTTTGCCGTTGATGAGGTGATCGATTCGCATGTTCATTCAGCCGTTCATTCAATCGTGTTCATGAGTGCGCCCAGGCCTTCGATCTCGGTCACGACCACATCGCCGGGCCGGCAATCGACGACTCCATCGGGCGTGCCGGTCAGGATCAGGTCGCCCGGGCGTGCAGCGTCATGAAGCTGGAGAAGTATTCGATGAGAAAGGGCACGTCGAAGATCATGTCGCGGGTGTTGCCCGACTTGGGTGAGCTTGCCGTTCACCGTGGTCTGCAAGGCCAGCGCCATCGGGTCCGGCACATCGCGGGCGTCGACCAGCCAGGGCCCCAGCGGCGTGGCAGCCGTCGCGGTTCTTCACGCGCAGGTTGGGCCGGTACCAGTTCTCCAGGTAGTCGCGAATCGCGTAGTCGTTGGCCACGGTGTAGCCGGCGATGAAGTCGTAGGCGTCGATCGCGCTTCACGTTCCTGGCGGTCGTTCCGATGACCACCGCCAGCTCGCACTCGTAGTGCATGAATTGCACGCCCTCGGGACGGCGGGTGAACTGGCGGTGCCCGGTCAACGCGTTCTCGCCCTTGAGGAAGACCAAGCGGCTCTTCCGGCGCCTTGAACTCCAGCTCCTTGGCGTGGTCGGCGTAGTTCAGGCCCAGGGCCAGGATGGTGCGGGGCTGCGGCGTGGGCGACAGCGGCGGCAGCCATGTCACCGCATCGAAGGGCAGGAGCCGGCCGTCGTCCAGCAGCAGTTGGCCGTCACGCTCGGCGGCGTCGTGCGTCACGCCTTCATGAACAACGCGAGCGTGCTTCATGATGCTTGCCCCACCAGGGTGTTGCGCAGGGACCCGAGGCCGGGTGCGCTGATCTCGATGCTGTCGCCCGCGTTGGCCAGCGGCCGGCCGACGTCGCAGCCGAGCATCAGCACATCGCCGGCGCCCAGGGTCATGAACTCGCTCACGTCGGCGAGGAGCTGCGCCGCGGGCCGCACCAGATCGGCGAAGTCCACGCGCTGCTTCAGCTCACCGTTCACGCGGACCTCGAGCCGGAACCGCGACGGATCGGTGCCCGGACCTGCGGGCAGCAAGCGTGCTGCCTATGCCCAGGAAACCATCCAGGCATTTGAACTTGACCGGCGGGCCGGAAGAAGCTGTCATGCGGAATCGAGAGGTCGTTCATCAGCACATAGCCGGCCACCTCGTCTGCGGCCTTCATGACCATGGCAATGGTGGCGCCCACCTCGACCACGGACACGCGTGCCGGCACGGGAATGTCCGCGCCGGCTGCGCTCCAGGTGTTGGCCGGCTTGATGTACAGCACGGGCGCCTTCGGCGGCGCCTGGTACGGCGGCTCGTTCATCCTGGCGGCCCAGGCCTCCCATTCGCCGCGGAAGTTCAGCAGCGTGCCGTAGACCGTGCCCGTCGGTGCAAAGCTCATGGCTGCTCCAGGCCGATCACTTCGTCGAGCAGCTCGTAAAGCTCGGCGAGCTTGCGCTTGCCCAGCGACTTCTCCATCCACTCGTAGTGCGCCTCGACCGTGTGCGAGAGCTTTTCCACCAGCTTGCTGGCCCTTGGGCGTGGCCTCGACCACCGTGCGGCGCTGGTCCGCCGGGTCGCGCTCGCGCCGGATCAGGCCATCGCGCTCCATCCGCGCCAGCACGCCGGTGAGGCTGGGGCCGAGGATGTAGGCCTCGCGCGCGACCCGGCCGGTTTCCACCGTGCCGTTCTCGCCGAGCACGCGCAACACCCGCCATTGCTGGTCGGACAGTCCATGCTCGCGCAGGCTGGGGCGCGTATGGGCCATCACGGACTCGCGAGCTTGCAGCAGCAGGCGCGGCAGGTTGCGGTGGATGAAAGTGGTGCTCATGGGCCGATTAATTAACATATTAAATGTTTTGGCGCGCCGCCGCAAACCGGCCGTCGGCAGCCCGGCTATAGTCAGCCGCAACATGGCCAAGGAAAAGACCACCTACACCTGCACCGAATGCGGTGGCACCACCCCACGCTGGCTGGGCAAGTGCCCCCATTGCGAAGCGTGGAACACCCTGATCGAAACCGTGGCCGAGTCAGCCGCGCCCGGGCGCAACCGCTTCGCCTCGCTGGCCAAAACCGCTGAGGTGGCGGCACTGGCCGACATCGAGGCCAGCGAATTCGAACGCACGCCCACCGGCATCGGCGAACTCGACCGCGTGCTGGGCGGCGGCATCGTCGAAGGCGGCGTGGTGCTGATCGGCGGCGACCCGGGCATCGGCAAGTCCACCTTGCTGCTGCAGGCCCTGGATGGGCTGCAGCGGCTGCAGGTACCCACGCTCTACGTGACCGGCGAGGAAAGCGGCGCCCAGGTGGCGCTGCGCTCGCGCCGCCTCGGCCTGGACAACTCGCAGGTGAAGGTGCTGGCGGAGATCCAGCTGGAAAAGATTCTCGCCACCATCGCGGCCACACGGCCTGCCGTGGCCGTGATCGATTCGATCCAGACCGTCTACTCGGACCAGCTCACTTCCGCGCCCGGCTCGGTGGCGCAGGTGCGCGAGTGCGCGGCGCATCTCACGCGCGCGGCCAAGGCCGGCGGCACCTGCATCGTCCTGGTCGGCCACGTCACCAAGGAAGGCGCGCTGGCGGGCCCGCGCGTGCTGGAGCACATGGTGGACACCGTGCTGTACTTCGAAGGCGACACCCATTCGAGCTTCCGGCTGGTGCGCGCCATCAAGAACCGCTTCGGCGCCGTCAACGAGATCGGCGTGTTCGCCATGACCGAGAAGGGCCTCAAGGGCGTGGCCAATCCCAGCGCGATCTTCCTGTCGCAGCACAGCGAGCCGGTGCCGGGCAGCTGCGTGCTGGTGACACTGGAAGGCACGCGCCCGATGCTGGTGGAGATCCAGGCGCTGGTGGACAGCGGCGGGCCCAGCCCGCGGCGCTTGTCGGTCGGCCTGGACCGCGATCGCCTGGCCATGCTGCTGGCCGTGCTGCACCGGCATGCGGGCGTTGCCTGCATGGACCAGGATGTGTTCGTCAACGCCGTGGGCGGTGTGCGCATCAGCGAGCCGGCGGCCGACCTGGCGGTGATGCTGTCCATCACCTCCAGCCTGCGCGGCAAGCCCCTGCCCAAGGGCTTCATGGCCTTCGGCGAAGTGGGGCTCGCCGGCGAGGTGCGGCCCGCGCCGCGCGGCCAGGAGCGCCTGCGCGAAGCGGCCAAGCTGGGCTTCTCGGTGGCCGTCGTTCCCAAGGCCAACGCGCCCAAGAAAGGCAGCCGCGAGATCGAAGGGCTGACCATCCATCCGGTCGATCGCATCGAGGAAGCGATGGAAGTGGTGCGCAGCCTGGGATGATGTCGGCATGAAGCTGGCCGTCATCTCCGACATCCACGGCAACCTGCCCGCGCTGCAGGCCGTGCTCGAGGACATCGAATCGCAGCGGGTGGACCAGGTGGTCAATCTCGGCGACATCCTCAGCGGTCCGCTGCAACCCGCGGAAACGGCCGATCTGCTGATGGCGCGCGGGTTACTCACCATCGCCGGCAACCACGAACGGCAATTGCTCAAGGTGTGGGACCAACGCGCCGGCGGTATCGAGCCAGCGGCACCAGCGACGGCTATGCCGCCGCCCACATCACGCCTGCGCCATGCGCAATGGCTGAGAAGCTTGCCGCCCCAACATTGGCTCGCCGACGATGTCCTGCTGGTTCACGCAACGCCGGGCAGCGACCACGTCTACTGGCTGGAATCCGTGACCCCCGACTTCGGCCGGCAGGGCTCGCGCGGCATGCGCGCAGCGACGCCCGACGAGGTGCGGCAGCGAATGGACAGCGGGACGGCAACGGCGCGCGCGTCCCTCATCCTCTGCGGCCACACGCATGTGCCGCGCGCCGTGCAATGCGGGGATGCGCTCATCGTCAACCCCGGCAGCGTCGGCCTGCAGGCCTATGAAGACAGCCAACCCCACTACCACTGCGCGGAGAACCTGTCGCCCCATGCCCGCTATGCGCTGGTCGAGCGGCGAGCCGGCGGCTGGCAGGTGACCCAATGCGCGCGTGCCGTACGGCTGGGAGCCGCAGGCCCGGCTTGCCGCCGAACGCGGCCGTGCCGACTGGGCCTACGCACTTGCCACAGGCCGCATGCCGCCCGCGCCCACGACAATCCCGGCATGAATCTGCAGAAAATCATCGTGCCCATCCTGGGCGTGGTCCTCGTGGCGGCGGCCTGGCGCGCTTACGGGTGGGCCGGCGTCGCCGTCGCGGCCACCGGCATCGTGATGTGGGCGCTGCTGCATTTCACGCGGCTCATGCACGTGCTCAACCGCGCGGCCCAAAGGCCCAAAGGCTACGTGGGCAGCGCCGTGATGCTCAATGCCAAGCTCAAACCGGGTGTCAACCTGCTGCACGTGATCGCCATGACCGGGGCCCTGGGCGAGCAGCTTTCGCCCAAGGACGAGCAGCCGGAGGTCTACCGCTGGACCGATGGAACGAATTCCCATGTCACTTGCGAGTTTGCGAACGGCAAGCTGGTGAAATGGACGCTTTACCGCCCGCCGGCCCCGGACGAGGGCGTCCGCGCCTTAAAAGCTGTGCTTTCAGCGCAGGCTAACAATTCGCCCAGGGGCTTGTTAGCCGTAGCTAAAATCGCGGGTTCGAGCGAACCCCGACTCCAAAGGAAAATCAATGAGCGCAGTACCTTCGCATGGCCGACCGCGACGGCAAGATCTGGATGGATGGCGAAATGGTGGAATGGCGCGACGCCAAGATCCACGTGCTGACCCACACCCTGCACTACGGCTGCGGCGCCTTCGAGGGCGTGCGCGCCTACAACACCGTCAACGGCACGGCCATCTTCCGGCTGCAGGAGCACACCGACCGCCTGTTCAACAGCGCCAAGATCCTGCGCATGGCCATCCCCTTCAGCAAGGAAGCAGGTCAACGAGGCGCAGCGCAACGTGGTGCGCGCCAACAAGCTGGAAAGCTGCTACCTGCGCCCGCTCACCTGGATCGGCTCGCAGAAGCTGGGCGTCAGCCCCAAGGGCAACCAGATCCACCTGATGGTCGCGGCCTGGGCCTGGGGCGCCTACCTGGGCGAGGAGGGCATGAAGCGCGGCATCCGCGTCAAGACCTCCAGCTACACCCGCCACCACGTCAACATCACCATGACGCAGGCCAAGGCGGTGAGCAACTACAGCAACTCCATCCTGGCCAACATGGAAGCGCTGGACGACGGCTACGACGAGGCGCTGCTGCTGGACAGCTCGGGCTTCGTCTCCGAAGGCGCGGGCGAGAACATCTTCGTGGTCAAGGACGGCGTGATCTACACGCCCGACCTGTCGGCCGGCGCGCTCAACGGCATCACCCGCAACACGGTGTTCCACATCTGCAAGGACCTCGGCATCGAGGTCGTGCAAAAGCGCATCACCCGCGACGAGGTCTATATCGCCGACGAGGCCTTCTTCACCGGCACCGCCGCCGAAGTCACGCCCATCCGCGAGCTCGACCGCATCGAGATCGGCGCCGGCTCGCGCGGCCCCATCACCGAGAAGATCCAGAGCGCGTTCTTCGACATCGTCAACGGCCGCAACCCCAAGTACGCCCACTGGCTCACCAAGGTCTGAACATGTCCTCCACGCTCACCTCCGCGAGAAAAGAAACCGTCGTCGAACTGCTGGCCAAGGACCTGAACGCCAACGGCGGGTGTTCTGCCCCAGCCCCAGCGCCGGCATGAAGCTGTGGAACAGCCACCCGCGCATCTACCTGGACGTGGCGCGCACCGGCGAGGCCAAGTGCCCGTATTGCGGCACGGTGTACAGGCTCAAAGAGGGCGAGCACTTCGGTGGGGGCCACTGAAGCTGTCATGCCGGACTCGATCCGGCATCCACGGCTCGGCGCGCCAACATGGATTGCGGGTCAAGTCCGCAATGACAGCCCGTGACCTGGTCCCTCGATCATCGCCCCCCAATGGATCGGCGATGCGGTGATGACCGAGCCGCTGCTGCGCCGGCTGCGCGCGCGCGGTGAGCGGCTGGCGGTGGGCGCGCTGCCCTGGGTGGCGCCGGTGTACCGCGCGATGCCGCAGGTCGACGAGGTCATCGAGTTTCCCTTCCAGCACGGCGGCCTGCAGTTCAAGGCCCGCCGCTCCATCGCCAAGAAGGTGGAAGGGCGCTTCGACGCCGCCTACGTGCTGCCCAATTCCCTCAAGAGCGCGCTGCTGCCTTTCCTGGCCAGCATCCCCAAGCGGGTCGGCTATCTGGGCGAGGCGCGCGTGGGCCTGCTCACGCACAGGCTGAAGAATCCCAAGGACAAGCCGCCCATGGTGGCCTTCTACTCCGCCCTCAGCGGCGAGAAGGAGGGCCTGGAAAGCGACAGGCCGCAGCTGCACCTGGCATCCGCCCAAGTCGATGCCGCCCTGGCCGCGATCGGCCTGCAAGCCGGCGGCTACTACGTCTTCGCGCCGGGCGCGGAGTACGGCCCGGCCAAGCGCTGGCCCGCCATCCACTTCGCGGAATTGGCGCGCTCGCTCGACCGCCCGGCCGTGCTGCTCGGCTCCGGCAAGGAGGCTGCGCTTTGCGAGGAGATCGCGGGCGCGGCCGGGCCGGGCAAGTGCATCAACCTCGCCGGCAAGACCTCCCTCATGGATGCCTTTGCGCTGATCGCGGCAGCCCGGGCGGTGATCAGCAACGACTCCGGCCTGATGCACGTGGCCGCGGCCTTCGGCGTGCCCCAGGTGGCGGTGTTCGGTTCGTCCAGCCCGCGGCACACGCCGCCGTTGAACGACAAGGCGCGGGTGCTCTGGCTCAAGGACGACGCGGCCTACCAGCCGCCGCTGGATTGCTCGCCCTGCTTCCAGCGCGAATGCCCGCTGGGCCACACCCGCTGCCTGTACGACGTCACGCCTGAACGTGTGCTTGCGGCGCTAAGGCGCGACCAGGCTCTGTAGGCGCATCAAGGCAGTGGACGGGGTGCCGCTCCACACCAGGTGGGTGTGGTTGCGGCGAACCCGGGCCGGAAGTTCATGCTGCTGCACATCGCTGGCCGCGCGCAGCGCCAACAGCAGCGACTGCGGAACCATGGCGAAACCCGTGCCCGCCGCCACGCACGCGATCATCGCCTGGTAGGAAGCGAATTCCAGCGTGCGTGCCGGCATCACGCCGGAAGAGCCCAGCCAGTCTTCCATGCGCTTGCGATAGGAGCAGCCATTGGCGAACGCGATCAGGGTCGAGCCGGCCAGGTCGCCGGGGCGCGTCACCTCCGCCGCGTCCTTGGCGGTGATCAGCACCAGCTCCTCCTCGAACACCTTGAGCGCCTCAAGGCCCGGCGCGGTGAACGGCTCGGAGATGAATGCCGCCTCGATTTCGAAGTTGGTGACACGCTGGACCAGCGCGCCCGTCGTGCCGGTCACCAGCTCCACCACCACCCCCGGGTAGAGCCGGTGGAAGCGCGACAGGATGGGCGCCAGCCGGCTGCCGGCCGTGCTTTCCAGCGAGCCGATGCGGAACACGCCCATGGGCTTGCCGTTGCGCAGCTCGCTCTCCGCCTCGTCGGCCAGCCGGAACAGCCGCTGGGCATAAGACAGCAGCAATTCGCCCTCGGGCGAGAGCACCAGCGAGCGCCCCTGCCTGCGGAACAGCTGCAACCCAGGCGTTCCTCCAGCTGCTTGATGCGGGTCGTGACGTTGGACTGCACGCGGTTGAGCTTGCCGGCCGCGCGCATGATGCCGCCCTCCTGCACCACGGCGCGGAAGATCTCCAGGGAATCCAGATCAATGGTTCTCATGGCGAGAATGAAATATCAGAATAATTCATTTGTCGGCTGGTGCCATTCTCGGTCTAATCAGTCCCCATGGCAATCGACGACAACCAAGCCGGACCTTCGCCGCTGGCCGTTTGCCTGGCCGGCGCCCTGTCGCTGGCCGTGGCGATGGGCATAGGGCGGTTCGCCTTCACGCCCATGCTGCCGCTGATGATCCAGGGCGGGCAGCTCGACGTGGCGGCCGGCGGCTGGCTGGCCGCCGCCAACTACGCGGGTTACCTGCTGGGCGCGATGACCGCGTCGCGCATGCGGCTGGCCCGCGCCGCGCCTCGCGGCCGTCGCGCTGCTGCTGACCGCCGGCCTCACCGCGGCGATGGCCTTGCCGGGACCGGCCTGGCTCTGGCTGGGCCTGCGGCTGGCAGCCGGCATCTGCAGCGCCTGGGCCTTCGTCGCCACCAGCGTCTGGTGCCTGGGCGCACTTGCCCGCCTGCAACGCCGCCGTGGGGCGGCGGCCTGTACGCCGGGGTGGGCGCGGGCATCGCCGCTGGCCGGCCTGTTCTGCCTGGCAGGCGCAGCTGCGCGGCGCTGCAGCGCCCGCCCTGTGGCTGCAGCCTCGCGCTGCTGGCCCTGCTGCTGTTGGTGCCAGTCGCCGCAGTTGCTGCGCAGCCTGCGGCTTGACGAGCCCCGTCGCGGCGGCGGCCCCGCGCGGCAAGGCGCCGCCCTGCGCGCACCACGGGACTGGTGGTCTGCTACGGCATGCTGGGCTTCGGCTACATCCTGCCCGCCACGTTCCTGCCGGTGCTGGCGCGCTCGGTGGTCGAAGACCCGCGGCTGTTCGGCCTGGCGTGGCCGCTGTTCGGCCTCACGGCGGCGCTGTCGACTTTCATGGCCGGCTGGTGGATGCGCCGGGCTTCGCGGCTGCAGGTCTGGGCCGTCTCGCATCTGCTGATGGGCGTTGGCGTGCTGCTGCCCGGCCTTTGGCTCAGCGGCCTCACGGTGGCGCTGTCGGCCTTGCTGGTCGGCGGCACCTTCATGATCGTCACCATGGCTGGTGTGCAGGAAATCCGCGCCCGCGCCAGCGGCGACCCCACGCGCGCTGGTCGGCCGCATGACGGCGGCCTTCGCCCTCGGCCAGATCGCCGGCCCCGTCGCGTCATCGTTGCTGCTGCATATGCCCGCGCTCGCGGCCAACGGCCTGAACCTGGCCCTGCAGGCCGGCGCCGCGGCCCTGCTGCTCAGCGCTCTGTGGCTGTGGCGCCAGACCTGTCAACCCGTGCTTGAAAAGGAGATC
This sequence comes from uncultured beta proteobacterium, assembly GCA_963722025.1. Lineage (GTDB taxonomy): Bacteria > Pseudomonadota > Gammaproteobacteria > Burkholderiales > Burkholderiaceae_C > Ramlibacter. The sequence continues at coordinate 73,058 of CAVRNE010000028.1, forward strand.
TCCCATGCCCGCTGAAACAACTGCCTCGGGCGCCCGTCAAGGCTTCAGTGAGCCCTGGCGCGAACGCCTGCCCATGCCGGCGGCTGATGCCATGAGCCCGGAACAGCGCGAGGCGGCGCAGGCGCTGATCGCCGGGCCGCGCAAAGGCGTCTACGGTCCCTTCCTGCCGCTGCTGCGCAGCCCGCAGCTGCTGGACCGTGTGGCCAAGGTGGGCGAGTACCTGCGCTTCGAGAGCGTGCTCGAGGCCCGGATCCGCGAGCTGGTCACCTGCGCCGCCGCCCGCCATGTGACCAACCAGTTCGAGTGGCTGATGCACGCACCGCTGGCCCTCAAGGCTGGCGTCGCCGAGGCAACGCTGGAGGCCTTGCGCGCCGGGGCCCGGCCCAAGGGCCTGCCCGGCGACGAAGAAGCCGCGCTGGACTTCGCCACCGAACTGCTGAGCAGGCACGGCACCAGCGAGGCGACCTACGCCGCGGCTGTCGCCCGGTTCGGCGAGCAAGGCGTGGTGGAGCTCGCGGCGCTGGTGGGCTACTTCGTCATGGTGTCCTGGCTGATGAACGTTGCCCACACCCCCGCGCAGCCCAACACCGGCAGCGCCGTTGCCGGCTTTTCCGCTTGTGACGCAGCCAAAAAAACAGCCACCTTGCGGTGGCTGTGTGAAAGTCCTCGGAAGGACGTCGTTGGGAGACTTGAAAAACCGTTGGTTGATTCGTTGCGGTGCTTGTGTGACAGCGATGCAAGGACTGTAGGCGCTGGCGCCCGCTTTGACATCCCCTAAATGGAGGAGAAGCCGCGTTACGTTTGATGACAGGGGATGCGCACCACGAAGCAGGCTCCGGCGCCGTCCGGGGCCTCGCACTTCACCGAGCCGTGGTGGCGCTGGGTGATGGCGCGCACCAGCGCCAGGCCCAGGCCGACACCGCCGTAGCGCTCGCTGGCGCCCGCCAGGCGATAGAACGGCTCGAAAATGCGCTCGCGCTCTTCCGCCGGCACGCCCGGCCCCTGGTCGCGCACGCGCACCACCGCGTGGTCGCCCTCCCGCCGCAGCTCGACGGTCACGGGGCCGCTGCTGTAGCGACGGGCGTTCTCCAGCAGGTTGCGCACGGCGCGCCGCAGCAGCTTGGCCACGCCTTGCACCACCAAGGCCCTGCCGTCATCGGTCGGCACCAGCTCCGCGCCCGCCCGCGCGCACTCCTCGGCGGCAAGGCCGGTGAGGTCCACCGCCTCGATGAGTGCCGATATCGCTTTCCTTGGCGTCCAGCCGGCTGGCCAGCAGGATTTCGTCCACCAGCTGGTCGAGCTCGGCAATGTTGCGCTGTATCTCTTCCTTGAAAGCCGGCGACGCCTGGGGCTCCATCAGTTCCAGCCCCATGCGGATGCGCGCCAGCGGCGAGCGCAGCTCGTGCGACGCATTGGCCAGCAGCGACTTGTGCGACTTGAGCAGCGTTTCCACGCGCTCGGCCGCATGGTTGAACCGCTGCGCGAGGAAGGCCAGCTCGTCGGAGCCGGACTCGTCGATGCGCGCGGACAGGTCGCCCTCGCCCCAGCGCTCGACGCCCCTGCCGCAAATGGTCCAGGCGCAGCGTCAGCCGGCGGATGATGGGGTAGCTGCCGATGGCCACGGCCACGGCCACGATGCCCAGGATCCACAGCAAGCCGCCGGGCCCGCGACCCCACCAGGGCCGCCCGGGCGGGCCTTCGCCGGCCCGGCGCTCGCGCCGCGGGAACTGCAGGATCAGGCTGCTGCCATCGTTCATGGTCACGTCGGAATTCGGTGGGCTGACCCGGCTCGCGGATCGGCCGCGTCATCACCTGGCCCAGGACGTCGCCGGCTTCATTGCGGACGATCACTTCGCGCTGCGGCGCCTGCTCCGCATTCAGGCGCCACAGCCAGCCGAAGGCCACGGTGAGCACCGCCACGGCCAGCACCACGGCCAGCCAGATGCGAAAGTAAAGGGGTACGCGAAAGCGCGCGCGCCAGGGCACCATGGGCTTAGCTCCGGTGTTCAGTCCTGCTGCTTGGCGAAGACATAGCCGACGCCGCGCACCGTGAGGATGCGCTTGGGATTCTTGGCATCGGCCTCGATCGCGGCCCGGATGCGTCCCATGTGCACGTCGATGGAGCGGTCGAAGGCCTCGAGTTCGCGCCCGCGCACGGCTTCCATGATCTGGTCGCGGGTGAGCACGCGCCCCGCGCGTTCGGCCAGCGTGATCAGCAGATCGAACTGGTAGGAGGTGAGTTCGCAGGGCTTGCCGCCCACCGTGACGGTGCGGGCATCGCGATCGATCTCCAGCGAGCCGAAGCGTATCAGCTTGGCCGCCGGCGGCACGCCTTCGCTGCGCCGGCGCAGGATGGCGCGGATGCGCGCCAGCAGCTCGCGCGGCTCGAAGGGCTTGGGCAGGTAATCGTCCGCGCCCAGTTCCAGGCCCACGATGCGGTCCATCGGGTCGCCCTTGGCGGTGAGCATCAGCACCGGCACCTGGCCCATGTCGCCGGGCAGGGCGCGCAGGCGCCTGCACACTTCCAGTCCGTCCATGTCCGGCAGCATCAGGTCCAGGATCACCAGGTCCGGGTTCGCGCCGGCGGGCGGGTCCTGCAATAGCGCCAGGCCTGCCTTGGCGTCTATGGCGTGGGTCACGCCGAAGCCGGAGCGTTCCAGGTACTCGCCCACCATCTGAGCCAGACGGGCGTCGTCTTCGATCATCAGGAGTTGCTGCATCTGCGCATGGTAATGAGTTCGCGGGCCCGGCGGGCGGGCCGTCAGCTCAGCCGCGCCAGCGGCGATCCATGCGCTGCTTCAGGCGCTCGGCCACCTTGGCCCGCTGCTCGGGCGTCAGCACGTCGGAGGCGTCGGCCATGGCCTGCAGCACGCGGCGGCTGCTGGCATCGGCCAACTGCATCTGCGTGACGCGCAGTTGTTCGAGGGCTGTCCTGTCGACAGCAGGCGCGGCCAGCAACTCCAGGCCTTGGCGGCGCGCCGCGCGGGCCTGCTCGCGCATCGGCTTCATTTCGGCCAAGGCGGCGGTGGCGATTGCGACCAGCTGTTCTTTCTGCTGCGGCGTGCCGCCCGCATCCTTGACCAGGCGGCCGATGCGCCAATCCAGCCGGCGGGCCATTTCCTCGGGGTCCAGCGCTTCGCCCCGTCTCCAGCCATGGGCATGTGCGTGTGTGCTCAGCAAACCAAGACCGCCCAGGGCGGCGAGGCCGGCAAACCAGCGGCGGCGAGAATTGTCGGGAGGGGGAGTGGGATTCATGGCTTTCTCCGGTTCGGGGGAACAGGCCCTGATGGTGGCAAGCACCCATCGCCACAGCTTGAAGCGGCGGTAAAGTTAGGTAAATGGCTGTGCCTTCCCCACCCTCGGTGCTCGCCGATGCACTGGCGGCTCACGCTGCGGCGCGAGCCGATGCCGTGGCCTTGAGCTTTGAAGGCGCACAACTGCGCTATGGCGAGCTTTTTCTGCGCTGCGAGCGCCTGGCTGCCCAGCTGTGGCACGACTGGGGCGTGCGCGCGGGCGACCGGGTGGCCTGGCTGGGGGCCAATCATCCCGGCCAGCTCGTGTTGCTGTTCGCCCTGGCCCGCATCGGCGCCATCCTGCTGCCCCTGAACTTCCGGCTCTCGCCCCGGCGAATGGGACGCGCTCCTGGCCGACTGCGCGCCCGCGCATCTGGTGCACGACGATGCCTGGGCCGCTGCGGCGCAGGAGCTTGGGGCGCGGCGGGGCCTCGCCGTGCATCCGGTGGAAACGCTGGCGCGCCAGGGTCATTGGGCGAGCCCGCCTCGAGCGGCCCAAGGCCGGTCGCCCGTCCTGCTGGTCTACACCTCCGGCACCACCAGTCGCGCCAAGGCCGCGGTCCATACGCAGGCCAACCTGCTGGCGAACATGGCGATCGCCTCGCGGGCGCAGCAGATGACGGCGCAGGACGTGATTGCCACCATGCTGCCGCTGTTCCACGTCGGCGGCCTGTGCATCCAGACGCTGCCAGCCTTGTATGTGGGCGCTCACGTGATCCTTCACCCGCGGTTCGCCGCGGACGCGGCGCTCGACTGCTTCGAGCGCGACCGCCCGACCTTGACGCTGCAGGTGCCGGCCACGATGAAGGCCTTGATCGAGCATCCGCGCTGGGAAAGCGCCGACCTGGCAAGCCTGCGCGCCGTCTGGGCCGGATCCAGCCTGTTGCCCGCCGGCCTGGTCCAGGCCTTCCACGCGCGCGGGCTGCCGGTGTGCAATGTCTATGGGGCGACCGAGACCGGGCCGTTCTCCATCGCCCTTGCGCCCGAGCATGCCCGCAGCCACGCAGGGTCATGCGGCTGGCCGGCTCCCGGCGTGGACGTGCATCTGTGCGACATACAGGACGGCGTGGGTGAACTGCTGATCCGTGGGCCCAACGTGATCAGCCACTATTGGCCGGCGCAGCCGGCATGCGACGGGGAGGGCTGGTTCCATACCGGCGACCTGGCTGCGCAGGCACAAGACGGCGCCTACACGGTGGTGGGCCGCGCCAAGGATCTGATCATCTCGGGCGGCGAGAACATCCATCCCGCGGAGATCGAGAGCTTGCTGGCCGAGCACCCCGCGGTCGCCGAATGCGCCGCCTTCGGCATGCCGGATGAAAAATGGGGCGAGGTTGTGGTGGCGGCCATCGTGCTCAAGCCCGGGCAGGCGGTGTCCGAACAGGAATTGCGCTCACACCTGGCCGGGCGACTGGCGCGTTACAAGCTGCCGCGCCGCTGGCTCTGGCTTGCGGCGCTTCCGAAGACCGCGCTGGGCAAGGTCCAGCGGCAAGCGCTGGCGCAGCTGGCCGGCAAGGATGTGTAACGCAGTCAGGACTGTCCTACAGACCAGAGGAAATCGTCCTACATCCAGCTGGGCAATTAACATTTACCGTGCGCTCAGCCATGACACCAACGAGACGCACGAAATTGAAAAACTACGACGCCGGACCCACCCAAACCCTGGAACAGCAGGACGAGGCCGAGGCAGCACCGATGCCTCTTGAGATCACACACAGGAATGCACGCCCACGACTCTCGGGCGAAGGTGCCGAGGCTGCCTTGCAGCACCTCATCGAGCGAGAAACCCGGATCGCCGAGCACAAGCTGCCCTGAGCCCGACCGTGACGCGCATCAATCCTTGGCGGGCAGCAGCGCCGCCCGCTTGCGCTCCAACATCATGAGCTTCGAGAGTGCGCTTTGCGAGCCGGCCCCCGACTGCTGGTCGTCGGCGACCCGGTGGCGTCCCCTGCGTTCGCTGCCGAACGGCGCATCGCCGGGCTGCTGCTGGCGTGCCGGCGCATCCTGGCGCTCGAGCAAGGCAGTCTTGTTGTTGTCGCGTAGAGCGCATGGGTTTCATGATCAAGCTCAAAGCCTACAGGAGGGCGCCGGGTGGCCTTGTAGGGCTCGCGCGAAGCGGGGGGTAGGAGCTTGCCTATACTTTTCCTGCAGCTGCCCATCTGTTGCCCGGGCCACTGGCGCCTCCATGCGCGAAGCCAGCCAGACCAGCAGCAGCACCGGAACGCCCAGGCAAGCCGTGGCATGTGAAGAAGTTGATGTAGCCGAAGGCGTCCACGTACTTGCCCGAGTAGCCGGCCAGGAACTTGGGCAGCAACAGCATCATCGAGCTGAACAAGGCGTACTGCGTGGCCGAATAGTTGACGTTGGTCAGGCTCGACAGGTAGGCAATGAAAGCCGCCGAAGCGATGCCGCTGGACAGGTTGTCGGCCGAGATCACGAAGATCAGGGACTGCACATCGTGGCCGCGCGAACCCAGCCAGGCGAACAGCAGGTTGCTGGCCGCGCTCAGGACCGCGCCCAGCATCAGCACGCGCATCACGCCGAAACGAATCGCCAGCGCGCCGCCGAGAAAGGCGCCGGCCAGCGTCATGACCACGCCATAGATCTTGGTGACGGCCGCCACCTCGTCCTTGGTGTAGCCCATGTCCACGTAGAAGGGGTTGGCCATGATGCCCATCACCACGTCGCTGATGCGGTAGACGGCAATCAGGGCCAGGATCAGCGCCGCCTGCCAGCCGGTAGCGGCGCAGGAAGTCGGCGAAGGGCTCCACCAGCACCTCGCGCAGCCAGGCGGCGGCGTTACGCGCCGGCGGCAGAATTTTCCGTATCGGCTCAGGCGAGAGCAGCACCGTCAGCACGCCCACGGCCATCGAGCCCGCCATCACGAAATAGGCGGTCTGCCAGGCTGCATGCTGATACGTCGCGGCGCCGGCGATTTCGGCGCGGGCCGCGATCCACAGCACGCCGGCGCCGGCCCAGATCATCGCCAGCCGGTAGCCGGTTTGATAGGCCGCCGCCAATGCCGCCTGCCGCTGGGTGTCCGCCGACTCGATGCGAAAAGCGTCCAGCGCGATGTCCTGGGTGGCCGAGCCGAAAGCCACCAGCAAGGCGCACCAGACGATGGTTTCCAGCGACAGCTTGGGATCGGACAGGGCCATGCCGATGAGGCCGGTGACGATCATGGCCTGCGCCAGCAGCAACCACGCGCGCCGCCGGCCGAGCAGTCGCGAGAGGATGGGAATGGGCAGCCGGTCCACCAGCGGCGCCCAGGCCCATTTGAAGGCATAGGCCAGCCCGACCCAGGACAGAAAGCCGATGGTGGTGCGGTCGATGCCGGCTTCGCGCAACCAGAAGCTCAGCGTGCCCAGCACCAGCAGCAACGGCAGCCCGGCCGAGAAGCCCAGGAACAGCATGCGCAGGGTGGCGGGCTCCAGGTAGACCCGAAATGTCTCGCCCCAAGTTGGGGGCTGGGTCCGAGGCAGTGTATTGGTCTTGTCTGACATGGGCTGAAAGGTTGCGTCATTATGATGGGTCCATGTGCCAGCACTGCTATGCCAAGTCATCCGCGTGGATGCCGCGCCGCGGCTTCCTGTTGGCTGCCGGCGCGGCCGCCGTCACCCCCGTGTTCGGCCAGGTCGATGTCGGGGATGCGTCCCGCATGCGCAGCCTGGTGCCTGCCGACGAGCTCGAGGCCGCGGCTACCAAGGAATACGCCCAGCTGATGGAAAAGGCGCGCGCCCAGAAGGCCCTGGCGCCCGAGAGCCATCCGCAACTCCAGCGGCTGCGCGCGATTTCCACGCGCCTGATCGCGCATACCGCGAAATGGAACGACCGGGCGCGGCAGTGGCGCTGGGAGGTCAACCTGATCGGCAGCAAGCAGATCAACGCCTTCTGCATGCCGGGCGGCAAGATCGCCGTTCTTCACCGGCATCCTGGATCAGCTCGAGCTGACCGATGACGAGACGGCGATGGTGATGGGGCATGAGATCGCGCATGCCCTGCGCGAGCACGCGCGGGCGCGCATTGCCAAGAGCCAGGGCACCGGGGCGTTCCTGTCGCTGGGTGCTGCGCTGCTGGGCCTGGGCCAGCTGGGCGACGTGGCCGCCAGCATCGGCACGCAACTGCTCACCTTGAGGTTCAGCCGCGAGGACGAGATCGATGCCGACCTGGTCGGGCTGGAACTGGCGGCGCGCGCCGGCTTCAATCCCGATGCCTCCATCAGGCTGTGGGAGAAGATGGGCCAGGCCAAGGGCGGTGCCGATGGCGGGCCCGGCCTTCCTGTCCACCCACCCGACGGGGCCCGACCGCATCAAGCGCCTGCAGGAGAACGTGCCCAAGGTGCGCGGCCTGTACCAGCAGGCCGTGGCACGGGGTTAGGGACTGTCATTCCGGGCTTGACCCGGAATCCATGCCGCGTTCACACCACCATGGATGCCGGGTCAAGCCCGGCATGACAACCTTAGCGCGGCAACGCGCCGCGCATCAGCCAGACCCGGCTGTGCGATCCCTGCTTCAGGCTGCTGTTGACGATGGCCACCGCGCCGTCGGCGCTCACCGCGAGTTTTCTCATCAGCAGGCCCTGGCTGCTGCCATTGAAACCGCCGGCTGGGTCCATGCTGTCCGGCACCACGCTGGGACTCGCGAAGCTGCGCCCGCCGTCGATTGAAACCGCGAGACCCAGGCCGCGCGGGCCTTGCCGTTCGTCGGCGTAGAGTTCCCACAAGACATAGACCCGGCCCTGCGCATCGACACTCAAAGCCGGGAATGCCGCGCTGGCAAACGAGCCCGGCATCGGCCTGGAGATCTCGCGCGGCGCCTCGAAGCTGCTCCCGCCATCCGCGGATCGCGTGTAGCGAACGTGATAGCGCGCAAAGGGGCCGCCCGAGCTTTCCGCATACGCCAGGTGCAGCATGCCGCCGGGCCCCACGGCCAGCTTGGGCGCATCCGAATAGTTCTTGCTGGGCGCCACCCGGTCGGGCCGGCTGAAGTTGGCGCCGCCATCGGTGGACTTGGAGAAATGGATATCGGCACCCTCGTCTTCGCCGGTCGTCCATGCAAGGTACACGGTGCGATCAGGTCCCAGTGCCAGCGACGGCGCCCTGGCCGGATGGCGGGCCCCCGCGGCAATGCGCTGCGCGGGCGCGAAGCTCCTGCCCGCGTCGCTGGAGCGGCTGAGCCAGAGGGCTCCGTCGTATTCGGTCCAGGCTGCGTAGAGCGTGCCGTTGGGGCCTGCGACCAGATCCAGGCTGCCGTTGTGCCAGATGTCCCGGTTGATGCGCCCCTTGCCGTCGCCGCCTTGCGAGCTTGAAAGGTTGATGGCTTTGGTGAACGATCTCCCGCCGTCATCGGACCTGGCGAACAGGATGTCGCCGCCATGCGAGCCGCCCGAGAAAATGATCTCCTGCCACAACACGAAGATCGTGTCCGGCGCGTCGGGTGCGATCGCAACGCGCGGCAGCCAGGAAAAAGTCTGGGGATCGCGGGACACATTGACGGGCCGGTCCAGCTGCTTCGCCGCCGTCGGCCGCAAAGCGCTGGAACAGCACGGCCTTGGCCGCCTGATCGACCCACACCACCGCAACATTGCCACGGTCATCGATGGCGACCGAAGGGTCGTCCACGAAGTCATAGCGCGAGTCGTTCTGCTGCCAGGGCCCGCGCTCGCCGCGGCCCCTGGCGATCTCCGTGGCGGCTTGCCACACCAGCGCCGGGGCCAAGGCGCCCAACACCGCCGGCAGCAGCAACAAGACGATTGCGAGGAACGAGCGCAGGGCCAGGGCGTTCATAGCCCTTGGATGGCCAAACCGCTAGGCAGTTTCCCTGGCCGGCCACAGCACCGAAGCGATGGCCACCACCATCAGCAGCACGGCCGCCCAGTCCTGCCAGTGCAGCACTTCGCCCAGCCACAAGGCGCCGCTGAATACGCCGAGCACGGGAATGAACATCACGCTCAGCGTGGAAGCGACCGGCGGCAGCGAGCGGGCGAGATAGAACCAGGCGGCGTGGGCATAGCCAAAAATCAGCACGGCGTTGTAGGCAATGGCCCAGGCCACCGGCGCACTCGGCACCTGCCACTGGTCGCGCTCGAACACCACCGTGAGAATGCTCAGCACCAGGCCCGCGATCACGGTCATCCAGAACGACAAGGTGAGCGTGGGCAAATCGATCTTGCTGCGCCGCAGTAGCTGCGTGCCCAGCGCCCAGACCGCGGCGGCAAACAGCGCCAGCGCCACGCTTCCCGGGCGCCCGGCCAGGCTGGTGAATTCGTGCCACAGCAGCAGGCTGACGCCGAGAGCCGCCGCGCCCACGCCCAGCCAGGCACGCCGGCTCATCACGGCCGAGAACACCATGGCGCCTATCACCGCCGAAAAAATCGGCATGGTGTAGCCCAGGATGGCAGCGCGGCCACTGGACAGCGCCCTGACGGCCAGGATGATGCAGATATGCCAGATCAGCATATTGCTCACGGTGAGCAAGGCCAGTTCGCGGCCAGTAGCGGCGCGGCACCCGGAACGGGACCTTCATCAAAACCAGTGCCAGCCCCAGCACCGGAATGCCCAGCAAGATCGATAGCGCGCGAAAGCCCAGGGGTGCAAAGTTGCTGACGCCCAGTTTCATCACCGGCCAGTTCAGGCCCCAGACGAGTGTGAGAAGAACGAGGGTGGCGAGTTGTTGTTGGGTCAGCCGCTGCATAGGCTGGGCATTGTGGACCGATAAGCAAAAGCCTGCTTACTACAATCCATCCATGACCTTCATCGAGATGCTGCAGGGCGCGCAGCGCCGCAACGGCTCCATGCTCTGCGTGGGCCTGGACCCCGAGCCCACGCGCTTTCCGGCACACCTCAAGGGCGATGCCGGGAAAATCTATGACTTCTGCGCGCGCATCGTCGACGCCACGGCCGACCTGGTGATCGCGTTCAAACCGCAGATCGCGTACTTCGCCGCGCACCGCGCCGAAAGCCAGCTCGAGCAACTGATGGAACACATGCGCCGCACCGCGCCCCATGTGCCCGTGATCCTGGATGCCAAGCGCGGCGACATCGGTTCCACCGCGGAGCAATACGCCAAGGAAGCCTTCGAGCGCTACGGCGCCGACGCGGTGACCTTGTCGCCCTTCATGGGCTTCGATTCGGTGCAGCCTTACCTCAAGTACGAGGGCAAGGGCGCGTTCCTGCTGTGCCGCACATCCAATCCCGGTGGCGATGACCTGCAGAACCAGCGCCTGTCGTCGGTCAAAGGCGAGCCGCTGCTGTATGAGCATGTGGCGAGCCTGGCGCAGGGCCCATGGAACCTGAATGGGCAACTGGGGCTGGTCGTCGGTGCCACCTATCCCGCGGAGATCGAGCGGGTCAGGCAGGTCGCGCCGACCTTGCCGCTGCTGATTCCCGGAGTGGGCGCGCAAGGCGGCGACGCGGTCGCCACAGTCAAGGCCGGATGGCGCGCCGATGCGCCCATCGTGGTCAATTCGTCGCGGGCGATTCTGTATGCGTCTGGACGGCGAAGGCTTCGCCGAGGCAGCCAGGCGCGAAGCACGCAAGACGCGGGATCTGCTGGAAGCAGCGAAGCAGTGAACGCGGCGGACATCGAATCGAGCTTATGGCAAAGGCCGGAACTCGTTACTTGCCGCGGCGCGCGCCGCTTCCAGCTGCGCCCGCGCCCGCTGGGCCAGCGCGATGTCGCCTGGCGTTTCGGGCTTCCAGGGAGTGACGGGCACCGGCTTGCCGTTTTCGTCGACCGAGACGAAAACGATCAGGCACTCCGTGGTGGTCTGCAGTTCGCCCGCCTTCATGTCGCCGCTGCGCACCTCCACCGAGATGTTCATGCTGGTGTTGCCGGTATAGGCCAGGCGGGCCTCCACTTCCACCAGTTCGCCGATGCGCACCGGGTGATGGAAGCGGATGCCACCGACGAAGACCGTCACGCAATAGCGCTTGGCCCAGCTGGTGGCGCAGGCGTAGCCGGCCTCGTCGATCCATTTCATGACGGTGCCGCCATGCACGTTGCCGCCGAAGTTGACGGTGCTGGGTTCGGCCAGGAAGCGCAGGGTGATGGAGGACATGGCTGGATTATCTATTGCGCGCTGAGTTGATGCCGCCTTCGGTGCGATGATCGAAGCATGAAGCACTCCCGCCTCGTCGACGTGTCCGGCCTAGCAAGCCGCTCTCCAGAACTTCGCGGACGAGCGGGACTGGAATAGTTACCACTCTCCCAAGAACCTGGCCATGGCGCTGACCGGCGAAGTGGGTGAACTCGTGGAGCTGTTCCAATGGCTCACCGAGGACGAGTCGAATCGCGTGGGGCAGGATCCGGCGACGGCGCGGGCAGTGCGCGATGAGCTTGCCGATGTTCTGATGTTCCTGGTTCGGCTCGCGTCCGTGCTCGATGTGGATCTCGACGAGGCTGTCGCACAGAAACTGGCCGCAAACGCGCAAAAGTACCCGGCCGGCGACTCAACTCCGAAGCGCCGGTGACTGCACTGCGGCTTACTTCAGCTGACTGGCCTCGGTTCGCCGGCCTGGGCATCCAGGCCAGCGTCTTCCCGTGCAGGCTCTGGATGTACAGCCGGTCCGGCGTTTCCGTGACGGAAGTGGTCTCCGGGTAGGCGCCCGCGTGATCCTGCAGGTCGGCCACCACCTTGCCGTCCTCGGTGAACGCGAAGACGTGCCCATGGTCCTTGGGCAGCGGCCACAACGCCCGCGGCAGGCGCAGGATCAGCTTGCGCAGGAAAGGCTTGTCCGACAGGTTGTCGGCGTCGGGGTTGCGCGGCTTGACCAGGCCGGCCCAGATCTTTCCGTCCAGCCCTCGCAGCAGGTTGTCCGGATAGCCGGGCAGGTTGTCGAGCAGCACCTGCGCGGGCGTGTTGCCCTGCAAGGACACCTTCCAGATGCGGAACCTGCCGGTCTCGGCCACGAACAGCCATTGCTCGTCCTGGCTGAGCGCAATGCCGTTGGCGAACGAGAACCCGCGGGCGATCACCCGCGTCTTCTTCGTGGCCGGGTCCCACTCCAGCACCCGGCCGGAGGCGGACTGCTCAATGAGTTCGAGCATGCTCGCTTCCATGATCCCGCCGCCTTCCCGGGGGCCGAAACGGGTCGACGCATCGCTGAAGTAGATCAGGCCATTGCGCGCCACCGCCACCGCATCCGCAAAGCGGATCGGGTCGCCATCCACCTTGTCGGTGAGCACGGTCACCTTGCCGTCCGCGGCGATCGAGACGAGGCCCCGGAATGCATCGGCGCCGACCAGGTTCCCCGCCGCGTCGAAGTCGAAGCCGAGGACGCGGCCGCCGGTCCGCGCGAACACCTCCTGGCCGCTGCCGTCCGGGTTCATGCGAAGGATCTTGCCGCCGTCCACCGCCGTGTACAGCTTGCCGTCGGGGCCGATGGCCACATGCTCGGGCCCGGCCTCGCCCTTCAGGTCGATGTGCTGCAGCCTGGCCAGCCCTTGGTTCGCGGCATGCGGACCGGTGTAGCCGGGGGCAGGGGGCGCGGGCCATCCAACGGGTTCCACCGGCAACGGCCAGAGCGCCAGGTAGGCGGCCAGCGCGATCACGACCAGCGCCAGGCCGGCCAGAGTCTTCTTCATGGTGTCTCCTTGATGCCCGCGTACCGCCGGATCATAGGCATGGCCGCCGCGCCAACCCCTGCACCAGGTCAATTGCGGGACAAACGTACTAGGCCGGGCAGTGATTCCGTCACTCGCGCAAGAGTTTGGCCGCGCCTATCCTGATTCGATGCACTACACGCTTTCAGCGACTGCGAGGCCCGGCGATGTTATTTGATCGCGGTCCCGTGCCCGAGGCCATCGAGCTGGACGCCCAGTCCGGACTGGAGCTGTTCCACCAGCTCGAACACGAGCTGGAGGAGAGTTTCTCGCAGACGCAGCCTATTTCGCAGGAGGTGCTCTCGCAGGCGACAAGGCTGAGCGAGGAACTGGACGTGGCCCAGGCCATGGTGATTTGCCGACGATTCGGGCGCGCGTGCCCGCACGGCGCGTACTGGAGCCGGCTCGTTCAGCGGGCGTCCGAGCTGGTTGGCGCCCGACCGGTGAACGCCCCCACAGCGGCGCGACTGGCGGCGATGAGCAAGCTGCTGCAGCGGATCGCCCTGCACGACCTGCTCGCTTGGGCGCACTCACATGGCGTGCTGGTGGCCGTGGTCGCCTTCCTGGAGTCGATTCCCCGGGACGGCTGGGTGTACATGGAAGTGAGCGACTCGACACTGAGGATCACTGGGTGCAGCGTCATTGGTGTTTGCCATCACATCAGCCCGCCTTGGTGCAATGCACAATACGCACCTTTTGCATTCCAGACACAGCGAAAGGCCGCATGAGATACGTCGTGTTCAACCAGAAGGGCGGCGTGGGGAAGTCCACGATCACCTGCAACTTGGCGGCGATCAGTGCGCAGCAGGGACGGCGCACGCTGGTGGTGGACCTGGATGCACAGGGCAACTCCACGCGCTACCTGCTCGGCGAAGGCGCCGATGACGCCGGCGAAGGCGCGGCCGGCTTCTTCGGCCAGTCCTTGAAGTTCACCGTACGTACCAAGGGCAGCGCCGAGTTCATCATCGGGACACCGTGGGAAGGCCTGGACATCATGCCGTCCAGCCCCGAGCTCGAGGAGCTGCACGGCAAACTCGAGTCGCGTTACAAGATTTACAAGCTGCGCGATGCGCTGGCCGAGCTCGAGTCGTCGTACGACGATATCTACATCGACACGCCGCCGGCGTTGAACTTCTACACGCGCTCGGCGCTGATTGCGGCGCAGCGCTGCCTGATCCCGTTCGACTGCGACGACTTCTCGCGGCGTGCGCTCTACACCCTGCTGGAGAACGTGCAGGAGATCCAGGCCGACCACAACGGCGATCTCGAGGTCGGCGGCATCGTCGTCAATCAGTTCCAGCCCAGGGCCAACCTGCCGCAGCGCCTCGTGCAGGAGCTGATAGACGAGGGCTTGCCGGTGCTGCAGCCGTATCTGAGCGCCTCGGTGAAGATCAAGGAATCGCATGATCTGGCACGGCCGATGATCCACATGGACGCGCGTCACAAGCTGACACACGAGTTCGTCGCGCTGCACGGCGAACTGGCCAAGCGGCGCAGTAGGGTCAGGTCGCGCCGGCTGCCGGCGCCCGCCCCCCCGCCAAGTAGGGGGTTCATTAGGGTTTTCCACTAGACAATCCCCTCATGAACAAGCCCCTTGACTACGCCCTCGCCACGCTGCCCGCCCACGTCGGTCACGATTTCGGACTTTCTCGCGCCATGCGCGTCGACCAGTCGCGCATCGACCAGTTTGCCGAGTGCAGCGGCGACGACCAGTGGATTCACGTCGACGTGGATCGCGCCCGCAAAAGCCCGATCGGCCACACGATCGCGCACGGACTGCTGCTGCTGTCGTTGACCACGAAAGCGCAGTACAACGTCGGCGTCTTTCCGGAGGATGCAGCTCACATCCTGAACTACGGCCTCGAAAAAGTCCGGTTCCTGGCGCCGGTGGCAGCGGGCTCCTCGGTTGTGATCCGCGTGGAGCTGGCCGAAGTACAGTCCAAGGGGCCCGGCCGCACGCTGGTGCGTTGCCGCAATACCGCCTATTGCGAGAGCGACCTCGACCGCCCGGTGATGGTGGCCGAGTCGCTCGCCATGCTGATGGCCTGACCGAAACGGAAGTAGAAGATGAACAACCTGTTCAATGCGCCCGACGAATACGTGCAAGGCTTCTTCAAGTCCGGGCAAGGCCATGCTCCAGGCCTTCACGGGGCTGGGCTCGGCGGCAAAACCGCCGACGCCGGAGACGGCTCGCGAGCTCACCCGCGTGGTCGCCAACTACTGGGAAAAGCAGGCCGTGCTGTGGACCCGCTCGCTTGCAGCAGGCGCAGGCGCCGGCAAGGATCTGCAGCCCGTGGTCGACGCCGAACGTGGCGACCGGCGCTTCCACGGCGAGCAGTGGAGCAGCCACCCCTGGTTCAACCTGCTCAAGCAGAACTACCTGCTGAATTCCCAGCTCCTGGACAGCATGGTCGAGGCCGCCGAGGTGGACCCGCGCGAGAAGCACAAGCTGCGGTTCTTCTCGCGCCAGTTTGCCGACGCCATGAGCCCGGCGAACTTCGCCACGACGAACCCGGACGTCATCTTCGGCGCGCTGGAGTCGAAGGGCGAAGCCATGCAGGCCGGCCTCACCAACCTGATGGAAGACATGCGCCGCGGGCGCATCTCCATCACCGATGAGACCGCCTTCGAGGTCGGCACCAACGTGGCCGCCTCCGAAGGCTCGGTGATCTTCGAGAACGAGCTGATGCAGATCATCCAGTACGCACCGCTGACCGACAAAGTCGCGTCGCGCCCGCTGCTCATCGTGCCGCCTTGCATCAACAAGTTCTACATCCTCGACCTGCAGCCGGAAAACTCGTTCGTGCGCTATGCCTGCGAACAGGGCATGACGGTGTTCCTGGTCTCCTGGCGCAATCCCGATGCGAGCCTCGGTCACGTGACCTGGGACGACTACGTCGAGGATGGCGTGATGAAGGCCATCGAAGTGGCGCACGAGGTCGGCAAGGCCGACCAGGTGAATGCCGTGGGCTGGTGCGTGGGCGGAACCCTGCTCTCCTCGACGCTCGCTTTGCTGCGCGCCCGCGGGGACGACACGCGTGGCGAGCCTGACCTTGCTGACGACCATGCTCGACTTCGAGGAACCTGGCGACCTGGGTGTCTTCATCGACGAAGCCGGCGTGCTGCAACGCGAGATGACGATCGGCCAGGGCGGCATCTACAAGGGCGCCGAGCTCGGGTTCGTGTTCCAGACGCTGCGCGCCAACGACCTGATCTGGCCCTACGTCGTCAACAACTACCTCAAGGGCAAGACGCCCGCCGCCTTCGACCTGCTGTACTGGAACGCCGACGCGACCAACCTGCCCGGGCCGATGTACGCCTGGTACCTGCGCAACATGTACCTGGAGAACAACCTGCGCGTGCCGGACCGCCTGTCGGTCTGCGGAGAGCCGGTGGACCTCGGCCGGATCGACATGCCGACCTACGTCCTGGCCACGCAGGAGGATCACATCGTCCCCTGGCGCTCGGCCTACCGCACCACCGGGCTGACCGGCGGGCAGACCGAGTTCGTGCTGGGCGCCAGCGGCCACATCGCCGGCGTCATCAATCCGGCATCGAAGAACAAGCGCAGCTACTGGGCCGGCGGAACGCAGGGCGCGGATGCCGACGAGTGGCTGGCCAGCGCCGAGGCGAAGCCGGGCAGCTGGTGGATCCATTGGATGGAATGGCTCAAGCCTCAAGCGGGCAAGGCCGTTCCGGCGCGCAAGAAGCTCGGCAATGCGACCTACAAGCCGATCGAGCCGGCGCCCGGCCGGTATGTACCGATGTACGCCTGGTACCTGCGCAACATGTACCTGGAGAACAACCTGCGCGTGCCGGACCGCCTGTCGATCTGCGGAGAGCCGGTGGACCTCGGCCGGATCGACATGCCGGCCTACGTCCTGGCCACGCAGGACGATCACATCGTCCCCTGGCGCTCGGCCTATCGCACCACCGGTCTGACCGGCGGTCAGACCGAGTTCGTGCTGGGCGCCAGCGGCCACATCGCCGGCGTTATCAATCCGGCATCGAAGAACAAACGCAGCTACTGGGCCGGCGGAACGCAGGGCGCGGAAGCCGACGAGTGGCTGGCCAGCGCCGAGGCTAAGCCAGGCAGCTGGTGGATCCATTGGATGGAATGGCTCAAGCCTCAAGCGGGCAAGGCCGTTCCCGCGCGCAAGAAGCTCGGCAATGCCGCCTACAAGCCGATCGAGCCCGCGCCCGGCCGGTACGTGAAGGTGCGCGCCGACTGAAGCGACGTCGGTCGATAGACCACCAGGAAGGGCGCAGTATCGGCTGCGCCTTTTTTTTCGCCCAGCTCCTGGGGAGACGAGGCCCGCTTTTTGGCGGAAAGGGGCATCGTCACAAATCTCTGGCAAGCTATCGCGATGGCTGGCTCAATCTTCAGGATCGCCCTGCGAAATGCCCGTATGTACGGGTGGCTTGTGCTCGCGGCCTGGGTAATTCTGATCACGGGCGCGCTGCGGCAGTGGTGGCGGCCGGTTGGCGGCTGGATGTTTCTGCTGTTCGTCTCCATCGTGAGTGTGCTTTTGGTAAACGCCTGGGCGCGCTGGCATCGCGAGCGGATCATCCGCGAGAGCGCGATGCCGCAGTACCTCAAGCGCAAACTGCGTCAAGCCTACCCGCATCTCACGCACAAGGACGCCGATCTGGTCGAGCGCGGCCTGCGGCAGTTCTTCCTGGCGTGCCACCGCAGTCCGCGGCGGTTCATTGCCATGCCGTCGCGGGTGGTCGACTCCATGTGGCACGAGTTCATCCTTCATACGCAGGCCTACCGCGACTGGTGCCAGCTCGCGCTGGGCCGATTCCTGCACCACACGCCGGCCGAGGCGCTGAGTGTGAACGGGACGCACAACGATGGACTTCGCAGGGCCTGGTACTGGGCCTGCAAAGATGAGGCAATCAACCCGCGGACACCTACCCGGCTGCCGCTGCTGTTCGCGCTCGACGGGAAGCTGGCCATCGCCAATGGTTTTCACTATGTGCCCGATTGCCGCAGCCTCGATGACCGCTTCAAGGTGGCGGGAGGGGCTACGTACGCACACTGCGCCACGAGTTTCGCGGACGGCTCTGCTGCCGGTGATGCAGACGGGTTCGGCGGAGCTGAGAGCTCAGGCGGTGACGGCGGCGGGGATGGAGGCGGCTGTGGCGGCGGCGGTGACTAAGTCCGTGGTGATGCCTCGCATGGTGACGGCGACTTTCCGCTTCTACGAGGAGCTGAACGATTTCCTCGCGCCCGAGCGGCGGCGGCGCGAGTTCACCGTGCCTTGCGCCCGCGCCGCCACCACCAAGCACATGATCGAGGCGCTCGGCGTTCCGCACACCGAGGTCGAGCTGATCCTGCTCAATGGCGCGTCGGTCGGCTTCGGCACGCTCCTGCGCGAGGGCGACCGCGTGGCCGTTTACCCCAAGTTCGAGGCGTTCGACATCACGCCGCTGCTGCGCGTGCGCGAACAGCCGCTGCGCGACACGCGCTTCGTGGCCGACGTCCACCTCGGCTCCCTCGCCCGCCTGCTGCGGATGATGGGTTTCGACACGCTGTACGACAACGGCTTTGCCGACGACGAAATCGCGCGCATCGCCGCGGCGCAGGGCCGCATCGTGCTGACGCGCGACCGCGACCTGCTCAAGCGGCGAAGCATCACGCATGGCTGCTACGTGCACACGCTGCGGCCGCAGCAGCAGTTGCGCGAGGTCTTCGATCGGCTTCAGCTCGCGCGCAGCGCCCGGCCTTTCACGCTCTGCCCGTGCTGCAACGCGGCGCTGCATGCCGTCGCCAAGGCACAGGTGGAGCACCGGCTGCCGCCGCGCGTGCGCGAGCTGTACGAGCGTTTCAGCACGTGCGAGGTCTGCGGGCGCGTGTTCTGGGAGGGGGCGCACTGGCAGCGCATGCGCGCTCTGGTCGACTGCGCGCTGCCGAGATGATCGGCACCGTGACAAGGCCGGCTTGTCGCTACACAATCCGGCGATGTGGCGACTGCAGCTTTTGGGTCCCTGCCGGCTCGAATGCGATGCCGTGTCGGCTGCGCCGTCGGCAAAGCAGCAAGCATTGCTGGGGCTGCTGGGCAGTGCCGGCCCTGCGGGCCTCACGCGCGAGCATCTGATTGCCCTGTTGTGGGAAGAGGCGCCCCGGGCGCGGGCACGGCAGAGCCTGCGCCAGTTGCTGAGTGACTTGCGGCGGGAATGCGCCGTCGTGCAAGTCAATGGCAGCGAACACGTGATGCTGGACCAACTCTGCGTCAGCGTCGATCTGTGGCAATTCGAACGCGCGGCGCGATCCGAGGATCCTGAGCAATTGCAGCAGGCGTCTTCACTCTACGCCGGCCCGCTGCTGCAGGAGATTGCCGTCGTCGGCGAGGGCTTTGAGGCCTGGCTGACGAGCGAGC
Source organism: uncultured beta proteobacterium (assembly GCA_963722025.1). GTDB lineage: Bacteria > Pseudomonadota > Gammaproteobacteria > Burkholderiales > Burkholderiaceae_C > Ramlibacter. The sequence continues at coordinate 92,340 of CAVRNE010000028.1, forward strand.
GACCCGCATCGAGCGCCTGGCGCGGTCGGCGCTCGAGCGACTGGCCCGCGCTCATGCGGCGGCAGCGCGACAGGAGGCTGCGGTACCTTGCCTGCAGCGCTGGCTGGAACTGGACCCCTGCAACGAACTGGCGCATCGCCTCTTGATGCAGTCGTGGGCGGACTTGGGCCGGCGTAGCGAGGCACTGGCGCAGTTCGACCGTTGCGCCGAAATCCTGCGACGCGAGTACGGCACCGTGCCACAGGCCGAAACCAGGGCCTTGCGAGCGGCCTTGCGGGCGAGGCCAGCCGTGCAGGATTGCGGCAACGGGCGCACGGCGCGCGACGGCGCGCTGGCCCTGGCTGTGCTGCCTCTGGTCGTGCTGCCGCAGGAGCCGGCGCTGGAGGCCTTGGCCGCCGTGATTGCCGAGGACCTTGGCGCAACGCTGGCGCGACAGCCGGAGCTGGCGGTTACGGCACAGGCTGCGGTGAGGTCCGTGTCGGCGCGTGCACAGGGCGATCTGGTGCGCATGGCCGACTTGCTGAAGGTGCGGTTCCTGGTCGTCGGGGGTCTGCGCCGCACGCCCGAAGGGCAAATGCGGCTGTCGCTGCACTTGCTGGCTGGAGAGGACGCGCTGTACCTGTGGAGCTTGCAGGAAACTTGGGACGCGATCCCCGCGTCGGCGGTGCTGGATGAGCACGTCGCCGCCTGGGCCGCCGACATCGACCTGCAAGTCAGCGTGGCCTGGGCGCGCCGGCAGCGCGGCAGTGAACCGGGCGCCGGCAGCGACGCCCGCGATCTGGTGCGTGACGCCAACAGCACGCTGTTCGCGCGCGGCTGGGCGGAAGACGCTGTCCACGCCGCCCTGGATTTCTACCGTCACGCGATCGAGGCCGACCCCCGGCACGCGCTGGCCCGCGCGCAGAAGGCCATCGTGATGGCCCTGGCCGGCAATATGGGCCTGCTGCCGGGCGAAGCAGTTCGCGAAGAGGCGCGCGCCGAGGCGGAGCGCGCGCTTGAGCTGGAACCGCGCAACGCCGAGGTGCTGGGCTATGCCGGCTGTGCGCTGGCCGATCTGGGCGATCCGCGTCGGGCCGTGCCCTTCCTCCAACGCGCCGTGGACACCAACCCCCGCAACCCGCAGGCCTGGGCGGCGCTGGGGGCCGCCCACCTGATCCTCGGCGAGACCGAGCGCGGCATCGAGCAGTTGCAGCGGGGCCTGCGCCTGAGCCCCGACGACTACCGCCGTCCGGTCTGGTACACCTTGCTGACCGGCGCGCTGCAGCGGCTGGAGCGCCTGGATGAGGCCGCTGCGGCGGCTGAAGCGGCCTGTCGTTCGGACCCGCGGTTCTGGCCGGCGCGCATCGTCCGTGCGGGTGTCGCAATGGAGCGCGGGCGCCGCGCCGAGGCCGTGGCGGCATTGCGCGAGGCCCGGCGCATCCGGCCCCCTCTCTCCCCGTCAGAGCTGCGCGTTTGGGTGCGAAAGCGGCGCTTCGACGCACTGATGACCTTGTGGCGCGAGGCGGTTCCGTCGTCGCCGGGCGCCTTGACGCCGTCTTGACGCGGGCTTGACGCCCCCGCCGGATCATTGCTGGACGGGCCGCCGAGCGACCCACAAAAAGGAGCCGAAACGTGAGCACCACCGAAACTATTGGAGCCACCTGGGACCGCATGCAAGCCGCGTTCGAGCGCAGGCCCGCGCTGGGGAAGGGCAGCGGCTTGATCGCGCGCGCGTCGTTGACGGCCTGCGCTGCGAACTGGCAGGAGGGCGATTGGAAGCTGGACGTCGACATGCCGGTCGAGGCCGGCGGAGCGGGCGGCACCCGACGCCGGGCGTCTATGGCCGTGGTGCGCTGGCCGGCTGCCTGGCATCGCCTACGCCGCCTGGCTGGCACGCGCGGGCCTGACCTGGCGCAGCCTGGAGGTGGAGGTGCAGGCCGACTACGACGATGCCGGCATGGTCGGCATCGCGGGCGTCAACCCCGGCTACCTGCGCGTGCGCCACACGCTGTACATCGACAGCGACGCTGCACAGGACGCACTGCGCCGCGCGATCGACCTGGCGCAGTCCTTCAGCCCCTATCTGCATGTGTTCGCCGACCCGCAACCGATGACCGGCGAGGTGGTGTTCGCTGCGCTTGCGCGGCGAGCCTGAGCGATGGAAGCCTCCCTGCAACTGCGAGTGCAGCGTTATGGTTGGGACCGCGCCGCCGCGCACTACGACGCCGGCTGGCGGCAGGCGCTGGCGCCGGCGACCGAGGCGCTGCTGGCGCTGGCCGCGCTGCAGTCGGGCGAGCGCGTGCTCGACGTGGCATGCGGCTCCGGAGTGCTGACCGTGGCGGCGCTGCGCGCGGTCGGGCCGCGGGGCAAGGTCGTGGCCAGCGATTTGTCGGAGGTGATGCTGGCCACGGCGGCGCGGCGCGTGGCGGCGGAAGGTTTGCCGCAGCCCCGCTGGATAAGAGAGCTGACGCGCAGT
>CAVRNE010000029.1:0-174341 GCA_963722025.1 uncultured beta proteobacterium
CGCGAAGCAGTGATCGCGGCGGACATTGAATCAACGCACGCTGTCCGACCTCTCGCCCGAGGCGGAGAAAGAGATTTCCGGCAGGTTGATGTCATTTGACGGCGGAACCGTGAAAAGCGCCTTGCCGGCGGCCGTGTCCAGGTAATTGTCCCACTGCAACGCGTGCATGAACGTATCTTCCACTACCTTGCTCGCGAACTCTTTAAGCTCAGCCGCGCTCAACGCCTCCTCGTCTTGGCTCCCAATAGCAATTGTGCGAGCTTGCGCCTCGTACACTGTACCGGCCGCTACTGTGGCGGAGTGCAAAAACTTGCTCTGCGCCGTTGACAGATGATTATTGTCGATGTCGGACAAGATGTCCTTACAGATGACGTAAAGGTCGACGTATGCAAATTGCTTCAGGCTATTGCGAAACGCCGGGCTCGTACCGAATTTTTCGTAGGCGGCGTCGAGCGTGTTTTCCTCGGGCGGGTTAAGAGCCAGGAGACTCGCTAGGGCAGAACCATCTACTTCCATCGGTGGAACTTTGTCGCGCTTTGCTTTCAGTACGATTTTATCTTTCGCGGCCATGATTTTATTTCTGAGCTTCAGACGCGCTTTGCTCGTCGGCGGGAGCGAGCTAAAGACATCCCCAAAGGGCGCATCGGGGCGGTGCTGGGTCCAGAGTTCAGATAGGTTGCTGACCCATTCGCGCGGCACGACCCCCCGGAGCACAGCAACCAAGTCTCTGCATTCGGCACGAGAGCCGCGGAACTGGCCATCTTGCACTTTCTGAGCTTGTTGCTTGATTGAGTCCGCGTCGGCGTCGGCAATGTCGGCGCCTGGGCATAGATCAACCAGATGGCGCAGCTTCCTTTCAAGCATGGCACCGTCAAGAGTTCTAGTCTGAGACAGGATTTCCCAGCAGGTCAAAGTGAAGTCGACTCGCGGGTTGAGTCGGCCTGGGTGACTCAAAAATCCACGAAAGCCGGTGAACTCGCTCGAGAGCCGAGACACCAAGTTAGCCAAGTCTTTGCGAAAGAACACGCCCATTCGAATTCCTCGAACTTGCTGATAGATTTCGTGCGCGTCGTCGTCGGCAATATTGGCGTCTTTTTTTGAGCATAGATCGTGAAGATGGAGCAGCTTATTTTTCAGCTCGGCATCGTCACAGGTTTTGGCGTTGAGCTGAGACAGGATATCCAGACAGGTCAATGCGAAGTCAGACTGCGGGTCGAGGTTGCCCACAAGGTTGGGGGGGTCACGATAGTTTTTTTGCTTGGCGACAAAGAGCTGCGTGTCGCGCACGACCCCTTCAATTGGCGTCGCATACTGGTTCCAGATCTTAGACAGCCATTCGACCGATGCGCCCATCTGTGGCAGGAGCCGCCGGGCCAAGTCAGCCAAGTTCACGTAATCAGCAGGACCACCACCGAACCGGAGACCTTCTATTTTTTTTTGGATTTCGATCAAGTCGCTTTCGACAACTTTGATACCCCTGTTCCAGATCAGATTTTCCAGATGGTTCAGCTTCTCGTTCAGCTCGGCGTAAGTTTTGGCCTTGAGCAGAGACAGGATCTCCAGGCAGGTCAAGGCGAAGTCAGTCCTTGGGCCGAGTTCTTTGCTGTTGCTGCGAGCATCCGGCGGCCTTCGCGCAAAGTTACGAAAGCCGGCGCGCGTCACCGGGCTGCTCGCTGCGTCCTCGTAGAAGGATATAAAGTCGCTCCCTTTTTGCGCGGGAAAGGTGGGCGGCGGGACAAGGTGGGGGCTGATGGGTAGCGGGCTGGTGGGTAGCGGGCTGGTAACGCACGGCCAGTCGAAGCTGATAATGATTGGGTCGTAACTGCTGCCACTGCTACTGCTACTGTTCAGTTTTACCTTCTTTGGCAGTACGGTGCTTATCGCGTCGTCGTTTGCATCTTGTTCGCCTTCACGAAGGTTCTCGTTCCGCCAGTCGATGCTGCTACTGCTACTGCTACTGCTACTGCTACTCGCTATCAGTTTGACCTCATGCTTTGGCGGAACGGTGCTGACAGCGTGGTCGTTTGCATTTTGTTTGCTTTCACGAAGGTTCCCGTTCCGCGAGTTGCTCTTAGCGCGCAGATTCTTCAGCGTGTTGGGAACCGGGTCTTTTTTCTTGGTTCGTTTGACCGTCGGGGGGGAGGAATTCTTGCCGGAGCTCGACGATGCGGATGGGCTACGAAAAGAGGAAATTGGAGTCGACACGGCTTACTGTCCTTGGGTGAGAAATGCTGTAAATGGATCCATTGCGTTGACTTAGTAACCGACGGGCCGCAAAAGATTCCATTGGCTGCCGCGATCGGCGCGGGGTCGCGCGCCGCCCACGACCGCCGCGCGCTCGGCCTGAACCGGCCAAAGGTCCTCTTCAAGGTCCCTGAACCGGAACGGATTCGGATCGCCGTCCGTACGTTCGGACGGCACCATCGCTGTGAATTAGCCGCAGGCTATTTGCCCGCCGCGCGCGACGCGTCGAGTTGCGCGCGCGCCCGCTGGGCCAGCGCGATATCGCCCGGCGTTTCGGGCTTCCAGGGAGTGACGGGCACAGGCTTGCCGTTCTCATCGACCGACACGAAAACGATCAGGCATTCCGTGGTGGTCTGCAGCTCGCCCGCCTTCATGTCGCCGCTGCGCACCTCCACGGAGATGTTCATGCTGGTGTTGCCGGTATAGGCAAGGCGGGCCTCCACTTCCACCAGTTCGCCGATGCGCACCGGGTGATGGAAGCGGATGCCACCGACGAAGACCGTCACGCAATAGCGCTTGGCCCAGCGGGTGGCGCAGGCGTAGCCGGCCTCGTCGATCCATTTCATGACGGTGCCGCCATGCACGTTGCCGCCGAAGTTGACGGTGCTCGGTTCGGCCAGGAAGCGCAGGGTGATGAAGGACATGGCTGGATTATCTAGAGAGGGCGTTCTTCGTCAATCCAGGCTTGGGTTTCCTTGATGCCAAGTCGGTATCGCGCGCAGTTGAATGCAGTCAGCCCGCCAAGTTCGTGCACAAGCACCAGATGGAGCTTAGCCGCGTCTGCGTCGGGCAGAACGAGGAGGGCGAGGGCCTGCGCGAGTGACTTACGGCCTCGAACCACTTGGGCCACTGCTTCATTAAGCGCCTCGCGGTACTTGATGCGGAACGGGTCCGGGGAGCCCATGGAATCCAGCACCACCTTGTATTTGGCATGCGAGCGTCGATAGGTCCAGTCGAAGAGGTCGACCGCCATCGAGACGTCGCAGAACTCGTACACGCCCATCATCGCCAACGCGTAGTCCTGGCGGTCGACATCCAGAAACGACAAGGGCGCCTGGTTGTAGAGCATCAGGGGAATATTGGCCGAAAGCCGGCTCACTCGCTTGTTCCCATCCTCGAAGGGCTGCAAGTAGGCCAGGTTGACCCACAGGAAGAAGGCTGCCTCAATGGGATTCTTGATGTACTGGGCGGTCGTGACAATGCGCTCGAACATCTCCTTTAGCACCGCTGGAGTTTGCGTGGGCACGAAGACGGTGCCGCTGATGTTGACTACCTTGCTGCGAATGGCGCCGAGCGAAGCCACATCCATCAAAAGGTCTTGCATCAGCACTGCGTGCAGGTTGCGAACGAGCCCCGCGCTGAGTCCCTGGGTAGGGACGGCCTCCACGAGGAACTCAATGGCCGCCTTGTGGTTCAGAAGCATGACCGCGTCACTGTCCGTTGCGGCCGCACCGCTTTTGAACAGCTCCTCGGTGTCCAGCAAAGTGTAGCGATTGCCTTCCAGGCGCGACGACGACCACGACAGGTCGATGAGCAACTGCTCGAGGACCTTGCGGGCATACGTACCCGCCGGCATCTGCTCGGGAAGTCGTCCGAGTGCGGTCAACTCTTCCGCGAGTTCACGCGGGAGCAGGAAGCTTTCGTTCGGCTTGTATCCATCCACAAAGTCGCGGCGGTACGTTACCGGGGTTCGGGCCGCCAGCGGCAAGGACAGCAGTTCCCGAAGCTCCAAGGCGGCCACGCGCCAGGTCGGACCTACCCGAGCAGACGGGGCCGCCTCAGGTTCTTGTACGGCAACCGTACCCCGCACATCGAGCGGAGCGTCCGCTTTGAGCACGCGATACCGGGTTGCGCGGGCCTTGCCGATGACCTCCACCCGGTTTTGCCCCACCAGCTTGGCCAGCATACGCTTGACGGCAGGCAGGCTCGAACCGCTGGCCTCGACGATTTGGGTGGAAGAAATCGTCCCGCGTCCCTCGGAGGACAGGCTTGCCATCGCATTCAGCACAGCTTCGGCGGTCAGACGGTCGTTGTAAGGCATGAATCGGCTCGGATTTGTGAGCTGATTATATGAATCGAGCTGATTTTTGCAATATCAGCTCGATTATCGAGCTGATTCTGCTATTCGAGCCGATTTGCGGGTTCAGATGGTTGCCGCGACGGATGCGATGATCGAAGGATGAAGCACTCCCGCCTCGTCGACGTGTCCGGCCTCGAGGCCGCTCTCCAGAACTTCGCGGACGAGCGGGATTGGAATCGGTTCCACTCTCCCAAGAACCTGGCCATGGCGCTGACCGGCGAAGTGGGTGAACTCGTGGAGCTGTTCCAATGGCTCACCGAGGACGAGTCGAATCGCGTGGGGCAGGATCCGGCGACGGCGCGGGCAGTGCGCGATGAGCTTGCCGATGTCCTGATGTTCCTGGTTCGGCTCGCGTCCGTGCTCAATGTGGATCTCGATGAGGCTGTCGCACAGAAGCTGGCCGCAAACGCGCAAAAGTACCCGGCCGGCGACTCAACTCCGAAGCGCCGGTGACAGCACTGCGGCTTACTTCAGCTGACTAGCCTGGTTCGTCGGCCTGGGCATCCAGGCCAGCGTCTTCCCGTGCAGGCTCTGGATGTACAGCCGGTCCGGCGTTTCCGTGACGGAAGTGGTCTCCGGGTAGGCGCCCGCATGATCCTGCAGGTCGGCCACTACCTTGCCGTCCTCGGTGAACGCGAAGACGTGCCCTTGGTCCTTGGGCAGCGGCCACAACACCCGCGGCAGGCGCAGGATCAGCTTGCGCAGGAAAGGCTTGTCCGACAGGTTGTCGGCGTCGGGGTTGCGCGGCTTGACCAGGCCGGCCCAGATCTTTCCGTCCAGCCCTCGCAGCAGGTTGTCCGGATAGCCGGGCAGGTTGTCGAGCAGCACCTGCGCGGGCGTGTTGCCTTGCAAGGACAGCTTCCAGATGCGGAACCTGCCGGTCTCGGCCACGAACAGCCATTGCTCGTCCTGGCTGAGCGCAATGCCGTTGGCGAACGAGAACCCGCGGGCGATCACCCGCGTCTTCTTCGTGGCCGGGTCCCACTCCAGCACCCGGCCTGAGGCGGACTGCTCGATCAGTTCCAGCATGCTCGCTTCCATGATCCCGCCGCCTTCCCGGGGGCCGAAACGGGTCGAGGCATCGCTGAAGTAGATCGGGCCTTTGCGCGCCACCGCCACCGCATCCGCGAAGCGGATCGGGTCGCCATCCACCTTGTCGGTGAGCAAGGTCACCTTGCCGTCCGCTGCGATCGAGACGAGGCCCCGGAATGCATCGGCGCCGACCAGGCGCCCCGCCGCGTCGAAGTCGAAGCCCAGGACGCGGCCGCCGGTCCGCGCGAACACCTCCTGGCCACTGCCATCCGGATTCATGCGAAGGATCTTGCCGCCGTCCACCGCCGTGTACAGCTTGCCGTCGGGGCCAATGGCCACATGCTCGGGCCCGGCCTCGCCCTTCAGGTCGATGTGCTGCAGCCTGGCCAGCCCTTGGTTCGCGGCATGCGGACCGGTGTAGCCGGGTGCAGGGGGAGCGGGCCATCCAACGGGTTCCACCGGCAACGGCCAGAGCGCGAGGTAGGCAGCCAGCGCGATCACGACCAGCGCCAGGCCGGCCAGAGTCTTCTTCATGGTGTCTCCTTGAGCCCGCGTACGCCGGATCATAGGCATGGCCGCCGCGCCAAGCCCTGCACCAGGTCAATTGCGGGACAAACGTACTAGGCCAGGCAGTGGTTCCGTCACTCTTGCAAGAGTTTGGCCGCGCCTATCCTGATTCGATGGACTACACGCTTTCAGCGACTGTGAGGCCCGGCAATGTTCTTTGATCGCGGTCCCGTGCCCGAAGCCATCGAGTTGGACGCCCAGTCCGGGCTGGAGCTGTTCCATCAGCTCGAACACGAGCTGGAGGAGAGCTTCTCGCAGACGCAGCCTATTTCGCAGGAGGTGCTCTTGCAGGCGACAAGGCTGAGCGAGGAAATGAACGTGGCCCAGGCCATGGTGGTTTGCCGACGATTCGGGCGCGCGTGCCCGCACGGCGCTTACTGGAGCCAGCTCGTTCAGCGGGCGTCGGAGCTGGTTGGTGCCCGACCGGTGAACTCCCCCACAGCGGTGCAACTGGCGGCGATGAGCAAGCTGCTGCAGCGGATCACCCTGCGCGACCTGCTCGTTTGGGCGCACTCACATGGCATGCTGGTGGCCGTGGTCGCCTTCCTGGAGTCAATTCCCGCGGACGGCTGGGCGTACATGGAAAAAAGCGACTGAGCTGGGTCCGCGACGCTCGGCGCTGCAGGCCCTTGGGCGCAGCTGCTGATCAGGCGCGGCGTACTTCCATCACTCCGTGCTCAGTGGCCTGCTCGTAGACCGATGCCTCGCGTGCGGCCAGGAACAGCAGGATGCTCGGCGCCTTGATCTTGATGACCCGCCGCAACAGGATGCCCGTGGCCACCAACAGCCCGCCTATCCACGGGTAACCGACCAGCGCCGCGGCAATACCCGGGCCGATGATGGCAATCGCCAGCTGCGGTGGCGTACATGCGGCGGGCCACGAAAGGCGCCGCCAGCCTGGGGTTGACGATGACGCGGAAGCGCCCATGCGGCAGTCCGTTTCGGAATTCTCGAAAGGGATGTATTCGACAGTATCCTGCGCGTCGTTCTGGCTCATGCCCGCATTCTGACACCGGGTGCAGGAGCCCTCCGTGGCGAGGGTCGCACATCAGCAAGTGACGAGATCCGTGTGGCCGAAGCCCTTGGAGTAATCGAGTACGGAAATGACCTGGGCGTTACGCGAAACAGGCGGACCTCGTCCGGGCCCGGCATCTTGAACGGCAGAGGAGGTGCGTCAGGGTATTTCAGCGGGATCATGCGCAAGATCTTCTCCGCTTCGGCAAGATCAATCACTGCATGCGCGCGCGCTGCCATGGAGAGGCCGGTGATCGCCATCAAGTCCGCAGTGTCGTGATCGATCGTCAGCGAGAGCCGATCATCCCGCGCCAGATTCCTTGCCTTCTGACTGTCCAGGCCGCAGAGAAAGTAAAGGGTCAGGCCCTCGTTGACATAGCCGACAGTCGTGGCCTGCGGCCAACCGTCCGGCCGCAGCGTCGCGACCGTCATGATTCGATGTTGGTCCAACAGCGCGAGGATCTTCCGTCTGATTTCGGCGTCCATGAATAGCCTCCAAAATGCCAGCAGGATTCAGGGCATTCTGGCCTTCGTTCAGCCGCGCGGCTTTGATCCATGTCAAGGGTTGCGGAGCATCTCCTCACAACAACCTCTTCAGATATCGCCCGGTATGGCTCGCCTCGTTCGCCGCGATATCCTCCGGCGTGCCCACGCCCACCACCGTGCCGCCGCCGGCGCCGCCCTCGGGGCCCATGTCGATCAGCCAGTCGGCGGTCTTGATGACGTCCAGGTTGTGCTCGATCACCACGATGGTGTTGCCGGCGTCGCGCAGCTGGTGCAGCACCTTCAGCAGCAGCTCGATGTCGGCGAAGTGCAGGCCGGTGGTCGGCTCGTCCAGGATGTAGAGCGTGCGGCCGGTGTCGCGCTTGGACAGCTCCAGCGCCAGCTTCACGCGCTGCGCCTCGCCGCCCGACAGCGTGGTCGCGGCCTGGCCCAGCTTGATGTAGCACAGGCCCACGTCCAGCAGCGTCTGCAGCTTGCGCTCGATGGTCGGCACGGCCTTGAGGAACTCGTGCGCGTCCTCGACCGTCATGTCGAGGATCTGCGCGATGTTGCGGCCCTTGTACTGCACCTCCAGCGTCTCGCGGTTGTAGCGCTGGCCGTGGCAGACCTCGCAGGGCACGTAGACGTCGGGCAGGAAGTGCATCTCGACCTTCACCACGCCGTCGCCCTGGCAGGCCTCGCAGCGGCCGCCGGCCACGTTGAAGCAGAAGCGCCCGGGGCCGTAGCCGCGCTCCTTGCGCTGTTGGTCTCGGCCATCAGCTCGCGGATCGGCGTGAACAGGCCGGTGTAGGTGGCGGGGTTGCTGCGCGGCGTGCGGCCGATCGGCGACTGGTCGACGTTGATGACCTTGTCGAAGTGCTCGATGCCTTCCACCGCCTCGTGCGCGGCCGGCTCCTCGTGCGCGCGGTACAGCGTGCGCGCCACGGCGGCGTAGAGCGTGTCGTTGACCAGCGTCGACTTGCCCGAGCCCGAGACGCCGGTCACGCAGGTCAGCAGCCCGACCGGGAAGGCGACGCTCACGTTCTTCAGGTTGTTGCCGCGTGGCGCCGAGCACGCGGATCTCCTGCACGGCGCCGCTGCGTGGCGAGGTGCGCCGCCTCGCGCGCCGCGCGGCGCTCGGCCGCCGGGCTGGGCGGAAAGCGCGAGGCTTTTCTTTCCGCCGGCGTCGGCGTCGCACCACCGGCAGCCAGGGCGTGCGGCGCTTCGGCACGGCGATCTTTCGCGCCCGAGAGGTACTGGCCGGTCAAGCGACTCGGGCGCGGCCTTCACGTCCTCGAAGCTGCCCTGCGCCATCACGCGGCCGCCGTGCACGCCGGCGCCCGGGCCCATGTCGATCACGTGGTCGGCGGCGTGGATCATGTCCTCGTCGTGCTCGACCACGATCACGCTGTTGCCGATGTCGCGCAGATGCTTCAGCGTGCCGATCAGGCGGTCGTTGTCGCGCTGGTGCAGGCCGATGCTGGGCTCGTCGAGCACGTACATCACGCCGGTGAGGCCGGAGCCGATCTGCGAGGCCAGGCGGATGCGCTGCGCCTCGCCGCCCGACAGCGTCTCGGCGCTGCGGTCCAGGCTCAGGTAGTTGAGGCCGACGTCGTTCAGGAACTTCAGCCGCAGGCCGATCTCGCGCACCACCTTGTCGGCGATCTCGGCCTTGGCGCCGCGCAGCTTCAGGCTGTCGAAGTACTCCAGGCTCTCGCGCAGCGTGGCGTGGCTGATCTCGAAGATGGCGCGGGCCTGGTCGCCTTCGCCCACCTACACGTGCCGCGCCTCGCTGCGCAGGCGCGTGCCGCCGCAGTCGGGGCAGGGCTGCATGTTGCGATAGCGCGCCAGCTCTTCGCGCACCATCGCCGAATCGGTCTCGCGGTAGCGCCGCGCCATGTTCGGGATGATGCCTTCGAAGGGATGCTTCTTGGTGACCTTGCGGCCGGCCGAGTTGCCCGACTCCATCGTGTAGCTGAAGCTGGATCTCTTCCTCGCCCGAGCCGTGCAGCACCGCCTGGCGCACGCGGCCGGGCAGTTCCTCGAAGGGCGCGTCGACGTCGAACTTGTAGTGCTTGGCCAGGCTTTCGAGCATGCTGAAGTAGTAGCCGTTGCGCCGGTCCCAGCCCTTGATCGGCGCCGCTGGCCAGGGACAGCGTGGGAAAGGCGACCACCCGCGCCGGGTCGAAGAACTCGCGGTGGCCCAGGCCGTCGCAGCTCGGGCAGGCGCCCACCGGCGAATTGAAGGAGAACAGGCGCGGCTCGAGCTCGGCGAGCGAGTAGTGGCAGATCGGGCAGGCGAACTTGGCGTTGAACAGGTGCTCCTTGTCCCGCTCGTCCATCTCCAGCGCGATGGCGCGGCCCTCGGCCAGGCGCAGCGCGGCCTCGAAGCTCTCGGCCAGGCGCTGCTGCATGTCGGGGCGCGCCTTGCAGGCGGTCGATCACGACGTCGATGTCGTGCTTCTCGGTCTTCTTCAGCTTGGGCAGGTCGTCGAACTCGAAGGCCTGGCCGTCGACGCGGAAGCGCACGTAGCCCTGGCCTGCATCTCGGCGAACAGCTCGAGGAACTCGCCCTTGCGTTCGCGCGCCACCGGCGCCAGGATCATCAGGCGCGGCTCTTCCGGCAAGGCCAGCACCGCGTCGACCATCTGCGACACGGTCTGCGCCTGCAGCGGCAGGTCGTGGTCGGGGCAGTAGGGCGTGCCGGCGCGCGCGTACAGCAGGCGCAGGTAGTCGTGGATCTCGGTCACCGTGCCCACGGTGGAGCGCGGGTTGTGGCTGGTGGCCTTCTGCTCGATGCGAGATCGCGGGCGACAGGCCCTCGATCATGTCGACGTCGGGCTTGTCCATCAGCTGCAGGAACTGCCGCGCATAGGCCGACAGGCTCTCCACATAGCGGCGCTGGCCTTCCGCATACAGCGTGTCGAAGGCGAGCGAGGACTTGCCCGAGCCCGACAGGCCGGTGATCACCACCAGCTGGTTGCGCGGGATGTCCAGGTCGATGTTCTTGAGGTTGTGCGTGCGCGCGCCGCGGATGCTGATCCGTTGGGCCGTCAAGGTGCCCAGGTAGTTGCCGTCGGTCGATTTGTTCAAGTCGGGGTGCGCCCAGGAAAACCCAACATGATAGAGCGCCGGGCCATGCCGCGAAGCCTGCGCCGGCGGAATGCCGGACAATCCCTGGTTTGCCGGGCCGCCAGGCGGCCCGGTTCCTGCTACTTCCTGCCTCGTGACTACAGCCTCCGTTTCCCCAGTCTCCGCCAGCATGACGCCGGTGGAGCGCCGTGCCAGCGGCTCCCTGGCGGCCGTCTTTGCCGCGCGCATGCTCGGCCTGTTCCTGGTCCTTCCGGTGTTCGCGCTGGAGGCGGCCAGATACCCGGGCGGCACCGACCCGGCCCTGGTCGGCCTGGCCATGGGCATCTATGGCCTGACCCAGGGCATCCTGCAGATCCCCTTCGGCATGGCCTCGGACCGGCTGGGCCGCAAGCGCGTGATCATCTTCGGCCTGCTGGTGTTCGCAGCCGGCAGCTTCATGGCGGCGGGGGCGCAGACCCTGGGCTGGCTGATCGCCGGCCGCTCCTTGCAGGGAGCCGGCGCCGTGTCCGCCGCGGTCACCGCCTTGCTGGCCGACCAGACGCGCGATGAGGTTCGCACCAAGGCGATGGCCCTGGTGGGCGCGAGCATCGGCCTGATGTTTGCCCTGTCGCTGGTGGTCGCGCCCTTGCTGGTCGCGCAGGTGGGCCTGGGTGGGCTGTTCGCGTTGACCGGTGCCCTGGCCCTGGGCTGCATTGCCGTGGTGGCGTGGTGGACCCCGCCCGAGCCGGTGCAGCACAAGAACGTGCCCCGCGGAAAACTCTCGGAAGTGCTCAGTCATCCCGGGCTGCTGCGCCTGGACGTGGGCGTTTTCGTGCTGCACGCGGTGCAGCTGGCGATGTGGGTGGCGATTCCGGCGCTGCTGGTGCAGGCCGGCCTGCCCAAGCAGCAGCACTGGTACGTGTACCTTCCCGCCGTGCTGGCTTCGTTCGTGGTCATGGGCCTGACGCTGTTTCCGCTGGAGCGGCGCGGCTACCTGCGGGCCGTGTTCCTGGCTTCGGTGGCGGTGGTCACCCTGGTCCAGGTGGGGCTGCTCCTGGTTGCCGGCCAACCCGGCATCGGCGCGCTCGCGGCGCTGCTGTTCGTTTTTTTCTGCGGATTCAACGTGCTCGAAGCCAGCCAGCCCAGCATGGCGTCGCGGATCGCCCCGCCTCACGCCCGCGGCGCGGCGCTGGGCGTGTACAACACCCTGCAATCCCTGGGTTTCTTCGCAGGCGGGGCGGTCGGCGGCTGGCTGGCCAAGAACGTTGGTACTCAAGGCTTGTTCGCGGCCTGCGCCGGGCTGATGTTGCTCTGGCTGGTCGTGGCCTGGCCCATGAGGGCGCCTGCGCCGGGCAGGTCGTCGGCGGAGCAGGTTTTGGCCGACGAGGCCCAGGCGACATAATCATCAAATTACCCGGAGGAACATTCCTTATGGCATCCGTCAACAAAGTCATCCTGGTCGGCAATTGCGGCCGCGATCCCGAAATCCGCTACCTGCCGTCCGGCCAGGCGGTGGCCACCGTCAGCATCGCCACGTCCAGCAAGCGCAAGGACAAGAACACCGGCGAGACGCATCGAAGACACGCAATGGCACCGCGTCACCTTCTTCGACCGCCTGGCTGAGATCGCCGGCGAGTACGTGAAGAAGGGCCGTCCCATCTACGTGGAAGGCCGCCTGAAATACGGCAAGTTCACCAACAAGGACGGCGTCGAGCAGAACACCTGCGACATCATCGCCACCGAAATGCAGCTGCTGGGCGGCCGTGAAGGCATGGGCGGGCCGTCCGGCGGCGGTGACGAAGAGGGCGGCGGCGCCCCGCGCCGCTCCGCGCCGCCGAGCCGCGCCCGCGCCGCGCCGGCCGCGCAGCGACCGGCCGCCTCGAAGCCCGCTTCGGGCTTCGACGACATGGACGACGACATCCCGTTCTAATTAGAGAGCGTAAAGAGCGACGGTCGTCGCTCTTTTTTTTGCGCTGCGACCAGTCAATCACACTGGTTGAGCGCGCGCGGCGTAGTGCTAAACGCCGCATCTCGAAGACCATCCAACGGGGCGAAGTTCGCTGATCAGCAAGCCGGACTTTTGCCCATTCATGCGTTTGGCAGTTCGATGTCAATTGGCCCAAGGGCCCATTGGTTCAGATTGACAACGCCAAACGTTGTGCCAAGAATCGTTGGACATTCCCAACCTCTGGATTCAGAGCGCCGTGGTCGGTCATGAACGATATTGTTGAACGCCCGAAAGAAGCCTTCACGAAGAAGCAGGAGCTGCGAAGCTTTCTGTTCCTCTCCGTGGTCATGGCGCCCGTGCTGGCGGTCGTCATCGTGTCCGGCTGGGGCTTCCTCGTCTGGATGTACCAGCTTTTCGCCGGGCCACCGGGCAGCTGATCCTCACGCGACACGCACCGCGCATCAACCACCTGTCATAAGGAAGCTCCAGTGCCGGAAGCCCCAATGCCACAGGAAGTGCATATCAGCAGTCTGGTCGTCCATGCCACGCCGGCGCGCCTGCAGCGGGTCGAGGAGGCGGTGGTCCTCATGCCCGGTGCGCAGGTTCACGGGCGCTCGCCCAACGGGAAGCTGGTTGTCACGCTCGATGCCGGCAGCGCGGATGAGATGCTCGCGAGGGTGAGCCAGATTCAGCGCACCGAAGGTGTTCTGTCGGCCGCGCTGGTGTATCAGTACGCGGACACCGTGGAAGCGATGAACCAGGAGATCCCCGATGGCGATTGACAGACGGGACTTCATCCGCCAGACCGCGGCGGCGGCCGCATGCTCGGTGGCCGGGATTCCCATGACGGGCGTTGCCCAGCCGGTGGAGCCCGGCGCCGCCGGCCTCAAGTGGTCCAAGGCGCCGTGCCGCTTCTGCGGCACCGGCTGCGGCGTGATGGTGGCCGTGAAGGACAACCGGGTCGTGGCCACGCACGGCGATCCCGACGCCGAGGTCAATCGCGGCATCAACTGCGTCAAGGGCTACTTCCTGTCCAAGATCATGTACGGCGAGGACCGGCTGACGAAGCCCTTGCTGCGCATGAAGAACGGGCAGTACGCCAAGGACGGCGAGTTCGAGCCCGTGTCATGGGACCAGGCCTTCGACGTGATGGCCGCGCAGTTCAAGCGCGTGCTCAAGGACAAGGGGCCCACCGCGGTGGGCATGTTCGGCTCCGGCCAATGGACCGTCTGGGAAGGCTATGCGGCGCTCAAGCTGATGAAGGCCGGGTTCAGGTCGAACAACCTCGATCCCAACGCCCGGCACTGCATGGCGTCGGCCGCCGTGGGCTTCATGCGCACCTTCGGCATCGACGAGCCGATGGGCTGCTACGACGACATCGAGGCCGCCGATGCCTTCGTGCTGTGGGGCTCCAACATGGCGGAGATGCACCCGGTGCTGTGGACGCGGGTGACCGACCGGCGCCTGAGCGGCAAGAACGTCAAGGTGGCCGTGCTGTCGCCTTTCGAGCACCGGTCGTACGAGCTGGCCGACATCGAGCTCACCTTCACGCCGCAGACCGACCTGGCGATCCTCAACTACATCGCCCATCACATCATCAAGACCAACCGCGTCAATCGCGACTTCGTCGACAAGCACACCAACTTCCGCCTCGGCAATCCCGACATCGGCTACGGCCTGCGGCCCGAGCATCCGCTGCAGAAGAAGGCGAAGAACGCCGGCGATGCGGGCGGCTCCAAGCCGATGTCCTTCGACGAGTTCGCGAAGTTCGTTTCGACCTACGACCTCGACTACACCGCCAAGCTCACCGGCGTGCCGAAGAATCGCCTGGAAGCGCTGGCGGAGCTGTACGCCGACCCGAAGGTGAAGGTCATGTCGTTCTGGACCATGGGCTTCAACCAGCACACCCGCGGCGTGTGGGCCAACAACCTCGTCTACAACATCCACCTGCTCACCGGCAAGATCTCGACGCCCGGCAACAGCCCCTTCTCGCTGACCGGCCAGCCTTCGGCCTGCGGCACGGCGCGCGAGGTCGGCACCTTCTCCCACCGCCTGCCGGCCGACATGGTGGTGACCAACCCCAAGCACCGCGCCGAAACCGAGCACATCTGGAAGCTGCCCGAAGGCACCATCCCCGGCGTGCCGGGCTACCACGCCGTGCTGCAGAACCGCATGCTCAAGGACGGCAAGCTCAACGCCTACTGGGTCGATGGTCAACAACAACATGCAGGCGGCGCGCCAACCTCATGCAGGAGGGCTACCCCGGCTACCGCAACCCGGACAACTTCATCGTCGTGTCCGACGTCTATCCGACGGTCACCGCGGTCGCCGCCGACCTCATCCTGCCGGCCGCGATGTGGGTCGAGAAGGAGGGCGCGTACGGCAACGCCGAGCGCCGCACGCACTTCTGGCACCAGCTCGTCAACGCGCCGGGCGAGGCGCGCTCGGACCTGTGGCAGCTGATGGAGTTCTCCAAGCGGTTCAAGGTCGAGGAGGTGTGGCCGGCGGAGCTGATCGCCAAGAAGCCCGAGCTGCGCGGCAAGACGCTGTTCGAGGTGCTGTTCCGCAACGGCCAGGTGGACAAGTTCCCGCTCTCGGAGATCGAGGCCGGCTACGAGAACGCGGACGCGAAGGCCTTCGGCTTCTACGTGCAGAAGGGCCTGTTCGAGGAGTACGCCAGCTTCGGCCGCGGCCATGGCCACGACCTGGCGCCATTCGACACTTATCACAAGATGCGCGGCCTGCGCTGGCCCGTCGTCAACGGCAAGGAGACCTTGTGGCGCTTCCGCGAGGGCGCCGATCCCTACGTGAAGGCCGGCACGGGCTTCCAGTTCTACGGCCACACGGACGGCAAGGCGGTCATCTTCGCGCTGCCCTACGAGCCGCCGCCTGAAATGCCCGACACGGAGTACCCGTTCTGGCTGTCGACGGGGCGCGTGCTGGAGCATTGGCATTCCGGGTCGATGACCCGCCGCGTGCCCGAGCTGCACAAGGCCATGCCCAATGCGGTGTGCTACATGCACCCCGACGATGCCGTGGCGCTGGGCGTGCGGCGCGGCATCGAGGTGGAGATCAGCTCGCGCCGCGGCAGCATGCGCACGCGGGTCGAAACGCGCGGCCGCAACAAGCCGCCGCGCGGACTGGTCTTCGTGCCCTGGTTCGATGCCAGCCAGCTGATCAACAAGGTCACGCTGGATGCGACCGACCCGATCTCGTTCCAGACCGACTTCAAGAAGTGCGCGGTGAAGATCGTCAAGGTGTGACGCGCATGAAGCGCGCCATCGAGAAACTGCACTCAGCAGCATCATTCCCGCGCTCGGCCTGGTGGCGGTGTCCGCCTGGGCCGACACTCCGGCCGACTTTCGTCGATGCCCTTCGCGGCCCGGTCCCGATCATCCAGGCCACCGAGCCGCCCCGGCTGGGCAACGCCATCAACGACGACGTCAAGCGTCCGCGCAACTACGACAAGCAGCCGCCGACCATTCCGCACCGGGTGGACGGCTACCAGATCGACAAGAACTTCAACAAGTGCCTGGACTGCCACGCCAAGGCCAGGACCGAGTTCTCGCTGGCGGTTCCCATCAGCCCGACGCACTACGTCGACCGCAGCGGCAAGATGCTCGACCAGGTGTCCACGCGCCGCTATTTCTGCATGCAGTGCCACGTGCCCCAGGAGACGGCCCGGCCGCTGGTGGGCAACTCCTTCCAGGGCCTCGAGGTCAAGACAGACAAGAAATAGCGAGGACTGCCCACCATGATCCGAAGCCTCACGCAACTCCTCAAGGACTACTGGCGGGTCATCCGCCGGCCCAGCGTGCACTACAGCCTGGGCTTCCTGACGATCGGCGGCTTCATCGGCGGCATCATGTTCTGGGGCGGCTTCAACACCATCATGGAGGCGACCAACACGGAGAAGTTCTGCACCGGCTGCCACGAGATGCGCGACAACGTGTTCGTCGAACTCAAGAGCACCATCCACTACACCAACCGATCCGGCGTGCGCGCGATGTGCTCCAACTGCCACGTGCCGCACGACTGGACCGACAAGATGGCGCGCAAGATGCAGGCCTCCAAAGAGGTGTGGGGCAAGATCTTCGGCACCATCGACACGCGCGAGAAGTTCCAGGACAAGCGGCTGGAGCTGGCGCAGCACGAGTGGGCGCGCTTCAAGGCCAACGATTCGCTCGAATGCCGCAATTGCCACAACTACGAGTTCATGGATTTCACGCGGCAGAGCCCGCGCGCGCAGAACATGCACACGACCTACCTGGCCCGCAAGGAGAAGACCTGCATCGACTGCCACAAGGGCATCGCGCACAACCTTCCGCACATTCCTCCGGGCCAGGTCATCACCGACACGCCAGGGCAGGTGGTGCCCGCGGAGGAAGGTGGCGAGATGCCGCACGGCAGCGGCAGCGCGGGCAGCGATGCGGCCCGATGACGCGCACGCGGTGGGCCTGTCGGTCCGCGACCTCGAATGCAGGCGCGCGGGGCGCAAGGTGTTCTCGGGCCTGAGCTTCGAGGTGCGCCCCGGTGACGTGGTGCAGGTGCGCGGCGCCAACGGCAGCGGCAAGAGCAGCCTGCTGCGCCTGCTGTGCGGCCTGCTGCCACCCAGCCGCGGCGAGGTGCGCTGGCGCGAGCGCCGGTCGCGGCGAAGCCCTGCCGGCGACGTCGCCTACATGGGTCACGCCTGCGGCATGAACGGCGACCTGACGGTGCTGGAGAACCTGCGGTCTGCCCTGCACATTGCCGGGGTGGCGTGCAGCGAGCGTGCATGCCGCGAGGTCCTGGCGCGCATGGGCCTGGCCGGGCGCGAGGACGACGAGGTGCGCCACCTGTCGCAGGGCCAGCGGCGGCGCCTCGCGCTGTCGCGCGTGCAGCTGAGCGAGCGGCCGGTGTGGCTGCTCGACGAGCCGCTTGCCGACCTGGATGCGGACGGCGAGCAGGCGCTGGCGCAGTGCCTGTCCGTTGCACGCCGAGCAGGGCGGGTTGGCGGTGGTGACGACCCATCGCGACATCGGCAGCCCCTGCCGGTGCGCGCAGTCCCTGAACCTGGACGAGTTTGCCGATGCGCGCCGCGTTGAGCTCGATCATCGAGCGTGACGTGCGCGCGGCCTCGCGCAGGCCGATGGACGCCTTGGGCGGGCTGGTGTTCTTCGTCGCCGTGGGCACCCTGTTCCCGCTCGCCGTCGGTCCGGACGCCGAGCTGCTGCGCGCCATCGGCCCGGGCGTGGTCTGGGTCGCCGCGCTGCTGGCGGTGGTCATCTCGCTGCACCGGATGTTCCAGCCCGACCTGGACGACGGCAGCCTGGAGCAGCTGCTGCTGTCGCCGCGTTCGCTCGCAGGCATCGTCGGCGCCAAGATGGTGGCGCACTGGCTCGTCAGCTGCCTGCCGCTGGTCGCGGTGGCGCCCTTGATGGGGCTGCAGTTCGGGCTGCCGGCGCCGGCGATCGGGGTGCTGCTGCTGTCGCTGCTGCTGGGCACGCCGACGCTGGTCCTGCTGGGCGCGCTGGGCGCGGCGCTGACGCTGGGCCTGCGCGGCAACGTGCTGCTGGCGCTGATCGTGCTGCCGCTGTGCGTGCCGGTGCTGATCTTCGGCAGCGGCGCGGTCGCGGCCAGCCACCAGGGACTGCCGGTGAACCCGCACCTGTCGCTGCTCGGCGCCTGTCTGCCTGGTGGCCGTGTGCCTGTGTCCGTGGGCGGTGGGCGCGGCCCTGCGCCTGGCGGTGGAATGAGCGAGCATGGACTCGCTGCGACGCATCGATCCGCAAGTCCTGGCGCCGGCGCCGGCCGGACAGCGCGGCGGCTGGCGCCGTCTGGCATCGCCCGCCGTGTTTCATGGCTGGGCCGGGCGGGCCGTGCCGTGGTTCGCGGCGCTGGCCGGCGTGCTGGCGGTGGCGGGTCTGGTGGTCGGCTTCCTCGTGGCGCCGACCGACCACCAGCAGGGCGAGGTGTACCGCATCATCTTCATCCATGTTCCCGCTGCCTGGATGTCGATGTTCATCTACCTCGTGGCCGCCTTCCATGCGGCGATGGGGCTGGTCTTCAACACGCGGCTGTCGGCGCTGATGGCGCGGGCGCTGGCGCCCACCGGCGCGCTCTTCACCGTCATCGCGCTGTGGACCGGCGCGGTGTGGGGCAAGCCCACCTGGGGAACCTGGTGGGTGTGGGATGCGCGGCTCACCTCCGAGCTGATCCTGCTCTTTCTCTACCTGGGCTACCTGGGGCTGGTGTCCGCCATCGACAACCCGCGGCGCGCGGATCGCGGCGGAGCCATCCTGCTGCTGGCCGGCGTGGTCAACGTGCCCATCATCTATTTCTCGGTGCAGTGGTGGAACACCCTGCACCAGGGCGCATCGGTCAGCCTCACGGCGGCGCCGGCCATGGCGTACACCATGCTGGCCGGCATGTTGCTGATGGCGGGCGCCTGCTGGGCCTATTCGGTGGCGGTGGCGCTGGCGCGGGTGCGCTGCCTGATCGTGGAGCGCGACACCTTGGCGAGGCGGCGATGAACGGCAGCGACGCCAGCCTGTTCATCCTCGCGGCCTACGGCGTCGCGCTGGTGCTGATCGCGGCCGAGGTCTGGACCCTCGTTCGGCGCAGCCGGGCGCAAGCCGGCGAACTGTCGAAGGGGCCGCGCGATGAAGCCTAGGACGCGGCGCCTCGCGATCGTCGGCTCCGGCCTGGTGGCGTTCGGGCTCGCGGCGCTGCTGGTGCTCAATGCACTGCGCTCGAACCTGGTCTTCTTCTTCAGTCCGAGCCAGGTCGCGGCCAGTGCCGCGCCTCGCAACGGCGCGTTCCGCATCGGCGGGCTGGTGGAGGCCGGCTCGGTACAGCGGGGGAGCGACGGATTGACCGTCCGCTTCGTGGTGACCGACCTGGCGCAGCGCGTGCCGGTGCAGCTACCGGGGCCTGCTGCCGGACCTGTTCCGCGAGGGCAAGGGCGTGGTCGTGGCAGGGCGCCTGCAGCCCGACGGCTCGTTCGAGGCGACCCAGGTGCTGGCCAAGCACGACGAGAACTACATGCCCCCCGAGGCGGCGGCGGCGCTGGAGCAGGCGCGGCAGGCGGGCGCGGCGGCGACGCTGGGGGCGTCGAAATGATCCCCGAGATCGGCGTCTTCAGCCTGGTGCTGGCGCTGCTGGTCGCCGTGGTGCAAGGCAGCTTGCCGCTGGCGGGCGCGCACTGGGGCGTGGCCGGCTTGGGTTCGTCTGGCGCGGCCGGCGGCGGTCGGCCAGTTCGTCTTTGCGGCCATCGCCTTCGCCTGCCTGGCGTGGTGCTTCCTGGACAACGACTTCTCCGTGCTCTACGTGGCGTCGAATTCGCATGCCGACCTGCCCGCCGCCTACCGCTTCGCCGCCGTCTGGGGCGGGCACGAGGGCTCGATGCTTCTGTGGCTGTGCCTGCTCAGCGCGTGGACCGTGGCGGTGGCGCTGTTCAGCCGGCAACTGCCCGAGGCCTACGTCGCGCGCGTTCTCGCGGTGATGGCGTGGCTTAGCGTGGGTTTCCTGCTGTTCCTGCTGTTTCTCTCGAACCCGTTCACGCGCCTGATGCCGCCGGCGCTGGAGGGGCGCGACCTGAACCCGCTGCTGCAGGACCCGGG
This sequence comes from uncultured beta proteobacterium, assembly GCA_963722025.1. Lineage (GTDB taxonomy): Bacteria > Pseudomonadota > Gammaproteobacteria > Burkholderiales > Burkholderiaceae_C > Ramlibacter. Next base: position 20,042 of record CAVRNE010000029.1, read on the forward strand.
CATGGTGGTGCATCCGCCGATCCTCTACATGGGCTATGTCGGGTTCTCCGTCGCCTTTGCCTTCGCCATCGCCGCGCTGCTGTCGGGCGAGCTCGACGCCGCGTGGGCACGCTGGTCGCGCCCTTGGACCGTGGCGGCCTGGATGTTCCTGACGCTGGGCATTCTGCTGGGCAGCGCCTGGGCCTACTACGTGCTCGGCTGGGGCGGCTGGTGGTTCTGGGACCCGGTGGAGAACGCCTCCTTCATGCCCTGGCTCGTGGGTACGGCGCTGATCCATTCGCTGGCGGTGACGGAGCAGCGCGGCGCCTTTCGCAGCTGGACGGTGCTGCTCGCGATCTGCACCTTCTCGCTGAGCCTGCTGGGAACATTCCTGGTGCGCTCGGGCGTGCTGACTTCCGTGCATGCCTTCGCGGTCGATCCGGGCCGCGGGCTGTTCATCCTGGCGTTCATGGTCGCCGTGGTCGGCGGCTCGCTGCTGCTGTTCGGCTGGCGCGCACCGCGCATCGGCCTGGGCGGACGCTTCGGACTGCTGTCGCGCGAGTCGCTGCTGCTGGCCAACAACGTGACGCTGACGGTGGCGGCGATGTCGGTGCTGATCGGCACTCTCTATCCGCTCGCGCTCGACGTGCTGGCCGGCCAGAAGATTTCCGTCGGGCCGCCGTACTTCGAGGCCGTGTTCGTGCCGATCATGGTGCCGGCGATCTTCCTCATGGGCGTCGGGCCGATGGCGCGCTGGAAGCACGCGCCGTTGCCCGAACTGGCACGGCGCCTTCGCTGGGCGCTGGCCGCCAGCGGCGCGGCCGCGCTCCTGTTGCCCTTGACGCTGCCGGCCGGGCAGCGCGGCTGGACGCCGCTGTCGACCTTCGCGCTGCTGCTGGCGGCGTGGGCCGTGGCGAGCGCGGCGGCGCATGCCTGGCTGCGGCTTCGCGCGCGCAACCGGCGGCTGGCTCGACGCGCGTACGTGCGCCAGCCGCGCGGCTGGTGGGGCATGCTGGCCGCCCACGCCGGCATCGGCGTCTTCATCTTCGGCGCGACGATGGCCAACGGCTTCGAAAGCAGGCGGGAGCTCATGCTGCACCCGGGCGAGCAGCGTCGCGCTGGCCGGCTTCGAGTTCCGCTTCGAAGGCATCGCGCCGGCCCGCGGGCCGAACTACGACGCGCAGCGCGCCACGGTGCAGGTCACGCACAAGGGCGCAGCTGGTGGCGACGCTGCATCCGGAGAAGCGCATCTACCGCGCGCAGCAGATGCCGCTGAGCCAGGCCGCCATCGACGTCGGCGTGACGCGCGATCTCTTCGTCGCGCTGGGCGATGCCGGCCGGCGATGCGGCCTGGACCATGCGCCTGCACGTCAAGCCATTCATGGCCTGGATCTGGGCCGGCTGCCTGCTGATGGCCTTCGGTGGCCTGCTCGCGGCCACCGATCGCCGCTACCGGCTCGGCCTGGCCCGCCGCCCCGCCGACGGCCGTCGCCGGCGCCACGGTCGCACTGAGACCGCAAGAGGGGTCCTGATGCGCTTCAAGCTGCCCTTTGCGATCTTCATCGCGCTGGCGATCCTGCTGGCCGTGGGCTTGCGCCGCGACCCGAAGCTGCTGCCCTCGGCCTTGATCGACAAGCCGGCACCCGCCATCGACCTGCCGCTGCTGCACGACCCGCAGCAGACGCTGAAGATCGACGCGCTGCGCGGGCAGGTGTGGCTGTTGAACGTGTGGGCTTCCTGGTGCGCGCCCTGCCGCGACGAGCTGCCGGTGCTGACGGAGCTCGCCGGCAAGGATGGCGTGATGCTCTATGGCCTCAACTACAAGGACAAGAGCGATGCGGCCCGCACCTGGCTGCAGCGCTGGGGCAATCCCTACCGGGGATCGGCGGTCGATGGCGACGGCCGCATCGGGATCGACTACGGGGTCTATGGCGTGCCCGAGACCTTCGTGATCGACCGGTCGGGCCGCATCCGCTACAGGCATACGGGGCCGCTCACGGCCGAGCTCTGGCGCGAGCGTCTGCTGCCTGTGGTGCGGAGCCTGCAATGAGGCGCTGGGCCTTCGCCGTCCTGGTTGCGGGCATCGATGCAGGTCGCGCGGCGGGCACCATCGAGGACAGCGAGGCGCGCCTCGCGGCCAGCCTGCGCTGCATGGTGTGCCAGAACCAGACCCTGGCCGAATCGAACGCGCCGCTGGCGGCGGACATGCGCCAGCAGATCCGCGAGCAACTGCGCCAAGGCCGCAGCGAGCAGCAGATCAAAGAGTTCTTCGAGCAGCGCTACGGCGCCTTCGTGCGCTATGACCCGCCGTTCATGGCGTCGACCTGGCTGTTGTGGCTGGGGCCTTTCGTGCTGCTGGTGGCGGGTTTCGCGGCGATGTGGCGAATCGTGTCGCGGCACGGCCGCTCGGAGCCCGAGCCGCTGACGCCGGCGGAGCGTGAGCGAGCCGTTTCGCTCCTGGAGGGAGACGCGCCGTGACGATCCTGTGGCTGGCCGTCGTCGCGCTGCTGGTGCTGGCGCTGCTGTTCGTCGTTCCGCCATTGGTCATGTCCGGCGCCGGGCGTCCGCTGACGCGGGCCGAGGTCTCGCGCCGGCTGCATGCCGATCAGCTGGCCCGGATCGAGAAGGATTTTCAGGCCCAGGCGCTGAGCGCGCAGGACCGCGCACAGGCCATCGACGAACTGCAGCGGCAGGTGCTGCAGGAAGCATCGCAGGCGGCACCGCGCGCCGGGCTCGCCACGCGCCCCTGGATGGGCTGGGGCGTCGCGGGCATCCTGAGCGTGGGCCTGCCGGTCGCCGCGTTGTTGCTTTACATGCAGGTCGGCGATCCGATGGCCGCCGCGACCCAGGTGCTGGCCGCGCAGCGAGCGGGCTCGCATGAGGGCGATGGCAACGAGGTCGAAGGCATGGTCAGCCGCCTGGCCGCGCGGCTGCGGACGCAGCCCGGGGACGTCGAGGGCTGGATCGTGCTGGCACGCTCCTACGAGTACCTGCAGCGCTACGACGACGCGGTCGCTGGCCTACCAGAAGGCGATGGCGCTGGCACCCGGCCAACCCCAGCTGCTCGCCGACTACGCCGATGCGCTGGGATCGGCGCGCGACGGCGATCTGGGCGGGCCGGCGCAGGAGGCCATCGACGCGGCACTGGCCATCGACCCCGACCATCCGAAGTCCCTCGCGCTGGCCGGCATGGCCGCGTACAAGCGGGGCGATCTTGCGCAGGCGCGCCGGCACTGGGAGAAGGTGCTGGCGGTGCTGCCCGCCGATTCCGACGCTGCCCGGAAGATTGCGGCCGACCTCGCCCAGTTGGACGGCACGAAACCCGCGCCTTCCGGGGCCGATGCCATGCCAAAGCGGGTCAGCGGCACGGTCTCGATTGCTCCTTCATTGCTCGACCGGGCGTTGCCACAGGACACCGTATTCGTGCTGGCCAAGGCAGCGGCAACCGGCCGCATGCCGGTCGCTGTGCTGCGATTGCAGGTCAAGGACCTGCCCGCGCAGTTCGTGCTGGATGACAGTCTTGCCATGTCTCAGGGTCTGAGATCTCGCGTTTCAATGACTTGACGATCGAGGTGCGCGTAACGCGCACCGGCCAGGCGACGCCTCAGCGTGGCGACTTGGGCGGGGTGGTTGCCGATGTGAAGCTTGGGCAGGCGGGTGTGGTTTTGCAGGCGAACAAGGTGGTCAGCGACGGCAGGTGAACGGTAAGATCGGCCCGATCTTGATTCGCCTCATCATTCGCCGCTTCCGCGAAGAACGGCTCCCCCAGGTCGCCGGCAGCCTGACCTTCACGACGGTGCTGTCCGTCGTGCCGCTGCTGGCGGTGAGCTTCGCGCTGTTCATGCGCTTCCCGGTCTTCAAGCGGCTGCAGGAGGCGATCCACGAGCACCTGTTGAAGGGCCTGCTGCCGGCTGAAATCTCCCGGCCGGTGCTCAAGCACCTGAACCAGTTCGCCGCCAACACCAGCGGCCTGACGCTGGTCGGCTCGCTGTTCCTGCTGGCGTCGGCCGTGCTGCTGCTGCTCACGGTGGAGAACGCCTTCAACCGGATCTGGGCGGTGAAGAAGAACCGCCCGCTGTTCAAGGCGCGTGGGCCTGTACCTGCTGATGCTGGCCCTGGGGCCGCTGGTCCTGGGTGCCAGCCTGTGGGCCACCTCCAGCCTGCTGAGCGCGTCGATGGGCCTGGTCAAGACCCTGCCGCCGGCAGCGGCGTTCCTGCTGAATGCGGGCCCCGTGGTGCTGGGCGCGCTGGGATTCGCGGGCCTGTTCTATTTCGTGCCCAACACCCCGGTGCGGCGGCGCGACGCCATCCTGGGCGGCTTGCTCGCCGGCATCGCGTTCGAGCTGGGCAAGCGCGGCTTTGCGGCCTACCTGCTCCAGGTGCCCACCTACAAGACGGTGTACGGAGCGTTCGCCGCGCTGCCGGCCTTCCTGCTGTGGGTTTATTTCTCCTGGCTGGTGACGCTGACCGCGGCGCTGGTCGCCGCCACCCAGCCCAAGGTCAGCGCTGGGCGCCGCTTGCCGGGCGCGCGGCGCCAGCGGGCTGCGGGGTAGGAACCTTGATCGAAGCCTGCAGGTCGAGCAGGCTCTGGTTGCTCACCGTGATCCGGCCGCGCTGGGGGCGGTCGAGGTCGAGGATGACGAAGGTCAGGCCCAGGATCAGGGTGATCATCGCGAAACTGGCCAGGGACGGCCGCTGGCCGCCGGAGCCGGCCGTCAATCCCACCACCCCGGCGGCGACCAGGAGCGTGCCGAACAGCAGGATCAGGACCGGCTGGGGAACAGTGCGGCTCACCTGCGCCACGTTCCGGCCGTAGCTGTCGATCATTTCGTTGAGCGCCTGGATGAACAGCCCGGAGATGACGGGATTCGGGTTCAGTTCGGCGGCGCGCCGGGCGTAATCCCACAATGCGGCGTGGGAGACGGCCACCTTCGCCTGCAGCATTTCCCATTCGCCTTTGCTTGACCATGGAGACATCACTTGCCTGGACGCGCAAGTCCACATAGTCGCGCAGCAGCATCTGGACATCGCTGCGCAGGGCCGGCGGGAGCAATTGTGTGCGCAGGTAAGCGGTGCCTATCGCGTTGGCTTCGTCGACCGCGGCGTCGCTGCGGGTGTCGAAGCGTTGCACGGACAGGGAGAAGGTGAAGGCCAGGAGCAGGCCCATGACCCCCAGGATGGAAGCCTGGATGGCGCTCAGGTGGTCCCTGGTCATTTCGGTCGCCGAATCCTTGCGCCGGACCCCGAAGCGATAGCCTGCCTCGATCGCGGCGAACATCAAGACGAACAGGACGCCGATGATCAGCAAGGCGTCGATGTTGTACAGAAGTTGTTTCACGGATTTCCCCGGCAGGGATGCAAGGGGTCAGTGTAGTGCTGGGATTTCATGGCGTGGCCGTTCAGCGCCGCACGCGGAATTGGACGAAGGTCCCACACCGCGCTGCTGCTCACCGCGTGGCTGTGGTGTTGTCATTGCGGGCTTGACCCGCAATCCATGCCGGTGGGCGAGCCACCATGGATGCCGGGTCAAGCCCGGCATGACAGCGGCTACGTCAGTGTCCGGGCGCTGATCACGCCGCCGCCCAGGCAGACCTCGCCGTCGTACAGCACGGCGGACTGGCCGGGCGTCACCGCCCATTGCGGCTCGGCGAAGTCGAGGCGGAAGCCGCCGTTCGCGGGTGACAGGACGCAAGGCGCATCCGCCTGCCGGTAGCGCGTCTTCGCGGCGTAGCTGCCCGGCGCCGGCGGCTCGCCGGCGATCCAGCTCACGTCGTCGGCCTCCAGCGCGTCGGACAGCAGCCACGGATGATCATGGCCCTGCACCACCCACAGCGTGTTCTTTTCCATGTCCTTGCGCGCCACGAACCAGGGCGCATGCTCCCCGCCGCCGCGCTGCGCGCCTTTTTCCTTGACGCCGCCGATGCCCAGGCCCTGGCGCTGGCCCAGCGTGTAGAACGACAGGCCCTGGTGCTTGCCGATCGTGCGGCCCCTCTCGTCCTTGATCGGGCCGGGCTCCTTGCTGATGTAGCGGTTCAGGAAATCGCGGAACGGCCGCTCGCCGATGAAGCAGATGCCGGTGGAATCCTTCTTCCTGGCGTTGGGCAGGCCGATCTCCTCGGCGATTCGCCGCACTTCGCTCTTGCGCAGCTCGCCCACCGGGAACAGCGTCCTGGACAGCTGCGCCTGGTTGAGGCGGTGCAGGAAGTAGCTCTGGTCCTTGGTCTCGTCCAGCCCCTTGAGCAGCTGGAATTTGCCTTGGTGCTCGCGAACCCTCGCGTAATGCCCGGTGGCGATCTTCTCCGCGCCCAGCCGCATCGCATGGTCGAGGAAGGCCTTGAACTTGATTTCGGCATTGCACAGCACGTCCGGGTTGGGCGTGCGCCCGGCCTGGTACTCGCGCAGGAACTCCGCGAAGACCCGGTCCTTGTACTCGGCGGCGAAGTTGACGTGCTCGATCCCTATGCCGATCACGTCGGCCACGCTGGCGGCGTCGATGAAGTCCTCGTTGGATGAGCAGTATTCGCTGTCGTCGTCATCTTCCCAGTTCTTCATGAAGATGCCGACCACGTCGAAGCCTTGCGCCTTCAGAAGATGCGCGGTGACCGCGGAGTCCACGCCCCCGCTCAGTCCGACGACAACGCGCTGTGCGGCTCATGCCGGCCCATCCCCCACGCTGGGATGCGTGTAGATCACCGACAGGGGGTGGCGCACCCCCGCCAGATAGTCCTCGATGCATTGCAGCACCAGTGGGCTGCGGTGCCGCGCCGCGCTGGCGCGCACTTCGTCGGCCGTGAGCCACAAGGTCCGCACGATCCCTTTGTCCAGCGGGCGAGCCGGGTCGTGGGCCCCCAGTTCGCCGCAGAACGCAATGCGCACGTAGGTGGTGTCCAGGCCGGTCGAGGAGCGCCTCGAGCGCGCCAGATAGATGCCCAGCAGGGTGGTGGGCCGGAATACGTAGGCCGACTCCTCCAGCGCTTCGCGGGCGCAACCCTCGGCCGGCGATTCGCCCGGGTCCAGGTGGCCCGCCGGATTGTTGAGCATCAGGCCGTCGGTGGTTTCCTCTTCCACCAGCAGGAACCGGCCATCCTTCTCGATGATGGCCGCGACCGTGACACTGGGTTTCCAGGGTGTTTGCATGGGCTCGATTATCGGGCTTGCCTGCAGAGGCTTTCACGCGCTGTTGCGCCTGGATCGCCACCAATTCGCAGGCGCAGGACGTAAGCTCTTACACATGCAGGAGCCGGCCAGCCTTTTCCTCGCTTACGTGGCGTTCCCGCTATGGGTGGCGGCGGGCTTCGCCGACTGGATTTGCCACCTTCGCACCGGCATCGCCCAGACCAGCGGCCTGAAAGAAAACCTGCTGCACCTGCTGATGTTCGCCGAGATCGGCGTGGGCATCGCGGCAGTGGTCCTGCTGGAGATCAATGCCGCGGTGCTGATGCTGGTGTTGGTGGTGTTCGTCGTGCACGAGCTCACGGTCTACTGGGACTTGAGCTACAGCACCTTGCTGCGCGACGTCGGGCCGTTCGAGCAGATGGTGCACAGCTTCCTGGAGATGCTCCCCCTGCTGGCCCTGGCGCTGTTGATGGTGGCGGCTGCGAGCGAAGGTCCGGTGGACTGGTCGTTGCGCCCGAAGGAGCAACCCTTGCCGGCCAATTACGTCGTGGCCGGCCTGTTGCTGGTCGGGATTTTCAACGCTGTGCCGCTGCTGCAGGAAACCTACTCCTGCATCAGGGCGCGGCGCCGCAAGACCAGGGTGAGGGCCAAGGCCAAGGCTCAGCCCGGCGCGCGGCCCGGCGACCAGACCAACGAGCCGGCCATCGAACCGACCCTGGAGTCCGCCATGGACCCCGCAATGGGGGCTGCTAAGGCTCGTACTCCTCCGAACCCTGAACCCAGATGAAGGACTGGACGTCCATCATGTCGCGGGCCTTGAAGCCGGGTTTGCGGTCCAGGTCGCGGCGGATGATGGCCGCGAAGGTCAGCAGCGACTGGTACACCGGCCAGGAAGGCTGTGAGCGGTACTGGAAGTCGAAGCCATAGGCCCGGGCCGCCTTGCGGGTCACCATCGGCTTGAGGAACAGGTGCTTGTCGGGCCGGGCAAGGAAGCCGAACACCGTCACCAGCGGCCAGGTCAGCACCCGGGTTTGCCTTCGGGGCAGGTCGGCCACCGCCTGGATCCAGTCGTCGAACTTGCTCTGGGGCGACCCGCGTCCCCAGAGAAAGGCATAGAGCTCGGTGGCGAACAGGCGGGCGCCCGCGGGCGTTTTCACCGCGTCACGCAAAGCCATCTTCTCGAAAGAGAACAGCAGGTTGGTGCGCGACTCGATGCGCACGGCGATGTCCGCGATCTGGCGGAACTCGCCGCGGGCCAGCAGCTTGCGAAAGTCGGCCGCGCCAAGCGTCGCCCTGCCACTCCAGGTGGGCGCGCTCCTTGTACGAACGCTCGGCGATCAGGTAGGTCTCGTCCTGGAATCCATCAGGATAGAACAGCTCGAATTTGCGGCGTGACCGCGCGGCTCCGAGGTAGTTGACGTTGCCGGCGCGGGCGCCGGTGAGGGGGGTGGAAAGGGATGCTGCACGTGCCATACAGGCAGTCTTTGGCCCGCCCCAACCTCAGCCGCGTCAGACAAATGCCCGCGTCCTTGTAGGAATCAGACGGCAGCAGGCATCAAGCGCAACTGTGTGATCTCGGAGGGTGCGCCGAAGCGCTTGGGCGGGCCCCAGTAACCGGTTCCACGGCTGACGTAGATCCACATCCGGCCGACCTTGTGCAGCCCGGCAGTAAAAGGCTGCTGGAACTGCACGAAGAACCGCCAGGGCAGGAACTGCCCGCCATGGGTGTGGCCCGACAATTGCAGATCGAAGCCCGCCACCGCGGCTGCCGGGGCACTGCGGGGCTGGTGAGCCAGCAGTACTTTCACGGCGCTGTCCGGCGCCCCGGCCAGTGCGGCCTGGGCGTCGCTGCGGTGGGCCTCGTCGAAGTGGCCGGCGCTGTAGTCGGGCACCCCGGCCAGCACCAGTTCGGCGCCGCCGCGCTCGATCACCACGTGCTCGTTGTGCAGCACCTTGATGCCCAGCCGGCGCAGCTCGGCCAGCCACGGCTCCACGCCCGAGTAGTACTCGTGGTTGCCCGTGACGAAGTAACTGCCGTGCCTGGACGCCAGCCGGGCGAGCGGCGCGACCTGGGCTCCCAGCTCAGGCACGGAACCATCGACCAGGTCGCCTGTGATGGCGATCAGGTCCGGCTTGAGCCGGTTGACGGCTTCCACGATCCCTTCCACATAGCGCGCCCGGATGGTCGGACCGACGTGGACGTCGCTGATCTGCACGATGGTGAAGCCGTGCAGTGCCGCCGGCAGCCCGGCCAGCGGAATCTCCACCGTCTTCACCCGGGCCGTTCGCCGCGCGTTCAGGAAGCCGATGAAGGTCACCGCGATGCCCAGCAGGGGTACGGCGGCGGCCGTGAGGGTGCGCAGGCTCTCCAGGGGCAGGCTCTGCGGGGCGATCAGGCTCACGATCCAACCCAGCAGAAGCAGGACGTCGCGCAGCACCGTCAAGACGAACAGCGACGAGAACAAGCCCAGGAACAGCAGGCCGATCCAGGCCAGCGTATCCGACACCGGCGGTTTGGCGAGGCGCCGCGAGAGCATGCCCACCGGAACCAACAATGCCGAAGCCACCAGCAGCAGGGCGAACAGGGCCGCAAAGCCTGCGCCGGGCAACGGCGCGAATGATGCGGGCGCCGATGTAGAGGTGCAGTGCGGCCGAAAGGCCGAGCAGGTAGGTGAGGCGGCGCATGAACGTAAGGTGGGAACGGATCAGCCGATTGAAAGCCCGGCGGAATCATTGAGCACTGGCGCTGTTGCAACTGTCGGCCTAGCGACGCAATTCCCACCTCTCTTTCATGTAAGCTCGCGGTCAGCAACCACTTACAACAGTTTTCAATCACCCGAGGAGACACGTCCCATGCAAATTGGCGTACCTGCCGAAACCACGGCGGGTGAAACCCGTGTGGCCGTCACCCCCGAGACGGCCAAGAAACTGAAGGCGCAAGGCCATACCCTGCGGGTCCAGTCGGGCGCGGGCCTGGCGGCCAGCATCACCGACGAGGCCTTCCAGGCCGCCGGCTGCGAAATCACCGACGCGTCCGGCGCATTCGGCTGCGAGCTGGTGCTCAAGGTGCGCAATGCCTCGGGCAGCGAAGTTGGAATGATGAAGCCGGCAACGACTGTCGTCGGCATGCTCAACCCCTTCGACGCCGAAGGCCTGCAGCGACTGGCCGCGGCCCGCCTCACCGGCTTCGCGCTCGAGGCCGCCCCGCGGACCACGCGCGCGCAGAGCATGGACGTCCTCAGCTCGCAGGCCAACATCGCCGGCTACAAGGCCGTGATGATCGGAGCCAACCTCTATCAGCGCTTCTTCCCCATGCTGATGACCGCTGCCGGCACCGTCAAGGCCGCACGCATCGTGATCCTGGGCGTGGGCGTCGCGGGCCTGCAGGCCATCGCCACCGCCAAGCGCCTGGGCGCCGTGATCGAGGCCTCGGACGTGCGGCCCAGCGTCAAGGAGCAGGTCGAATCGCTGGGCGCCAAGTTCATCGACGTGCCCTACGAAACCCAGGAAGAAAAAGAAGCCGCCGAAGGCGTGGGCGGCTATGCCCGGCCCATGCCGCAAAGCTGGCTGGACCGGCAAAAGGCCGAAGTCGCCAAGCGGGTGGCCCTGGCCGACGTGGTGATCACCACGGCCCTGATCCCCGGCCGGCCGGCGCCGGTGCTGGTGACCGAGGAAATGGTGCGTGCCATGAAGCCGGGCTCGGTCATCGTCGATCTGGCGGCGCCGCAAGGCGGCAACTGCCCGCTCACGGAACCGGGCAAGACCGTGATGAAGCACGGCGTCACCCTGGTGGGCGAAACCAATCTGCCGGCGCTGGTGGCGGCCGACGCCTCCTCGCTTTATGCGCGCAACGTGCTGGACTTCCTCAAGCTCATCGTCACCAAGGAAGCCACGCTCAACATCGACCTGAACGACGACATCGTGGCGGCTTGCCTGATGACGAAGGATGGCGAGGTCGAAACGAGGAAATAACATGGAAGTCTCACACACCATCATCAACCTGATCATCTTCGTGCTGGCCATCTACGTGGGCTACCACGTGGTGTGGACCGTCACGCCCGCGCTGCACACGCCGCTGATGGCCGTGACCAACGCCATCTCGGCCATCGTCATCGTCGGCGCCATGCTGGCGGCGGCGCTGACCGAAACCAACCTGGGCAAGGTCATGGGCGTGCTGGCCGTGGCGCTGGCGGCCGTGAACATCTTCGGCGGCTTCCTGGTCACCCGGCGCATGCTGGAGATGTTCAGGAAGAAAGAGAAGAAAGCCCTTCCCATCGCAGGCGAAAAGGGAGTGGCGAAATGAGCATGAACCTCGTCACGCTGCTGTACCTGGCAGCTTCGGTGTGCTTCATCCAGGCCTTGAAGGGCCTGTCGCATCCCACCACCTCCATCCGCGGCAACCTGTTCGGCATGGTCGGCATGGCCATCGCCGCTGCTCACCACCGCCGCGCTGATCGTGCAGATTTCCGGCAGCGGCCGCGGCATGGGCTGGGTGCTGCTGGGGCTGGTCGTGGGCGGCGGCTACGGCGCCTGGCGCGCCAAGACCGTGGAGATGACCAAGATGCCCGAGCTGGTGGCCTTCTTCCACAGCATGATCGGCCTGGCGGCGGTGTTCATCGCCGTGGCCGCGGTGGCCGAGCCCCACGCCTTCGGCATCGTGGCCAAGGGCGAGCCCATCCCCGCGGGCAACCGGCTCGAGCTGTTCCTGGGGGCGGCCATCGGCGCCATCACCTTCTCGGGCTCGGTCATCGCCTTCGGAAAGCTCTCGGGCACCTACAAGTTCCGCCTGTTCAAGGGCGCGCCGGTGGTGTTCCCCGGCCAGCACAAGCTCAACCTCGTGCTGGGCCTCCTGACCATCGGCCTGGGCCTGGTGTTCATGTTCACCGGCAGCTGGCCCGCCTTCTTCGCCATGCTGGCGCTGTCGTTCGTGATGGGCGTTCTCATCATCATCCCGATCGGCGGGGCCGACATGCCGGTGGTGGTGTCCATGCTCAACAGCTACTCGGGCTGGGCGGCGGCGGGCATCGGCTTCTCGCTGAACAACAGCATGCTCATCATCGCCGGCTCACTGGTCGGCAGCTCGGGCGCCATCCTCTCGTACATCATGTGCAAGGCGATGAACCGCAGCTTCTTCAACGTGATCCTGGGCGGGTTCGGCGGCGAGGCCGGCACCGCGGCGGCGGGCAGCACCGAACAAAGACCGGTCAAGAGCGGCTCGGCCGACGACGCGGCCTACATGCTCTCCAATGCCGAGACGGTGATCATCGTGCCGGGCTACGGCCTGGCGGTGGCGCGCGCCCAGCATGCGGTCAACGAGCTGGCCGAGAAGCTCACGCACAAGGGCGTCACGGTCAAGTACGCCATCCACCCGGTGGCCGGGCGCATGCCGGGCCACATGAACGTGCTGCTGGCCGAGGCCGAGGTGCCCTACGACCAGGTGTTCGAGATGGAGGACATCAACGGCGAGTTCGCGCAAGCCGACGTGGCGATCATCCTGGGCGCGAACGACGTGGTGAACCCGGCCGCCCTGGAGAAGGGCAGCCCGATCTACGGCATGCCGATCCTGGAGGCCTACAAGGCCAAGACCGTGATCGTGAACAAGCGCTCCATGGCCGCGGGCTACGCCGGCCTGGACAACGAGCTGTTCTACATGGACAAGACCATGATGGTCTTCGGCGACGCCAAGAAGGTGGTCGAGGACATGGGCAAGGCGATAGAGTAAGCCGATCAGGAGCACCTGGCTTGAGGGGCCTCTGGGAAACCCTAGGGAAAACACAATAACCCATCCAGGGGCCGGGCAACACAATCCCCGAGCCCCCGCTGTTGGGATCTGGAGAAGACAAGAATGAGCGATATGAGCGACCTGCTGGCCGACCGCCCCTGGCTGAGTTCCTATTCACCCGGCGTTCCCGCCGACATCGATCCCTCGCAGTACGCCTCGCTGGTGCAGCTGATGGAAGAAGCCTTCCAGAAATATGCCAACCGGCCGGCCTACAGTTTCATGGGCAAGGAAGTCAGCTTTGCCCAGACCGATTCGCTCAGCCGCGCACTTGCCGCTTACCTGCAGGGCCTGGGCCTGGCCAAGGGCGATCGCGTGGCGATCATGATGCCCAACGTGCCGCAGTACCCGGTGGCGGTCGCCGCCATCCTGCGCGCCGGCTACGTGGTGGTGAACGTCAACCCGCTGTACACCCCGCGCGAACTCGAGCACCAGCTCAAGGATTCCGGCTCCAAGGCCATCGTCATCATCGAGAATTTCGCCAACACCCTGGAGCAGTGCATCGCCAACACGCCGGTCAAGCACGTGGTGCTGGCGGCCATGGGCGACCAGCTGGGCCTGCTCAAGGGCGCGCTGGTCAACTACGTGGTGCGCAACGTCAAGAAGATGGTGCCGGCCTTCAACCTGCCGGGCGCCGTCCGCTTCAATGATGCGATTGCCCAAGGCACGCGCGGCAGCTTCAGGAAGCCCGAGATCAGGTCCGAAGACGTGGCCGTGCTGCAGTACACCGGCGGCACCACGGGTGTGTCCAAGGGCGCCGTACTCCTGCATCGCAACATCATCGCCAACGTGCTCCAGTCCGAGGCCTTCAACCAGCCGGTGATGGACAAGGTGCCTGCCGGCGAACAGCCCACCGGCGTCTGCGCGCTGCCGCTGTATCACATCTTCGCCTTCACGGTGGGCATGATGCTGTCCATGCGCACCGGGGGCAAGTTGATCCTGATCCCGAACCCGCGCGACCTGCCGGCGGTGCTCAAGACGCTGTCCAAGGAAACCATTCACAGCTTCCCGGCGGTCAACACGCTGTTCAACGGGCTTGCCAACCATCCCGACTTCAACACCGTCAACTGGAAGAACCTCAAGGTTTCCGTGGGCGGCGGCATGGCGGTGCAGGGCGCCGTGGCCAAGTTGTGGCTTGACAAGACCGGCTGCCCGATCTGCGAGGGCTATGGCCTGTCGGAAACCTCGCCCTCCGCCAGCTGCAACCCGACGACCAACACGGAGTACACCGGCACCATCGGCGTTCCGCTTCCCAGCACCTACATGAAGTGCCTGGACGACGACGGCAATGAAGTGGCGCTGGGCAAGCCCGGCGAGATCGCCATCAAGGGCCCGCAGGTCATGGCCGGTTACTGGCAGCGCCCCGACGAGACCGCCAAGGTCATGACGCCCGACGGCTTCTTCAAGTCGGGCGACATCGGCGTGCAGGACGAGCGCGGCTACTTCAAGATCGTCGACCGCAAGAAGGACATGGTGCTGGTCAGCGGCTTCAACGTCTACCCGAACGAGGTGGAGGACGTTGTCGCCCAGCTGGACGGCGTGCTGGAATGCGCCGTGGTCGGCGTGGTCGACGAGAAGACCGGTGAGGCCGTCAAGCTGGTGATCGTCAAGAAGGACCAGGGCCTGACCGAGGAGAAGGTGCGCGAGTACTGCAGAGCCAACCTCACCGGCTACAAGCAGCCCAAGGTGATCGAGTTCCGCACCGAGCTGCCCAAGACGCCGGTCGGCAAGATCCTGCGCCGCGAACTGCGCGACAAGAAGTAAGGCTCAAGGCCGGACTCGAGACCCGGCATCGGTCAGGCATGCGTTGTATTCCATGCTCCGGTTCATCCTCACGCGCCTGTCGCTGATCATCCCGACTTTCATCGGCATGACGCTGCTGGCGTTCTTCCTGATCCGCCTGGTGCCGGGCGACCCCATCGAAACCCTGGCGGGCGAGCGCGGCATCGACGCGGCGCGCCATGCCGCAGCTGCTCAAGGAGTACGGCCTCGACAGGCCGCGTCCTGGTGCAGTACGGCATCTACATCGGCCGCGTGCTGCACGGCGACCTGGGCAAGTCGATCATCACGCAGGAGCCGGTGATGCAGCGAGTTCCTGGCGCTGTTTCCGGCCACCGTCGAACTGGCGGTCTGCGCCATCCTGTTCGCGCTGCTGCTGGGCATTCCGGCCGGCATCATCGCGGCGGTGCAGGCGCAACTCGCGTGTTCGACCACGGCGTGATGGCGACCTCGCTCACCGGCTACTCGATGCCGATCTTCTGGTGGGGCCTGCTGCTGATCCTGCTGTTCTCGGTGCAGCTGGGCCTGCACGCCGGTGTCGGGCCGCATCTCGCGTGCAGTACTACATCGAGCCGACCACCGGCTTCCTGCTGATCGACTCGCTGCTGACCGACGACAAGGGCGCGTTCTGGTCGGCGGTGCAAGCACCTGATCCTGCCGGCCATCGTGCTGGGCACCAACCCGCTGGCCGTGATCGCGCGCATGACCCGCTCGGCCATGCTCGAGGTGCTGGGCGAGGACTACATCCGCACCGCCCGCGCCAAGGGCCTGTCGCCGTTGCGCGTGGTGGGCGTGCACGCGCTGCGCAACGCGCTGATCCCGGTCGTCACCGTGATCGGCCTGCAGGTCGGCGTGCTGTTCACCGGCGCCATCCTGACCGAGACCATCTTCTCGTGGCCGGGCGTCGGCAAGTGGCTGATCGAGGCCATCGACCGGCGCGACTACCCGATGCTGCAGGGCGGCATGCTGCTGCTGGGCGTCGTCGTGATGCTGGTCAACCTGCTGGTCGATCTCACCTACGGCATCATCAACCCGCGCATCCGCCAGGGAGGGCATTGAGATGGCGCAGCCAGCCACCGCGCCGCGCCCGTGCAAGCCGCGCGCCGTCACCGCCCGGGCCGCTGCGCGAGTTCTGGATCTCGTTTTCCGCCAACCACGGCGCGGTGATGGGCCTGCTGGTGGTGGTCGCGCTGCTGCTGGTGGCGCTGTTCGCGCCCTGGCTCGCGCCGCACGTGCCCGACCAGACCAACAGCGCGGCCTTCCTCAGGCCGCCGGCGTGGCAGGCGGGCGGCTCGTCTGCAGTTACCTGCTGGGCACGGACGCGATCGGCCGCGACATCCTTTCGCGCCTGATCTACGGCGCGCGCCTGTCGCTGTCGATCGGCGTGGCCGTGGTGCTGATCTCGGTGGCGGTCGGCATCGCGCTGGGGCTCATCGCCGGGTTCGCGCGCGGCATCGTCGAGATCGCGATCATGCGGCTGATGGACATCATCCTCACGCTGCCCAGCCTGCTGCTGGCGATCGTGATCGTCGCCATCCTGGGCCCCGGCCTGATGAACGCGATGCTCGCGGTGGCGGTCGTGGTGCTGCCGCACTACGTGCGCATCACGCGCGCCGCGGTGATCGCCGAAGTCTCGCAAGGACTATGTGACGGCCGCCCGCATCAGCGGCGCCGGCACCCTGCGGCTGATGTTCAGCGAGGTGCTGCCCAACTGCGCGGCGCCGCTGATCGTGCAGGCCTCGCTGGGCGTTTCCACCGCCATCCTCGACGCCGCCGCGCTGGGCTTTCTCGGCCTGGGCGCGCAGCCGCCTTCGCCGGAGTGGGGAACGATGCTGGCCGATGCCCGCGAATTCGTGCTGCGCGCCTGGTGGGTCGTGACCTTCCCGGGCCTGGCGATCCTGGTGGCCGTGCTGGCCTTCAACCTGATGGGCGACGGCCTGCGTGACGCGCTCGATCCCAAGCTGAAGACGCATGAAGCCGAATCGACTGCCGCCATGGCGCCGCTTACTCGAAATCGAAGACCTGCACGTGGAGTTCCCCACCCAAGGCAGCGTGATGCATGCGGTAGAGGGCGTGAGCCTGACGCTGGACGAAGGCGAGGTGCTGGGCATCGTCGGCGAATCCGGGCTCGGGCAAGAGCGTGACCATGATGGCGCTGATGGGCCTGATCGCCTACCCGGGCCGCGTGCGCGCCAAGAAGCTGCGTTTCGCCGGCAACGACCTGCTGGGCATCTCGGACAAGGCAACGTCGCCGCCTGGTGGGCAAGGACATGGCGATGATCTTCCAGGAGCCGACCACCAGCCTGAATCCCTGCTTCACCATCGGCTACCAGCTGGTCGAGGCCCTGACGCTGCATTCGCCGCTGGACAAGGCCAGCGCCAGGCGGCGCGCCATCGAACTGCTGGAACAGGTCGGCATTCCCGCCGCGCATACGCGGCTGAACGACTACCCGCACCAGATGTCGGGCGGCATGAACCAGCGGGTGATGATCGCCATGGCGATCTCGTGCAACCCGCGCCTGTTGATCGCCGACGAGCCGACCACGGCGCTGGACGTCACCATCCAGGCCCAGATCCTGGACCTGCTGCGCAACCTGCAGAAAGAGCGCGGCATGGCGCTGGTGCTGATCACCCACAACATGGGCGTGGTGAGCGAAATGGCGCGCCGCGTCGCGGTGATGTACGCCGGCCAGGTGATGGAGCAGCAGCCCGTCGCCCAGCTCTTCGCCGATCCGCAGCATCCCTACACCGAAGCCCTGCTGGCGGCGCTGCCCGAACGCGGCCCGGCAGGGCATCGCCTCGCCACCATCCCCGGCGTGGTGCCCGGCGTGTTCGACCGGCCGAGCGGCTGCCTGTTCGCGCCGCGCTGCGCCTACGCCACGGCGCATTCCATGGCCGTGCGGCCCGAGCTGCGCCCATGGAAGGACGGCCAGGTGCGCTGCCACTACCCGCTGGGCGATCCGCAGCGCGAAGCGACCATCGCACGCGACACGCCGGTGCCGCATCGAGGTGATCGAATGACGGTGGTTGTCGAAGCCAAGAACCTGCGCCAGGTCTACAAGATCCGCCGCGGCCTGCTGCGCGCGCCCGCGCATCTGCAGGCCGTGGGCGGCGTGTCCTTCGCCATCGAAGCCGGCAAGACGCTGGCGGTGGTGGGCGAATCCGGCTGCGGCAAGTCGACGCTCGCGCGCATGGTGTCCCTGATCGAGAAGCCCACCAGCGGCAGCCTGATGCTCGACGGCACCGATGCGGTCGACACGCCGGCATCCGACAAGCGGCGCCTGCGCCAGGCGGTCCAGCTCGTGTTCCAGAACCCCTATGGTTCGCTGAACCCGCGCAAGAAGATCAGCGCGGTGCTGGAAGACCCGCTCGCGATCAACACCACCATGAACCAGGCCGAGCGCAGCGAGCGCGCCCGCGCCATGCTGGCCCAGGTCGGCCTGCGGCCCGAGTACGCCAACCGCTATCCCCACATGTTCTCCGGCGGCCAGCGCCAGCGCATCGCCATCGCGCGCGCGCTGATGCTCAACCCCAAACTGCTGGTCGCGGACGAGCCGGTCTCGGCGCTGGACGTATCGATCCAGGCCCAGGTGCTCAACCTGCTGGCCGACCTGCAGGATGAATTCAAGCTGGCCTACCTCTTCATCTCGCACGACCTGGCGGTGGTGCGCCACATCGCGCACGAGGTGCTGGTGATGTACCTGGGCCACGTGATGGAGCAGGGGCCCAAGGCCGCGCATCTTCGCGCGGCCGGCTGCATCCGTACACGCAGGCGCTGCTCGCATCGACGCCCGGCGTCGGCGCGCGCAACGTGCAGCGCATCGTGCTCAAGGGCGAGCTGCCTTCGCCGCTCAATCCGCCCAGTGGTTGCGTGTTCTCCAGCCGCTGCCCGTATGCGGTGGAACGCTGCCGGGCCGAGCGCCCGCTGCCTGCGACCGGTGGATGGGCGCATCGCCGCCTGCCACTTCTCGGAGCAGTTCCTGGAATCGCGGTTTTCCCGCAGTCGCGTCTGTTGATAATGCGTCACTCTCCGGCTGAGGCCGGAATCCAACTTTTTGAAGGAGTACTCGCATGAAATCTTTCCAAGTATCGCAAGCACTTTGCGATCACCGCGCTGGCCCTGGCGGCCGCCACCGGCGCCGGCGCCAAGACGCTGGTGTTCTGCTCCGAAGGCAGCCCCGAAAACTTCTACCCCGGCGTCAACACCACCGGCACCTCCTTCGACGGCAACGAGCCGATCTACAACCGCATCGTCGAGTTCGAGCGCGGCGGCACCAAGGTCGTGCCCGGCCTGGCCGAGAAGTGGGACATCTCCGCCGACGGCAAGGACCTACACCTTCCACCTGCGCAAGGGCGTCAAGTGGCACAACCACCGCGCCTTCAAGCCGACGCGCGACATCAACGCCGACGA
Source organism: uncultured beta proteobacterium (assembly GCA_963722025.1). GTDB lineage: Bacteria > Pseudomonadota > Gammaproteobacteria > Burkholderiales > Burkholderiaceae_C > Ramlibacter. The sequence goes on from CAVRNE010000029.1 coordinate 39,106, forward strand.
CATCGTCTTCGGCTTCGAGCGCCAGTGGAAGGAAGACAACCCGTACTTCAAGGTCACGAGCACCAACCACTCGTACTTCAACGACATGGGCATGCCCAAGCTGCTGAAGTCGGTCGACGAAGGTCGACGACTACACGGTGCAAGCATCACGCTGGAAAAGCCGGAGGCGCCGTTCCTGTCGAACCTGGCGATGCCCTATGCGGCCATCCAGTCCAAGGAATACGCCGACGCCATGCTGAAGGCCGGCACGCCCGAGAAGATCGACCAGGAGCCGATCGGCACCGGCCCGTTCTACCTGGTGCAGTACCAGAAGGACGCCGTGATCCGCTACAAGGCCTTCCCGCAGTACTGGGGCGGCAAGGCCAAGATCGACGACCTGGTGTACGCCATCACGCCCGATGCATCGGTGCGCTGGGCCAAGCTGCAAAAGGGCGAGTGCCACGTCATGCCGTACCCGAACCCGGCCGACCTGGAGGCGATCCGCAAGGACCCGAACGTGCAGGTGCTGGAGCAGCCCGGCCTGAACGTCGGCTACCTGGCCTACAACACGCACGAAGAAGCCGTTCGACGACGTGCGCGTGCGCAAGGCCATCAACATGGCGATCAACAAGAAGGCCATCATCGACGGCGTGTACCTGGGCACCGGCGTGGCCGCCAAGAACCCGCTGCCGCCGTCGATGTCGGCCTACAACGACGCGATCAAGGACGATGCCCTACGATCCCGAAGCCGCCAAGAAGCTGCTGGCGCGAGGCCGGCCTCCCGAACGGCTTCGACGACCGACCTGTGGGCCATGCCGGTGCAGCGCCCGTACAACCCGAACGCCAAGCGCATCGCCGAACTGATGCAGGCCGACCTGGCCAAGATCGGCGTCAAGGCCGAGATCAAGACCTTCGAGTGGGGCGAGTACCGCAAGCGCATGCAGGCCGGCGAGCACCAGATGGGCATGCTGGGCTGGACCGGCGACAACGGCGACCCGGACAACTTCCTGCTACACCCTGCTGGGCTGCGAATCGGCCAAGACCAACGGCTCCAACGTCGCGAAGTTCTGCTACCAGCCGTTCGAGGACCTGGTGCTCAAGGCCAAGACGGTCACCAAGCCGGCGGACCGCGACGCGCTGTACAAGCAGGCGCAGGTGATCTTCAAGGCACAGGCGCCCTGGTTCACCATCGCCCATGCGGTGCAGCTCAAGCCGGTGCGCAAGGAAGTGGTCGACTTCAAGCTGTCAGCCCGTTCGGCCGCCACAACTTCTACGGCGTCGACATCAAGGAATAAGCGGCACCTCGCTTATCCTCGGCCCTGGCGCTGTTGCGGCGCCGGGGCTTTTCTTTTCCGGGGAGCACATGACCATCGCCATCGTCAGCGCCATGCACGAGGAACTGTCCGCGGTCCTCGCGCTGATGCCTGACGAGCACAAGGAGGTCGTTGCCGGGCGCGAGTTCTGGCGTCGGCCACCTGCACGGCCAGGAAGTCGTGGCGGTGCTGTCGCGCATCGGCAAGGTTGCCGCCGCGACGACGGCCACGGTCCTCATCGAACGCTTCGGGGTCCGGCGCATCGTTTTCACCGGCGTGGCCGGTGGCCTGGGGCCGGGCGTGAACGTGGGCGATATCGTGGTGGCCGACAGCTTCCTGCAGCACGACCTGGACGCTTCGCCGATCTTCCCGAAATACGAAGTGCCGCTCTATGGCCTGAGCCGCTTCACGGCCGACCCAGCGCTATCGGGCCAGCTCGCGGCCGCGGCCCAGGCGGCCTTGCCCGGCGTCACCCTGCATCGCGGGCTGGTGATCAGCGGCGACCGATTCGTCGCCACCACCGCCGAAAGCCGCGCGCTGCAGTCGGCCCTGCCCGAGGCGCTCGCGGTCGAGATGGAGGGTGCCGCGATCGCCCAGGTCTGCCACGACTACGGCCTGCCGTTCGCCGCCGTGCGCACCATCTCCGACCGGGCGGACGACGCGGCCCACGTCGATTTCACGCGCTTCATCCAGGAGGTCGCCAGCCGCTATTCAGCCGCCATCGTCGAGGCCTTCATGCGTCGCTGAAAGTCGTGCCTTTTCGTGGGCCACCGCGGATCCGGCTTTGCCGGGCCGCTGGTGGCGCCCCCTTGAGGGGGTAGGCGCCGTCAGGCGCTTCGGGGGGAGTCACCTGAGCCAGCCGCGCTTCCTGAAGTACCACATCGGCACCAGCGCGCTGGCCACCATCAGCGTCAGCGCGAATGGATAGCCCCAGCTTGCCGACAGCTCCGGCATGTACTGGAAGTTCATGCCGTACAGGCTGGCGATCAAGGTCGGCGGCAGCAGCGCCACGCTGGCCACCGAGAAGATCTTGATGATCTTGTTCTGGTTGATGTTGATGAAACCGACGGTGGCGTCCATCAGGAAGTTGATCTTGTCGAACAGGAAGGCCGTGTGGTTGTCCAGCGATTCGATGTCGCGCAGGATCTGGCGCGCCTCTTCGAACTGCCCGGCGTTGAGCATGCGGCTGCGCATCATGAAGCTCACCGCGCGGCGGGTATCCATCACGTTGCGGCGGATGCGGCCGTTCAAGTCCTCCTGGCGTGCGATCGCGCCCAGCACTTCGCCGGCCAGGGTGTCCGTCACTTCGCCGGCCAGCACCTGCTTGCTGACTTTTTCCAGCTCGTCGTAGATGCCCTCCAGCGTGTCGGCCGAATACTCCGCATCCGCGTCGAAGAGCTTGAGCAGCACTTCCTTGGCGTCCTCGATCAGGCCGGGCGCGCGCCGCGCGCGCAGCCGCAGCAGCCGGAACACCGGCACGTCCTCGTCGTGGATGGAGAACAGCACGCCCTTGCTCCTGAGCGAGTCGTTCACCAGGTTGAGGATGAAGGCGACGCGCACCGTGCGCGGCTCCTCGGCGTCGGCGATCAGGAAGTCGCTGCGGATGTGCAGGTCGCCGTTGTCTTCCTCATAGAAGCGCGCGGATTCCTCGATGTCCTCGTCCATCGCATCCTCGGGGATGGACAGGCCGAAGTACTGCTTGACCCAGCGCTTTTCTTCGAGGGTGGGGGACTCGAGATCCACCCAGATAGGCTGGAACTTGGAGAGCTCCTCCAGCGATTCGATCTCTTCCTGGAAGAGCCGCCCGTTGGCGAGCGTGAAGATGTTGAGCATGGCTCACTCCCGTGACTGTTCGATTCGGTGTTGTGGCAGGTGATGCTTTCAACCCCGAGTCCCGGGCGTTGAAAGCTACCGACTAGGGTAGGTTTCCAAGGAGCGCTCTCCGGCAATTGCGACCGCGCGATTATGCCGCCGGGCGAAGAAGGCGAGCAATTCTTGCTTGCGCGCATACGCATCCTGCTCGCCCAAGCCGATCAGCGCTTGCACGAAGCCCGGCTCGAACAGCAGGTAGCTGGCGAGCGAGCCGCCGCCCGCCTTGAGGGCGCTCGAGGCCGCCGCCGCGTATGAGAACAGCTGGTTTGGTAGTCTGGTCTGGGAGCGCGGCTGACGCTTGGAACAGCCGTGCTCCGGGATCGGGTGAAGAATGGGTTTGTGCCCGCTGAGTTCCTTGCATCCGCGGTGATGCCATGTTTTGGGCAGGTCTGCGCGTCTTTTGGGGTGGCCGGGCGTCGAGGGTGCGTGTCGCAGAGGGTCCCGTGGAGTGGGTGCGGCGGTTACGAGGGGGCTGGGTGGTAACGAGTGGAGGTGCGTATCGGGGGATCCCCGCGGGGGACGCGTGAGGGATGACGGTGTCGCAAAAAGGCCAGCAATTCTTCCTTGCGCGCATACGCATCCTGCTCGCCCAGGCCGATCAGCGCCTGCACGAAGCCCGGCTCGAACAGCAGGTAGCTGGCCAGCGCGCCGCCGCCGCCCTTGAGGGCGCCGAGGCCGCCCAGGGCGCGCCGCACGGAAAGCGGCAATTCGTGGGCATGGGCCTGGGCCAGTGCATCGAGCGACTGCGTGGGCTGGATGGAGAGCACTTCGACGCTGCGATAGGGCAGCACGCCCGCGACCTCACGGCGGCAACTGCTGCAGCGTGCGGGTGACGCGCTGGGCCTGCTCCACGTCGGCCTGCAAGGTGTCGTGAAACACGCTGGCCATGGCGTGGCCGGCGATGCCGCTCAGCGTCGGCTCGCGCTCCAGGGTCAGGGCCCCGCCCACCAAGCCGGCGCGCTGGGGCTGGCCGGCTCCCACCACCATGATCCTGTGCGCCCCCAGTTGAATCGCCGGCGACAGCGGCGAAACCTGGCGCATCGAGCCGTCGCCGAAGTATTCGCGCCGCCCGTCCACCCACAGCGGCGTGGCGGGAAAGAGGAAGGGCAGGGCGCTGGAGGCCATCAGGTGTTCGATGGTCAGCGGCTGGAATTCAGACCGCCGCCCGGGCCGGTTCCATCCGTCGTGGGGGCGATCCCGCGCGGTGTGGCAGAAGGTCCAATGCACGCCGCTGGTGTAACTGGAGGCCGTCACCGCCAGTGCGTCGATGGCCTTGGCCTGCAGGGCCTCATCGATCCCCGGCAGCGAGATGGCGTGATGCAGGGTGTCGACCAGCCGCATGTTGTTGAGGATGGCGCCCCGCCTGCGCGCATTGCGCCACAGGCAGAAGGCGGTCGCCAGGCGGCTCAAGCGCGCCCAGCGCGGCACGTCCAGCTCGTACACCTCGCACGAGCGCACCCGGCTCCAGAACTGCCCCAGCCAGTCGAAGGCCTGCAACCCCCGCGTCGCGGCGCTGGCCAGGTAGGCCGCGTTGAGCGCCCCGGCCGAGGTGCCCACCAGCACCTGGAAGGGGAAGGCGGATGGGCTCTTGGCCTGCAGCTTGAGTATCGAGGCCATGGCCTGCAGCACACCGACCTGATAGGCCGTGCGGGCGCCGCCGCCCATCAGCACCAGGGCGTGGATGGGTCGGGCAGGGCGGGTCAGCTCCGCGTTGATGATGGTGCTCAGGCTCATGCCTGGCCATGGTAGAGCAACCCGGACGGATGAGGCAGGACCAGTCCTACAAATCTGGGCCGACCTGTCCGACATACCGGTTGAGGTAAGACCCCTAAATTCAACTCCTCGTCCCGGCCTCACCATCGGCCGGCATCCAAGGAGCTATCAATGATCCAGCTGGCGAACGATCCGAACGCGAGCCGAACGAGCAACCGCCCTGAGCAAAGCGAAGCCAAGGGATCGAATCCCGGTGCCCAGCGCGGCCGCAACGGTCATGCTTGGCCCTTCCTGAGCAAGTATGCCGCGCGGCCCACCCAGCAGGACAACCAGAAACCCGCCGCAAGCGACAGCGGAAGCTGATGCCGGCGCCCCATAGACGGAGTTGACTTAATGCCTACAGAACCCAAGAACCCCAACAAGCTCGCGGATACCCCTCGCGACAAACCCATGTGCGAACACACGGAGCACGCCAACCTCGAGCGGCCCGGAGCCCAGGCGCACCCGCGCGCCGCCCGTGGCTGGGACAGCTACACCGACCCGGTCATCGCTTGGCGCACTCGCTGAGCCCTGAGGCCACTGAAGGTGGCAAGGCGGCCCCGTAGGGGCCGCTTTCTTTTGGCCTGCCGGGAAAAAACGCCAGGCTTTTCAAGCACTTGCGAACCAGTCCGACAAAGGGTTTCATTTTGGCCGGGAGCCTGACCGAAATCCATTTGCTTTTGATGGGTAACGTGGGCATAGTGGTTCGACCTTCAGAAAACCAGATTCGCCGGCCGCAGCGCTCCCAAGGCGGCCATTTCAACCAGCGTGAAACAGGAGGTCATTCATGAATTTGACGATCAGCGGTCACCATCTCGAAGTCACCCCGGCACTTCGCAATTACGTGACTACCAAGCTTGATCGGATCACCCGGCACTTTGACCAAGTCGTCGACATCAGGGTGCTGCTCACAGTGGAAAAGCAAAAGGAAAAGGAACGACGACAACGCGCGGAATGCATGATTCACGTCAAGGGCAACGACATGTTCGCGGAAAGCTCGCACGAGGACCTTTACGCTGCCCTGGATGAGCTGGTCGACAAGCTCGACCGGCAGGTCGGCCGGCACAAGACCCGGCTGCAGGACCACCACCACGATGCCCCCAAGCGAGTGATGTAAGCCCAATGGACTAAAACAAGGCGCCCCGATGGGCGCCTTGTGCTTTGTGGGCGGTGTTGTCGGCTGTTGGGCTCGCTGGCGCGTTTGATGCGTGTACTGCGGTGTACCTTCCAGGGTGCATAATCGTAAACCCCAACCATGAATCGCCTCGCGTCCATCCTGCCCGCTGCTCAAGTGCTCGTGAGCGTCGATGCCACAAGCAAGAAGCGCGCTTTCGAAGAAGCGGGGCTGCTGTTCGAAAACCTGCACGGCCTGTCCCGTGCGTTGATCACCGACAGCCTGTTCGCCCGCGAACGCCTGGGCTCCACCGGCCTGGGCCATGGCGTCGCCATCCCCCACGGACGCATCAAGGGCCTGAAGGCCCCGATGGCCGCCTTGTTCCAGCTGGCCCAGCCGATCGGCTTCGACGCGCCGGACGAACAGCCGGTCGTCCTGCTGATCTTTCTCCTGGTGCCCGAGGCCGCGACCCAGAAGCACCTGGAAATCCTGTCCGAGATCGCTGAGCTGCTCAGCGACGCGCCCTTGCGCGAGAAGATCAAGGCCAGCACCGACGCGGCCGAACTGCACCGATTGATTGCCACCTGGCAGTCCGCCCAACCGGCATAGTATGTGGCCCCCACGCTTGTCACTGCGTGCGCTCGAGGCCTGCGCCTGGGCGGCCGGCTCGATGAAACCCACAGTCGTCAGCGCCGATGTCCTGTTCGAAGACCACCGGGCGCAGCTCAAGTGGGAATGGGTCGCCGGCCTGGGTGCTTCGGAGCGCCGCTTCGATGAGATCGCGGTGCGGGCCGCGCGCTCGGGCGCCGACCTCGTGGGCTACCTCAACTACATCCATCCGTATCGCGTCCAGATCCTGGGCGAGCGGGAGATTGCCTACCTGACCAATGCCACGGGGGACGACTGCGCGCGACGCATCGCCCGCATCGTCACGCTGGAGCCGCCGGTGCTGGTCCTCACCGACAACCAGGTCGCGCCGGACGCGCTGCTGTCGATGTGCGAGCGGGCGCAGATCCCGATGTTCGCCACCCACGAGCCCTCGGCCTTCGTCATCGACGTGCTGCGCGCCTACCTCTCCAAGCATTTCGCCGAGCGCACTTCCATGCACGGGGTGTTCATGGACATCCTGGGGCTGGGCGTGATGATCACCGGCGAATCCGGCCTGGGCAAGAGCGAGCTGGGCCTGGAGCTGATCTCGCGCGGCAATGGCCTGGTGGCCGACGACGCGGTGGACCTGTACCGCATCAACCAGACCACCATCGAGGGCCGCTGCCCCGAGCTGCTGCAGAACCTGCTGGAAGTGCGCGGCATCGGCCTGCTGGATATCCGCGGCATCTTCGGCGAGACGGCGGTGCGCCGCAAGATGCGGCTCAAGCTCATCGTCCACCTGGTGCGCCGTGAAACGATGGAGCGCGAGTACGAGCGCCTGCCCTATGAGCCGCTGACGCAGGACGTGCTGGGCGTGCCGGTGCGCAAGGCGGTGATCCAGGTGGTCGCCGGGCGCAACATCGCGGTACTGGTCGAAGCCGCGGTGCGCAACACCATCTTGCAGCTGCGCGGCGTGGATACCTACCAGGAGTTCGTCGAGCGCCACCGGCGCGCGATGGAGCAGGACAAGTAGCCGCATCCGGCTGGTCATCCCGGACTCGGATCGCGGGATCCATGGCCGGCTCATGCGCTTGCGGGTCAGGCCCGCAATGACTTCAGCTGCGGTGCCCGCCCGGGTGGCTGAACGGATGCCCTTCCGGCCGGTTCGGGCAGGGATTCTTCGTGCAGTGGGCGTACAGGCTCAGTGCGTGGTCGGCGATCGAAAACCCCTTGGCCTCGGCCACCGCATGCTGGCGCTTCTCGATCTCGGCGTCATAGAACTCCTCGACCCGGCCGCAGTCCAGGCAGACCATGTGGTCGTGGTGCGTGCCCTCGTTGAGTTCGTAAACGGCCTTGCCGCTCTCGAAGTGGCTGCGGCTCAGGATGCCGGCCTGCTCGAACTGCGTGAGGACGCGATAAACGGTGGCCAGCCCGATGTCCGAGTGCTCTTCCAGCAGCACGCGGAACACGTCTTCGGCCGTCATGTGCCGCTGCAAGCCCTTCTGGAACACGTCCAGGATCTTCAGCCGCGGCAGCGTGGCTTTCAGGCCGGTGCTCTTGAGTTCGTCGATGTTGGTCATGGTCTTCCCCGCAGGGGCCCCGGGGCGGGGCAACCGCTACAATCGTTTGATCATATCGCCTTACGGTTTGCCAATGTCCGCATCTCCTTTCCGCGCATCCCGCCTGATCCTGGCGCTGGCCGCCTGCGCGTCCGTGGGCGCCTGCGGTACGATGAGCGATGCAACCCAGCGCTTCGCCGACTCGATCACGCCCTACAAGGTCGAGGTCGTGCAGGGCAATTTCGTGTCCAAGGAGCAGGTCGAGGCCCTCAGGCCCGGCATGAGCCGCCAGCAGGTGCGCGACATCCTGGGCACGCCTCTGGTGAGCAGCGTTTTCCACCAGGACCGTTGGGATTACGTGTTCACCATCAAGCGCCAGGGTGTGCAGCCGCAGGCGCGCAGGCTGGCGGTGTTCTTCAAGGGCAGTGCGCTGGAGCGTTTCGAGGGCGATCAGATGCCCAGCGAAGCCGAGTTCGTGGCGACGCTGGACAACAAGCGCAAGGATGCCAAGGTCCCGGTGCTCGAAGCCAGCGAGGAAAGCCTCAAGCAGTTCTCGGCGGGCCGTCCGGCCGCCGCGGCCGCGCAGCCGGCGCCCGCAGAACCCCCGCCCGCCACCAGCTATCCGCCGCTGGAAGCGCCGGCCCGCTGACCGGGCTTCAGGCATGACTGACAACGCACAATCCCTGCACAAGGTGGCCGTGGCCGGCGCTAGCGGCCGCATGGGCCATATGCTGATCGAGGCGATCCGTGATTCCCGTGACTGCCAGTTGGCGGGCGCGCTGGATATTGCTTCGAGCCCGGCCATCGGCAACGATGCCGCCGCCTTCCTGGGCCATGCCAGCGGCGTGCCGGTTTCGGCCGACCCGCGCACGGCTCTGGCCAATGCCCAGGTCCTGATCGACTTCACCCGTCCCGAGGCGACGATGGCGCATCTCAAGGTGTGCCGCGAACTCGGCGTCAACGTCGTGATCGGCACCACGGGATTTGGCGAAGGGCAGAAAGAGCAGATCGCCGACGCGGCGCGCGACATCGCCATCGTCATGGCCCCCAACATGAGCGTCGGCGTGAACGTCACGATGAAGCTGCTCGAAATGGCCGCCAAGGCGCTGTCTGTCGGCTACGACATCGAAGTCATCGAAACCCACCATCGCCACAAGGTCGACGCGCCCTCGGGCACCGCCCTGAAGATGGGCGAGATCATCGCCACGGCGCTGGGCCGCGACCTGAAGGACTGCGGCGTCTATGCGCGCGAAGGTGTCACCGGCGAGCGCGACCCATCGACGATCGGTTTCGCTACCGTGCGCGGCGGCGACATCGTGGGTGACCACACGGTGTTGTTCGCCGGCACCGGGGAACGCCTCGAGATCACGCACCGGTCGGGAAGCCGCACCACCTATGCGGAAGGCAGCCTGCGCGCCGTGCGCTTCCTGGCCGGCAAGCGCAACGGCATGTTCGACATGTTCGACGTGCTCGGCCTCAGGTAATGGTGCCCCCACGCTCACTTGCGTTCGCTGCCCCCCGAGGGGGCGTCATCCTCCTTGAGGCGGCTCGGCGGGAGATGAGCTTCTACGAACTGTTCAGCCAGGGCGACGCCGTCACCAAGGCGGTGGCGGTGCTGCTGCTGGCCATGTCGGTGGCCAGCTGGGTGGTCATCCTCTGGAAAGCCTGGCTGTTGCGCCGGGCGACGGGTGACGTGAGCCGAAGCACGGCGGCGTTCTGGCAGTCCCCCTCGGTCGGCGAGGCACGGCAGAAAGTGGGCGCTTTCGACCGGGAAGGCCTGGTGCTGCCTTTGATTGCCGCCACCCAGCTGGACGCGCCGGGCTCGCTGGCAGCCGCCGGGGACCGCTCCCAACAGCTCACGCGGCTGCTGCGCGACGCCCTGCACGGGGTGCTGGACAAGCTTCAATTCGGCCAGGTTCTGCTGGCGACGGTGGGCTCCACCGCACCCTTCGTGGGTCTGCTGGGGACCGTCTGGGGCATCTACCATGCCCTGATCGGCATCGCGACTGCCGGCCAGATCACCATCGACAAGGTGGCGGGGCCCGTCGGCGAAGCATTGATCATGACTGCCGCCGGCCTGGCGGTGGCCATCCCGGCCGTGCTGGGCTACAACGTGTTCGGCCGGCGGATCGGCCGCATCGAGGCCGACCTGGAAGGCTTCGCGCGCGATCTGCGCGAACTGCTGACCCACGCGGACGGTAACCTGCTGATGAGTGCCTTTCGGCCGTCTGGAGCGCACCCAGGGGCCGCAGCCCATGAGTGAGATCAACATGACGCCCCTGGTGGACGTCATGCTGGTGCTGGTGGTGATCTTCATCATCACCGCTCCCCTGCTGGCCAGCTCGATCCGGCTGGATCTGCCGCACACGGATGCCGCCAAGCCCAGCGACGCGCCCAAGTTCGTCACCGTGGTCCTCGACAAGTCGGGCGGGGCTTTCCTGAACGAAAAGCCGGTGACCCCGGTCCAGCTGGCCGAAGGGCTGGCCCAGGCCGCCCGGGACAATCCCGAAACCGAGATCCAGCTGCGGGCGGACCAGGCCGTACCCTATGGCCGAGTGGTCGAAGTGATGGGGGCGGCGCAGAAGGCGGGCTTGAACCGCATCGGCTTCGTCGCGGATCCCGCCGGCCGCGTCGCTGAAGCGCGCCCGTAAAATCGACCGCAGGCCGGGTCTACTTCCCGGCACACTCATTTATGCAAGAGAAATACAACCCTTCCGAGGTAGAGCGTTCGGCGCAGGCGCACTGGACTGCGAACGACGCCTATCGCGTGACCGAAGACGCCAGCAAGAAGAAGTTCTACGCTTGCTCGATGCTGCCTTACCCAAGCGGCAAGTTGCACATGGGCCATGTGCGCAACTACACCATCAACGACATGCTCACGCGCTACCTGCGCATGAACGGCTACAACGTGCTCATGCCCATGGGCTGGGACGCCTTCGGCCTGCCGGCGGAAAACGCGGCGATGAAAAACGGCGTGCCGCCGGCCAAGTGGACCTACGACAACATCGCCTACATGAAGCGGCAGATGCAGGCGATGGGCCTGGCCATCGACTGGAGCCGCGAGGTCGCGACCTGCGATCCCGAGTACTACAAGTGGAACCAGTGGCTGTTCCTCAAGATGCTGGAAAAGGGCATCGCCTACCGCAGGACCCAGGTCGTGAACTGGGACCCGGTGGACCAGACCGTGCTGGCCAACGAGCAGGTGATCGACGGCAAGGGCTGGCGCACCGGCGCCGTCGTCGAAAAGCGCGAGATCCCCGGCTACTACCTGAAGATCACCGACTACGCCGAGGAGCTCCTGGACCACGTGGAGCACAAGCTGCCCGGCTGGCCCGAGCGCGTCAAGCTGATGCAGGAGAACTGGATCGGCAAGAGCGAGGGCCTGCGCTTCGCCTTCACCCATGACATCCGCGATTTTCAAGGCGAGCTGATCGACGGCGGCAAGATGTACGTGTTCACGACACGCGCCGACACGATCATGGGCGTGACCTTCTGCGCCGTCGCGCCGGAGCATCCCCTGGCCGTGCACGCCGCCCGCACGAACCTGCGGCTGGCCACCTTCATCGAGGACTGCAAGAAGGGCGGCACCACCGAGGCCGAACTGGCCCTGCGCGAGAAGGAAGGCATGCCCACCGGGCTGGTGGTGTTCCACCCGCTGACCGGCGAACCCATCGACGTGTGGGTGGGAAACTACGTGCTCATGGGCTACGGCGACGGCGCGGTGATGGGCGTGCCGGGACACGACGAGCGTGACTTCCATTTCGCGCTCAAGTACAACCTGGCGATCATGCAGGTGGTGCACGTGGATGGCGAGCACTACGACTACAAGCAGTGGCACGACTGGTACGCCGACAAGGAAAAGGGCGTCACCATCAACTCCGACATCTACAGCGGCTTCTCCTACAAGGACGCGGTCAACGCGGTGGCGCACGCACTCGAGCAAAAAGGCCTGGGCGAGAAGAAGACCACCTGGCGGCTGCGCGACTGGGGCATCAGCCGCCAGCGCTACTGGGGCACGCCCATCCCCATCATCCATTGCGAAGAGCATGGGGCCGTGCCGGTGCCCGAGAAGGACCTGCCGGTGGTCTTGCCCCAGGACTGCGTGCCCGATGGTTCGGGCAACCCGCTGAACAAGCGCGCCGACTTCCTGCACGTCAAATGCCCGGTGTGCGGCAAGGACGCGCGGCGCGAGACCGACACCATGGACACTTTCGTGGACTCGGCCTGGTATTACATGCGCTATTGCGATCCCAAGAACGACATCGCCATGGTGGCGGCGGGCGCCGCGTACTGGATGCCGATGGACCAGTACATCGGCGGCATCGAGCACGCGATCCTGCACCTGCTCTATGCCCGCTTCTGGACCAAGGTGATGCGCGACTTCGGCCTGGTCAAGGTCGATGAACCCTTCACCAAGCTGCTGACGCAGGGCATGGTCCTCAACGAGGCCTTCGTGCGGGTGGGCGAGAAGGCGGGCAAGCAGTACTACTGGGCCCACGACCTGGACATCGTGCGCGACGAGCACGCCAAGGTGATCTCGGCCACGGCCAAGGCCGACGGCCAGCCCGTCACCTACGAGGGCTGGACCACCATGTCCAAGTCCAAGAACAACGGCGTCGATCCGCAGGACCTGATCGAGAAGTACGGCGCCGACACGGCGCGCCTGTACACCATGTTCACCGCGCCGCCGGAAGCCACGCTGGAATGGAACGACGCCGCGCTGGAAGGCTCGTACCGCTTCCTGCGCCGCGTCTGGAACTTCGGGCACAAGCTCGGCGCCGGCAGTGACGCCGGCGTGGCGCGCGCCACAGGCAAGCAGGCCAAGGCGCTGCGGCGGGAAATCCACACCATCCTCAGGCAGGTGGACTACGACTACCAGCGCATGCAGTACAACACCGTGGTCTCGGGCGCGATGAAGCTGCTCAATGCGCTGGAAGATTTCAAAGGCGCGTCGGAACCTGGCGCCGACGCGGCGGTGCGCGAGGGTTTCGGCATACTGCTGCGGGTGCTCTATCCCGTGACTCCCCATATTGCGCAGGAACTCTGGGGGGCGCTGGGCTATTCCAAGCCGCACGGCGAGCTGTTGGATGCGCCCTGGCCGCGCATCGATGAGCAGGCCTTGCTGCAGGACGAGGTCCAGCTGGTGTTGCAGATCAACGGCAAGCACCGCGGTTCGGTGACGGTCCCCGCCGCGGCCAGCCTGCAGGAGATCGAGAAGCTGGCCATCGCCAGCGAGGACTTCGCCAAACACGCCGGCGGCGCGGTCCCCAGGAAGGTGATCGTGGTGGCCGGCCGGCTGGTCAACGTGGTGGTCTGATGAAGCGAAGAATCTCTCCTGGCCTTGGCTGAGTGCCTCGTTGCTGCTGGCCGCTTGCGGCTTCCAGCTGCGCCAGGCGCCCCAATTCGCGTTCAACTCGATCTACATCGGAACCAGTTCGGCGCTGGGCAAGGAACTGCGGCGCAGCATCGCCTCCAGCGAGAGTGTCCGGGTGGTCGATGGCGCGCCCGATACGGCGCAGGTGGTGCTGGACGTGCTGACCGAGCAGCGCGAGAAAGTCGTGGTTGGCCTGAACACGTCGGGGCAGGTGCGCGAGTTCCAGCTGCGCACTCGCCTGAAGTTCAAGCTGCGCACGCCCCAAGGCAAGGAGCTGATCCCGGAAACCGAGCTGCTGCAGCAACGCGACATCAGCTTCAACGAATCGGCGGTACTGGCCAAGGAGTCCGAGGAAGGCCTGATGTACCGCGACATGCAGACCGACATCGTGCAGCAGCTGATGCGGCGGCTGGCGGCGGTCAAGACCCTCTGATATGACCCCCACGCTGCGTCACTTCGCTCGCGCTGCCCCCCGGAAGGCGCAGTCGCTAGGGGCGGCACGTCGGCGACTGACATGGAGCTCGATCGCGCGGACCTGAAGCTGCTCGAGCTGCTCCAACACGATGGCCGCACCACGGTGCAGGCACTTTCGGAAGCCATCCACCTTTCGGCGCGCGCCACGCTCAATCGCGTGCGCAAGCTGGAATCCGAGGGGATGATCGAGGGCTATCGCGCCTTGATCAACCGCGCGGCGCTGGGCGAGCAGATCTGCGTGTTCGCCGAGATCGCGCTCAAGGACCAGCGGCAGGCCGTGATCCAGCGCTTCGAAAGGAAGATGGCCGCGACGCCCGAGGTGGTGGCCTGCTACGTGGTCAGCGGGCGCTACGACTACCTCGTGCGCATCGCCTGTCCCAACCTGGCGCACTATCACCGCCTGATCAATGGCTGGCTGGACGAAGCCGGGCTGGGCGTTGAGAAGATCGTCACCAACATCGAACTCCAGACCATCAAGGAGTTCGCGGGCTTTCCCCTGCTGAAAGCCGCCGCCGGCAAGTCCTGACGCAGGGCCTGCGCGCTGCGCGTCCTACAGACTTCCGTTTCGGAAGTGCGATGCCTGAAATCATGCCGTTGCCGCCGTGCGCGCACGCCGGATTCACGTTCATGGCAGCAGGGCCGGGCCTAGACTTTCCTCATCAACCGGGGAATCCGCCATGAACGCCAAAACGACCGCTTCCACTCAAGACTTCATTGGCAAAGAGGCGCGCTATGGCGCAAGAAACTACCAGCCGGTGCCGGTGGTCGTCGACCATGCGCGCGATTGCCTGGTCTGGGACGTGGAGGGGCGCGAATACATCGACATGATGGGTGCGTATTCGGCCGTCAGCCACGGCCACCTGCATCCCCGCCTGGTCGCGGCGGCGCACAGGCAGCTGGAACGCGTGGCGGTCACTTCGCGCGCCTATCACGGCACCACGCTGGGGCCGTTCCTGGAGAAACTCTGCCACCTGACGGGCTTCGAGCGGGCGTTGCCGATGAATACCGGCGCCGAGGCGGTGGAAACGGCGATCAAGTGCGCGCGGCGCTGGGGCTATCGCGTCAAGGGCATCGCCGACGGCCAGGCCGAAATCCTGGTGGCCCGCGGCAATTTCCATGGCCGCACCAGCACCATCGTCGGCTTTTCCAGCGAAGCCGACTACCGCGAGGGCTTCGGGCCCTTCGCGCCCGGCTTCGTGCACTTCGACTTCGGCGACATGGCCAGCGTGCGCGCCGCCACCACGGGCAATACCTGCGCCGTGATCGTCGAGCCGATCCAGGGCGAGGCCGGCGTGATCGTGCCGCCCGAAGGCTTCTTCACCGAGCTGCGCGAATGGTGCAGCCGCAACGACATCCTCCTGATCATCGACGAGGTGCAGGCGGGCCTGGGCCGCACCGGGCGCTGGTTCGCCTTCGAGCACGAGGGCATCCGGCCCGACGGGCTGATCCTGGGCAAGGCCCTGGGCGGCGGCCTGCTGCCGGTCAGCGCCTTCCTGGCCGACGACAGCGTGATGAGCGTCTTCAACCCCGGCAGCCATGGGTCGACCTTCGGCGGCAATGCCTTGGCGGCGGCCGTTGCGCTGGAAGCTTTGCAAGTGATCGAGGACGAGAACCTGGTCGCCCGCAGTGCCGTGCTGGGCGACTACCTGATTGCGCGCTTGCAGGAGGTGATGCGGGCCAGCGGCGGGCTGATCCGCGAGGTGCGCGGGCGCGGCCTGTGGATAGGGGTCGATGTCGAGCCGGCACACGCGTCGGCTCGCGAACTGGTGGAGCGCATGGCGGCGCAAGGCGTGCTGTCCAAGGAAACGCATGAGACGGTGATCCGCTTCGCGCCGCCCCTGACCATCAGCAAGGCGCTGATCGACCGGGCCGTGGAGATCTTCAGCCAGGTGATCGCCCGTAAACAGAAAGAGCTCGGCATAGCCTGCGCAGCGCCCGCTGGAGCGGCGAAAGTGCAGGCGGGCGAGCCCGCGCCGCCGCAGTTCCTCATGAGCCCGCCCGATTTTTTTGAGGTGGCCTATGCGATCAACCCGTGGATGAACCCGCAGCAATGGTCGCTGGATGCCAGGCGCCTGCAGCGCGACGCGCTGTCCGGATGGGACGCCTTGCGCGCCACCTACGAAGCGCTGGGCGCGCGGGTGCTGGTCAAGCCGCCGGCCAAGGGCTGGCCCGACCTGGTGTTCACTGCCAACTGCGCCGTGGTGCTGGATGGCAAGGCCATCCTGGCGCGCTACCTGAAGTCCGAGCGGGCGGGCGAGGAACTGCACGGCCAGCGGATGTTCGAGCAGCTCGAGGCGCGCGGCGAGATCGATGCCATCTTCCGCACGCCGGAAGGCGTTTACTTCGAGGGCGCGGGCGATGCGATCTACGACCCGCTGCGCAAATTGATGTGGATGGGCTGGGGCCAGCGCTCCAGCCGCGCCGCGCATCACACGGTGGAGCAGGTGTTCGGCATTCCCACGCTGTCGCTGGAGCTGGTCGATCCGCATTTCTATCATCTGGACACGGCCTTCTGCCTGCTCTCGGGCGGCGAGATCCTGTATCACCCGGCTGCGTTCACCGGGGAGGGGCGCGAGCAGATCCGCGCCCTCGCCGCGGACAAACTGATCGAGGCACCGCGGGAGGATGCGGCCCACCTGGCGGTGAATGCGGTGTGCATCGGCCGCGATATCGTCATGTGCTATTGCTCGCAGGCCCTGCGCCAATGCCTGGAGCAGCGCGGCTATCGCGTGCACGTGGTGCCGCTGGGGTCCTTCAATCGCTCGGGCGGCGCGGCCTATTGCCTCACCTTGAAACTCAACAACCTGTACAGCGGGCGCAAGCGCGGGGGCGAAAAGCTGGCGGCTTAGCCCGCCTCAGATGCGGTCATGGATGTGCGGTCCCGCAATGACAATACACTTCGTCCCATGCAGCTCGCCGCCGCCCAACTCAGCCAACACCTGCAAAAGGGCCTCAAGCCCCTCTACACGCTGCACGGCGACGAGCCGCTGCTGATCCAGGAAGCGGCGGATGCGATTCGCGCCGCGGCGCGCAGCCAGGGCTACACCGAGCGCACCGTGCACACGGTGGCCGGCGCGCACTTCGACTGGAGCGAGGTGCTGGCCGCCGGAGGCTCGCTCAGCCTCTTTGCCGACAAGCAGATCGTCGAAATCCGCATCCCCTCGGGCAAGCCCGGCAAGGAAGGCAGTCCGGCACTGCAGCAGCTGGCCGCGAACGCGCAGGGTAACGACAGCACACTCACCCTGGTGCTGCTGCCCCGGCTGGACAAGATGACCAAGACCGGCGCCTGGTTCACCGCTCTGGACGGCAACGGCGTCACCATCCAGGTCGAGCCGGTGGAGCGGCAGGCGCTGCCGCAATGGATCGCCCAGCGGCTGGCGCAGCAGGGGCAGCGGGTGGCCGCGGGCGACGAAGGCCAGCGCACGCTGCAGTTCTTCGCCGACCGGGTGGAAGGCAACCTGCTGGCCGCGCACCAGGAGATCCAGAAGCTGGCGCTGCTCTATCCGGCGGGCGAACTCAATTTCGAACAGGTCGAGAGCGCGGTGCTGAACGTGGCGCGCTACGACGTCTTCAAGCTCTCCGAGGCCGTGCTGGCAGGCCAGGCCGGGCGCGTGCAGCGCATGCTCGACGGCCTGAAGGCCGAGGGCGAGGCCGAGGTGCTGGTGCACTACACGCTGTCCGAGGACATCCGCGCGCTCAAGCGTGTCAAGGACGCCATGGCCGCGGGGCGGCCGCTGCCGATGGCGCTGCGCGAGCAGCGCGTCTGGGGCTTGCGCGAACGCCTGTTCGAGCGGGTGCTGCCACGCCTGACCACGACAGCGCTGGACAACCTGCTGCATTCGGCGCACCTCGTCGACGGCATCGTCAAGGGCTTGAAGGCGCCCGATTGGCCGACCGAAGGCTGGCAGGCGCTGCATCGGCTGGCCATGCAGCTGTGCCAGGAGTGTCTTTCTCCCTCCCCCTCGGGGGAGGGCGGGGTGAGGGCAGGCCAGCACCCCGTGGGAAAATGGCTGGATGAATGCGCTGAACGTAGCGGAGTACACACAAACGCTGGGCCTGCAGGCCAAACAGGCCTCGGCCCTGATGGCGCGCGCCGACGCCGCAACCAGGAACAAGGCCTTGCGCGCCTTGGCGGACTTGCTGCGTGCCAACGTCCAGGACCTGCAGGCCGACAATGCCAAGGATCTCGAACGCGCGACCGCGGCGGGCCTGCCGGCGCCCATGGTCGATCGCCTGAAGCTCAGCCCCAAGGTGATCGAGACCGTCGCCCAGGGCTGCGAGCAGCTGGCCACGATGCCCGACATGATTGGCGAGATCACGGCCCTGCGGCAACAGCCCAGCGGCATACGCGTGGGCCAGATGCGCGTGCCGATCGGCGTGTTCGGCATGATCTTCGAGAGCCGGCCCAACGTCACCATCGAGGCCGCCAGCCTGTCGATCAAGAGCGGCAACGCCTGCATCCTGCGCGGCGGCTCGGAAGCCATCGATTCCAACAAGGCCCTGGCGCGGCTGGTGCAGCAGGCCCTGGTCGAAGCGGGCCTGCCCGCGGACGCCGTGCAGCTGGTGCAGACCACCGACCGCGAGGCCGTGGGCCAGCTGATCGCGATGCCGCAGTACGTGGATGTGATCATTCCGCGCGGCGGCAAGGGCCTGATCGAGCGGATCAGCCGCGAAGCCAAGGTGCCGGTGATCAAGCATCTGGACGGAAACTGCCACGTCTATGTCGACGATCCCTGCGACATCGCGATGGCCGTGACGGTGGCCGACAATGCCAAGACGCAGAAGTACAGCCCCTGCAATGCCATCGAGGGCCTGCTGGTCGCACGCAGCGTGGCCGGGGAATTCCTGCCGAAGATCGGCGCGATCTATGCGGCCAAAGGCGTGGAGATGCGGTGCGACGATGAATCGCGGGCGCTGCTGTCGGCCGTCCAGGGTGCGAATCTCAAGACGGCGACCGAGCAGGACTGGTACGAGGAATACCTCGCGCCCATCATCAGCATCAAGGTGCTGGAGGGCCTCGACGAGGCGATTGCGCACATCAACCGCTACGGCAGCCACCACACCGACGCCATCATCACGCGCGACCACATGCATTCCCAGCGCTTCCTGCGCGAAGTGGATTCGGCCAGCGTGATGGTCAACGCCAGCCCGCGTTTCGCCGATGGTTTCGAGTTCGGCCTGGGCGCCGAAATCGGCATCAGCACCGACAAGTTCCACGCCCGCGGGCCGGTGGGCATAGAAGGCCTCACCTCGCTCAAGTGGGTGGTGCTGGGCAACGGCGAAATCCGCTCCTGAAAGGCCGGGAGGCGCGCCGGGACGCGCGGCGATGGAACTATTTCGTTTCTCATTGTTACTCAAGCTGGCTGGGAGGACTGAATTGCGCCGTGTCTGGCGCGACTGCCGGCTTCAAATAAAGAATCAAGAGAGGAACCGTCATGTTCATTGCAAGCAGAGGACCTGAAAGTCAAGTCGTCCTCTCGCCGGCCGGCCCGCCCGCAAGCCCGCCAGAATCAGCGCCCACACCCGGCGAGGCGCCTAGAGTGGCGCCATCTCGATAACGAACGGCCCGCCTCACCACAAAGCTTCGGACATCTTCCGGTTCCAAGCACGGTTTTCCAGCCTCAACCGCCGGGGCAAGGTCAATCCCTGTTTCCTCGACAGGTCAAGCGCCGGACCTATTCCCATTTCTTCTTGACGACGGCTTGCGACCGAGTTTTCAAGCCAGAGTCCGACCTCCGACCTCCTTGAAATCGCTGAGGAAGACGCTTCCGCTCGCGAGCAAGGCGTTCGCAGACTACTGGCTGTCTGCCTCAGGGAACAGCTTTCCAAAGCGAAGAAGTCCGCCATCCAGGCGCCGAACGCAAACAGCTGAGCGCTGGCCCTTGCGACGGAGCGTTCTCGCGGCAGCACGTCGCAGTCTGCGTGCGAATCGTCGCTTGGGGCCGGGCCTGTCGGGATGCCCATTCGGCGCTGTCGGCTCTGAAGTAACTTCAAAGACGAATGAGATACAGTCCAGGGAGTATGACATGACCGAAGAAATGCACAGAACATTGGTCGAGCAGTTTTGCAAAGTCGTCGGATTAGCGGATGCCGAGAAGCTGCGTACGAATGGAAGCCTCCTCGTGGATGGCTTTCATGTCCAGCTTTTTCGCAATGCTTTTCGTGACGATCTGCTCGATATCCGTGTCGATCTGGGTCCCGTACCTGTCGAGCGAGAGCGCGATGCGTATCGAACCATGCTGGAAATCAACATGATCACGAGCGCAAGTCATACGGGGCAAATCGGCGTTGTCAGTGGCGACGGCGGCGAAGACCACGCGATCTTCTCCGTGGGCATGCCGGTGACCACTTACACGACGGGTGAGGAGGTGGCCCATATGCTGGATCACGTCCTCAAACAGGCGGAGTATGCGCGCGACGCGATGAACGGCAGCTCGGGCAACAGGGAGGTCCGTTCCTGAACGCCATGCGCGACTACTGGCGCCAGTGCGGCTTTCGCCTCCTGCAAAGGACCGGCGAAGGCCACCTGGTGGTCACCGACGATTTCCTGCGCAGCTTGCTGGAGCGGCCGGAACTGGCGCCGGTAGCCGAATCTTGTGCCAACGAAGTCGCCTTGCACCAGCGCCTGGTCGAACAACCGCGCGCAGCGGTCGATGCAGCAGCAGCTTGCGGCCATCGCCGATGAAGATGCGCGCGCCAACTATGCGATCTGGCTGCGCTTTCGCCAGCGGCTGCTCGCGCATCCCACCCTCGAGGCCAGCTACGTCGCCCTGTTCCGCGGCGAGGGCGTGGACGTGCCGCCGCTCTTCGTGCACCAGCTCACGCAGATCCTGCTGCGCCATATCCTGGGCAACGAGGCGACGCCCATGCAGGCACGCGCCGCCGAAATGCTGTTTCGCACCCAGCGGATTTCGATCCAGGAAGACGGCCAGGTGATGGCGGCCGACGACGAAACCGTGGAGCGGCACGCCATCGCCGCCAATTTCGGCACCATCGGCGAGTTGCTCAAGCAGGGCGGCGCCGCATTTGCGCACGGCCGAGCTCGACGTGCTGCACGACGAGAACGCGTCCATCTACTGGGAGCGCGATGAAAGCCACGACCTGGTCATCAGCCTGAACCACGGCCAGCCGGCGCTGGAGGCGCTGTGCCGCGTGCTCGAAGCCTGGGTCGCCCATTTCGTGGGCTCGGCGCCGCGCATCCAGGTGGAAAAAACCATCACCGACGACGACTGGGTCTGGCATGTCGGCCTGGACGCCCAGGCCAGTGCGGTTCTCAACGATCTCTACCAGGGCCTCGACGTGAGCGAACAGCGGATGGCCGGCATGCTGTGCCTGTTCAGCCTGTGGTTCGACGAGCCCGCGGTGCTGCAGCCCGGGTTGGCGGGCAAGCCGGTGTACCTGGCGATGGCGATGGACGAGCACAAGCGCATCAAGCTCAAGCCCCAGAACCTGCTGCTCAATCTGCCGCTGGCCCGCTTGTCGTAGCGGCGGCGGGCCTTGCAAACGGGCATGGCCGCCCTCAAATCCCTACAATTCCTGTCAGATATTCAAAAAAGCGAAGGCTAAAGGGCCGCATGGTTCCCCATCTCATCACGGCCCTGACCGGGCCCATCAACGAACTCGAACAGCGCGTGCTGGAGTCCATGCCCGCGATCGAGCGTTGGTTCCGGCTGGAGTGGATGGAGCATACGCCGCCGTTCTACAGCTCGGTCGATATCCGCAACGCCGGCTTCAAGCTGGCGCCCGTGGACACCAATCTTTATCCGGGCGGCTGGAACAACCTCACGCAGGAGATGCTGCCGCTGGGCGTGCAGTCGGCGATGGCCGCGATCGAGAAGATCTGCCCGGAGGCCAAGAACCTGCTGGTGATTCCCGAGAACCACACCCGCAACACCTTCTACCTGAGCAACCTGGCCCAGCTCAAGCGCATCTTCCACATGGCCGGGCTGAACGTTCGCATCGGCTCGATCGATCCCGAGATCAAGGAGCCGACCAACATCGACCTGCCGGGCGGCGGCTCGGTGCTGCTGGAGCCGGTGGTGCGCAGCAGGCGCCGGCTGGGGCTGAAGGATTTCGACCCCTGCACGATCTTGCTGAACAACGATCTGTCCTCGGGCATCCCCGGGATCCTGGAAGACATCCATGAGCAGTACCTGCTGCCGCCGCTGCACGCGGCCTGGTCGGTGCGGCGCAAGAGCAATCACTTCCACAGCTACGAAGAAGTCTCCAAGCGCTTCGGCAAGATGCTGGGCATAGATCCCTGGTTGATCAACCCCATGTTCAACAAGTGCGGCGAAGTGAATTTCACCGAGGGCACGGGCATGGAGTGCCTCACGACCAACGTCGATGCGCTGCTGACCAAGATCCGCAAGAAGTACAAGGAATACGGCATCAACGAGAAGCCCTTCGTCGTGGTGAAGGCCGATAACGGCACCTACGGCATGGGCATCATGACCGTGCGCGACGTCAAGGATCTCGAAGAGCTCAACCGCAAGACGCAGGAACAAGATGTCCGTCATCAAGGACGGGCAGGAAGTCAGCGACGTGATCATCCAGGAGGGCGTGCTGACCAACGAGCGCATCAACGACGCCGTGGCTGAGCCGGTGGTCTACATGATGGACCGCTACGTGGTGGGCGGCTTCTATCGCGTCCATGCCGAGCGCGGCATCGACGAGAACCTCAACGCCCCCGGCTCCAGCTTCGTGCCGTTGGCTTTTGCCGAGAGTACGCGCTTACCTCAACCCGGCGAGAAGCCCGGCGCCAGCGCCCCCAACCGCTTCTACATGTATGGCGTGATCGGCCGGCTGGCCATGCTGGCGGCCAGCTACGAGCTGGAAGCAACCGATCCCGATGCCGAGGTCTATGAGTGATCTAGGGGCCACCGCCCAGCCGGCGTTGCTGCGCTGCAACATGCCCGTTTTCCGGGCATGCGCAGGCGCACAATAGCGGTCCCAAAGTTAAGGAACCCCGCCGCGTAGCCGTCAAGACGGGGCGAGGAACAGGCCCTAGTGCAAAGCTCGAAATCATCGCTCGCGGCGCTGACCCTAGGCGCCATCGGCGTCGTCTATGGCGACATCGGCACCAGTGTCCTGTACGCCGTCAAGGAAGTCTTCAACTCCGGCCACGTTCTGTTCACCACGGCGAACGTCTACGGCATCCTGTCCATCTTCTTCTGGACGCTCACCGTGATCGTCTCGATCAAGTACGTGGTGCTGGTGCTGCGCGCCGACAACAACGGCGAGGGCGGGCTGATCGCCATGCTGGCCCTGGCATCGCAGGCCGTGAAGGACAAGCCTGAGCTGCGCAAGTTGCTGCTGGCGGTCGGGATCTTCGGCACCTCGCTTTTTTATGGCGACGGCGTGATCACGCCGGCGATCTCCGTGCTGTCCGCCGTCGAGGGCCTGGAGGTGGTGTCGCCGGCATTCAAGGAATGGGTGATTCCGCTGACGCTGGTGGTGCTGTTCTGCCTCTTCGCCGTACAAAAGCGTGGCACGGCCGGCATCGGCAGGTTCTTCGGGCCCATCACGCTGGTGTGGTTCGTCGCCATCGCTGCGCTCGGCATCTCGCAGATCGTGCGGCACCCGGAAATCATCTCCGCGATCAGCCCGCACCATGCGGTGCTGTTCATGTACCACAATCCCGGCACCACGTTCATCATCCTGGGCGCCGTGGTGCTGTGCGTCACGGGGGCGGAGGCGCTGTACGCCGACCTCGGCCATTTCGGCAAGCGCCCGATACGCCTGGCGTGGTTCAGCGTGGCCATGCCGGCCCTCACGCTCAACTATTTCGGCCAGGGCGCCTTGCTGCTGGAAAATCCCGCGGCGGTCAAGAACCCGTTCTACATGATGGCGCCCGAATGGGCCTTGCTGCCGCTGGTGGTGCTGGCGACCATGGCCACCGTGATTGCTTCGCAGGCCCTGATCACGGGGGCCTTCAGCGTGACCAAGCAGGTGATCCAGCTGGGATACCTGCCGCGCCTGAACGTACAGCACACCAGCGTGCGCGATACCGGGCAGATCTACATACCAGCCGTCAACTGGGGCCTGTTCGTGGCCATCGTGCTGGCGGTCGTGATGTTCCGCTCCTCCAGCAACCTGGCGGCGGCCTACGGCATCGCCGTGACCCTGGACATGTTGATCACGACGATCCTGACGTTCTTTGTCATCCGCTACGCATGGAAGTATCCGTTGTGGCTGTGCGTGGCGGCGACCGGCTGGTTCTTCGTCGTGGACGTGACCTTCTTTGCCTCCAACATGCTCAAGCTGCTGCATGGCGGCTGGTTCCCGCTGATGATTGGCGGCGCCATCTTCGCGCTGATGATGACCTGGAAACAGGGCCGGGCCATCCTCAACGAAAAGCTCAAGGCCGACGCGATCGACTTGAAGGATTTCCTGGAATCGGTGTTCGTCAACCCGCCCACACGCGTCGAAGGCACGGCGGTGTTCCTGACGGCCGAGCCGGGTATCGTTCCTAACGCCATGCTGCACAACCTCAAGCACAACAAGGTGCTGCATGAGCACAACCTGTTCGTGAGCGTGCAAAACCATCCGGTTCCCTGGGTCGGCATGCACAAGCGCGTGCAGATCCAGCCGCTGGGCCACAGCTGCTGGCAGGTGATCCTGCACTATGGCTTCAAGAACGACCCGGACGTGCCGCGTGCCCTGGAGCAGATCCGCGGGCACGGCTGCGAGATCGAGCCGATGACGACCAGCTACTTCCTCTCGCGCGACACCGTCATCCCCACCATCGGCAGCGGCATGGCGCCATGGCGCGAAAAGTTGTTCGCGCAGATGCACCACAACGCCAGCGCGGCTGCCGACTTCCTGCGGCTGCCGAACAACTCGGTGGTGGAACTGGGATCGAAGATAGAGATCTAGCAGGACCTGGCGCTTCCTAGCTGCGTGGCGGCGGTGCCGGTCTTGCCGGCACGCGCGCCAAGCACCATTTCACTCATCCAGTTGACGAGCAACGAGGTATAGGTTTGCTGCCAGGGCTCTTCGGACAGGCCGTGGTCCGCGCCCGAGATCGTCCGGTAGGTGAGCGACTGGGCTTGTTCGCAGGCGCTCATGTAGTTTTGAATCACCGGATGCGGCACCATCGAATCGTGCTCCGACTCGACGATCAGCACGTCGCCACGAAACGCCGCGCAAGCGGCGAGCGCGCGATTGTCTTTGGGCGGCACCGCGGCTGTTGCGATAGGCGATCAGCTCGTCGCGGTTGAGCTTTCCCTTGGGCATGTCCCAGTCGGCGTCCTTGTAGAGCGCGGGTGCGCGCAGCGCAAGCCAGCGTACCGGCCGAAGCGCACTGGCGATCGCGGCCAGATAGCCGCCGTAGCTGCTGCCCACGATCGCGATCGCGCCCGGGTCTACCGCCGGGTGGCCCACCAGCACGTCGTACGCGGCGAGCACGTCCCGGAGATTGTCTTCGCGGCTGACGCTCTCGCGCAGGCCTTGATGGCGCACATGGCCGCGCAGGTCGAAGGTCAGGCAGATGCAGCCGAGTGCCGCGATCTCGTGCGCCCGGGCGATGTACTGATCCTGGCTGCCGTCCCAGCCGTGCACCAGCATCACCCCGGGCACCATCGTGTCGGGCCCGACGAGCGTGCCGGCGATGTGCTGGCCGTCGACCGGGATGTCGATCTGGATATCACGGGTGGACATCGGGCTCGACCACGGTGTACTTTGTCAATCGCCCGGCCCGCGGATCGTTGCCGCGGAAATAGACGGTCGCATGCGGCGGCGGCGGCGGGCTCTCTCCGAAGATCTCGATAGCGGACGCGCGCACCAGGTTGCGACTGGGCTGATTTCGAAAGACCTCGAGCGCAGCGATTTCGGCGCCTGTGGCGCCGCCAAGACGCCAGGATTGTTCCAGCACACCCGAGCGCGAACGTCCCGCCGCGTCCCGGCCGAGGACGATGTCGTAGTTGTTGCGCGACGCAAAGAAGCCGGCGTAGCAGGCAATGACGGCCGCGTTGTAGCGCCGCGCCTGCTCGATCGCGCAACGAATCTCGGGCGAGACATCCTGTGCCAGCAAGGCGTCGAAATCGCCGCGCACGACGGTCAGGTCGGAGCCGCCGTAAACCTCCGCTCCCCGGTTGTTGCGGGTCAGGCGCTGGTGGCCGAAGTAGCTTGCCGTGAGATCGCCGACTTTCACTTGACCGACGCTGAAGGTGCGGACCTCGCTCAGATTCTCCTCGAGCACAAGCCCGTGCGACACGACTTCGCCCGGGTCGATCGCCTCGAGCCGGCGCTGCAGTTCAGCCGCGTCACGTGCCACCGACTGGCCGTGGCCGCCGGTGGCGAGTACCGGCTTGATGCGCACCGGCCCATTTTCGAGCAGCAGACGACCGGCTCGGCGCGCATCGTCGTGATTGAAAGCGGCATAGCCGGCCAGCACCGCATCACCGACCTGCGCCGCGAAGGCGGGATTCCAGCCGGGCAATGCGGCGGCGTCGGGCTCGACCAGCGGATGGCTGATCACCTTGGTCGCGACAAAGGCATGAGGCACGACACCACCGAACAGGTCGTCGGGCCCGCGGATGCCGAGCGCGGCCGCTTGGCTCCCGGTCAAGGTGATGCCCGGAACGAAGTAAATGTGACCCGGATAATGCCTGCGCGGATCGTAGAGCCCGCCCGCCTCGTAGTCCTTCAAGGCAGCAAGGCGGCGGGCGAACTCCGCCTGGGTGGTGCGTTCGTGTTCGCTTGCGTGGGCCTGTTGATCGGACACGTAAGCAACGACTACGCCGCGCGAACCCGCGGACTGGTCATTGAGCGCATGGTCTTCGGTCACCTCGAATGCTCCACGTTGCTGGCAGTGGCGTACCATATTGGTTCCACGCCCGCCCCATGTTTGTAGGAAGGCATCCGCTGGCCGTGTCGGCGCTGTAAGGCAATCTGGCCGCACGCAATAGCCGGGCTTGGCGGTGATTGCGGGCACTGCGCCGCGTTTTGTGCAACAGTACGGGCGCAACCCCAACCGCCTCTATGAATATCCTCTTTGTCGCCGACCCCCTGGAAGTCTTCAAGACCTACAAGGACACGACCTTCTCCATGATGCGAGAGGCCCAGCGCCGCGGCCACCGCATCGCTGCCTGCGGTCCGCAGGACCTGGTCTGGCAATCGGGCGACGTGGTCAAGGCCGCCGTGCGCGAGATCACGCTGACCGGTGAGGCCGATGCCTGGTTCCGCGAAACCGCGAGTCCGATCAAGGCGCTCAAGGACTACGACGCGGTGGTCATGCGCAAGGACCCGCCTTTCGACAGCGAGTACTTCTACGCCACCCATCTGCTGGAACACGCCGAGCGCGAAGGCGCGCGGGTCTTCAACAAGCCCGCGGCCCTGCGCGACCATCCGGAGAAGCTGGCGGTCATGGAGTTCGCGAAGTTCACCAGCCCGACACTGGTCACCCGCGATGCCGACGCGGTTCGCGCGTTTCACGACGTGCACCAGGACATCATCCTCAAGCCGCTCGACGGCATGGGCGGCATGGGCATCTTCCGCGTGAAGGCCGATGGCCTGAACCTGGGCTCCATCATCGAGACGCTCAACAAGAACGGCGCGCAGACCATCATGGTGCAGCGTTTCGTGCCCGAGATCGCGCAAGGCGACAAGCGCATCCTGGTGATTGGCGGCAAGCCGGTGCCCTTCAGCCTGGCGCGCATCCCGCAGGGCACGGAAGTGCGCGGCAACCTGGCGGCCGGCGGAAAGGGCGTGGCCCAGGCCGCTGACGGCGCGCGACTTCGAGATCGCGAACGCGCTCGGCCCCGTGCTCGCCGCGCGCGGCTTGCTGCTGGTGGGGCTGGACGTGATCGGCGACTGGCTGACGGAGATCAACGTCACCAGCCCGACCTGTTTCCAGGAAATCACCGATCAAACCGGCTTCGACGTGCCGGCGATGTTCGTCGACGCGCTGGAGGCGGCGATCGCCTGTGGCTCGCCTAACCCGCGGCCTCGCCGTCCACGAACACCCGCAGTTCTCCCGGGCTGCAACGCGGTCCAGTTCTCGTTGGTGGTCAGCGGCGCGGTGACGACCACCGCCACCCGGTCATGCGGCGTGGTGTTGCGGGCGAAATCGATGCTCAGGTCTTCATCGGCCAGCTGGGCGTGGGCGAACGGGTGCTTGCGCTCCACGAAGAACAGGTTGGTGGAGCAATGCGCCCACAAGGCCTGCCCGTTGGACAGCATGAAGTTGAAAGGGCCGTGGCGGGCGATCTGCGGCGTGAGTTCGCGCAGGGTCAGCGTGAGCTCCTGCACGCTGGGCACCCCGGCATGGGACTTGGCCAATTCCTGCATCAGCCAGCAAAAGGCCCGTTCGCTGTCGGTCGCGCCCACGGGCCTGAAGCTGGCATGCAGGCGCGGGTGGAAATTCTCGAGATTGCCGTTGTGGGCGAACACCCAGTAACGCCCCCACAGCTCGCGCACGAACGGATGGCAGTTCTGCAGCGCCACCGCGCCCTGCGTCGCCTTGCGGATGTGGGCGATGACGTTGCGGCTCTTGATGGGGTAGCGCCGGATCAGCTCGGCCACCGGCGAATCGCAGGCCGGCTGGTGGTCCACGAAATGGCGCAGGCCCGCACCCTCGAAAAAGGCGATGCCCCAGCCGTCGGAGTGATGGTCGGTGCGGCCGCCGCGCTGGGCAAATCCGGTGAAACTGAACGTCACGTCGGTCGGCGTGTTGCAGTTCATCCCAAGTAGTTGGCACATGGGGCTATTCTGGACCGTCTGCCGGCGCCGTGGGCCTGGTTGCGCAGGCCCGGCAGATGCAGGCCAGGCCGCGGGCCTCGGGCGGCAAGCGCTCGAGCACTCGCGGTTGAAGTCCACCTGGGTGCACCAGCAGGGCGGCTGCTTCAGCCCGGTGGCGCGCTCGACTTCCAGGGCGCATTGGTTGGCTTGGCCGCACAGCGGGCAGCGTGCGGCATCGAGGATCGCGGCGGGACGGCTCATGCCGGCAGTCTAGAGCCTCTGTTCACCCGCACTAAGCTCAGGAGGGCGCTTCGCTCGACAGCGTGAAGTAGAAGGTGGCGCCGTCGCCGGGCCTGGCATCGGCCCAGATGCGGCCTGCGTGCCGCGAGACGATCTTTTGCACCAGGGCCAGGCCGATGCCGGTGCCCTCGAATTCGCTGGTCGCGTGCAGGCGCTGGAAGGCCCCGAACAGCCGCGACGCATGCGCCATGTCGAAGCCGGCCCCTTGGTCGGCGACGAAGTACGCCGGCTCGCCGTTGGCGCCGAGGGCGCTGCCGATCCGGATCACGGTCTGGGGCTTTCCCGCGGAGAACTTCCAGGCGTTGCCCAGCAGGTTGGCGATCACCTGCGTCAGCAAGCGTGGGTCGCCCTGGGCGTACAGGTGGTCGGGGATCTCGACGGTGGCGGCGCGCTCCGGCGCGCCCTCGCGCAGGTTGGCCTCGACAGCACGCGCTATGGCCGCCAGGTCCACCCGTTCCCATTTGAGCTTGACGCGCGACAGGCGCGCCAGCGAGAGCATGGCGTCCGTCAGGTCACTCATCTGGCGCACGCCCGTCCCGGATGCGCCGCAGGTAGTGCCGCCCTTGATCGCCAATCGACTGGGCCGCCAACTCGCCCAGCATGTGGCTGAAGCCGTCTATCGATGTGAGCGGCGAGCGCAGGTCATGGGCGATCGAATAGGAGAAGGCCTCCAGTTCGGCGTTGGCGGCCTCCAGCTGCGCGGTGCGAAGGCGCACCCGCTCTTCCAGCTCGGCGTTCAGCCGCGCAACTTCTTCCTGGGCTTGCTTGCGCTCGGTGATGTCGCTGACGAAGCCTTCCAGCGCAATCACGTTGCCGGCCGGTCCGCGAACGGCCGAGCCGCGCTCCCAGACCCACTTCTGCTCGCCCAGTGCCGTGCTGATGCGATAGGTCAGCTCGAAGGGCTGGTCGTGGGCGAGGCAGGCCTGGATTTCCACCCAGAGCCTGTCGCGGTCATGAGGGTGTATGAGGTTCGCATAACCCACGGCGCCGGACATGAAGGCTTCCGGCCGATGCCCGGTGAGCTGGTGCGACCCCTCGCTCACGAACTCCAATGTCCATTCCGAGTCGTTGCGGCAGCGGTAGGCCATGCCGGGCAGATTCCCCATCAGCGCGGCGAGCGCACGCTGGCTCTCGCGCAGCGCCAGCTCCGCGCGCCGGCTGTCGGTGATGTCGCGGCCCACGCCGCGATAGCCCGTGAAACAGCCCTTGTCGTCGAAGACGGGCGAGCCCGCGATGCTCAGGATGCGTTCGGTGCCGTCGGCGGCGCGCCTGCGCAGCTCGAAATCGCGAAAGGGTTCGTGCCGCTGCAGCAGCTCGCGGTGCGGATGCCAGTCCCCCTCGGCGGGTTCGCAGCCTTCGAGTTCCCAGCGGGTCTTGCCCACGATGTGGTCGGCGGGTGGAATCCCCAGCGGGTAACGCCCGCCGGCGTCGATCTCGACGAAGCGGAAGTTCTCGTCCTGCTCCCAGAACCAGTCCGCCGACAGCTCGGTCAGGGCGCGAAAGCGTGCTTCGCTGAGGCGAAGCTGCTGCTGCGTGCGGCGCAGCTCGGCGATCTCCCGGTCGGGGCCCGGATCTGGCCTGCGGCATGACTTGGCTCATTCATCCGCCCGACTGTATCGCAAGGCTCAGGCCTGGCCGGCCTTCACCTTCAGCCGCCAGGCGTGCAGCAGCGGCTCGGTGTAGCCGCTGGGTTGCTCCAGGCCCTTGAACACCAGGTCGCAGGCTGCCTTGTAGGCGGCCGACTTCTCGAAGTTGCCGGCCATCGGCTTGTACAAGGGATCGCCGGCATTCTGGCCATCCACCACGGCGGCCATGCGCTGGAAGGTTTCCTGCACCTGTTCCTTCGTCACCACCCGGTGATGCAACCAGTTGGCGATGTGCTGGCTGCTGATGCGCAGCGTGGCGCGGTCTTCCATCAGGCCCACGTTGTGGATGTCGGGCACCTTGGAGCAGCCCACGCCCTGGTCGATCCAGCGCACCACGTAACCCAGGATGCCCTGGGCGTTGTTGTCCAGCTCCTGCTGGCGCTCGGCCGCGGTCCATTTGGCTTCGGCCACGACGGGGATCTGCAGCAGGCCGGCGAGGATGTTGTCGCGCTCGGCGTCGGCGTCGATCCGCTCCATCTCTTTCTGCACCTCCGCCACATTCACCTGGTGGTAGTGCAGGGCGTGCAGAGTCGCGGCGGTGGGCGAGGGCACCCAGGCCGTGTTGGCGCCCGCCTTGGGATGGCCGATCTTCTGTTCCAGCATGGCCGCCATCAGGTCGGGCATGGCCCACATGCCCTTGCCGATCTGGGCGCGGCCGCGCAGTCCGCACGACAGGCCGACCAGCACGTTGTTCTTTTCATAGGCCTGGATCCAGGCGCTGGTCTTCATGTCGCCTTTGCGGATCATCGGGCCGGCGTGCATGGCGGTGTGCATCTCGTCGCCGGTGCGGTCCAGGAAACCGGTGTTGATGAAAGCGACGCGCGAGGCCGCTTCGGCGATGCAGGCCTTGAGATTGACGCTGGTGCGGCGTTCCTCGTCCATGATGCCCAGCTTCACCGTGTCGGCGGGCAGGCCCAGCATGGCTTCGACGCGGCCGAACAATTCGCAGGCGAAGGCCACTTCCTTGGGGCCATGCATCTTGGGCTTGACGATGTAGACGGACCCGGCGCGCGAGTTCTTGATGCCGGGCTGGCCCTTGCGCTTCAGGTCGTGGATGGCGATGGTCGTGGTGATCACGGCGTCCAGGATGCCTTCGGGGATTTCCTTGCCGCCGTCGTAGAGGATGGCCGGGTTGGTCATCAGGTGGCCGACATTGCGCACGAACATCAGCGAGCGGCCGTGCAGCGTCACTTCGCCGCCGGTGGGGCCCGTGTACTTGCGGTCCGCGTTCAGGCCGCGCGTGAAAGTCTTGCCGCCTTTTTCCACCTGCTCGGTCAGCGTGCCCTGCAGGATGCCCAGCCAGTTGCTGTACGCCAGCACCTTGTCCTGCGGCGTCGACCACGGCCACCGAGTCTTCCAGGTCCATGATCGTGGAAAGCGCCGCTTCCAGCACCACGTCGCTGATGCCGGCGGGGTCAGCCTTGCCGATGGCCGTGCCGCGATCGATGCGGATGTCGATGTGGATGCCGTTGTTCTGCAGCAGCACCGACGAAGGCGCCTCGGGGCCGCCCTGGTAGCCGATGAACTGGAACGCATCGCGCAGCCGGCTGGTCTTGCCATCCGTGAAGCTCACGACGAGATTGCCGGCCTCGACCTTGTAGCCGGTCGCGTCCTTGTGCGAGCCCTCGGCCAGGGGCGCGGCCTGATCCAGCACGTTGCGCGCGAACGCGATCACCTTGGCGCCGCGCACCGGGTTGTAGCCCTTGCCCTTTTCCGCTCCGTCGGTTTCGGGGATCACGTCGGTGCCGTAGAGCGCGTCATAGAGCGAGCCCCAGCGCGCGTTCGCCGCGTTGAGCGCATAGCGTGCGTTCAGGATGGGCACCACCAGCTGCGGCCCGGCCTGCAGGGCAAGCTCCGTGTCCACGTTGGACGTGGTGGCCTTGGCGCCCGCCGGCGGCGGCACGAGGTAGCCGATCTGCTCCAGGAAGGCGCGATAGGCCGGCATGTCCCGGATCGGGCCGGGGTTGGCCTTGTGCCAGCTGTCGAGTTGCGACTGCAGGCGATCGCGCTCGGCCAGCAGGGCGATGTTCTTGGGAGCGAACTCCTGCACGATGGCGTCGAAGCCGCGCCAGAAATTGGCGCTGTTCACGCCGGTGCCGGGCAGCACCTTCTCCTCGATAAAGCGATGCAGTTCGGTGGCGACTTGCAGTCCATGGACGGTTGTGCGTGCGGTCATGAGTTCTCTCCCTAAAAGGCGAATCGGTGGTGAATCAGAAAAAAGCGAGGACGTCGCGCAGGCTGGCGCCGGTGCGCGTGGGCTGCGTGCCCAGTTCCTCGAACGGCAATTGGTAGCGGTTGACCCAGAGCGTGCGATAGCCAAACCAGGTGGCCGCCAAGGCGTCCCAGGCGTTGCAGCTGACAAAGGCGATCTGTTTGGCATCCAGGCCCGTGGCCTGTGGCCCCAGCGCGTAGGCGTCGGGATGGGTCTTGTATTTGCGCACGGCGTCGACGCTGAGCACGTGGTCCAGCAGGCCTTCGAGGCCGGCGCTGCGAATGGCGATGCCGAGCATCTCGGGGTCGCCGTTGCTCAGGATGCCGGTGACCACGCCCTTGCCCTTGAGGGCGGCCAGAACTTCCTTGTTCTCGGGAAAAGCCGAGAGATGCCGGTACTGGTTCATCAACCGCTCTTCGCGGGCGGTCGTCAGGTCCAGCGCCAGGCGCTTGCAGGCATAGCGCAGGGCGGCGCGGGTGAGTTCCCAGAACGGCTGGTAGTGGCTGCCGCCATTGCTCGTGGTCACCAGCCGGGTGTATTCGATCTGCTTGTCGCGCCAAAGCACGCCCAGGGCGTTGCCTTGCCCGGGAAACAGCTGTTCCGCGAGCAGGCCCACGCTGTACACGTCGAACAGCGTGCCATAGGCGTCGAACAGTACGGCCTTGGGTTTTTCCATGTCCCGTACTTTATTTGATACTTCGGCGGGGATTATGCGCAGCAGAAGCGATTTATCTATGCGCAAAACAGAGGTAATCGGGCGAAGTCACTTCGGCGAGCCTGCGCTCGCAGCCTCGTCATCGATGGCCTTCTGCACCGCGCGGTAGAACGCCTCCCGTGCGCTGCTCGCCGCGGGATCTCTCGCGCCTTTCGCCCAGTTGGCGTTGGAGACGATCACGATCTTGCGCTTGGGGTCGATGAAGATGCCTTGGCCGAAGATTCCACGCGCCGCGTAGCTGCCATCGGCGTAGGTCCACCACTGGTAGCCATAGCCGCGGTTGGGCTGGCCGATGCCGGTGCGCGTGGTCGTGGCTTCGGCCAGCCAGCCTTCGGGAACGATGCTCTGGCCGTTGACTTGCGCGCCGCCGAGGATGAACTGCCCAAAGCGCGCGTAGTCGCGGGCGGCGGCCTGGATGCAGCAGCCGCTGATCTCCTGCCCGGTCTTGCTGAGAAGCCAGGTCGCCTGGCTGCCCATGCCCGCCGGCACCCAGATCTTTTCGGACAGGTAGGTGGCCAAGGGCTTCTTCGTCGCCTGGTTGACGAGGATGCCGACGAGGTTGGTTTCGCCCGTGCTGTAGTTCCAGCGCGTGCCGGGCGGCACCGCGCGTGGCAAACGCCGCATGTAGCTCACGAGCGCATCGACGCCTTCTTCGGGCTTGTGGTTGTTGAACCGCGCCACGTCCGACTTCGGGTCGGCGTAGTCCTCGTTCCACTGCACGCCCGAGGTCATCGTCAGCAGCTGGCGAATGCTCACGTCGTCGTACGCCGAGCCTTTCATCTGCGGGATGTAGTCGGTGACCTTGTCGTCCATGCTCTTGATGTGCCCGTCGCGAATGGCGGCGCCCACCAGGGTGGAGGTGACCGACTTGGCCACGGAAAAGCTGGTCCAGCGGCCGCTGGGCGTCAAAGTCCAGGCCGTAGCGCTCCAGGCGCAGCTTGCCGTCATGCACGATGAGAAGGGCCGCGCTGCGCTGGCCGGTCATGTAGGCGTCGATATCCAGCGGCAGTTTGAGCGGCAGGGCCTGGCGGCAGCGGGGAAGGCGTGCTGCCGGCGGGCACGACGTGCGCCTTGGCCAGCACGGGCAGCCGATCGAGTGCGCGAAACGCGGCGTCGCGCTGGGGCTGGCTCCAGAAGAGGAGGTCGCGGTTGGTGGGAAAGCTGGCGAGCAGGCCGCGGGTTTCCTTGTCGAGGGTGAGCCAGCCGGCTGTGGCGGCTACCGCGAGGGGGCGACAGGCCGAGGGCGATCTTCTTGATTTCATGGGCGATGCTGAGCCGGCCTGGATTGCGGGTCAAGCCCGCAATGACAGCCGTGCCTAGAACCCAAACACCTTCACCGCATTCCCGGACCGCACCGCATTCATCTGCCCCTCCGGCAACTGCGCCGTATTCGCAAACGCCCCCTTCGTGTCATGCACCCAGTGCGGCCAGTCGGTGCCGAACATCACACGCTCGGACCCGACGATCTCGATCAGGTACTTCAGCGACCGCACGTCGTACGTGATGGTGTCGTAATAGATATGGCGCAGGTAATCCGTCGGCTTGCGCTTCATCTGCCGGCGTGAGGCCAGTTCCACCTCGTCACCCTTTTCAAAGCGGCCCACCAGGTAGGGCAAGGTGCCGCCGCCGTGCGCGGCGATCACCTTCATGTTCGGGTACTGGTCGAAGAAGCCCTCGAAGATCATGCGGGTGATCGCCAGCGTGGTGTCGAACATGAAGCCGACCGACCAGCTCAAATCGAACTTGGTCATGTCCATCATGTCCACGCCCGGCGGATCGGTGGGATGCACCAGCACCGGCAGGGCGCGCTTGTCGATCGCGGCCCAGATCGGCGCGAACATCGGGTCAGTGAGGCTCTTGCCGGCGACGTTGGCCAGCACCATCACGCCCACCGCGCCCTTGGCGCAGCTGCGCTCCAGCTCTTCGACGGCGCGCTGCGGGTACTCCCAGGGCAGCGACGCGAACCAGCGGATGCGGTCCGGGTACTTCGATTGCGCGTCGGCCACGTTGTCGTTGGCCTCGCGCGCGGCCGCAACGCTGATTTCCTCGCCGCCCCAGTACACGTTGGGGCAGGTGAGCGAGACGACGGAAACGTCGATGCCCGCCTTGTCCATGTGCTCGATGCGCAGTTCCCAGTCGAAGTGGCCCTTCTGCGGCAGCACCACCGGCGTGTTGCCCCTGAAGATTTCCTGTTGCCCGTCGGGACGGGTCTGGATGTTGTAGATGCCGCCTGCCTTCTTCAGCAGTTCAAGCCACCTGGTGGTGAACATGTGGGTGTGGACGTCGATGACTGTCATGGTTTACTGCTCCTGTTCCGATCGCCGGACTGAACGCCAGCATCCAGGATTTATAGCGGATGCCGAGTGCCTCAGCTGTCTAGGACTTTCGGATTCACCGGGTGCGACCCGATGGGCGGCGCACGCGAGGGTCCGGTACGTTTAGTTGTTAAATGTTTTGTTTTGCCAGGAGATTCAATGAAACGCCGCCAGTTCGCAGCCCTCGCCGCCGCCGCCGTGACCGCGCCCCAAGTGTTGGCGCAGGATCGCACCACCAAGATCCTGGTGGGCTTTCCGCCCGGGGGCTCGGTCGACGTGATCGCACGCCTTCTGGCCGAGAAGTTGCGGGTATCCCTCAACCAGAACGTGATCGTGGACAACAAGCCCGGCGCTGGTGGCCGGGTGGCCTTGAATGAGGTCAAGCGCGCCGCGCCGGACGGCCAGACGCTGATCCTCTCGCCCAGCGGCGCCTTGGTGATCCAACCCTGGCTCTATTCCAACCTGGGGTACGACCCGATCAAGGACTTCACCACGATTTCGCGCGTCACCACCTTCGACTTCGCGATCACCGCCGGGCCTGGCGCGCCAGCCGGCGACCTCAAGGCGGTGCTGGCCTGGATGAAAGCCAATCCAACAAAGGCCAACTATGCGACCTCGGGTGCCGGCACGGTTCCGCATTTCGCCGGCTTGTTGCTGGGCCAGGCCGCCGGCGTGCCGCTGACGCACGTGGCCTACAAAGGCGGCGCACCCGCGGCGCAAGACCTGATCGGTGGACAGATTCCGTTGATGGTGGATACAGCATCCGAGACCCTGGAGCATCACAAGGCCGGCAAGGTGCGCATCCTTGCCGTCACGGGCGAGCAGCGGTCCAAGGCCCTGCCCGACGTGCCCACCTTGAAGGAGCTGGGCATCAACACGACCGCCGACGCCTTCTTCGGGCTGTATGGCCCCGCCGGGATGGCGCCGGACGTCGTTGCCCGTATCGACCGCGCGGTGGCGGATGCATTGCGTGCGCCCGAAGTCCAGGAGAAGATCAACGGCTTCGGCCTGGTGCCCAGCCACTCGAGCGCCGCGGAACTCGCCTCGACCCAGGCGGCGCACTTGAAGCGCTGGGAGCAACCCATCAAGGCCTCGGGCTTCAAGGCCGAGTAGCGCCTGGGGCGCGCGCCCCTGGGCGAGAATGCCCGCATGACCTCGCACACCCAGGGCTGATCAGCGACTGCCCGGAATCTTTCCATGACTGAGCCATCCACCGGGAACGCATTGCCGCTGTCGGGCATACGCGTGGTCGAGTTCACGCACATGGTGATGGGCCCGACCTGCGGCATGGTGCTGGCCGACCTGGGCGCCGAGGTGATCAAGGTCGAACCGATCACGGGCGACAACACCCGCAAGCTGCTCGGATCGGGCGCGGGGTTCTATCCGCTGTTCAACCGCAACAAGAAAAGCATCGCGCTCGACTTGCAGCAGCCGCAAGGGCGCGAGGTCGCGCTGCGCCTGATCGCCACCGCCGACGTGGTGAGCGAGAACTTCAAGCCCGGCACCATGAAGAAGCTGGGCCTGGACTACGCCAGCCTGTGCAAGCTCAACGAGCGCCTCATCTACGTCAGCCACAAGGGTTTTCTGCCCGGTCCCTATGACCATCGCACGGCGCTGGACGAGGTGGTGCAGATGATGGGCGGGCTGGCCTACATGACCGGCCGCCCGGGCGATCCGCTGCGCGCCGGCGCCAGCGTCAACGACATCATGGGGGGCATGTTCGGCGCGATCGGCGCCATGGCCGCGCTGATGCAGCGGGCCCACACGGGGCGCGGCCAGGAAGTGCAAAGCGCCTTGTTCGAGAACAACGTGTTCCTGGTGGCCCAGCACATGATGCAGTTCGCGGTGACGGGCCAGCCGGCCGCGCCCATGCCGGGCCGCATCTCGGCCTGGGGCGTGTACGACGTGTTCACCGTGAAGGACGGGGAACAGATCTTCCTGGCGGCCGTGAGCGACACGCAATGGAAGCTGTTCTGCGAGGCTTTCGGCTTCGGGGACCTCTACGCCGACCCGCGCCTGAAAACCAACAACGACCGGGTGCAGGCGCGCGAATGGATGATGCCCATCCTGCGCTCGCTCCTGGCCGATCACAGCGCGGCCGAGCTGAGCGCGGTGTTCGAAAAAAATGGCTTGCCGTTCGCCCCCATCGTCAAACCCGAAGACCTGTTCGATGACCCGCACCTGCGGGGGACCGGCGGAATCACCCCCTTGACCTTGCCCGACGGGCGCGCGACGCAGGTGCCGCTGCTGCCCCTGACGCTGGGTGGCGAGCGGCTCGGGGTGCGCCTTTCAGCCGCCCCGGCTCGGAGAGCACGGCGCCGAACTGCTTGCCGAGCTCGGGTATGACCAGGCCCAAATCGAGGCGCTTCGCAGCGCAAAGGTCACGGTTACAAGGTAATCGACAGGCGTCACTCGTCTATTCGAAACTTCGATGCGCATAATCTGCGCGTGGACAAACTCAAGCAGCTTGAATCCTTCGCCTCGGTGGCGACCCGTGGCAGCCTCACCGCTGCCGCCAACGCAGAAGGCGTGGCACCGGCCATCATGGGCCGCCGCCTCGATGCGCTGGAGGAGCGACTGGGCGTGAAACTGCTGGTGCGGACCACGCGCCGCATCACCTTGACACACGAGGGCAGCGCCTTCCTGGAGGATTGCCAGCGCCTGTTGGCCGACATCGCCAACGCCGAGGCCAGTGTGAGCGCGGGCGGCGTCAAGGCCAGCGGCCATCTGCGCATCACCGCGCCGGCCGGGTTCGGGCGGCGCCACGTGGCCCCGCTGGTGCCCAAGTTCCGTGAATTGCATGCCGACGTGACGATCTCGTTGAACCTCAGCGATCGCGTGGTCGATCTGGCGGGCGAGGGCTACGACTGCGCCGTGCGCGTGGGCGATCTGCCCGACTCATCGCTGGTGAGCGTGCGCCTGGCCGACAACCGCCGGCTGTGCGTGGCCACGCCGCAATACCTCAAGCAGCACGGCACGCCGCAGCATCCCAACGAGCTGTCGAAGTTCGATTGCCTCACGCTGTCCAGCGACGCCTCGCAGACCCGGGGCTGGGCCTTTCGCGTTCCCAAGCCCGAGGGCGACGAGGTCGTCCATCTCAAGCCGGGCGGTCCGCTCGATTGCACCGACGGCCAGGTGCTGCACGACTGGTGCCTGGCCGGGTGGGGCATCGCCTGGCGCAGCACCTGGGAGGTGGAGAGCGAGATCGCCGCGGGCCGGCTGGCCGAAGTGCTGGCCGAGTTTGCCGCGCCACCCAACGGCATCTACGCGGTATTTCCCCAGCGCAAGCACCTGCCGTTGCGGGTGCGGCTTTGGATAGACTTCCTCAAGCACAACTACAGCCAGCCCGAGTTCTGGAGAACCTGATGACGCTCGAAGCCCTGCTTGCCTATGCGCACCTGCTCGCCATCCTGACGATGGTCGTGTTCATTTCCAGCGAGGCGGCGCTGTGCCGGCCCGAGTGGATCAACGCCAAGATCGTCCAGCGGCTGGGCAAGGTCGACATGGTGTACGCCATCGCCGCCGTCGCCGTGCTTCTCACGGGGATCGCCCGCACCTGGTGGGGAATCAAGGGAACGCCCTGGTACTGGGGCAATGGCCTTTTGCACCTCAAGCTCGCGTTGTTCGTGGCGGTGGCGCTCATCTCGATCAAGCCCACGCTGATGTTCAGGCGCTGGGGCAAGCAGCTCGCGGCCGGCGGCGGCCTGCCCGAGGAGGCGCAGGTGCGGCAGGCCCGCAAGTGGGTCATGGTGCAGGCCCACCTGATCGCCGTGATACCGCTGGTAGCGGTTTTCCTGGCGCGCGGCTTCGGCGCCAGAGGTCTAGGCCGGGCTTAACCCGGCATCCACGGGTGCGAACGCAGAGATGGATGCCGGGTCGTAGCCCGGCATGCAATCGCCCGCCCGTAAAATCCACCCCATGCTCCTCGTGAAACAAGAATTGCTCGGCAGCCTGGCTGCCGGGCTGGAAAAGCTTTTCCCCGGCTCGGGCGACAAGGCGGTGTTCGAATCCCCCAAGGTCGCGGCCCACGGCGACTTCGCCTGCACCGCCGCCATGCAGCTGGCCAAGCCCCTCAAGCAGAACCCCCGCCAGCTGGCGGAAAGCCTGCGCTCGGCCCTGCTGGAGATGCCGTCCTTCGTGCGCTGGGTCGAGGCCATCGACATCGCCGGTCCCGGCTTCCTGAACATCAAGCTCAAGCCCGAGGCCAAGCAGCAGATCGTCAAGGAAGTGCTGGCCGCCGGCCGGGCCTTCGGCAGCCAGCCTCCCGCCGGCAAACGAATGATGGTCGAATTCGTCTCGGCCAATCCCACCGGGCCCCTGCACGTGGGCCATGGCCGCCAGGCTGCGCTGGGCGATGCCATCTGCAACCTGTATGCCACCCAGGGCTGGGACGTCTATCGCGAGTTCTATTACAACGACGCGGGTGTGCAGATCGCCACGCTCGCCACCTCCACCCAGCTGCGTGCCAAGGGCTTCAAGCCCGGCGACCCCGAGTGGCCCGAGGCCGCCTACAACGGCGAATACATCGCCGAGATCGCACAGGACTTCCTGGCCGGGAAGACCGTGAAGTCCGACGACCGCGAATTCACGGCCAGCGGCGACGTCAACGACCTGGATTCCATCCGCCAGTTCGCCGTGGCCTACCTGCGCCATGAACAGGATCTGGACCTGAAGGCCTTCGAGGTCCAGTTCGACCACTACTACCTCGAGTCCAGCCTCTACACCAGCGGCAAGGTGGAACAGGCCGTCAAGCGGCTGCAGCAGGCCGGCAAGACCTACGAGCAGGACGGCGCGCTGTGGCTCAAGTCCACCGACTACGGCGACGACAAGGACCGCGTCATGCGCAAGTCCGACGGCAGCTACACCTACTTCGTGCCGGATGTCGCCTATCACATCAGCAAATGGGAGCGCGGCTTCGCCAAGGCCGTCAACATCCAGGGAACCGACCACCACGGCACCATCGCGCGGGTGCGGGCCGGCCTGCAGGCCGCGGACGTGGGCATTCCGGCGGGCTATCCCGACTACGTGCTGCACACCATGGTGCGCGTCGTGCGCGGCGGCGAGGAAGTGAAGATCTCCAAGCGCGCCGGCAGCTACGTCACCTTGCGCGACCTCATCGAGTGGACCAGCAAGGACGCGGTGCGCTTCTTCCTGTTGTCGCGCAAGCCCGACACCGAATACACCTTCGACGTCGACCTGGCGGTCGCCCAGAACAACGACAACCCGGTCTACTACGTGCAATACGCCCATGCCCGCATCTGCTCGGTGCTGGCTGCCTGGGGGGGCGACACGGCGGCGCTGAAAGACGCGGACCTGTCGGCCCTGGGCAGCCCTCAGGCGTTGTCACTGATGTTGCAGCTGGCCAAGTACCCGCAGATGCTGGAAGGCGCGGCTGCCGATTTCGCACCCCACGACGTGACCTTCTACTTGCGCGAACTGGCCGCCACCTACCATAGTTACTATGATGCCGAGCGCATCCTGGTGGAGGATGAGGCGCTGCGCAATGCCCGCCTGGCGCTGGTCGCGGCGACCGCCCAGGTGTTGCACAATGGCTTGGCGGTGCTGGGCGTCAGTGCCCCCCGGAAGATGTAAGCGGCAGGAAATCAACCAGTGAAAAACAGACAAGCAGGCTCCGTCATCGTGGGCATCATCATCGGGGTGGTGCTGGGACTGGCTGCAGCCCTCGCGGTCGCCGTCTATGTGACCAAGGTTCCGGTCCCCTTCATGAACAAGGGGCAAAGCCGTACGGCCGAGCAGGACGCGGCCGAGACGCGCAAGAACCGCGACTGGGATCCCAACGCCCCGCTGTACGGCAAGAACCCGGCCAAGGCCGTTCCGCCGGCGCCGCCGGGCGTGATCGCGCCCGCGCCCTCGGTCGCCACCATCCCCGCTCCCGCCATCGCGCCGCCGGTCGCGCCCGCGGTCGGGGGCAAGCCTTCCGCCGATCCCCTGGGCGACCTGGCGGCCGCTCGCATGGCGACTCCCGCGGCCGATCCGTTCTTCTATTTCGTGCAGGCCGGCGCCTTCCGCACGCCCGAGGACGCCGAAGCCCAACGGGCCAAGCTCTCGCTCATGGGTATCGATGCCAAAGTCACCGAGCGCGAGCAATCCGGGCGCCAGGTGTTTCGCGTGCGGGTGGGTCCCTTCGACAAGAAGGAAGACGCCGACCGGCAAAAAGAAAAGCTCGAATCCGGCGGCGTCGAAACCGCGCTGGTTCGGGTGCAGCGCTGAACCCGGATGTCCCCGGCCGGAACCTTCCGGCTGAGCCGGCCTCAGACCCTTGTCTCAAAGGAGTGAAGCTTAATGAATCGACGTGATTTTTCGGCGGGCGCAGCCTGTGTATTGGCGACCGCCGCCCTGGGAGTGCCGGGCGCCCTGTTCGCCCAGGTCAAGAAGCCGGAGGAAGGCACGGAGTACCTGACGCTGGACAAGCGTGTGAATTCGGAGGCGCCGCAAGGCAAGGTCGAGGTCATCGAATTCTTCTGGTACAGCTGCCCCCACTGCAACGCCTTCGAGCCACGGCTGGAAGCCTGGATCAAGAAGCAACCCGCCGACGTGGTGGTCAGGCGCGTGCCGGTGGCCTTTCGCGATGACTTCGTGCCCCAGCAGCGGTTGTTCTACACGCTGGAGGCCATGGGCAAGCTCGACGAACTCCATGGCAAGGTGTTCCAGACGATCCACGCCAACCGCGAGCCGATCAACCGGGAAGATTCCATCGTCGCATGGGCCGGCAAGCAGGGCCTGGACACGG
Source organism: uncultured beta proteobacterium (assembly GCA_963722025.1). GTDB lineage: Bacteria > Pseudomonadota > Gammaproteobacteria > Burkholderiales > Burkholderiaceae_C > Ramlibacter. The sequence goes on from CAVRNE010000029.1 coordinate 81,752, forward strand.
CCAAGTTCAAGGAGCTTTACAACTCGTTCTCGGTGTCCGGCAAGGCAAGGCGCGCAACCCAGTTGCAGGAGGCATTCCAGGTGCAGGGCGTACCCGCGATCGGCATCGCCGGTCGCTTCTACACCGACGGGACCCTGGCGGGCAACATGGACCGTGTCTTGCAAGTCACCGACTACCTGATCGCGGAAGCGCGAAAGGCACGCTAGAGCCGCCGATTTGTCACATCAAAAGCCCGCGCAGCGGGCTTTTTGCTTTTCACTGGCTACAATGCAGAGCAAGATTCATGCCTCTATGAAATATTCCCACGTTCCGCTGTTGCTGTCGCTCGCTCTCGTGGTGTCGGGCGGCTTGGCCCGCGCTGAAAAGGCCGACCGCAACAAGCCCATGAATATCGAGGCGGATGCCCTGCGCTACGACGACCTGAAGCAGACCAGCATATTCACCGGCAAGGTGGTGCTGACCAAGGGCACCATCGTGATCCGCGGCTCGCGGGTCGAGGTGCGGCAGGACCCGGAGGGCTATCAGTTCGGCGTTGTGACGGCCGAGCCGGGCAAGCTGGCGTTCTACCGGCAAAAGCGCGAGGGTGTGGATGAGTTCATCGAGGGCGAGAGCGAGGTCATCGAATACGACGGCAAGGCCGATCGCGTCAAGTTCGTCAAGCGCGCCGAACTGCGGCGGTATCGTGGGGCCTCGCTGAACGACGAGGTCGTCGGCAGCCTGATCACCTACGACAACGGCACCGACGTGTTCAGCGTGGACGGCGGGCCCGCCAGCCCGGCGGCCGGCGGCCGGGTCAGGGCCGTGCTGGCGCCGCGCGGTGGCGCATCGGCCCCGGCCGCCCCGGCGCCGGTGCAGCCACCGGCGCAGCTGCGGCCGAGCACCACGCTGGACGGGGAAAAGAAGTGACGCAGCTGCCGCCGACCGGGCGCAGTGCGGAACCAGCCCCGGGCACGAGCCGGCTTCAGGCGCGGCACCTGCAGAAGTCCTATGGCAGCCGCAAGGTGGTCAAGGATGTCTCCCTCGAGGTGGACAAGGGCGAAGTGGTCGGCTTGCTGGGGCCCAACGGCGCCGGCAAGACCACCTCGTTCTACATGATCGTGGGCCTGGTGCGCGCCGACGCCGGCGAGATCTCGATCGATGGCAGGTCCGTGGAGCACATGCCGATCCACCGGCGCTCCCGCCTGGGACTGTCGTACCTGCCGCAGGAAGCATCGATCTTTCGCAAGCTGAATGTCGAGGAAAACGTGCGCGCCGTGCTGGAGCTCCAGCGCGACAGCGAGGGCCAGCCCCTGAAACGGGCCGAGATCGACAAGCGCCTCACGATCCTGCTGCAGGACCTGCGGGTCGATCACCTGAGAGATTCGCCCGCGCTGGCCTTGTCGGGCGGTGAGCGCAGGCGGGTGGAGATTGCGCGCGCACTGGCGACGCAGCCGCGCTTCATCCTGCTGGACGAGCCGTTCGCGGGCATAGACCCCATCGCCGTGATCGAGATCCAGCGCATCATCGGCTTCCTGAAGTCGCGCGGCATCGGCGTGCTGATCACCGACCACAACGTGCGCGAAACGCTGGGCATCTGCGATCACGCGTACATCATCAGCGACGGCAACGTCCTGGCGCAGGGAACACCCGCCGAGATCGTGAACAACGCCGACGTACGCCGGGTGTATCTCGGCGAACACTTCCGCATGTGACGCCGATATGGGGGCCGCATTCCCGATGAAGCAGGGCCTATCGCTTCGTGTCTCCCAGCATCTGGCGCTGACGCCGCAGCTGCAGCAGTCGATCCGGCTGCTGCAGCTGTCCACGCTCGAGCTGTCGCAGGAAGTCGAGCAGATGCTCGACGAGAACCCCTTCCTGGAGTTGAGCCTCGACGAAGCGCCGCGTGAGGAATTCGGGCTGGCCCAGGCCGACACCCCGGTGCCGGAGGACGACCGTGAAACCGAGTTCGCCGACTACACGTCCGCGTCGCCGGCAACGGAAGCCGAGCCCGCCTCCACCCTGGAAGCCGAGGCGCCCAGCTGGGACGGCGACGGCAGCACCGAAGTCATTCCCGACGATGGCGAGTGGGGCGGCGATGCGACGCCGCGAAAAAACAACCTGGGCGGCGACGAAGAGGTCGACGCCACCAACCTCGCGCTCGGCAATGAGTCGCTGCAGGCCCATCTCCACCGGCAGGCTCTTTCGTTGCGCCTGTCCGAGGAAGACAGCTGCGCATTGCGATTCCTGATCGAATCGCTCAACGACGATGGCTACCTGGATGAGTCGCTGGAGTCGCTCGCCGCCGCCCTGGCGGGCAACGATGCCGAGCAGCAGGAAGAACTGGTTCATCGCTTCACCGTGGCGCTGCGATTGCTCCATCACCTGGACCCGGTGGGCGTGGGCGCCCGTTCGCTCGGCGAATGCCTGTCGTTGCAGCTCAAGGCCATGCAGGCCGACGGCGACGCGCACCCCGCGTGCGCCACGGCGCTGCGTATTTGCGCACAGCCGATGGACCTGCTGGCCCGGCGTGATGTGAAGCGGCTGTCGCAGCTGTGCGGCGACAGCGACGCGCAGGTCCGGGCGGCAATCGGCCTGATCACCCGTCTCGAGCCCAAGCCCGGGCGGCGCTTTGTCGACGTCGAGCGCAACATCGTCATTCCCGACGTGCTGGTCACCAAGGCCGGCCGCGGCCAGCAGGCGCGCTTTCGGGTGCAGCTCAATCCCGATGTCATGCCCAGGCTGCGCGTTCACGATATCTACGCGGGCGCGCTCAAGTCGCACAGGGGCGAGGGCCATCAGGCGCTGCAGCAGCGGCTGCAGGAGGCGCGCTGGTTCATCAAGAACATACAGCAGCGCTTCGACACCATACTGCGCGTGTCCAACGCCATCGTCGAGCGCCAGAAGAGTTTCTTCGTGCACGGCGAACTGGCGATGCGGCCTCTGGTGCTGCGCGAAATCGCCGACGAACTGGGGCTGCACGAATCCACCATCAGCCGGGTGACCACGGCCAAGTACATGTCAACGCCCTATGGCACCTTCGAGCTCAAGTATTTCTTCGGCTCCGCCCTCGGGTACCGAAACCGGCGGCAACGCATCGAGCACGGCCGTTCGCGCGCTGATCAAGCAGTTCGTCGCTTCAGAGAGCCTGAAGAAGCCGCTGTCGGACAGCCAGATCTCCGACATGCTCAAGGAACAAGGCATAGAGTGCGCCCGCCGCACCGTCGCAAAATACCGCGAGGCGCTGCGCATCGCCCCCGCCAATCTGAGAAAAGCCTTGTGAACCAGACTGCAACTATTCTTGCCTTGCGCCGCCGGCGTGGAAGGTTTTCTCGCCGACGAGGTGCATCGCCTGACGGGCCTGGCCGGCGACGACCTGCTCACCGGCCGCGGCGGCGTGATGCTGCGCGCTTCCTGGCGCGATGCAATGCGGCTGAACCTGCACAGCCGGCTGGCGCAACGCGTGCTGGTGCAGCTGTCCCATACGCCCTATCGCAGCGAGAACGACCTGTACGAGGCCGCCGGCGCCGTGGCCTGGGAAATCTGGTTCACCACCAAGGAGAGCTTCAAGGTCGAGGTGACGGCGCAGCACAGCCCGCTGAAAAGCCTGAACTTCGCCGGACTCAAGATCAAGGACGCCGTTGCCGATCGCTTTCGCAACAAGCGCGGCGAGCGGCCCAACGTCGATACCCAGTGGCCCGACATCCGCATCTACGCCCACCTCACCACCGACACCGCGACGCTCTACATCGATACATCGGGCGAGCCGCTGTTCAAGCGTGGCTGGCGCGAGGACAAGGGCGAGGCGCCGCTGAAGGAAACATTGGCCGCGGCCATGATTGCCGCCAGCGGCTGGGACGCGACGACGCCGCTGTACGACCCCTGCTGCGGCAGCGGCACCATCGCGATCGAGGCCGCTCAGGTGGCCTGCAATATCGCGCCGGGCCAGCTGCGCCGCTTCGCCTTCGAAAAGATGCTGCCCTACCAGGCCCATGTGTGGAAGGCGCTGTGGGAAGAGGCCAAGGCCCAGCAGCGGCCGGCGAGCGCGCCGGTCTTCGGCAGCGACGTGGCCTTTCGCATGGTCGATTTCGCCACGCGCAACGCCGGCCGCGCCGGTGTGGCCGACACCGTGCAGCTACGCGGCGGCGACGCCTTGCAGCGTATGCCACCCGGCGAGGCGCCCGGTGTGATGCTGGTCAATCCGCCCTATGGCGAGCGCATCGAGACCGCCGGCGTGGCCGGCCGCAGCCAGGGCGGGCGTGAACGCGCGCGAGACCGAAGACGGCGGCGACTTCTTCAATCAGCTGGCGGCCCACTGGAAGAAGAACTACCCGGGCTGGACCGCATGGGTGCTGACCCCCGATCTGAAGCTGCCCTCGCGAATGCGCCTGAAGGAATCGCGCCGGGTGCCGATGTGGAACGGCCCGATCGAATGCCGGCTGTTCCGCTTCGACATGGTCAAGGGCTCGGCCCGCGCCAAAGATGCGACCCCTGGTTCTTGATACCAATATCGTCCTGGACCTGTTCGTCTTCGACGACGCGCGGCCAAGCCGCTGAAGGCCGGACTGGAGCGAGGCGACTGGGACTGGGTCGCGACCCAGGCCATGCGCAATGAGCTCGAGCGCGTGCTGGACTACCCCCACATCTGTTCGCGGTTGGCGTTCTCGCGGCTGGCGGCCGCCGACGTGCTGGCAGGCTTCGATCGCCACGCGCGCATCGTGGAAGCGCCCCCCGCGGCGGGCGTGAACTGCAGGGACCCGGACGACCAGAAGTTCATCGACCTGGCGGTGCAGCACAAGTGCCTCCTGCTGAGCAAGGACGCCGCCGTGCTCACGATGAATAAGCGCCTTGCGGCGCTCGAAGTCAGCGTGCTGTGCGCACTGCCGGAGTCTTTCTGCCAGCCGTCTGCTACTTGAAAAATGCCCGCAGCGCCTGCGCCGTTTCCAGGTGCAGTTCTTCGGGGATGAAATGCCCGGCCGGCATGCATTCACCGGTCACGCGGCCCGCGCATTGAGCCTGCCATAGCTCGATCGGCTTGAACATCTTCTCGATCAATCCGTTGCGGCCCCAGAGGGCCAGCATGTCGCAGGCGATCTTGTCGCCACGGGCCCGGCTCTCACGGTCGTGGTCCAGGTCGATGCCGGCGCTGGCGCGATAGTCCTCGCATGCGGCATGGATGGATTCGGCGCGGCAAAAACAGCGCTCGTATTCGGCCAGCGCCTGCGGTTCGATATAGTCCAGCCCTCCCGCCCCCCAGCCGCCGAGCTTGGTGTGCAGGTACATGCGAGTGTTGGCGCCGATCATGGTTTCCGGCAGCGGCGACGGCTGGATCAGGTGGAACCAGTGGTAGTAGTAGCGCGCGAAGGTCATGTCGGTCGCGTTGTACATGTCCAGCGTCGGCGCGATGTCGATCACGCAAAGCTTGCGCACACGCTGCGGATGGTCGAGCGCGAGCCGGTGCGCCACGCGCCCGCCGCGGTCATGCCCGCACAGCAGGAACTCACCGCACCCCAGTGCCGCCATCAGATCCACCATGTCCTGCGCCATGGCCCGCTTGCTGTAGTTGCTGTGATCGGCAAGGCCGGGCGCTTTGGCCGAGTCGCCATAGCCGCGCAGGTCGGGCATCACCAGGAAATAGTCGTCCTTCAGGTGCTGCGCGACACGATGCCATATCGCATGAGTCTGCGGAAAGCCATGGAGCAGCAGCAAGGCTGGCTTGTCGCGCTGCCCGCCGAAGCGCGCAAAGATCTCGCAGCCGTTGACGGCGAAGCGGCGCTGCTCAAAGCCATCGAACCAGCTTCATACCGGTTGCCTCTCGAGGAACTTGCGCAGATTGGCCGCGGCCTGCCCGCGCACCTTGTTGCGTATCACCGGCGTCCAGCCCAGCAGCACGCCCGGCGCGCCCAGGGCCTGGCGCGACCAGCGCCAGAAATCGAAGCGATCCTTGTGGCGCACGATCTGGCCGGCCGGGTTGAACTCGAACCTGGCATCGATGCTGTTGTCCACGATGCGGCCGGTTGCGCTGAAGCGGTAGTGCGCATCCCAATGCGCAGTGCCGCCGCTCGCGTCGGCTTGAACGTCGCGATACTCGAGCTTCCAGACATCGGCGCCCTTGGCCTGCGTCGCCTCGCACAGCATGCGCCACATCCCCGCCACTTCGCGCTTGCCGCGCAGCGAGAACACCTCGTCGTCGAACACGGCGTCGGGTGCGTAGCAGCGCGCCATGGTGTCGGGGTCCAGCCGGGCGAAGGCGCCGTAGAACATCTCGATGGTCTGCTGATTGGGGTGCAATGTCGTCTCCAGTGATTGGCCGGTGGCTAGAGCGCCTTGGGTATCGCGGCTGCGAGGAAATCGTACACGCTCCAGTCGAGTTGGTGGATCGTTAGGCGATTGTGGAATAGGCAGGGAATTTCCACAATAACGTCATCGCTCACTTCACTGCGGGAGACTCCATGGACCGTCGCCAATTCATCCGCATCGCCGGCGGCGGCGTGATCGCCCCGGCTGTCGCGCTGCCGCTCGCCGGCTGCTCCAGCGACTACCCGGCCGAGGCGGTGCAAGCCTGGCAAGGTCCGGCAGCCGACGGCGGCGATGTGCGCCGCTGGATCCTCAGCTACGCGATCCTCGCGCCGCATTCGCACAACCTTCAATCATGGCTGGTGGACCTGCGCCAGCCGGGCGAGATCCTGCTGTATTGCGATCTCACGCGGCTGTTGCCGGAAACCGATCCTTTCTCGCGCCAGATCATGATGAGCCAGGGCACTTTCCTGGAACTGCTGGATCTGGCGGCGCGGCGCCGGGGCTTGCGCGCCGACATCGAGCTTTTCCCCGAGGGCGAATTCGGCCCGCAGAAGCCGGACACTCGACCGACGGCGCGGATCCGCCTGACCGCTGACGCAGCCGTCGCCGCGGACCCGCTGTTCGAGCAGATTCTCAGGCGCCGCACCAACCGCGAGGCCTACGAGCCGCGCGAACCGGCTGCAGCCGCGGTGAAGGCCATCGCCGACAGCGTTGCCTCCTTCCCTATTCGCACCGGCTTCGTGGGCGCGGCGCAGCCCCAGGCCCGGCAGCGGCACCGCGCCATCGCGATGGACGCCTGGCGCATCGAGCTCGTGACGCCGCGCACGATCATGGAGTCGTACAAGGTGCTGCGGGTCGGGCCGCGGGAGATTGCGCAGCACCGCGATGGCCTGTCCATCAACACGCCCATGGTTCGCGCCCTCGCGGCGCTGGGCCTGTTCGACCGCAGCAAGGCGCCGGGGCCCGATGACGCGGCGACCACCGGACAGATCAAGGACTTCAATGCCAAGATCGCGGCGACTCCGGCCTTCTTCTGGATGGTGACCGAGGGCAATGGCCGCAAGACCCAGGTCAACGCAGGCCGCGCCTATGCGCGCGCGCAACTCGCCGCCACGGCGCAGGGCCTGTCCATGCAGCCGCTCTCGCAGGCCCTGCAGGAATACCCCGAGCAGGCCCAGCCCTACGCGCAGATCCATTCACTGCTGGAGGCGCCGCCGCCGCGCTACACGGTGCAGATGTGGACACGACTGGGCTACGCGCCGCCGGTCGGGCCTGCGCCGCGGCGCGGCGTGGACGCCCATGTGATCAAAGCCTAGAGCCGGCTAGGTTTGCGCCTTCTTGCGCAAGCCGCAGCAGCAGGCCATCCAGCGCGTAGCGCCACCGTGGCTGTGCGCACTGCGGCGCGGTCACCGTCGAAGCGCTTCATCTCGCTCGTGAGGCGTCCGTCGATCATGAAGCCGAACCAGACGGTGCCCACGGGCTTGTCCTTGCTGCCGCCGCTGGGGCCGGCGATGCCTGTCACCGCTACGCTGACTCGTGCGCGTGAATGGCGCACGGCGCCAAACGCCATCGCCCGGGCCACCACTTCGCTCACCGCGCCGTGGGTGTGCGATGAGTGCCGCATCCACATCCAGCAGCTCGGTCTTGGCTTCGTCGGAATAGGTGACAAAGCCGCGCTCGAACCAGTCGCTGGATCCGGCCAGCTCGGTGCAGGCCGCGGCGATCATCCCGCCGGTGCAACTCTCGGCCGTTGCCAGCATCCAGCCCCGGTCCATCAAGGCCGCTGCCAGTTGTCGTGCGTCGCTCATGACCAGAACCTCCATATCGCAATGACCAGCAGCGTGCAGAAGGCCGCCACCAGGTCGTCGAAGATGATGCCGAAGCCGCCGCGCCAGCCAAAGCCGTGGAACAGGTCGTCGGCCCAGGCCACGGGGCCGGGCTTGACGGCATCGAAAAAGCGAAACAGCGCAAAGGCGATGAGCTGGCCCCAGAAGCCCGCGGGCATCAGCAGCCACAGCACGATCCAGAAGGCCACCACTTCGTCCCAGACGATGCTGCCCGGGTCCAGCACCCGCATGCGGCCCGCCGTGACGGTGCAGGCCCACCAGCCGATGGCCAGCGACGCCGCGATCACCAGGCCGATGGCGGCGGAAGACAGCCAGCTCTGCATCACGACGAACGCCAGCCAGGCCCAGAGCGTGCCGGCAGTGCCGGGCGCGACCGGCGACAGGCCGGAGCCGAACCCCAGCGCGATGCAATGGGCGGGATGCGACAGCATGAAGCGCGCGGTGGGCCGGATCACGGGCGGGCGCAGCGGGGGGTTGAGCGGGATGGTCATCGTTTCTTGAGGCTGCCTATGCGCTTGATTGCGGGCAGCTGCCATGCCGCTTTCGGAATTCTCGCGGCGAAACCGGCGAGCTGCCGCGCCACAAACCCAGCCCGGCTGTTTTCGCGCGGGCTTGCTGCTTCGCGTAGGGGCCGGGGTCATTGTGGAAGCGATACGACCATGCATAGCCGCGGCCGACCATCCACGATCCCAGGTCGTCATCGCCCAGACTGACGTGAGCGAGGGCGCGGTGGTAACTGTCGCTGGCGCGGCTGCGCACATTCACCTGCCGGCGCAGCACGCGCGCAGCAAGGGCTTCACGCGCGTCGGCTCCGAAAGCCTGGCAGATCTCCGGCGCATCGATGCCCTCGATGCGGACCTGGCGCGGCGCTCCGCCCGATGCAGGGCGCACCCACAGCGTATCGCCGTCGGTCACATGGGTCACCACGCCGGTGAAGTCCGCGGCTGTTGCCGACGCGCACACAGCCAGCAGCAAGCTCGCCCCAATGACGTGCCGAGATGCGGGTCATGACGAAACGAAGTGATCGAACGAGCCGTAGTGTTTCTGCATGGTCCGGCCCTGGCCGTCCAGCAACCGGATGCCGGTGGCGGACTCGATTTGCCCGATGCGGGTGACGGCTGTATGCGACTTCTTCGCCGCTGCCTGGACGGCTTCGCGCTGGGCCGCCGGCGCAGTGAAGGCAAGCTCGTAGTCGTCGCCGCCGGCGAGCACATATTCCAGTTGCCGGTCCGCATCCAGCCGGCCTGCCGCCGCCATCAGTGTGGCCGCGACCTCCGCGTGGATCGATGCGCCCACGCCGGACTGCCGCAGCACATGGCCCAGGTCGCCCAGCAGGCCATCGCTGACGTCGATGGCCGAGGTGGCGATGCCGCGCAGCGCCTGGCCCAGCTCCACGCGCGGCGTCGGCTGCTCCATGCGCGCCCGCGCCGCCTGAAAGACTTCGGCCGGCACCGACAGCGTCCCGCGGAACACCTCCAGCGCCAGCCGCGCGTCGCCCAGCGTGCCGCTGACGTAGATGTCGTCGCCAGGCTCGCGCGCCCGAGCGCAGCAGGGCCTGGCCCTGCCGGCACCTCACCGAAGACGGTGATGCAGATGTTCAGCGGGCCGCGCGTGGTATCGCCGCCCACCAGTTCGCAGCCGTGTGCATCGGCCAGCGCCAGCAGACCGCGCGAGAAGGGTTCGAGCCAGGCTTCGTCGGCGCGCGGCAGGGCCAGGGCCAGCGTGAAGGCCAGGGGCTTGGCGCCGCAGGCCGCCAGATCGCTCAGGTTCACCGCCAGCGCCTTGTGGCCCAGCTTGAACGGGTCGACGGTGGAAAGAAAGTGCCGGCCCTCGACCAGCATGTCGGAAGACACGGCCAGCTGCATGCCCGGCGCGGGCGCAAGCAGCGCGCAGTCGTCGCCTATGCCCAGCGGCGTTGCGCTGGACGGGGCGTTTGAAGAAGCGGTCGATGAGGTCGAATTCGCCCATGGGGCGATTGTCGCGCCTGATCACGCCCCGCCCGCGAAACTGCAGCGCCCCCTGCCTCACCACCTCCGCCAGCAGCCGCTCCCGCGCCTGCTTCTCCCGCAGCCAGCGCGCATCGTTGGTGCCCAGCTTCCGCATCCTCGCTGAGCAACTGCACGCCGTGGCTTGCGCCTCAGCTGTGCGGGCATGATCGCCAAGCTGCGTCAGGTCATGCACGATGTGGTCGCGCAAGCGGCATGTGCCGGCCGCGTGGGCGGGTCCACATACACGGCGTCCAGGCCGAAGCGGCAGGCCTGGAAGCGGTTGTAGGTGTAGACCATGTAGTCGTCCTCCTGCGGCATGAAGGGCTGCTCCTCCAGGAACCACGAGGCCAGCGACTGCACGAAGCCCGCCAGCGCGCAGGCGCGCTCCACGGTGAGCGGCGTGTCGAACACGCGGATCTCGATGGTGCCGTATTCGGGCTTGGGGCGGATGTCCCAGTAGAAGTCCTTCATGCTGCTTGACCACGCCGGTGCGGGTGGTCTTGGAGAAGAACTTGCCGAACTCGTCCCAGCTCAGGGTGAAGGGCGCGCGGCCCGACATGCGGGAAGGCGAACACCGAGTTCAGCCGCGCCGAATCGAACTGCGTGTCCTGCCCCTGCACGAACGGCGACGAGGCCGACAGCGCGATGAAGTGCGGGATGTAGCGCGACATGCGGTGCAGCATCAGGAGCGCCGCGTCGGCGTCCGGGCAGCCGACGTGCACGTGCTGGCCGAAGATGGTGAACTGCTTGGACAGGTAGCCGTACAGCTCGGACAGCTCGCGAAAGCGCGGCTTGTCGTAGATGCGCCGCTCGTGCCATTGCTGGAACGGGTGGGTGCCGCCGCCGACCATGGCGATGTTGAGCTTGTCGGCGCACTTCACCAGCGCGTCGCGGATCTGCGACAGCTCGCCAGCACTCTGCGAGGTCGAGTGGCAGACGCCGGTGGAGATCTCGATCATGCTCGAGGTCATCTCCGGCACCACGCGAGCCCGGCAGCGAGTACTTGCGCCATCAGCCGCAGCATGTCGTCGGCATAGGGCGCCAGGTCGTAGTCGTGGGTGTTGACCAGCTGCAGCTCGAGCTCCACGCCCAGCGACAGCGCCGCCGACTTCTGGAAGGGTTCCAGGGTGATCGGTTCGGCGGGCTCGCTCACGCGGCACCTGCAGGCGCTTATCCACGCAGCTCTCCCGGCAAGGTGTAGGGCGGCGCGTCTGTCACCGAGGGCATGGAGCTCTCGCCGGCGCGGTAGATCGCGAAGGTGGCGAGGATCGCGCCCAGCACCTCCATCAGCAGGATGGCCGGCAGCGCGATGCTGGCGATCAGCGGCCCCAGCGTGAGCGACGAGGCGACGAACTGAGACACGAGCAGCAGCGCGACCGACGACATCGGCGACATGGCGCAGCCGGTCCAGAAAGCCTGGCGCCAGCTCGTGCCGCTGCCCCAGTTGGCTGCGCCCACGCCCAGCACCTTGGCCACGCCGCGAGCCAGCACCAGCGCCAGCGACCAGGCTGGCCACGGCGGGGTTCCAGTCGGCCTTGGCGGCCACCACCGACACCAGCACGAACATCAGCATGGTGAGCAGCGATGCCGCGGTGCCCAGCTGGTGCGGCCAGGCCCAGGGCCGCGGGTTGAGCTGCTTGAGCATCATGCCGCCCGAGCAGCGCCGCCAGCGGCGCCGATCCGCCGAAATGCGCCGCCAGCGCCGTGGCGGCGCGTGATCAGCGAGATCAGCAGCATCGAGGTGTTCTCGCTGGTGGGGCTCATCACCCGCAACGCCGTGCGCAGCGCCAGCGCGAGCATGGCGGCGACCACGAAGGACACGCCCAGGACCACGGCCACCGGAAACAGGAACTCGCCCAAGCTGGTGTGGCCGCGATGCATGACACCGGCGCGCGCGCTGACCAGCGTCAGCGCAAACAAGGTGCTCAGGGTGGACAGCACCATGGCCCGTTCGGTCACCGGCCCGGAGGCGCGCGTATCCATCATGACGCGGCTCAGCACGGCGGGCGAAGCGGCCATCGCGACCAGCGCCACGGCTTCGGCCACGGTGGCCTGCACACCCATCCAGCGCAAGGCGTAACTGACGAAGAAGGCAGTGAGGACGCACTCCAGCAGGCTTTGCACCAGCACCATCGGGTTGTGGCGGAACCACCGCAAGGCGATGCGTCCCCCGGCCTCGAACAGCACGACGGACACGCCCAGCTCCAGCAGGAACAAGCCGATGCCCTGCAGCGGCCAGACGCCGCCCGAAAAGCCGCCCAGGCCGGCCAGCGCGCCGATGACCGAATAGCCGACCACCTTGGGCATGCCGGTATAGCGCTGCAGCAGATGGCCCGCCGCAGCGGCGACAGCCAGCAGGATGCGACCATTGCACCGTCGGCAGGCCCGCCGAGGGCCTGAGCCAATCGGCCCAGACGGCCATGATTTCGTTCATGAGCTTTTACCCCGGCGCGCACTGTACCGCGAGGTGGCTTGCAGGCGCTGTAGGACGGCGCGCCGACGGCCGGGGCTGCTCAATGCAGCACGCGGCTGGCTGCCGTCGTCGAGAACGAAAACCGGAATCTCCACGTCGAAGCGGGTGCCGTCCTCGGCCACGCAGAAGTAGCTGCCCTGCATGGTGCCGGCGGAGGTGCGCAGCCGGCAGCCGCTGGTGTACTGGAAGGATTCGCCGGGCTTGAGCAGCGGCTGCTGGCCGACCACGCCCAGGCCCTTCACCTCTTCCATTTCGCCCGCCGCGTTGGCGATGATCCAGTGGCGCGAGATCAGTTGGGCCGGGACCTCGCCGGTGTTGGTGATGGTGATCGTATAGGCAAAGCTGAACAAACTCTCCGCCGGCGCCGATTGCTCGGGCAGATATTGGGGTTCGACTTCGACACGGAACTTGTACTTCGCCATCCGCGCAATCGTACCCGTTTGGTCGGCGCTCCCTGCGATTTGCGAGAATCGCGGCATGAGCAAAACCACCGCATCGCGCCTTCCATCCTCTCGGCCGACTTCGCCCGCCTGGGCGAGGAAGTGAAGAACGTGATCGCGGCGGGCGCCGACTGGATCCATTTCGACGTGATGGACAACCACTACGTGCCCAACCTGACGTTCGGGCCGATGGTCTGCTCGGCCTTGAAGCCGCACGCCAAGACCCCCGACGGGAAAGCGGTGCCGATCGACGTTCACCTGATGGTGCAGCCGGTGGACGCACTGGCGCAGGCCTTCGCCGAGGCCGGCGCCGACTACATCAGCTTCCACCCCGATGCCTCGGCTCACGTGCACCGCAGCGTCCAGGCGATCAAGGCGAACGGCTGCAAGGCCGGCCTGGTGTTCAACCCGGCGGCCCCCATGGACGTGCTGGACTGGATGATCGACGACATCGACCTCATCCTGATCATGAGCGTCAATCCGGGCTTCGGCGGGCAGGGTTTCATCGACTCGGCGCTGCGCAAGATCGAGCAGGCGCGACAGCGCATCGACGCCTGTGGCAAGGATATCCGCCTGGAAGTGGATGGCGGGATCAAGGCCGACAACATCGCCCGGGTCGCGGCAGCGGGCGCCGACACTTTCGTTGCCGGCAGCGCGATATTCGGCAAGCCCGACTACCGGGGCGTGATCGATACGATGCGCAGCGCCCTCAAGGGCTGAATTTCTTCACCGAATCGTCCGCGCCCTCCCGTGTCGGCGCCGCGTGGGACTTGTCCTACCGCCAAATGCAGCGTCAGCCGACGAACGTGCCCGCCGCCCAACTACGGCTGTTTGCGCATGAGCTTGATTATGCTGACGAAGGGGTGCAGTGTCAGCCCGAAACCCAAGGAGATGGTCATGGAGTTGTTCGCTGGAGTGCCCGATTGGCTGGTCTGGTGTGCCGCCGGCGGTGCCGGCGTGATCGCCCTGGCCAATATCGCCGTCATCCTCGAAGCCGCGCTCGAACTGGACGCGGGCTGAGCGTCCCTTACGCGGCCGCAACGCCCATGGCGCGCGCGACTTCCCGGAAGGCATGACAATGGCACAGTCGAAGCAGGATGCCCAGCGCAAGTCCAAGGCCACCGAAGTCGCCTTGGCCAAGCAAAAGCAGCTGGAGTCGTTCAGCCAGGGTCCGGAAAATCTCCTGACCACCAACCAGGGCGTGGCCATTCCCGACAATCACAACTCGCTCAAGGCGGGCGTGCGCGGGCCGACGCTGCTGGAAGATTTCATCCTGCGCGAGAAGATCACCCACTTCGATCACGAGCGCATTCCCGAGCGGGTGGTGCATGCTCGCGGCGCAGGCGCGCACGGCTACTTCGAGCTCACCAAGTCGATGGTCGAATACACGCGGGCGGACTTCCTTCAGGAGGTGGGCACGCGCACGCCGGTCTTTGCGCGCTTCTCCACGGTGGCGGGCTCGCGCGGCTCGTCCGACACGGTGCGCGATGTGCGCGGGTTTGCGGTGAAGTTCTACACGCGCGAGGGCAACTACGACCTGGTGGGCAACAACATCCCGGTGTTCTTCGTGCAGGACGCGATGAAATTTCCCGATCTGGTTCATGCGCTCAAGCCCGAGCCGCACCACGAAATGCCGCAGGCGGCAAGTGCACACGACACCTTCTGGGATTTCGTCTCGCTGATGCCCGAAACCACCCACATGCTGATGTGGGTGATGTCCGACCGGGGCATTCCGCGCAGCTGGCGGATGATGGAAGGCTTCGGCGTCAACACCTTTCGCCTGGTCAACGCCAAGGGCGTTTCGCACTTCGTCAAGTTCCACTGGAAGCCCAAGCTGGGCAAGCACGCGCTGGTCTGGGACGAGGCGCAGAAAATCGCCGGCAAGGATCCGGATTTTCACCGCCGCGATCTGCGGGAGTCCATAGAGCAAGGCAACTTCCCCGAGTGGGAGCTGGGCCTGCAGCTCATCCCCGAGGACAAGGTGGAAAGCCTGGGCTTCGACTTTCTCGACCCGACCAAGCTCATTCCGGAAGAGATGGTGCCGGTGTTGACGGTGGGCCGGCTGGTGCTCAATCGCAACCCCGACAATTTTTTCTCGGAGACCGAGCAGGTGGCCTTTCATCCGGGCCATGTGGTTCCCGGCATCGACTTCAGCAACGATCCGTTGCTGCAGGGGCGGCTCTTCTCGTACACCGACACGCAGCTGTCGCGCCTGGGCGGCCCCAACTTCCACGAGATCCCGATCAATCGCGGCGTGTGCCCGTTCCACAACTTCCAGCGCGACGGCATGCACCGCATGCTGGTGAACAAGGGCCAGGTCTCGTACGAGCCGAACTCGCTGGCCAGCGGCGCCGAGTTTCGCGTCGACGGCGGGCAGCAGGGGTTCCAGAGCTTCACCGAAGCGGTCGAGCCGCCCAAGGTCCGTCGCCGCAGCCCGAGCTTCGACGATCACTTCAGCCAGGCGTCTTTTTTCTGGAACAGCCAGAGCCCGGCGGAGAAAGAGCACATCATCGCGGCGTTCCAGTTCGAGCTGTCCAAGGTCGAGGTTCCCGCCGTCCGCCAGCGTGTCGTGGACAACCTGGCTCATGTGGACTCCAAGCTCGCCCGCAAGGTCGCTGAGGCGCTGGGAATTGCGATGCCTGACGCCAAGGCCGCGGCCGGGCGCGCCGGGTTTCGCGACAATCGCTCCAAATTGCCGATCGAGACATCGCCGGCGCTGAGCATGGAGGTGAACGGCCACGGCATCGCCACCCGCAAGGTGGCTGTGCTGGTGGCCAACGGGGTTGAGATCGGCGCCCTGCGGGTCATCCAGCAGGCCCTGCAGGACGCAGGCGCGACCAGCCGCATCGTCGCCGCCCATCTGGGCTTCGTGGCAACCTCATCGGGCCAGCAACTCGCGATAGACCATACGTTGGAGAACATGCCCTCCGTCATGTTCGATGCGGTGCTGATCCCCGGCGGCGCGGCCAGCGCGCAAGTCTTGACGCGCAACGGCGACGCCGTGCACTTCGCGCTGGAGGCCTACAAGCATTGCAAGACCATCTGCGTGATCGGCGAGGGCGTCCAGTTGCTGCGAACGTTGGGTATCGGCGCGGGGGAGGGTGGCCCGGCCGTGCCCGGCGTGGTGATAGGAAGGAACGATCCGCCGATGCGCGCCCAACTGGCACAGGAATTCATTGCCGCGATGGCGCGTCATCGCCACTGGTCGCGGCCCAACGTCGAAGCAGTCCCCGCTTGATCTCGCACCAGGGGCCATGCTGCAGCGCGGCATAAGGGTGTTCCTACGCGTCCTTGACTCGCTCGCTGACTTCCAGGGCTGGGCCTCTGCGCCCAAATACACCACCCGGAGCCGGCGCGGTGCCGGCTGCGAAGCAGCGTATTCATCCAGGAGGTCGCGATGGCATCTAACCAGGGCAATCAGGGCGGAAATCAGGGCGGCGGCACAGGGCGGCAAACAAGGGCGGCAAGGCTCATCCACTCGGGGCTTTGCTTCGATGGATCCGGTGCGCCAGCGTGAAATCGCAAGCGAAGGCGGCAAGGCCGCTCACGAAAAGGGCACAGCCCATGAGTTCACGTCCCAAGAGGCCCGTGAGGCCGGGAGCAAGGGCGGCCAGGCAGCACATGAAAAGGGCACAGCCCATGAGTTCGACTCAGCGGAAGCGCGTGAGGCTGGCCGCAAGGGTGGCCAGGCCAGCGGCGGCAGCCGCGGTGGTGGCCAAAGCGGTGGCGGGCAGAGTGGTGGCCAAGGTGGTGGCCAGGGCGGTGTCAACCGTTAGCAGGCGCCGCAAATACGAAGGCCGGGGATGCGCCCCGGCTTTTTTTCGTGCGTGATTCCAGCGCGCTGAGCCTCAGCGTCAGAATTCCGGGCCTATGTCGGCCTCTTTTCTTTTGTGATCCCCATGCGCCCACCTTTCATCGCCCTGGATGCGGCCATCGTCGACCTCGACGGAACCATGATCGACACCTTGGGCGATTTTGCGGTGGCCTTGAACCGCATGCTCGGTGAGCTGGGACTCCCGGCCATCGAAGCTCGCGCGATCGAGCCGATGGTGGGGCGGGGTTCAGAACATCTCATCAGGGCAGTGTTGGAGCATGTGCAGGCTCCTGCCGCGCTGTACGAAGCGGCCTGGCAGTCCTACCAGCGGCACTACCTGGCCATCAATGGCGACTATTCGGCGGTGTATCCCGGTGTGATCCAGGGGCTGGAGGCATTGCAGGCGGCCGGGTTGAGGCTGGTTTGCCTCACCAACAAACCCGCCGCATTTGCACAGCCCCTGCTCCAGGCCAAGGGATTGGCCGGATTTTTCGAGGCGGTCTTCGGCGGCGACGCTTTCGAGCGGAAAAAGCCTGACCCTCTGCCCTTGCTCAAGAGCTGCGAGGCGCTGGGTTCGTCACCCGGCTCGCACGCTGATGATCGGCGACTCGAGCAACGACGCGAGGGCCGCGCGTGCCGCGGGTTGCCCGGTGTTGCTGGTGACCTATGGCTACAACCACGGCGAGCCGATTGGCGCCGTGGATGCGGACGGTTTTCTCGACTCGCTGGCCGAGCTGCCCGGCTGGATCAGGCCGGCTTGCCCAGCAGCGCTTCCTTGAGTTTCCAGTCGGCCGGGTTAGGGCCCAGCCAGATGCGAAGCAGCGCGTTGTAGAACTCGGGCTCCTTGAAGGGTTCTCCCTGCGGCACGCCCTTGACCGTGAGGACGCAACCTGTGCCGGGAATCCAGTCGATGAGGAAGGTCTCGCCGGGCATGAGCTTCTTGTGATCGGAAAAGATCTGGCTCATGCGCATCACGCCGGGGATCAGCTTGGAGAAAGCCGCCTTGTCCATGTTGTCCTCTATGCCGCGCGAAAACAGTTTCCCGAGCTCGGCTGAATCGATCTCGCGCAGCATGGTGATGGACATGCGCCTGGCGCCGGGGGCCGCCAGCACCTCCTCGGTGCTGCCGGCATTCTTCGTGAGGTAGAGCCCGGCCGTGTACACCTTGAACACCGCCTTGTAGCGCACGCCCGCGCCATTGAGCTGCAGCTTGGTGCCGCGCACGTCGGCCGTTTCGTCGTACTTCACGCCAGAGACGGTGACTTGCGCCAAAGTGGCAGGCGCCAGGGCCAAGGCGGCAGCGGCGAGCAGCCATTGCTTGAGGAATTTCACTGGGGCTCCAAAAAAAGAACGGTCGTTCGATTCTGCGAATTCTCGAAGACCGGGGCCGGGCGTGACAAGAGGGTTTTCTCGCGTAACCGAATGTCTGGATGATGCAGTCCGCGGCACTGGCGCCGGTTTGCTACACTTTGGCCCATGTTCATCCACCGCACCAACATGACAGGTCGTTCGAGCCGGGGAGCCTGGCCCTGGCGAAAGCCTGAATTCGTGCGTTCCTGATTGCACGGGGCAGCCCGTGCCCCCGCGCCTCCGGCAGCTCGATGCTTGAGGTACTGTCTTGAATGAATGCGGCCACCATGCCGCCGAGCTTGTGGAGGCTCACACTTGATCACCGAACTTGAATTCAAAAGCCTTGCCCTGCAGGGCTACAACCGTATTCCGCTGATCGCCGAAGCGTTCGCGGACCTCGAAACCCCGCTTTCGCTCTACCTGAAACTGGCCCATGCCAAGGGGGGCGGCAAGCACAGTTTCCTGCTCGAATCCGTGGTTGGCGGCGAACGGTTCGGGCGCTACAGCTTCATCGGCCTGCCCGCCAACACGCTGCTGCGCGCGAGCGGCTTCGGCGCCGATGCCGTGACCGAAGTGGTCAAGGACGGCACCGTGATCGAAACGGCGCGCGGAAATCCGCTGGACTTCATCGCGCAATACCAGACACGCTTCAAAGTGGCCTTGCGGCCCGGCCTGCCGCGTTTTTGCGGCGGCCTGGCCGGCTATTTCGGCTACGACACCGTGCGCTACATCGAGAAAAAGCTCGAGAAAAGCTGCCCCCCCGACACGCTGGGCTGCCCCGACATCCTGCTGCTGCAGTGCGAGGAACTGGCCGTCATCGACAACCTGTCGGGCAAGCTCTACCTCATCGTCTACGCCGACCCGAGCCAGGGCGAAGCCTATGCCAATGGCAAGAAGCGCCTGCGCGAACTCAGGGAGCAGCTGAAGTACTCGGTGAGCGCGCCGGTGATCAAGCAGACCCAGACCTTTCCCGCCGAGCGCGACTTCGCCAAGGCGGATTACCTGAAGGCCGTGGAGCGCGCGAAGGAGCTGATCGCCGCCGGCGACTTCATGCAGGTGCAGGTGGGCCAGCGGATCAAGAAGCGCTATACCGAATCGCCGCTTTCGCTTTACCGCGCGCTGCGCTCGCTCAATCCCAGCCCCTACATGTACTACTACCACTTCGGGGACTTCCACGTGGTGGGGGCGTCGCCGGAGATCCTGGTGCGGCAGGAGCAGACGCCCGAGGGCCAGAAGGTGACCATCCGCCCGCTGGCCGGCACCCGGCCGCGCGCGGCGTCGCCGGAGCAGGACAAGGCCGTCGAGCAGGAGTTGATCAACGATCCCAAGGAGCGCGCCGAGCACGTGATGCTGATCGATCTGGCGCGAAACGACATCGGCCGCATCGCCAAGACCGGCACGGTGAAAGTGACGGAGGCCTTCGCCGTGGAGCGCTACAGCCACGTGATGCACATCGTCAGCAATGTCGAGGGCATTCTCAACGACGGCATGACCAGCATCGACGTGCTCAAGGCCACGTTCCCGGCGGGAACGTTGACCGGAGCGCCGAAGGTCCACGCGATGGAACTGATCGACGAGCTGGAGCCCACCAAACGCGGCCTCTACGGCGGGGCCTGTGGCTACCTCAGCTATGCGGGCGACATGGACGTGGCCATCGCGATTCGAACCGGCATCATCAAGGACCAGATGCTGTATGTGCAGGCCGCCGCCGGAGTGGTTGCCGACTCCGTGCCCGAGCTTGAATGGAAAGAGACCGAAGCCAAGGCGCGAGCCCTGCTGCGAGCCTCCGAACTGGTCGAGGAGGGCCTGGAATGAACAAGCCTCACGCCCACCCATGCCAGACCATGGCTGAAGTGCGCCGGCACATCGATGCGCTCGATGCGCGCATCGTGCACTTGCTGGCCGAGCGCAGCGGATATGTGGCCCAGGCCGCGCGTATCAAGCAGCATGCCGACCAGGTGCACGACCAGGAGCGCATCGACTTCATCGTCGGCAGCGTCAAGGCCATGGCGCGCGAACTGGGCGCGCCCGAAGCGGTGGTCGAGGCCACCTATCGCGCCATGATCGACGGCTTCATCGAGTTCGAGCGAGGCGAATTCGCCCGACTTCACCGCAAGGACTAAAGCCATGAAGCTCTTGATGATCGACAACTACGACAGCTTCACCTACAACCTGGTGCAGTACTTCGGCGAGCTCGGCGCGCAGGTGGAAGTATTCCGCAACGACGAGATCACGGTGGCCGGTATTGCGCAGCGGCGGCCGGACCTCCTGGTCGTGTCGCCCGGGCCCTGCTCGCCGGCCGAGGCCGGCATCTCGGTGGAAGCGATCCAGCACTTCGCCGGCAAGCTGCCGATCCTGGGCGTTTGCCTGGGGCACCAGAGCATTGGCGCGGCATTGGGCGGCAAGATCGTCCGTGCCCAGCAGCTCATGCATGGCAAGACCAGCGTGATCACCACCACGGGTGAAGGCGTCTTCGCCGGCCTGCCGGAAAAATTCACCGTCAACCGCTACCACTCGCTGGCGATCGAGAAAGCGTCCTGCCCGGCCGAGCTGGCGACGACGGCCTGGACCGATGACGGCGAGATCATGGGCGTGCGCCACAAGGAATTGCCGATCCAGGGCGTGCAGTTCCATCCCGAGTCCATCCTCACCGAGCACGGCCACGCGATGCTGAGGAACTTCCTCGCGCAGGCGGCGTGAGCGACATGACCTCCTCAAACTTCGTGGACTTGCGCAGCGATACCGTCACCCGGCCGACGCCGGCCATGCGCGCGGCGATGGCCGAGGCGCCGTTGGGCGACGACGTGTTCGGGGACGATCCGAGCGTGAACGCGTTGCAGGAAAAGATCGCAGCTATGCTCGGCTTCGAGGCGGCGCTGTTCGTGCCGACGGGCACGCAGAGCAATCTCTGCGGCGTGCTGTCGCACTGCCAGCGCGGCGACGAGTACATCGTCGGGCAGATGCAGCACTGCTACCGGTGGGAGGGCGGCGGTGCGGCGGTGTTCGGCAGCGTGCAGCCGCAGCCCCTGAACCACCAGCCGGACGGAAGCCTCGCGCTGTCCGACATCGAAGCCGCCATCAAGCCGGACGATCCGCATTTCGCACGAACGCGGCTGCTGGCGCTGGAAAACACGCTGGGCGGGAAAGTGCTGCCGTTCGAATACCTGCAGCAAGCGACGGCGCTGGCGCGTTCGAAGGGGCTGTCGACCCACCTCGATGGCGCACGTCTCTTCAACGCGGCGGTCGCCCAGGCCGCGGCGTCCGGAAGCGATCCGCGCGCGCAAGCGCGCAGCATCGCGTCCCTGTTCGACAGCGTCTCGGTCTGCTTCAGCAAGGGTCTGGGTGCGCCCGTCGGCTCGGCGCTGTGCGGGTCGCGCGAACTGATCGCCCGCGCCAGGCGCATCCGCAAGATGGCCGGCGGTGCGATGCGGCAGGCCGGTCTGCTCGCGGCTGCGGCCTCGTACGCGCTCGACCACCATGTCGAGCGCCTGGCGCAAGACCATGCGTTGGCGAGGCGGCTGGCCGCAGGGGCTGGGCGGTATCGCGGGGCTGCAGGTGGAGACGCCGCAGACCAACATCCTGTTCGTCGATCTGGTGGGGCCGGCCAAGGAGCAGTCCGCCGCGCTGCTGGAACATCTGGCGCGTGAAGGTGTGCAGGCCACCGGCCTGTACCGCCTGCGTTTCGTCACCCATCTGGATGTGGATGCGGCGGGCGTCGACCGCGCAGTCGCTGCCATCCGGCAGTTTCTTCCAGGCTTGAGGGCCGGCATGCCCGACTGCCAGCACCTGTTGCTGTTCATCGCCGCCGGCTGGCTGCTCAACCTCACGCCCGGGCCGGACGTGCTTGTACATCGTGACCAACTCGCTGCGCTCGGGCGCGCGTGCCGGCATAGTCGCCGGCCTGGGCATCACGGCCGGCTGCTTCGTCCATATCTTTGCGGCGGCCTTGGGCGTCAGCGCGCTGCTGGCCACCTCGGCCACGGCGTTCGCGGTCCTCAAGTGGGCAGGCGCAGCCTACCTGGTCTGGATCGGGGTGAAGCTGCTGCTGTCCAAGGCACCCCAGGGCAGGCCGGATCTGATGGCCCTGGCCGCGGCCGAAAAGCCGCGCAGCCTCATGGCGATCTGGCGCGGGGGTTTCTGGACCAACGTGCTCAATCCCAAGGTGGCCATCTTCTTCCTGGCCTTCGTGCCGCAGTTCATAGCGCCCGATGCCGGCAACAAGGCCCTGGCCTTCGTGCTGCTGGGCGTGCTTTTCAACCTGAACGCCATTCCCGTCAATTCCGGCTGGGCCCTTGCCGCGGCCTGGATGGCCAGGCACGGCAGCGTGCAGCGCGGCATGCACTGGCTGGACCGCGTGGCCGGCGCCATGTTCATCGGCTTTGGCATCAAGCTGGCCTTATCCGACAATCCGAGCTGAGTAAATGGAGATCGCCATGCCCATCACCCCCCAGGAAGCGCTGCAGCGCACCATCGAACACCGCGAGATATTCCACGACGAGATGCTCAAGGTCGTGCGCATGATCATGAGCGGCGAGCTTTCGCCCGTCATGATGGCGGCGCTGATCACGGGCCTGCGCGTCAAGAAGGAAACCATTGGCGAGATCACGGCCGCCGCCCAGGTGATGCGCGAGTTCTCGACCAAGGTCAACGTGGCCGACAAGACTCATCTGGTCGATATCGTGGGCACGGGCGGTGACGGCTCGCACACCTTCAACATCTCCACTTGCACGATGTTCGCGGCGGCGGCCGCCGGCGCCAAGGTGAGCAAGCACGGCGGGCGCAGCGTTTCCAGCAAGAGCGGCAGCGCCGACGTGCTGGAAAGCATGGGCCTGAACATCAACCTGGCGCCCGACGCGATCGCCCGTTGCATCGAGGAAGTCGGCATCGGCTTCATGTTCGCGCCGAACCATCATCCGGCGATGAAGAACGTCGCGCCGGTGCGCAAGGAACTGGGCGTTCGCACCATCTTCAACATCCTGGGCCCGCTGACCAACCCGGCCGGCGCGCCCAACATCCTGATGGGCGTGTTCCACCCCGATCTCGTGGGCATCCAGGTGCGCGCGCTGCAACGCCTGGGCGCCGACCATGCCGTGGTGGTGTATGGCCGCGATGGCATGGACGAGGTGAGTCTTGGGCGCGGCCACCATGGTGGGCGAGCTCAAGAACGGGCAGATCTCCGAGTACGAGATCCACCCCGAGGATTTCGGCCTGCCGATGGCCAGCAACCGGGCGCTCAAGGTGGAAACGCCGGAGCAATCTCGCCAGATGGTGATGAGCGTGCTCGACAACCAGCCCGGTGCGGCACGGGATATCGTGGTCTTCAACGCGGGTGTCGCCTTGTACGCCGCCAATGTGGTCGAGACCATTCAGGCCGGCATCGCCAAGGCGCGCGCCGCCATCGAGTCGGGGGCTGCCAAGGCCAAGCTCGTGCAGCTGATCAGCTTGTCCAAATCGCTCGCAGCTTGACGGCCATGTCGGACATCCTGAACAAGATCGTCGCGGTCAAGCGCGAGGAAATCGCCGCCGCGCAGAAGAAGATTCCTTTCGCCGCCATGCGTGCGGATGCGGAAAGCCGGGTGCTGACCCGCGACTTCGAAGGCGCGCTACGCCGCAAGATAGACGCCGGGAAGAGCGCGGTGATTGCCGAGATCAAGAAGGCCAGCCCGAGCAAGGGCGTGCTGCGCGCGGATTTCATCCCCGCCGACATCGCCCAGAGCTATGCCGAAGCCGGGGCGGCTTGCCTGTCCGTGCTGACCGACCGCCAGTTCTTCCAGGGCCAGACCGATTACCTCAAGCAGGCGCGCGCGTCGTGCGACCTGCCGGTGCTGCGCAAGGACTTCATGGTCGATGCCTACCAGATCTACGAATCGCGGGCCATGGGCGCGGACTGCGTCCTGCTGATCGCGGCCTGCCTGGAAGACGCGCAGATGGCCGAGCTCGAGGCGATCGCCCGCAGCCTGGATATGGCTGTGCTGGTGGAGGTGCATGACCGGCCCGAGCTGGAGCGCGCGCTCAAGCTCAAGACGCCCTTGCTGGGCATCAACAACCGCAATCTGCGCAGCTTCGAGGTTTCGCTGGAGACCACTCTGGGCATGCTGGGCGACGTTCCGGTCGATCGCGTGCTTGTCACCGAGTCGGGCATCCTGACCAAGGATGACGTGAAGAAAATGCGTGACGCCGGCGTCTATGCCTTCCTGGTGGGCGAGGCCTTCATGCGCGCGGACGATCCCGGCGAGGCACTGGCCGCGCTGTTCGGAGGCTAAGGAAGTGGACAGCCTGCAGCGCTGGGAGCCCGAACAGTGGGGCTTGGCCGACGGATGGGGCAGCGTCGTCGACGCCTACCTGTCGAGCACCACCGGCTTGCGGCTGGCCTCGTTCATTCGCGAGCGGCTGGCGGCCGGCGCCATCATCTATCCGCCGCGTCCGTTCCGGGCGCTTGAGCTCACCTCCTTGCACAAGGTGAGGGCGGTGATCCTGGGCCAGGACCCCTACCATGGACCCGGCCAGGCGGAAGGTTTGGCTTTTTCCGTGCGCCCCGGCGTCAAACTGCCGCCATCGCTGCGCAACATCTTCAAGGAGTTGCGTGGCGGGCCGGATGAGCCATTGCCGTCGCACGGCTCGCTGGTCGATTGGGCGGAGCGCGGCGTGCTGCTCCTCAACACCAGCCTGACGGTCGAGGATGGCCAGCCCGGCAGCCATGCCAAGAAGGGTTGGGAAGTCCTGACCGACGCTCTGCTGGCGGAAGTCGCTGCCCGCGCCTCGCCTTGCGTTTACATGCTGTGGGGCGCCCACGCCCAGGCCAAGGCCTCGCTGATCGAAGAAACCGCGGCCCGTCACGACCGTGAAGCCATGGTGTTGCAGGCCAACCATCCGTCACCGCTCTCGGCCAACCGGCCCCCTGTCCCGTTCCTCGGCTGCGGCCATTTCGGGCTGGCACGCGAATGGCTGGCGGCGCGCGGGTATTCAGGCGTTTTTTGAGCGCTTGAACAGCCTGGCCAGCCACGATCGGAAGCCCCGCTCCCTGGTGTCGCCCTCGCGGGGTCGCGACGGCAGGGCATGCCGGGTGTCATCAAGGTAGTCGCGCCGGATATCCACCGTGCTGCGCTGGCCCAGCGCGTCGAAATGCTGCGCCAGCCAGTGCGCTGCCGAGGCTTGGCCGGCCTCGAACAGCTTGCGGATCATGATCCCGTCGGTCGAGGTCTTGGTCGAAGCCGGCCAATCGTGCAGGGCCGGACCGCCATCGATGCGGTGCATCAGCACCGTCTTGCAGTCCAAACCCTGCAGTGCACCCTTGGCCAGCAGGCCGTTGATCAGGTCGATGGAGCGCATCTGGGTCAGCAGGCTGGCGTTGAAGGTCAGCTCATTGACGCGATCGAGGATCTCGCCCGAGGTCTGGGGTATGCGCTCGCGCCGCAGGGGGTTGAGCTGCACCAGCATCAGGTCGGGGCTGTCGCAACGATCAATCAGGGGCGACAGGGCCGGATTGACCGAGTAACCGCCGTCCCAGTAGTGTTCGCCGTCGATCTCCACAGCCTTGAACAGCATCGGCAGGCACGCCGAAGCCATCACCGCCTGCACGGTGAGCTGCCTGCCGCCGAAGATGACGGCCCTGCCGGTCCTCACATGCGTGGCCGAAACGAAGACCTTGAGCTTGTCGGCGCGGGCGATGGCCTCGAAGTCGATTTCGCGCTCCAGCAGGCGGCGCAGCGGATTGATGTCCAGCGGGTTCGACTGGTAGGGGGAAAACAGGCCCCGCAAGGTATTCCTGATGATGTTGGTGGGCGCCAACTCGGTCGGCAGCCCGCCCCAAAGCATGGCGGCCACCCGTTCTTGCAGCGCTCCCAGGCTGCCCATGGCCGCGACTTCGCCCCATACGCGGGCCAGTGAATCGCGCGCGTGGCGGCGCGGGTCCTGGCCGGCGGCGAGGCCCTTGCAGTAGCCGCTGGCCAGGGCAACGGCGTTGACCGCGCCCGCACTGGTGCCGCTCAGGCCTTCCAGTGCGATGCGCTCGTCGGCGAGCAGGGCGTCGAGCACGCCCCAGGTGAAGGCGCCGTGCGATCCGCCCCCCTGCAAAGCCAGATTGAGGGTCCGCATGCCGGGATTCAAAGCAACATTCATGCGGGCATTGTCGGCGGGGCCTGTGGCGGCACGAAGTAGGAGCGATTCGCGACTACATCCGCCGGCCCTCAGGGGTCAATGGCTGGCTCGCGAGCAAATCGTGCTATATTTCGAGGTTCGCCGGAGGGGTGCCCGAGTGGCTAAAGGGGGCAGACTGTAAATCTGTTGGCTTACGCCTACGCTGGTTCGAATCCAGCCTCCTCCACCAAGCTTTTTTGTGAGGTCGGCGAATGTATGAAAGTGAAGCGGTTTGTGTAGAGCTTTGGAAAGTCTGCAAGGGTTGAATGAAGTCGCCCGATGCGGGAGTAGTTCAATGGTAGAACCCTAGCCTTCCAAGCTAATGACGCGGGTTCGATTCCCGTCTCCCGCTCCACAAACCGGTTTGCGCGGCAGTAAATTGATTTCGCCTTGATGGCTCAGTGAATTTCGCCCTTGTGGCTCAGTGGTAGAGCACTCCCTTGGTAAGGGAGAGGTCGCGGGTCCGATTCCCGCCAAGGGCACCAGATTGTTGAGGTGCAGTGATGCACCGGTTGAGTGGTGATCTAGTTTCTTTTTCGGAGTCGAAAAATGGCAAAAGGAAAATTCGAACGTACGAAGCCGCACGTCAACGTGGGCACGATCGGTCACGTGGACCATGGCAAGACCACGCTGACGGCGGCCATCACCTCGGTGCTGGCGGCCAAGTTCGGCGGCGAAGCCAAGGCCTACGACCAGATTGACGCGGCTCCGGAAGAAAAAGCGCGCGGCATCACGATCAACACCGCGCACGTCGAGTACGAGACCAAGAACCGTCACTACGCGCACGTGGACTGCCCCGGCCACGCCGACTACGTCAAGAACATGATCACCGGCGCCGCCCAGATGGACGGCGCCATCCTGGTGTGCTCGGCCGCTGACGGCCCGATGCCCCAGACCCGCGAGCACATCCTGCTGGCCCGCCAGGTCGGCGTGCCCTACATCCTCGTGTTCCTGAACAAGTGCGACATGGTCGATGACGCCGAGCTGCTCGAGCTGGTCGAGATGGAACTGCGCGAGCTGCTGTCCAAGTACGAATTCCCCGGCGACGACACCCCCATCATCCACGGCTCGGCCAAGCTGGCGCTGGAAGGCGACAAGGGCGAGCTGGGCGAGCAGGCCATCATGAAGCTGGCCGACGCCATGGACAGCTACATCCCCACGCCCGAGCGCGCCATGGACGGCGCCTTCCTGATGCCCGTGGAAGACGTGTTCTCCATCTCCGGTCGCGGCACGGTGGTTACCGGCCGTATCGAGCGCGGCATTGTCAAGGTCGGCGAGGAAATCGAGATCGTGGGCATTCGCCCGACGGTCAAGACCACCTGCACCGGCGTGGAGATGTTCCGCAAGCTGCTGGACCAGGGCCAGGCCGGCGACAACGTCGGTATCCTCTTGCGCGGCACCAAGCGCGAAGAAGTCGAGCGCGGCCAGGTGCTGTGCAAGCCCGGCTCCATCAAGCCGCACACCCACTTCACCGCTGAGGTGTATGTGCTGAGCAAGGACGAAGGCGGCCGTCACACGCCGTTCTTCAACAACTACCGTCCCCAGTTCTACTTCCGCACCACGGACGTGACGGGCGCCATCGAGCTGCCCAAGGACAAGGAAATGGTCATGCCCGGCGACAACGTGTCCATCACCGTCAAGCTGATCAACCCCATCGCCATGCAAGAAGGCCTGCGCTTTGCCATCCGCGAAGGCGGCAAGACCGTGGGCTCGGGCGTCGTTGCAAAGATCTGGAGTAAACCTCAAGGACGGCCCTGCGCAGCAGGGACGTTGGACGTACTACGATAGGGGTATAGCTCAATTGGCAGAGCGTCGGTCTCCAAAACCGAAGGTTGTAGGTTCGATTCCTACTGCCCCTGCCACCTGAGAGTGGCGCCAAAAAAGCCCGTCACCTGCCGTGACGGCATATAGCAAAAGCCCGCCGTGACCCGGTGGGCTTGGTGTCTTAAAGGACACGCATTGAATTAGCAGGAAAACAGCCACAAATGGCCACTTCTCAAGTTGAAACTGTCAATACCGGCGCCGACAAGGCCAAGCTGGGAGCTGCCGTCGCCCTCGTGATCGCGGCAGTGGCGGGCTTCTACCTGCTGGGCAAGCAGGGCCAGGTCGCTCAGTGGGGCGCGCTGGTGGTGGGTCTGGCTGCCGCGTTCGTGGTGTTCATGACCTCCGAATCCGGCAAGGAATTCGTGGCCTTCGGCCGCGACTCCTGGAAGGAAGTCAAGAAGGTCGTGTGGCCCACCCGCAAGGAAGCCACGCAGATGACGCTTTACGTCATCGCCTTTTGCGCCGTGATGGCCCTGTTCCTGTGGCTGACGGACAAGACCCTCGAGTGGGTGTTTTATGACCTGATCCTGGGGTGGAAGAAGTAATGAGCGACATCACAGACACCGCCGCGCAATCCGCGGACTCGCAGCAGCCCGCCGTGCCGGCCAAGCCGGTCAACCCGGATCTGCGCTGGTACGTGGTCCATGCGTATTCGGGCATGGAAAAGGCCGTGGAGCGCAACATCCGCGAGCGCATCAACCGCGCCGGCATGCAGGACATGTTCGGCGAGATCCTGGTGCCCACCGAAGAAGTGGTCGAGATCAAGAACGGGCAGAAGAAGACCTCCGAGCGGCGCTTCTACCCCGGCTACGTGCTGGTGCAGATGATCATGAACGACGACACCTGGCACCTGGTGAAGCACACCAACAAGGTCACCGGTTTCGTCGGCGGCGCCAAGAACCGCCCGGCCCCGATCTCCGAAGAAGAAGTCGGCAAGATCCTGGGCCAGATGGAAGAGGGCACCGAGAAGCCCCGCCACAAGGTCGAGTTCGTGGTGGGCGAATACGTGCGCGTCAAGGACGGCCCGTTCACCGACTTCAACGGCACGGTCGAGGAAGTCAACTACGAAAAGAACAAGGTCCGCGTGTCGGTGACCATCTTTGGTCGCGCAACGCCGGTCGAACTGGAATTTTCTCAAGTCGAAAAGACCTGAGTCCCTTTTCGCACTCACCAGCTCGGTGCGGAAGTTTTGAAGAAGAGCTGTTAACCCCGGGGAGCCGAGGCTTTCGAGCCAAGGCGCTATCACCCGCAAGGAGTAAAAAACCATGGCGAAAAAAATCGTCGGTTTTGTCAAGCTGCAAGTGCCAGCCGGCAAAGCCAATCCGTCGCCGCCCATCGGCCCGGCACTGGGCCAGCGCGGCCTGAACATCATGGAGTTCTGCAAGGCGTTCAACGCCCAGACCCAGGGCGTCGAGCCCGGTCTGCCGCTGCCCGTGGTGATCACCGCCTACGCGGACAAGAGCTTCACCTTCATCATCAAGACCCCGCCCGCGACGGTCCTGATCAAGAAGGCCGTGAAGCTGGAAAAGGGTTCGTCCACCCCCCACAGCAACAAGGTCGGCAAGATCACCCGGGCCCAGCTCGAAGAGATCGCCAAGACCAAGCTCAAGGACATGAACGCCGCGAGCGTGGACGCTGCCATCCGGACTCTGGCCGGCTCGGCGCGCTCCATGGGCATCACGGTGGAGGGCCTCTGAAATGACCAAGCTCACCAAGAAACAAAAAGCCCTGCAAGGCAAGGTCGACACCACCAAGCTGTACGCTTTCAGCGAAGCCCTGGGGCTGGTCAAGGAAGCCGCCACTGCCAAGTTCGATGAGTCCATCGACGTGGCCGTTCAGCTGGGCATCGACCCCAAGAAGTCGGACCAGGTCGTTCGCGGCGCCGTGGTGCTGCCCAACGGCACCGGCAAGACCAAGCGCGTGGCTGTGTTCGCCCAGGGCGCCAAGGCCGAGGAAGCCAAGGCCGCCGGCGCCGACATCGTCGGCATGGACGACCTGGCTGCCCGCGTCAAGGCCGGCGACATGCCGTTCGACGTGGTGATCGCCGCCCCCGACGCAATGCGCGTGGTCGGCACGCTCGGCCAGATCCTGGGCCCGCGCGGCCTGATGCCCAACCCGAAGGTCGGCACCGTGACGCCCGATGTGGCAACCGCGGTGAAGAACGCCAAGGCGGGCCAGGTTCAGTACCGCGCCGACAAGGCCGGCATCATCCACGCGACCATCGGCCGCCGCTCGTTCGACTCGGACAAGCTGCAAGGCAACCTGGTTGCGCTGATCGATGCGCTGAACAAGTCCAAGCCGGCTTCGAGCAAGGGCGTGTACCTGAGGAAAGTGGCGGTTTCGTCGACCATGGGTCTGGGTGTCCGCGTGGACACGCAATCCATCTCGGCGTAATCGCAAAGGAATGGTGGGCTGCCGGGCCTGAAAAGGAACGGCAGGCCATCCAAGACCGTTGGCGGGCAGCGATGCCGCTTAATAGGAATCAGGAGGTCGCCTCCGGTCCGAGCCAACGCAGATGGCGATCCCGCTGAAGATGGAATTGAGAGATTTCTGAAAACAGTTGGTCGCTGCAACTAAGGCGTGCCGGAGGGCGAAACCCGAAGGCACATTTGAAGGAGTAGACCTTGAGTCTGAATCGCAGTGAGAAGCAAGCGGTCATTGAAGAAGTGACCGGCCTCGCAGCTAAAGCTCAAACGCTGGTGATTGCGGAATACCGCGGCATCACGGTCGCTGACATGACCAAACTGCGCAACGATGCGCGCAGCAAGGGCGTGAACCTGAGTGTTCTGAAGAACACGCTGGCTCGCCGTGCTGTCGCAGGTAGCCAGTTCGAGGTTGTCGGTGACCAGATGACCGGCCCGCTGATCTACGGCTTTTCTGTCGATGCCGTCGCCGCCGCGAAAGTGGTGGCCGATTTCGCGAAAACCAACGACAAGCTGGTGATTCGCGGTGGTGCATTCGCAGGCAAGGCCCTGGACGTCAACGGCGTGAAGCAGCTGGCCAACATTCCCTCCAAGGAAGTGTTGCTGGCTCAGCTTTGCGGCCTGCTGATGTCGCCGATCTCGCGCACCGCGGTGGTGCTCGGCGCACTGGCAGCGAAAAAAGGTGGCGGCGCCGAGGCGACGCCCGAAGCAGCAGAAGCAGCAGCCGCTTGAGCGGCGCTGCTTTAACCCAACTTATTTAGGAAATCAAAATGGCATTCGACAAAGACGCATTTTTGACCTCGCTGGACAGCATGACGGTCATGGAACTCAACGACCTGGTGAAAGCCATCGAAGAGAAGTTTGGCGTGAGCGCAGCCGCCATGGCCGCGCCCGCAGCCGCCGGTGGCGGTGCTGCCGCTGCGGTCGCTGAAGAGAAGACCGAGTTCAACGTGATGCTGCTGGAAGCCGGCGCGCAGAAGGTCTCCGTCATCAAGGCCGTGCGCGAAATCACCGGCCTGGGCCTGAAGGAAGCCAAGGACCTGGTCGACGGCGCGCCCAAGGCCGTCAAGGAAGGCATGAACAAGGCCGACGCCGACGCTGCCAAGAAGAAGCTGGAAGATGCCGGCGCCAAGGTCGAGCTGAAGTAATTCGACCCCGCCCGAGGCTGGAGCGACCCGAAAGGGCCTCCAGCCTTTGGTGCTTATATGGATGCGTGAAGAACGCACCCAAAAATGCTGGTCCAATAGAGGGTTCCCCAGTGTTTTTGAGTGTCTTCTGACCCCGACTGCAGAAGACGCCTTGGTTCGGGCGATGTGCAATGCATCGCCGTCCGCCATGGTTGGTAGTGGCCAACCCACCAAGAATGTCGAGTCCCGGAGCGCCCCCGGATACTCGATGTCAGTTGCGCAAGAGTTAGCCCGGAGATCTCATGGCCCAGACGTCCACGTATTCTTACACCGAACGCAAGCGCATCCGCAAAAGCTTCGGCAATCGCGATAGCGTGCTTGAAATTCCTTACCTGCTGCAGATGCAGAAGGACGCGTACACCGCGTTCCTGCAGGCCGACACCGGACCGAAGAGCCGGACCGTCGAAGGTCTGCAAGCCGCGTTCGACGCCGCCTTCCCCATAGTCTCGCACAACGGTTTTGTCGAGATGAAATTCCTCGAGTACAACCTGGCCAAGCCCGCGTTCGACGTGCGCGAGTGCCAGACCCGCGGCCTGACCTACGCCTCGGCCGTGCGCGCCAAGGTGCAGCTGATCATCTATGACCGCGAGTCGTCGACGCCGCAGTCGAAGGTCGTGAAGGAAGTGAAAGAGCAGGAGGTCTACATGGGCGAAGTGCCCCTGATGACCGAGAAGGGCTCCTTCATCATCAACGGCACCGAGCGCGTGATCGTCTCGCAGCTGCACCGCTCGCCGGGCGTGTTCTTCGAGCACGACAAGGGCAAGACCCACAGCTCGGGCAAGCTGCTGTTCTCGGCGCGCATCATCCCGTATCGCGGCTCCTGGCTCGACTTCGAATTCGATCCGAAGGACATCCTGTACTTCCGCGTCGACCGCCGCCGCAAGATGCCGGTCACCATCCTGCTCAAGGCCATCGGCCTGACGCCGGAATCGATCCTGGCCAACTTCTTCGTCAACGACAATTTCCGCCTGATGGACAGCGGCGCGCAGATGGAGTTCGTCTCCGAGCGCCTGCGCGGCGAAGTGGCTCGTTTCGACATCACCGACAAGTCGGGCAAGGTCGTGGTCGCCAAGGACAAGCGCGTGACGGTGCGCCACACGCGTGACCTGGAGCAGTCGGGCACCACGCACATCAGCGTGCCGGAAGACTACCTGATCGGCCGCGTGGTCGCGCGCAACATCGTCGATGCCGACACCGGCGAGATCATCGCCAAGGCCAACGACGAGCTGACCGAAGCGCTGCTCAAGAAGCTGCGCACGGCCGGCGTGCACGATCTGCAGGTCATCTACACCAACGAACTCGACCAGGGCGCGTACATGTCGCAGACCCTGCGCATCGACGAAACCGTGGACGAGTTCGCGGCCCGCGTTGCCATCTATCGCATGATGCGCCCCGGCGAGCCGCCGACGGAAGACGCGGTGCAGGCCCTGTTCCAGCGCCTGTTCTACAACCCCGACACCTACGACCTGTCGCGCGTCGGCCGCATGAAGTTCAACGCCAAGGTCGGCCGCAACGAGTCGACCGGTCCCATGGTGCTGACCAACGAGGACATCCTCGCTGTCGTCAAGATCCTGGTGGACCTGCGCAATGGGCGCGGCGAAGTCGATGACATCGACCACCTCGGCAACCGCCGGGTGCGTTGCGTCGGCGAACTGGCCGAGAACCAGTACCGCACCGGCCTCGCCCGTATCGAGAAGGCCGTGAAGGAGCGCCTCGGCCAGGCGGAGCAAGAGCCGCTGATGCCGCACGACCTGATCAACTCCAAGCCGATTTCCGCGGCCCTCAAGGAGTTCTTCGGCGCGTCCCAGCTGTCGCAGTTCATGGACCAGACCAACCCGCTGTCCGAGATCACGCACAAGCGCCGCGTTTCGGCCCTGGGCCCGGGCGGCCTGACGCGCGAGCGCGCCGGCTTCGAAGTGCGCGACGTGCACGTCACCCACTACGGCCGCGTCTGCCCGATCGAAACGCCGGAAGGCCCGAACATCGGCCTGATCAACTCGCTGGCCCTGTACGCCCGCCTGAACGAGTACGGCTTCATCGAAACGCCGTACCGCCGCGTGGTCGAAGGCAAGGTGACGATGCAGATCGATTACCTGTCGGCCATCGAGGAAGGCAAGTACGTCATCGCCCAGGCCAATGCGGTCCTGGACAAGGACGGCCGCCTGACCGGTGAACTCGTCTCCGCCCGCGAAGCCGGCGAGTCCGTGCTGGTCGGCGCCGACCGCATCCAGTACATGGACGTGTCCCCGGCGCAGATCGTGTCGGTGGCCGCCTCGCTGGTGCCGTTCCTCGAGCACGACGACGCCAACCGCGCGCTGATGGGCGCCAACATGCAGCGACAGGCCGTGCCGGTGCTGCGTCCCGAAAAGGCCTTCGTCGGCACCGGCATCGAGCGCGTTTCCGCGATCGACTCCGGCACCGTTGTCACGGCCAGCCGCGGCGGCGTGGTCGACTATGTCGACGCCACCCGCATCGTGGTGCGCGTGAACGACGCGGAAGCCCAGGCCGGTGAAGTCGGCGTGGACATCTACAACCTGATCAAGTACCAGCGTTCCAACCAGAACACCAACATCCATCAGCGCCCCATCGTCAAGCGCGGCGACAAGATCGCCAAGGGCGACGTGGTGGCCGACGGTGCATCGACGGACCTGGGCGAGCTCGCCCTGGGCCAGAACATGCTGGTGGCGTTCATGCCCTGGAACGGCTACAACTTCGAGGACTCGATCCTGATCAGCGAACGCGTCGTTGCCGAAGACCGCTACACCTCGATCCACATCGAGGAGCTGGTGGTGATGGCCCGCGACACCAAGCTGGGCGCCGAGGAAATCACGCGCGACATCCCGAACCTCAGCGAACAGCAGCTGAACCGCCTGGACGAGTCGGGCATCATCTACGTCGGCGCCGAAGTGCAGCCCGGCGACACGCTGGTCGGCAAGGTCACGCCCAAGGGCGAAACCACGCTGACGCCTGAAGAGAAGCTGCTGCGCGCGATCTTCGGCGAGAAGGCTTCCGACGTGAAGGACACCTCGCTGCGCGTGGACCAGGGCTCGCAAGGCACCGTGATCGACGTGCAGGTCTTCACGCGTGAAGGCATCCAGCGCGACAAGCGCGCCCAGCAGATCATCGACGACGAGCTCAAGCGCTTCCGCCTCGACCTGAACGACCAGCTGCGCATCGTCGAAGCCGACGCGTTCGACCGGATCGAGAAGCTGTTGAACGGCAAGATCGCCAACGGCGGCCCGCAAAAGCTCGCCAAGGGCACCAAGATCGACAAGGCCTACCTGGCTTCGGTCGAGAAGTTCCACTGGTTCGACATCCGCCCGGCGGAGGACGATATCGCCAACCAGCTCGAGTCGATCAAGAACTCGATCGAGCAGCAGCGCCACAGCTTCGACCTGGCCTTCGAAGAGAAGCGCAAGAAGCTGACGCAAGGCGACGAACTGCCGGCCGGCGTGCTGAAGATGGTGAAGGTCTACCTGGCGGTCAAGCGCCGCCTGCAGCCCGGCGACAAGATGGCCGGCCGCCACGGCAACAAGGGTGTGGTTTCCAAGATCGTTCCGGTCGAGGACATGCCCTACATGGCCGACGGCACGCCGTGCGACATCGTGCTCAATCCGCTGGGCGTGCCTTCGCGGATGAACGTGGGCCAGGTGCTGGAAGTGCACCTGGGCTGGGCTGCCAAGGGCATCGGCCAGCGCATCGGCGACATGCTGCAGGAAGAGACCAAGCAGGCCGAGCTGCGCAAGTTCCTCGATGAGCTGTACAACAGCTCGGGCCGCAAGGAAGACCTGGCCAAGCTGGGTGACGAGGACGTCATCGAGATGTCCCGGAACCTGGCCAAGGGCGTGCCGTTCGCCACCCCGGTGTTCGACGGCGCTTCGGAAGAAGAAATCCGCGGCATGCTGAAGCTGGCTTATCCGGAAGACATCATGAAGGCCAAGGGCCTCACGGCAACGCGCACGCAGGCGATGCTGTGCGACGGCCGCACCGGCGACCAGTTCGAGCGTCCGGTGACAGTGGGCTACATGCACGTGCTCAAGCTCCACCACCTGGTGGACGACAAGATGCACGCGCGCTCGACCGGCCCTTACAGCCTGGTCACGCAGCAACCGCTGGGCGGCAAGGCCCAGTTCGGCGGCCAGCGCTTCGGCGAGATGGAAGTGTGGGCGCTGGAAGCCTACGGCGCCGCCTACACCCTGCAGGAAATGCTGACCGTGAAGTCGGACGACGTGCAGGGCCGCACCAAGGTGTACGAAAGCATCGTCAAGGGCGAGCATGCCATCGAAGCCGGCATGCCGGAATCGTTCAATGTCCTGGTCAAGGAAATCCGTTCCTTGGGCATCGACATGGAACTGGAACGCTCATAAGCAAGAAGGGATAGAGTCACATGAAATCACTACTCGACCTGTTCAAGCAGTTCACGCCGGACGAGCATTTCGATGCCATCCGCATCGGAATGGCATCGCCGGAAAAGATCCGCTCCTGGTCTTTCGGCGAAGTCAAGAAGCCGGAAACCATCAACTACCGCACCTTCAAGCCCGAGCGTGACGGCTTGTTCTGCGCCAAGATCTTCGGGCCCATCAAGGACTACGAATGCCTGTGCGGCAAGTACAAGCGCCTGAAGCACCGCGGTGTCATCTGCGAGAAGTGCGGCGTTGAAGTCACGCAGACCAAGGTGCGCCGCGAGCGCATGGGTCACATCGACCTGGCAGCGCCCTGCGCCCACATCTGGTTCCTGAAGTCCCTGCCTTCGCGCCTGGGCCTGGTGCTGGACATGACGCTGCGCGACATCGAACGCGTGCTGTACTTCGAAGCCTATGTGGTGACCGACCCCGGCATGACCCCGCTGAAGAAGTTCAGCATCATGTCCGAGGACGACTACGAGGCCAAGCGCAAGGAATACGGCGACGAGTACGTCGCCAAGATGGGCGCCGAAGGCATCAAGGATCTCCTGATGGGGATCGACATCGAGATCGAGATCGAGAAGCTTCGCGGCGACCTGACCGGCTCCGAAGTCAAGGTCAAGAAGAATGCCAAGCGCCTGAAGGTGCTGGAAGCGTTCAAGAAGTCCGGCATCAAGCCCGAGTGGATGGTGATGGACGTGCTGCCCGTGCTGCCGCCGGACCTGCGTCCGCTGGTGCCGCTGGACGGCGGCCGCTTCGCGACCTCCGACCTGAACGACCTGTATCGCCGCGTCATCAACCGCAACAGCCGCCTGCGCCGCTTGCTGGAGCTGAAGGCTCCGGAAATCATCGCGCGCAACGAAAAGCGGATGCTGCAGGAAGCCGTGGACAGCTTGCTGGACAACGGCCGCCGCGGCAAGGCCATGACCGGCGCCAACAAGCGCGCGCTCAAGTCCCTGGCCGACATGATCAAGGGCAAGAGCGGCCGCTTCCGCCAGAACTTGCTGGGCAAGCGCGTCGACTACTCGGGCCGTTCGGTCATTACCGTGGGCCCGACGCTCAAGCTGCACCAGTGCGGCCTGCCCAAGCTGATGGCGCTCGAGCTGTTCAAGCCTTTCATCTTCTCGCGGCTGGAAGCCATGGGCATCGCCACCACCATCAAGGCGGCGAAGAAGGAAGTTGAATCGGGCACGCCGGTGGTGTGGGACATCCTGGAAGAGGTGATCAAAGAGCACCCCGTGATGCTCAACCGCGCACCTACGCTGCACCGCCTGGGCATCCAGGCGTTCGAGCCGATCCTGATCGAGGGCAAGGCGATCCAGTTGCATCCGCTGGTTTGCGCCGCCTTCAACGCCGACTTCGACGGCGACCAGATGGCCGTCCACGTTCCGCTGTCGGTGGAAGCGCAGATGGAAGCCCGCACGCTGATGCTGGCCTCCAACAACGTGCTGTTCCCCGCCAACGGCGAGCCGTCCATCGTCCCGTCGCAAGACGTGGTGCTGGGCCTGTACTACACGACCCGTGAGCGCATCAACGCCAAGGGCGAAGGCATGATCTTCGCCGACATCGGTGAAGTGCAGCGCGCATTGGACGCCAGCCAGGTCGAGCTCACCGCCAAGGTGAACGTGCGCCTGACGGAGTGGAACAAGGACAAGGAATCGGGCGAGTTCGTGCCGTCGACTTCCATCGTGGAAACCACGGTGGGCCGCGCGCTGCTGTCCGAGATCCTGCCCAAGGGCCTGCCGTTCTCCAACATCAACAAGGCGCTGAAGAAGAAGGAAATCTCCAAGCTCATCAACGCTTCGTTCCGCAAGTGCGGCCTGAAGGAAACCGTGGTGTTTGCCGACAAGTTGCTGCAAAACGGCTTCCGTCTGGCGACCAAGGCCGGTATCTCGATCGCCGTCGATGACATGCTGGTGCCGCCGCAGAAGGCCGACATCATCGAGCGCGCCGAGAAGGAAGTGAAGGAAATCGGGCAGCAGTACTCTTCAGGCCTGGTCACGGCCGGCGAGCGCTACAACAAGGTGGTGGACATCTGGGGCAAGGCCGGCGACGAAGTCTCCAAGGTCATGATGGCCCAGCTGGCCAAGGAAAAGACCATCGACCGCCACGGCAAGGAAGTGGACCAGGAGTCCTTCAACTCCATCTACATGATGGCCGACTCCGGCGCCCGCGGTTCCGCCGCCCAGATCCGCCAGCTGGCGGGCATGCGCGGCCTGATGGCCAAGCCGGACGGCTCGATCATCGAGACGCCGATCACGGCCAACTTCCGCGAAGGCCTGAACGTGTTGCAGTACTTCATCTCCACCCACGGCGCCCGTAAGGGCCTGGCGGATACGGCGTTGAAAACCGCGAACTCGGGCTACCTCACGCGCCGCCTGGTTGACGTGACGCAGGACCTGGTCGTCATCGAAGAGGATTGCGACACCCACGAAGGCTCGGTCATGCGCGCCATCGTCGAGGGCGGCGAGGTCATCGAATCGTTGCGCGACCGGATCCTGGGCCGCATCGACGGCCGACGACGTGATGCATCCGGAGAACCGCTCTGTGCTGGTCAAGGCCGGCGTCATGCTGGATGAAGACGTCATCGACGAACTCGAAGCGACCGGCGTGGACGAGGTCAAGGTCCGCACTGCGCTGACCTGCGCCACCCGCTTCGGCATCTGCGCCAAGTGCTATGGCCGTGACCTGGGCCGGGGCGGCCTGATCAACGTCGGCGAGGCTGTCGGCGTGATCGCCGCCCAGTCGATCGGCGAGCCGGGCACGCAGCTGACGATGCGTACGTTCCACATCGGTGGCGCCGCCTCGCGCGCTGCCATCGCTTCGAGCGTGGATGCCAAGTCCAACGGCGTGATCGGCTTCAACAGCACGATGCGTTATGTGACCAACAGCAAGAAGGAGCTGGTGGTGATCGCCCGTTCCGGCGAGATCGTCATCCATGACGAGCACGGCCGCGAGCGCGAGCGCCACAAGGTGCCGTACGGCGCGATCCTGGCCGTCAAGGCGGATCAGTCGGTCAAGGCCGGAGCGATCCTCGCCAACTGGGATCCGCTGACCCGCCCGATCATTACCGAGTTCGCCGGCAAGGTGAAGTTCGAGAACGTCGAGGAAGGCCTGACGGTCGCCAAGCAGGTGGACGAAGTCACCGGCCTGTCGACGCTGGTGGTCATCAAGTTCGACCCGAAGCGTTCGGCCAAGCTGATCCGCCCGCAGGTCAAGTTGATCGACGCCGCCGGCAACGAAGTGAAGATCCCCGGCACCGACCACTCGGTGACGATCGGCTTCCCGGTCGGCGCGCTGATCCAGGTGCGAGACGGCCAGGATGTGGCCGGCGGCGAAGTGCTGGCGCGTATCCCGATCGAAGGCCAGAAGACCCGCGACATCACGGGCGGCTTGCCGCGCGTGGCCGAGCTGTTCGAAGCGCGTTCGCCCAAGGACAAGGGCGTGCTGGCCGAGATCACCGGAACCGTGTCGTTCGGCAAGGAGACCAAGGGCAAGATCCGCATGCAGATCACCGATCCGGACGGCAAGGTCTGGGAAGAGCTGGTGCCCAAGGAGAAGAACATCCTGGTGCACGAAGGCCAGGTGGTCAACAAGGGCGAGTCCGTGGTGGACGGCCCGGCCGATCCGCAGGACATCCTGCGCCTCCTGGGCGCGGAAGAACTGGCGCGCTACATCGTCGACGAAGTGCAGGACGTGTATCGCCTGCAAGGCGTGAAGATCAACGACAAGCACATCGAGGTGATCGTTCGCCAGATGCTGCGCCGTGTCGTGGTCGAGAACGTCGGCGAAGCCAACTACATCGCCGGCGAGCAAGTGGAGCGTTCGGAGATTCTGGACACCAACGACGCCCTGCGTGCCGAGAACAAGATCCCGGCGACCTACAGCAACCTGCTGCTGGGTATCACCAAGGCCTCGCTGTCGACCGACTCGTTCATCTCCGCGGCTTCGTTCCAGGAAACCACGCGGGTGCTGACCGAAGCGGCGATCATGGGCAAGCGCGACGAGCTGCGCGGCCTGAAGGAAAACGTCATCGTCGGCCGCCTGATTCCCGCGGGCACCGGCATGGCGTATCACCAGGCGCGCAAGGCCAAGGACCAGATGGACGAAGCCGAGCGCCGCGCCATTGCCGAGTCTGAGGCCTCCGAACTGGCCAGCGCCACCGAGGGCGCCACCGCGCCCGAGGCCAGCGAAGGCGCTGCTACCGAGTAAGCCGAACACGGTTTAACCGTAAACTAGTGCCCCAGCCTATCCAGGTTGGGGCACTTTTTTTTGAGGGGATTGCCGCAGCCGATGCCGAGCTCCTTTGTTTTTTGGATTGCTGCCGCCGTCCTGCTGTTTTGGACCGTGGGCGCGTACAACCGGCTGATGCGGTTGCGGGCCGAGGCCAACACGGCTTTCGCCAACCTGGAAGCCGAGTTCTCCAGGCAGATCGACCTGGTTCGCAACGACCTGCCGCCGGCCGAAGCCACGCAGCCGGCCTCGCTCGATGGAGAAGGCTCGTTCTGGGGCGGTCTGCACGGCGCGGCGGCGCAATTCGCCGCCTGCCTGGCTGCGGCACGCGCGCGCCCACTCGAGCCCGGAGGAATCGCG
The DNA here is from genome assembly GCA_963722025.1 of uncultured beta proteobacterium. Classification (GTDB taxonomy): domain Bacteria; phylum Pseudomonadota; class Gammaproteobacteria; order Burkholderiales; family Burkholderiaceae_C; genus Ramlibacter. Next base: position 122,506 of record CAVRNE010000029.1, read on the forward strand.
GCGCTGAGCGCGGCGCAGGACGTGCTGGCGATGGCCTGGGAGCGGGCGGAGCGCGATGATGCGCACGACCTGGCCGGACCTCGCCTGCCTGAAACCGTGACTGCGCGGCGCGCGCAGCTGGCACAGCAGACTCATGCCGCCACTGATCAGTTCAATCAGGCCGTGGTCCGCTACAACGAGGCGATCGCGCAGTTCCCCGCCGTGCTGCTGGCGTGGCTGTTCGGCTTCAAGCCCGGCCGTGGGGTGGGTGCCGGCGTGACAGCCGTCATGCCGTAGCGGGTTTCGAGTGACCCCATCCCTGCCACTCTGGCGCCTGTTGCAGGGCGCGACCGAAGTCGTGGCGGCCGTGCGCGGCGGCGTGTCGGCTACAGCGGCCGTAGGCCGGGTGGAGGCCGCCCTGCGCCCCGGCGTGCAGGCACTGTCGTTCCAGGCGCTGCGCAACCTGGGCCGCGCCGAGAGCCTGCGGCATCTGCTGGCACGGCGCCCCCCACCGCCGCACGCCGATGCATTGCTGTGCACGGCCCTCGCGCTGTGCTGGCGCGGCGCCGAGGCCCCCTACGAAGTCTTCACCCTGGTCGATCAAGCCGTGGAAGCCGCCAAGCGCGGCGCTGCCAGGGCCCAGGCGAATTTCATCAACGCTTGCCTGCGCCGTTTCCTGCGCGAGCGCGACGCGCTCGTGGCGCAAACCGATCGCGACCCGGCAAGCGGTGTGGAACCACCCGCGCTGGTGGATAGAGCGGCTGAAGAAGGATCACCCGCAGCAGTGGCAGGCCATTCTCGAGGCCAACAATACCCAGGCTCCCATGACCTTGCGCGTGAACGCCAGGAAGTCGTCACCGCAGCAGTACCTGTCCCGCCTGCGCGCAGCCGGTGTGGACGCGTCGCCGACAGGCGAGCACGGCATAGTCCTGGCCCGTCCCCGGCCGGTGCACGAAATCCCGGGCTTTGATGAAGGCGTGGTGTCGGTGCAGGACGCTGCGGCGCAACTGGCAGCGCCGCTGTTGTTGAAGGGGATGGATTGCAGCTTGCCGCTCGCGATCCTCGATGCCTGCGCCGCGCCGGGCGGCAAGACGGCCCATCTGCTGGAGCTTGCCGACGCACGGGTGACGGCGCTGGACATCGACCCTGCGCGGTGCGAACGGATCCATGAGACGCTGGGGCGCCTGGGGCTGCGGGCGGATGTGCTTGCGGCAGACGCCGGCCAGCCGTCCAAGTGGTGGGACGGCCAGCTCTTCGACGCCATCCTGCTCGACGCGCCTTGCACAGCTTCGGGCATCGTGCGGCGCCATCCGGACGTGCGCTGGTTGCGCCGCGAGAGCGACATTGCGCAACTGGCAGCCGATGCAGGCCCGGCTGCTGGCAGTCTTGTGGCCACTCGTCAAGCCGGGCGGGCGGCTGCTCTACTGCACCTGTTCGGTATTCCGTGCCGAGGGCGAGGTGCAGGCGCAAACGTTTGTTGCGCACAACAGAGACGCCGTTTTGCGGCCCGCGCCCGGCCATTTAGTGCCCCAAACGGGGGCAAATGGCAATGCCGTCCCGGACAATCTAACGGGTGATTACGACGGGTTTTATTACGCGTTGCTGGAGAAACACGCGCTTGCGTAGCGCTGCGGAACGCGCTGTTCGGGCCGCTGTGGCTTGCTGGGCGCTTGTTTTCTGCGCGACGGTCCTGGCCGAGCCGCCCGCCGCCGAGATTACCCAGCTGCGCGTGGAGCGCGCCGACGAGGGTGTGTTGCTGTCCGCCAACATCAAATTCGACCTGCCGGGCGTGATCGACGATGCGCTGGCCAAGGGCATTCCGATGTTCTTCGTGGCCGAGGCCGTGCTGTTCCGCGACCGGTGGTATTGGTATGACAAGCAGATGGCGGCGGCAGAGCGCCACATGCGCCTGTCCTACCAGCCGCTGACCCGCCGGTGGCGCCTGGTGGTTTCGCCCACGCCGATCGGCAATTCCGGCCTGGCCCTGGGGCAGACCTTCGACACCCGCGAGGAAGCGCTCGCCGCCGTGCAGCGGATTTCGCACTGGAAGATTGCGGACGCGGCAGACATCGACCGCGACGAGCGCTACAACGTCGACTTCCGCTTCCGGCTCGACGTGTCGCAGCTGCCCAGGCCATTCCAGATCGGCGCCGTGGGCCAGGCCGACTGGAATATTTCGGTCATGCGCAACCAGCGCGTGGTCTTCGAGAGCGCGCGGTGAGCACCCCACCGCCCCCGGGGGCGTCCTCCCGGTTTCCGCTCAAGCCTTCCCGCGCTTTCCGCTGGGCGGTGGGTGTCGCCGTCGCCGTGATCGCGGCCATCGGCATCGTGCTGCTGTTCCTGCTGACCCAGGCCACCGGCAACCGCGAGCTGTACGAGCGCAACTACGGGCGCCTGTTCATCATCAACATGGTGGTGGGGGGCGTGCTGCTGCTGGTCATCCTCTGGGTGGCGGTGCGTCTGGTCTCGCGGCTTCGCAAGGGAAAGTTCGGCAGCCGCCTGCTGGTCAAACTGGCCGCCATTTTCGCGTTGGTGGGCTTTCTGCCCGGCATGCTGATCTACGTCGTGTCCTACCAGTTCGTCTCGCGCTCGATCGAAAGCTGGTTCGACGTGAAAGTGGAAGGCGCTCTCGATGCCGGCCTGAGCCTGGGCCGCGCCACGCTCGATACCCTGGCGAACGACCTCGCCAACAAGACGCGCGCGGCCGCAGCACAGCTGGCCGACACTCCCGACACCTCCGCGCCGCTGGCCCTGGAACGTCTGCGCGAGCAACTGTCCGCGAACGACGTGCTGCTGTGGAGCGGAGCCGGGCAGCTCATCGCCAGCACCGGGCAGTCGCGCTTCCAGCTACACCCGGAACGCCCGACGACCCAGCAGCTGCGCAACCTGCGCGCCCAACGCTCCCTGGCGATCATCGAGGGACTGGATGATCCCGGCTTGAACGCCGTCAGCAACGCCCGCATCAAGGCGTTGGCCGTGGTGTCGCACCCGAGCCTGGGAATACTGGGCGAGCCACGTGTGCTGCAGGTGACCCAAAGCCTGCCGCCCACGCTGGTGGCCAACGCCATCGCCGTTCAGGAGGCCAACCGCGAGTACCAGGAGCGGGCGCTGGCCCGCGAGGGCCTGCGCCGCATGTACATCGGTACGCTCACGCTGAGCCTGTTCCTGGCCGTGTTCGGATCCGTGCTGCTGGCCATCATCCTCGGCAACCAGCTCGCGCGGCCGCTGCTGGTGCTGGCCGCGGGCGTGCGCGAGGTGGCGGCGGGCGACCTGAGTCCCAAGCCCGCGTTGCAGGGCAAGGACGAACTCGGCGGCCTCACGCGTTCCTTCGCCGAGATGACGCAGCAGCTCGCCGACGCACGCACGGCCGTGGACAAGAGCATGGGGCAGCTCGATGCCGCCCGCGCCAATCTCCAGACCATCCTGGACAACCTCACGGCCGGCGTCATCGTGCTGGACGACAAGGGCAACATCCTGTCGTCCAATCCGGGCGCGACCCGAATCCTGCGCCTGCCGCTCGCGGCGTACGAAGGCACGCCGCTGGCCAGCGCCCCGGGCATCGAAGCTTTCGGCAATGCGGTGCAGCAGCAGTTCGACGAATACATGAATGAGCGCAAGCAGCACGGACTGGACCATTGGCAGCAATCGTTCGAGCTCAATGCGGCGCAGCCCGGCTCGCCGCAGAATGCCATCACCATCGTGGCGCGCGGCGCCGAGATGCCCGCGGACACTCCCGCAAAAGCGGCGCGGCTGCTGGTGTTCGACGACATCTCCGAAATCGTTTCCGCGCAGCGCGCGCAGGCCTGGGGCGAGGTGGCGCGCCGGCTGGCGCATGAAATCAAGAATCCGCTGACACCCATCCAGCTGTCGGCCGAGCGGCTGGAAATGAAGCTGGCCGGCAAGGTGGGGGAGCCCGAGCAGGCGATCCTGACCAAGTCGGTGCGGACCATCGTGGACCAGGTTGACGCGATGAAGCGCCTGGTCAACGAATTTCGGGACTATGCACGCCTGCCCGCGGCCGAACTCAAGCCGGTCGACCTCAATGGCCTGGTGTCCGACGTCTTGCACTTGTACGCCCGCGAGGGCGGCGAGCGCGGAGACGAATCCGCTCGCGTGCCGATCAAGATGGACGTGGACCCGAACTGCCCGAAGATCATGGGCGACGCGCACCAGCTGCGGCAGGTCATTCACAACCTGTTGCAAAACGCCCAGGACGCCACCGAGGGCTGCCCGGTGCGCGAAGTCATCATCAAGACGCAGTGGAACGAGGCCTCGCGGCGCGCCCGCCTGATCGTGCAGGACAGCGGCGCCGGCTTTCCCGACCACATCCTCAAGCGGGCGTTCGAACCCTATGTGACGACCAAGGCCAAGGGCACGGGCCTGGGCTTGGCCGTGGTCAAGAAAATCGCGGAAGAACACGGCGCCCGCGTCGATCTGAAAAATCGTATCGAGGGTGGGGTCGTCCAAGGGGCCCAAGTGTCGCTATCATTCGCAGTTGCGGCCTAGCAACACCTGCCCCATCGGCCGCAGGGCAGCGCTGGAACGAAATGGCAAACATACTGGTGGTTGACGACGAGCTTGGCATTCGAGACCTGCTCTCCGAAATTCTGAACGACGAGGGACACAACGTCGAGCTGGCTGAAAACGCCGCCCAGGCGCGTGGCGCCCGCAACCGCGCGCGCCCCGACCTCGTGCTGCTGGACATCTGGATGCCGGACACCGATGGCGTCACGCTCCTGAAGGAATGGTCCACCACCGGCCTGCTGAGCATGCCGGTGATCATGATGAGCGGCCACGCGACGATCGAGACCGCGGTCGAGGCCACCAAGATCGGCGCCCAGTCGTTCCTGGAAAAGCCGATCACCATGCAGAAGCTGCTCAAGGCGGTGGAGGCGGGACTGGCGCGCAGCAGTGGCGTACCGCCACGCAAGCCGGGGGTGGCAGGCGTGTCGCCGGCGCCGGTGGTTGAATTGACGGTGGAAGCGGCGATGACAGGCGGCCAGAGCCTGCCCCCGGTCGTCGAGATGGGTCCGCAGGCACGGCAGCTGTTCGAACTCGACAAGCCCTTGCGCGACGCGCGCGACGAATTCGAGAAGTGCTACTTCGAATTTCACCTGGCCAAGGAAGGCGGCTCGATGACGCGCGTCGCCGAAAAGACGGGGCTGGAGCGCACGCACCTGTATCGCAAACTCAAGCAGCTGGGTGTCGACCTCTCTCGGGGCAAGCGCGGGGGCTGATGCTCGCGACGCTGCTATAATTGCTGGCTCTGGCCCGGTAGCTCAGTTGGTAGAGCAGCGGATTGAAAATCCGCGTGTCGGTGGTTCGATTCCGCCCCAGGCCACCAGTATTCATGCTTGCAGGTCACGACTTGCAAGGAACCAAAGCGGCTCCCTAACGAGCCGCTTTTTTTGGCCTTGCCAGACGCGTTGGCGACTGTTGCTTATTGACGCGCGCCAGTGACATATTTTTGATCTACAAAGCGCTTGAGTAAAATGGGCTTGCCCTGGGAGCGGCATCAATTCAAAGTCGTCCAGTGCGCATCGCGGGCGTGGGAAAAAGCAATACCAATCCCCATCGGCCCTTTTCAAACCCCTGGAGGAGATCAACACACATGCGTCTTTACATCAAATTGGCCGCGCTGGCCCTGGCTGTCGGGCTTGCGGGCTGTACCACGGCGCCTATCCTCAACGTGAGCGAGGCCCCCGCGATCAGCGCCTCGGGCAAGCCGCTCAGCCGTGACCAGGTGCGCAGCGCCATCGTCCGCGCAGGCGCTTCACTGGGCTGGCAGATGAAAGACGAGAGCCCGAACATGCTGGTGGGCTCCATCATGTTGCGCAACCATACGGCGGTGGTGGAGATTCCTTATTCGGCCAACAACTACAGCGTCAAATACCGCACCAGCACCAACCTGAATGAAGCCAACGGCAACATCCACAAGAACTACAACGGCTGGATCCAGAACCTGACCCGGGGCATCAACGCCCAGCTGTCCGCATCATGAGCCAAGGTCTGGGCGAGTCCGCAGTGGCGGCGAGAGATCTCGCCGTGTTGGTAGTCGAGGGTCTGCATCTCGAGGACGTCAATCCCGACGAGGTGGATCTTCGGGCGCCGTTGTTTGGCGGCGGGCTCGACCTGGACTCCCTGGACATGCTGGAAATTTCGCTCCTCATCCAGCAGCGCTACGGCGTCAAGCTGAAGGCGGACGACCCCGACAACGAGACCATCTTCGCTTCACTGCAGAGCCTGGCCGAGCACATCGGCAAGACTCTGGCCGCGCAGCGTTGATTCGCGCGTGGAATGGATGCAGTCGTTCCATGACGGCGTCCTGTGGCGCGCCGCTTCTTTCCTGATGCTCGGATGGTTGGCCGTTTTCTTCGGCCGCACCTTGGCGCCAGGCCAGACGCCTTTGATCGAACGGATTGCCCGGGTCAGTGACCCGGCAATGACACCGCCGCTTCGCCGGTACACGCGCCGGCTCACGGCGATCTGGTGCGGCTACTTCGTGATCGCCGCACTGATCTCGGTTTCCCTCGGCGATGCCATCCCGGGGACGGGTGTGTTGGTTTTGCTGGGCAGCGCAATGCTCTTTGTGGGCGAACACCGGCTGCGCCCGCGCCTCTTCCCGGGCCAGGCCTTTCCGGGCCTGGTACAGCAAGTTCGTGATACCTGGAGTGTCTGGCATCCGCGCAAGCGGACGCCCGATTGACGCTGTCATGCTGCCCCTGACAGACACTCCGCTGCTGGCGGCCGCCGCGCATCTGGATAGTCCCGCCGTGATCGGCGATGGCCGCGACTGGACCTGGCGCGACGTGCATGCCGCGTCTGTGGTCCTGGCGCAGCGCCTCGAAGAGGCGTCCACGGTATGCAATCTGTGCAGCTCGCGCGTGGGCTTTCTCGTCACGTGGCTGGCCGCCTTGCGGCGCGGCTGCCTGCAGCTGCTGCCGCCCTCGGGTGGGCATGCCGATCTCATCGCCATCCTCAAATCCGCGGCCGATCCCGTCATCGTCGTGGACGATGCCAGGCTGCTCCAGCCGCAATGGGCCGAGCATGCGCGCTGCATGGTCCATTCGCCGCAAGCGCAATCCTCTGCGCCATCCGATGTCTCGCTGGCGTGGAACCCGGACCTGGACGCGCCATTGCTGCGCCTGTACACATCGGGCAGTACCGGCGCGCCCGAGCCGCAGATCAAGACCCTGGGCCAGTTCGCCCGGGGAGCGCAGGTGCTTGCGGCGCGCCTCGACCAGGAAGTGGAGGGCGGATTGGCGGCAGTGCGCAGCATCGTTTGCAGCGTGCCGCCGCAGCATATGTTCGGGGTCGAAACATCCGTCATGCTGTCGCTGGTTGCGGCCATTCCGGTGGTTGACCGAAGGCCGCTCCTGCCCGCGGATGTGCATGCCGCCTTCGAGCATTGTGCGGATGGTGCAGCCTGGATCGCGACGCCCCTGCACCTGCGCGCGCTCGCCCAGTCCGGCGTGGCGCTGCCCCACTGCCGCCTCGTGCTGGTGTCCACCATGCCGCTTGCTCCGGCGCTGGCCGCGCAGGTAGAGACGCTGGCCCGCGCGCCGGTGGCCGAGATCTACGGATCCACGGAAACCGGCGTGGTCGCCATGAGGCGCGGCGCGCTCGATCCGCGCTGGCGCCCGGTGCAGGGTGTGCGAATCGAATCCGAGGGTGAGTGCACTCGCGCCTGGGGCACCCATTTCCCATCGCCGCAGACGCTGGCCGACCAGGTCGAACTGGATGCGCAAGGCGGCTTCGCCCTGCTCGGCCGGCGCGGCGATTTGATCAAGATTGCCGGGCGGCGGGCTTCGCTGGCAGGCCTGAACCTGCTGCTGCAGGACCTGCCCGGCCTGACCGACGGTGTGTTCTATCTTCCCGCCACCGGCGCGCCCGCCGAACGCCTGGTCCTCATCCACGCGGGTGAGCCGCTGGACCGTGCTGCAGCCGAGGCGTGGCTGCGCGAGCGAATCGACCCGGTGTTCCTGCCAAGGACCATCATTCGCGTCGAACGCCTGCCGCGCACCGAGGGCGGCAAACTGCCGCGCGCGGCGCTGGACCAGATCTACGCGGACCGGCTGCGGAAAGGAAAAATCCGATGAGCCGCGTTGAGTTCGGTTTTCGCGTGGCGGCGGATCATGCGTCCTTGCCGGGGCATTTTCCCGGCAACCCCATCGTGCCGGGCGTGCTGCTGCTCGATGGCGTGATGCATGGCTTGCAACAAGCGACCGGGCTGCGGCTGTCCCACCTGAAGCAGGTCAAGTTCATCTCCGCGCTGCTGCCCGAGGAGCAGGCGCAGGCCATCTGCGAGATCGATGGCACCCGTGCTTCGTTCCGTGTCACCGCGCAGCGGCACGGGGTTGCCGTGGCTATCGCGGAAGGCGTGGGCAGCCTGTCCCCGCAGGGCCCACCCGCATGAAGCTCTGGACCGACAAGGCGGAGCGCGGCAGCGCCTGGCTGATCCGGCTGATCGTCTGGCTCGCGCGCTCGGCCGGCCGGCCGTTGTGCCGGGCCTTGCTGTACCCCATCGTCCTGTACTTCGTGCTGACGGATCGCACGGCACGGCGCGCATCCGCCGAATTCCTGCAGGCGGTGCACGGGCGGCGGGCACGTTGGGGTGATGTTTTTGCGCACATCCACAGCTTCGCGAGCACCTTGCTGGACCGCGTCTACATGGCGGCGGGCGAGTTCGACCGGTTCCAGGTGACCATCGAAGGCCTGCCACTCGTGGATCGCGTGTTGCAAGACGGCAGGGGCTGCCTGCTGCTGGGTTCGCATCTGGGAAGTTTCGACCTCATGATGCTGGCGCAGCGGGCGATGGACGGGCGGCCGATCAGCATCTTGATGCGCGTAGACCCGCGGTCGAAGCTGCGGCAGTATCGCCGGCATCGATGACCGCGGGCCCAGCCTCATCCCCCTGGGCCGGCCCGAGAGCTACTTGCGCGCGCACGAGGCGCTCACGCGCGGCGAGATCATCGCGCTGCTGGCTGACCGCGGCGACGGTGCCGCGGCCTGCCTGCCCGTGCGTTTCCTCGGAAGGCCCACGGCGCTGCCGGTCGCACCCCATGTGCTGGCCGCGCGCAGCGGCGCGCCGGTGCTCATGTGCTTCGGACTGTACGAAGGCGGCAACCGCTATCGCATCGAGTTCGTCGAGTTTGGCCCGGCCGCGCCGGCCGCGAGCCGAGGTGCGGCGCTGCAGCCGGTGGTCGACCGCTACGCCGCCATCCTCGAACAGTATGCGCGGCGGTATCCTCTGAACTGGTTCAACTTCTATCCCTACTGGGGTTGCCGCGGAGGGCGGCGCATGATCAATGCCTTGCTGCGCAGAATCGGACTGGGCCTGGGTTTGGCATGGGTCTGTGCGGCCGGCGCAGCCGATGCGCTGACGGTGGCGCAGTTGCAGCGGCTGTTGCAGTCGTCGCCAAGACAGGCCGTGGCTTACCAGGAGTTGCGCGAGTCGCCGTGGCTTGCCGCGCCGATGACGTCGCGCGGCACGATGCACTCCACGCCGCAGGCGCTGGAAAAGCGCGTCGAATCCCCGCGCCAGGAGACCTGGCGGCTATTGCCGGATCGCGTCGAATGGGTGGGGCCCGGTGCCACGGACCGCAAGCAGATCATGTTCAGCGACGCGCCGGCGCTGGCGATGCTGTCGGATGTGATGCGCCGCGTGGTCGCGGGCGATATCGTGGCGCTGGAGCGTGATTTCAAGATAGAGTTGCGCGGCGACGAGCGGGCTTGGACCGCACAGCTGCAACCGCGCAAGCCCGAGATCGCGCGCCAGCTCGAGTCAGTGGAACTGCAAGGCACCGGCGCCCGCTTGCAGGTCATCATCGTCGCCGAGCGGCAGGGCGAGCGCACGACCACTCGCCTGCAACCCTGAAGCGCATCACAAGCAAAGGCAATGATGTACGACAAGGATCCGTTGAGCGCGCTCGAGGCGATCACCGCCGCCCAATGGCTGGCGTTTGCCCCATTGGCCTTCCAGGCCACCGCCGTCATGCGCGACCGTGGCGTGCTCGCCGCGCTCGCCAAGACCGGGCCGTCCCAGGGATGCTCCATCGACGAGGTGGCGGCAACCACGGGCTTGCCGGTTTATGCCGTGCGCGTGTTGCTGGAGGCAGGCCTCGGGCTGCATATCGTCTGGCGGCGCGACGGCCTCTACTTTCTGGGCAAGCTCGGACGCTTCCTGCTCGACGACGAGATGACCCGTGTCAACTTCGACTTCACGCGAGACGTCTGCTACCAGGCGGCCGCCCACCTCGACGAATCATTGCGCGAAGGCCGCCCCGCGGGCCTCAAGGAACTCGGGCCCTGGGGCACGGTGTACCAGGGGCTGTCGGCGATGCCCGAACCGGCGGGCCGAAGCTGGCACGCCTTTGATCACTTCTATTCGGACCGGGCGTTTCCCGCGCTATGCGAGCGCATGGGCGCCAATCCGCCCGCGCGCCTGCTGGATATAGGCTGCAACACCGGCAAATGGGCGCAGCTGTGCCTCTCGCGTTTGCCGGCGCTGCAAGTCGGACTGGTGGACCTGCCGCCACAACTCGAACGCGCCCGTGCGCGACTCGAGCAAGCCGGCCTGGCCGAACGCGCGCAGCTTCATCCCACGGACCTGCTGGATCCCGATGCCTCGCTGCCGGCGGGCTACGATCTGATCTGGATGAGCCAGTTCCTGGATTGCTTCTCGCAGGACCAGATCGTCGACATCCTGCGCAAGGTGCGTGCCTCCCTGGCGCCGCAAGGGCGGATCTGGATCGTCGAGCTTTTCTGGGACCGGCAGCGTTTCGAGGCCGCGGCCTTGAGCCTGCAACAGACTTCGCTTTACTTCAGCTGCGTTGCCAACGGCAATAGCCAGATGTACGATTCATCAGTGTTTTTTGACTTGGTCAAGCGCGCAGGGCTGGAAGTTTCCGCCGTGACCGACGGCGTCGGCGGCTACCACACGCTGCTCGAGTGCCGCCCGGCGGCCTGACCATCGGGCACCAGCTTGTAAACGAATAAACGCGTGCTCGGAATCTCTGCAACCACCGTTGTGCACTCCGCAGGCCACGGCGCCACGGCGCTGTGGGACTGCGTCGCGCACGGCCGCACCGGGCTGCAGCGCAACAACCTCGACTGGTGCGAGCTGCCATGCTGGATCGGCCAGGTCCCCGGCGTGGACGATGCCCGCTTGCCCGCTCACCTGCAGTCATGGGATTGCCGCAACAACCGCCTGGCATGGCTGGCGCTGCAGGATGCCGCGTTCCGGCGAGCGCTTGCATCCTCGATAGCCACGCCACGGAGCGCATCGCGTCGGGCTGGTGCTCGGCACCAGCACATCGGGCATCCGCGATACCGAGGTCGCGTATGCGCAGCGTCGTGAGGCGGGCCGGTGGCCGGCCGGCTTCGACTGGCGCCGCACCCATGCCGTGGATGGACTGTGCCGCTTCAGCGCCGAAGTGCTCGGCTTGCAAGGGCCCATGGCCGTGATATCCACCGCCTGCTCGTCGAGCGCCAAGGTGTTCCTCACGGCGCAGCGCTGGATCGAAGCGGGCCTGATCGATGCCGCCGTCGTCGGCGGGGTCGACAGCCTCTGCCTGTCCACCCTGCATGGCTTCGATTCATTGCAGCTGCTGTCGCAAGACATCTGCCGCCCCTTCGACGCCGCCCGCAACGGCATCTCGATCGGCGAGGCGGCGGGATTCGTGCTGCTCGAGCGGTCGCCGGCAGCGGTGTGCTTCGCCGGGGGCGGCGAGTCCAGTGACGCATGGCATATGTCCACGCCGCACCCGGAAGGCGAGGGCGCGCAGGCGGCGATGCGGATGGCGTTTGCGGCCTGCGCACTGGGGCCGCAGGACATCGGCTACGTCAATGCGCACGGCACCGCCACGCCGGCCAATGATCGCTCGGAGGCGGCGGCGCTGTCCGCGGTGTTCGGCCCGCACGGTGTGCCGGTGTCTTCCACCAAGGGCGTCACGGGCCACACGCCTGGGCGCGGCAGGTATCGTCGAAGCCATCGTGACCACACAGGCCCTGGAGCGGCAGGCGCTGCCGCCCACGGCCAACTGGCAGACCCAGGATCCTGCGCTGGCGCTCGACCTGGTGACCAGGCCCGGCCCGGCAAAGCTGCGCCACGCCATGAGCAACAACTTCGGATTCGGCGGCAGCAATTGCTCGCTGATCTTCAGCCTGTCGGAGTGACGTGGCCAGTCTTCTCTTCAATCTGCACGCCGCGGGTGTCCTGGCCCCGGGAATGACCTCGCTGGCGCAGCTGCGCGCGATCTGCCGCGGCGACGAGGCGCACGCGCAGTCACCGCTGGCGGTGCCCAGCCCGGCGATGCTGCCCGCCAACGAGCGCCGCCGTACAAGCCCGGCAGTGCGCCTGGTGCTGGCCTGTATTGCCCAGGCGCTGCAGGACAGCCCGTTTCCAGGGGAGTCGCTGCGCTCGGTGTTCGCCACCGACGAGGGCACCGGCGAGGTTTGCCAGCAGATGCTGGATGCGCTGGCCACCACGCGCCAGGTATCGCCGCTGCTGTTCCCGAACTCGGTGCAGAACGCGCCTTCGGGCTACTTCTCCATCGCCTGGCGCAACCGGCAGCCGGCCACGGTCGTCAGCCTGGGCCTGGAGAGTTTTGCCAGCGGACTCCTCTGCGCGGTGACCGAGGCAGCTGCGTGCCGGCAGCCGGTGCTGCTCGTCGTCTACGATCCCGCCATGACTTCGCCGCTGGATGAACTGCTCCCCGTCGCCCAAAGCACATCGACCGCATGGGTCATCAGCTGCGGCACGCCCGATGCGACGGCGCCGATCCTGGGCGCCTTCACGGTGGCGCTGGAGCCGGCCGGACATGCCCCATCCACGTTTGCCCCTTGGCTGCCTGCATCATGGGCCGCCCACAGCAGCGCGCGAGCGCTTGCGGCGCTCGGCCTTCTTGAAGCCGACGCGCAGACACCCTTGCGGCTTACCCTGGGCGGGCAAATGCTCACGCTGCGCAGGACCGCCGGAGCGCAAACATGATGCCGGACCGCGCGCGCATCGAGCAGCTGGTGCCGCACGCCGGCGCCATGTGCCTGCTCGACGCGGTGACGCAGTGGGATGCGGCGCAGATCACGTGCAGCAGTCACGAGCCTGGCGCCTCGCACCCGCTGGCGCGCGACGGCGTGGTGCCCGCGATCGCCGCCGCTGAATACGCGGCGCAGGCCACGGCAGTGCACGGCGCGCTGTTGGACGGCGCGGGGCAGCCCCGCGCCGGCATGCTGGCCAAGCTGATGGACGTGGACTTGCACAGCGCTTGTTTCCCGCCGGAGGGTGGTCCAGTGACCGTCAGCGCCACGCTGCTCAGTCGCTCGGGCGGTGGCTGCTTGTATGCATTCGAGGTCGGCAGTCGCAGCCGGCCCATCGCCAGCGGCCGCCTGATCGTGGCTTTCCCGCCTTCCGCGTCATGACCGAGCCCACGATCCCCATCCAGCGGCGTGCGCTGGTCACCGGCGGCAGCGGCGGCATAGGTGCGGCGATCTGCCGCGCCCTGGCGAGCCAAGGCGTTCATGTCATCGTGCACGCGAATCGCGGGATCGACGCGGGCACTGGCGCTTGCAAGCGAGCTGTGCGCGGCCGGTGGCCACGCCGAGCGCGATCGCGTTCGATCTGGCGGATGCGGCACAGGTGCAGGCCGCCGTCGAAACCCTGCTGGGCCAGGGCCCGGTCCAGATACTGGTCAACAACGCCGGCGTGCATCGCGATGCGCTCATGGCCGGTATGAGCGCGGCTGCGTGGCACGAAGTGATAGACACCAATCTCAACGGATTCTTTCGCGTGACGCAGCCGCTCCTGCTGCCCATGGTGCGCACGCGCTGGGGCCGGATCATCAACATCAGCTCCGTGGCGGGGCAGGCAGGCAACCGGGGGCAGGGCAATTACTCGGCTGCCAAGGCCGGCTTGCATGGGGCGACGAAATCGCTGGCCCTGGAGCTGGCAGGACGCGGCATCACGGTGAATGCCGTGGCGCCCGGTGTGATCGATACCGGCATGGCCGAGGCTGCGTTTCCCCCCGAGAAAGTCAAGGCCATGGTGCCGGCGGGCCGCGCAGGCAGGCCCGAGGAAGTGGCCGCGGTCGTCGCCTTCCTCGCCTCGGATGCCGCCAGCTACGTCACCGGCCAGGTCATAGGTGTCAACGGAGGTCTGTACTGACCATGCAAGCACGAGAAGAGCAGTCGGCCTTGTCCTGGAAAGGCGTGTGGATCGCGATCCCCGCCTACCAGGAGGCGGGCACGATACGCAAGCTGGCCCAGGAGGCGCTGGCGCATTGCCCGCATGTCATCGTCGTGGATGACGGCTCCAGCGATGGCACCGCGGCGCAGCTGGACGGCTTGCCGGTGACGCTGTTGGCGCATCCGCGGAACCTGGGAAAAGCCGCCAGCTTGCGCACCGCGTTCCGGTATGCGCTGAGCCAGCATGCGCGGTGCGTGATCGCGCTGGACGGCGACGGGCAACACGATCCAGCCGACGCGCCGGGCCTGCTCGCGGCATGGCAGCGCCACCCCGAATGCATCGTGATCGGCTCGCGCCTGCACGACCGCGCGCAGTTTCCGCCGGCACGCTATCGGGCCAATCGCTTCGCCTGCTTCTGGATTTCCTGGGCGGCGGGGCATCCCATCGCCGATTCGCAATCCGGCTTTCGCGTGTACTCGGCGAGCGTCATGCGCATAGCGCTGCGGGGCGCCGTGCACGGCAGCCGGTTCACTTTCGAGAGCGAGATATTGATACAGGCGGCAAGGCAAGGTCACCCGACCTTGGCGGTGGCGATTCCCGGGCGCTACCCGGCCAATGCGCGCCGCAGTCACTTCCGCCCCGTGCTGGACATCACCAAGATCGTGGTGATGGTCGCAGGCCGCCTGCTGCGAAATGGCATGGCGCCGCTGGGGCTCTGGCGCAGCCTCCAGCCCGCGCCGGTGCTGCCGGGGCGGCGCGTATCCGCATCCGTAGCGGCTGCAGCGCAGGGGCACATCACGCGGGAGATGTCTCTGCGCAATGAATGACGATCGCCTGGTCCTGTCCGCCGAGCAGCTCGAATACCGCTATCCGGGGCAGGACCAGCCGGCGCTGTGCGGCGTCGACCTGCGGCTCGCCCGCGGGCAGGCAGTAGGCCTGCTGGGCCCGAACGGCTCGGGCAAGTCGACGCTCATCAACCTGCTTGCCGGGCTGCGCAGGCCGCAGGGCGGGCGCATCCGGCACGTCGGCGCAGGCGCGCCCTCGGTCGCGTCCGTGCCGCAGGAGTACGCTTTCTACCCGGAGCTCAGCTGCCGGGAGAACCTGGAGTTCTTTTGCGGCATGCTGGACCTCGGTGCCAACGAGGCGGCACGCCGCGTCGAAAAGGCCATCGCGACCTGCATGCTGGAGGAGTTCGCCGACCGGCGCGCCCGCCACTGCTCGGGCGGTGTACGCCGGCGGCTCAACCTGGGCATCGCGCTGCTCCAGCAGCCCGACGTCTTGCTGCTCGACGAGCCGACCGTCAGCGTCGATCCGCAATCGCGCGCTTTTCTTCTCGATCGCGTGCGCGAGATGGTCGATGCGGGCTGCGCGGTGCTGTACGCGACCCACTACATGGAAGAGGTAAGCGCCGTGTGCTCGCACATCCTGCTGCTGGACCACGGACGTGTGCTGGCCAGCGGCGACCTCGCGACGCTGTTGCGCGGCCCGGAAGGCAGCGCGCCTTTTGAACATCTGGAGGCGCTGTTCATGCACTACACCCACCGCTCGCTGCGCGACTGAAGGCATGTCCAGCCTCATGCGCCGCCTCACCCAGATCGCCCGCCTGGCCGCCAAGGAGTGGCGGCTGTTGCTGCGCAACCCTCACGGGCTGGCGGTGCTGTTCCTGATGCCGGCGGTGTTCGTGCTGGTCATGTCCTTCACGCTGAAAAATACCTTGATCGTGCGGGTGGAACTCCCGGCCACGGGCTGGGTGCTGGAAGACAACAGCCCCGTCGCCAGGCAGTGGACCAACGAATGGATATCCAGGCACGGGGGACAGCGCTTTGCCTCGCGCCAGGAACTGCTGGCCGCGCTGAAGGCGCGGCAGGTGCAGGCAGGCGTCGTGGTGCGGGCCCCCCTGCTGGGCGATGACGGGCGCCCACGCAGCGAGCAGCTCGAGATGTGGCTTGACAACCTGGTGCAGCCGGCAGCGGCTGCGCGACTGCGCGCCGAGCTGAGCTTTTCCTTGCTGCAGGTGCAGATGAAGATAGCCGCCGCCGAGGCCGGGCCCTTCGCGAGCGTGCTGCTGGGAAGCGCCGGCAGCGGCGAACTGCTGTCGGCCCAGGGCGCGCCCACGGTTCGCTACCTGTATGAGATCGAGTCAGGCCGGACCATGACGGCGGTGCAGCAAAGCGTGCCCGCCTGGCTGATCTTCGGCATGTTCTTCGTCGTCATTCCCATCGCCGGGGTGCTGATCCAGGAACGCAACGACGGCACCTTGGCGCGTCTCACGACTTTCGGGGTCTCGCCCGGCGCCATGCTGGGTGGAAAACTGCTGGCCTTCATGCTGCTGAACTGGGTGCAGCTGGCCTTCATGCTGCTGGTGGGCCGCTGGCTCGTGCCGCTGCTGGGCGGCGACGCGCTGCGCCTGGACATTGCGCCCGCCTGGTTCGTACTGATGGTCGTGGCGACCAGCGCCGCGGCGGTCGGCATGGCGCTTCTGATCGCAGCCTATACCAGGAGCTTCGACCAGGCGGCGGCGCTCGGCAGCGGCCTGAACGTCGTGCTCGGCGCCATCGCCGGTGTCATGGTGCCCCGCTTTCTGATGCCGCCGGGGCTGCAAACCGTTTCGCAGTGGTCGCCGATGGGTTGGGCGCTGGATGGCATGCAGTCCGTCTTCCTGGGCAGCCCGGACGCCGCCTTCGTGCTGCCACGGGCCTTGCTATTGCTGGGGTTCGCCGGGCTTGTGCCTCTTGCTCGGCTGGTGGCCGCTGCGCAATCCGGAAAGCGCACGATAGGCTTCGGGCGGTAGGACTCTGCCCGACAGGGATTCGGGGCTTGCGCTGAACGCGCCCTGGGGTGGGGACTTCCACAATGGTCTCAAAGGAGGAGCTACCCATGCCCCCTCATGATCCCAGTCCGCTCGGCGACGAAATGGCGCACACGATGCCCGAGCGAAAGTTCCCGGAGCCCAAGCCCGGCGGCCGTGCGGCTGCCGATGAGGCTGCTCTTGACATATCGAAGCGCCCCGCATTGCCCGATCATCCTCAGCCGATGGCCGCCGACGTCGAGGATGAGGAAGCCGATCCGGTGATCGATAGCGGCCCAGGCATTGCCGATGGGGTGCACAGCCCCAAAAAGCAAAGAGGCTGAGCACCATGTGTCCCGACCCCGACGTCCCGGCACCCGAATCCGTGCCGCCGATCAACAATCCGGATCCGCAACCGGGAGACCCCAAGCCCAAGGCGCCGCCCTCTGAAGACGAGAGCGGCCGCAAGGTGGTACCGGTCGAGCTTCCCGGCAAGCCGCACGCGCCTGAGCGGGCGCGCCAGTAGTTGCCGCAGTTACTCGCGCGTGACCCGAACCAGCTCTTCGCGCGAGGTGATGCCCTCGCGCACCAGCCGTTCGCCGTCGTCGCGCATCAGCGTCATGCCGGCCTTGAGCGCGGCCTCGCGGATGTCCGCTTCCGCGGCGCGGTTGTGGACTTGCGCGCGGGTGGCGTCGTTCGCCACCATCAGCTCGAACACGCCGGTGCGGCCCTGGTAGCCCGATCTGCCCGCACTCGCCGCAGCCCGCCCCCTTGCAATGCACGCACAGTTTGCGCACCAGCCGTTGCGCCAGCACGCCCAGAAGCGACGAGCTCAGCAGGAAAGGCTCGACGCCCATGTCGGTCAAGCGGGTCACGGCGCTCGCCGCGTCGTTGGTGTGCAGGGTGGCCAGTACCAGGTGGCCGGTCAGGGAAGCCTGGATCGCGATCTGCGCCGTTTCATAGTCCCGGATCTCGCCGATCATGATCACGTCAGGGTCCTGCCGCAGGATGGCGCGCAGCGCCTTGGCGAAGTCCAGGTCGATCTTGGCGTTGACCTGGGTCTGGCCTATGCCCGGCAGCTCGTATTCGATGGGGTCTTCCACCGTCATGATGTTGCTGCTGCCGGCGTCCAGCCGGCTCAGCCCCGCATACAGCGTGGTGGTCTTGCCCGAGCCGGTGGGGCCGGTCACCAGGATGATGCCGTGCGGCTGTGCGATCAGTTCCAGGAAGCGGCGCAGCGTTTCGCCGGTCATGCCCACCGATTCCAGGCTCAGCTTGCTTTCGCTCTTGTCCAGCAGACGCAGCACCGCGCGCTCGCCATGGGCGCTGGGCAGGGTGCTCACGCGGACGTCGACGGCGCGGGTGCCGATGCGCAGGCTGATGCGCCCGTCCTGGGGCAGGCGCTTCTCGGCGATGTCCAGCTCGGCCATGATCTTCAGCCGCGAGATCAGCGCCGCGTGCAGCGCGCGGTTGGGCCGCACCACCTCACGCAAGGTGCCGTCGACGCGGAAGCGAACGCTGGAGTGGCGCTCGTAGGGCTCGATGTGGATGTCGCTGGCGCCATCGCGAGCCGCCTGCGTGAGCAGGGCGTTGAGCATGCGGATGATGGGAGCGTCGTCGCTGGTCTCCAGCAGGTCTTCCACCGCCGGCAGCTCCTGCATCATGCGGGAGAGGTCGGCGTCGTTCTGCACCTCGCTCACCACCGTGGCCGCGCTGGACTCGCCCTGGGCATAGGCGGCGCTGATGCGCTGGGCCAGCGCGGAGGCGTCGAGCTGCTGCAGGCTGCGCACGCCGAACTTGCGTATGACCTCGGTCAGTGCGGCGGGCGCCGGCGCCGCAGCGTGCCACAGCGTGATTTGCTGGCCGTCGTCCTCCAGCAGCAATTGGTTGCCGCGCGCGAATGCGTAAGGCAGGGGGTAGCGCACGATTACTGACCGGGCGGAGCGGCCGGAGCGGCGGAGCGGCGGAGCTGGCGGGACCGGAGCGGCTGGAGCGGGCGGAGCGCAGCGGACCGAGCGGAACGGCCGGACTGCGGCGGGGCCGCGGCGGGCAGCGGCGGAAGCGGCGGGAACATCGGCGCGGCGTTGATCGGGACCACCACGCTGCTGGGGGGCTGTGCAGCCTCCTGCATGCCGCGCATCAGGTCGTAGCGGTCGAGTGAAAGCACGTCGCTCTGGACCGCGTCGCGCACCACCACGGGACGCAGGAACACCATCAGGTTGGTCTTCTTGCGGCTGCGCGTTTCGGTCCTGAACAGGTTGCCCACGACGGGGATGTCGCCGAGCAGCGGCACCTTCTCCTCGTTGCCCGCATACTCGTCCTGCAGCAGGCCGCCAAGCACGACGATGGAGCCGTCTTCGACCAGGATGTTGGACTCGATCGAGCGCTTGTTGGTGATGAGGCCGGTGGCTGAAGCGATCGAGGCGGGCTGCTATGCTGGAGACCTCCTGGAAGATCTGCATCCTCACCGTGCCGTTCTCGCTGATCTGGGGCTTGACGCGCAGGGTCAGGCCCACGTCCTTGCGCTCTATGGTCTGGAATGGGTTGACCGAGCCGTTGGTGGCGCCGGTATTGGTGAACTGGCCGGTGACGAAAGGCACGTTCTGGCCGATCACGATCTTGGCCTCCTCGTTGTCCAGCGTCAGCAGGTTGGGCGTGGACAGGATGTTGCCGGCGCCTTGGGTCTGGATGAATCGAGCCAGGAAGCCCAGCACGTAGACGCCGTTGACCTGGGTCGCCACGCCGAAGTTCAGCCCCGACGACGGCCGCGCGTTGCCGCTTTCAGCCTGGGTCGCCAGCGTGATGATGTTCTGGCCACCGATGGTGAAGTTGGTGCCGAGTGCGCCGACGTTCTTGTCGCCCTTGTTGCCGATCGGGCCTTGCCACTGGATGCCGAACTCGGCTGCCTTGTCGGCATTCACCTCGGCGATCAGGCTCTCGATGTAGACCTGGGCGCGGCGCGAATCCAGGCGGTCGATGACGGCGCGAATCTGGCGATACTGCGGCTCGGCGGCCGTGATGATCAGCGAGTTGGTCGCCGGATCGGCCTGGATCTGACCGCCGGTCGAGGGCTGGGCCGACGGCTGTGTCGGTGTCGTCGCCGGGCTGGCCCCCGCGGCAGTGGGTTGCGCGGTGGGCTGCGGCTGCGGCGGTCAGGCGCCGCCGTGCCGGCGGGGGCGCCTGTGCCGGTGGTTGCGGCCATGGCCGCGCGCAAGGTGATGGCCAGCTTGGCGGCCTCGGCGTTCTTCAGGTAGACGACATAGATGTTGCCGCTGGGGCTCTGCGACCCCGGCTGGTCCAGCTTCTCGACCAGCGAGCGAACCAGGTTCAGCCGCGCCGGGTTGGCGGCCCGCACCAGCAGCGAATTGCTGCGCGACTCCGGGATCACGGTGGTGCGAAAAGAGGTGTCGGCCTGGCCCGGGGCGGCGCCCGCGGGCCCGGCGCCACTGGAATCCACCAGCCGCTGCACCACCGGCGCCAGGTCTGCTGCCAATGCGTGGCGCAGCAGGATCACCTCCACGTCGGTCGCGTTGGAAATGTCCAGCGCGGCGATGATGCGTGCGAGGCGTTGCAGGTTGTCCGCGTAGTCCGTGATCACCAGCGAGTTGTTGCCGGGATTGACGTTGATGGTGTTGTTGGGGCTGATCAGCGGCCGCAGTATGGGCAGCAGGTTGGCGGCCGGTTCGTAGTTCAGCCGGAAGATCTGGGTGACGATCTGGTTGCCGGCCAGCGGCGCGCCCGCGGAGACGGTGCCGCCCTGGAGCTTGGCATCGGCCTCGGGCACGAGCTTGAGCAAGCCGCCCGATTCCACGACGGTGAAACCCGCCAGGCGCAGCGCCGCGAGGAACTGGTTGTAGGCCACCGTCGGCGAAACCGGCCGATCGGTGCTCAGGTTGATCGTGCCCTTGACTCGCGGATCGACCACGATGTTGCGTCCCGTGATGGCCGCCATGGTCCGGGCCACTGCTTCGATGTCGGCGTTGACGAAGTTCAGCGTGACGGGCTCGCGCGATCGTTGGGCCTGGGAGATGCCCGGGCCGCTTCCCGCGGCGAGTGCGCAAGCCAGGCAGCAAACCAGCAAGCGTTTCTTCAGTGGGGGAGTTTCATCCTTAGCCTATGGTGATGATGGAACGCGCACCACTGCGCCGCCCGATGATGTTCAAGAGATTGGCCAGAGCCTCCTCGCGGTCGGGTGCCGCGCTGGCGGTGCCGGAAAAGCGCAGGCGCGAACCCACCCACTGCCCCTGCCCGCTCAGGTTCAGGCTTCCTTCGAGAGTGTCGAGTGTCAGAGTCGGCGTGTTGCCTCCAAGGAGGGTCATGCGGTAGCTGCCCATAGGCCTCAAGGTTGACAGGCGCGACGACATCCGCTGCGCCGCGAGTTCGGCCCGTCCGGCAACGGACAGCCGGCCTTCGACCGATTCTACTGAAAGGCCCCGGGTCGCCAGGAGCAGAGTGCCGTCGAGTTGCAAGGTGTTCCAGGGCGTGCCCAGGCCCGCCAGCAGCGCCGCCGGCCATTGCGTCTGGCTATCGGAAACCTGGATTTCGCCGCCGCCCCAGCGAGGCCGGATGCGCAGGACCACCGGCTGGCTCGTGCAGCACTGCGCACCCAGCTGCGCGACCAGCCCGGTGGGGGCCAGGCGCAGCCTCCAGTCCACCCGCGATGGCAGGGCGATGGCATCGGTGCTTCCCGCGCCCCCGGTCAAGGACAGCTGCGCCGAGCCGTTCCACACGGTGCCCCTGGCCTCGGCCAGCAGCAAATGGCCGTCGGTGGCGTTCTCGATGGCGCCGGCCAGCCATCGCGCGGGAGCGAACAGCACCAGGGCAGACACGAGCCCCAGCAGGGCGCCGAGCAAAGCCCAGACCCACGCTGCTCGCGGCCGGGGGGCAGGAGAGGGGCGGGCCACAGCGGGTGCGCAGCTGCTTCTAGCGCGCGGGCAGGGTCAGCACCAGCGTGCCTTCCCACAACCCGGCTGAATTGCGGGAGATGCGGGCCTCGCCCGGCAGGGCCCGCGCATTGACCCGAGCCTGCGTCAGCCACTGCGCCAGTGCATCGGGCGGCGTGCCGGACAGCGTGATGGTGGCCCGCTCGCCGGCGACCACCAGGCGCGCCGAGGTGCCCAGCCGCTGGCGCACCGAAAGCTCCAGCATGCGCAAGGCTTCCTCAGCCCCTAGTTTCGGCTGCGACTGCAGGGCCTGGGCCTGGGCCTGCAGGCTGCGCATCCGCTGCAGCTGGGTGTCGAGTGCACGATGCTGCTCCTCGGCCGTGCGCAGCGTGGCCAGTGCCGGCCCGATGGCGATCAGCCACACCAGGACGGCGGCGAGCAGGGCCGCTGCGCCGCCAACAAGCATCTTCTCTCGCGGCGCCAAGCCTTGCCAACGGGTGCGAAGCAGCTGCGGCTCGGCTCATGGCAGGTTCTCCGGCGTGATGACGAGGGTGTCGCCCTGCATGGTCGCGGCAAAGCCCTGGCTCTTGAGAGCTGCCACTACGGCGCGCACTTCATCGGGGGTGTAAGCCAGGCCCTTGACCCGCGATTCGCCTGGCGAATACTCCACGCCACTGACAACGCGCCCCGACGGCGAAGCGGCGCTGAGCGCGCCCAGCATCGCTTCGAGGTCGCGTCCGGAAGTCGTGCCAGTGGCCTGGCGCAGCGAGGCGACTTCCTTTTCCATCTGCACCGGCGCGTCGACCACCACCTTCACCTGGGGGAAGGTTTGCGTCAGTGTCCGGCGTATCGCTTCGCGTTTTTCTTCCAGCGCCGACCTCTCGCGCCAGGCCCAGGCGTTCAGTCCGACGAGATTGACTGCCACCAGCAGCAGCACGCCCCAGCGTGCGGCCCGCCACTGCGGGGCCGCCAGCACGTCGGCCCATGCCGTGCCGAGTTTCTTGAGTGCCCGGGCCCGGCCCGAGCTGGAGAATTCGAATTGCGCCAGGTCCCAGTCGGACTGGGCCGCCTGCAGCCAGCGCTGGGGCGCCTGCTGCAGCACGGGCGGGCGGTGCAGCACCTGTTCCGCCAGTTCCGCCACCGCGGGCTCGGCCACGCAAGGCGTGTCCTCGGGCAGCGAAGGCAGCAGCGCCAGCGCCTGCGAAGAAAGCGGCAGGCTCATCACCCCATCGCTGCCGGCCAGAATCAGCGAAGCGTCTTGCGGATCGCCCAGCGCGTACAGGGTCGGGACGCCTGCGGGCGCGAACTCCGGCACGATGCGGGCAGCCGGACGTTCGGCCGCCTCCAGCACCTGCACGGCACTGCGCAGCCAGCCGCGATCGCATACCGCCACCCAAACCGGCTCCGACGGCTTGACCTGGGGCTGCACGGCAAAGTGCAGGGTATCCGGTTCGTCAAGCAGCTGGTCTTCCAGCAAACCCTCCAGGACGGCGCGCAACCGGGGCGATCCCGCTGAAGTGCCCTTGGGCAGTTCGAGCCGGCGCCAGGACATCATCGCTGCGGGGACCACCGCCACCACTTCGGTGCCGGCCCGCGTCGGTGCGGGCAGGAGCGCGGCCTGGGCGCTGCCGTGGGCTTCCACGGTGCTGCCGTCCCTCGTGAGGGCGTACTTGAACTCGGTGGCCGCACTGATGGGCTGGGCGGGAAGAAAGACGAGGAGGGCGCTCATGGGATGCTGGATTGTAGGAAGGTTGCGCGGCTCATCGCCTGGCTGCGGCCTGGGACAGGGCCGTGGGATCGACGATCCCGCGTTCGCGGTCCAGCGTGGTCACTCTACCGCCCGGCGCCGACCGTTCGATCACGGACCGCTCCTCCACCACCAGTTCATTCAGCCTGAGCCGGGCGCGAACCTCGAAGAATCTGGACGCGACACCCACCTCTGGCGGCCCCTGGGCCGGGGCGGGCGTCGCCGCCCGGCAGCAGCTTGTAGGCGTCGCTGTTGGTCTTGAAGGGGGTGCGCTCGCGTGCGGCGACCAGCAGCTGGGCGTCGGCCATGGTGAGCTGGTGGCCGCTCGCGTAGATCACTTCGGCACTGGCGGTGTTCAGGTTGACTGCGGTGCGTACAGGCAACACGGTGATGTAGGGTTGGAGAGCCGCCAATGTTTGCGCGGACAGACCCAGCCATGCCAGCTGTTCCACCCGTTGCGGACGCAATGGGGCCATGGGGCTTGAGCGGTTGCCGGCGCTGGTGTCCGAGGCAAAGCGCAGGCTCTCCGCCATGCGATCGAGTTCCGTCCGGGGAAGCCCGAGCACCTCGAACAGGCGTTCAAAACTCTCGAAACCGCTCTCCGACAGTTTGCCGTTCGCTTCCAGCAGGTTGTTCACGTTCAGGAGCGATTGCAGGTCGATGATCTGGCCCGACAGGAAGGCCTCCAGCACCTCAGGGCCCGAATCCGTCGCCGCGTTGTTCCGGTCGGCCGCGAGAAAACTTGAAAGGCGGGCTTCCTGCAGCGGCACGGCCCAGGGTTCGCCCAGGTGATCGAAGTTGTTCCTGTCCTCGCGCAGGATCAGCCGTGACCAGTCGAGCGCGCCGGTCAATATCCAGGCTGATTGCACCTGCGCGCGTTCGGCGGTTTCGACTTCGATGCTGCGCCACTGCTGCCAAAGCGACGCTGCCGCGAAGGTCGCCACCAGTGCGACCGTGAGCATGGCCGTGAGCAGCGCCGCGCCGCGACTGCCTTTTTTCATGGCCGCGTGCCCCCGGCCGTGGGCCGCA
Source organism: uncultured beta proteobacterium (assembly GCA_963722025.1). GTDB lineage: Bacteria > Pseudomonadota > Gammaproteobacteria > Burkholderiales > Burkholderiaceae_C > Ramlibacter. Next base: position 147,114 of record CAVRNE010000029.1, read on the forward strand.
CCCAGTCCCGCGTGAGCGTGCCGCTGATGGCCTGCCCCGGCGGCAGGTTCAGCACCAGCCGCACACCATCGGGCAGCGCCGTGGTGCTCTGGGCGGCGGGGGCGCTGGCGGAGTGGCGGGGCTGGGAATGGCGCCGGCCGTCCTGTCCGCACTGGACTGGGCGTTGGTCCAGGCATTTTCGCGAAAGTAAAAGATCTGCCAGTCCGCAATCGGCGTGACCGCCACTTCGTGCCGCTTCTCGTCATCGCCGGGGTTGACCGACCAGATATCCGCCTTCTGCCACGCTTCCTCGAGTTCACCGCGCGTCCTCACCTGCGGCGACTGCCAGCGCAGCCAGGTGCCGTTGCCGTCGACCACGCGGCGAGTCCAGCCGACCACCAGCACGCCGTCGGTGACCGAAGCCGTGCCGCGCCGGGTGAGCCGCAGCACGCGGCCGTTCCAGTCGAGCGCGGTGGTCTGCGGCAGCTGGATCAGCGCGTCCAGATCGGCGGCCCATTGCGCCAGGCCCACTTGCAGCGTGAGCACTTCATCGGCGCGCGCCTGCGTCTGCGCCTGCGCCCGCGTCATGCCATCCAGGCCGCGCCAGCTCATGATCGCCAGCAAGGCCATGGCGAACAGCGCCACCAGCAATTCCACCAGCGTGAAGCCGCGCTGCGTTCGGGAAATCTTCATCAGATCTTCCCCACGATGGTCGAAAGGCGCAGCACCGGCGACTCGCCGTCGAACACCTGCGCGTCGACGCGGCGAAAACTGGGGTTGGGCGTGGGCAGCACGGACACCGTCACCGGCAAAGCTGCGCCCGCCCTGTTCGCAGGTCAGGCTGGAGTCGCCGATGTCGGGCATCTGCTTGGACAGGCGCGCTTTCACCAGCTCGTTCTCGGCGCAGATATGGGCCAGCAGCACGCTGGACTGCCGCAGGGCATTGTTCGTGAGGGCCGTGGTCGCCTGCAGTCCGGCCGCCAGCGCGATGGCGACGATCGCCAGCGCCACCAGGACCTCGATCAGCGTGAAGCCGCTGCTGTTCTTGTTTCACTGCGCCCTCCCCGCTGGTCACGGTGAACGGCCGCAAGCCGTCGGTGGCGATGCGCAGGCTGCGTTCCGGGTGGTTGGCGGACTGCAGCACCACTTCCTGCCTGCCGATGATGGGCTCGGGGCCCAGTTGCAGGGCCGCCGCGCCCCGCACCTGGGTGGTTTCCACCAGCCAGTGGTTGGGCAACGCCTTGGGCGGGACACCATCGAACTGGAAGCCACCCGGCGTCGCGTACCAGCGCACCGGAACTCCGGTGCTGCGCGATTGGGCGCGCGCGGATTCCAGCAAGGCCGCCAGCCTTTGGGCTTCGCGTTCGAGCTGCGTGGCCTCGGAATCGCGCAGCGCGAAGCTCACGCCGGCAGTGGCAATGGCGATGATCGCCACCACCACCAGCAGCTCGAACAGGGTGAAGCCTCGCGGGTTCGCCCTCCGCGGGGGCATCAGCGCGGCTCGCTGCGTTCGCCGCCGGGCCGCCCCAAGGCGAACGCGCCCCCTCGGGGGCAGCGCAGCGGCTTTAGCCGCAAGCGTGGGGGCCCATTTACTGCCAACTGCCGACGTCCGCATTTTTGCCCTCGCCGCCGGCCTGGCCGTCGGCGCCGAACGACATCACGTCGATCTCGGCCTTCACGCCCGGGTTGAGGTATTGGTAGGGGCGGCCCCAGGGATCGTTCGGCAGCTTTTCGAGATAGGGCTTCCAGTTGGGGGGCGTGGGGCCGGCCGTGGGCTTGGCGACCAGGGCCTGCAAGCCCTGCTCTCCCGTGGGATAGCGCTGGTTGTCCAGCCGGTAGAGCTTGAGCGCCTGCATCAGGTTGTTGACGTCGGTCTTGGCTGCCGTGGCGCGGGCGTCGTCCGCACGGTCGAGCACGTTCGGGACGATCAGCGCGGCCAGCACGCCGATGATGACCAGCACCACCATCAGCTCGATGAGGGTGAAGCCGGCCTGGGCGGCGCGGCGCAAGTGGGTGTGAAGATGCTTCATTCGGTGTAGGGGTTCAATCGTCAATGATAATCCTCGCATGGTGAGCAATTTGCACAGCAGATGGGCCGTGGCCGGTGCCACCTTCGTCTTGTGGGCGCTGGTGGCGGCCGGCGCCGTGTATTGGGGCCTCAAGCTTACCGGCCGGTGCCGCTGCCGCGACGGCGCCGGTGGCGGCGCGTACGCCCGCACCCGCGGATCCTGCGGCTGTGGCCCGCCTCCTCGGATCCAGTCCGCAAGCCGCCACGGCAGCGCCGGTCGCCAGCGTGGCCAGCCGCTTTGCCCTCGTGGGTGTCGTGGCGAGCCGCGGCGACAACGCGACGGCACTGATCGCGGTGGACGGCAAGCCCGCCAAGCCGTTCCGCGTAGGCGGGGCGGTGGATGAAGGCCTGGTGCTGCAAGCCGTGGAAGCACGGCGCGTCATCCTGGCCGCCAGCGCCGAGCAGTTCGACGGCCGTCACCCTCGAATTGCCGCGTCCGTCGGCAGGCGCTGCTCAAGCCGCACCCAACGTGACCGCCGCGCCGAGGTAGAAGGCGATCTCGCAGACCTGCTGCGCCGCGCCCAGGCAATCGCCGGTGAAGCCCGCAAGCCGCCGCATGAACAGCCTTCGCATCCCTAGCAGCGCAAGGCCGCTGAAGGCGACGGCCATGATCGCGAACGTCACGCCCTGCGCCAGCAGCGCGACCGCCAGCGGCAACACGCACCACGCACCGGCAATGCCAAGGGCGCGGGAATCGATGCGATCGGCCAGCGGCTTGCCGGTGGCCGCGTTGGCATCGCCGATATAGGGCAGGGTGCGCACCAGCACCAGCGGCCAGAAGCGCGACAGCACATGGGCGCCCAGCAAGGCGGCCAGCACCGCGGCGGGCGATTGCGCAGCCAGCACGGCCAGCAGCGACACCTTGGCCAGCAGCGCCAGGGCGAGGGCCAGCCCGCCATAGGCTCCCATGCGGGAGTCCTTCATGATTTCGATGGCCTCGAGCCGACCGGCGCTTCCGCCCAGGCCATCCGCCACGGCAGCCAGGCCTTTTTCGTGCGACCCGCCGGTGAGCCATACCGTGGCTATCGTGCAGCCCACGGCCGCAACGAGCGGGGCGTAGGGGCTGTCCGGCAGGGCCAGGCCCAGCACGGCGAAAACCGTGCAGGCCAGCAAGCCCGCCAACCAGCCGACACCCGGGAAATGCGCCGCGCTGGCGCGCAACAGGTCAGGACTGAAGCCGGCCCATTGGGCGAGCGCCCCCGTGACCGGCATGCGGGTGAAGAACTGGACGGCGATGAGGTATTGGCGCAGGAAGCTCACCCGCCCATGGTAGTCAAGCTTGAAGAAACAATCGGTAAACCGGGTTGTCGGTTTCCTCGACAGACGGGTAACCCAATGTGTCGAGGAAGGTCTTGAAGGCCTTGTCGTCGCTCCTGGGCACCTGCAGCCCCACCAGGATGCGGCCGTAGTCGGCGCCCTGGTTGCGATAGTGGAAGAGCGTGATGTTCCAGCCGGGCCGCATGTGCGAGAGGAACTTCATCAGCGCGCCGGGCCGCTCCGGAAACACGAACCGCAGCAGGCGCTCCTCGTGCGCCAGCGCCGAGCGCCCGCCCACCATGTGGCGGACGTGTTCCTTGGCCAGGTCGTCGTGAGTGAGGTCCAGCGCCTCGAAGCCGTGCCGGCTGAAGTTGGCGGCGATCCGGACCGACTCGCCCTTGCCATGCGTGGTCAGGCCCACGAACACATGCGCCTGGGCCGCGTCGCTGATGCGGTAGTTGAACTCGGTGACGTTGCGCGGGCCGCCGGGCAGGGCTGCCGATCAATTCGCAGAAGCGCTTGAAGCTGCCGCGCTCCTCGGGGATGGTCACCGCGAACAGCGCCTCGCGCTCCTCGCCCACCTCGGCCCGCTCGGCGACGAAGCGCAACCGGTCGAAGTTCATGTTGGCCCCGCACAGGATGGCGGCATAGGTCTCGCCGCGCGTCTTGTTGGTCGAGACGTACTGCTTGATCGCCGCCACCGCGAGCGCGCCTGCCGGCTCGACGATGCTGCGCGTGTCGATGAAGACGTCCTTGATGGCGGCGCAGACCGAGTCGGTGTCCACCGTCATGAACTCGTCGACCAGTTCGCGCGCCACGCGAAAGGTTTCCTCTCCCACCAGCTTCACCGCCGTGCCGTCGGAGAACAGGCCGACGTCGGCCAGCGTGACGCGCTTGTTCGCGGTGACCGAGCGCATCATCGCGTCGGAGTCGGCCATCTGCACGCCGATGACCTTGATCTCGGGCCGCACGGCCTTGATGTAGTTGGCCACGCCCGAGATCAGCCCGCCGCCGCCGATGGCGACGAACACGGCGTCCAGCGGCCCCTGGTGCTGCCGCAGGATTTCCATGGCGATCGTCCCCTGGCCGGCGATCACGTCGGGGTCGTCGAAGGGGTGGACGAAAGTGAGGCCCTGCTTCTTCTCGAGCTCGACCGCATGCAGATGGGCGTCGGAATAGCTCTCGCCGTGCAGCACCACTTCACCGCCGAGCGACTTGACGGCTTCGATCTTCACCTGGGGCGTTGTGACCGGCATGACGATCACGGCCCGCGCTCCCAGCCGGTGCGCCGACATGGCCACGCCCTGCGCATGATTGCCGGCCGAAGCGCAGATCACGCCGCGTTTCAACTGCTCGGGCGTCAGGTGCGCCATCTTGTTGTAGGCGCCGCGCAGCTTGAAGCTGAAGACCGCCTGCTGGTCTTCACGCTTGAGCAGCACCTTGTTGTGCAGCCGCCGGCTCAGGTTCCTGGCGGGCTCCAGCGCCGACTCGACCGCCACGTCGTAGACGCGTGCCGTGAGGATCTTCTTGAGGTAATCGGCGGGCTTGAGATGCTTTTTCATAACCAAAGAATCATAAGCGGCCCAAGTTGCGGCAATGAAAAAAGCCCCCGGACCTTGCGGCTCGGGGGCTAAATCCACCAAGGGAGGTGGAGGAGACAACCTTGCAGGTTGCGGCGCAGGCTGGCAATTGTTCGCTTGCCAGGCCGCAGCCACAATCGGGGCACAACAAAATCGTTATGCTGCGAAACCAGTATAGCCCGGGTTTTGCTGCATTGCAGCAAGTTGACGCGGCCTGTAGGCCGTTTGGTAAGCATCTCGACAGGAAATAGAACGATGGAATGTACGGTGAGTTGGACTGGCGCCACAGGGGCGCGCTCGGCAATGGGATTCGTCGCCGAAACCGGTAGCGGGCACGTCCTGGTGATGGATGGCGCGCCGGACGCGGCCAAACCCGAAAACGGCGGGCAGAACCTGGCGCCCCGGCCTATGGAAACCGTGCTGGCGGGCACCGGTGGCTGCACCGCCTACGACGTGGTGCTGATCCTCAAGCGCGGGCGTCACGACGTGCGGGGCTGCTCGGTGAAGCTCACCTCCGAACGCGCCACGACGCGACCCCAAGGTGTTCACCAAGATCCACATGCATTTCACCGTGACGGGCGCCAACGTCCCGGCGTCCGCCGTGGAGCGCGCGATTGCGATGAGCCATGAGAAGTACTGCTCGGCCAGCATCATGCTGGCCAAGACGGCCGAGATCACCACCAGCTTCGAGATCCTGCCCGCCTGACCTGACGCTATATATCTATATGTAGTGCGCGGTCGTGGTCATGACCTTGGCCGCGGCCCGCATCAGCGCTTTCGCGGGCAGGGGCAGTTCGATGGCGCCGGCCTGCAGGGCCTGCGCCGCGTGCGCGGCCTCGTCGTTCTTCATTTGCACCACGATAGCGCGCGACGCGTGGTCCCCCGCGGGCAGCCGCTCCAGATGGCTTTGCAGGTGGGCTTCGACCTGCCTCTCGGTTTCAACGACGAAGCCCAGGCTGACCCGGTCGCCCATGCGGCCCGCCAGCAGGCCCAGCCCGAATGCACCCGCATACCAGAGAGGATTGAGCAGCGACGGCCGGTCTCCCAACTCCGCGAGGCGGTCCGCGGTCCAGGCCAGATGGTCGGTTTCTTCGGCGGCTGCCTGCTCGAAATGCCGGCGCAGGCCCGGATCGGGCGTTGCCAGGGCCTGGGCCGTGTACAGGGCCTGGGCGCAGACCTCGCCCACGTGATTGACGCGCATCAGCGCCGCCGCATGCCGCCTTTCGTTGGCGGCGAGCTGGGTTTCATCCCCGGGCACGATGGGGCAGGGCCGCAGCCGGCCGCTGTTTGGCAAATAGAGTTCTGAGCGCGCTGTCGGCGGCGCCAAAAAAACGGTCCATGCGGCCAGTTTAAGCGCCGATAACAAAAAAAGGCGGTGTTGTGCCGATTCCACTGATCCAGCCGGGTGTGTTGCCCGCGTGCAACGAAACGCCATTCGCGAGGCTAAATACTTTGCGAAAGAAAGGCTGCTCTGGTGCAATAACCACAACTTCCCAAAAGGAGGTTGGCCCGGGGATCCGGCGGGAGCACAAAAGTGCCTGCATTTCAGTGACCCCTTCGCACCGGAGCCCTATGTTTAACCTTGGAGAAACTTGCAAATGAAAAAGTCCCTGATTGCTCTGGCTGTCCTGGCTGCCGCCGGCGCGGCTTCGGCCCAATCTTCCGTCACGCTGTTCGGCGTTGTTGACGCGACCCTCGCCTTCGGCAAGGGCGAAGTCGGCGACAAGCACCTCGCTGACCAACTCGGGCTACAACAGCTCGCGTATCGGCTTCCGTGGCACGGAAGACCTGGGCGGCGGCATGTCCGCGTCCTTCTGGCTGGAAGCCGGCATCACCAACGACGACGGCCAGGCGCCGCCACCAGCACGAACAACCAGCCGTCAGCGGCGCCACCGGCGCCGCCGTTCGCCGGCACGCAAGGCCTGACCTTCAATCGCCGCTCGACCGTCAGCCTGGCTGGCGGCTGGGGCGAACTGCGTCTGGGTCGTGACTACACCCCGCAATTCTGGAACCTGACCGTGTTCGATCCGTTCGGCACGAACGGCGTCGGCCAGACCGTCACCACGGTCGCCACCACGCATCGCGCACGGTCAGCGGCGACACCATTCCGACCGACACCATCGGCACCCGCGCTTCGAACTCCATCGGCTACTTCCTGCCGGGCAACCTGGGCGGCTTCTACGGCCAGGCCATGTACTACATGGGTGAAAACGCCGAAGGCGCGGCGACCGAAGACGACGGCACCGGCGCCGGCGTGCGCTTCGGCTGGGCTTCCGGTCCGTTCAACGTTGCTGCGGCATACTCCAAGACCACCGACTTCGCATGCCGGCGACGTGACGACCGCGAACGTCGGTGGCAGCTTGGACTTCGGTTTCGCCACGATCATGGGTCAGTACAACCAGGTCGAGTTCGACAGCGCGACCTTCGGCGACCCCGAAGCCAAGGGATGGCTGGTCGGTGGCCTGATCCCGATCGGTGCCGGCGAAATCCGCCTGGCCTACTCGGCCCTCGAGCTCGAAGCGGAGCTTTGGCAGCCCGGAAGTCGAGAAGGCCTCCATCGGCTACGTCCACAACCTGTCCAAGCGCACCGCTGTGTACACGACGTATGCTTTCCTGAAGAACAAGGGCGGCTCGGCCATTCGCCCTGAACGGCTGCCGCTGGCGCTGCCAACGCAGACTCGCAAGGTCTGGACATCGGTATCCGCCACAGCTTCTAATCCCCGCGCTGGCCTTGTGCCAGCCAAGGATGAAGAAACTTGAAAGCCGCCTTCGGGCGGCTTTTTTATTGGGCAAACCCGCCTGTCCGAAAGGCCGAGGTTGAGCTATGGTGGTCCCAAAGAAGGGCGTTGGGAAAATCAATGAAGCAATTCGCGCGCGGGGCAGCCTGCGCTCTGGGCCTTGGTGTTACTTGCAGGGTGCGGGGCGGTTCCCGTCGAAGGCAGCGGCGCCGATATAGCCGGCAGCCCCTGGGCAGCTCAATCCACGGGTTCCGGCGTCCAGACGCATCCGCCTCGGGGGTCCGGCTGGAACCACGTTGCCTTCCCCGGCAAGCAGGCCACGAAGTTCAGTTATGCGCGCAAGGACGGCCGTGACACGGTCGCCGTGCTGGCCGCATCGTCGGCCAGCGTGCTGCGTTCCACGATCCGCATCGAACCGAAGGACCTGGGCAATGTCCGGTTTTCATGGAAAGTCCCGGAACTGATAGCGGGTGCCGACATGGGCCTGCGCGATGCCGATGATTCGCCGGTGCGCGTGGTGCTTACCTTCGAGGGCGACCGTTCCCGCTTCTCGGCCCGTGATGGCATGCTTTCCGAGCTCATGCTTACGCTCACTGGCGAGGAAATGCCGTATGCCACCCTGATGTACGTCTGGTGCAACAAACGCGAGCCCGGCGCCCTGATCGCGAGCCCGCGAACCGACCGCATCCGAAAGCTGGTCGTCCAGTCGGGCTCCAAGCAGCTGAACCAGTGGCTGGACTACGAGCGCAACATCCGTGCCGATTTCGAGCGGGCCTTCGGTGAAGCGCCGGGCGCCCTGGTGGGGATCGGGATCATGACGGACAGCGACAACACCCGCACCACGGCACGGGCCTGGTACGGTCCGCTGCGGCTTTCCGCGGGAAGGCCCCGGCGGTCCGACGACTGAGTCGGCCGTGTCGCGGGCGGCACAGTCCTTGCGGGAAACCCCTTTTGACCCGGTTTGCACGCTTGTGCATAGTCAGCACTTTCATATCCAAGCGCAGACGCGCCTTGTCACCCCGGCGGACCGTTACTTTAAGCTTAAAGAATCTGCTAGCATCGGCAACAACCAGTACGCGCAAATACGATGTTCGCCTTTATCCTGCGCCGCCTGATCCAGGCGGTGGTTGTCATGGTCGCAGTCGCGTTTATCGCGTTCCTGCTGTTCCAGTATGTCGGCGACCCCGTTGTCTTCCTGCTGGGGCAGGATGCGACACCCCAACAGATCCGTGAGCTGCGCGCCGACCTGGGGCTGGACAAGTCCTTCGTCGTGCAGTTCTGGCATTTCCTGCTCAATGCGGCGCAAGGCGAATTCGGCTTGAGCCTGCGCCAGGGCGCCAAGGTTTCCCGCCTGATCGCGGAGCGCTTCCCGGCCACGCTGGAACTGGCCCTCATCGCCGCGCTCCTGGCGCTGCTGATCGGTATTCCGATGGGCGTGTATTCGGCGCTGCGCCGCGGCAAGTTCCTCAGCCAGGTCTTCATGACGATCTCGCTGCTGGGCGTTTCGCTGCCCACGTTCCTGATCGGCATCCTGCTGATCCTGGTTTTCGCGGTGACCCTCGGCTGGTTCCCCAGCTTCGGCCGCGGCGAAACCGTGCAGATCGGCTGGTGGTCCACCGGCCTGCTCAAGGCCAAGGGATGGCATCACATCGTCCTGCCGGCGGTGACCCTCGCGATATTCCAGCTCACGCTGGTGATGCGCCTGGTGCGCGCGGAAATGCTCGAAGTGCTGCGCACCGACTACATCAAGTTCGCCCGCGCGCGCGGGCTTTCCAACAGGGCCATCCATTTCGGCCATGCCCTGAAGAACACATTGGTGCCCGTGATGACCATCACGGGCCTGCAACTGGGCGGGCTGATCGCCTTCGCCATCATCACCGAGACGGTGTTCCAGTGGCCGGGCATGGGGCTGCTGTTCATCCAGGCCGTCACCTTCGCCGACATCCCCGTGATGGCGGCCTACCTGTGCCTCATCGCACTGATCTTCGTCGTGATCAACCTGATCGTCGACCTCCTTTACTTTGCCGTCGATCCGCGCCTGCGCGTGAGCGCCGCGGGAGGCCACTGATGCAGTCCGCCGCGCGCTTCAAGGTCAATGGCCGGGCGTTCGCCCACATCGCGCAGTTCCACCCGGAACTGACGGCGCTGCGCCGCGACCTGCACGCCCATCCCGAACTGGGCTTCGAGGAAATCTATACCTCCGGCCGGGTGCGCGAGGCGCTCAAGCTGTGCGGCGTGGACGAGGTCCACACCGGCATCGGCAAGACCGGTGTCGTGGGCGTGATCAAGGGCAGGCAGGACAGCGCGCGGGCGCATGATCGGCCTGCGTGCCGACATGGACGCGCTCACCATGTGCGAAGACAACGAGTTCGCCTGGAAGTCCACCCGCGGCGGCATGATGCACGGCTGCGGCCACGACGGGCACACGGCGATGCTCGTGGGCGCCGCCCGCTATCTCGCCGAGACCCGCAACTTCGACGGCACGGCCGTGCTGATCTTCCAGCCGGGCGAGGAAGGCTTCGCCGGCGCCAAGGCCATGATCGAGGACGGCCTGTTCGACCGTTTCCCGGTCGAAACCGTCTATGCCATGCACAACTGGCCCGGCATGAAGCCCGGGACGGTCGGCATCACGCCCGGCCCGCTGATGGCGGCGGCCGACCGCGTCACCATAGAGATCACCGGCAAGGGCGGCCACGGAGCCCATCCCTACCTGGCCGTCGATCCGGTCCTGGTCGCCGCGCACATCATCACCGCGGTGCAAAGCATCGTGTCACGCAACGTGCGGCCGATCGAAGGGGCGGTGATCAGCCTGTGCGCCATGCACGCCGGCGACCTGCACGCCATGAGCGTCATTCCGGGCAAGGCCACGCTGGTGGGCACGGTGCGCACTTTCCAGCCCGAGGTGCAGACGCTGGTGGAGCGCCGCCTCAACGAGCTTTGCAGCGCCGTGGCCCTGGGCTTCGGCGCCACCGCCAGCGTTCGCTACGAGCGCATCTATCCCGCCACCGTGAACTCCCTGCGCGAAGCCGCGTTCGCCACCCACGTGGCGCAATCGCTGGTCGGCGCCGACCACGTGGTCCATGACATGGAGCCCAGCATGGGCGCCGAAGACTTCTCCTTCATGCTGCAGGTCAAGCCAGGCGCCTACATGCGCATCGGCCAGGGCGGCGAAGGCAGCTGTTTCCTGCACAACAGCCGCTACGACTTCAACGACGAAATCCTTCCGCTCGGCTCGGCCTTGCACGCCGGGCTGATCGAGCAATCGCTGCCCCTGCCGGGCCGCTGAACGGCCTCCAAGTTTTCCATCCCATACTTCAACAGGAGCCATCGATGAAACACAGATACAACCTGCTCTGCGCCGCGATCCTCGCGACTCGCGGCCGCCTGTCGCCCAGGCCCAGACTGTGCGCATTGCCAACCAGGGCGATCACTCTCGATGGACCCGCATTCGCTCAATGAATCGCTGCAGCTGAGCGTCACCGGCAACGTCTATGAAGGCCTGATCAATCGCAACAAGGACCTGACCCTGACGCCGGCGCCTGGCGACCTCCTGGAAGCAGACCTCCCCGACCGTGTGGCGGTTCGAGCTGCGCAAGGGCGTGCAGTTCCACGACGGCACGCCGTTCACGGCCGACGACGTGGTGTTCTCCTTTGCGCGCACCCAGGTCGAGGGCTCCGACATGAAGAGCTACACCAACGACTTCAAGGAAGTGCGCAAGATCAACGACCACACCGTCGAGATCGAAACCAAGGCGCCGTTCCCGATCCTGCCGGACGCTGATCACGCTGGTCTACATGATGAGCAAGAAGTGGTGCCGAGACCAACCAGGCCACAGCGCCCGGTGGACCGCCGCAAGGGCATCGAGAACGCCGCCTCCTTCCGCGCCAACGGCACCGGCCCCTTCCGCCTGCGCGAGCGCCAGCCCAACGTGCGCACGACCTTCGTTCGCAACGGCAACTACTGGGGCAAGATCGAAGGCAACGTGCAGGAAGTCATCTTCACGCCCATCGGCAACGACGCGACCCGCGTGGCCGCGCTGCTGTCGGGCGAGGTCGACGTGATGGAGCCGGTGCCGGTGCAGGACATCGAGCGCGTCAACGGCTCGCCCAACACCAAGGTCATGGTCGCGCCCGAGCTGCGCACCATCTTCCTCGGCATGGACCAGAAGCGCGACGAGCTGCAGTATCTCGAGCGTCAAGGGCAAGAACCCCTTCAAGGACAAGCGCGTGCGCCAGGCCTTCTACCAGTCCATCGACATCGAGGGCATCAAGAAAACCGTGATGCGCGGCGCTTCGAATCCCACCGCGCTGATGGTCGGGGCCCGGCATCAACGGCTTCCAGCCCGAACTGAACAAGCGCCTGCCCTACGACCCGGAAGCCGCCAAGAAGCTGCTGGCCGACGCCGGCTACCCCAACGGCTTCGAGGTGACGCATGAACTGCCCGAACGACCGCTACGTCAACGACGCGCGCATCTGCCAGACGGTGGCGGCCAACCTGTGCGCGCATCGGCGTCAAGATCAACCTGGCGGCCGAGACCAAGGGCACCTACTTCCCCAAGATCCTGCGCCGCGACACCAGCTTCTACTGCTGGGCTGGACGCCAGGCACGTACGACGCGCACAACGCGCTCAATGCGCTGATGGCCTGCGTCGACGACAAGGGCGCCGGGCAGTTCAACCTGGGCAGCTACTGCAATCCCAAGGTCGACCAGCTGACCAAGGCGATCCAGTCGGAGACCGACAAGACCAAGCGCAACGCGATGATCAAGGAAGCCTTCAAGCTTCATGCGGACGACATTGGCCATATCCCGCTGCACCAGCAGGCGCTGGCCTGGGGCGTGAGCAAGAAGGTCGACGCTGGTCCAGCTGCCCGACAACTTCATGTTCTTCAAGTGGATGTCGATCAAGGGTGCGAAGGTAAGTCCCTGATGCAATGAGCGCCGCGGCCGGAGGGTCCGGGCGGCGCTCGACAATTTCTCCGAGATGAAAAAAAGCTATTTGGCTGGCTCGACAGCGACATCGGGTACAGCTTCCGGACCTCGCCCGTGGCCATCCTGGCCGCGGCCATTGCGCTGGTCTGCCTGATCTGCTCGGTCTTCGCCGGGTGGATCGCGCCGCACAACCCGTTCGACCTCACCACGCTGGTGCTCAGCGACGCGCGCCTGCCGCCGGCGTGGGAGCCCGAGGGCAGCACCAAATACCTGCTGGGCACCGACGACCAGGGCCGCGACATCCTTTCGGCGCTGATCTACGGCGCGCGTATTTCGCTGGTGGTGGGAGTGGCGTCGGTGATCCTGTCCATGGTCATCGGCGTCGCGCTCGGCCTCCTGGCGGGCTTCCGCGGCGGCTGGATCGACACCTTCCTGATGCGCGTGTGCGACGTCATGCTGTCCTTCCCGTCCATCCTGATGGCGCTGCTGATCGCCGGCGTGGGCCGTGCGCTGTTCCCCGACGCGCACGACACCGTTGCCTTCGGCGTGCTGATCATGTCGATCACGCTGTCAGGCTGGGTTCAATACGCCCGCACGGTGCGCGGCTCCACGCTGGTGGAGCGCAACAAGGAATACGTGCAGGCCGCCCGCGTGACCGGCGTGGCGCCGCTGCGCATCATGGCGCGCCATGTGCTGCCCAACGTGATGGGCCCGGTGCTGGTGCTGGCGACCATCCACGTGGCCACGGCCATCATCACCGAGGCCACGCTGTCCTTCCTGGGCGTTGGCGTGCCGCCCACTTCCCCGTCCCTGGGCACGCTGATCCGGGTGGGCAACGACTACCTTTTCTCCGGCGAATGGTGGATCACCATCTTCCCCGGCCTGATGCTGATCCTGATCGCCCTGTCGGTGAACCTGCTGGGCGATTGGCTGCGCGATGCGCTGAACCCGCGCCTTCGCGCTAGGCCAGCCTGAGCCGTCCGCGGCTCCGGCATCCCTATGAGCCTTCTGCAAGTCAACAACCTCATCGTCGAGTTTCCCAACCGGCGCGGCACCCTGCGCGCCCTGGACGACATTTCATTCGACATCGCGCCCGGCGAGATCCTGGGTGTGGTCGGTGAATCCGGCGCGGGCAAGTCGCTCACCGGCGCCGCCATCATCGGCCTGCTCGAGCCGCCCGGGCGCGTGGCGTCGGGCCAGATCCTGCTGGAGGGCCAGCGCATCGACAACCTGCCGTACGAGAAGATGCGGCATATCCGCGGCCGCAAGATCGGCGCGATCTTCCAGGATCCGCTCACGTCGCTCAATCCGCTGTACACGATCGGCAGGCAGCTGCGGGAGACCATCCAGGCGCACCTGCCGGTGGATGACAAGGAGGCGCGCCGGCGTGCCATCAGCCTGCTGGAAGACACCGGCATCCCGGCCGCGGCCGAACGCATCGACCATTACCCTCACCAGTTCTCCGGCGGCATGCGCCAGCGCGTGGTGATCGCGCTGGCCCTCGCGGCCGAGCCCAAGCTGATCGTCGCCGACGAGCCGACCACGGCGCTCGACGTTTCCATCCAGGCCCAGATCATCCAGCTGCTCAAGCGCATCTGCAAGGATCGCGGCGCCGCCGTGATGCTCATCACCCACGACATGGGCGTGATCGCCGAGACCTGCGACCGCGTGGCCGTGATGTACGCCGGTCGCATCGCCGAGATCGGCCCGGTCCATGAGGTCATCAACCAGCCCGCGCATCCGTACACCATGGGCCTGATGGCGGCGATTCCCGATATGGAAGTCGAGCGCGAGCGGCTGAACCAGATCGACGGCGCCATGCCGCGGCTGAACGCCATCCCGCGCGGCTGCGCCTACAACCCGCGTTGCCCGCGCGCCTTCGAGCGCTGCACCGTCGAGCGCCCGGACCTTCTGCATGCCGGCGCGACCCGCGCGGCCTGCTGGCTGCACGACACCCGGGTGGGAGTCGCGGCATGAGCGCCAATGCGAGCGAAGTGTTGGCGCGCCGCCGGGCCGCCCCAAGGCGCGAAGCCGCAGCGCACGAAGTGACGAGCGCGCGGGCCATTGCTCCGCTGGTGCAGGCGCGCGACCTGGCCAAGGTCTTCGACGTATCCGTGCCCTGGCTGAACCGCGTCATCGAGCGGCGGCCGCGCCAGTTGCTGCATGCCGTGGACGGGGTCAGTTTCGACATCCAGAAGGGCCAGACCCTGGCGCTGGTCGGCGAGTCCGGCTGCGGCAAGAGCACCGTCGCCCGGCTGCTGGTGGGCCTGTACGAGCCCACGCGCGGCGGCCTCACCTTCGACGGCCAGGACGCCCACGCCGCGTTCAAGACCCCGCAGGGCCGCCAGCTGCGCCGGCGCATCCAGATGATCTTCCAGGATCCCTACGCCAGCCTGAACCCGCGCTGGATCGTGGAAGACATCGTGGGCGAGCCGCTCAAGGAACACCGCATCATCACCGACCGCGCCCAGCTGAAAGAGCGGGTGGGCGAACTGCTCAAGTCGGTCGGCCTGTCGCCGCTGGACATGGTGAAGTACCCGCACCAGTTCTCCGGCGGGCAGCGGCAGCGCATTTCCATCGCCCGGGCCCTGGCGACCGAGCCGGAGTTCCTGGTGTGCGACGAGCCCACCTCGGCACTGGACGTGAGCGTGCAGGCGCAGGTGCTCAACATCATGAAGGACCTGCAGCGCCAGCGCGGCCTGACCTACCTGTTCATCTCGCACAACCTGGCGGTGGTGCGGCATGTGAGCGACCAGGTCGGCGTGATGTACCTGGGGCGGCTGGTGGAGTTGTCCGGCAAGCACCAGCTGTTCCGCAATCCGCGCCATCCCTACACGCGCATGCTGCTCGATGCCATTCCCAAGATGCACGACACGGGCCGCTCGCGCACGCCGGTGTCAGGGCGAAGTGCCCAATCCGCTGAACCCGCCCACGGGCTGCGCCTTCCATCCACGCTGCCCGCATGCCAACGCCCGCTGCAAGGCGGAGCGTCCCGCGCTGCTGGAAATCCAGGGCGTGAAAATCGCCTGCCACGCCGTCGAGGAAGGGCGGATCTAATGGCTGTCATGCCGGACTCGATCCGGCATCCATGGCGCCGCGCATGGATGCGGGTCGAGTCCGCAATGACAACACTCGTCAGGCGTAGCGCTTGTTGCGCAGGTTGTTCTTCATCTCGCGCAGCAGGGCTGCAGGCGCGGCCCGATGCGCAGCGCCACCGTCGTCGCCAGCACGTCGATGATCACCAGGTGCAACAGGCGCGAAACCATCGGGCTGTAGCGGTCGTAGCCTTCGGGATGGTCGGCTGCCAGGTGGATGTGGCCGGCCGAGGCCAGCGGCGACCCGGTGGCGGTCAGCACGATGGTGGTTGCCCCGTTCTTGCGCGCGATGTCGCAGGCGTCCATCAGGTCGCGGGTGCGGCCCGAGTTGGAAATGACGACCACGCAGTCCCCCGGGCCCAGCATGGAGGCGCTCATCACCTGCATGTGGCCGTCGCTGTAGGCGATGGTGTTCACGCCCAGGCGGAAGAACTTGTGCTGGGCGTCCTGCGCCACGATGCCCGAGTTGCCGGCGCCGTAGAACTCGATGCGCCGGCCGGTCTTGTAGGTGGCCGCCAGCGCTTCAACCGCCTTCTCGATCGCAAAGCTGGATGCGTCGTTGCGGTACTTCAGGAAGGCCGCGACCGTGTTGTCGACGACCTTGACCAGCACGTCGCCGGTCTTGTCGTCGGCATCCACGCTGCGGTGGATGAAGGGCACGCCTTCGCTCACGCTGCCGGCCAGCTTGAGCTTGAAATCCGAGAGCCCGTCATAGCCGATGCTGCGGCAAAAGCGCACCACCGTCGGCTTGCTCACATGGGCCCGCTCGGCCAGTTCGCTCACGGGCAGGTTGGCGAAAGCGCGCGGGTCGCCCAGCACCAGCCGCCCCACGCGCTGCTCGGCAGGGGCCAGTGACGGCAGCGAAGCCTTGATGCGGTCTAGCATGGCGCCGCCGGGCCGCCCCAAGGCGCCAACGCCCCCCGGGGGGCAGCGCAGTCCACGAAGTGGCAAGCGTGGGGGCTAACATTCTTCGCTCCAGCAGTGGCCGTCGCGCGCGATCATGGCGCTGGCCGCGGCTGGGCCCCAGGTGCCGGCCGCATAGCGCCGCGGGCCGGACGCATCGGTGCGCCAGTGCTCCAGGATGGGCTCGACCCAGCGCCATGCCTCCTCCTGCTCGTCGCTGCGCACGAACAGGTTGAGGCGGTCATCGATCACGTCGAGCAGCAGGCGCTCATAGGCGCCCACGCGCTCATAACCGAAACGCTTCTCGAAATCGAGGTCGAGGTGAACGGGCGCCAGCGACGGGAGCGCGTTCCTCGAGTGATCGCGGTTGTCCTGCCCCTGCGCCAGCAGGTGCAACTCGAGCCCGTCCTTCGGCTGCAGGCGAATCACCAGCTGGTTGGCCGAGCCATTGGGCGTGCGGAAGATCGCGTGCGGCGCGGGCAGGAAATTCACCACGATGCGCGCGTCGCTCGCTGCCAGCCGCTTGCCGGTGCGGATGTAAAACGGCACCCCGGCCCAGCGCCAGTTGGCGATCTCGGCCCGCAGGGCAACGAAGGTTTCCGTGGTGCTGCGCGGATTGACGCCCGGCTCCTCGCGGTAGCCGGCGACCGCTTCGCTCGCGACAACGCCCGCTGTGTACTGGCCGCGGATGACGTTCTGGTCCAGCGTCGCGGCGGTCCAGGGCTTGAGCGACCTCAGCACCTTGAGCTTCTCGTCGCGGATCGCGTCGGCGTGGGCGTTGATCGGGGGCTCCATGGCCAGGGCGCAAAGCAGCTGCAGCGCATGGTTCTGCACCATGTCGCGCAGCGCTCCCGTCTGGTCGTAGAACGCACCGCGCTTTTCCACGCCCAGGTCCTCGGCGATCGTGATCTGGATGTTGGCGATGTTCTCGCGCCGCCACAGCGGCTCGAACAAGGCGTTGCCAAAGCGCAGCGCGAACAGGTTCTGCACCGACGGCTTGCCCAGGTAATGGTCGATGCGGAAGATCTGCTTTTCGCTCAGCACGCTGCGCACCGTCTCGTTGATCGCCCGGTTCGAAGCCAGGTCGTGCCCGAGCGGCTTTTCCAGCACGATCCGCGTATTGGGCGTGTTCAGGCCGGCGGCGGCGAGTTGCTCGCAGACCGTGGTGAAGAGGGACGGGGCGGTCGCCAGATACATCACGACCGTGTCGGCCTGGCGTTGGCGCAGCATGTCGGCGAGCCGCGCGTAATCCGCGGGCCGCGACAAGTCCGTGCGCAGGAAATGCAGCAAGGCGGCGAAGCGGTCGAACTCCTCGGGCGAGGGGCGCTTGGCCAGGTCCACCTCATCGAAGCGCGCGCGGATCAGGGCTCGATATTGCTCGTCGCTCAAATCGTCGCGGGCAATGCCGATGATGCGGCCGCCTTCGGGCAGCGAGCCGTGGCGGAAGGCCTGGAACAACGCGGGCATCAGCTTGCGCCAGGCGAGGTCGCCGGTGCCGCCGAACAGGACAAGGTCAAAGCTCATGGTCGGATAATGTAACTTAGTTTCAACAATTGGAAAAGTCTTTGGCCAACTCGCCCCATCAGCTTACGGTGTCGGAAAGTGGTGCTGCGTAATCGGATTACGCTTAAGGTGTCTGAATGCACCGCGCCATGGCCGCGCTGCCCCGGCCGATAATTGGCGCCATGAATCAACTCGATGCGATGAAGGGGGCTTGACCATGGTGGCAACTAAGACGCGGCCGCGCTGCGACCAGACGGCGGCGTGGAGCGCATTGCAGAAGCATTTCGAAAGCACAGGCCGGCGCCTGGACCTGCGCGAGGCTTTTCGGTCCGACGCGGGCCGCTTCGAAGCCCTGAGCCAGCAAGCTCCCCATGTTTTCGCGGACCTGTCCAAGAACCTGCTGGACACTCAGGCCCAAGCCTTGCTGCTCCAGCTCGCGCGCGAGTGCGAGCTGGAGCGCCACCGCGACGCCATGTTCGCCGGCGAGCCCATCAACAACACCGAACAGCGAGCCGTCAAGCATTGGCTGCTGCGCGTACCCAAGGGTGCGAGCGGGGACCCCGATGCGGCCGAGGTCCATGCCACGCTGGACGCGATGCTGGCCTATGCGGAGCGGGTGCGCGGCGACGCTGCGATCACGGACGTCGTGAACATCGGCATCGGCGGCTCGGACCTCGGGCCGCAGATGGCCGTGGCGGCGCTGGCCGAGTTTGTGCTGCCGGGCAAGCGATTCCACTTCGTCTCCAACGTGGACGGCCATGAACTCGCCGGCGTGCTGCGCCAGGTGCGGCCGCAAAGCACGCTGTTCCTCATCGCATCCAAGACCTTCACCACCATCGAGACCATGACCAACGCGCGTTCGGCGCGTGCCTGGTTCGAGGGCCAGGGCGGGACGGACATCGCGCGGCATTTCGCGGCGCTCACCACCAACGTGGCCGCTGCGCGCGAATTCGGCATAGACACCACCTTCGGCTTCTGGGACTGGGTGGGCGGGCGCTATTCCATGTGGTCGGCCATTGGCCTGCCCATTGCGATCGCCATTGGCGCGGAGGGCTTTCGCCAGCTGCTGGCGGGCGCCTATGAGATGGACCGGCACTTCGCCACCGCGCCGCTCGCGAGCAATCTTCCGGTGCGCCTGGGCTTGCTGGACCTCTGGTATCGCAATTTCCACGGCTTCACCAGCCGCAGCATCGCGCCGTATCACAGTGCGCTGCGCCGCCTGCCCGCGTATTTGCAGCAGCTGGAGATGGAGAGCAACGGCAAGCGTGTCGATGCGCAGGGCAGGTCGCTTTCGTTCGCGACCTCGCCGGTGCTGTGGGGTGAACCCGGAACCAACGGCCAGCATGCGTATTTCCAGATGCTGCACCAGGGCACCGATGTCGTGCCGGTGGAGTTCATCGCCGTGAAGCAGGCCCTGCACGATCTGCCGGGCCATCACCCGCAGTTGCTGGCCAACGTGCTGGCGCAGGCCCAGGCGCTGATGCAGGGCAAGGCCGATGAGGGCGGCCACAAGCACTTTCCCGGCAGCAGGCCCAGCACTTTCTTCCTCCTGGAGCGTCTGGATCCCACCAGCCTGGGGGCGTTGCTCGCGCTCCACGAGCATCGGGTTTTCGTCAGCGGCTCACTGTGGGGTATCAACAGCTTCGACCAATGGGGGGTGGAATTGGGCAAGGTGCTGGCCAAGGACATCGCGCCGCGTCTGGACAGCGGCGACGTGTCCGGATTGGATGCCTCGACGGCCGGGCTCCTGCGCCGGTTGCGCTCCACCTGACTCCCATGGCGTGCCGCCCCGCTTGTGCATATCATGGCGCTGGAGCTTTGTACGACACATAACTGAGGAGATGCGCATGGAAGACATTCAAAAAGCAGTCAAGACCTGCTTCAACAAATATGCCGACTTCACCGGCCGGGCCACGAGGTCCGAGTTCTGGTGGTTCTTCCTGTTCCAGGTGATCGTGCTGCTGATTGCCGGCGCCATCAGCGACATCCTCTATGGCGTCGTCGCGCTGGGCCTGCTATTGCCGGGCCTGGCCGTTGGCGCCCGTCGCCTGCACGACATCGGCAAGACCGGCTGGCTGCTGCTGCTGTGGATCATCCCCCTCATTGGCTGGGTGCTCCTGATCTATTGGGCCGTGCAGCCCAGCGGCCCGGCGAATGAGTACGGTCCCGCCGAAGTCACCCCCGATTCGCCCGCCGTGATGCCCGGCCCCGGCCAGCAATAAAAAAGCCGCTTGAAAAAGCGGCTTACCTCGCGCGCGGCGGAACAACATGCAGCGCGCCCCCAATGAAAAAAGCCGGGCTTTCCCGGCTTTTTTCGTCTGACTAGCCACTGCAAAAACGCGTAGCGTTTTTGCAGTGAACTGGGCTTACATGTCCATGCCGCCCATGCCACCCATACCGCCCATGCCGCCAGGCATGCCGCCGCGCGCCGGCTTCTTCCTTCGGAGCCTCGGCCACCATGGCTTCGGTCGTCAGCATCAGCGAAGCGACGGATGCGGCGTTTTGCAGCGCCGTGCGGGTCACCTTGGTCGGGTCCAGGATACCCATTTCGATCATGTCGCCATAGGTGTCGTTGGCGGCGTTGAAGCCGTAGTTGCCCTTGCCGGCCAACACGGCGTTCACCACCACGCTGGCTTCGCCGCCGGCGTTGTAGACGATCTCGCGCAGGGGCGATTCGATCGCCTTCAGCACCAGGCGGATGCCGGCTTCCTGATCGGCGTTGTCACCCTTGATGGCGCCGGCGGCTTGCTTGGCGCGCAGCAGGGCCACGCCACCGCCGGCCACGATGCCTTCTTCCACGGCAGCGCGGGTGGCGTGCAGCGCGTCTTCCACGCGAGCCTTCTTTTCCTTCATCTCGACTTCGGTGGCGGCACCGACCTTGATCACGGCAACACCGCCGGCCAGCTTGGCCACGCGCTCTTGCAGCTTCTCACGGTCGTAGTCGCTGGTGGCTTCCTCGATCTGGACGCGGATCTGCTTGACGCGCGCTTCGATGTCGGCACCGGCGCCGGCGCCGTCGATGATGGTGGTGTTTTCCTTGCCCACTTCGATGCGCTTGGCCTGGCCCAGGTCGGCCAGGGTCACCTTCTCGAGCGTCAGGCCCACTTCTTCAGCGATGACCTTGCCGCCCGTCAGGATGGCGATGTCTTCCAGCATGGCCTTGCGGCGGTCGCCGAAGCCAGGCGCCTTGACGGCCACGACCTTCAGGATGCCGCGGATGGTGTTGACCACCAGGGTCGCCAGGGCTTCGCCCTCGACTTCCTCGGCGATCACCAGCAGCGGACGGCCGGCCTTGGCGACTTGCTCCAGGATGGGCAGCAGGTCACGGATGTTGCTGACCTTCTTGTCGTACAGCAGCACGAAGGGGTTGTCCAGCAGCGCCGATTGCTTCTCGGGGTTGTTGATGAAGTAAGGGCGACAGGTAGCCGCGGTCGAACTGCATGCCTTCGACGACTTCCAGCTCGGACTCCAGCGACTTGCCGTCTTCGACGGTGATCACGCCTTCCTTGCCGACCTTGTCCATCGCGTCAGCGATGATCTTGCCGATGGTGTCGTCGCTGTTGGCGGAGATGGAGCCGACTTGCGCGATTTCCTTGGAGGTGGTGGTGGCCTTGGAGGCCTTCTTCAGCTGCTCGACCAGGGCCATGACAGCCTTGTCGATGCCGCGCTTCAGGTCCATCGGGTTCATGCCGGCGGCCACGTACTTCATGCCTTCGCGCACGATGGCCTGGGCCAGCACGGTGGCGGTGGTGGTGCCGTCACCGGCGATGTCGCTGGTCTTGGAAGCGACTTCCTTGACCATCTGCGCGCCCATGTTCTGGAGCTTGTCCTTCAGCTCGATTTCCTTGGCCACGGACACGCCGTCCTTGGTCACGGTGGGGGCGCCGAAGGAGCGCTCGAGCACCACGTTGCGGCCCTTGGGGCCCAGGGTCACCTTGACTGCGTTGGCCAGGATGTTCACACCCTCGACCATGCGCGCGCGGGCGTCGCCGCCGAAGATTACGTCTTTTGCTGCCATGTTGTTACCTCAAAATTGGTTGGATGGATTGCGGATTCGAGCGGGGAATCAGGCAGCCTTCTTCAGGCCGGCGGCCGGAGCGCCTTCGACGACCGCGAACAGGTCGTCTTCCTTCATGACCAGCAGCTCGTCGCCCTCGACCTTGACGGTCTGGCCGCTGTACTTGCCGAACAGCACGCGGTCGCCCACCTTGACGTTCGGGGCAATCAGCTCGCCCTTGTCGTTCTTGCGGCCGGGGCCGACGGCCAGGACTTCGCCCTGGTCAGGCTTTTCGGCGGCGTTGTCGGGAATCACGATGCCGGAGGCGGTCTTGGTTTCGTTTTCGAGGCGCTTGACGATCACGCGATCGTGCAGGGGGCGAAGTTTCATTGCATCTCCTTGACTTGAAACTGAGGGACATCAAAAAGCGCCAACGAAGTTAGCGCTTAATAACTTGTCGAGGAGGTGAGCATTTGTTAGCACTCAACTCCTGCGAGTGCTAATGATAAGGGCATTTCGCGCGGTTTCAAGGGGCTGGGCGTAGCTCAACTGCTGTCGACTTTCACTGAGTTCTGAATTCTTCTCGCGTGCCGGATTTCCAGGTCAGGTTTTCTAGGGTCATCCTCGGCCCCGGATCGCCGGTGACAACCATCGGCCTGCGGAGCACAATCGAGAAAAAAGTTTCCGTAGAGCGATTGGAGACCACGCGTGGCTAGAGACAAGCAGGAAGCGCTGCCGTACGTGCCGGGCCCACATCAGACGAATGACCGCATCACCGAGCGCAAGCGCGCCGAGCAAGTAGACCGTGAGCTCGAAGAGCAGTGGCGCGCCGCCTTCGAAGCGAATCCGACGATGTACTTCATCGTCGATGAGGCCGGCGCCATTGTTTCGGTGAACCCCTTCGGCGCACAACAGCTGGGTTACGCCGTGAGCGAACTCGTCGGCCAGCCGGTGCTTGAAGTCTTTTACGAGCCTGACCGCGCCTTGGTGCAGGAAAAAGCGGCCAGCTGCTTCGCCAATCTCGGCCGTCCACTGCGCTGGGAGGCGCGCAAGTTGCGCAAGGACGGCAAAATGCTCTGGGTGCGCGAGACCGCGAATGCCGTCATGCTGCGCAGCCGGCCGGTCCTACTGGTGGCCTGCGAGGACGTGACCGAGCGCAAGCGCGCGGAGGAGGCGCTGCGCGAGAGCGAGGAGCGCTTTCGCACCCTCGTGCAGTTCTCGTTCGACGTGTACTGGGAAACCGACGCGCAGCACCGCTTCGTGCGGCAAGAATTCAACCGGACCGTGACGGCGGATTGGCCCGCCCCCGGCACCGAGCTCGGCAAGACGCGGTGGGAAGTGCCGTATCTGGAGCCGGACGAGGAGGCTTGGCGGCGGCACCGCGAGACGCTCGACGCCCATCTGCCGTTCCGTGACTTCGAACTCGCGCGCCCAACCCCCGGCGGCGGCAGGCGCTACGTGTCGGTTTCCGGCCTGCCCGTGTTCGATGACATGGGCGCTTTCGTCGGTTACCGGGGTGTCGGCCGGCTCATTACCGAACGCAAGCGCGCGGAAGAGACGCTGCGCCAGCGCGAGAAGGAGCTGCGCGACATCATCGAGACCATGCCGGCCATGGCATTCGTGACCGATGCCAGCGGTCGCAACGCGATCGGGAACCGGCGCTGGCACGAGTACACCGGGCTCGGGCCTGATGCCGCCAACTCGAAAGCCGCGGTTCATCCCGAGGACGCTTCGAGCTACAACGCGGCGCGCAACCACAGCATCGCCACCGGCGAGGCTTTCGAGGAGGAAGTGCGGCTGCGTCGCGGCGACGGCGAGTACCGCTGGTTCCTCGGCCGCGCCGTGCCGCTGCGCGATGAGCAGGGAAAGGTCCTGAAGTGGTACGGCGTGCACACCGACATCCACGATCGCAAGGTGGCGGAGGATGAGCGCGCCGCCCACCTCTGGTTCCTGGAAAGCATGGACCGGATCAACCGCGCCATGCAGGGTACCAACGACCTCGAACGAATGATGAGCGACGTGCTCGACGCGGTGCTGGAGGTCTTCGCCTGCGACCGCGCCTGGCTCATCTACCCGTGCGACCCGCAGGCGCCGGTCTGGCGGGCCGTGATGGAACATACGCGTCCGCAATTTCCCGGCGCGTTCGCCCTGGGAAGCGACGTGCCGGTCACCCCGGATATCGCCAACGTGCTCCGCACGATTCGCGCGGCCGATGGCGCCGTGTTGTTCGGTCCGGGCTACGAGCTGCAGGTGCCCGGCCCGATCGCCGATCGCTTCGCCACTCGCTCACAAATGGCTATGGCCGTCCGACCCAAGATCGACCGCGCCTACGTCTTCGGCCTGCACCAGTGCTCGCATGCGCGAGTATGGAGCGAGCAGGAAAGGCGGCTGTTCGAGGAAATCGGCCGCCGTCTGGACGATGCGCTTACCAGCCTGCTTATTTTCCGCAGCTTGCGCGAAAGCGAACGCAAGCTTGAAGAGGCTCAGCGCATCGGCCACATGGGCTACTTCGAATACGATGTCGGAAACCAGTGCCTGACGCTCTCGGATGAAGCCTGTCGCATCTACGGCATCGAGCAGCATCAGCTCTCGTCGTGGCAGGGACGCGCCATCGAGATCGTGCATCCGGAGGACCGGGCGAGGCTGATCGAGACCATCGCGGTTGCCGGCAAGGGTGACGGGCGATTTGACCTGGAATTCCGGGCCGTCCGTCCGAACGGCGAGGTGCGAATCGTGCACAGCCGGGGCGAGGCGACGCGAGGCGTGTCGGGGGGCAGGCTGCGCGCCTTCGGCACGCTTCAGGACATCACGGAGCTGCGACATGCGCAAGAGGAACTGAGCGCGAGCGAGCAGCTGACCCGGCACATCTTCGAGAACGCGCCGGACGCCATGGCGGTCATCGGCCGGGATTACCGCTATCAACGCCTCAACCCGGTCTACGAACGCAACTGGAGTATGCCGGCCGATCGGATCGCCGGCCTGCATGTGAGCGATCTCCACGGGCGCGAGGTTTTCGAGCAGATCCTCAAGCCCAAGATGGACCGCTGCTTCGCGGGTGAGCAGGTGTCGTTCGCCGAGTGGTTCGTGAACGCGAGCGGCCGGTTCTATTACTCAGTGATCTACGCGCCCCTGCGATTGGGCTCCGAGCGGGTGGAAGCGGCACTCGCCATCACGCGCGACCTCACCGATCACAAGCTCGCCTCCGAAGCGCTGCGCGATGCGGAGGCGGCGCTCGCGCGCGTCAACCGCGTGACGACGCTCGGGGTGCTCGCCGCCTCCATCGCGCACGAGGTGAACCAGCCGCTCGGTGCCATCAGCGCGAGCGCCGCCGCCTGCACGCGTTGGCTGGCGGCCCAGCCGCCCGAGATGGTGAAGGCGCGTTCCGCGCTCGCAACGCATCGTCGCGGACGGCAGGCGGGCGAGCCAGGTCGTCGACCGTATCCGAGCGCTCGTCAATCGCCAGGCGCCGCGCAGGAATCGCGTGGATGTCAACGAAGCGATCTTCGAAGTGATCGCGCTGACGCGCGACGAGGTGCGCCGAAACGCCATCACGCTGGAGACTTCGCTCGCGCCCGACGTGCCGCTCATCGAGGGCGACCGGGTTCAGCTCCAGCAGGTGGTCCTGAACCTTCTCGTCAATGCCATCGAAGCGATGAAAGGCGGCGGCGCACGGCAGCGTGAGCTCGCGATCGGTTCCGCCCGGGGCGGCGCGAACACTGTGACGGTGGAAGTGCGAGACTCGGGGCCTGGCGTCGATCCCGACCACGTGGATCGGCTCTTCGAGGCGTTCTACACGACCAAGGAGGAGGGCATCGGGATGGGACTGTCGATCAGCCGCTCGATCATCGAGGCCCACGGCGGGCGGCTGTGGGTGACGCCCAACGTGCCATACGGCGCCGTCTTCAGGTTTTCGCTGCCGGTCGAGCAGCCGGTGTCGTAAATGGCAGAGGAGCGTCCCATCGTGTTCGTTGTCGACGACGATCCGTCGATGCGCGAGGCCGTGCAGGATCTCATTGCCTCCGTCGGGCTGGAGGCTCGCGGGTTCGCTTCACCTCGGGAATTTCTCGAGGCGGTCCGTCCTGATGCTCCCGCCTGTCTCGTCCTGGACGTCAGATTGCCGGGGTCGAGCGGTCTCAACTTCCAGCAGGAGCTCGTACAAGCGGGCGTCCTCATTCCGGTAATCTTCATCACGGGTCACGGTGACATCCCCATGTCGGTGCGCGCGATCAAGGCCGGGGCCGTCGAGTTCCTCACCAAGCCTTTTCACGACCAGGAGCTGCTCGATGCGATCAACGCCGGCATCGAGCGCAACCGTGCGCAGCGCCAGGAGGCCGCCGTCATGGATGACCTGCGGCAACGCTTTGCCGCGCTCACGCCGCGCGAGCGCGAGATCATGGCGCTCGTGATCCTAGGGCGGATGAACAAGCAGATCGCCGGCGAGCTCGGCGTGAGCGAGGTGACCGTCAAGGTCCACCGTGGGCAGATCATGCGCAAGATGAGAGCGAAATCGCTGCCCGATCTCGTGCGAATGGGCGACGTCCTACGTCTCGCCACCGTGACTCCGCCGGCAGCGTGAAATGGCTTCACGGGCCAGCCCCAGTGCAGCCTCCAGGACATCGAAGTGGACGGGCTTCCTCAGGTGCGCAAAAAAGCCCAGGTCGGCTGTGCGCCTCCGGGTTTCGGCATGGTCCCAGGCCGAACAGGCGATCAGTATGGGCGCAGGCTGTAGTTGGCCAAGGACAGCAGCCGCCTGGAACCCATCCATGATGGGCATGCCCAGGTCGAGCACCACCGCGTCGTAGCGCACCCGCGTTGCCGCCCGGACGGCATCCAGGCCGTTATGGGCCGTGCTGGTCTGGTGTCCCTTGAGCTGGAGCAGGGCCGACAACGTGAAGGCGGCGTCGTGGTTGTCGTCAACCACCAGAATGCGCAGATCCCTTTGGTCCGGGTGCTCTTCATGCATGGTGTGCTCCTCGGAACGCGAAAATCATCGCGGTGGACGGGACCGATACGCTGGGATCCGGGATGGCGTCGGCCATGCCGGCACGCCAATCCAGCCAGTACTGAGCGACGAGGTACGCTCTTCATGTGAAGCACGTGAAGTCGCGCGTAGAGCTGCTCCAGCAGCTGGATCGTGCGAAGTTCCGGAAACCATGAAATCAGCGTCCGAAGCTCGA
>CAVRNE010000030.1:0-17100 GCA_963722025.1 uncultured beta proteobacterium
CAACCTCTTCAGATACCTTCCCGTATGGCTCGCCGGATTCGCCGCAATATCCTCCGGCGTCCCCACCCCCACCACTTCACCGCCGCCGGCGCCGCCTTCGGGGCCCATGTCGATGAGCCAGTCGGCGGTCTTGATCACGTCCAGGTTGTGTTCGATCACCACGATGGTGTTGCCGGCGTCGCGCAGCTGGTGCAGCACATGCAGCAGCAAGTCGATGTCGGCGAAGTGCAGGCCGGTGGTGGGCTCATCCAGGATGTAGAGCGTGCGGCCGGTGTCGCGCTTGGACAGTTCCAGCGCCAGTTTCACCCGCTGCGCCTCGCCGCCGGACAGCGTGGTCGCTGCCTGCCCCAGCTTCACGTAGGACAGTCCCACGTCCAGCAGCGTCTGCAACTTGCGGGCGATGGTGGGAACGGCCTTGAGGAACAGGTGGGCGTCCTCCACCGTCATGTCCAGGATCTGCGCGATGTTGCGGCCCTTCCATTGCACTTCCAGCGTCTCGCGGTTGTAGCGCTGGCCATGGCAGACGTCGCAGGGCACATAGACGTCGGGCAGGAAGTGCATCTCCACCTTCACGACGCCGTCGCCCTGGCACGCCTCGCAGCGGCCGCCCGCTACGTTGAACGAGAAACGCCCGGGGCCATAGCCGCGCTCCTTGGCCATCGGCACCTCGGCCATCAGCTCGCGGATCGGCGTGAATAGGCCCGTGTAGGTGGCCGGGTTGCTGCGCGGCGTGCGGCCGATCGGCGACTGGTCGACGTTGATGACCTTGTCGAAATGCTCTATGCCTTCCACCGCTTCATGCGCGGCCGGCTCTTCGTGCGCACGGTAAAGCGTGCGCGCCACGGCCGCGTAGAGCGTGTCGTTCACGAGCGTCGATTTGCCGGAACCCGAGACGCCCGTCACGCAGGTCAGCAGTCCGACAGGGAAGGCGACGCTGACATTCTTCAGGTTGTTGCCCGTCGCGCCGAGCACGCGAATTTCCTGCACGGCGCCGCGGGTGGCGAGGTGTTCCGCTTCGCGCGCCGCCCGGCGCACAGCCGCGTCGCTGGGCGGAAAGCGCGATGCTTTTCTTTCCACCGGCGCGGCGTCCAGCACCGGCAGCCACGGTGTGCGGCGCTTGGGGACGGCGATGGACTTCGCGCCGGAAAGGTACTGGCCGGTCAAGGACGCGGGCGCGGCCTTCAAGTCTTCGAAGCTGCCTTGCGCCATGACGCGGCCGCCGTGGATGCCCGCGCCCGGCCCCATGTCGATGAGGTGGTCGGCGGCATGGATCATGTCCTCGTCGTGCTCGACCACGATCACGCTGTTGCCGATGTCGCGCAGATGGCGCAGCGTGCCGATCAGCCGGTCGTTGTCGCGCTGGTGCAGGCCGATGCTGGGCTCGTCCAGCACGTACATCACGCCGGTGAGGCCCGAGCCGATCTGCGAGGCCAGGCGGATGCGCTGCGCTTCGCCGCCCGACAGCGTTTCGGCGCTGCGGTCCAGGCTGAGGTAGTTCAGGCCGACGTCGTTGAGGAATTTCAGCCGAAGGCCGATCTCGCGGATCACCTTGTCGGCGATCTCGGCCTTGGCGCCGTGCAGCTTCAGGCTGTCGAAGTACTCGAAGCTCTCGCGCAGCGTGGCATGGCCGATCTCGAAGATGGCGCGGGCCTGGTCGCCTTCGCCCACCTTCACGTGCCGCGCTTCGCTGCGCAGGCGAGTGCCGTGGCATTCGGGGCAGGGCTGCATGCCGCGATAGCGCGCCAGCTCTTCGCGCACCGCCACCGAATCGGTTTCGCGATAGCGCCGCGCCATGTTGGGGATGACGCCTTCGAAGGCATGCTTCTTGGTGACCTTGCGGCCGGCCGAGTTGCCCGACTCCATCGTATAGCTGAAGCGGATTTCTTCTTCGCCGGAGCCGTGCAGCACCGCATGGCGCACGGGCTCGGGAAGTTCCTCGAAGGGGGCGTCGGCGTCGAACTTGTAGTGGCGAGCCAGGCTTTCGATCAGGCTGAAGTAGTAGCTGTTGCGCCGGTCCCAGCCTTTGATCGCGCCGCTGGCCAGCGACAGGGTGGGGAAGGCCACCACCCGCGCCGGATCGAAGAACTCCATGTGGCCCAGGCCATCGCAGCTCGGGCAGGCGCCCACCGGCGAGTTGAACGAAAAGAGCCTGGGCTCGAGCTCGGTGATCGAGTAGTTGCAGATGGGGCAGGCGAACTTGGCGTTGAACCAGTGCTCCTTCCCGCTCTCCATCTCCACGGCGATGGCGCGGCCGTCGGCCAGCCGCAAGGCGGCCTCGAAACTCTCCGCCAGGCGCTGCTGCGCGTCGGGACGCACCTTGAGCCGGTCGATGACGACGTCGACATCGTGTTTCTCGGCCTTCTTCAGCTTGGGCAGCTCGTCGAACTCATACGCCTGGCCATCGACGCGGAAGCGCACGTAGCCCCGAGCCTGCATTTCGGCAAACACATCGACGAACTCACCCTTGCGATCGCGCGCCACCGGGGCCAGGATCATCAGGCGCGACTCTTCCGGCAAGGCCAGCACCGCATCGACCATCTGCGACACCGTCTGCGATTGCAGGGGAATGTCGTGGGTCGGGCAGTAGGGCGTTCCCGCGCGGGCGAACAGCAGGCGCAGGTAGTCGTGGATTTCCGTCACCGTGCCCACGGTGGAGCGCGGGTTGTGCGAGGTGGCCTTCTGCTCGATGGAGATCGCGGGCGACAGGCCCTCGATCATGTCCACGTCGGGCTTGTCCATGAGCTGCAGGAACTGCCGGGCGTAGGCCGACAGGCTCTCCACATACCTGCGCTGGCCTTCCGCATACAGGGTGTCGAAGGCGAGCGAGGACTTGCCCGAGCCCGACAGGCCGGTGATCACCACCAGCTGGTTGCGCGGGATGTCCAGGTCGATGTTCTTGAGGTTGTGCGTGCGCGCCCCACGGATGCTGATCCGTTGGGCCATCAAGGTGCCCAGGTATTTGCCGTCGGTCGATTTGTTCAAGTCGGGGTGCGCCAGGAAAACCCAACATGATAGAGCGCCGGGCCCTGCCGAAGCCTGCACCGGCGAAATGTGACTTAATGGCGTCGCGTCAGAAGTAGGCGATCAGGCGCCCGCAGGTGATCACGGCGATCCAGACCGCAATGGACAGTGCCGCGGCGGCCCGCGCGGTGCCAGGCGCCTCGCCCGCACCGTCCCAGGCGCGCACCGTGCGGTACGGGCCCAGGTGAAAGAAGGCCACGTTCGCCGCCGCGGTCGCGAGCAGTGTCAGCTTCAGCAGGAAGGCTGGGTTAGTCGCGAATTCGGTAGCGTGCGCGGTAAACATCATCAGTCCGGCCGGCACCACGAGGACGAGCCCGGCCCAGGACCAGCGCAGGAGGTGGCGCGCGAGCGCGGTCACCGCGAGGCCGCGGCCAAGGCCGAGCACGCGCAGATCGAACATCACCGCAGCCCCGACCAGGACCACGAAGCCAACGATGTGCACGATCTCGACAATGGGGTACATCCATGCTGAGCGGCGCATCGCTTCACCCAGGCCGCTCAGCTCGAGCCACACGAGCCAGGCCGGGCCGACGGGCGGGTGCATCTATCGAAGCTCCACAGTCTTGCCGTCGATCGTGATGCGCTCGGCGCGCATTTCCTGCGCGTCGCTGCGATTCGGGTAGCCCTCGACCTGCGCGGCGACACCCGCCTTAAGCATCGCCGCGGGCAGGCCGCGGTTCTCCATGCGCGAGGGCGGCGCCAGCACGACCAGCCAGGTCTTGCCCGGTGCCTCGAGCTTGACGTAGCCGTGCGGGTGCTCGTAGCCGGCCTCGCGGATGGTGCCGGCGACTTTCAAAGGTGTGTTGCTGTCGTAGCCGCTCCAGCCGTGGTGAGCCAGGGTAAGCGCCGGCGTTGCGAGCGCGGCAAGGACGGTGATGCGGCGAAGGCGTGGCGAAAGGGTTGTCATGGCATGGTTCCTTGAGCTTCGGCGGCGGCGCGGCGCGCGTCGCCCAGGACTCATTATTCCGCGTCCTGCAGGCCGGCTGCGACGTAAGCGCCAATTCGTACGCCTCCTGAGATGTGAGTGCCGCGGCCACTTTGGGTCGAAAGGCGGCCACTGAAACGCGGCGGTAACGGGGTCTGTGCGTGTGTTGCTCATCTATCAAAATAATTAACAACACTCGTACAACACGATTCATTGCAATAATCAGCCATTGCAATCGCCCAGCTTGCAGTTGCCAGGAAAATTGCCACACGACTGCGCATTGGCCGGAGGAGAACCCGTGCTCGACCCTTCACAAACCGAGCTATTGCCCAGACAGCGCGCGCAAGAAATCTCGTTGGCGCCAGCGACCATTGGCGACAGCATCAATCACTGGGCGCGCACCCGCGGCACTGAGCCAGCACTGTTGGACTTCGAGCGGCAGCTGAGCTATGCCGAGTTGTCCGCCTTCATCGCCGCCTGCGCTGTCGACCTTGCGCGCGCTGGCTTGGGGCCGGGCTGCCGGGTGGGCGTGATGGCCGAAGCCAACGTGGCCGGCGCATGCACGACATTGGCGATCACCTGCAACTGCGTATTGGTGCCGATCAACGCGGCCCTGCTACCGGCCGAAGTGCCGGACCTGATCCGGACCTTCGGGCTCGACGCCATGGTAATCGGGCCGAACCTTCCGCAGACGCTGCGGGCAGGCGTGCTGGACGCCGGCATTCCAGTGCTGCAGTACAGTGACTTTGGACTGGCGGTTCTGCGACAGGGGCCTGCGCCTTCGTACGCCATGTCGCAGAAGCTTGCGAGCGTCGCGCTGCTGCTGCGTTCCTCGGGCACGACAGGTCGCCCCAAGGTCGTGGCTGTCACGCACGGCAACTTGATCGCCATGGCGCGCAAGCTGAGCTCTTCCGACTGGCTCCGCATCGGTGCCGGCGACCGCACGGTCGCGATGCTGCCGCTGCACTACGCCGCAGGCTTGAAAATCCTGTTGCTGGTGCCGGCAATCCTGGGTGCCTCGGTGGCGTTTCCGCCGGCGGGCGCGGTCATGGAAATGCAGACATGGCTGCCCCGCTTGCGGCCCAGCTACTTGTGTACCACGCCGACCACAGTGCGCGCACTGATTGACCGCCTTGGCGGCGTGGCGATGACTAGATCGAGCTTGCGTTTCATCATGTGCGGCGTTTCATATGTGCCCGATGAGCTGCGTGCAGCCGCCGAACGCATGTGGGGTGTCCCCGTGCTCGAGTTCTACGGGCTCAGCGAGGCGGGCGTCATGGCCGCGAATCCACCCGGCCGAGCGAAGCCGGGAACAGTCGGCCTCATCGCGCGCGGAGAGCTGTTCATTGCCGATGCGTCCGGACGCGAGCTGCCCCCCGGCGAGATCGGCCAGATCGTGGTCCGCGGATCTTCCGTGTCCCCGGGCTACATGGACGAGGATGGCCTCGCGGGTGAGCAACAGCACGGCGGGGGCCTGTCGACCGGCGACTTGGGCTGGGTCGACGAGGAGGGCTACCTCACCATTGCCGGGCGAACGAAGGAGGTCATCAGCCGTGGCGGCGAGAAGGTCTTCCCCTATGAAGTGGAAAAGGCACTACTGGAGCATCCCGATGTGCTCGAGACTGCGGTCTTCGGCGTGCCGCACGCGCGCCTTGGCGAAAGCGTCGCGGCCGCCGTGGTACCCAAGACCGGCAGCACTGTGTCGGTGGAGGAGCTCACGTCCTTCTTGGCCGCCCGCATCGCCCGCTTCAAGATCCCACATGGCATCCCGGGTGTTGCGCGAGTTGCCCCGCGGACCCACCGGCAAGGTGCTGCGGCCCAGGCTGGCCGAGCAGCACATGCAGGAGCGCCCATTGCCGACGGAGCCGGCATCGCTAATCGAAGTGGAGGTGCTGGACCTCTGGCGCCGGCTGCTTAGAACCGACGAGATCAGCGTAGATGACGACTTCTATGACAAGGGGGGCGACTCGTTGCTGGCTGCCGACATGCTGTTGGAAGTAGAACGGCTGGCTGGCATCTCACTGGAGGGTTTCGGTCCGGCGGTGCTCACGATCCGCTCGGTCGCGGACGCGGTAGTCGACGGGCTGCCGCAAGGCCAGGCCATGGTCACGCCCGTGAAGCAGGGGTTCGGCATCCCGCTGTTCTTCTGTCACGGAGACCACGCGGCGCGGGGCTTGTACGCGCACCAGCTTATGGCGCTGCTGCCGCAACGGCGATCAGTCTTCCTGCTGAACTGCCCCCAGGACGACGCCCGCAGCGACATCGAAGCTGTCGCGGCCGGATACCTCCCCGACGTGCTGCGTGCTTGCGGCGGCTCGCCGGTGTTCGTCGGCGGCTTCTGCACAGCCGGCCTGGTGGCATGGCAACTGGCGCACCTGTTACGCGAGCGCGGTGTCGAGGTCGCCGGCATCCTGCTGGTCGAGACGCCCTCGCTCAACGGCGGGCGGGGGATGCGCGCACTGGCGAAGTCGCTCAAGCTCTTGGGCGAGCTGCTTCCCGGACGCGCGCGGACCTTCGTGCGCAACGAAGCCATGCGACGACTCTGGGTGCTCAAGCGCAAGGGAGTGCACGGGTTCGCCGCCGCGCTGGCGAAACGCCTGCGACGCACGGACAATGTCGTCCAGCTGGTGCAGCCCGGCGCGCATGCGCGAAATGCCGAGCTGCTGCTTCACTACTACCAGCGCATGGCAAGCTTCGTACCGCCGCGCATCGACGCACCCCTGACCTGCCTCGTAGCCGACGACGGCACCCACTTCGACACGGACCCGTCCCGCTGGCGCGAGTGGGTGGCGGAGATGCGCGCGCTGCGGATCCCGGGCTCCCACGACTCCTGCGTGATCAAGCATCGCGCAGCGCTGGCCGAATTACTGGAGCAGGTGATGACGGCTGGAGCCCGGTGACTATCACGGACGAATCCAGCTGATGAGCTGCGCCCCGCCGCTTTACTAAATCGGCCCTAGCGTTTATGCCTATGCCACAGCAGCGGAAGCCCTCTATATTGCTCCGAGCATCTACGAATGCAATGCACGATCAGATGCTCGACAAGGTCCCCCAACAGGAGAAGACATGAGCAAATCCGGTTTCGCTTTCTGGTGCCGTGCGGTCATCGCGGCTTGCACGCTGGCCGCCTTCTGGCTGCCGGCCTCGGCGCAGCAGCAGGCCATCACGCTGCACGGTGCGGTGCAGTTCAATGACGACCACGCGTTCAACAAGTCGCTGCTGAAGTTCGAAGAGCTGGTCAAGAAGTATTACGGCAAGCCGATCAACTTCGTGCTCCATCGCAACAGCGAACTGGGCCTTGAGAAGGACTACTTCGCCTACATGAACCAGGGCATCTCGGTGGACTACGCCATCGTGTCACCGGCCCACATGTCCACGTTCTCGAAGGCGGCCCCCTTCATCGATGCGCCGTTCCTGTTCCGCGACCTGGCGCACTGGAACAAGGTGCTGGACGCCGACCTGCTCAAGCCGGTTGCCGATGAAGTCGCGCAAAAGGCCGAGGTCATGCTGATCGGTTACGCCGGCGGCGGCACCCGCAACATCTTTGCCAACAAGCCGGTGCGCAACCTGGCCGAGATGAAGGGCCTGAAAGTCCGCGTGCAGGGCGCCCCGATCTGGAGCCGCACCTTTGCAGCGGCCGGCATGGCACCGACGGTGATCGCGTACAACGAGGTCTACAACGGCATCCAGAACGGCGTGATTGCCGCCGGCGAGAACGAGGCCGCGGGTGTTGAAACGATGAAGTTCTTCGAGGTCGCCCCGAACCTCAACATGACGCAGCACGCCATCACCATCCGGCCGATCTGCTTCTCCGGCAAGACCTTCAAGAAGCTGCCTGCGGACCTTCAGGCAGCGATCGTCAAGGCCGGCAAGGAAGCCGGCGCCTATGGCCGCCAGATCGAGTCCAGCGAAGACAACGCCAAGCTCGACGCCCTCGAAAAGGCCGGAAAACTCAAGCGCATCCCGTTCGCCGATCGCGCCAAGATGCAGGCCATGGTGGATCCGGTGATGGCTGCGTATGCCAAGGAAATCGGCGCCGACGCCATCCACGCCAAGATCCTGGCGATCAAGTAATCCATCCGATGAATCAACGCCTTTCCGGCACGTCCGGGAAGGCGTTTTTTGTGTGCACGCCATGAATAAACTGATCGCGGGCTATCACAAGCTCCTCACCTGGCTGCTGGTGGGCACGGTGACCATCCTGGTCGTGCCGGTCACCATGCAGATCGTTGCGCGCTACACGGATTTGATTCCGTCCTACATCTGGACGGAGGAGTTGTCCCGGTTCATGTTCATCTGGATGGTGATGCTGGGCGCCATGATCGCCGTGCGCGAGGGCACCCATTTCGAGGTCGACGTCTGGCCGGACCTCTCGCCACGCGCCGCGGCCCGGTTGCGCATCGTCTCAAACCTCATCGTCCTGGTCTTCGCGCTGGTGTTCGTCTACTGGGGCGTGCAGTTCGTGCGTTTCGGCTGGGACCAGCAGTCCGAGCTGGCGGAGCTTCCGATGCCCTTCATCTTCCTGGCCTGGCCGATCGCCGGCCTGACCTGGGTCGTGTTCCTGGGCGAGGCGTTTGTTCGCGACGTGCGCCTGCTGATGACGAGGGAGGCGTCATGATGAGCCAGGCTGCCCTGACGCCCGGCATCGCGGCGATCCTGCTGTTCGGCACTTTCGCCCTGCTGTTGATCGCGCGCGTACCCGTGGCCTTCGCGCTCGGGCTGGCCTGCCTGCCCTCGCTGATCTTCGAGCCGCGGCTGTCGCCGATGGTGCTGTTCAACGAGACCTTCAAGGCCTACAACTCGTTCATCCTGCTGGCCGTGCCGTTTTTCCTGCTGACGGCCAACCTGATGGGCGTCGGCGGCATCACCAACCGGCTGGTCAAGCTGTCGCGAACCATGGTGGGCAGCATGCCGGGGGCGCTGGCGCAGATCAATGTCGTGCTGTCGGTGTTCTTCGCCGGCATCTCGGGTTCATCGACGGCGGACGCCGCCAGCCAGAGCAAGATCTTCATCGACGCGCAGACCAGGGAAGGCTACGACCTGTCCTTCTCGATCGCGATCACCGCCGTGTCGGCGGTGCTGGCCGTGATCATCCCGCCGTCCATCCTGATGGTGGTGTGGGGCGGCGTGATCTCCACGTCGATCGGCGCGTCTGTACCTCGCCGGCATCATCCCGGGCCTGCTGATCGCCGGCGCGCAGATGGCGACGGTGCACGTGTACGCCGTGCGGCGCAAATACCCGGTGTACCCGCGTTCGACCCTGGGCGAATTCTTCCGGTCGGTGTTCGATTCGGTCCCGGCGCTGATGACGCCTTTCATCATCGTCGGCGGCATCCTGCTGGGCTGGTTCACGCCCACCGAGTCGGCCGCCATCGCGGTGATCTATGCGGCCATCCTGTCGATCTTCGTGTACCGCGAGATGGACCACAAGCACCTGTACACCGCGCTTGCTGGAAACCGGCCGGCTGTCCGCCATCGCTCTCTTCTGTGTCGGCACCGCGTCGGCCTTCGGTTGGTTGCTGGCTTATTACCAGATCCCGCAAGCGCTTCTGGCGAACGTCACCTCCTGGGGCTTGGGGCTGATCGGGGTGGGCTTCTTCATCGCGCTGTGCTTCCTGGTGGTCGGCTGCTTCCTCGACGCGATCCCGGCCATCATCATCGTGGGCACCACGCTGGAGCCGCTGGTTCGCTCGGTGCAAATGCACCCGATCCAGTTCGCCATCATCGGCATCGTGGCCCTGGCATTCGGCCTGGTGACGCCGCCGTACGGGCTTTGCCTGATGATCGCCTGCTCGGTGGCCAAGGTCCGGCTGCGGTTTGCCCTGAAGGACACGATAATCATGCTGGTGCCGATGCTGCTGGTCCTCGTGGCGCTGATCATCTGGCCCGAGGTCTCGCTGTTCCTGCCGAGGTTGATCGTGCCGGAATTCATCAAGTAAGGTTCGCCATGGACTCGAATGATCGATTCACGCTCGCCGGGCAGTACGCGCTGGTGATCGGCGGCACCAGCGGCATCGGCAAGGCCATCGCCACCGGTTACCTGCAGGCCGGCGCCCGCGTCATCGTGGCGGGCAGCAAGCCCGACAAGCTCGAAGCGGCGGTGAAGGAACTCGGCGCGCACGGTGAGGCATTCGGCTACACGGCCGACGTCAGCGACCTTGACAGCTTGCGCGGCCTCGTCGCCGCCACCTTGGCCGAACACGGCCACCTGGACACGCTGGTCAACTGCCAGGGCATCACCGTGCTCAAGCCTGCCGAGGAGTTCACGGACAGCGACTGGGCTTCGGTGATCGACACCGACCTGAAGAGCGTGTTCTTCGCCTGCACCGAGGTGGGCCGCCACATGCTGGGGCGTGGCAAGGGTTCCATCATCAACATCGCCTCGCTCGCGTCGCACCGCGGCTGGCCGCGCAGCGCGCTCTACGCCATGGCCAAGAGCGGCGTGTTCAGCCTGACGCAGACGCTCGCCGCCGAATGGGCCGGGCGAGGCGTTCGCGTCAACGCGATCTCGCCGGGATTCGTGATGACCGACCTGAACCGCGACAAGATGTCGCCCGAACGCAAGGCACTGGCCTTGTCCCGCACACCTGCCGGTCGGTTCGGCGAACCGGACGACATGGTGGGTGCCGCCATCTTCCTGGCGTCGCCATCGGCCGCGTATGTCACGGGCCACAGCATCGCCGTCGACGGCGGCTTCCTCGCGAGCGGCCTCTAGCGAAAGCAGGCGGTGTTGACGATCGAAAAGCTCTCGGACATTGCCGGTGCGCGTGTCCAGGGCGTGGACCTCTCCCGGCCGCTGGCGCCGGAGGTGTTCGAGCGCATCGAACAGGCGCTGCACGAGCACTGCTTCATCGTCCTGCCGCGCCAGACGCTCACGCCGGCGCAGTTCGTCGCCTTCGCCAGGCATTGGGGGCGGCCCGAGCCGCACGTGATCGACACCTTCCACCATCCCGTCGACCCGAACATCCTGATCCTCTCCAACGTCAAGCGCAATGGCCGGCCGATCGGCCTGCTCGACGCCGGCACCTATTTCCACACCGACTATTCGTACCTCGACATCCCGGCACGCTGCACGATCCTGCACGCCATCCAGGTGCCGCTGGGACGCAACGGGACCACCTTCGCCAACCAGACGCGCGCCTACGCCGACTTGGCCGACGCGATGAAGGCGCGCATCGATAGCCTGGTGGGACGCCACCACTATGGCAATCGCGACGACGTGGATGAGAAGTCACGCACCGTGGCTTCGGTGCTGAGCGAAGACCAGAAGAAGAAGGTGCACTGGGTGAAGCACCGCATCGCGCGCGCGCATCCGCGCACCGGGGTGAAATCGCTCTACGCCGTTTCGGGCAGTTCGTTCGGCATCGAGGGCATGGACGATGGGGATGCGCTGGCGCTGCTGGACGAGTTGAAGTTGCACGCCACGCAGGAGCGCTATCGCCACACCCATGACTACACCGTGGGCGACGTGATCGTCTGGGACAACGCGCAACTGCTGCACGCCGCCCCGCTCACAGACCTGACGCAGGCGCGCACGCTGTGGCGGGTGACGGTCAAGGAAGCGGCTTGATGCCGCCGCCCACGAGGCTCCAATTGAACGACATCATCACGGCCCACCTCTGTCAAGCGCAGGCGCCCCTTGCTCTCGCATAGCGACAATGGCAAAGTCACGGCATTGACCCTGCCTGAGCAGCAACGCTTCGACTCACTCAGCCCGCAACGCGTGGGACGGCACCTGAACAAGGACAAAATCAGATGACGAGGCCGACATCCACGCACTTCCAAGAGAGACGGTCACTGCTTGCCGCGGCAACTGGCGCGGCCGCCCTTTGCCGCCGCGAAGCCCCTCCAGGCAGCCATTTCGTCGTGGGAGCAGAAAAGCCAGAGGGGTTGGGTGTTGCAAATGACCTGGGCGCGCGCCTCGATGAGGGCGTCAAGAGTGGGGAGTTGGACAACCTGCACGCCGTGTTCGTCGTGCGTCGCGGAAAGATCGCGGTCGAGCGGTACTACCAGGGCACTGACGAACGCTGGGGCACGTCCCTGGGGGACCGTTACCTCCAGCGCCACTTCGCTGCATGATTTGAGGTCCGTCAGCAAAAGCATCGTGGGCTTGTTGTACGGGATCTCCGCCCTGGCCGAAGGCAAGGTGCCCGCACTCGACACCCCGGTCCTCGACAGTTTTCCCATGTACCAGGACCGGCTCGGGACAAACAACGACGCAGCATCCAGATGTCTCACGTGCTTTCCATGACGATGGGCCTGGACTGGAATGAAGACTTGCCCTATACCGACCCGCGTAACAGCGAAATCGCAATGGAGCGCAGCTTCGATCGCTACCGATACGTTCTGGAGCGGCCCATCATCAATTCGCCCGGACAGAGGTGGCAGTACAGCGGCGGCGCCACCGCGATTCTGGGCCACCTGATCGCCAAGGGTACAGGGTTGCCATTGCTGGACTTTGCACGGACAAGACGTTGCGCCGATGGGCATCAACGCCGCGGAGTGGACGCCGGGTCAAACGCAGAACCGGCCGCGGCATCCGGCCTGCGCATGCGCGCACCGGACCTCGCGCGCGTGGGCCAGCTCATGCTGCAGCAAGGCAGTTGGGGCGACCGGCGGATCGTTCCTTCCGACTGGATCACCGCCTGCCTGACCCCTCGCACGACCGCCTTCGACGGAGTGCAGTATGGCTACCACTGGTATGTGGCTTTGCGCCGGGATGGGTCCTTGGCCTACATGGCGATCGGTCTTGGCGGGCAGCGGCTCGTGGTGATCCCGTCCTTGGATCTCGTGTATGTGATCTTCATGGGCAACTACTACCGCGCGGACCAACTCAAGAAAGTCTTAGCCGTTCAGAGCTTGATCCATGCATCCATCAGGTGATGTATGCGCATGCCGGTGGTCAGTCGGCCGAGATGTCTGCCGTGCAGCTCCTCCTTACCTATTCTGCCTTCGAGTACCTTCGGAAGTGCATCGGCATAGAGTTGAAGGACACGGCGACACTGTTATCTGACGTCCAGCGTGCATTGACCGCGACGCCGGCAAACGTTGAGCCGCAGGCGGCCAGAAGCGGCCCTCACCCCGCCTACGCTAGGATCGGCGAATATCTTGAGCCTGGAGTGCGACGATGCAACTGCGAAACAAGTTCGGGCGGCCGCTGCGCTTGGCCGTCATCGGCGGAGGCCCCGACTCGTGGATCGGCAACATGCACCGGGGCGCCGCGGAAATGGATGGCTGGTTCCGCGTGACGGCGGGTGTGTTGTCGAGCGATCCGGAACGCTCGCGCGCAGCAGGCCTTGCGATTGGCCTGGATCCGCAGCGAAGCTATGGCAGCGTGCGTGACTTGCTCGCCGGGGAAAGCCTGCGCCAGGACGGCGTCGACGCGGTGGCCATCATGACGCCCAACGACACCCACTACGAATATGCCGCTGCCGCGCTGGACGCCCGACTGGACGTCGTATGCGACAAGCCGGTGACGCATGACTTCGCGCAGGCCCGCGACCTGGTGCGGCGGGCGCGTGCCCAGCAAAGGCTGTTTGCCGTCGCCCATGGTTACTCGGCCTACCCCATGACTCGCTACGCCCGGCAGCTGGTGCGGGACGGGGCGATCGGGCCGGTGCGGCTGGTCCAGGTGGAGTACATCCAATCCGGTCTTGCCACTCGTGTGGAGGATGGTCCGCTCACGAATCGCCTGCGCTGGATTTTCGATCCCGCGCGCAGCGGCCAGGCGCTGGTCATGAGCGCCATCGGTTGCCACGCGCAGCACCTTGCGTGCTTTACCGCGTGCGCCCATGTGACCCGCGTCATGGCTGACGTCGGCACGCTGCGTCCAGGCCGCAAGGTGGTCGACCATGTCTCCGCGCTGCTCGAATTCGAGGGCGGCGCCCGCGGCACCTTCACCGTGACCCAGGCTGCCGCCGGTGGTGAGAATGACATTCGCCTGCGTGTCTACGGCGAGGCCGGGATGATCGACTGGTCACACCGCGAATCCGGCTACTTGAAGTTGGCGATGCAAGGTGAGCCGGTCCGCACCATCGGCCGCGGCGACCCCGGCCTTCCCGGCGACATCATCGCGCTAGGCCGCTCGCCGCGCGGGCATCCGGAAGGGCTGCGGGAGGCCTTCGCCAACATCTATGCAGAGATGGCCCAGGATCGAATGGCGCGCGAACTGGGCGAGCCGCTGCCGGAATTTCCTTATCCGCGCATCGAGGACGGCGCGCACACGATGGCGTTCATCGAGGCCTGCCTGGCGTCGCAGGAGCGCGGCGGGTGGGCCGAGGTGGAACGTTGAGCGTGGGGTCGGCTGCCGCCGGTACTGGATGTCTGCTTGCGGGCCAAAAGCGGACAACCAGCACTTCGCCGACGCAAGCCACTGAGTGCTCGCGCGGACAAATTCATCTACGAGCAAAACTCTCCACGCGTGGATGGCATGAGGTCCCATTCGATGGCGCCAAAGAAGCCGTGGAGCTCGGTGGCGCTCCATCAAATAATGAACAATCTATAACTGCGACCAACAGGAGACGTCCCATGACCGTGCCTGCAACCCTGCGCCATCTGGCGTCGCTGGCCACTCTTGGCCTCGCCGCGTGCGCCTCGCCCGACAAAATGCCCGTGCACGACATGGCGTTCACCTTCTGGTCGCCGCAGTTCGCCGACAACAGCCGGCTGGAGACGCGGCATGCCGGGAACATTGCGAGCAATCCCAACTGCGTCGGCCAGAACGTTGCGCCCGCGCTGGCATGGAAGAACGTGCCGCCGGGAACGAAAGCCTCGCCATCGTGATGTTCGACCCCGAAGGGCGCGGTGGCAGCGGCGCGTACCACTGGGTCGCCTACGGAATCGATCCGGCGTTGGGGGGCTTTGCCGAAAACGAGATCAACAAGCCGTCACCCAAATTTACCGGCGGCAAAAGCACGCAGGACCTCGCGTACTACATGGGGCCTTGCGCAGGCCCGAACACCGGCTGGCATCACTACACCTACACCGCAATCGCCAGCGATTACGAGCCAGGCGCGCTGCCGGCCGGCCTGACCGGTCCCGAACTTCTGCAGCGCATGGCGGGCGGCCGCGGTCAGGGCGCGAGCAGCATCGTATTGCGCTGGGCTGTCCCTGAATCAACTCCGCCTGATGCGGCTTGCCCGCGACACTACTCGAGGGTTCAGCCGAAACTATTGGCGGTGGAAGCGCTGATCTGCCCGCGAATTTCGCCGCCCGGCGACAGGTCCGTGTGCACGTTCACGTAGACAGCACCAGCTCGCATAGCGGCGATGACCTCGGCGAGCTCACCGGCCGCAGTTGCTGTGCTATCGTGGTTCCCGCCACGACGTTCCCGGCCGTGATCTCGTTCCCCGGTGAAGCCGACCCTGCGTGCAGGATTCGGGTCCCCCGCCGGACCCGGGTTCCGCACGTCCCGCCAAAGCCGGTGCCGCGGTGCCTGCGACTTTCACACTCAGCTCGGCTACGTATCGAGATATGGGCCTGTGTCACCGCCCCCTGCGGCCCAGTGTAGGTCAACTGGTAGTCGATGGACTGGTCGCCGCGGTTGATCATGCCCACGAACTCGCCGCTGGCGTCTGTGGACACCACGGGCACTTCCTCGTAGCCAGTAAGCGTGGCTCGGATACGCTCAGCGCTAGCTGCGATGGGCGCGGTCAATACGACGGACAACATCGTCACGATTGCAAGCTTGTTCATCTTCGTTTTCTCCTTTCGGACCGAGGTGCGTTGCTCGCCCCGCACCGGAGCTCTAATGAGCAATC
Source organism: uncultured beta proteobacterium (assembly GCA_963722025.1). Taxonomy (GTDB): domain Bacteria; phylum Pseudomonadota; class Gammaproteobacteria; order Burkholderiales; family Burkholderiaceae_C; genus Ramlibacter. Next base: position 15,706 of record CAVRNE010000030.1, read on the forward strand.
TTCTAGAAGTTAGGTCTTTCTTCTGGCGAAGTCAACGGAGTTTTGGAAGCGTCGAGCTTCGAAGTCCGTTCTTGCACCTCATGCAGCATGACGAAGTCGTCTCTACGATGCGCGGTGCCAGCACCGCGAGCACCTTGCCGCTCAGAGGCATGGTCCAGTCATCGAACGCTGAGCTGCGCGAAAGGAGCATCAGCGACAGCAGGATGAAGGGGTAGTAGATGAGCCGATTGATCGCCTTCGTGCGCTCGGCGAGAAACTCGAGATCGATCCAGTGGTCGAGCAGTGCGTCGTGGAGCCGTGGCCGATGTTTCGCAGCGCGACCGCCCAGGGCACGGTATCCTAATGCTGTTCGTCGGCCGCGGCACAACGTGTCGCACTGTCGCTGCCAACGACGCTGGAAGGGAATTGCAATGAACGCGCGTTACCTTGATGACTTCGAAGCCGGGCAGCGCTTCAGCGGCAGCGCGCGGGTACGCGTCGATGCCGAGCGCATCAAGTCGTTCGCTGCCGAGTTCGATCCACAGCCGTTCCACCTCGACGAGCGGGCCGCCGGCGCATCGATCTTCGCAGGCTTGGCAGCAAGCGGATGGCACACCGCCGCCATGACAATGAGCCTGCTCGTGAAGAGCGACTTCGTCCCCGCCGGCGGCATCATCGGCGCCGGCTTCGACGAGTTCCGCTGGCCAACCCCAGTGCGACCCGGCGATGAGCTGCGTGTCGAAACCGAGGTGCTCGAGGTGCGACCTTCGAAGTCACGTCCGCAGCAGGGCCTGCTAAAGGTGCGCACGACAACATTCAACCAGCGTGACGAGGTCGTGCAGGTGTCGGTCGGGAACCTCGTCGTGCCGCGCCGGCCTGGCTGACTTGCGCCGCAGGAGCTCAAGGCGCAGGCCGAAAGTTCCGGCCTGTGGCTGCCCCTCGCTGAATGAAAGGATCTGCCATGACTCCTGCCAATGGATGGACGGGCACGCTGCGCGGCATGCCTGTCCAAGGACAAACGGCCCGGCGCTCCAAGACGATGCGCATGCGCGACATCGAGCTCTACACCGAGATCACAGGTGACCTCTATCCGCTGCACTACGACGAGCAGGCTGCGCAAGAAAGCGTCTTCGGCGGGCTGATCGTGCAGGGTGGCGTGACGTCCGGACTGCTGAACGCGCTGGTCGCCGAAGATCTGCCCGGTCCGGGTTCAGTCTTCCTGGACATGCAGCTCAGGTTTGTCAAGGCCGTCTATGTCGGTGACACGGCAAGAGGTGAGCCTCGAGCACCCGAGCGTGCGAGAAGACAAGCCCATATGCAAGATCGCCGTCGAGGTGCGCAACCAGAAAGGCGAGGTCTGCCTCAGCGGCCAAGCCACCACCTACACGGCGCCGCTCGGGCAAACCTAGCGCCCCG
>CAVRNE010000031.1:0-44080 GCA_963722025.1 uncultured beta proteobacterium
GTGCTGCAATGGCACGTGGCTTGCTCCGAGTGTGCGACTCCATGAATGTCTTGATCACCACGCCCGTCCCTGACGAGAAAACCGCCTGGACCAAGGGCCGGATGGACGTCATGCAAATTTTGCGGCAGGAAGGCTATGGCGTTGTCCAGCTGCCTGCCGGCGGCTCGCCAGGCGAATGGTTCAGGCTTGTCTCCAGCTTGAATGCAATGCTCGAGAAGGACGACCACATCCTGATCGAGTATCCAATGCCCCAGCGCAAGCGGACCTACGCGCCCTACCTCTTCAGCCTGCTGCGCAGAGTCAAGTTCTACGCACTTATCCATGACCTCAACTCGCTGCGCTACGACTCACCGCAGAGCAGGGAAGTGGCCATCCTCAGACTCTTCGACGGACTCATTTCGCACAACCCGACCATGACTCGCTGGCTGCGCGACGGTGGTCTCTCGGCCAAGATCGAGGAGCTGCAGCTATTCGATTACTGCACTGACGCGGCCGAGGTCTGGCACGAAGCTGATATTTCACTTCCACTCCAGGTTGTCTTGGCCAGTAACCTTTCATACGACAAGGCGCGCTATGTATACGACCCGCAGTTGGGGACGCTGCGCACCGTCGAGCTCTCGCTGTACGGGGCCTACTTCGAGCCGGAGCGCATGCCGGCCTCATCGATCCGCTACATGGGGGTGTTTGACCCGGACACGCCGTTTTTGAACAGCCGCTATCACTTCGGCCTTATCTGGGACGGCACCGGCGTCGATAGCTGCGAAGGCCTGTACGGTCACTACATGCGCTTTAACAGTCCGCACAAACTGTCGCTCTACGTTGCGCTCGGCTTGCCGGTGATCGTCTGGAGGGAAGCCGCAATCGCCGACTTCGTGCTGGAACAGGGCATTGGCGTCACTGTCGGGAATCTGCTCGAACTGGACGATATTTTCACCAGGGTAAGACCGGAAAGGTATCGACGGATGGCCGCGAACATGGAGGCATTGAGCAGCAAGGTCAAGCGCGGCGAGATTCTTCGGGATGCACTGCGGCAGCTAGCCATGTGATGGCCCGTTCAGCGGCTCGCTAAAGCCCCGATTGCTTGCGCAGCACGAACTGGAATTGCCGCGGGTCGCCCTCGGCTTTCCAACTGCCGCGGATCTCGCGGCCGCAGGAGCCTTCGACCACATCGCCCAGCCAGACGGCGCTGATGTTGACGCCGTTGACGGATTCTTCCAGGCTGAATTCGCCATCGTCCACGTCGCCCGCGACCTGCGCTCTCTCGCCATTGCGGTTGATGGCGCCGCGCACGCTCTCAGTGCGCTCGGGGTGCTTTTCCAGCAAAAGCGTGGCGCCTTGCGCCAGGCCCTCGAACTCGGCGCGCCACAGGCCCAGCAGGTGCTTTTGGCCGACTTCGGCGGCCGTGGGACAGGCCGGTGCCTGCGATTGCGCAATGCCCGGCAACGCGGACAGGGCCAGCACCAAGGCGAGCAGCCGCCTCATGGCGCGCTGGCGGCCGCCGCTGCTGCCGTGTCGATGGCCTTCTTCGCGAACTCCGCCCGTAAAGCCTTGAGCTTTTCGCGCGGATCTTCCTTGATGGTTGCCGTTTCCAACGCCATCTCGGCGATGAAGCGGCTGGGCTGCGCGGCGATCATCTCGCGGCCCTTCTTGCGCTTCTTGGTCCAGCTCACGGCCAGCGAGCGCTGCGCACGCGTGATGCCCACGTACATCAGGCGCCGCTCTTCCTGCAGGCGCTGCAGGATGCCTTCGCTCATCGGGCCATCGGCCCGGCCGGTGGGGTTGTCATCGTCACCCAGCTTGAACGGCAACAGCCCCTCGGTCACGCCTATCAGCATCACATGCGGCCACTCCAGGCCCTTGGCCGCGTGCAGCGTGGAGAGCGTCACGACGTTCTGGTCCTGCTCGCGCTCGCTGATGGTGGACAAGAGGGCGATGGTCTGCGCCACTTCCAGCAAGCTCTTCTTCTCGCTGGCGATGCTCACACCCGCGGTGTCGTCGATCTGCCCGCCGCAGCGCTTCGACATCCAGTCGCAGAACTCCAGCACGTTGGTCCAGCGGCTGGCCGCGACCTTCTCGCTGTCCTCGCCGTCGTACAAATGCTTTTCGTAATCGATGTCCTTGAGCCACTCCAGCATGAAGGCGTGTGCGTCCTCGGCGCCATGGGTGTGGCGGGCGCGGAACTCCAGGTCGTTCACATAGCGGCCGAACTCGTGCAGGCTACCCACGGCCTTCGCGGGCAGCACGGAGCCCAGCGAGGAGGAGAACAGCGCCGCGAACAGGCTCAGCTTGTATTTGCTCGCGAAAGTGCCGAGGTTCTGCAGCGTGGTGTGGCCGATGCCGCGCTTGGGCGTGGTGATGGCGCGCAGGAAAGCCGGGTCGTCGTCGTTGTTGATCCACAGGCGAAACCAGGCGCACAGGTCCTTGATCTCGGCGCGGTCGAAGAAGCTCTGGCCGCCCGACACCTTGTACGGAATCTGCGCCTTGCGCAGTGCCTGTTCGAAGATCCGGGCCTGGTGGTTGGCGCGGTACAGCACCGCGAAATCCTTCCAGTCCTGGGAGAGGCCGTTGGCCCGGATGGACTGTATGCGGGCCACCACACGCTCGGCCTCGTGTTCCTCGTTGTCGGCATCGACGATGCGCACCGGCTCGCCTTCGCCCAATTCGGAATACAAGGTCTTGGGAAAGAGTTTGGGATTGGGCCCGATCACGTTGTTGGCCGCGCGCAGGATGGCGCTGGTGGAGCGGTAGTTCTGCTCCAGCTTGACCACCTTCAGCTGCGGGAAGTCCATCGGCAGGCGCTTCAGGTTGTCCAGCGTGGCGCCACGCCAGCCGTAGATCGACTGGTCGTCGTCGCCCACGGCGGTAAAGCGTCCGCGCTCGCCCACCAGGAGCTTGAGCACCTCGTACTGCGTGGCGTTGGTGTCCTGGTATTCATCGACGAGCACATGGCCCATCTGCTTTTGCCATTTCTCGCGCACTTGCGCATGCTGCTGCAGCAGTTTGAGCGGCAGGCCGATCAGGTCGTCGAAATCCACGCTCTGGTAGGCCGCCAGGCGCTCCTCGTAGCGCGCCATGACGCGGGCCGTGACCCTTTCGTTGTCGTCCTTGGCCTGGGCCTCGGCCTGCGCGGCGTTCAGGCCCATGTTCTTCCACAGGCTGATGGCCCATTGCCATTGGCGCGCGGTGGCGGCGTCGGTCGTGCCGCCGGCATCCTTCAGGATGCTGGTGACGTCGTCGCTGTCCAGGATCGAGAATTGGGGCTTGAGGTCCAGCGCGGCGCCGTCCTGCCGCATCATGCGCACGCCCAGGGCGTGGAAGGTGCAGATCAACACGTCTTTCGCTTCGCGCCCGATCAGGCTCTTGGCCCGCTCGCGCATCTCGGCCGCCGCCTTGTTGGTGAAGGTGATGGCGGCGATGCGCTTGGCCTCCAGGCCGGCCTGTATCAGCCGCGCCGACCTTGTGCGTGATCACGCGCGTCTTGCCGGAGCCGGCGCCGGCCAGCACCAGGCAGGGCCCGTGCATGTAGTTGACAGCTTCTTGCTGGGCGGAATTCAGGCCGGCGGACATCGAGAGGGGAAAGAAGCGGGGGAAGGACTGCGAAGGGAGCGGCGAATCATACCGGCGCGCCGTCAGCACCCTGACATCCTGTCCTTGCGAGTTGCTCGGAAAATACGCCTGTGCTTGACATCCTCCTGGTTACCTTCCCCTTCTTCGCGCTGGTGCTGGCCGGCTATGTGGCGGCACGGCACCGCATGCTGCCGCTGGGGGCGATTCCCGGGCTCAACACATTCGTGCTTTATTTCGCACTCCCGTGCATGCTGTACCGCTTCGGCGCCGGCACGCCGATCGCGCAGCTGCTGGATGCCGCCGCCGCTTCCGTCTACTTGCTGTGCGCGCTCGCCACGGTGATCTTCGTGGTCTGGACCAGCCGCAATTCGCGCATCGGATGGAACGACGCATCGTTCGGGGCCCTGGTCGCCGCGTTCCCCAACACGGGCTTCATGGGCGTGCCGCTGCTGGTCGCCTTGCTGGGCGCACAAGCCGCGGGTCCGGCCATCCTCACCATCCTGGTCGACCTGCTGATCACCAGCTCGTTGTGCATCGCACTGTCGCGGCTGGATGGGGCGGATGAACATGGTGCGAGCAAGGCGGCCAAGAACGCGTTGAAGGGCGTTGCCATCAACCCGATGCCCTGGGCCATCGTACTGGGCGGGGCCGCGTCGGCCTTGCAGTGGGAGCCGATCAAGCCGCTGGCGCAGACCATCGGTTTGCTCGCCGATTCAGCCTCGCCGGTCGCGCTGTTCACGATCGGCGCCGTGCTGGCGCGCTCGCAATACATCGCCGCGCTGGAAGAACACGACCCCATGCCATGGCGCGATTTCGTCCCCGTGGCCCTGATCAAGCTGCTGGCCCACCCGGTGCTGGTGTGGGGCGTGGGCAACGCCGCCATTGCGCTGGGCCTGCCCCTCAGTCGCTTCGCCCTCACGGTGATGGTGCTGGTGGCGGCGCTGCCGTCGGCCAGCAATGTGGCGCTGCTGGCGGAGCGGTTTGGCGCGGATACGGGGCGCATCGCGCGGATCATCCTGCTGACGACGGCGGCAGCGTTCCTGACTTTCTCGGCGGCGGTGGCGCTGCTGAACTGAACGCGTCAATGGCTGCTGTCATGCCGGACCCTGATCCTGCATCCATGGCAGCGATGGATTGCGGGTCAAGCCCGCAAGGACGGTGTTCTCGCGCAGGGCTCAGTCGAGCCGCTTGATCACCGCCAGCGAGCCGTCCTTGAAATCGGCGATGGTCAGCGTCGGCTTGAGCGAGTAGCAGTTGTTCGGCACGTACTGGATGGGCGGCTGCCCGAAGCGCTCATAGAGGCGCCGATGGCAGCCTTCGCGCGTGGCGACCAGGTAGAGCGGCCGGCGCTTGAGTTCCTCGTCGGTGACCGACACCCCGACCGAAAAAGGAATGCGCGAGGTGTGGCTGAAGTCGTTCCTGAAGTCCGCCTGGGTGCCCAGAAATGACCCGTAGTCCCGCCATCGGACGAAGCGGTAGCGCATCCGGCCCACGTAAGTCAGCACTGAGCCATTGGCGACATAGGCGCCGATGCCGAAGAGCAGCGGGTCCTGGCTCTTCGATCTCACCGTCACGGTGGCCGTGACGAATTTCCTGCCTTTCTCGGCGTCCAGGTATTTCCAGCCGTCGCCGTGCGAATCGAAGTTCCATCGCGTGACGACGCCGGTAGCCGTCAGGCCTATGCTGGTGTCGCCGTGGCTGAAATAGGGACTGGTCCGCAGAGCCTTGAATCCGAGCTCCGCTACCTTTTTGCCTCTTCCTGGGCGGCACGCTGCCGGGCAATGAGCGCATCCACACGCTTGCCCTCCTGAGCCGCTTCCACGCTCAGGGGGAACTTGTCGGTCAGGCGCTTCAGCGCGGCCTTGGCCTTCTCGGCGTCGCCGGCCTTGACGCCGGCTTGCACTTCGGCAGCGAGCGCGGCGGGTGACAGGCGCAGCTCAGCATTTTCAGCGCGCAGCCGCGCAACCTCGGCCCTGAGCACTTCGAGCTCGCCGGGGTAGTCCGTAGGGCCCGCGCCCGCCGATGAGCACAATGAGATCGCCATCAGCAGACCCAGCCACACCGAAACCTTCCTGCGAGAAGGAACGGGGGTTGTTTCACCTGTCACGGGTGATCCTTTCGTGCATCCGAATGTTGCTCAGCCACAGGCTCAGCCGTGTCGGACAAGGGCGACGGCCTGCGTCAGCCGGCGCTGCGATGCATCAGCTCGGCAGTTGGTTGTCGTCCCGGGCTCGACCGGCCTGGCCCGGGATCCCTGGGTGCCGTACGCGGGAAAAAGCGCGATCGGGTATCGTCGCGCATGCAACAAGCGATCATCTCCATCTCGGGCCTGTCCAAGACCTACGCTTCAGGATTCAAGGCCCTGCGCAACGTGGACCTGGAAATCCGGCGAGGCGAGATCTTCGCGCTGCTGGGGCCCAACGGCGCCGGCAAGACCACGCTGATCAGCATCATCTGCGGCATCGTCAATCCGTCCGAGGGCCGCATCCAGGTCGGCGGCTACGACATCGCTCCCAGTACCGCGCCGCGCGCTCCCTGATCGGCCTGGTGCCCCAGGAGCTGACGACCGACGCCTTCGAAACGGTGTGGAACACGGTTTCTTTCAGCCGCGGCCTGTTCGGCAAGCCATCGAATCCGGCGCACATCGAGAAAGTGCTCAAGGACCTGTCGCTGTGGGACAAGAGGGACAGCAAGATCATGACCCTGTCGGGCGGCATGAAGCGCCGCCTGATGATCGCCAAGGCCTTGTCGCATGAGCCGCAGGTCCTGTTTCTGGACGAGCCCACGGCCGGCGTCGACGTACAGCTGCGCCAAAGCATGTGGGAACTGGTTCGCGTCCTGCGCGATACCGGCGTCACCATCATCCTGACCACGCACTACATCGACGAAGCCGAGGAGATGGCCGACCGCATCGGCGTGATCAGCAAGGGCGAGATCATCCTGGTGGAGAACAAGGTGGAGCTGATGCGCAAGCTCGGGAAGAAGCAGCTGACACTGCAGTTGCAGCATCCCTTGCAGGGCATCCCCGCCGAGCTGTCGGCGCTGCCGCTGGAATTGTCGGGTGCGGGCAGCGAGCTGACCTATACCTACGACGCCCAGAACGAGCACTCGGGCATCGCCGGCCTGCTGCAGGACCTGGATCGCGCGGGCATCGCCTTCAAGGACCTGCAGACCCGGCAGAGTTCGCTGGAAGATATCTTCGTCAGCCTGGTAAGGGAAGAACAATGAACCTGCATGCCATCCGTGCGATCTACCGGTTCGAGATGGCGCGCACCTGGCGCACCCTCCTGCAAAGCATCGTTTCGCCGGTCGTCTCGACCTCGCTCTACTTCGTGGTGTTCGGCTCGGCGATCGGCTCGCGCATTCCCGAGGCGGGCGGCGTGAGCTACGGCGCCTTCATCGTGCCTGGCCTGGTGATGCTCGCCATCCTGACGCAAAGCGTATCCAATGCCTCGTTCGGGATCTACTTTCCCAAGTTCACCGGCACGATCTACGAATTGCTGTCGGCGCCGGTCTCCACCCTCGAGATCGTGGTGAGCTATGTGGGCGCGGCGGCGACCAAGTCGGTCCTCCTCGGCCTGATCATCCTGGCCACCGCGGCTCTGTTCGTGCCGCTGCGCATCCAGCACCCCGTCTGGATGCTCATGTTCCTGGTGCTCACGGCGCTGACTTTCAGCCTGCTGGGTTTCATCATCGGCATCTGGGCCGACGGCTTCGAGAAGCTGCAGTTCGTGCCGACGCTGATCATCACGCCGCTGACCTTCCTGGGCGGCAGCTTCTATTCCATCGACATGCTGCCGCCGCTCTGGCAGAAGGTGACCTTGTTCAACCCGGTGGTGTACCTGATCAGCGGCTTTCGCTGGAGCTTCTACGGCATGGCCGACGTGGGCGTTGGCATCAGCCTGGCCATGACGATGCTGTTCATGGTGATCTGCCTGGGCATCGTGGCCTGGATCTTCAAGACCGGCTGGCGGCTGAAGATGTGAGAGGCACAGAGGCTGTCATCCCGGGCTTGACCGGGATCCATGTTTGGCCCACCAGGCCTTCCGTCCGGCTAGAACTGGAACAGCGCCAGCCCGAGCCCGAGGCTGGTCTGGCGGTGGTTGTAGTCCAGCAGCGTCTCGCCGTAGCCGTTGAACAGTTGCACATACCAGCGCAGCCCGCCCGGCTGCTGGGGGTTCACCGGATAGGTCCAGTCGAAATTCACCGAACCGCGGTTCAGGTTGCGGGTGTCCAGGCGCCAGGTGAGCAGGGCCGTGGCGAGGCCAGGCACCCACGCGGCAACCACCTCGGCATTGCCGACGTATCGGGCGATGTCCGGGTTGTCGTCGTTCGAATCGCGCAGCCGGTGCTCGGCGCGCACCGTGAGACCGAAGTCGCCGTGATTGAAGCCGCCCGTGAGATACACGCGGTTCCAGCTTCTGGACAGCGGTTCGGTCTGGCCGTTGGACTGGTGCACCAAGCCTAGCTGCACCATGCGCCAACGCCAACCGGCCGGCAAGAAGCCGATCTCCTCGGGAATCGGAACCACATAGATCGCTTCGGGCTGGTAATCGGTATTGCGGAACGGCGAGGAGTCCGCCTGGTTCCACAGCTGCCACTGCGAACGCCCGGTGTAGGCGAACCACAGGTCGGCATCGGGCAGGAACAAGCCCTCGGCCACCTTGGCCCGCAGCGAGATCTGCAGTTTCACGTCCACGGGCTTGTCGTTGGGCGATCGCGGGACGGCTGATCGGGTCGGACTGGACGGCGCCGGATTGGGGTCGGCCGTGTAGTGCAGGGGCAGCACGAAGTTGGGCAGGTACGTACGCACGGAGAAGGTGCCGTGCTTGTGTTCCGGTGTGAGCTCCCAGAAGCTGTCGAGCACCGTGGGCAGCTGCCGCAGTGGCGGGGTTTCCGCCGATGGAGCGGAGGGTGCGGATGCCGCGGCCTCGGGCGCGGCGGGCTTCTCGCTCCGCCGGAACTGCTGGTCGTAGCAGGCGAGTCGACGTGCGTCGTCGGGCTCGTTGATGCAGTGTTCCACGGGCTCCTGGGCAGCGACAGTCCTGGCCAACGAGGCCAGCGCCAACGCCAGTGCGCTCCTGCGCAAGCACCGCCGCGGCATGCTTGCGGCATAGATCGAATCACGCATCGGGAGGAATACTACGCTCAAAGATTGACCGGCCGACGGTACATCATCAACCGTGTCCCCCAGTAGGCCTCGCGAATTGAATTCAGGCGAACCGTGCCGCCGGTGCTCGGCGCATGGACAAATCGCGACTGGCCGATGTAGACGCCTGCGTGGGAGGCATTTCCACGGCTTCCGAAGATCACCAGATCGCCAGAGCGGGCATGGGTGGCCGGCACCGCCTGGCCCCATTCGCTGATCAACCGCACGGACCTGGGGGGTGTGATCCTGGCGGCAAGCTGATAGATGTAGACGATCAGCCCGCTGCAATCGAACCCGCTCTCCGGCGTGTTGCCGCCATAGCGGTAGGACGTACCCACGAGTGCCATGGCTTGCAGGGCCGCCTCCAAAGCCTGTTCGTCGGTCATGGGCGAAGCCCGGGGTGGATCGACTGCCAGGTCGACGCCGTGTCACGTACAGAGGTCGCGCAGCCGACCAGACCGGCCAATGGCAGCGAGCTCATGGCCGTGAGGATGATGCGGCGATTGATATCCAAGATTGCGTACAGCGTGAGGGGGTCGCCCTATTCTGTCGTACTTGAGCGGGGGCTGTCATCCCGGGCTTGACCCAATACTGTCTGGAGATTTCACAACAGCGTGATCGGGGTGAGGGCAGACGGAGGCACGCGGCAAAGTCGTGTCCGGGCAGGCCGCGGCGCATCGGCAAGGCGGTCGGTGTTTCGCACCGACTTCCCTGGGTTTGCTTGATTTCGTGGCCGCGTCGTACAACTCACGGAGCGCCCTTGAGGCGCTCAGTTAAACAGGTGCGACGAGTCAGTTCACGAAGCGCTGCGCGCGGCCACGAAATAAGCAAACCAACGCAACGATGCGCCGCGGCCTGCCCGGACACGCCTTGCAGAGACGTCGTTGGTGTTTGTTGCAGGCACGCCCACCATGTTGGCTCGCGGCAGGCGGTACCCGGCGGGGGCGAGTTGCTGCGACGCCGACCCCAGGCCGAGCATCGCAGCGGAGTCGGAGCGAAGCGGAGACCGCCACAGTATGAAGCCCTGCGGGTACCGCCTGCCGCGACGCGAGGACTTGCCGCTAAGCGTGCCATGGATGCCGAATAAGAGTGAATCTCCGGACAGTACTGGTTTTGACCCGGGAACCAGCTGGCGCGCGACGGTGGATGCCGGATCGATCCGGCATGACAAAAGTCATGGACTACCAGGTATCGACATAGCGCGTCCCAGCCGGCTCCTGGTGCGTGGCCGAAGCCAGCCCGCGCACCAGCCAGGCGCGCGTGTCGGCCGGGTCGATCACCGCATCGATCTCCAGCGTCTGCGCCATGTGGATCGCCTCGCCGTTGGCGTACTGCTGCGCCACCAGCTTCTTGAACAGCGCGTCGCGCTCGGCGCCCTCGGCCGCGGCTTCCAGCTCCTTGCGAAAGCCCAGCCGCACCGCGCCTTCCAGCCCCATGGCGCCGAACTCGCCGGTGGGCCAGGCCACGGTGAAGACCGGCGCATCGAAGCCGCCGGCCGTCATCGCCTGCGCGCCCAGGCCATAGCCCTTGCGCAGCACCACGGCGAAGTACGGCACGCGCAGGTGCGAGGCCACCATGAACATGCGGCACACATGGCGCACCTGCGCCTGCGCCTCGATCTCGGGGCCGACCATGAAGCCCGGCGTGTCGCACAGCGCGACCAGCGGCAGGCCATGGGCGTTGCACAGCTGCATGAAGCGCGCCGCCTTGTCGGCCGCCTCGACGTCGATCGCGCCGCCCAGGTGGTGCGGGTTGTTGGCGAGCAGGCCGACCGGCCTGCCCTCGATGCGCGCCAGCGCCGTGACGATGCCGGCGCCGAAGCCGGCGCGCAGCTCCAGCAGCGAGCCGGTGTCGGCCACGCCGCGCATGGCGGCGCGCACGTCGTACACGCGCAGGCGGTTCTCGGGCACCGCATGGCGCAGCGCGCGCTGGTCGGCGCATTGCCAGTCCGCCGGCGGGCCCTGGAAGTACGAGAGGTACTGCTTCGCCGCGGCCACCGCGTGCGCCTCGTCCTTCACCAGGATGTCGATCACGCCATTGCGCGACTGCACGCTGCTCGGCCCGATCTGCTCGGGCGCGAAGCGTGCCGAGGCCGCCGCCCTCGATCATCGCGGGGCCGCTCATGCCGATGTTGCTGGCCTCGGTGGCGATGATCACGTCGGCGCAGCCCAGCAGCGCCGCGTTGCCGGCGAAGCAGCGGCCATGCACGATGCCCACCACCGGCACCTTGCCCGACAGCGCCGCGAACTGGCTGAAGGTGTGGTTGTTGAGGCCCGCGACGATGGGCATGTCGGTGTCGCCGGGCCGCCCGCCGCCGCCTTCGGCGAACAGCACCACCGGCAGCTTGAGCTGGTGCGCGATGCCCAGCATGCGGTCGGTCTTGTGGTGGTTGCGCATGCCCTGCGTGCCGGCCAGCACCGTGTAGTCGTAGGCCATGCACCACGCAGCGCGACTTCTCGGGCCCGAACTGCTTCGCGTTGATGCTGCCGATGCCGGTGACCATGCCGTCGGCCGGCGTGTTGGCGATCAGGTCTTCCAGCGTGCGGCGGCGCGTCTGCGCGGCGATCGGCGAGCGCGCCGTACTCGGTGAAGTTGCCGGGTCCTCGCCAGCTCGCACAGGTGCGGCGATGTTGGCGCGCGCGGTGCGGCCGCCCTGCGGCCTGGCGCTTGCGCGACCGCGGCGGCGCGGTTGGCGTCGAGCGTCGGCGCGTGGCGGTCGATCACCTTCTGCAGGTCGGGGCGGATCGCGTCGAGGTCGGCCTGCGGCCTGCGCCTCCGCCGCGACGGCCTGCGCGTCCACCGCTTCGAGCCGACCAGCGACTGGCCCTCGACCAGGTAGTCGCCGGGCGCGGCCAGCAGCGCCACCACGCGCCCGGCCGGGGGCGTGCAGCAGGTGCTCCATCTTCATCGCCTCGAGCACGCCGAGCTGCGCGCCGGCCGGCAGCACGTTGGCCCGACATCGACCTCGAACTGCACCAGCTTCGCGGCCATCGGCGCCTTGACACGACCGCCAGTGCCGGGAGCGGCGGCGCCTCATCCTGAGCGGCCGCAGGCGCGTGGTCTCGCCGCGGCCGCTCGATGTGCGGGCTGCGGCAGCAGGTCGGCCAGGTGCGCTTCCACGAAGCGCGTGTGCACCGCCTGCGCTGGCGAACTCGGGCCTTGCGGCGATGGCGCGCAGCAGCGCCAGGTTGGTCGCGATGCCCTCGATGCGGCATTCGTCCAGCGCGCGCAGCGAGCGCCGCACCGCATCGGCGAAGCGCGGCGAGGCGCGAGTGGACGATCAGCTTGGCCAGCAGCGTGTCGTAGTGCGGCGAGGGCGCGAGCGCCCGCATAGCCGTGCGTGTCGACGCGCACGCCGGGGCCGGCCGGCAGGTCGAAGCGCGACAGCGTGCCGCCGGACGGGCGCGCGTTGCCCTGCGCATCGAGCGTTTCGGCATTGATGCGCCACTGGACCGCGAAGCCGCGCTGGGCGGCGCAGCGTGCTCCGATCCGAGCCCAGCGAGCCGCTGGCCCGCCGCGACGCCGATCTGCAGTTGCACCAGGTCCAGCCCGGTCACCGCCTCGGTCACCGTGTGCTCGACCTGCAGGCGCGGGTTGGCCTCGATGAAGACGAAGGGCAGCTCGGTCGAATGCTCGTCGACCAGGAATTCGAAGGTGCCCAGGCCCCGGTAGCCCACGGCCTGCGCCATGCGCAGCGCGGCCTGCGTGACTCGCTCGCGCAGCGCCTCGGAGAGCGAAGGGCTGGGCGCGATCTCCACCAGCTTCTGGAAGCGCCGCTGCAGCGTGCACTCGCGCTCGCCCAGGCTCGCGTCGCCTGCCGTCGCCGAGCACCTGGATCTCGATGTGGCGCGCGTTGCGCATCAGCCGCTCGACATAGACGCCCTCGACGCCGAACGCGCCTTGGCTTCCGACATGCAGCGCGCATGGGCCTCGGGCAGTTCGTCGGCGTCCAGCACCGCCCGCATGCCGCGGCCGCCGCCGCCGCCGATGGCCTTGACCATGACGCCCGCGCCATCGGCCTGCTGCGCGGCGAAGAAGGCCTGCGCCTCGGCCAGCGTGACCGCGACCCGGGCTGCCCGGCATCACCGGCACATCGCATTGCTTGGCCAGCGCCCGCGCGCGCGCCTTGTCGCCGAACAGCGCGAGCTGCTCCGGCGTCGGGCCGATGAAGCGCAGCCCGGCCTCGGCGCAGGCCTGCGCGAAGTCGGCGCGCTCGCTCAGGAAGCCGTAGCCCGGATGCACCGCATCGCAGCGTCGCCTGGGCGAGGGCGATGATGCCGGCGACGTCGAGGTAGGCCGAGGGGCCGGTGGCGGCGAGCGCCACGGCCGCATCGGCCAGACGCACGTGCAGCGCCGCGGCATCGTCCTGCGCATGGACGGCGACGCTCCCGATGCCCAGGTCGCGCAGCGCGCGCACCAGCCGCACCGCGATCTCGCCGCGATTGGCGATCAGAATCTTCCGGAACATCAGGCTATATCCCTTCAAGGTTCGTTCGGACCAATATATACCGCCCGGTAGAATAATTGGCTAAGGCTCCGCGGGCTGAGGTCACAAAGGCGCAGGCGCCCATCTTTCGATCTGCGGGGTTTCAGGTCTCCAATATTCGGACCTGACATTTGAGGGGAGGACGAGAAAATGCTGCTGCCACAGCAACTTAAGCGATCGGCACCTGCAGTTTTATCCCGCACGTGCGGGATTTCATGTCTGCGGCTGCGGTATACATTACGTTAGATAACATCCTGTTCGAATGCGCACCGCATCAAAAACCTTGCTTTTGACTCTCGTGCTTTATGCGGGTGGAGTTGCTGCAGCCCAAGCTTTTACGGGTAGCTGGCTACATCGCGGCCAAAACGAATCAGGGCTTTGGCTCGACACGGAGCAAAACAAAAATATCGTTAAGTTCCAACTTGAAGTGTCGAGAGGTGCTCCTTCATATAACACTGGCTGGATACAAGGCGAAGTCGAGCTCAAAAACAATGTGGGCCACTTCAAAAAATCAACCGACAGTGGTCTTTGTGAAATCAGCTTCCACTTCGACGCAAAGCGCGTCGAGTTAAAGCAAGACGGAGACTATTCGGGTTGTGGGTTTGGACATAACGTCTTTGCAATTGGAGTGCTCAAACGTACCAGCTACAAACAGCCAAGGTTTTGTTCTGGTGACCCTAGGTCAGGTGGGTGCGAATGAGTCTCCGTAGAACGCCGTTATCTAACACTTCGGTCAACCGGACCTGCCTCCGGCAGGCCGGTTACCTCCAACGTTAACCCGCAATGAACATTCGCGCCGCCGTATCTTCCGATGCAGGAGCCATCGCGCAAGTGCATGTTCTGTCCTGGCAGCACACCTACAGCGCAATATTGCCCGAGGCCTTTCTATCGGCCCTGTCAGTCGAGGAGCGAACGCGCATGTGGGCACAGGCAATGGAAAAGCAGAGCCAACAGCTGCTGGTTGCGGAAGTCGAAGGTGCAATCGTTGGGTTCTCGGCGTTTGGCACGTGCCGCGACCTAGAAGCACGGCCTAGTGACTTCGAGATATGGGCGATTTATGTCACACCGGGACATCTCGGCGCTGGCGTTGGTCGGAAGCTTTGGCTGGAATCTCATGCGCGAATACAGGCGAGCGGTGCATCACGTGTGACGCTCTGGGTACTGGCAGCGAACGACCGAGCCATCCGGTTCTACCGCGCCGCAGGTTTCGCCCAAGATGCAGGGTCCGTAAAAGCGACACAGATTGGTGGGGTCTCAGTTGAGGAGGTTCGCTATGCGCAAACATTTGCTGGTTAACTGGTCGCTCGACACGGACCCGCAACGGTACGAGGCGACTCCGCCGAACGTGTTGCGGTCCGGTCAGCTCCAACGTTAAACATGTTCAAGTTCATTCGCGAGATTGCGGCGGATGACGGGGCGGTAAAAGCGCTCTTCGATCACGTACGCAATCTTGGAATCGCGAGCGTTGTTTTCGGAGCTGCGGTTTGGCAGTTTCAGCATCCTGGGGACGGCTCCGCCTACTATTTCAGTATGGCGATCGTCGTTCTGCTCGTCACCTTTGCAGTCTTCCTTTTCTACGTGAATCAATTTCATGGAATGATGAAGTTGCGCGCTGCCGGCTATCCCGGATGGGTATTTCAAGTGGCGCTTCACACCTACTCTCTCGTGACGGTGACACTCATCGCCTCTCTCGTTTGGAAGGCCACATGAGGAACATGTTTAACATGTCAATCGACACGGACCCACAACAGCAGGAGGCGGCTTCGCCGCAAGTGTTGGTGGTCCGGTCATTTTCACGTTGAGCCGCATGACAAGCTGCCCGCATTGCTCTGGTGATGGGATCACCCTTGGGGCGAAGCGACGGGCTACACGCGAAACTCCTGCCAAATGCACGCTGTGCGGCGGGCTATCGCATGTTCTGGCCAGCACCAGCTCCGGGATACCCGTTGCGACTCTGTTTATTGGCGGTTCGTTCTTCTTGGCGGCCGCAGTGGCGAACCTTCCGATTTGGTCGGGGCTGGTGGGCGTACCCGTCGCCGTCGCCTATAACGTGTGGGCGTGGCGCCACGCTGAGTTGTTCCCTATTTCTAACGAGAGCGCGACGACGTCTCGCCGTGCGGGCTGGCTCGTGAACTTCTTAGCTATCTTCAGCATTTTCTGGTCGTGACGCGCCAAGCGACTGACGAAAGTTCGGTGATGGCGCGTGATCGGTCTGCGCGCGCCATAATCCGCGCGTGACTACTCTTGTCCCGCTGATCGAACTGCTGCGCGGTGGCACGACGGAGTCCGTGCATTTTGGCGCCGTGGCTGTCGCCGACGCCCACGGCAAGGTGCTGGCGCGCGCCGGCGACCCGCACCGGATCACCTTCACGCGCTCCACGCTCAAGGCCTTGCAGGCGCTGCCATTCATGCAGGCGGGCGGCCCCAAGGCCATGGGCTTCTCGCAGGAAAACCTTGCGATGATGTGCGCCAGCCACAGCGGCGAGCCCATGCACGTGGCCCAGGTCCAGGGCATGCTGGACAAGGCGGGGCTGACCTACAAGACATTGCAGTGCGGCTGCCATGTTCCGATCTTCGCCGACCTTGGTGTCGCGCCGAAGCCGGGGCCCGGGCAATATGACGAGCGCCATCACAACTGCAGCGGCAAGCACGCCGGCTTCCTGGCTCATTGCGTGCAGCAGGGCTGGTCGCTGGACAATTACCTCGCGCCGGGCCATCCGCTGCAGCAGGCGATCCGGCGCGAAGTGGCGCGGGCCGTGGGCCTTGCGCCCGAGGGCCTGAAGATGGGCGTTGACGGCTGCTCGGCGCCCAACTACGCGATGCCGCTGGCCAGCCTGGCGCGCGGCTATGCGCGGCTGGCGAGCGGCTTGTCCGACCCGGAGTTCGGCGAGAGCTTCGTGCAGCTCGCCGACGCGATGACTTCTCATCCCGAGTTGGTGTCCGGCACGGCGCGCAGCGACCTGGCCTTCATGCGCGCCGGCCGCGGCGACTGGGTCACCAAGGCCGGAGCCGATGGTGTGCAGGTTGTGGCCAGCCGCAGCCGCTGCCACGCCTTTGCGCTGAAAATCTCCGACGGCAATTCGACCGCCCTGCATGCCGCCACCGTGGCGGTGTTGGACCAGTTGGGCTGGCTCGACGCGCGCCAGCGTGAAGAGCTGCAGCCCTGGCGCGCCGAGCCCATAGCGAACTGGAGGGGCACGCAGGTCGGCGAGCGCAGGCCTGTGTTCAAGCTGGGGCGCTAGTCTGACCCTCAGTCCGATGACAATTATGTCATTGCGGGCTCGACCCGCAATCCATGCACCGCCGTGGATCCCGGATCAAGTCCGGGATGACAAAGCCGACATCGCGCCGAACTCAGGCATCGCGCCGCTCGCGTAGCCCACGCACGCCAGTGACCCGATGGCAATCCGCCCGTCCCGGATCTTCAGCCGCACCGCCCCATGGCTGTGTTCGTACACATCCGGGTGCGCCGACAGGAAGGCTTGCTGTTCGGCGGCGGGCAAAGCCGCCATGCCGTTGACGTAGTGATGGCCATTGCGTTCCACATGGCGGATGCCCAGCAAGTTGACCAGGGCCAGGTCCTGCTGCACCGACAGTCCGGCCTGTGTCGTCAGGTCTTCAGCCGACATGAAATAGCGTGTGCCACCTTCCTGTGCGTTCCACTGCGCGCAGCGCGCGGCGTTGAGAATGGACTTGTACAGGCCTTTGCAGGTCTTGGATGAAACGCCCAGGTAGCCGCGCTCGCGAGCCAGCACAAAGGTGTCGAGCTCGCCATCCGACTCGTCGATGATCACCGGCTTGCCCATATCGGCCGCGCGCAGGTCGGTGTCCAGCGCCAGCTTGCGGGCGATCGGCTGCTCGATGAAGAGGGTGGAGTTCCACAGCCGCGCGAGGGCGGGGCGGGCGCGGATGCCCTCCACCAGTTCGGCCAGCCCGTGCGCATCGGAATACTGCTCGTTGCCGTCCAGCGAAACGAAATAGAGTTGGGGCGAACGATCGAGCACAGCGGCGATGGCCTCCAGCCGGGCCAGGTCGGCGGCGGTCTGGCCGCCCACCTTGAGCTTGAAATAGCGATGGCCGCAGGCCTGGATCACCTCTTCCAGCGTTTCCGGCAAGCCATCGCCGACGCGCTCGTGAAGATCGGCCGCCGTGATCGCGTCCAGCATGCCCACGGTGTGGCGCGCTTCGATCGTGCTGGAAGGCTGCAGAGCGGGCAGGAATCGCTCGAAGTCGAAACCGGCGAACTCGCGCTGCTGCCCGCTGATGCCGGGCAAGTTGCCTTGCATCGCCGCGTAGAAGGAAACACCGCGCCGGCGGCAGAGTGCGTCCAGGATCGCGCGGTCGATCAGCGCAGGGCCATAACTCGCCAGCAGCGGGTTGTAGCCCTTCGCGGATGCCGCGTGGAGATGGCTGTCATGATGCCGGGCGAAGTGGCCGAAGGCCGTCGCGGAAGCCGCATCGCTCAGATAGGCCTGGCGCGCCATCCGCAGCACGTCACGCAGCTGCTCGAAGTTGTCCTCGTTGGACAGCTGCAGGTTCTTGTCGAACCACTTGGGCGCCATCATCTCGGCCGCGGCCCCCCATTGGCTCTTGCCGCCATCAAGCTCTACGCGAGCCCGCGCGAACGCCTGCGGGCATTGGGTTAGCGTAACGACGCCGAAGCGGAACGGCAGGCGCAGCACCACGGGCCGCTCGTACAGCTCGATCTCGCGAACCGAAAAGCGCAGCTGCTCAGCCATTTGCCTCCAGCCCTTCCACGATGCCCTTGAGGTAACCGATGGAGTGCGCCGCGCAGCCCAAGCCGTCCGGCACATAGTCGAACGGCTCGACGGCCACGATGCCCTCATAGCGGCCCATGGCCTGCATCTGCGCGATGGTTTCGATGATGGGCGCGAAGCGCATACGGCCTTGTCCCGGGCCACGGCGATTGGGGTCGTTCACCTGCACATGGGCGACATGGCCCGACGGCATCCAGCGGGCCATCAGAACTTCGATGGTTTCAGTTTCCATCTGGCCGGCCGCGCTGCAGTCGATCATGGTCTTGAGGCCTGGCGAATCGATGGCATCCACGATGCTCACCGCTTCCGCCACCGTATTGATGAGATCCGTTTCGCGCGTCGACAGCGGCTCTATGCAATAGGTAATGCCGAAGTCGCGCGCCTTCAGCGCCGCCTGCGCAAAGCATTCAGTCGCGCGCGCCAGGGCCTGCTCGCGGCTTGCGCCCGGCGGCACCGAGCGCTGCTTGGGCGAGCCGTGTACCAGGTAGTTGCCACCCATCAATGCGCACAGCTCGATCAGCCGCCGCATCACGGCCACTGTGCGGGCGCGCACGGCCAGGTCGGAGCTCACGATGGACAGGCCCGTCGGCGCCACCAGCAGCCAATGCAAGCCGCAGATCTGCAAGCCGTGATCGTGTGCCGTCCTGCGAAACTGGACGGCCTGCGCATCGCTCATCCGCATCGGGTCCTCGGCCAGAGTGAAGGGCGCCACCTCCAGCCCGTCATAACCGAGCGCCGCCGCGGTCTTGCATTGCTGCTCGAAGGGCATAGTCCGCAGCACTTCGTTGCACAGGGCGAATTTCAAGGCGCCTCCAGCGCGGCTTTGCGAGAGAACAACCGGCGCAGCGGGGCCAACCGCAACAGCACCGCCAGCACGATGACCGTGCACAGCACGGCCGAGATGGGCCGGGTGAAGAAGGGCAGGAGATCTCCGTCGGACAGCACCAGGCCGCGGCGGAAGTTCTTTTCCAGCAGGTCGCCCAGCACGATGCCCAGCACCAGCGGCGCCATGGGGTAGCCGTACTTGCGCAGCGCAAAGCCCAGTACGCCAAACGCCACCATCACCCAGATGTCGAACAGCCGCGAGGCCAGCGCGAAGGTGCCTATCGTGCACAGCACCAGGATGATGGGCACGATGATGGTGGTGGGTACGCGCAGCACCTGCACCAGGAACTTGGTCAATGTCAGCCCGTAGATCAGGATGCCGATGGTGGCCAGCATCATCATCGCCACGATGTCGTAGACGAACTGGGGCGACTCGATCATGATCATCGGCCCCGGCTTCACGCCGTGGATCAGCATGGCAGCCATCAACACGGCCGCGGGCGCCGAGCCGGGGATCTGCAGGGTGAGCACGGGAATGATGGCGCCCGGCACGCAGGCGTTGTCGCCGGTCTCGGCGGCCATCAGGCCCTCGATCGAGCCCTTGCCGAACAACTCCTTTTCACGGCTGGCGCGTTTGGCCGCGGCGTAGGAGGACCAGGCCGCCACGTCTTCGCCGACGCCCGGCACGATGCCGATGAAGGTGCCGATCACGCCCGAGCGCAGGATGGTGCGCCAGTACTGGAACACGTCGCGCAGCTTCGGGATGACCGAGTCCAGCGCGCTGATTTTCACCGGCGGGCGCCGCTCCTGCATCGCTACCAGGATCTCGGCGAAGCCAAAGGCGCCGACCAGCGCCGGCACCAGCGAAATGCCGCCGGCCAGGTCGCGGTTGCCGAAGTTGAAACGCTCGAAGGCGTGGATGCCGTCCTGGCCGATGGTGGCGATGAAGAGGCCCACGAAGCCGGCGATCCAGCCCTTGAGCGCATCGCCGCCCGTCAAGGTCGCCGAGATGATGACGCCGAACACCGCCAGCCAGAAGAACTCGTAGGCGCCGAACTTCAGCGCCACGTCGCCCAGCACCGGCGTGAACAAGGCCAGGAAGAACATGCCGATCAGCGTGCCCAGCACCGAGCCGCTGGTGGCGATGCCCATCGCCCGGCCCGCCATTCCCTGGCGGGCCAGCGCGTAGCCGTCCAGGCAGGATGCCGCCGAGGCCGGCGTGCCGGGAATGTTCAACAGGATGGCGCTGCGGCTGCCGCCATAGATGGCGCCCACATAGGTGCAGATCAGCACCAGCAGCGCCTGCGACGACGGCAGCTTCAGCGTCAGCGTGGTCATCAAGGCCACACCCATGGTGGCGGTGAGGCCCGGCAGCGCGCCGATCACCACGCCCACCAGCGAGGAGGCCAGCACCATGAAGATCGATTCCAGCGTCATGAAGCTGGCCAGCGAATGCCCGAAGGCGAAAAGACCTTGGAACATCAGTGTGAGCAGGTTCTAGGGCAGCCTGACGTAGAAGATTTCCTGGAACGTGAGCGTAACCACTGCGCTGGAAATCACGCCGCAGGCGAGGGCGAGCAGGGCTTGGCGCGCGGCGCTACGGCCAAGCGCATTCTGCCGATCACGATCGAAGAAGAAGATAAATGCCGCAACGAAGGCGCCTGTTGCCAGCCAAAACGGCAAGCCGTGGCCCACCAGCACCATTGAATACAGCAGCATGGCCGCGAACACCAGGCCCATCCGTCCAAACCCTTCGCCGGCCAGGCGCGGACCCGTGGGCCGCAGGGCGCCCCGCTTGATCGCGCGCAGAGCCAGCGCAATGCCCAGCAGGAACACGGCGGCGCCCAGCAGGCCCGGCACCAGGCCGGGCGCCTCGTACTTGTTGATGTGCAGGTTCTCCAGCCGGTCCATGCGCCAGGAGCCGATGGCGACGGCGCCGCCGAACGCCATCCACAGCAAGGCAGAGACGAGGTCGGCCCTTGGCGGTATCTCGCCTACGGGCGCAGTTTCGATGCTCACGGATCAGGGCTTGGCAATGCCCACCGTGTCCGGTGCCACCTTGGTCTTGCCGGTGGAGTGCAGCAGCCAGGCGTTGGCCTGGATTGCCGGCATGGCGGCGGCCTGTGCGGCATCGCCCGCGACCGGCGCGAACAGCGCGCCCTTGTTCACGGCGTAGGCCTTGATTGCGGCGTTGTTGACGATGTTCTCGGTCCAGATTTTCTGCATCGTGGCCACCACCTCGGGGGGAACGCCCTTGGGGATGAAGATGCCGAAGTAGTTGGCCGGCGCCTTGAAGCCGGGGATGGCCTTGCTGATCGGCTCGATGGTGCCGAAGCCCTCGATCTCGAGCGGGCGATCGGACACGGTGGCAAGCGGACGGATGCGCTTGCCGCGGATCATCTCGGCCTGCTCCACCGCGAGCTGCGTGGTGACGTCGGTTTCACCCGACACCGTGGCCACGACGGCGGGATTGCCGCCGTCATAGGTGACATGGCGATATTTGACGCCGGTCGCGCGCGAAATGGCTTCCATGGCGTTGTGGCCGCCCGAGGTCACACCGGCCGTCGCCACCTTGACCTCGCCCGGCTTGGCCTTCATGGCATCCAGCAGCTGCGTGACGTTCTGGTAGGGCGTCTGGGGCCCGACACCGACCACGGCGATGTTGGCCACCGACAGGAACAGGTGCCAGTCCTTGGCCGGCACGTCCAGCATGCCCAGCGCCTGGTAGGTGCCCAGGTCCTGCGCCGCGCCGGCCGTCCAGGTATAGCCATCCTTCGGCGCTTCCCAGGCGTTCTTGCTGCCGATGGAACCGGAGGCCCCTGGTTGGTTCACCACGATGATTTTCTGGCCCAGCACCTTCTCCAGCTCGGCCGCCGTGACCCGCGTGATCTGGTCGGTGGAGCCGCCTGCCGCCCAGGGCACGATCAGGTTGATCGGCTTGGTCGGCTTCCATTGCTGGGCCATTGCCGGTGCGGCAATGCCCAGGGCCATCACGGCCAGAGACAGGGACTTGATGAAGAAGCGCTTGTTCATGCCGAGGCCTTTCGAGGTTAATTCCCTAACTGGTTAATTGGAAAAACTGTACGAGTCGGGGCTGGGGCTGTCAACGATGAATGCCCCAGCTCAAGCCAGCCACCGCTCACGGTGTTCGGCCACGAAATGGTCGTCGATCAGGTGCGGATAGTCCGCGCGCACACGGTCTAGCTCGGCCGCCTGGCCAGGGCTCAATCCTTCGTCCGGGTCCAGGCACCAGATGCCTTGCAGCAGTCCCTGGCGGCGCAGCACTTCGTGGCAACCCGCTATGCAGCCGTGAAAGTCATGCGCCACGTCGAACAGGGCGCTGTTGCAGTCCGTGACCTGCCCGTCGAGAGCCAGCAACTCCGGCGTGATATCCCCGGTCTCGGCGGCGGACTGGATGCGAGCGAGCAGTTCCACCGCCCGCTTGGTCCAGACGCTCCAGTGCCCCAGCAAGCCACCCTTGATCCGCACGCTGACCAATCGGCCATCGCGCATCAACGTGAAAGGCGCAAGCAGGTCCAGCACGATATGGTCGTCGTTGCCGGTATAGAGCGTGACACGTTCCTCGGCCCCTGCCGCCACTACGCCGCGGATCACGTCCAGCGTGCGGTAGCGGTTGAACGGCGCCATCTTGATGGCGACCACGTTGTCGATTTCAGCGAAGCGCCGCCAGAAACCAACCGGCAGATGGATGCCGCCCACCGCGGGCTGAAGGTAGAAGCCCACCAGCGGCATCACCTCGGACACGGCGCGGCAATGCGCCACCAGTTCGTCTTCGCTCGCGCCCTTCATCGCCGCCAGGCTCAGCAGCCCTGCGTGGTACCCGAGGCCGCTGGCGACCTGCGCCTCGCGCACCGCCTGCTGCGTGCCGCCGGCCAGGCCGGCGATCATGAACAAGGGCCTGCGTCCGCCCAACGGATTCCAGTCGCGCGCAGTCTGCATCGCCAGTTCCAGCACGGGCTGATAAAGGCCGACGTCGCGGATCGCGAACTGCGTCGAATGCACGCCCACCGCCACGCCGCCGGCGCCCGCATCCAGGTAGTAGCGCGTCATGGCGCGCTGGCGCCGGGTATCAAGCCGGCGGTTCTCATCCAGTGCCAGCAGGTGCGCGGGGATCACCGATCCCTTGCGCAGCACGGCCAGCGAATCGGCGGGAATGTCGGACCAGTGCATGTGTGCTTGTCCTCAGTCGGCGCAGGGCCGCCCCAAGACGACTGCGGCCCCCTCGGGGGGCAGCGCAGTACACGAAGTGACAAGCGTGGGGGCCATTTAGTACTTGCCGTCGCGGGCTTCGTAGTGCGTCGGCTTGCCCAGCGTTTCGCCGCCGCGCCGGACCCAGTCGGCGGTCCAGTCCAGCATGCGGTCCAAGCCGACCTGCGGCGGGCCGAACAGCTCGAAGGCCCGCGTGCAATCCACCAGCCAGGCGGTCGGCGCTTCCTGGCCCTTGAGCACGGGGATTATGCCCAGGCGTTGCCCCAACGCCTGCGCCACTTCGCGGATGCTGATCTTGGGTCCGCTGATGTTGAGCGGCGAAGTGGGCGTGTCGCAAACGCCAAGCGAGCGCAGCGCCCACTCGTTGGCCTCGCCCTGCCAGATGACATTGGCATGCCCCATCGCCAGATCGATAGCTTCGCGCTGCAATACCTTCCGGGCCACGTCGTGCAGCACGCCGTAGCGCATGTCGATGGCATAGGACAGGCGCAGCAGCCGGCCGGGTGTCTGGAACTGGTGCGAGAAGTGCTGGAACATGCGCTCTCGCGCCACGCAGGAGTTCGCGTATTCGCCCGAGGGAGCGGTGGGCGGAACGTCCTCGCCAGCGCCATTGCCGGCGGTGCTGACGAAGGGATAGACGCACGCCGTGGAGAAAGCGACGATGCGCGAACGCGCAAAGCGCTCGGCCACCAGCGCCGGCACATGGGCGTTCATCGCCCAGGTCAGCCATTCGCTGCCGGTCGAGCCGAATTTGCGGCCCGCCATGAAGACGATGTTGGGCGCGTCGGGCAGGCGAGCCAGCGCCTCGCGCGAAAGCAGGTCCGCCTCGATGCATTCGACGCCATGCGCCTGCAGCTCGGCGCGCAAGCCCGGCTGGGAAAAGCGCGCCACCCCGATCACCCGCCGCCCAGGCGCGGCGCGCTTGGCCATGCGCGCCAGCGTCGGCCCCATCTTGCCGCCCACGCCCAGCACCATGATGTCGCCGGGCACGCGTTCCAGATCGGCGACGAGCGCTGTCGAAGGGCGGCTCATCACCTCTTCCAGTTCGTGGACGTCTGCGAATCGTTCGGGCAGGTTCATACAAGCTCCGGTGCGAGCCGATGACTTTAACCAGCCCGTGAATTCGCTTCAATGGCGGGCAACCCGTAGTACAAAACGGTCTTCTTCCCCCGAGAATCCGCCGACGCACAGAGCTGCAAAAAATCCGGGAAACGCCTCACAATGGTCCGCATGAAAACCGTTTCGCTGATTGGCGCACCCACCGACGTGGGCGCCAGTGTGCGGGGCGCCGGCATGGGCCCGGATGCGCTGCGGGTGGCAGGCGTGTTCGAAGCTTTGCGCGCCCACAAACTCAACGTGATCGATCATGGCAACCTGGCCGGCCCGCCCACGCCATGGACCGAGCCCAAGGGCGGCGTGCGCCACCTCGATGAGGTCGTCGCCTGGAACCGATCGGTCTTCGATCGCGTGGCCGCCGTGCTGGCCGCGGGCCAGACGCCACTGGTCATGGGGGGCGACCATTGCCTGGCCATCGGCTCGATCAGCGCCGTGGCCCGCCATTGCCGCTACACGCGCAAGCATTTGCGCGTGATCTGGCTGGATGCGCATACCGACGTCAACACCGAAGCGAGCAGTCCCTCCGGCAATCTGCATGGCATGCCGGTGTCCTGCCTGCTGGGCCATGGCCCCAAGGCACTGGTGGGGTGGAGCGGGGAGGCGGCCGCGATCGCGCCCGAGGACATCGACTTCATCGGCATCCGCAGCGTCGACGCCGACGAAAAAGAAGCGATTCGCAGACTCGGCCTGCAGGTCTTCGATATGCGCCATATCGACGAGCACGGCATGCGCAACACGATGATCGAGGCATTGCACGACATCGACGAAAACACGCATCTGCACGTGAGCTTCGACCTCGACTGCCTGGATCCCGCGGATGCGCCGGGCGTGGGCACGGGCGTGCGCGGCGGTCCGACCTACCGCGAGATGCAGTTGTGCATGGAAATGATCGCCGACACCGGCCGGATGGCTTCGCTCGACGTGGTGGAGATCAACCCCGCGCTCGATGTGCGCAATCGCACCGCCGAACTGGCGGTGGAATTCATCCAGAGCCTGTTTGGGGCGTCGACACTGGCCCGCTAGCCACGCTTCAGGTGGACAGTCGAGCCAGTTCCTGCGTTAACAGCGCAGCTGGTACCTCTTTGCATCCGCTCGTGTTCTGCCCAGCCCACAAGGGCGAGAAGTCGCTGCTGCCCAGGCTTTCCGCCTTGGCCCGCAGTGCCGCCATTCGTGCCGCAGCCAGCGGGAAAGCCGGCGCGGCCGCACTGATCGGTCCCAGCTCCCGGATCGCGCGATTCACAATGCCGCGGGCGGGCCGGCCGGTGAACACATTGGTGAGGGCCGTGACGCGTGCGGCTTCCGTCTTGAGCGCCTGGCGATGCAAGGGGGACGTCGCAGCTTCGGGGCACAGCAGGTACGCGGTGCCGACCTGAGCCGCAACTGCACCCAGCGCCAAGGCGGCCGCCACGCCTTCGGCGTCAGCGATTCCGCCCGCCGCGATCACCGGAATGTTCACAGACCGCACGACCTGCCGCACCAGCGCGAAGGTTCCCACCTGCGTATGCAGGTCGTCCGAAAGGAACATCCCGCGATGGCCTCCCGCTTCCAGGCCTTGCGCGATGATCGCGTCCACACCGTGCGACTCGAGCCAGCGGGCCTCTTCGAGGGTCGTGGCCGAGGACAGCACCTTGGCGCCCCAGCTTCGCACCCGCGCCAGCAGGTCGGGCGCCGGCAGTCCGAAATGGAAGCTCACTACCGGCGGCCGTAGTTCGGCCAGCACGTCCGCGGCGGTGCTGTCGAAAGGCAGACGGCCCGCGGCCGGGACACCATCCGGGTCGAGCCCAAGCTCGGTGAAATAAGGTGCGAGCGCTGCGCGCCAGGCCGCTTCACGCGGGGCGCTGGCATCCGGCGGGACATGACAGAAGAAGTTCACGTTGAACGGCTTGCTGGTCTGTGCACGGATTGCTGCGAGCTCCTTGCGAATCGAGTCCGGACCCAGCATCGCGCAAGGCAGCGACCCCATGCCGCCGGCGTTGGAGACCGCCACCGCCAGCGCGCTGCCCTGCACGCCCGCCATGGGGGCCTGAATGATGGGCAGGGAAATCCCGAGAAGTTGCTGCAGGGTCATTGCTCGGCAGCCACGCGTTCAGCCTGTTTCCTCGTCCTCGCCTGGTTCGCTGTCGTCCAGGTCGGTGAAGTCCTGGGCGTCGGGGTCTTCCTCCGAAATACCTTCGCCTTCGGACAGTCGCATCACACGGTCCGGCAGGATGTCGGCGCCTTCCCTGTCGTCGCCCGGGCTGGCCGAACCGCGCTCGCCGGTGCCGGCTGCGTCGCTGTCGCCATAAGCCTCGTCGGTGCCCATGGCATCGCTGCCGGTGTCGGAGTTGTCGCTCGGGCCCAGCAGTCGGGCAGTCGCGCCCGCTGGGCTGTGTGGGTGCCACGTCGGCGCCGTAAATACTGCTGTATGACATGTAGTTCTCCTTTGAGAAACTACTTTCAGTTTGGTTGAGCAAACGCGGTGCGGAGGTCAGAGCGCAGTGTGCTGTGCTGTGGGACTGGGGCTACGCCGCTCGGCTTGCGCAAGCTCAGCGTTCGCAGATGTCATCCCGGACTTGATCCGGGATCCACGGCGGCGCATGGATTGCGGGTCAAGCCCGCAATGACAGGGCGGTTCGCATGAAGGCTCAGCCGCGCGCAAGACAATATCAAGCTGCGCGCCGCCCCACGGCCCGCGCGAAATCTTCAGCTCGCCCTGATGGCTGGCAACCAGATCGCTGACCACCGCCAAACCGATCCCGTGGCCGGGCACCCGTTCGTCCAGCCGCACGCGACGCTGCGGTACGGCCTGGGTATCGCTGAACCCGGGTCCGTCATCCTGGACGCGGATGAACAAGCGCCCGCCGTCCCGCCAGATCCTGGCCTCCACGCGGTGGCTTCGCCCACTTGGCCGCGTTGTCCAGGACGTTGCCCAGGATTTCGAAAGCATCTCCCTCGTCGATTCGCCAGGTCAGATGGGGAGGGCATTCGACCGTGAAACCCAAGCCCTTGTCGGCATAGACCTTGGTCAGCGAATCGCGGATGCGATGAAGGATCGGCGCCAATGCCAGATGCGGTGCAAAGCGCGCGGCGCCACTGGCGGCGGCCCGGCCCAACTGGTGCTGCACGATGCCATCCATGCGGTCCACCTGCTGGGCGACCATCGCGGGCAGCTGCGCCGGCTCATCGAGTGCGGTGCGCAACACGGCCAGCGGCGTCTTGAGGCTGTGGGCGAGATCGTCGAGCGCGTCCTTGTAGCGGGTTTGCCGGGCACGCTCCTGCTCGATCAGGGTGTTGAGGTTGCCGGTGAGCCCCGCAATCTCGGAGGGGTAGCGCCCCTCGATCCCGGTTTGCTCGCCGTTCTCGATGCGCTGGACCTCCCGTGCCACATCGTCCAGCGGGGCCAGGCCCCATCGCAGCAGAAGGGTCTGGGCCAGCAGAAGCAGCAGCCCCGCGCCGCCCAGCCACGCCCACAGCGTTTGCCGGAAAACGTTCATCTCCTTCTCGAACTCCGCCTTGTCCTCCAGCACCGAAAAGACCAGCGACACGGGGCGTGTCACGATCCGACCACTTGACGCCATAGGTCGCAGCCAGAAAGGCGCCATCCTTTCCGTCCAGGTTGTCGTAGCGCCACTGACCGGTCGCGAAGTCGCGCGGAAACGGCGGGTGAAGTCCCAAGGTGGAGGGTGACTGCCACTCCTCGTGCCGGTCCACGTTGGTGATGCTGGCGTACAAGCCGGATGCCGGCAGCGACAGCCGGGGCTCGGCCAGCGTCGGCGGCATGACCAGCGCACCGCCGTCATCGAGTTCAGCGCGCGCCATCAGGAGGTAGATCGTGCTTTGCAAACGGGCAAAGCGGGCGGCCAGCACGCTGTCCTCATGCGCGCGCTGCACCGCCAGGCCGGCCACAGCCAGGAAGGCCAGCAGCACCAGCAGCGCGCCCACGACCACGCGCGCGTGGATGGAGCCGAGGAACTTCATTGGAGGGTGAAGCGGTAGCCGCGTCCGCGCAGCGTTTCGATCGGGGCCAGCGTGCCCTCGGGGTCGAGCTTGCGGCGCAGGCGGCCGATCAGCACTTCCAGCACATTGCTGTCCCGGTCCTCGTCATGGGGATACAGGTAGTCCGCCAACTCCTGCTTGCTCACAACCCGCGCGCGTTCGCGCACCAGGAATTCCAGCACACGGTACTCGAAGGTCGTCAGCTCCAGGGCGTCGCCGTTCAGCCGCGCGGCCTGCGCCGAAAAATCGATGGCGATGGGTCCCAGGGTGAGCACATCGGATGTGGCCTTGAGCGATCGCCGCAACAAGGCCTTGACGCGCGCGGCCAGCTCCGGGTATTCAAAAGGCTTGACCAGGTAGTCATCCGCGCCCGATTCCAGGCCCCGCACCTTGTCTTGCCAACTGCCGCGAGCGGTGAGGATCAGGATGGGGATCGTCCGCCCGTCAGCCCGCAATTGCTCCACGACAGCCAGGCCGTTCATCTTGGGCAGCCCCAGGTCCACGATGGCCAGGTCCACCGGATACTCGCGAGCCTGGAACAAGCCGTCTTCGCCATCGGCGGCCTGGTCCACCCGGTAGCCCTCGGCTTCGAGTTGCCGGGCCAGGCCAAGCCGCAATACAGCGTCGTCTTCGATCAACAGCAAGCGCATAGCGTCGGATGTTCCGGTGAGCCTACATCGCTTTCCCGCTGGCGGCGTCGACGAGGATCACCCTGACTTCGCCCTTCGCGGTCACCACTTTCACCCGCCAGGCCGGCCGGCCCCCGGCTTGGGCGGAATCCACCGACAAGACGCGCCCGCCGCTCGCGCGTTGGGCCACGGCAGCGGCTTCGTCGCGGCTGACATCGGCCCAGGCGGGGTTGGCCAGCACCATCAAGGCGCCGCAGAGCAGGGAGACAAGCAACTTCATGGTGTCGAGCTATGTTACTACCGCTGTTCGACCGGAACCACCGACACGCGCACCGGCAGGCTGTGGCCGGGGTTCTCACGCGTGAAGGTGGAGTAGACCTGGCCGTGGTATTCGTAGTTCACGCGGTAGCCCGTGAGTTGCGATTGCACCTCGTTGACCGTGCGGCATTGCTTGACCTCGCGCGGCGCGTCCTGCACGTACTGTGGCGCCTGATCCCGGTTGCCAATGTGATCGCCGGCGATGGCGCCGACCACCGCGCCCACGACCGTGGCAGCGTCCTTGCCGTGGCCCTTGCCGACCTGGTGTCCCAGAAGGCCGCCGGCCACGCCGCCGATGACGGCGCCGCCATAGTTGCGCTCACCGCCTACTTGGCGCGGCGGATCGCTCACCAATTGGGTGGTGCACTCGTTGCGGGGGATGGTCACGTTCTGGTATTGGGGTTCGACGCTGCGAACGCGGGCCTGGTCGATGAAGCTCTGTGCCTGGGCGCCCACGGCTCCCGCTGCAAGCAAACCGACAATGGCAAGACGTTTCATGAAAAAGGCTCCTTGGGTAGTTGAGGAGCCCAGTTTGCGTGGGGCATGCCTGAACGCAAGCTGAACGGATGGCAGGCAGCCAGGGTTCAATTCATTTGATTTGGTTCAGCTTGCGTTCAGGCATGGCCGCGCAAGATGCGTCCATCAACCCAAGGAGCTCTCATGAAACGCATTATTTCCGCCAAGTTCCTCGCCGCCGGCGCGATTGCACTCGGCGCTTTCGTGGCGGCTTCGGCAGCGCACGCCGGAAGCGACGTGCACTTCTCCATCGGTGTGAACTCGCCGATACCCGTCTATGTGGAGCCGGCACCGGTCTATGTACAGCCGCGGCCTGTGTATGTGCAGCCGGCGCCGGTTTATGTGCAGCCCCAGCCCGTTTACGTTACGCCTCGTCCGGTGTACGTGGCTCCGCAGCCGGTCTACCACGGTCACAACGGCCATCATGGAATGAACGCCGCCATGGTCACCGCTTCGGCCCCAACGGTGACTTCGACCGCGACGGCGTCAGGAACCAGTACGACCGCGACCGGGACGGCGACGGCGTTCGCAACCGTCATGACCGTTTCCCGGATTCTCCGAATCGCTACTGAGGACTGATAGCTAACTCGCGTTCGAACAGATCGATGTTTCCAATCGAACCCGGTCAATGACCGGGTTCGGGCTGGATCAGACGTCTTTAATATGCGAATATGCAGGTAAAACGAATGGCGTTGCCTGGAGTCACCAGTTTCATACACTGAGAGTTTCTCCTTTGTATCCAATTCTTTGATGGCAGCTCTCTGCCTCTGACTGTTTGTACGCAGCATCCTGAATTAACCTTTGACTATCCTCGTAGAGCTGCCTGTGTCTGTTCGTCGCGTTCCTTCTTGCGGTTTGGGCATTGCCGGCTCGAGCGTCACTTTCCGGTCCATCGACACTAGATTGAGCATCGCTTGCCTATATACCGCGAGCTCCTGCTTGTCTTCCTTGCCATGTTTGCGCTCGTAGCGCCGCTTCTCTTAATCCAGCGCAACTCCCGACCTTAATCCCTTGAACGTCTTGCTCAGGGCTTTTGGACCATGCGTGTTTGATGTCTGGCCGACGTGCTTTGGCAAAGTCGCCGACATTCTGCGCGGCCTTTTCGCCCGCATTCACGGCCTTCTGGCCCGCTACGAAGGGGCTGAGTGGATGAATTTTATTGACATTTGATTGCCTTTCAGGTTGGGAGAGGTTTGGCTACACCGGACAGCGGTCCGGCGCGCAGTTCTTGCACAAGCTTCACGTAACTGAGAATTCCGTCCGCCAGTTTCTGGGCGGACACCTCTTCGTTGCGGAAGAAAGATCGAAGCAGGAGGCTTCCGGTTTCGTCGTGAAGCCCGAAGGACTCGCCATGCTTGGCCCATAGCTCGAGGTTCAAATCGAGAAGTTCGCGGAAAACATCTTCACTTGGCTGCGGGTCTTCCAGGCGTCCAACGTCGACATAGACGTGTACGCCATCGAAAAAATCCTCGCCGAAAACGACGCCGACTTTTTCACCCTCGACGAAAGCGCCGGTTTCGCTAAGCGCCTCGATGTTTTCCACGTTCAGCAGGAGGCTGAGGTCGCGGCAAAGCTCTGAAAATTCACGTGTATCCATGGGTTACAGCTAAATAGGTTGGAACTCGCTTCAATGCACAGTTGTGCCGTACTTGGTAACGAGCCGACCGCGTTTGGTTCCATTGCCTGGCGAATACCTGGATTGCGGGTCAAGCGCGGCAAGCCGCAATGACAGACGGCGAGTTCCAAGGGAAAACACCATAGGCCCGCAGGCCCGCAAGTGGAACCGTTGGTGTCCCGCAGCCTGAGCTTCGAAGGAACAAAAAAATGCTGGCCAATCCCATGCACCGGCAGGTGCTTCTGCTTTCCACCGCGCAGGCGCTGTTTCAGTCGGTGGGGATTCTGGTCATGACCATCGGCGGATTGGCCGGTGCGCTGGTGGCGCCGTCGCCCGAGCTTGCCACGCTGCCGATAGCCGCCATGTTCCTGGGCACGGCGGTCGTCATCGTCCCCGCCGCGACGTGGATGGCACGCACGGGCCGCAGGCGAGGGTTTCTCACGGGCGCCCTGCTCGGGGTGACCGGGGGCATTCTGGCAACTCTCGGCGTGTGGCTGGGATCGTTGTGGCTGCTGGCGGCCGGCACTTTCCTGGTCGGCGCCTACCAGGCCTCCGCCCAGTTCTATCGTTTTGCGGCCGCGGAGGTGGCCAATGAAGCATTTCGCCCGCGCGCCATCTCGCTGGTGCTGGCGGGCGGCGTGGTTGCCGCCTTGCTGGGGCCATTGCTCGCGCGTTGGGGCGGGCCTTTGCTTCAGACGGCCTACATGGGCTCCTTCCTGCTGCTCTCGCTCGTTTCGGTCCTGGCCGCGGGTCTGCTGCTGGGCTTGAAGGTTCCGCAGCCTGCCGCCGCCGCGGCACAGGGCGGGCGATCCCTGGCGGAGATCGTCCGGCAGCCGGCCTACCTGGTTGCGCTCTTCGGCGCCGCCACCGGCTACGGCGTGATGATCCTGGCCATGACGGCGACGCCGCTGGCCATGGTTCATCACCAGCATCCTCTCTCCGATACGACGGTGGTGATCCAGATGCACGTCCTTGGCATGTTCGTGCCATCGTTCTTCACCGGCTCGCTGATCGCACGCTTCGGTGTCTTGCCCATCATGCTGGCCGGTGTGACCCTGCTGGCCGGTCATGTGCTGATCAGCCTGACGGGGACAGACTTCCACTACTTCGCCGGCGCCCTGGTCCTGCTGGGCGTGGGCTGGAACTTCCTGTACATCGGCGGCACGACGCTGCTGACAACCACCTACACGCCTGCCGAGAAGGGACGCGCGCAGGCCGCCAACGACATGACGATCTTCGTCGTGGGCCTGCTGGGCTCGCTCGTCGCGGCACCGCTGCTGCAGCTTCTGGGGTGGCAGACCATGAATCTGATGCTGCTGCCCTGGCTGGCGATTGCCGCGGTCGCGCTCATGGGCTTAGGCATGGTGCGACGATTGGCAAGTCCTTGAAGGAGATCCTCGTGGTGCTGGAATCCGTGCTGACCTGTCCCGTCTGTGGACATGCCAAGGCCGAACGGATGCCGCTCGATGCCTGCCAATGGTTTTACGAGTGCGAGAACTGCGCCACGCTGCTGCGGCCCAAGCCGGGGGACTGCTGCGTGTTTTGCTCGTATGGCACGCAACGCTGCCCGCCGATGCAGGCGAGCGGCGCGGCGGGGTGCTGCCGAGGTGTCCGAGGCGGCGCGAATAGCCGGCAATGACTTGGAAGCTCAGGCGGACGCCGTGCATAAGCGCACTGCGAG
Source organism: uncultured beta proteobacterium (assembly GCA_963722025.1). Taxonomy (GTDB): domain Bacteria; phylum Pseudomonadota; class Gammaproteobacteria; order Burkholderiales; family Burkholderiaceae_C; genus Ramlibacter. The sequence goes on from CAVRNE010000031.1 coordinate 32,886, forward strand.
GGCCGCCCGGCGGGCGGGCGCCACGCGACGCTGACTCAGCACCAGCGCATCCAGAACATCCTGTGCCAATTCTTTCGACTTCTTCACGGTCTTCGCGCAGAAAGAAACCCCTATACAAGGTATGGTCAAGCAGATGAGCTAGAGCTACTCGCAGCAACCGCGACAGTTGGGAGGGATACCACGTGGCAACGCAGTTTGGACGGGCGACATGGCTCCTCCTGGGCGCGTTCGTGCTTGGCGTGCTCCTGTCCTGCGGGGGCGGTGACGACCGCAGCGGCGACGGGACATCGGCCGCGCCCGCCAACGACATCGGCATCTCCGGGGCCCGCACGGGAGTCGTCGGCACGGGATCCGCCTCGGCGGGTCGTCTGCCTGACGCCGATACGGCCAGCGGCACTTCGGCATCGGGGCCGGGCAGCATCGGTGCCGACCCAACTACCGGCTTGCCCAGGCGGGTCGCGGCAGCGCGGTTCGCGGCACCGACCAGTACGGACGTTCAGGCGCTGGCAGCAGCCGCCGCCGCCGCCCACTTTCGCGGCCCCCAACTTCACCTCCGAGGTGCTGGCGACCTTGGCGCCGTTCACGGTGGTGGGCATGGCATGGGCCCCGGACGGTCGCCTGTTCGTCTGGCAGAAGAACGGCATCGTCCGCGTGATCAAGCAGGGTGTGCTGCTGACGACGCCGTTCATCGATCTCAGTGCCAAGGTCAACACCTTCGACGATCGCGGCTTCTGGGGCCTGGCCTTTCATCCGAACTTCGCCGCCAACGGCTACGTCTACCTGAGTTACGTTTTCGAGGGCGGCGGCAATCCCAATGACCAGTCCGCCAAGACCTCGCGCCTGACCCGCGTCACGGCGAACCCATCGAACCCGGACGTGGCGCTGCCCGGCAGCGAAGTCATCGTGCTCGGCACGATAGGCACTGCCCCCTGCAGCGCGCAGCCTGCCGGGGCCGACTGCATCCCGGCGGACGGTGGCAGTCATATCCTCGGCTCGCTGCAGTTCGCGGCGGACGGCAAGCTCTTCGTCGGCAACGGCGATGGCAGCGACGGAGATGCCCTTTCGCTGCGCGCCCAGGATATCAACAGCTACAGCGGCAAGATCCTGCGCATCAACGACGACGGCACGGCGCCGTCCGACAACCCCTTCTATGACGGCACGAACTCCATACGCTCGAAAGTCTGGTTGTACGGGGTCAGGAATCCCTTCGGTTACGACATCCACACGGCCAGCGGCGACATCTACTTCGGCGAGGTCGGCTGGAACACCTGGGAAGAGGTCGATCGCGGACAACGGGGCGCCAACTACGGATGGCCTTGCTATGAAGGTGCCGGCCTGCAACCGTTCTTCCAGAGCTTTGCGCAGTGCCAGCAGCTGTCTGCGTCGGCCGTCAAGCCACCGGTCTATACCTACGATCGCAGTGTCGGCGCCTCCGCGATCGGCGGCAGCTTCTACACGGCAAGCCTCTACCCCACCGAATACCGCGGCAACTTCTTCTTTGCCGACTATGTCGGCAACTGGATCCAGCGCGTCGTCGTCGATGCGTCCGGGGCGCCGCTGAGCATTCAGCCGTTCGCCACGAACGTGGAGGCCCCCGTGACGGTCAAGATGGGGCCGGACGGGATGCTCTACTACCTGTCATTCACGACCGGCCAGATCAACCGCATCCGGTACAACGGCACACAGGCCGTGGCCTCGGCCACGCCGGTCCATGGGTACTCGCCGCTGTCGGTCGCCTTCTCCAGCGCGGGCTCCGTCGACTCCGGCGGCGGGTCCTTGAGCTACCTCTGGGAGTTCGGCGACGGCACGACGTCGACACAGGCGAATCCTACGCATGTGTACAGCTCCCCTTCGGTGGTCACCTACACGCCGAAGCTGACGGTCACCAATGCGCAAGGCGCCAGCTCGTCCGCCACCTTGTCGGTGACCGTGGGAAGCCAGCCCCCGCGTGCCCGTGATCTCGGCGCCTGGCCCGGGCACGAGCGTCATGCCCGGCCAGATCAGTGACCTTCCAAGGCTCGGCGACCGACCCGGACGAACCATCGTTGCCGGCGAGCGCACTCAGCTGGACCGTCCTGCTGCACCACAACACCCATGTGCATACCTTCGTCAGTGGGACGGGGACCCAGGGCAGCTTCGTGGCCGAGAACCACGGACCCGTCGGCACCTTCTCCTACGAAATCATCCTGACGGCGACGGACAGCTCGGGCTTGAAGGCAAGTACCAGCGTGTTCGTGAGCGGTGGCGGCAGACACAGCGGCGCCGGTCCGCGACCACGTCGCTGACAGCCGTTGCGGGAGCTGCAGGCCAGATCAATCTGGGCTGGACAGCCGCCACCGACAACGCGGCGGTGAGCGGCTACCGCGTTGAGCGTTGCCTGGGCGCCGGCTGCTCGAACTTCGCCCAGGTGGCAACGCCCGTGACCACCAGCTTCACCGACAGCGGCCTGGCTTCCGGCACGAGCTACAGCTACCGGGTGCGCGCCGCCGATGCCTCGGGCAACCTCGGCGGCTACTCCAACGTGGCCACCGCCGTCACCACCAGCACGCCCCCGCCGACGGGGCTGGTGGCCGCCTACGCGCTGAACGAGGGCGCGGGCACGACCATCACCGACGCCTCGGGCAGCGGCAACACCGGCACGATCAGCGGCGGGTTTGCCTGGAGCACCGCCGGACGCTGGGGCGGCGCGCTGAGCTTCAACGGCGTGAACAGCCTCGTGCGCGTGGCCAGCTCCGCGTCGCTGAACCTGGGTGCGGCCATGACACTGGAGGCATGGATCCAGCCCACCGCCGCGCAAAGCGGCTGGCGCACCATCGTGCAGCGCGAGGTCGATGCGTACTTCCTCAACGCCAGCAACGACAGCGGCCCCTTGCGGCCCTCCGGCGGCGGCACCCTGGGCGGCGCCACGGTGTTCGTCAGCGGTCCGACGGCGAGCCCGATCAACGCCTGGACGCATGTGGCGCTCACCTACAACGGCACGACCCTGCAGCTCTACGTCAACGGCGTGCTGGCGGCCAGCCAGGCTCGCACCGGCAGCATCCAGGCCAGCTCGAGCCCGCTGTGGATCGGCGGCAACAGCCCCTACGGCGAATACTTCCAAGGCCTGATCGACGAGATCCGCATCTACAACCGCGCCCTCACCCAAGCCGAGATCCAGGCCGACATGGCCGCGCCGATCGCGCCCGCGGCGCCCGACCCGACGCCACCGTCCGTGCCCACCAACCTCACGGCCACCGTGCTGAACGCAACCCAGATCAACCTGGGCTGGACGGCCTCGACCGACAACGTGGCGGTCACGGGCTATCGAGTCGAGCGTTGCCAGGGCGTGGGCTGCGCGAACTTCGCACAGGTCGGCGCACCGGTGGTCGCCGCCTTCAGCGACACGGGTCTGGCCCCCGGCACCAGCTACACGTATCGCGTGCGCGCCGCCGATGCGGCCGGCAACTTCAGTGGCTATTCGAACGCTGCGTCCGGCACCACGCCAACCGCACCCGACACCACGGCGCCGACCGCTCCGACCGGCCTGAGCGCCAGCGCCGCGGGGGCCAGTCAGATCAACCTGAGCTGGACGGCCTCGACCGACAACGTGGGCGGTCACCGGCTACCGCGTCGAGCGTTGCCTGGGCGCCGGCTGCTCGAACTTCGCCGAGGTGGCAACGCCCGTGACCACCAGCTTCGCCGACAGCGGCCTGGCTTCCGGCACGAGCTACAGCTACCGGGTGCGCGCCGCCGATGCCTCGGGCAACCTCGGCGGCTACTCCAACGTGGCCACCGCCGTCACCACCAGCACGCCCCCGCCGACGGGGCTGGTGGCCGCCTACGCGCTGAACGAGGGCGCGGGCACGACCGTCACCGACGCCTCGGGCAACGGCAACACCGGCACGATCAGCGGCGGCGTTGCCTGGAGCACCGCCGGACGCTGGGGCGGCGCGCTGAGCTTCAACGGCGTGAACAGCCTCGTGCGCGTGGCCAGCTCCGCGTCGCTGAACCTGGGTGCGGCCATGACACTGGAGGCATGGATCCAGCCCACCGCCGCGCAAAGCGGCTGGCGCACCATCGTGCAGCGCGAGGTCGATGCGTACTTCCTCAACGCCAGCAACGACAGCGGCCCCTTGCGGCCCGCCGGCGGCGGCACCCTGGGCGGCGCCACGGTGTTCGTCAGCGGTCCGACGGCGAGCCCGATCAACGCCTGGACGCATGTGGCGCTCACCTACAACGGCACGACCCTGCGGCTCTACGTCAACGGCGTGCTGGCGGCCAGCCAGGCTCGCACCGGCAGCATCCAGGCCAGCTCGAACCCGCTGTGGATCGGCGGCAACAGCCCCTACGGCGAATACTTCCAAGGCCTGATCGACGAGATCCGCATCTACAACCGCGCCCTCACCCAAGCCGAGATCCAGGCCGACATGGCCGCGCCGATCGCGCCCGCGGCGCCCGACCCGACGCCACCGTCCGTGCCCACCAACCTCACGGCCACCGTGCTGAACGCAACCCAGATCAACCTGAGCTGGACGGCCTCGACCGACAACGTGGCGGTCACGGGCTATCGAGTCGAGCGTTGCCAGGGCGTGGGCTGCACGAACTTCGCACAGGTCGGCGCACCGGTGGTCGCCGCCTTCAGCGACACGGGTCTGGCCCCCGGCACCAGCTACACGTATCGCGTGCGCGCCGCCGATGCGGCCGGCAACTTCAGTGGCTATTCGAACATTGCGTCCGGCACCACGCCAATCGGCACCCGACACCACGGCACCGACCGCTCCGACCGGCCTGAGCGCCACGCGCGGAGCGCCAGTCAGATCAACCTGAGCTGGACGGCCTCGACCGACAACGTGGGCGTCACGGGCTATCGAGTCGAGCGTTGCCAGGGCGTGGGCTGCACGAACTTCGCACAGGTCGGCGCACCGGCGGATCGCCGCCTTCAGCAACACGGGTCTGGCCCCCGGCACCAGCTACACGTATCGCGTGCGCGCAACCGATGCGGCCGGCAACTTCAGTGGCTATTCGAACGCTGCGTCCGGCACCACGCTATCGGCACCCGACACCGACGCCACCGACCGCGCCCGCCAGCCTGACGCGCCACCGTGCTGAACGCAACCCAGATCAACCTGAGCTGGACGGCCTCGACCGACAACGTGGCGGTCACGGGCTATCAAGTCGAGCGTTGCCAGGGCGTGGGCTGCACGAACTTCGCACAGGTCGGCGCACCGGTGGTCGCCGCCTTCAGCAACACGGGTCTGGCCCCCGGCACCAGCTACACGTATCGCGTGCGCGCCGCCGATGCGGCCGGCAACTTCAGTGGCTATTCGAACGCTGCGTCCGGCACCACGCCATTCGCACCCGACACCACGGCGCCGACCGCTCCGACCGGCCTGAGCGCCAGCGCCGCGGGGAACAGTCAGATCAACCTGAGCTGGACGGCCTCGACCGACAACGTGGGCGTCACCGGCTACCGCGTCGAGCGCTGCCAGGGCAACAACTGCAGCAACTTCGTCGAAGTCGGCACCTCGGCGACAACCGCGTTCTCGAGCACAGGGCTGAGCGCCAACACACGCTATCGCTTCCGTGTCCGCGCCAGCGACGCGGCCGGAAACCTCGGCCCCTATTCGAACATTGCGGCAGAGCGGTTACCGCGTTGAGCGTTTGCCTGGGCGCCGCGATGCCACTTGTCATCGATGACGCAACTGCAAGCTTCCAGCCCATTGAGCTTCAGCGACGGCCAGCTCGAAGCGCTCAAGTGGATCGCGCTGGCGTCCATGTTCCTCGACCATTTCGGGCGGCACCTGCTCGGCTGGGGCCAGGACACCTGGGTGTTTGCGCTCGGCCGCATCGCTTTTCCGCTGTTTGCCCTGGTGCTGGCGTTGAACCTGGCGCGCGAAGGCGACCGCGTGGCGCGCGCGGCGCGAACTACCAGGAGGCTCGCTTTATGGTGTGCAGTGTCGGTGCTGCCCTCGATCTGGGCGCGGGGTGAACCGTCGCTGGTCAACGTGCTGGGCACATTGGGTTTGGGCGCGGCCTTGTGCTGGGCCATTGCCAGCCCGGCGGCTATGGTTTGGCGCGCTGCTGTCTGCCTGGCCGTCACGGTCGCGTCGCAGTGGGTCGAATTCGGCTTGCCCGGCGTCTTCGTCATACCCGCCATCTACCTCTGGTGTACGCAGCGGCAACCTGAAGCAGCGCTTCTCGCGTTGGTGATGTTCCTGTTGACCGTGTGGTTGAACACCTCGTTCGGCGGCTGGGCTGGTCTGTTGGGAACGCTCGCGGTCCTGCCGATTGCGTGGGGAGTGAGCCGGCTTGCAGTCTCGGTGCCCCGCCTGCAGCTCGCGTTCTATCTCGTCTATCCGCTCCATCTGGCGCTGATCGGGGCGCTGAAGCCCTAGTCGAAGGTCTGCTCTACTGAGAGCGCTCGAAGGCGTCCTGGTGTATGGTTGTGATTGGTAGCACCGGGCCGGTGCCGGCCCTGGCCCAGGAGGTTTTCGCCATGCTCCGTGCGAAGTCTTGTTTCCGCCCTGATGACGGCCCTTGCAGCCACCTGCATCGCGTGGGCGCCCTCGGCCGCCGCGCAATCAGGCGCAGCGGCATTGCGTGCATCCTACGAAAAGCTCGCTCCAAGCCTGGCGAACAGCCCGTTGGGGCGGACTATGGTTCTGAACTCCGCCGAAACAGGGAAGAGCCTGAAAGGCGAGGTGTATGGCGTACTGGACCAGCCGCTGGCGAAGGTCAGTGCCGCCCTGGAAAAGCCAGCGCGCTGGTGCGACATGCTGATGCTCCACCTCAACAATCGCGCCTGCCGCGTCGACGAGGGCAAGCAGACGCTGACCCTGAGTGTGGTGCGGCGCTATGACAATCCCGTCGAGCAAGGGTTCGAGCTGACTTTTCAATTTCGCATCGCCAGCGCCACGCCCGACTTCTTCGACGCGAAGCTGAGCTCCGGCAAGGGACCGTTCGGCACGCGCAACTATCTGATTTCGCTGGAGGGCATCCCGCTTGCGAACGGCAAGTCCTTCATTCACTTCAGCTATGCCTACGACCAGAGTGCCGCCACCCGCGCGGCGATCCAGAGCTACCTGGCCACCTTGGGTCGCGGCAAGGTCGGTTTCACGGTCGTCGGCAAACAGCCGTCGGGCGAGGCGGAACTGGTCGGTGGCATGCTGGGCCTGATTGAGCGCAACGCCATGCGCTACTTCCTGGCCGTGGACGCCTACTCGGCGGCGCCGGACGATGTCGAGAAGCGGCTGGCGCTGTGGTACGCGGCGACGCAAAAGTATCCACGCCAGTTGCATGACATCAGCGAGGCCGAGTACCTCAAGTTCAAGCGCATGGATCAGCAGCGCCAGGGCGGGGCGCGTCCGTAAGCATGTCCGCAATCCATCGTGGAGTGGTTGGTTGCTCGGGCATGGATCCCGGGTCAAGCCCGGGATGACAGCCCTCTAGCTGAGCTCGACCGGATAGGAATGATGCTCGTGCGCGATCAGCCATTGATGCTTTTCCTTGCGCAATCCGATGGTGACGCGTACTTGCGAGTCGAAGATCTTCACGATGGCATGGCCATACGCCACGGTTTCCCCGGCGGTGATTCGCAGTTCGGTGACGTCGAACGAACCCGGACCGCCGGGACTGTGGTCGAAGAACAGCTCCCAGGTTTTCTTGTACTCCTTCATTCCAATGGATTGCAGGGGCAGGGGGACATCGAACATGACGATGTCGTCGGCATGGTTCGCCAGCACACCATCCATGTCCTGCTGCCTGACGGCAGCTGCCCATGCTTCGACCAGAGCGCGTATCTGTGCTTCGTCCGCGGCGTTTGTCATCTGAGTTCCTCTACGCGCTGACGATGACCTCGAACCCACCGTAGATGAGCCGCTTGCCGTCGTACGGCATCGGGTTGGCCTCCGGTTGCAGCCGCGGATCGGCCATGACTTTTTTCATTCCTTCATCGCGGGCCGCGCGGGAAGGCCAGGTGATCCAGGAGAAATCACGGTCTCATCCGCCTTGCGCTGGACGGCCATCGGAAACGAAGTCAGCTTGCCCTCCGGCACGTCGTCGCCCCAGCATTCGACGACTGCCAGCGCGCCGTGCTCCTTGAACACGGCGGCAGCGGCTTGCGCGTGGCGCACATATTTGTCGCGATTGGCCGTTGGAACAGCGGCGACGAATCCATCCACATAGTTCATCCTTGGTCTCCTTGAAAAGTGCGGCGGCAAAAGTGCCGCTCACACAGGGACGACGAAGAATGCCGGTCGCTTTCGACATGCGTATGTAACCGCGAGTTGCCTCAGCTGCGGCTGTCACGCGGTCGGGTAGCCCGCCTCGGTCAAAGCGCCGGCGATGAAGGCGCGGTCCTGGCCCGACTCGACCTTTACCTTCTTGCCGGCCAGGTCAACCTCGATCTTCGCTTGCGGGTCTACCAGTTTGATGGCCCGTGTCACGGCGTCGACACAATGGCTGCAACTCATGGCCTGGACATTGAATTCAATCATGGGACGCTCCTTGATGGGCCGATGATGATCGAGCCGGATTCCCCACCGCCGGGAGGGGATTGCATTCCTGCCCTTGACCCTAACATGGTGGGAAGGTTGAGACTAGGCACCGTGAACACAGCAACGACTTTCAAATCTTCCGCTCTCCCGGAAACCGACTGGACACTGCCCGTCGAGGGCATGACCTGCGCCTCCTGCGTCAGCCGTGTCGAGAAAGCCCTGGCTTCGCTTCCCGGCGTCCACGAAGCCACGGTCAACCTGGCCACGGAAGTGGCGACAGTGAAGGCCGACCCGGCGGTAGGGCTGGACGCCTTGCGCGGCGCCGTCGAAAAGGCGGGCTACTCTGTCGGCCAACAACCCGTGGGCGACGCCGCGCCGCCGGTGCCCCCAGTCCGGCCAAGCCCAATGAGTGGTGGCCGTTCGCGCTGTCGGCGGCTCTGTCGTTGCCGCTCATCCTTCCTATGCTCGCCATGCCGTTTGGCCTCAACTGGGCCTTGCCGGGTTGGTTGCAGCTTGCCCTGGCCACGCCGGTCCAGTTCTGGCTGGGCGCGCGGTTCTATCGCTCCGGCTGGAAGGCGGTGAAGGCCCGCGCCGGCAACATGGACCTGCTGGTGGCGCTGGGCACCTCGGCCGGGTATGGCTTGAGCCTGTACCTGCTGCTGGTCCATGGCGGCCATGGCACACCTGTACTTCGAAGCCTCGGCGGTGGTCATCACCCTCGTATTGCTGGGCAAATGGCTGGAAACGCGCGCCAAGCGCCAGACCACGGAAGCCATTCGGGCGCTGAACGCGCTGCGTCCTGAAACCGCCCGTATTCGCCGCGGCGACCAGGACATCGAAATGCCAATCGGCAAGGTTGCCCGCGACGACCTGGTGGTGGTGCGTCCCGGCGAGCGTGTGCCGGTGGACGGGATCGTGGTGGAAGGGGCTAGCCACATCGACCAGTCCCTGATCACCGGCGAAAGCCTGCCGGTGGCGAAGCACGAAGGCGACACGATCACCGGCGGCTCGGTGAACGCCGAGGGCCTGCTGCTGGTGAAGACCACGGCGGTGGGCGCCGAGTCCACGCTGGCGCGAATCATCCGGCTGGTGGAGACGGCCCAGGCCAAGAAGGCGCCGGTACAACGGCTGGTCGACCGGGTGAGCGAGGTCTTCGTGCCCGTCGTGATCGGGATCGCGCTGGTCACGCTGCTGGGCTGGGGCCTGGCCTCGGGCGATTGGGAGGCGGCGATCCTCAATGCCGTGGCCGTGCTGGTCATTGCCTGTCCCTGCGCGCTGGGCCTGGCGACGCCCACGGCCATCATGGCCGGCACCGGTGTCGCGGCTCGCCACGGCATCCTGATCAAGGATGCGGAGGCGCTGGAGATCGCCCACAAGGTGAAGGTGGTCGCCTTCGACAAGACCGGCACCCTGACCGAGGGCAAGCCGCAACTGGTAGCCGTTGAAGCGGCGCGCGGCGACCGGTCCTCGTTGCTGGCGATCAGCGCTTCCATCCAGGCCGGCAGCGAGCATCCGCTGGCGCGTGCCGTGTGCGACGCGGCCGCGCGGGAAAACGTGCAACACACCGGCGCCGCCAAGGTTCGCGCCATCGTCGGGCGTGGTGTCGCGGCGCGGGTGGATGGCCGCGACTTGCGGCTCGGCAGCACCGCCTGATGGAAGAATTGAAGGTCGATCCCGGCGCGCTGGCCGCGCGTGCCGCGCAACTGCAAAGCGAGGGGCTCACCGTGTCGTGGGTGGCCGACGTGACCGACTCGCCGGTGCTGCTGGGCCTGCTGGCCTTCGGTGACACGGTCAAGCGCACGGCTGCCGCAGCGGTGGCGAGGTTGCACGAGCAAGGCGTGCGCTCGGTAATGGTGACCGGCGACAACCATGGCAGCGCCGCCGCCATCGCGGCCCAGATCGGCATCGACGAAGTCCGTGCCGAGGTCCTGCCCGAGGACAAGGCCAGGATCGTCGCGCAGCTCAAGGCCGACGGGCACGCAGTGGCGATGGTCGGCGATGGCATCAACGATGCGCCGGCGCTGGCCGCAGCCGACGTCGGCATCGCAATGTCCACTGGCACCGACGTCGCGATGCATGCGGCCGGCATCACGCTGATGCGCGGCGATCCGGCGCTGGTTGCCGATGCGATCGACATCTCGCGCCGCAGCTACGCCAAGATCCGCCAGAACCTGTTCTGGGCTTTTGTCTACAACGTGGTCGGCATTCCGTTGGCGGCGTTTGGGCTGCTCAGCCCCATGGTCGCCGGCGCCGCGATGGCGTTCTCAGCGTGAGCGTGGTCACCAACGCCCTGCTGCTGCGCAACTGGAAGGCAAGCGAATGAAGAGGCTCTACAACGTGGGAGAGGCCGCCGCCTGTCGCAGGTATCGGCCAAGATGGTGCGGCACTACGAATCGCTGGGGCTGCTGCCTGAGGTATCGCGCACCAAATCCGGCTACCGGCAGTACACCGACAAGGAAATCCACACGCTGCGTTTCATCCGGCGAGCCCGTGACCTGGGGTTCAGCATGGCCGAGATCGGTGAGCTGCTCAAGCTATGGCAGAACCGCCGCCGGCCCAGCGCCAGCGTCAAGCGGATCGCTTCGGACCATGTGGCGGCGCTGGACGCCAAGATGGCGGAGATGGCTGCGATGCGCAAGACGCTGCAGCACCTGATCCATTGTTGCCGCGGCGACGAAAGGCCGGACTGCCCGATCCTGGACGAACTGGCGCAGGAGCACG
>CAVRNE010000032.1:0-24053 GCA_963722025.1 uncultured beta proteobacterium
CGGCGCCTCAGCAGGCGCCGCGCCGCGCCAACTCAACAAAAGGAAGTAATCCGGTAGACTTAGGTAATAATCGCGGTCCAGCTTTTCGGGAGCGACATCGTGCCGGTCGAAGTATTCCTTGTGGAAGACATGAAGCATTTGCAGGATGTGATTTCGGACCTGTTGGCCAGCATTGGCGACTTCCTGCTGATCGGCACGGCCACTACCGAGGCCGAAGCCAACCTCTGGCTCGCGAACAATCCCGGCCGCTGGGACCTGGCGATCGTCGATCTCGTCCTGGAGCAGGGCAGCGGCATGAGCGTCGTCGGCAAATGCAAGCGCCGGCCGAGCGCGAGCAAGGTCGTGGTCTTCAGCGACTATGTGACGCCGGGCATCCACCGGCATTGCCTGGGCCTGGGTGCCGACGCCGCGATTCCCAAGTCCGATATGCACGCTTTCATCAGGTACTGCTCGGGCATGATCCAGGCAGCGTAATTGTCATCCCGAGCTTGACTCGGGATCCACGCCGGCGCGATCGGGTATCGTCGCGCATGCAAGCGATCATCTCCATCTCGGGCCTGTCCAAGACTTATGCCTCCGGATTCAAGGCCCTCAGCAACGTGGACCTGGAAATCCGGCGCGGCGAGATCTTCGCCCTGCTGGGGCCCAACGGCGCCGGCAAGACCACGCTGATCAGCATCACCTGCGGCATCGTCAATCCGTCCGAGGGCCGCATCCATGTCGGCGGCTACGACATCGCTTCCCAGTACCGCGCCGCGCGTTCCCTGATCGGCCTGGTGCCCCAGGAGCTGACGACCGACGCCTTCGAAACGGTGTGGAATACGGTTTCGTTCAGCCGCGGCTTTTCGGCAAGCCATCGAATCCGGCGCACATCGAGAAAGTGCTCAAGGACCTGTCGCTGTGGGACAAGAGGGACAGCAAGATCATGACCTTGTCGGGCGGCATGAAGCGCCGCCTGATGATCGCCAAGGCCTTGTCGCACGAGCCGCAGATCCTGTTTCTGGACGAGCCCACGGCCGGCGTCGACGTGCAGCTGCGGCAAGGCATGTGGGAGCTGGTTCGCGTCCTGCGCGATACCGGCGTCACCATCATCCTGACCACGCACTACATCGATGAAGCCGAGGAGATGGCCGACCGCATCGGCGTGATCAGCAAGGGCGAGATCATCCTGGTGGAGAACAAGGTGGAGCTGATGCGCAAGCTCGGGAAGAAGCAGCTGACACTGCAGTTGCAGCATCCCTTGCAGGGCATCCCCGCCGAACTGTCGGCGCTGCCGCTGGAATTGTCCGGTGCGGGCAGCGAGCTGACCTATACCTACGACGCCCGGAACGAGCACTCGGGTATCGCCGGCCTGCTGCAGGACCTGGATCGCGCGGGCATCGCCTTCAAGGACCTGCAGACCCGGCAGAGTTCGCTGGAAGATATTTTCGTCAGCCTGGTGAGGGAAGAACAATGAACCTGCATGCCATCCGCGCGATCTACCGGTTCGAGATGGCGCGCACCTGGCGCACCATCCTGCAAAGCATCGTTTCGCCGGTCGTCTCGACTTCGCTGTACTTCGTGGTGTTCGGCTCGGCGATCGGCTCGCGCATCCCCGAGGCGGGCGGCGTGAGCTACGGCGCTTTCATCGTGCCTGGCCTGGTGATGCTCGCCATCCTGACGCAAAGCGTATCGAATGCCTCGTTCGGGATTTACTTTCCCAAGTTCACCGGCACTATCTACGAGTTGCTGTCGGCGCCGGTCTCCACCCTCGAGATCGTGGTGAGCTATGTGGGCGCGGCGGCGACCAAGTCCGTCCTCCTCGGCCTGATCATCCTGGCCACCGCCGCTCTGTTCGTGCCGCTGCGCATCCAGCACCCCATCTGGATGCTCACGTTCCTGGTGCTCACGGCGCTGACTTTCAGCCTGCTGGGCTTCATCATCGGCATCTGGGCCGACGGGTTCGAGAAATTGCAGTTCGTGCCTACGCTGATCATCACGCCGCTTGCGTTCCTGGGCGGCAGCTTCTACTCCATCGACATGCTGCCGCCGCTGTGGCAGAAGGTGACCTTGTTCAACCCGGTGGTGTACCTGATCAGCGGCTTTCGCTGGAGCTTCTATGGCACAGCCGACGTGGGCGTTGGTATCAGCCTGGCGATGACGGTGCTGTTCATGGCGATCTGCCTGGGCATCGTGGCCTGGATCTTCAAGACCGGTTGGCGCTGAAGGTGTAAAGGCTGTCATCCGGGTCGCGCAGTGGATGCCGGATCGAGTCCTGCATGACAAGTCAATTGTCAGTGGACACTCGATCGACCGGCCGACGGTACATCATCAACCGTGCCGCCCAGTAGGCCTCGCGAATTGAGTTCAGGCGAACCGTGCCGCCGGTGCTGGGTGCATGGACAAAGCGCGACTGGCCGACGTAGACGCCTGCGTGGGAGGCATTTCCACGGACTTCCGAAGATCACCAGATCGCCAGAGCGGGCATGGGTGGCCGGGACCGCCTGGCCCCATGCGCTGATCAACCGCACGGACCTGGGGGGTGTGATCCTGGCAGCACGCTGATAGACATAGCCGATCAGTCCGCTGCAATCGAACCCGCTCTCCGGCGTGTTGCCGCCATAGCGGTAGGACGTACCCACGAGGGCCATGGCTTGCAGGGCCGCCTCCAAAGCTTGTTCGTCGGTCATGGGCGAAGCCCGGGGTGGATCGACCATCAGACCCCGTGTCGCGGACAGCCGTCGCGCAGCCGACCAGACCGGCCAATGGCAGCCAGCTCATAGTCGTGAGGATGATTCGGCGATTGATATCCAAGATTGCGAGTCAGCGTGAGGAGGTCGCCCTATTCTGTCGTAGTGCCCGGCGGCTGTCATCCCGGGCTTGACCCGGGATCCATGCTGGCGCGCGCAGGTGGATGCCGGATCGATTCGGGGCATGACAAGTCATGGCTACCAGGTATCGACATAGCGCGTCCCAGCTCGGCTCCTTGTGCGTGGCCGAAGCCAGCCCGTTCACCAGCCAGTCGCGGGTTTGCGCCGGGTCGATCACGGCATCGATCTCCAGCGTGGCCGCCATGTTCATCGCCTGGCCGTTCTCGTACTGCTGCGCCACCAGCTTCTGGTACAACGCCTCGCGATCGGCGCCCGGCGGGGCTGCCTCCAGCTCCTTGCGAAAGCCCAGCTTCACCGCGCCCTCCAGCCCCATGGCGCCGAACTCGCCGGTGGGCCATGACACCGTGAACACCGGCGCATCGAATCCGCCCGCCGTCATGGCCTGCGCGCCCAGCCCGTACCCCTTGCGCAGCACCACGGCGAAGAACGGCACCGAGAGATGGGCCGCCATCACGAACATGCGGCAGACATGCCGCACCTGGGCCTGGGCTTCTATCTCGGGCCCGACCATGAAGCCCGGCGTGTCGGTGAGCGAGACGATGGGCAGGCCATGGGCATTGCACAGCTGCATGAAGCGGGCCGCCTTGTCCGCGGCCTCCACGTCGATGGCGCCGCCCAGGTGTTTGGGATTGTTGGCGATCAGGCCGATGGCCCGGCCCTCGATGCGGGCCAGGGCCGTGATCATGCCGGCGCCGAATCCGGCGCGCAGTTCCAGCAGCGATCCGGTATCGACCAGGCCCTTCATGGCCGCCCGCATGTCGTACACGCGCAGGCGGTTCTCGGGCACGGCATGGCGCAGCGCGCGCTGGTCGGCGCAATCCCAGTGCGCCAGCGGTCCCTGGAAGTAGGAGAGGTAGCGCCGCGCGGCATCGACGGCCTCTGCTTCGTCCTTCACCACGATGTCGATCACGCCGTTGCGCGACTGGACGTCGCTGGGGCCGATCTGCTCGGGCTTGAACGTGCCCAGGCCGCCGCCCTCGATCATGGCGGGGCCGCTCATGCCGATGTTGCTCGATTCGGTGGCGATGATCACGTCGGCGCAGCCCAGCAGGGCGGCGTTGCCGGCGAAACAGCGGCCATGCACGATACCGACCACCGGCACCTTGCCGGAAAGCGCCGCGAACTGGCTGAAGGTGTGGTTGTTCAGTCCCGCCACGATGGGCATGTCGACGTCGCCGGGCCGCCCGCCACCGCCCTCGGCAAAGAGCACGACCGGCAACTTGAGCTGGTGCGCCAGCCCCAGCATCCGGTCCTTCTTGTGGTGGTTGCGCATGCCCTGGGTTCCGGCCAGGACCGTGTAGTCATAGGCCAGCACGACGCAGCGCGATTTCTCCGGCCCGAACTCCTTGGCGTTGACCGTGCCTATGCCGGTGACCAGGCCGTCCGCCGGCGTGTTGGCGATCAGGTCGTCCATGCTGCGGCGCCGCGTCTGGGCGGCCACGGCGAGTGCACCGTACTCGGTGAAGGTACCGCCCTCGCACAGGTGCGCGACGTTCTCGCGGGCGGTGCGGCCGCCCGCGGCATGGCGCCGCGCGACGGCTTGCGGCCGGTTGGCGTCGAGCGTGAAGGCGTGGCGATCGATCACGCGCTGCAGGTCGGGGCGTATGGCGTCGAGATCGGCCTGGGCCTGCTCCTGCGCCACTCCAGCGTCGGCATCGGCCGGTTCCATCACCAGCAGGATCTGCTCCTCGCCAAGATACTCGCCCGGCGTCGCACGAACCTCCACGACGCGCCCGCTGCTGGGGGCGTGCAGCACGTGTTCCATCTTCATCGCTTCGAGCACGGCGATCTGCGCTCCGGCAGCCACCCGTTGGCCCGCCACCGCGTCCAGTTGCACCAGACGCGCCGCCATCGGCGCGCGCACGATCGACAGGCCGGTGGTCAGGCCCTCTTCCTGTGCGGGGTAGGGCTGGTCCGCCCGGCCCGATTCCTGCAGCAGCGCCGGCAGTTCCGCTTCCAGGAAGCGGGTGTGGATCTGCTGGCTGTCGAACTCGGGCCTTGCGGCCAGGGCCTGCAACAAACCCAGGTTGGTGGCCAGCCCGTCGATACGGCATTCGGACAGGGCCCGCCGCGACCTGCGCACGGCATCGGCGAACGAGGGGCTGCGCGAGTGGACGATCAGCTTGGCCAGCAATGTGTCGTAGTGCGGCGAGGGCGAGGCGCCCGCGACCCCATGCGTGTCGACGCGGATACCCGGGCCGCTGGGAAGGTCGAAGCGCGCCAGCGTGCCGCTGGAAGGGCGGGCGTTGCCCTGGGCGTCCAGGGTTTCGGCGTTGATGCGCCACTGGATGGCAAACCCCTGGGCAGGCGCAGGGTGCTCTGGGTCCAGCCCCAGCAAGCTCAAGGTCTGCCCGGCAGCCACTGCGATCTGCAATTGCACCAGGTCCAGGCCGGTGACTTCTTCGGTCACCGTGTGCTCGACCTGCAGGCGCGGATTGGCCTCGATGAAAACGAATGGAAGATCGGTTGAACTCTCGTCCACCAGGAATTCGAACGTTCCCAGGCTGCGCAAGTTCACGGCGCGCGCCATCTTCAGGGCGGCCTGGGTGAGCTGGCCGCGCAGCGAATCGGTGAGAGTCGGGCTGGGCGCGATCTCCACCAGTTTCTGAAAGCGCCTTTGCAGCGAGCATTCGCGATCGCCCAGGCTCATGGCGTGGACGCCGTCACCCAGGACCTGGATCTCGACATGGCGCGCGTGCGGCATCAGCCGTTCGACGTAGACGCCATCGACGCCAAACGCATGGGCCTCGGAGACGCAGCGGGCGTAGGCCTCGGGCAGGTCACTGGCCTCGAGCACCGCGCGCATGCCGCGACCGCCGCCGCCGCCGATCGCCTTGATCATCACGCCCATGCCGCCCTGGGCTGCGAAGAAGTCTCGAGCTTCGCGCAGGGTAACCGGACCCGGGCTGCCCGGCATCAAGGGCACGCCACATTCCTCGGCCAGTGCCCGCGCACGCGCCTTGTCGCCGAACAGGGCGAGCTGTTCGGCCGTCGGGCCGATGAACGCGATGCCGGCCTGCACGCAGGCCTGGGCAAAGTCGGCTCGCTCGCTCAGGAAACCGTAGCCCGGGTGGATGGCATCGCAGCTGTTGGCCTTGGCCAGGGCGATGATGCGGGCGGCATCGAGGTAGGCTCGCGGGCCGGTGGCGTCCAGCGCCAACGCTTCGTCGGCGTGACGCACATGGGGCGCTTGGGCATCGTCCTGCGCATACACCGCGACGCTCACCGCGCCCAGGTCCCGCACCGCGCGCACCAGGCGCAGGGCGATCTCGCCGCGATTGGCGATCAGAATCTTCCGGAACATCAGGCTGCATCCCTTCAGGATTTGGTCGGAGCCAATATATACCGCCCCGTAGGAACAATTGGCTAAGGTCCTGCGGGCTGAGGTCACAAAGGAGACGGCTTCGAGGTGCTCTACACCTCGAGCTTGCAACTCAGCGCTGACGGGTTGCTGCCGATGAGCAGCTCATGCGACCATGCGTGCCTTCCTGCGCTGATGCGTGAACTTCTGCCCGCAGTGACGTTGATGGCAGACTTGCGGACTCGCAGCTGACGCCACGTTAGCGCGAGGGGAGATTCACTTGCGGCCAAACATTGTCTTCATCGATTTCGAAAGCGTGCAGCCCGCATCGCTCGCAGTCGTTGCTGCTGACCACTTTAGGGTCAAGGTGTTCGTCGGCGCCACTCAAAGCAAGCTGCCGTTTGATCTAGTCACCGCGATGCAGCAGATGGGAGAGCGCGCGGAGTACATCAAGATTGCCGGTGTGGGGCCGAACGCGTTGGACTTTCACATCGCCTACTACATTGGCCGCATTTCCTCTCTATGAGCCGGATGCCTTCTTCCACATCATCTCCAAGGACACAGGATTTGATCCGCTCATTCAGCACCTGAAAGACAAGAAGATTTTTTGTGGCCGCTGGCAATCTCTCGAAGAGATCCCTGCGGTGAAGGCGGCTCAAGTGAAGTCCCCCGAGGAGCGGGCGATCCTGTTCCATTCAAGACTCCTCCTGCCAAATGCGACGAAGCCGCGAACCGAGAAAACGTTGCGTAGCGCGATAGCCGCCCATTTCCAACGGCAACTCACAGAGGAGGACATTACTGCCGTCATTGGCGCACTCAAGCGGCCTGGGCACCTCTCCATCGCCGACGGCAAGGTGGTCTATGCGAATGCCGCCGTGAAGGAGACGCCCGGCGGGTGAACTCAAGCTCAAAGACAACCGAGCTTGCCCTCTCGGGTTGTTGTAGCTACAATAACCATGCGTATCACCTTCGATCCCGCCAAGCGCGAGAAGGCGTTGGCGGAACGAGGCTTGGACTTCGCGGATGCCGAATTGGTCTTTGAGGGCGTTACCCTTGAGGTAGAGGACATTCGAAGGGAGTACGGGGAGGTGCGAATCATTTGCTACGGCATGCTTGCCGGGCGGATGGTCGTCGTTGGATACACACCGCGTGGCGCGGATCGTCATGTCTTCAGTATGAGGAAAGCAAATGAACGCGAAAAAGCCCGCATCGCGCCGCTCCTTGAAGTCTGATCTTGCGCGCGTCGATGCGCATGTTGTGAAGAAGGGCGAGTACGAGGAGTTGCCGGAACTCACTGAGGAGATGCTCGCGCGCGCCAAGGTCAATAAGGGGGGCCGGCCGGTTTCTTCAAACCCGCGCAAGCTACTCTCACTCAGATTGCCAGTCGACGTCATTGAACGCTGGAAGGCGACCGGTCCGGGCTGGCAAACGCGCATGGCTGAGCGCCTGACGAAAGTTCGGTGATGCGCGTGATCGGTCTGCGCGCGCCATAATCGCCGCGTGACTGCTCTCGTCCCGCTGATCGAACTGCTGCGCGGCGGCACGCCGGAGTCCGTGCATTTTGGCGCCGTGGCTGTCGCCGACGCCCAGGGCAAGGTGCTGGCGCGCGCCGGCGACCCGCACCGGATCACCTTCACGCGCTCCACGCTCAAGGCCTTGCAGGCGCTGCCATTCATGCAGGCGGGCGGCCCCAAGGCCATGGGCTTCTCGCAGGAAAACCTGGCGATGATGTGCGCCAGCCACAGCGGCGAGCCCATGCACGTGGCCCAGGTCCAGGGCATGCTGGACAAGGCGGGGCTCACCTACAAGACCTTGCAGTGCGGCTGCCATGTGCCGATCTTTGCCGACCTTGGCGTCGCGCCGGCGCCGGGGCCCGGGCAATATGACGAGCGCCACCACAACTGCAGCGGCAAGCACGCCGGCTTCCTGGCTCATTGCGTGCAGCAGGGCTGGCCGGTGGGCAACTACCTCGCGCCGGACCATCCGCTGCAGCAGGCGATCCGGCGCGAAGTGGCGCGGGCCGTGGGCCTTGCATCCGAGGACCTCAAGATGGGCATCGACGGTTGCTCGGCGCCCAACTACGCGATGCCGCTGGCCAGCCTGGCGCGCGGCTATGCGCGGCTGGCGAGCGGCTTGTCCGACCCGGAGTTCGGCGAGAGCTTCGTGCAGCTCGCCGACGCGATGACGTCCCATCCCGAGTTGGTGTCCGGCACCGCGCGCAGCGACCTGGCCTTCATGCGCGCCGGCCGCGGCGACTGGGTCACCAAGGCCGGAGCCGACGGTGTGCAGGTCGTGGCCAGCCGCAGCCGCGGCCAGGCCTTCGCGCTGAAGATCTCCGACGGCAATTCCACGGCCCTGAATGCCGCCACCGTGGCGGTGTTGGACCAGTTGGGCTGGCTCGACGCGCGCCAGCGTGAAGAGCTGCGGCCCTGGCGCGCCGAGGCCATAGCGAACTGGAGGGGCACGCAGGTCGGCGAGCGCAGGCCTGTGTTCAAGCTGGAGCGGTGATTGTCATTGCGGGCTTGACCCGCAATCCATGCCCGCCGTGGATCCCGGATCAAGTCCGGGATGACAGAGACTTCATCGCGTCGAAATCCGGCATCGCGCCGCTCGCATAGCCCACGCACGCCAGCGACCCGATCGCGATCTGCCCGCCTCGGATCTTCAGCCGCACCGCCCCATGGCTGTGCTCATACACATCCGGGTGCGCCTGCCAGGAAGGCTTGCTGTTCGGCGGCGGGCAAAGCCGCCATGCCGTTGACGTAGTGATGGCCGTTGCGTTCCACATGGCGGATGCCCAGCAGGTTGACCAGGGCCAGGTCCTGCTGCACCGACAGGCCGGCCTGCGTCGTCAGGTCTTCAGCCGACATGAAATAGCGTGTCGCACCTTCCTGCGCGTTCCACCGCGCGCAGCGCGCGGCGTTGAGGATCGACTTGTACAGGCCCTTGCAGGTCTTGGATGAAACGCCCAGGTAGCCGCGCTCGCGAGCCAGCGCAAAGGTGTCGAGCTCGCCATCCGACTCGTCGATGATCACCGGCTTGCCCACATCGGCCGCGCGCAGGTCGGTGTCCAGCGCCAGCTTGCGGGCGATCGGCTGCTCGATGAAGAGGGTGGAGTTCCACAGCCGCGCGAGGGCGGGGCGGGCGCGGATGCCCTCCACCAGTTCGGCCAGCCCGTGCGCATCGGAATACTGCTCGTTGCCGTCCAGCGAAACGAAGTAGGGCTGGGTCGAACGATCGAGCACAGCGGCGATGGCCTCCAGCCGCGCCAGGTCGGCGGCGGTCTGGCCGCCCACCTTGAGCTTGAAGTAGCGATGGCCGTAGGCCTGGATCACCTCTTCCAGCGTTTCCGGCAGGCCATCGCCGACGCGCTCGTGGAGGTCGGCCGCCGTGATCGCGTCCAGCATGCCCACGGTGTGGCGCGCTTCGATGGTGCCGGAAGGCTGCAGAGCGGGCAGGAAGCGCTCGAAGTCGAAACCGGCGAACTCGCGCTGCTGCCCGCCTATGCCGGGCAAGTTGCCTTGCATCGCCGTGTAGAAGGAAACGCCGCGCTGGCGGCAGAGCGCGTCCAGGATCGCGCGGTCGATCAGCGCAGGGCCATAACTCGCCAGCAGCGGGTTGTAGCCCTTCGCGGATGCCGCCTGGAGATGGCTGTCGTGATGCCGGGCGAAATGGCCGAAGGCCGTCGCGGAACTGGCATCGCTCAGATAGGCCTGGCGCGCCATCAGCAGCACGTCACGCAGCTGCTCGAAGTTGTCCTCGTTGGACAGCTGCAGGTTCTTGTCGAACCACTTGGGCGCCATCATCTCGGCCGCGGCCCCCCATTGGCTCTTGCCGCCCTCGAGTTCTATGCGGGCCCGCGCGAACGCCTGCGGGCATTGCGTGAGCGTCACGACGCCGAAGCGGAACGGCAGGCGCAGCACCACGGGCCGCTCGTACAGCTCGATCTCGCGAACCGAAAAGCGCAGCTGCTCAGTCATGCGCCGCCAGTCCTTCCACGATGCCCTTGAGGTAACCGATGGAGTGCGCCGCGCAGCCCAATCCGTCCGGCACATAGTCGAACGGCTCGACGGCCACGATGCCTTCATAGCGGCCCATCGCCTGCATCTGCGCGATGGTTTCGATGATGGGCGCGAAGCGCATACTGCCTTGTCCCGGGCCACGGCGATTGGGATCGTTCACCTGCACATGGGCGACATGGCCCGACGGCATCCAGCGGGCCATCAGGACCTCGATGGATTCGGCTTCCATCTGGCCGGCCGCGCTGCAGTCGATCATGGTCTTGAGGCCTGGCGAATCGATGGCATCCACGATGCTCACCGCCTCCGCCACCGTGTTGATGAGATCCGTTTCGCGCGTCGACAGCGGCTCTATGCAATAGGTGATGCCTAGGTCGCGCGCCGTCAGCGCCGCCTGCGCAAAGCATTCGGTCGCGCGCTCCAGGGCCTGTTCGCGGCGTTGAGCCCGGCGGCACCGAGCGCTGCTTGGGCGAGCCGTGCACCAGGTAGTTGCCTCCCATCAGGGCGCACAGCTCGATCAGCCGCCGCATCACGGCCACCGTGCGGACGCGCACGGCCGGATCGGAGCTCACGATGGACAGGCCCGCCGGCGCCACCAGCAGCCAGTGCAGGCCGCAGATCTGCAAGCCGTGATCGTTCGCCGTCTTGCGAAACTGGATGGCCTGTGCATCGCTCATCCGCATCGGGTCCTCGGCCAGAGTGAAGGGCGCCACCTCCAGCCCGTCATAGCCCGAGGGCCGCCGCGGTCTTGCACTGCTGCTCGAAGGGCATAGTCCGCAGCACTTCATTGCACAGGGCGAATTTCAAGGCGCCTCCAGCGCGGCTTTGCGAGAGAACAACCGGCGCAGCGGGGCCAGCCGCAACAGCACCGCCAGCACGATGACCGTGCACAGCACGGCCGAGATGGGCCGGGTGAAGAAGGGCAGGAGATCGCCGTCGGACAGCACCAGGCCGCGGCGGAAGTTCTTTTCCAGCAGGTCGCCCAGCACGATGCCCAGCACCAGCGGCGCCATGGGATAGCCGTACTTGCGCAGCGCAAAGCCCAGCACGCCAAACGCCACCATCACCCAGATGTCGAACAGCCGCGAGGCCAGCGCGAAGGTGCCTATCGTGCACAGCACCAGGATGATGGGCACGATGATGGTGGTGGGTACGCGCAGCACCTGCACCAGGAACTTGGTCAACGTCAGCCCGTAGATCAGGATGCCGATGGTGGCCAGCATCATCATCGCCACGATGTCATAGACGAACTGGGGCGACTCGATCATGATCATCGGCCCCGGCTTCACGCCGTGGATCAGCATGGCGGCCATCAGCACGGCCGCCGGCGCCGAGCCGGGGATCTGCAGGGTGAGCACGGGGATGATGGCGCCCGGCACGCAGGCGTTGTCGCCGGTCTCGGCGGCCATCAGGCCCTCGATCGAGCCCTTGCCGAACAACTCCTTTTCCTTGCTCGCGCGTTTGGCCGCGGCATAGGAGGACCAGGCCGCCACGTCTTCGCCGACGCCGGGCACGATGCCGATGAAGGTGCCGATCACGCCCGAGCGCAGGATGGTGCGCCAGTACTGGAACACGTCGCGCAGCTTCGGGATGACCGAGTCCAGCGCGTTGATCTTCACCGGGGGGCGCCGCTCCTGCATCGCCACCAGGATCTCGGCGAAGCCGAAGGCGCCGACCAGCGCCGGCACCAGCGAAATGCCGCCGGCCAGGTCGCGGTTGCCGAAGTTGAAACGCTCGAAGGCGTGGATGCCGTCCTGGCCGATGGTGGCGATGAACAGGCCCACGAAGCCGGCGATCCAGCCCTTGAGCGCATCGCCGCCCGTCAAGGTCGCCGAGATGATGACGCCGAACACCGCCAGCCAGAAGAACTCGTAGGCGCCGAACTTCAGCGCCACGTCGCCCAGCACCGGCGTGAACAAGGCCAGGAAGAACATGCCGATCAGCGTGCCCAGCACCGAGCCGCTGGTGGCGATGCCCATCGCCCGGCCCGCCATTCCCTGGCGGGCCAGCGCGTAGCCGTCCAGGCAGGATGCCGCCGAGGCCGGCGTGCCGGGAATGTTCAAGCAGGATGGCGCTGCGGCTGCCGCCATAGATGGCGCCCACATAGGTGCAGATCAGCACCAGCAGCGCCTGCGACGACGGCAGCTTCAGCGTCAGCGTGGTCATCAAGGCCACGCCCATGGTGGCGGTGAGGCCCGGCAGCGCGCCGATCACCACGCCCACCAGCGTGGAGGCCAGCACCATGAAGATCGATTCCAGCGTCATGAAGCTGGCCAGCGAATGCCCGAAGGCGAATAGACCTTGAAACATCAGTGTGAGCAGGTCCTAGGGCAGCCTGACGTAGAAGATTTCCTGGAACGCGAGCGTTACCACGGCGCTGGTAATCACGCCGCAGGCGAGGGCGAGCAGGGCCTGGCGCGCGGTGCTGCGGCCCAGCGCAGATCTGCCGTTCACGGTCGAAGAAGAAGATGAATGCCGCAACGAAGGCGCCGGTTGCCAGCCAGAACGGCAAGCCGTGGCCCACCAGCACCACCGAATACAGCAGCATGGCCGCGAACACCAGGCCCATCCGTCCAAAACCTTCGCCGGCCGGGCGCGGGCCCGTGGGCCGCAGGGCGCCCCGCTTGATCGCGCGCAGCGCCAGCGCAATGCCCAGCAGGAACACGGCGGCGCCCAGCAGGCCCGGCACCAGGCCGGGCACCTCGTACTTGTTGATGTGCAGGTTCTCCAGCCGGTCCATGCGCCAGGAGCCGATGGCGACGGCGCCGCCGAACGCCATCCACAGCAAGGCAGAGACGAGGTCGGCCCTTGGCGGTATCTCGCCTTCGGGCGCAGTTTCGATGCTCACGGATCAGGGCTTGGCGATGCCCACCGTGTCGGGCGCCACCTTGGTCTTGCCGGTGGAGTGCAGCAGCCAGGCGTTGGCCTGGATCGCCGGCATGGCGGCGGCCTGTGCGGCATCGCCCGCGACCGGCGCGAACAGCGCGCCCTTGTTCACGGCGTAGGCCTTGATGGCGGCGTTGTTGGCGATGTTCTCGGTCCAGATCTTCTGCATGGTGGCCACCACCTCGGGGGGGACGCCCTTGGGGATGAAGATGCCGAAGTAGTTGGCCGGCGCCTTGAAGCCGGGGATGGCCTTGCTGATCGGCTCGATGGTGCCGAAGCCCTCGATCTCGAGCGGGCGATCGGACACGGTGGCGAGCGGACGGATGCGCTTGCCGCGGATCATCTCGGCCTGCTCCACCGCGAGCTGCGTGGTGACGTCGGTTTCACCCGACACCGTGGCCACGACGGCGGGGTTGCCGCCGTCATAGGTGACATGGCGATACTTGACGCCGGTCGCGCGCGAAATGGCTTCCATGGCGTTGTGGCCGCCCGAGGTCACACCGGCCGTCGCCACCTTGACCTCGCCCGGCTTGGCCTTCATGGCATCCAGCAGCTGCGTGACGTTCTGGTAGGGCGTCTGCGGCGCCGACACCGACCACGGCGATGTTGGCCACCGACAGGAACAGGTGCCAGTCCTTGGCCGGCACATCCAGCATGCCCAGCGCCTGGTAGGTGCCCAGGTCCTGCGCCGCGCCGGCCGTCCAGGTATAGCCATCCTTCGGCGCTTCCCAGGCGTTCTTGCTGCCGATGGAACCGGAGGCCCCCGGTTGGTTCACCACGATGATTTTCTGGCCCAGCACCTTCTCCAGCTCGGCCGCCGTGACCCGCGTGATCTGGTCGGTGGAGCCGCCCGCCGCCCAGGGCACGATCAGGTTGATCGGCTTGGTCGGCTTCCATTGCTGGGCGACTGCCGGTGCGGCGATGCCCAGGGCCATCACGGCCAGGGACAGGGACTTGATGAAGAAGCGCTTGTTCATGCCGAGGCCTTTCGAGGTTAATTCCCTAACTGGTTAATTGGCAAAACTGTAGAGCGGGGCTGGGGCTGTCAACGATGAATGCCCTATGCCCCTTATGCACCGTCACGCCAGCCACCGTCTCAAGGTGTTCGGCCACGAAATGGTCGTCGATCAGATGCGGATAGTCCGCGCGCACACGGTCGAGCTCGGCCGCCTGGCCGGGGCTCAATCCTTCGTCCGGGTCCAGGCACCAGATGCCTTGCAGCAGTCCCTGGCGGCGCAGCACTTCGTGGCAACCCGCTATGCAGCCGTGAAAGTCATGCGCCACGTCGAACAGGGCGCTGTTGCAGTCCGTGACCTGCCCGTCGAGAGCCAGCAACTCCGGCGTGATATCCCCGGTCTCGGCGGCGGACTGGATGCGAGCGAGCAGTTCCACCGCCCGCTTGGTCCAGACGCTCCAGTGCCCCAGCAAACCGCCCTTGATCCGCACGGTGACCAATCGGCCCTCGCGCATCAACGTGAAAGGCGCAAGCAGGTCCAGCACGATATGGTCGTCGTTGCCGGTATAGAGCGTGACACGTTCCTCGGCCCCCGCCGCCACCACGCCGCGGATCACGTCCAGCGTGCGGTAGCGGTTGAACGGCGCCATCTTGATGGCGACCACGTTGTCGATTTCAGCGAAGCGCCGCCAGAAACCGGCCGGCAGATGGATGCCGCCCACCGCGGGCTGAAGGTAGAAGCCCACCAGCGGCATCACCTCGGCCACGGCGCGGCAATGCGCCACCAGTTCGTCCTCGCTCGCGCCCTTCATCGCCGCCAGGCTCAGCAGCCCGGCGTGGTACCCGAGGCCGCTGGCGACCTGCGCCTCGCGCGACCGCCTGCTGCGTGCCGCCGGCCAGGCCGGCGATCATGAACAAGGGCCTGCGCCCGCCCAGCGGCTTCCAGTCGCGCGCAGTCTGCATCGCCAGTTCCAGCACGGGCTGATACAGGCCGACGTCGCGGATCGCGAACTGCGTCGAATGCACGCCCACCGCCACGCCGCCGGCGCCCGCATCCAGGTAGTAGCGCGTCATGGCGCGCTGGCGCCGGGTATCGAGCCGGCGGTTCTCATCCAGTGCCAGCAGGTGCGCGGGGATCACCGAACCCTTGCGCAGCACGGCCAGCGAATCGGCGGGAATGTCGGACCAGTGCATGTGTGCTTGCCTCTTTAGTACTTGCCGTCGCGGGCTTCGTAGTGCGTCGGCTTGCCCAGCGTTTCGCCGCCGCGCCTGACCCAGTCGGCGGTCCAGTCCAGCATGCGGTCCAGGCCGACCTGCGGCGGGCCGAACAGCTCGAAGGCCCGCGTGCAATCCACCAGCCAGGCGGTCGGCGCTTCCTGGCCCGTGAGCACGGGGGCGATGCCCAGGCGTTGCCCCAACGCCTGCGCCACTTCCCGGATGCTGATCTTGGGTCCGCTGATGTTGAGCGGCGAAGTGGGCGTGTCGCAAGCGCCAAGCGAGCGCAGCGCCCACTCGTTGGCCTCGCCCTGCCAGATGATGTTGGCATGGCCCATCGCCAGATCGATCGGCTTCGCGCTGCAACACCTTCCGGGCCACGTCGTGCAGCACGCCGTAGCGCATGTCGATGGCATAGGACAGGCGCAGCAGCCGGCCCGGTGTCTGGAACTGGTGCGAGAAGTGCTGGAACATGCGCTCTCGCGCCACGCAGGAGTTCGCGTATTCGCCCGAGGGAGCGGTGGGCGGAACATCCTCGGCAGCGCCATTGCCGGCCGTGCTGACGAAGGGATAGACGCATGCCGTGGAGAAAGCGACGATGCGCGAACGCGCAAAGCGCTCGGCCACCAGCGCCGGCACATGGGCGTTCATCGCCCAGGTCAGCCATTCGCTGCCGGTCGAGCCGAATTTGCGGCCCGCCATGAAGACGATGTTGGGCGCGTCGGGCAGGCGAGCCAGCGCCTCGCGCGAAAGCAGGTCCGCCTCGATGCATTCGACGCCATGCGCCTCGCAGCTCGCGCGCGCAAGCCCGGCTGGGAAAAGCGCGCCACCCCGATCACCCGCCGCCCAGGCGCAGCGCGCTTGGCCATGCGCGCCAGCGTCGGCCCCATCTTGCCGCCCACGCCCAGCACCATGATGTCGCCGGGCGCGCGTTCCAGGTCCGCGGCGAGCGCTGTCGAAGGGCGGCTCATCACCTCTTCCAGTTCGTGGACGTCTGCGAATCGTTCGGGCAGGTTCATGCAAGCTCCGGTGCGAGCCGATGACTTTAACCAGCTGGTGAATTCGCTTCAATGCGGGCAACCCGTAATACAAAACGGTTTTCTTCCCCGGAGAATTCGGCCGACGCGCAGAGCTGCAAAAAATCCGGTAATCGCCTCACAATGGCCCGCATGAAAACCGTTTCGCTGATTGGCGCGCCCACCGACGTGGGCGCCAGTGTGCGGGGCGCCGGCATGGGCCCGGATGCGCTGCGGGTGGCCGGCCTGTTCGAGGCTTTGCGCGCCCACCAACTCAACGTGATCGATCATGGCAACCTGGCCGGCCCGCCCACGCCATGGACCGAGCCCAAGGGCGGCGTGCGCCACCTGGACGAGGTCGTGGCCTGGAACCGCTCGGTCTTCGATCGCGTGGCCGCCGTGCTGGCCGCGGGCCAGACGCCGCTGCTCATGGGGGGCGACCATTGCCTGGCCATCGGCTCGATCAGCGCCGTGGCCCGCCATTGCCGCTACTCGCGCAAGCATTTGCGCGTGATCTGGCTGGATGCGCATACCGACGTCAACACCGAAGCGATCAGCCCCTCCGGCAATGTGCATGGCATGCCGGTGTCCTGCCTGCTGGGCCATGGCCCCAAGGCACTGGTGGGGTGGAGCGGAGAGGCGGCCGCGATCGCGCCCGAGGACATCGATTTCATCGGCATCCGCAGCGTCGACGCCGACGAAAAAGAAGCGATTCGCAGGCTCGGCCTGCAGGTCTTCGACATGCGCCATATCGACGAGCACGGCATGCGCAACACGATGATCGAAGCGCTGCACGACATCGACGAAAACACGCATCTGCACGTGAGCTTCGACCTCGACTGCCTGGATCCCGCGGATGCGCCGGGCGTGGGCACGGGCGTGCGCGGCGGACCGACCTACCGCGAGATGCAGCTGTGCATGGAAATGATCGCCGACACCGGCCGGATGGCTTCGCTCGACGTGGTGGAGATCAACCCCGCGCTCGATGTGCGCAATCGCACCGCCGAACTGGCGGTGGAGTTCATCCAGAGCCTGTTCGGGGCGTCGACACTGGCCCGCTAGCGCGCGACCGCGCGTTCAGCCCGTTTCTTCGTCCTCGCCCGGTTCGCTGTCGTCCAGGTCGGTGAAGTCCTGGGCGTCGGGGTCTTCCTCCGGAAAGCCTTCGCCTTCGGACAGCCGCACCACGTGGTCCGGCAGGATGTCGGCGCCTTCCCTGGCGTCGCCTGGGCTGACCGAACCGCGCTCGCCGGTGCCGGCTGCGTCGCTGTCGCCATAAGCCTCGTTGGTGCCCATGGCATCGCTGCCGGTGTCGGAGTTGTCGCTCGGGCCCAGCAGTCGGGCGTCGCGCCCGCTGGGCTGTGTGGGTGCCACGTCGGCGCCGTAAATACTGCTGTATGACATGTAGTTCTCCTTTGAGAAACTACTTTCAGTTTGGTTGCACAAACGCAGCGCGGAGGTCGGAGCGCGGTGTGCTGTGCTGTGGGACTGGGGCTACGCCGCTCGGCTTGCGGCTGTCCGGGCATGACTCGACCTCATGCATTCGTGAGGCCGGCAATGGTGGGTAAGATCAAGGTCACAAAACCCGCGAGAGGTGACGATCATGGAATTGAACAGTGCAATCAAGCAAGGCCTGACGCGCCGCGCGGTCATGACCGCGCTGGGCGCGGGATGGGCGACGGCGGCCCTTGCGGCAGGCCCGAAGCAGCCGCCCATCGCGGCTGAAGTCTGGAAGGACGAGGGTTGCGGTTGCTGCAAGGACTGGGTAGCCCACCTCGAGGCCAATGGCTTCAAGGTCAAGGTCAACGACGGCGGCAACGATGCCGCGCGCGCCAAGCTGGGTGTACCGGCCCAGTACGGTTCCTGCCACACGGCGCTGATCGGCGGCTATGCCATCGAAGGGCATGTGCCCGCGCGCGAAATCCGCCGGCTGCTGAAAGAAGGGCCGCAAGCCATCGGCCTGTCGGTGCCGGGCATGCCGGTCGGCTCGCCGGGCATGGATGCCGCCATCTACCAGGGCCGCAAGGACCCGTTCAATGTCATGCTGTTGTCCAAGGACGGGGAGCGCCACGGTTTACCAGCAGTACCCGGGAAACAAGGTCAATGAAATGCCGGTCACGTCCGGCATGACAGGCATCAAGCCGCGCGCAAGACAATATCAAGCTGTGCGCCGCCCCACGGCCCGCGCGAAAGTCTTCAACTCGCCTTGATGGCTGGCGACCAGATCGCTGACCACCGCCAAACCGATCCCGTGGCCGGGCACCCGTTCGTCCAGCCGCACGCGACGCTGCGGTACGGCCTGGGCATCGCCGAACCCAGGTCCGTCATCCTGGACGCGGATGAACAAGCGCCCGCCGTCCCGCCAGATCCTGGCCTCCACGCGGTGGCTCGCCCACTTGGCCGCGTTGTCCAGGACGTTGCCCAGGATTTCGAAAGCATCTCCCTCGTCGATTCGCCAGCTCAGGTCGGGAGGGCATTCGACCGTGAAACCCAAGCCCTTGTCGGCATAGACCTTGGTCAGCGAATCGCGGATGCGATGGAGGATCGGCGCCAATGCCAGATGCGGTGCAAAGCGCGCGGCGCCACTGGCGGCGGCCCGGCCCAACTGGTGCTGCACGATGCCATCCATGCGGTCCACTTGCTGGGCGACCATCGCGGGCAGCTGCGCCGGCTCATCGAGCGCGGTGCGCAACACGGCCAGCGGCGTCTTGAGGCTGTGGGCGAGGTCGTCGAGCGCGTCCTTGTAGCGGGTTTGCCGGGCACGCTCCTGCTCGATCAGGGTATTGAGGTTGCCGGTGAGCCCCGCAATCTCGGTGGGGTAGCGCCCCTCGATCCCGGTTTGCTCGCCGTTCTCGATGCGCCGGACCTCCAGTGCCACATCGTCCAGCGGGGCCAGGCCCCATCGCAGCAGAAGGGTTTGGGCCAGCAGAAGCAGCAGCCCCGCACCGCCCAGCCACGCCCACAGCGTGTGCTGGAAAACGCTCATCTCTTTCTCGAACTCCGCCTTGTCCTCCAGCACCGAAAAGACCAGCGACACGGGGCGCGTCACGATCCGACCACTTGACGCCATAGGTCGCGGCCAGAAAGGCGCCATCCTTTCCGTCGAGGTTGTCGTAGCGCCATTGACCGGTCGCGAAGTCGCGCGGAAACGGCGGGTGAAGGCCCAAAGTGGAGGGTGACTGCCACTCCTCGCGCCGGTCCACGTTGGTAATGCTGGCGTACAAGCCGGATGCCGGCAGCGACAGCCGGGGCTCGGCCAGCGACGGCGGCATGACGAGCGCACCGCCGTCATCGAGTTCGGCGCGCGCCATCAGGAGGTAGATCGTGCTTTGCAAACGGGCAAAGCGGGCGGCCAGCACGCTGTCCTCATGTGCGCGCTGCACCGCCAGGCCGGCCACGGCCAGGAAGGCCAGCAGCACCAGCAGCGCGCCCACCACCACGCGCGCGTGGATGGAGCCGAGGAGTTTCATTGGAGGGTGAAGCGGTAGCCGCGTCCGCGCAGCGTTTCGATCGGGGCCAGCGTGCCCTCGGGGTCGAGCTTGCGGCGCAGGCGGCCAATCAGCACTTCCAGCACATTGCTGTCCCGGTCCTCGTCATGGGGATACAGGTAGTCCGCCAACTCCTGCTTGCTCACGACCCGCGCGCGTTCGCGCACCAGGAATTCCAGCACGCGGTACTCGAAGGTCGTCAGTTCCAGGACGTCGCCGTTCAGCCGCGCGACCTGCGCCGAAAAATCGATGGCGATGGGTCCCAGGGTGAGCACATCGGATGTGGCCTTGAGCGATCGCCGCAACAAGGCCTTGACGCGCGCGGCCAGCTCCGGGTATTCAAAAGGCTTGACCAGGTAGTCATCGGCGCCCGATTCCAGGCCCCGCACCTTGTCTTGCCAACTGCCGCGAGCGGTGAGGATCAGGATGGGGATCGTCCGCCCGTCAGCCCGCAGCTGCTGCACGACAGCCAGGCCGTTCATCTTGGGCAGCCCCAGGTCCACGATGGCCAGGTCCACCGGATACTCGCGAGCCTGAAACAAGCCCGTCTTCGCCATCGGCGGCCTGGTCCACCCGGTAGCCCTCGGCTTCGAGTTGCCGGGCCAGGCCAAGCCGCAATACGGCGTCGTCTTCGATCAACAGCAAGCGCATAGGGTCGGATGTTCCGGTGAGCCTACATCGCTTTCCCGCTGGCGGCGTCGACGAGGATCACCCTGACTTCGCCCTTCGCGGTCACCACTTTCACCCGCCAGGCCGGCCGGCCCCCGGCTTGGGTGGTATCCACCGACAAGACGCGCCCGCCGCTCACGCGCTGGGCCACGGCGGCGGCCTCGTCCCGGCTGACGTCGGCCCAGGCGGGGGAGCCCAGCATCATCAAGGCGCCGCAGAGCAGGGAGACAAGCAACTTCATGGTGTCGATCTATGTTACTACCGCTGCTCGACCGGAACCACCGACACGCGCACCGGCAGGCTGTGGCCGGGGTTCTCACGCGTGATGGTGGAGTAGACCTGGCCGTGGTATTCGTAGTTCACGCGGTAGCCCGTGAGTTGCTGCTGCACCTCGTTGACCGTGCGGCATTGCTGGACCTCGCGCGGCGCGTCCTGCACGTACTGCGGCGCCCGATCCCGGTTGGCAATGTGGTCACCGGCCAGGGCGCCCACCACCGCGCCCGCGGCCGTGGCAACGTCCTTGCCGTGGCCCTTGCCGACCTGGTGTCCCAGAAGGCCGCCGGCCACGCCGCCGATGACGGCGCCGCCATAGTTGCGGTCACCGCCGCTCACCTGGCGCGGCGGATCGCTCACCAATTGGGTGGTGCACTCGTTGCGGGGGATCGTCACGTTCTGGTATTGGGGTTCGACGCTGCGAACGCGGGCCTGCTCGATGAAGCTCTGTGCCTGGGCGCCCACGGCTCCCGCTGCAAGCAAACCGACAATGGCAAGACGTTTCATGAAAAAAGCTCCTTGGGTAGTTGAGGAGCCCAGTTTGCGTGGGGCATGCCTGAACGCAAGCTGAACGGATGGCAGGCAACCGGTCCGAATCATTTGAATCGGTTCAGCTTGCGTTCAGGCATGGCCGCGCAAGATGCGTCCATCCCAACCAAGGAGCTCTCATGAAACGCATCATTTCCGCCAAGTTCCTCGCCGCCGGCGTGGTTGCACTCGGCGCTTTCGTGGCGGCTTCGGCGGCGCACGCCGGAACCGACGTGCACTTCTCCATCGGTGTGCAGTCGCCGGTACCGGTCTACGTGGAGCCGGCACCGGTCTATGTGCAGCCGCGGCCCGTGTACGTGCAGCCGGCGCCGGTTTATGTGCAGCCCCGGCCCGTGTACGTTGCGCCTCGTCCGGTGTACGTGGCGCCCCAGCCGATCTACCACGGTCATAACGGCCAATACCGCAATGATCGCCACCATGGTCACCGCTTCGGCCCCAACGGTGACTTCGATCGCGACGGCGTCAGGAACCAGTACGACCGCGATCGGGACGGCGACGGCGTTCGCAACCGTCATGACCGTTTCCCGGATTCTGCGAATCGCTACTGATGAAAGCTGCTGCGCAGCCGACCATTCCCCAGCGCATTCCAGCCTTTCTCCGTGAACCGGCAAGTTGCCCTCCCGATCAGGGGCGGAAGCGCAGTGCCTCGACCACTAGGGAAAAGGCGGAGGAGGTTGCCGCCTGCTCGGGTAGTACAGGTGGTAGCCAGCGAACTTCGGGCACCAGTCTTCCAGTACGCGGAGCAGCCGCCCGGCGACGATGTGCGACATGAGTTCGTCTTCAGGCAGCAGGGCGATCCCGAGACCTGCGAGCGCGGCGTCCACCTGCGGCGGCGACGTGTTGAAGATGAGGGGCCCGTCGACGCGAACGTTCAGCTTACGGCCCCGCCGTTCGAAGTCCCAGACGTACAGGCCGCCCGAGGTCAGCATGCGTTGGTTGATGCAGCGATGCGCGGTGAGGTCCTGGGGCACCTTCGGAGGCGGACGCTCCGCGAAATAGCCCGGCGAAGCGACGACGGCCATCCGCAGCGGCGGCCCGATCGGGACGGCGATCATGTCCTTATCGATGGTGTTTCCCATGCGCACGCCGGCGTCAAAGCGGTCCGCCACGATGTCGCGAAAGCCGTAGTTCATGTCGAACTCGAGCGTGATCTCCGGGTACTCGCGCAGCAGCCGGCGCAAGCTTGGGCAGCAGGAGGCTGTGCAGCACGTGATCGCCGCAGGTGATGCGAACGGTGCCTGCAGGCTTGTCCCGCAATGCGGTCAACGCCTCGAGTTCGGATTCGATCTCGTCGAAGCGGTGCCCGATGGCCCGCATCAGGCGCTCACCGGCGGCCGTCGTGGACACGCTGCGCGTCGTGCGCGTGAGCAGCCGGATCTGCAGCCGCTCCTCCAGTGCGCGGATGGACTGGCTCAGCGCCGATTGCGTGACACCCAGGCTCGCGGCGCGCGCGCGTGAAACTGCCCTCGCGCGCGACGGTCACGAAGCCCAACAGGTCGTTAAGGTTCCTCCTGGCCATGCGGCTTGCCCCCGGATTGATTAGTGAGACTACTAGATGCTTTCAGCATTCATTATCTAGTCATGCACGCGATCGGTGGGCAAACTTACACCCATCACCAAAGACGGCCCCCGCAATCGCGGCCCTCACAGATGGAAAGGAACCACATGACTCTCTCGAATGTCTCGCGTCGCAGGACGCTGCAAGCCGGCCTGGCCCTGGCAACCGCTCCCTGGTCGGCGGCGCCCGCCGCCGCGGCAACTCCACAGAACCGCTCCAACACCAACATGGCATTGACCACCCGATGGGACAAGACCTTCCCGCAGAGCAGCCAGGTGGCTCACCAGAAGGTGACGTTCAGGAACCGGTTCGGCATCACCCTTGCCGCTGACCTGTACAGCCGAAGAATCGCGGCGCCGGCAAGCTGCCGGCCCTGGTGCTCAGCGGCCCGTTCGGCGCGGTCAAGGAACAGGTGTCCGGCCTTTACGCCCAGACGCTGGCGGAGCGAGGCTTCGTCACGCTCGCGTTCGACCCCTCCTTCACCGGCGAGAGCGGCGGTGCGGTGCGCAACGTGGCGTCGCCGGAGTTCTTCACCGAGGACTTCAGCGCCGCCGTCGATTACGTCGGGCTGCTGCCGAACGTCGATCGCGAGCGCGTCGGTGCCATCGGGATCTGCGGCCTGAGCGGCATGGCGCTGACGGCGGCAAGCGGCGACTCCCGGATCAAGGCGGTGGCCACAGCGTCGATGTACGACATGTCGCGCAGCATGAGCCGCAGCTACAAGGACAGCTACACCCGCGAGCAGCGCCACAAGGTCATCGACTACCTGAGCCAGCAACGCTGGGCGGATGCCGAGAAGGGCACGTACGCGCTGGGCTACCACGAAGTCCCCTTCGACGCGAACGGCCAGATCGTCAAGGAACCCGCGTGCTGCCGGAGCGGCTGCCGGCGGATGCGGACCCGGTGCTGGCCGCGTTCTTCGACTACTACCGCACGCCCCGCGGCTACCATGCCCGGTCCATCAACTCGGCCTCGCGTGGACCGCCACGACGCCGATGTCGTTCTTCGAGTTCCCGATGGCCGCGAACATCGACATGATCGCGCCTCGCCCGATCATGCTCGCTGCACGGCGCGAACGCCCACTCGCTCTATTACTCGCAGGACGTGTACAAGGCCGCTTCCAATCCAAAGGAACTGGTGATCGTTCCGGATGCCGATCACATCGACCTGTATGACGACTTGAAGAAGATCCCGTTCGACAGGCTGGAAGCCTTCTTCAATCAGAGCCTGAGATAGCGCCGTATCGCACCCGCGCGA
>CAVRNE010000033.1:0-27654 GCA_963722025.1 uncultured beta proteobacterium
CGAAGCGTGCCAGCGTGCTTTCGATCTCGTCCCAGGTGTCGGCACGTTCGTCGTCGCCCATGCCCGACATCATCTGGAGCAGCGCGCCGAAGGACTCGCGCTCGAAGCGCACGCATTCCGCCGCCGTCGGCAAGCGCAGCGGCGAGTCGACCTTCTGCACTTCACGTCGCGAAAGCCCGCCTGCTCCAGCGTGCGGGCGAGGACGCCTTCGCCGCCCAGCGAGAAAGGCCCTGGCTGGCCCGGCAATGGCGGCGGCAGCTGCGCGCGCCGGCGAATGATGCCGACCGGCAGGGCAAAGAAAGGATTCTTCTCCGGCGTGGAGTACACCACCGCGGCGAAGCGGCCGCCCGGCCGCAGGGCGTGGCGGATGCCGGCCAGCGCGCGCTGCTGGTCGGGGAAATAGATCAGGCCGACGCGCGAGATCGCGGCATCGAAAGAGGCCGCCGGCAGCATGTCGTGACGCTCGCCGTCGAGCTCGCGGGTTTCGACATTCGCCAGGCCGGCCTGTTGCGCGGCCGCGCTTGGCGTAGCGCAGGATGGTGGGCGAGATGTCGGTGGCCAGCACGTAGCCCGTCGGGACCGGCGCGGCGCGCGGCCGCCAGCGTCTGTTCGCCGGCGCCCGCGGCGATGTCGAGCACGCGTGCGCCGGGGCCGACGCGCGGCCGCGTCCAGCATCGCTTCGGTCGCCGGGCCCAGCCAGCGGGCCAGCAGACGGAGACCAGCGGTCCCACGCTTCGCGCCGCCGTCTCCCATTGGGCACGGGTGGTCGGCGCGAAACTTGTCGGGGTCGAAGGTTGCGGGGCAGTTGGGGCTGGAAATGGTTTCAGCCATGGCGGTACTCCTTGCAAGCGTGCCGGCGCAACATGCGTCGGCTGGCGCAAAGGTAGGCCGCGCCGCGAACGTCCCTCAAGTCCAGAATCTGGAGCTCCTCAGGCAGGCTGCGGCCGCATAGACTCCGGCCATGATCGATTACATGCAGTTCTGCACGGTGGCTCGCGGCGCCGAGGTGCTGGGCGAGCTCTGGACGCCGCTGGTGGTGCGCGAGCTGCTCTGCGGCAGTTGCCGCTTCAACGACATCCACCGCGGTGTGCCGCGCATGTCGGCCACGCTGCTGACCAGCGGCTGCGCAAGCTCGAGGCGATCGGCGTGGTCGAGCGGCGCCGGGCCGACAAGAGCCTGGGAATACCACCTCACGCCAGCAGGCGAGGAACTGCGTCCTATCGTGGTCGGCATCGGCCACTGGGGCGCGCGCTGGATCGGCAGCCGGCTGCGGCGCGAGCAGCTCGATGCCGGTTTCCTGATGTGGGACATCCGGCGCTTCGCGCGCATCGACGAGTTCCCCGCCGGCCGGCGGACCGTGGTGCATTTCCGTTTCCGCGACGCGCCCGCGGCAGAGCGTCTGTGGTGGCTGGTGGTGGAGGACCGTACCGCCGATCTGTGCCGCGATGATCCGGGCCACGAGGTGACGGTGATCGTCGAATCCACCGTGCGCGCGTTGACCGAGATCTGGACCGGCGACAGCGATCCGGAGGAGGAGATCCGCGCCGGCGAGCTGGCCGTGCAGGGCGCCGGCCGGGCGGGGCAAGTCCTGTGGCGCTGGCTGGGACGGAGCATGTTCGCGCCGACGAGGATGGCCGTGCGCGAGGGTTAGCCAGGCCGGGTCTGGCCGGCCTCGGCCGGGGGCTCCGCCGTGGCGATCTCCTCTGGCGGTCGCACGCGGCTGAACATCGCCAGGAGCAGCAAGTCGTAGACGATCTTCAATGCCCCGCCGACGATGAGCGGCCAGCCGAAGCTGGAGATGCCAAGCAGGTAGCGGCCAGCGCGGGGCTGGCGGACGCGGCCAGGCTGCGCGGTACCGAAGTCACGCTCGCCGCCGCCGCGCGTTCCTGCGGCGACACGATGGCCATGACGTATGAGCTTCGCGTGGGCACGTCCATCTGCGACAACGCGCTTCGCACATCTTGTGGCGGCGGGGGGCCTGCTCATTCCCCCGATGGCGGGATTGTAGCGATGCCGGTGAGCATTCTTTTCCGCCTGGGCCAGGAGATGGCCTGCAGGTTACGGCCCAAATCGCTCGGGGATGTCGCGTTGCTCATGCAGAACGCGCCAGATGTCCACTTGGTCCTCGCGCTCAACGTAAAAAATCAGGTAAGGAAAGCGCGTCAGCCGCCAGAACCGCAGGCCCGGAATCGCCAGCGCCGCAGCGTAGCGGGGCGACCCAACGCCCGGGTTCGCTGCAATGCGCGTGACGGCCGCGTGCAGCGCATCGATGAAACGAATTTCCAATGCGGCGCCGCCCTCCGCGAAGTAGTGGTCCGCTGCGTCCTCGATGTCTTTTTGCGCCTGACTGCGACGTACGACCGCTTTGCGCGTCATGCGGGGCGGCGGCCACGCGCGCGCTGGCGCAGGCTGTCGAACCATTCATCGTCCATCAGTCCCACGACCGGAGACTTGGCGCCCTTTGTCAGCAGCACACGCATTTGCTCCACATCCTGCTCGTTGCGGATGAGTTCCCGAACGTATTCGCTGCTGGTGCCATAGCCGCGCTTTTCCACCTGCTCATCGACGAAAGCCTTGAGGAGTCCGGAAGCGAAATGTTCATGGTGCCCATGGGGTGTGATGCTAGCGCTTTTGGCAAATTTTGGCAAACACGCCTGGTGCCGCCCCTCAGGTCGCGCCGCGCCACACTTGCTAGACTGGTCCGTGAAACACGTCCTCCACACTGCAAGAGGAGTCCGCCATGCCCACCAAAAACTTCACCACCGGCCGCATCCGCAAGGCCGACTACAACCCCGCCTCGCAACAGCTCGACCTGCATTTCGACAACGGCTCCATCCTCGCCTACAAGCACGTCCCCGATGAGGTCTGGCGCCGCCTTTGCAGTGCTCCGAACCCGGCGACCTACTGGGAGGACCGCATCGCGGAGGAGTATCCGAAGGGCACGCCGATGACTTCCAACGCCGACCCGGCCGGCGGGAAGAAGTGGAGCGATCTGTTCGGTGGCGGTGACGACTGAACGGTGCGTTTCGCGTGAAAACCATCCGCGACCTCAACGCGCCGCCGCACGTAGCCGGTCGGGTCGAAGCGATCATCGTGCGCGGCTCGCCCCGTGAGCCGGCGCGCAGCATCGAGTCCACCACGGCCCTGGCCGGCATCGGTCTCGCCGACGATCGCCTCGGCCGGCGAGGCGAGGCGGAGCTGTCGACGCGGCAGGTCACGCTGATCCAGGCCGAGCACCTCCCGGTGATCGCGCAGCTCGCACGGGTCGATACGGTCGACCCGGTGCGCTTGCGCCGCAACATCGTGGTGTCCGGTATCAACCTGCTCGCGCTGCGCAACGCAAAGGTTTGCGTGGGCGATGCGGTGCTGGAGATCGTCGGGCCGTGCGCGCCTTGCTCGCGGATGGAAGAGGAAGTCGGCCCCGGCGGCTACGCCGCTATGCGCGGCCACGGCGGCATGACGGCGCGCATCCTCACCAGTGGCCTGATCCGGGTGGGGGACGAGGTGCGCGCGGCGGCCATCAAATGACATCTTTACCCGCCCGAAACACGGAGAGCCGAACCGTTCAGGTCCGGTTCATGGACCGAATCGCACCATACGCTCCATCCCAACCAAGGAGCGAACCATGAAAAGCATCTTCTCCGCCAAACCTCTCGTTGCAGCCGCTATCGCGCTTGGCGCGGTAGTGGTAGCCTCCGCGGCGCACGCGCGCAGCGACGTGATCGTGTCCATTGGCTTCAATGTGCCCCAGGCCCATGTGCAGCCGGCGCCGGTATACGTCGAGCCTCGCCCGGTCCATGTGCAGCCGCGCCCGGTCTACGTGCAGCCGCAGCCGGTTTACCGCGGCCAACCGCGATACACGCAGCGCAGCGGCGCCTGGGGCGACTACGACCGTGATGGCGTGCCCAACATCCGCGACCGCGATTCGCGCTTCCACGACGCCCGCGTCGCCCATCGCCATGGCGGCTGGGATGCGGACCGCGACGGGGTACCGAACCGCTATGACCGCGCGCCGAGCAATCCGTATCGCCGCTGATACCGTCTGTCATAGGAGTTGTCATTGCGGGCTTGACCCGCAATCCATGGTGGTGCCCTCACCACCGTGGATCCCGGGTCAAGCCCGGGATGACAGGTTACTTGCTTCACCCGGATGACAAGTTCCTTACTTCACCGGCATGAACCACCCCGCCAACGAGACCGAGAACGCCGATCTGTTCTGGGCGCTGCGCGGCGGTGGCGGCAATTTCGGCATCGTCACGCGCTTTAGCTTCCGCCTGCATCCGGTCGCGCCCATGATGGCGGGCTTTTGCATGTGGCCGGCCGGGCAGGCCCCGCAAGTGCTGGCCCATTTCAATGCGATCACGCGCAGCGCGCCGCAAGAGCTGTCCCTGGTCGCGGCTCTGGCCAGCGCGCCGCCCGCGCCTTTCGTGCCGCCCCAGCTGCAATTCAAGCCGGTGGTGGGCATTGCCGCCTGCTACGTGGGTCCGGTGGACGAGGGCGCGCGGGCGGTGCAGGCCGATCCGCGATTTCGGTGCGCCGCCCATCGACACCTTTGGTGTGCAGAACTACGTCGACATCCAGCAGTGGTTCGACGGCGGCGTGCCGCACGGGCTGCACTACCACTGCCGCTCCGAATGGCTGAACCCGCTGGACGCACGAGGCGATCGATGCGCTGGTGCAGGCGGGCCGCACGGCGACGTCGCCGATGTCGCAGATCCTGGTGCGCCAGATGGGCGGGGCGACGGCGCAGGTCGCGCCCGATGCCACGGCCTTCCGCTTCCGCACGGCGGAGCACATGATCATGATCGCGTCGGTCTGGCAGCCGGGGGACGCGGATGCGCCGCGGCACCGCGAGTGGTGCCGCGGCACCTGGTCGGCCCTGCGGCCGTGGACGGCAGGGGGTGGGTATGTGAACCACCTGGACGGCGAGGGCGAGGACCGCACGCGCGAGGCGTATGGCGCGCAGACCTGGGAGCGATTGGTGGCGGCAAAGCGCAAATACGATCCGGGCAACCTGTTCAGGATGAACCAGAACATCAAGCCCGATTGAATGCAACCATCGATGTCGGCATCGACCGCTGCCGCAATCACGCGCAGCCAATCTTGCATGCCGTCACACCCCAAGCCCCGTCCGCCCGCCAGCATTTCGATTTGAAGGAGGTTTCTCATGGATCGAAAGCTGCACTTTTGGAATCATTCAACGCGAGCGGCTCGGACGGCGCGACCTACAAGGTTTGCGGGTACGAGCACATGGTGCGCGACGAATCGGTGGCGGATGGCCTCGAACGCTGGGAATCGACGGGTGAAATCGAGTACCGCCTCGCCGACGGAGCCCGGGTGGAAGCGCACCGTGACGGCTCGATGCGCATCGAGCACTCAGGCGTCGAGCTCAAGCGTGCCGAAGAAAAAACGTCCGCGTAGAGCGATGGGCGTGAGGCCGCTCAGCTGAAGGAGCCAGTGCGCTGGTTTCACTGAACTTTACCTTGCGGAAACACTCCGTTCAGCCTGCGTTCATGGGCCGGCTTGCACCATAGGCTCCATCCCAATCAAGGAGCGAACCATGAAACGCCTCTTCTGTGCCAAACCCCTCGTTGCAACTGCCATCGCGCTTGGCGCGGTCGTGGCGGCCTCCGCGGCGCATGCACGCAGCGACGTGGTCTTTTCCATCGGTGTGAACTCGCCTGGCGGCTACGTCGTGCCGGCGCCCGTGTACGTGCAGCCGCACCCGGTGTACGTGCAGCCGCGCCCGGTCTACGTGCAGCCGCAGCCGATCTACGTTCAGCCGCGCGGCCTACTACGGCAACGGCCGCTACTACGCGCAACGCAGCGGCCCGTATGGCGACTGGGACCGCGATGGCGTGGCGAACCGCTTCGACCGTGACTCGCGCTGGTTCGACCCGCGTGCCGCCTACCACTACGGCGGGCGGCGCGATGCGGACCGCGACGGCGTGCCCAACCGCGCCGACCGCGCGCCGCACAATCCGTACCGCTATTGATT
This sequence comes from uncultured beta proteobacterium, assembly GCA_963722025.1. Classification (GTDB taxonomy): domain Bacteria; phylum Pseudomonadota; class Gammaproteobacteria; order Burkholderiales; family Burkholderiaceae_C; genus Ramlibacter. Next base: position 5,999 of record CAVRNE010000033.1, read on the forward strand.
CGAGTCTCCATCCGAGGAAGCTTGACGGCTTCGCTGGTCGCGGAAAACGCTCATTTGCGGCTGACAATGTCGAAATCGGACTGTCCCGTTCGTCGTACGAATGGAGCGCTACTGTTCCGAACTCAACGAAAGGAGATCGAGATGAGATTCATGGTGCTGGTCAAGGCCGACCGCAATAGCGAAGCGGGCGTGATGCCCAGCGAGAAGCTACTCGCCGAGATGGGCCAGTTCAACGAAGAGCTGGTGAAGGCGGGCGTCATGCAGGCCGGCGAAGGCCTGCAGCCCAGTTCAAAGGGCGCACGCGTCCGCTTCTCCGGCAAGGACCGGAAGGTGATCGACGGCCCGTTCGCCGAGACCAAGGAGCTGGTCGCCGGCTTCTGGATCTGGAAGTGCGCATCGCTGCAGGAGGCGATCGACTGGGTCAAGCGCTGCCCCAACCCATGCAGGGCGAGTCGGAGATCGAGATCCGGCAGATCTTCGAGACCGAGGACTTTGGCGAGGCCCTCACGCCAGAGCTGCGCGAGCAGGAGGAGCGGTTGCGCGCGAAGGTGGCGGCGCAGAAGTCAAGCGGTAGGCGCCGATTGGCGCGCTTGGATCACTCGCGGCCCGCCCGGCGGCGCTGCTAGACCAGCAGCGCGACCAAGTAGATGCCAACCATGGTGAAGGCCAGCACGACCTTCGCAAGCATGCCAACCATCAACCCGAGCCAGGTGGCAACGCCCACCTTCACGGCGCGGCCGTGGTCCTTCTGGGCGACGAACTCCCCGACAGCTGCGCCCACCAACGGCATGAACAAGACGCCCACCAGGCCCATGAAGATGCCCGCCACGGTGCCGAGTGCGGCCCCGATCACCGCTTGGCGGCTCGCGCCGGCGCGCTTGGCACCGAGTAGCGCCGCGACATAGTCCATGAGCCAGGCCAGCACGGCCAGCACCGTGACCATTGCGATCGTGAACCAACCCACCCTGGTGAAGTCGTCAATCCACGCGCCCACGACGATGCCGCGCCAGAACGAGCACGGTGCCCGGCAGGGCCGGCAGCACGATGCCCGCGAGGCCGAGAAGGATGAGGGCCGCGCTCAGGGCCCACCAGAGGCTGTCAGCCACACCGTCCCGATGTGGCGGCAACCGCCGAAGCTCAAGGCTGCATCGCTCTCCTGCGCTCAGTGCCGTGCAACCGACCCGCGCCATGCACCGGTTTCCACGCCGCGTCCTTCGACCAGATGCTTGAACCGCTTCAGGTTGCTCTTTGCCGCGAGTTTGACGCCGCCCAACGCGTCTGCGACCTTTTCGCCGAGGGTTTCGGGGTCGTAGTCCATCTGCAGCATGACTTTCGTTCGATTGTCGCCAAGCTTGTGGAAGGTGACGACGCCCTCGTTGTGCACTCCGCTCGTGCTGCGCCAGGCGATGCGCGCGTCCGGAATCTGCTCGGTGATCTCGGCGTCCCACTCCTTGGGTTTGCCGGCCACCTTGGCGCGCCAGTGCAGGTGCGTGTTGTCGACTTGCTTGACTTCCTGCACGCTGGCCATGAACCTGGGGAATTCCTCGAACTGGGTCCACTGGTTATAAGCCGTACTGACAGGGACATTGAGCTCGATGGATTCCTCGATGGACGACGTGGTGGGCGATTCGCGCATTCTCTTGGCCAGCATCGAGACAAGCAGCCCTCCTGCCAGCAATGCGCTCACCGAGGCGACGGCCGTGCCGGAAGGCATCCTGAGCACGAGCGAGTCTTCGGCCGGTAACGCAGGTATCGACCTCGCGAATGGGCACCACCACCAGGTCTGACCCGCGCGCTTTCCTCATCCGATTCGCCAGAAGCAGTCCACCGACGGCAGCAAGTGCAGTGACCGCAAGAGTTCTTCCTCGCATTTCGGTTCTTCCTCGCATTTCGGTTTCCCCTACAGTGAAAGTTGTTGATGATGGCCAATTGTTGCCGCCAATGGCCCGCCCGTTGTTGCAACAGAGCGCAAACGTGAACTCAGCGTGCGCGGGCCCGCAGAAGAGGCAGAACACAGCTCAATCACAGGAACGCGCCGTGTCGAGGAGCCGTTTGCGCAGCTGGAAAATTTACATGCCGCAAACCACGCACCAGCCAGCCGCGCCGCGAACTATCAGTACTTCGCCGGAATGAACAGTTCCCTGGGCACCGGCCTGCGCGAATATTCCTTGTGCCGCACGCGTTCGGGCAGCTTCACGGTGGGGTGCTCGATGCCGCTGTAGGGAACCTGCGAGAGCAGGTGATCGATGCAGTTCAGGCGGGCCTTTTTCTTGTCGTCGCCTTCAACGATCCACCACCGTGCCTCGGGAATATGCGTGCGCTCCAGCATGACTTCCTTGGCCCGGGTGTAGGCTTCCCAGCGCCGCCGCGATTCGAGGTCCATCGGGCTGAGCTTCCACTGCTTCAGCGGGTCCCGGATGCGGCTCAGGAACCGCAGGTGCTGCTCTTCGTCCGAGATGGAAAACCAGTACTTGATCAGCTGGATGCCCGAGCGCACCAGCATCTTTTCGAACTCGGGCACGGAGCGGAAGAATTCCTCGTATTGCTCGTCGGAACAGAAGCCCATCACCCGCTCGACCCCTGCACGGTTGTACCAGCTGCGGTCGAACAGGATGATTTCGCCGGCGGCCGGCAGGTGCGCGACGTAGCGCTGGAAATACCACTGCGTGCGTTCGCGGTCGTTCGGAGCCGGCAGCGCCGCCACACGGCACACCCGGGGGTTGAGGCGCTGCGTGATGCGTTTGATGACCCCGCCTTTGCCGGCCGCGTCGCGCCCCTCGAAGAGGATGACGATCTTGTGCCCATTCGCCACGACCCAGTCCTGCAGCTTGACCAGTTCGCCTTGCAGCCGCAACAGTTCGGCGAAATAACGCCGGCGCTCCAGTTTCTCCTGGTCCGTTAGCGCTACTTCCGAGCCGTCGGTGTCGAAGGGCCGGTCCTCCAGCTCGAGTTCCAGCTCCTCGTCATAGCTGTCCACCACCTCGCGCTGCATGCGCGTTGAGTATTCCGCGTCATCCATTGGTGTTCCGTCTTTAGCCACGTCTCATTCTTGTCTCTTGTCGAGCCGGCCGGGGGAAACTTTCGTGACAGGCGAAACAGTTTCGAGCGGATGCTTGCCTTTGCACCCGTTCACATTGGGCATCAGTCAGGATAGAGGAAGACATGAAGCTCATCACCTGGAACATCCAATGGGGAAGGGGCGCCGACGGCCGCGTGGACCTGGATCGCATCGTCGCCCACGCCCAGCGTTTTGCGGACTTCGACGTCCTGTGCCTGCAGGAGGTGTCGGCCGGTCACGACCAGCTTCCCGGCTGCGACGGAAGCGACCAGTTCGAACAGCTCGCGGAACGGCTCCACGCCTATGAGCCGTTCGCCGGGGTGGCGACGGATACGCTGGGCCCGGCGGGCAAGCGCCGCCGGTTCGGCAACATGCTGCTCTCGCGGTTGCCGGTGCGTGCAGGTGTTCCGGCATCTGCTCCCCTGGCCCGTCGAAGACGGCGTCATGAGCATGCAACGAGTGGCGATCGAGGCCACGCTCGACACGCCGCTGGGCCTGCTGCGCGTGACGACGACGCACCTCGAGTACTACTCGCCGCGCCAGCGCGCCGCCCAGATCGGGCGCTTGCGCGAGTTGCACCGCGAATCGGTGGCGCGCGCGCGTATTCATCGGCCCGGCGAGCGCGCCGGATGGCCCTTTCGAAGCGGTGCCGCATGCCGCCGCGGCAGTCCTGTGCGGCGACTGCAACTTCAAACCTGAGGATCCGGATCGCGCGCAGGTGCTTGCGGCTATCGACCCGGCGACACCCGCGTTGCTCGATGCCTGGGAAATCGCCCACCCCGGCCGCCCGCATGAAGCCCACCGTGGGCGTCCACGACAAGGAGCAATGGCCGGACCCGCCTTTCACTTTCGACTTTGCCTTCGTCAGCGCGGACATCGCGAGCCGTGTGCGTGATGTCCGGGTCGATGCCACGACGGACGCGTCCGACCACCAACCCGTGCTGGTCGAATTGGCCTGATATGGACCGCATAGCCCAACGCGTCCGGCCCGTGCAACAGACCGGCTGGACGCGTTGGCTTCCCGGGATCGATAGCATTCGGCATTACGAGATCGCCTGGCTTTCCCGTGATGTCCTGGCCGGTCTGGTGCTGACCGCGGTGCTGGTGCCGGTGGGCATCGCGTATGCGGTCGCCTCGGGCGTTGCGCCCATTTGCGGCCTGTATGCGACCATCTTCGGGTTGCTGGCCTATGCCTTGTTCGGGCCCAGCCGCGTGCTGGTGCTGGGACCGGATTCCTCGCTCGTCGCCCTGACTTTGGGCGTCGTGCTCTCGCAATCCGGCGGGGACCCCCAGCGCGCGATGATCCTGGCCGCAATGATGTCGGTAGTCTCCGGCTGCGTGTGCGTCCTGGCAGGAGCCGCCCGGCTGGGATTCATCACCGAGTTGCTGTCCAAGCCCATCCGCTACGGGTACATGAACGGCATTGCGTTGACCATGCTGATCTCCCAGCTGCCCACATTGTTCGGCTTCTCGGTCAAGAGCGATGGGCTCTTCGGCGCGGCCCGGGGCTTCGTGGAGGCGATCGTGGCCGGCAAAACGAATTGGGCAGCGCTGGCACTCGGTGCGGGAACGCTCGCGACGATATTGCTGGTGAAGCGCAGCAAGCAATTTTCAGGCTTGCTGTTGGCGGTGGCAGGCGCCACGGTCCTCGTCGCGGTTTTCGATCTCGCAACAGCGTTTCGGCGTGGCGGTCCTCGGCCCGTTGCCCCAAGGCCTGCCGGCCCTGGTGCTTCCCTGGATCGAGGCGGGTGACATCGTCCCGGTGCTGCTCGGCGGCGTGGCCGTGGCCTTGGTCTCGTTTGCCGACACGAGCGTGCTGTCTCGCACCTATGCGGCGCGCAGGGGCGACTCCGTCGATGCCAATCAGGAAATGGTCGCTCTCGGGGCCGCCAACCTCGCAGCCGGACTCTTTCAGGGCATGCCGGTGAGCGCGAGTTCCTCACGCACGCCGGTTGCCGAGGCCGCGGGTGCCAGGACTCAGCTTGACGGGTGTGGTGGGAGCGCTCGCGGTCACTGCATTGCTGATGTTCGTGCCGAACCTGCTCCAGGACTTGCCCAGGGCGGCTTTGGCTGCCGTGGTGATCTCTGCCGCCTTCGGGCTGATCGAGATCGCCGACCTGCGGCGGATCTATCGAATCCAGCGCTGGGAGTTCTGGCTGTCCATGGTCTGCCTCGCCGGCGTGGCCATACTGGGCCCCATCCAGGGCATTGTCCTGGCGGTCGTGATTGCCGTCATCGAGTTTCTCTGGGACGGCTGGCGCCCGTATTCGGCCGTGCTGGGCCGCGTCGATGATCTCAAGGGCTACCACGACATCACCCGGTATCCGCAGGCGCGCCTCATCCCGGGCCTGGTGTTGTTCCGGTGGGATGCGCCCCTTTTCTTCGCGAACGCCGAGTTTTTCCGGGAGCGGGTGCGGGGCGCGGTGGCGGCATCGCCCACGCCGGTGCGCTGGCTGGTCGTCGGCGCCGAACCGATCACCAGCGTCGACGTCACATCCGCCGATGTCCTGGACGAACTGGACAAGGAACTGCAAGCGGCAGGCATCGACTTGTGTTTTGCCGAGATGAAGGATCCCGTCAAGGACAAGCTCAAGCGCTTCGGCCTCTTTTCCAGGCTGGGCGAGGAGCGGTTCTTCGCGACGATAGGCCAGGCGGTCAGCGCCTATCTCAAGGCCCACCCTGTTCAATGGGAGGACTGGGAGGACCGGCGTTGACTTCAGGAGACCCGGGCGCCGGCAATCTCGGGCGCGGGCGGCGGGTAGCGCAGCTTCATCGACTTCAGGGTGTCGCGGACCACGGTGCCAATCATCAGGTCGCGATGGGTCTTTGAATCCGAAGGGACGATGGTCCAGGGAGCGACGGCGGTGCTGGTGGCGCCCAGGAGCGCCTCGTAGGCCTTGCGGTAGTCAGTCCACTGCCGGCGCACCTCGAGGTCGTGCGCAACGAACTTCCAGGCCTTGGTCGGATCGTCGATGCGGGCTTGCAGGCGCTGCCGCTGCTCCTCGGGGCTGATGTGCAGCATGAACTTGAGCACCACAGTCCCGGTTTCGACCAGCATCCGCTCGAAGTCATTGATCTGCCGATAGCGCAGGGCCGTCTGCTCGCTGGTCAGGGTGCCTTCGACGACGGGCACCAGTACGTCCTCGTAGTGGCTGCGGTTGAAGATCGTCAGTTCACCGGCCGCGGGTACGCGATGGTGGATGCGCCACAGAAAATCGTGCGCGCGCTCTTCCTCGGAGGGAGCGCGCCAGCTGCGGGTGTGCACGCCCAGGGGGCTGACCTGCCCGAACACACCGCGGATGGTGCCGTCCTTGCCCGACGCGTCCATGCCTTGCAGCACCACCAGCAGCTTGTAGCGCCTGTCGGCGAACAGCATGTCCTGCAGTTCGTTGATCTCGGTCGCCAGGGCCGCTGCGGCGAGCTTGTCCTCGGCCTTGCCCCCGGTTGAAAACGGTTTGGCGGCAGGATCGAACCCGGACAGCGGGACGGGCTCGCCTTTCTTGCTGCGAGGCTGCCAGCGTTCAAGAGTGGCGGCTGCGGTTGCGTCGGCTTGGGAGGTTTTTTTCCTGGGCATGCGCGACTCCTGCGTGGGGACAGGGCATGGTACCAGCGGCGACACCTGCAATGGACGAATGCTATTGTTGAGGCTCAACGCAACTTTAAAAACTATGTATTGAGAGGAGAAATTCGATGCTGCAACGTTTCGTGCTTGTTCTTTCCGTCGTGCTGCTCACAGCCTGCGCGAGCGGTACGCGGATTACCGACTTCAACGACCGGTCGCTGGGTTACGGCTGGCTGAACATCAAGGAGGTGGACGCCAATCGCTTGCACAACGTCTCCATCTACCAATTCCGTCCCCAGACGGCCGAGCCCTACTATTCGACGGCGGTCAAGGAGTTCAAGAACGGATATCTCTACTACTCCATGGCGCTTCCCAACGGCTCGCACAAGACGGAATCCGCCAGCGGCCAGCGTTGCCTGGGCTTCCTGTGCAACAACACCACCTACAAGTATTCGTTCGGCAAGCAGGGCAGCGACGTGGGCGCGGTGGTCATCAAGAATCCCGGCGTCTATCACATGGGCTCGTACAAGCTCAAGGAGGTGAAGACCGGCTTCTTCGAGCAAGGCCAGTTCGAAGCCGTGCCTGCCACCGACGCGCCGTCCAGGCGCGAAATGCTCGAGGAAATCCTGAAGGACGCGCAGGACGTTCCCGTCATCGCCGAGCGGATCAAACGCGAACTGGCCCAGATCGCGATGAGGAAGATCCTTGCACTCCTGTCTTGCCTGGTGCTCCAGGCATGCACGCTGCCCCGCTCCTTGCCCGCGGCGACGGACTTGAAGCCCGGCGAGTCCGAGGTGGTCGTCATCGGCAAGATCGAACTGGTCCCGCCGCTGAATCCGAAGCTCGAGCAAAGAACACATTGGAATGTCATCGGCGACAAGCGGATGCTGAGCCAGGTCCTGGTCGCAACCGCAGGCGAATACAAGCCGGTGAAAACCTCGAAACTGGACGTCGCCGACTTCCAAAGCACCCTCGAAGTGGAGTGGGGCGTGCCTTTCATGGTCAAGGCGCCGCGCCAGCGCACCTTCTTCAATGGCGCCTTGGCCCATCTGGATGTCGTGAAGCAGGAGAAGCTCTGGTTTCCCGGCGGCTATTACTTTGACGTGCCCAAGGGCGCTGCGGCGGTCTACATCGGCACGCTGCGCTACTTCCGCGATGACTTCAACAGCATCACCAGGGTGGAGGTGATCGATGAGCGCAAGGACATCACTTCGGTGCTGAAAGCCGGAGCCTCGCCCTCCGATGTCCGGCCGTCGCTGCTGAAAACGGTCCGCTAGCGGAAGGGGCGTGTCCGGCCTTGCCTGTCAGCCCACGTCCACCGTCACCCGCAGGAACGTCGCGGGGATCAACGCCGTGTTCGGGTACTGGCTCAGGTTCTGGCTTTCGAACAGCGTCACCAGCTCGCTGCGCAGCGCATCCGCGCGCCCCTCCTTGGCGGCCGCGTCGAAGGCATTCATCGTGGGCCCGTAGTACTGCCGGAACGTGTCGACGAACTCCGCCGGTGACCCCTTGAAGTCGAACAGATAGCTGATCCCGCTCGAAAGTGATCCCCTCGTACGCGATGCCGGCCGCGCCAAAGCGTTCGATCACGTGGGTGGTCGAGCCCCAGGTCATCGGGCTGACGAAGCCCTCGGGCGGCGGCGGCGAGTAGGACGCGCTGATCTTCAGGATCTGCGCGACCAGCGTCGGGTCGTTGGGGATCCAGTTGCCCATGACGATGCGGCCGCCGGGCTTGGTCACGCGCACCATCTCCCTGGCCACGTCGAAGGGCTTGGGTGCGAACATGGCGCCGAAGATGCTGATGACGCGGTCGAAGCTCTTGTTCTCGATGCTGCCCAGGTCGCAGGCATCGCCTTCCAGGAAGCGGCAGGTCGCCGACAAGCCGGCCTGGGCCGCGCGCCGGTTGCCCGCGGCCACCAGGTTGCCGGCAATGTCCACGCCGAGCACGTGGGCGCCCAGCTTCGCGGCCGGGATGGCCGTGGTTCCGTCGCCGCAGCCGAGGTCCAGGACCTTCATGCCAGGCATGATGCCGGCATGCCGCACGATGTCTTCGCCGCTCTCGCGCATGGTCTCGGCGATGCGGGTGAAGTCGCCTTTTTCCCAAAGTGTCTTGTTCGGGTTCATGATGATGCTCCTGTGGAAAGGGTGGAAGCAGGCACCGGTCAGCGCCTGTGATGGCCATACTCCACACCGGGTGTTCCTGAAACGTTCCCGGCACTGCGCCGGCAAAAAAGGATCGCGATGTCGCTTCCACCGGTTCGCCAGCCAGGGCCCGTGTCGATCCGCCTGCTCGGGCAGTTCCGCGTCAGCGTCGGCGAGCGCACCGAAGGCGATCAGGCGATGCGAAGTCGCCACAGGCGCCGATCAGCCGTCGCGCCGCCGAGCTGCTGCAACTGCTGAGCCTGCAGCCCCAGCGCAGCCTCATGCACGAGCAGGTGGTGGAGGCGCTGTGGCCTCATCTGGACCCGGATGCCGGCAGCGCCAACCTGCGCAAGGCGGCCCACCATGCCCGGCAGTTCGTCGGCCAGCCCGATGCGCTGGTGCTGCGCGGCGGCCGCGTCTTCCTGTTTCCCGACCGCAGCGTCGATTGCGATGCGGTGCGTTTCGAGCGCGCCGCCGACGATGCGCTGGCCAGTGGCGACGCGGTGGCGTGCAAGTCGGCAGCCGAGCTCTACGGTGGCGAGTTGCTGCCCGAAGCTCGCTACGAAACCTGGACCGAGGCGCCGCGCGTGCGCCTGCGCGACAAGTACCTGCGGCTGCTGCGGCAGGCCGGCGAGCTGGAGCGGCTGGTTCACGAAGATCCCACCGACGAGGCAGCCCACCTGCAGCTCATGCGTGAGGAGCTTGCCGCGGGCCGCCGGTCCTCGGCCCTGCGGTGGTGGGGCCACCTGCGCGACCACCTGCAGCAGGCCATGGGCCTGCGGCCCGGCCCGCAGGTGGAGGCGCTGTACCGCGAATGCGTCGCGGGGATGGAGGGCGCCGCGCCGCGCTTCGTCGGGCGAGCGCTGGAGCTGGTGCGTGTGCTGGTGCTGCTGCGCGCCGCCGGGCGCGCGCGTGGGGCCGTGGTGCGCGCGCCGGCCGGAATGGGCAAGACCGCGTTCTGCCGCCGTGTGGCCGAGGAGGCTCGAGGTCTCGGCTGGCAGGTGCGTGCCATGCAGGCCAGCGACTGGACGCGGCCTTACGGGCTCACGGCCGACCTGGTGGAGCCCCTGCTGGGCGACGACCCCGAGGTGCTGCAGGCCATCGGCCCGCACGCCCAGGCGGTGCTGGCCGCGATGAGCCCCGCCGCCGGGAGTGCGCAGCCGCTGGCGCTGCCGCTCGGCCGGCACCAGATGGTGGGCGCGGTGCGTCGCCTGCTCCTGGCCACCGCGGCCGGCAAGCCCGTGCTGGTGATCGTCGACGACGCGCACTCGGCCGATGACGCCAGCGCCGATCTGCTGATGCAGCTGGCGGCCAGCGGCCCGCCCGTGTTCGTGCTGCTCGCATGCCGGCCCACGCTGCCGGATCTGCTGGATCGCAACGTCTCGCGCATGCTGCGCGCGGGACAGCTGGAGGCGATCGAGCTGGGGCCGCTGACCGAGGACGAAGCGGCGCTGTTGGCGACTCGCGCGGCCGTTGCGCCACTGCCGCCGGATGCGGCGGCCGGCATCGCGCGCCGGGCCGAGGGCCTTCCGTTTGCCGTGGTCGAACTCGCGCGCGTGTCGCCGGACTTGCCGCGCAGCGTGTCGTCGGCGTTGGCCGAACGCCTTTGCGACGTGGACCCTGATGCGATGGAGGCACTGCGCCGGCTGGCGCTTTCAGCCGAGGATTTCGACGTCGCCACCGCAGTGGCGCTTGCGGCCGACGAAGGCCACGACCCGTTGGCCCGGCTGGACCGGGCGCTCGCCGCCGGTGTGCTGGTGGTGGCTGACGGCCGTTACCGCTTCCGCCATGCGCTGGTGAGGCAGGCGCTGGTCGACAGCATTCCGCCGCACCGGCGCTTGACCCTGCATGGCGACGTGGCCACGCGGCTGGAACGGGCGGGCGCCGCGCCGGGCCTGGTCGGCCAGCATTGGCTGGCCGCGGGCGATCCGGAGAGGGCAGTGCCGTGCTCGCTGGCCGCGGCGCGACAGGCGTTTCGCCTCGGCGCCTTCGAGGACGTGCTGCGCCACGTCGAGCCGCTGCTCGCGCATCGCCCGGCGCAACCGGAAGCGCTGGCGCTGCGCGCCGAGGCTATGGATGCCCTGGGCCGCCCCGGCACTCTCGCCGCGTATGACGCGGCCGCCGACGTCGCGCCCGAGGTACAGGCCCACGAGCTGCGCGCCAAGCGCGCACTGGCGCAGGTGAAGACGAGCGACCCGCCGGGCGCGCTGAAGTATCTGGAGAACGTGCATCCGACCACCGTCGCGGGCCGGCTGGCAGAGGCGCTGGCCTACAGCGGCGCCGCGGCGCTGGGCTTCGGCGACCCGGCCGAAGGTACGCGCCGCGCGGCCGAGGTGCGCCGCCTCGCGCTGGAGACCGGCGACGAAGGCACGCTGGTGATCGCCTCCTGGGCGCAGGCCGCGGCCGCGCACGCGCGCGGCGACCTGCACGGCAGCGTGTGGGCCGACTTGAAGGAAACCAGCCACCTGCCGCACCTCGCACTGCGGGTGTTCGACGGCCACCTGTGCATCACGCAGCGTTTTCTCTATGGCTCGCGGCCGTACGCCGACGTGATCGCGTTCGCCGACTCGCTGGCCGCCGAGGCGCAGCGGCTCGGCGCGGCGCGCGGCCATGCATTCGCCGTGACCTTACGCGGCGAGGCCAGGCTGCTCAGCGGCCAGCTGGATGCGGCCGAGCAGGACCTGATCGACGGCGGGCGGTTGCACCGGGCCATCGGCGGCGCGACGGGAGAGGCCTTGTCGCTGCAGCGCCGCTCCGAACTCGCCATGCACCGCGGTCGGCTGGACCTGGCGCGCGGCCTGCTGGACGAAGCGCTGGACGTGGCGCGCCAGTCCGGCGTCGGCTTCCACCTGCTGGACCGCATCTACGGCACCCGCATCGCCATCACGACCGACCCGGATGCCGCCCTGGGCGTGCTGGAAGAAGCCGAGGCCGCCGTGCGCGGCCCACTGGAGACCTGCCCCGGCTGCCGCATCACCTTTGCCATCCCCGCCACCATTGCGGCCGCGAGAGCGCGCGAGATGGACCTGGCCGCCAGCCACCAGCGGCTTTCCGAATTCCTGGCCAATGTGGTGATGAAGCTGCCCGCGTGGTACGCCGCGCTGCAAGAGGCGCAGGCGCACATCGCGCTGGCCTCGGGCGAGCGGGTGGCCGCCAGCGAGGGCTTCGCCGCCGCGGCGCAAGGCTTTCACGGCGCCGGGCATCCGCTGGACGAGGCCCGCTGCCGCGGGCTCGCCATCTAGCGAGCCCAGACTCCCAGGCGCCTTCAGCCCTCGTACTTGAACGACAGGGACATCCGCGCCCTGTAGGCGACAACCTTGCCGTTTTCAACCGTCACGTCAAGCTTGGAAACTTCGGCGACGCGCAAGTCGCGCAATGATTTTCCCGCCGTCTCCACGGCGTTCTTTGCCGCTTCCTCCCAAGACACTGAACTCGTGCCGATGATCTCGGTGACACGGTAGATGCTGGATGCGCTTTCGGCCATGGGGTTGCTCCTTTTTGCAGCTGATGAGGCGCCGCTACTCGATACGGCAAATCATGTAGCTGCTGGCGCTGCAGTGGAGTAACCAATCCCGACTTTGTTTTGTGAGACCTGCTCAGTCAATACTGATGCGGATACGGCGCCGCCTTCTTCAGGAACATGCTCTCGTCGGTTTCGATCCACAATTTCTGCGCGAGCATCACGTCGTAAACCGGAACGCGGCCGAGCGGATGGGCGCAGAACCGGCTGATCACGCGCCCTTTGGAGTCAAGCGCGTCCACGTTGCCCGAGTGCCCCTCGCGGATGCGATAGGTGAACCTCTTGCCTTTCACGTAGAAGCAGCGTTTGGTGAACAGATCGCGGCGCTGCTCCGGCGTCAGGGCTCTCTCCAGCAACGCCCTGGCTTTGGCTTCGGAGGCCTGATCGGGCAGGTGATAGTCGTTAGGCGACGGACGCAGGAATTCCCACGCTGTCACAAGCCCGGTCGCTTCCACTGACACACGCCCGGCGTCGGCCCCAAAATGAAGACCAAAGAGCTCGTGCCCACCACGTTGCCATGGCTCACCCGGCAACGATTGGAGGGACTGCGACCATGTTTTCGACCTTGGCGTCGAACTGCCCCAAGGCAACGCCACTTTCTCCGGCCGGTTGCGAATACACCAGATACCCGCGCTTCCTGACCGCATCGAAGATCGCCTTGGCCGCCGCAACCTCGCTCGGGCTATCGGGATGCCAGGTTACTTCCTTGTCACCACTCGAGTCCATCATGGATAGCTTGCACTTCATGTTGCTCTCCAACTACACGGCCATGCACGTCATGGTCACCGCCAGACCATTCTGATCACTGATGAAGGCAACGTGGGTAACGCCGCGCAAGCGTGGTGCCGGGGAGCTTCCGTGATTACGAAGATTGTCTCGATTGACGCGCCAGGAAGGCCGCCAAGCGTATCCCGGCGACGGCTGGAACATGGCGGGCCACTTCGACTTCGAATAGAAACAAATGCGGGGGCGTTTGGGCCTATTCTTTTCCCATGCGCGTCCTTCTCGTCGGCCTGTTTGTCGCCCTGCAAGCATGCGGCGGTGGCGGTGGCGGTGGCGGCAGCACGACGGCCACGCTCGACACGCCCGCCGCTCCTGCAGCGCCTGCGCCCGTCGCGCCCGTCGGTCCCGGAGCGCCGGCGGCCGTCAGCGTGAGCGAGATGACCACCGGCCTGGCCAACCCGTGGGGCCTCGCCTTCCTGCCCGACGGCAGGATGCTCGTCACCGAGCGGCCGGGCACGCTCAAGCTGCTGTCCGCCGGCGGCGGCATCGAAGGCAACATCAGCGGCGTGCCGGCTGTGCTGGCCGAAGGGCAGGGTGGCTTGCTCGATGTCGCACTGGATCCCGCGTTCGCGACCAACCGGCGCATCTACCTCAGCTACGCGGAACGCGACCCGGCCAACCCTGCGGTCAACGGCACGGCGGTTGCACGCGCGGTGCTGGACGTCGCCACCCTCAGCCTTTCGTCCGTGACCGTGATCTACCGCCAGCAGCCCAAGGTTGCTTCGTCTGCGCATTTCGGCTCGCGGCTCGTGTTCGACCGGACGGGCGCGCTGTTCGTCACGATGGGCGAGCGCCTGCTGGACAGCGAGCGCGGATTCGCGCAGGACCTCACGCGCGGCCACGGCAAGATCGTCCGCATCACGACCGACGGCGCGCCGGCGCCCGGCAATCCGGTGTGGACCGTCGCCGGAGCGCAGCCCGAGATCTTCAGCTTCGGCCATCGCAACCCGCAGGGCGCCGCTTTGCATCCCGACACCGGCGAGCTGTGGAGCAGCGAGCACGGGGCGCAGGGCGGCGACGAGATCAATCGCGTGCTGGCAGGGCGCAACTACGGCTGGCCGCTTTCCAGCTTCAGCCAGGAATACGACCACCACGACGCCGGTCGGGCCGACGACGCTGCCAGGGACGGAGCCGCCCCTGTGGGTGTGGGAGACGATCACCGGCGAGCCGTTCAGCGGCAGCGGCTTCAAATCTTCCATCGCGCCGGCGGGGATCGCGTTCTACACGGGCACCGCCGTGCCGCAGTGGCGAGGCAACCTGTTCGTGACGGCGCTGGCGGGCACGGCGCTGTGGCGGCTCACGCTCAGCGGGAACACAGTGATCGCGCAGGAGCGCTTGCTGGCCTCGCGCGGGGAACGGCTGCGCGACGTGAAGCAGGGGGCCGATGGCGCGCTCTACCTGCTCACCGACAACGGGAAGCTGCTGCGCTACGGTGTCTGAGCGGGAGTTCGGCGTGGCCGACTCGTCGATCCTATGCAGCTGACTTCATAACGGCTTCCCCCAATGCGGCTGCACGAGCGCGCCGCATATGCTCGTCCTATGAATTCGAAGTATGCAGTCCGGGCCACGGCCCTCCGCGGCCTGGCCGTTCTGGCCCTGGTCGCAGCCACGGGCGCTGCCTGGGCGCAATCCGCCATCACGATGGCGTCGACCACCTCCACGGAGCAGTCCGGCCTGTTCGGTCACCTGCTGCCGGAGTTCAAGAAGGCCACGGGCATCGACGTGAAGGTCGTGGCGGTGGGTACGGGGCAGGCGATCGACGCCGCCCGGCGTGGTGATGCCGACGTGCTGTTCGTTCACGACCAGGCGGCCGAGGAGAAGTTCGTTGCCGATGGATTCGCGGCAAAGCGCTATCCGGTGATGTACAACGACTTCGTCCTGGTCGGTCCGAAGTCCGATCCCGCCGGTGCCAAGGGCAACGACATCGTCGCGGCGCTGCAGAAGGTCTCCACGGCGAATGCGCCGTTCATCTCGCGTGGTGACAAGAGCGGCACTCATGCGGCCGAGCTGCGCTACTGGAAGATGGCAGGCCGGGAGGCGGCCAAGGGCAGCGGCTACAAGGAGTGCGGCTGCGGCATGGGCCCGGCCCTCAACATCGGTGCGTCCGCTGGAAGCTACGTGCTGACGGACCGCGGCACGTGGCTCAGCTTCAAGAACCGGGGCGATCTCGCCATCCTGGTGGAAGGTGACAAGCGCCTGTTCAACCAGTACGGCGTCATGGCAGTCAGCGCGGCGAAGCATCCGCACGTGAAGGCCAAAGAGGCGCAGCAGTTCGTCGACTGGGTGACATCACCGGCCGGGCAGAACGCCATCGCAGCGTACAAGATCAGCGGCGAGCAGCTGTTCTTCCCGAATGCAATGAAGTAGGCCATGCGCCGTCTCGCGACCGCACTGTTCGCGATGGGAATTAGCGCTGCTGCCGCCCAAGAGCCGATAGCGGTGTATGCCGCGGGAAGCCTGCGTGAGGCGCTGACCGAAGTGGCGGGCCTGTGGCGGGCGCAGGAAGGTGAGCCAGTGGCGCTCACCTTCGGCGCCTCCGGCCTGCTGCGCGAGCGCATCGAACGCGGCGAGCCTGCCCAGGTGTTCGCTTCGGCCGATACCGACAATCCGCGGCGACTGGCGGCTGCAGGTGGCTGGCAGCCGCCGGTGGTGTTCACGCGCAACCAGCTTTGCGCGCTCACACAGCCTGCTGTGGACCCGACGCCGCAAGGCCTCGCTGGACACGATGCTGCGCAGCGACATCCGGCTCGGCACTTCCACGCCGAAGGCCGATCCCTCGGGCGACTACGCTTGGGCGCTGTTCCGGCGCGCCGAAGCGATACGCCCCGGCTCCTATGCCGCGCTGGACGCCAAGGCGCTGAAACTGACGGGCGGACCTGATTCGCCCAAGCCGCCGCCCGGACGCGGCACCTATGCCTGGGTGATGGAGCAAGGCCAGGCCGACGTGTTCCTCACCTATTGCACCAATGCTGTCGCGAGCCAGCGGGAAGCGCAGCACCTGAAGATCGTGGCGATACCGCCTGAACTGCAGGTTGGCGCAGCCTACGGCCTGACCGTGCGCAGCGGTGCACCGGCGGCAGCGCGCCAGTTCGCCCTGTTCGTGCTGTCGCCCCCCGCGCAGGCGGTGTTCGCACGGCTGGGATTCGGTTCGCCGTGACTGCCTCGGTATCGCGGCGAGCGATCCTGCGCTACGGTTGGGCCGCCGCGGGAGTGGCGCTGCCGGCGTTTGCGCAGGCCGTGGTGATGGATGGGGCGGGCCGCCGCGTGACCGTGCCGGCACGGGTGGAGCGGGTCTTCCCGGCCGGGCCGCCGGCGGCGATCCAGCTCTACACGCTCTCACCGGAACTGCTGCTTGGATGGCCGCGTTCCAATCGCCCCGAGGAGCGCGAGTTCCTGCGGCCGGACATCGCCGGCAGGCCCGAGCTGGGACGGCTCACCGGCCGCGGCAACACCACGAACCTGGAGACCCTGCTGGCGCTGCGGCCCGACCTGATCATCGACAGCGGTTCGGTGCGTACAACCTACGTCGAGCTTGCCGACCGCGTACAGGCGCAAACCGGGATTCCCTACGCGCTGCTGGACGGCCGCTTTGACCGGATCCCGGAGAGTTATCGGACCATGGGCGCGCTCGTGGGCAACAACGAACGCGCACGGGAGCTGGCCACCTATGCGCAGGAGACGCTTGCCACCGTGCGCGGCCGCTGCCTCGCCGTGCCGGCTCGAGCGCCGGCCGCGTGTTTACTACGCTCGTGGTCCGGCAGGGCTGGAAACCGGCCTTGGCGGTTCCATCAACGTGGAGATCCTGGAATACCTGGGCCTGCGCAACGTGGCGGCGGAGCTGCCGGGCGGGCTCGCGAACGTTTCGCTGGAGCAGGTGCTGCGCTGGGATCCCGAGGTGATCGTCACCATCGACCAGAGCTATGCCGCGAACGTGCGCCAGGATCCGTTGTGGAAAGGCGTGCGCGCCGTGCGCGATGGACGCGTTCACCTGTCGCCCAAGCTCCCGTTTGGCTGGATCGATTTCCCACCGGGCGTGAATCGGCTGGCCGGTTTGTGGTGGCTGGGCAAGGCCGTGTACCCGCAGCTGTTTCCCGAGGACCTGCGTGTGCTGACACGCGAGTTCTACCAGCGCTTCTACCATGTGCAAATCAGCGATGCCCAGGTGGATCGCGTGCTGGCCGGCCGGAGTTGACGATGGCGCGGGCGCGCAGCGCTTGGCCGGGAGCCGCCATCGCCGTGGTGGTGCTCATGCTGGGCGTGCTGTTCGCCTTCGCCCAGGGCCGTTATCCCGTGTCGCTCGCCGAACTGGCGCAGCTCACGTGGGGGCAGCTCGCGGGCCGGCCTTCCGGACTTCCCGTCAACGTGGAAACCATTGTCTGGCAGGTGCGCGGTCCGCGTGTGCTGGCCGCTCTGGCCGTGGGCGCGGCGCTCGCCGTCGCCGGCACGGCGTTCCAGGGGCTGTTCCGCAACCCGCTGGTGTCTCCCGACATCCTGGGCGCGTCGGCCGGCGCGGCGCTGGGCGCCGTGCTGGGGATCTACTTCTCCCTTGGCATCTTCGGGATCCAGGCCTGCGCATTCGTCGGCGGGCTGCTGGCGGTAGGCCTTGTCTATCTGCTGGGCGCCTCATTGCGCTCCGGTGAGCCGGTGCTGATGCTGTTGCTCACGGGGGTGGTGGTGGGTTCCCTGCTGGGCGCGGGCATCGGCCTGGTGAAGGCGCTGGCCGACCCCTACAACCAGCTGCCCGCCATGACGTTCTGGCTGCTCGGAAGCCTGGCGGCCACTTCGGCGCGGGATCTGCCATCGCTCATCGCTCCGGTCCTGTTCGGCACGGCGCGTGCTGCTCGCGCTGCGCTGGCGGGTGGACGTGATGTCGCTGCCGGACGAGGAGGCTCGTTCGCTGGGCGCGCCCACGCGCCAGTTGCGCGTGCTGATCGTGGCCGCCGCCACGCTCGTCACTGCGGCCAGCGTCGCAGCCGCGGGCATCGTCGGCTGGGTCGGGCTGGTGGTGCCCCATCTCGCGCGTATGTTGGTCGGTCCATCGTTCCCGCGCTTGCTGCCGACGGCGGCCGTGCTCGGTGGCGGATTCCTGCTTTTCATCGACACCCTGGCCCGCACGCTCGCCGCCGGTGGAGATCCCGCTGGGGATCCTCACGGCCCTGGTCGGCACGCCGTTCTTCATCGTCCTGCTGCGCAACGCCCAGCACCGGGTGGCCTGATGCTTACCGCGCACGACCTCGCCATCGGCTACCCGCGACGCCGCGTCGGGGCCGGCTTCGAGCTGGAGATCCGCGCCGGCGAGGTGCTGGCCCTGCTGGGGCCCAACGCCAGTGGCAAGACGACGCTGCTGAAAACCCTGCTCGGCTTGCTGCCGCCGCTGGCGGGCGACGTCCTGCTCCACGGCAAGCCGCTGGCCGACTTGCCCCTGCGCGAGCGGGCGCGGCAATTGGCGTACGTGCCGCAGGCCGCCGGTACGGGTTTCGGCTTCCTGGTGCGCGAGGTCGTGCTCATGGGCCGCACCGCGCATGGCGCGCCTGCTGGCGCGGCCCTCGGCGCGGGACTTCGAGGCCGTGGACGCGGCGCTGGAACGGCTTGCCATTGCGAGCCTGGCGCAGCGGCCGATCACCGAACTGTCCGGCGGCGAACGCCAGCTCGCCCTCGTGGCCCGGGCGCTTGCGCAGGAGCCGCATGCGGTGGTGCTGGACGAGCCCACCGCCAGCCTGGATTTCGGCAACCAGGGCCGCGTCCTGCGCGAGATCCGGCGGCTGGCGGAAAGCGGACTGGCCGTGCTTTTCACGACCCATGATCCCAACCAGGCATTGCGGGTGGCGGATCGCGTCCTGCTGGTGCGCTCTGGCGCACAGCTCGCCCAGGGCCCGGCGCAGCAGTTGTTGAACGCCACCAACCTGCAGGCGCTGTACGGTGCGCCGGTCGACGAACTGAGCGATACCGCCACCGGCCGGCGCGCGTACTTGCCGACCTGAAGTCCGCGGAGCGTGGTTTCGGCGCAGAATCGGGCGTTCAAGGAGCCGCCATGTCCAAGCACGTGTACAAGTCCCTCGAACTCACCGGGTCGTCCAGCTCGAGCATCGAAGATGCCGTCAGTACTGCCATTGCCAAGGCGAGCGAGACCGTCCGCAACATGCAGTGGTTTGAGATAGTGGAGACACGCGGCCACATCCAGGACGGCAAGGTTGCTCACTGGCAGGTAACGGTGAAAGTCGGATTCACTCTCGAGTGAAAAGCTGGCGTTCGGGGGCAAGAGTAGTTGAGTTGTCGTTGCCTGTTTCGATGTCGGCACGATTCATCAACTCTCGACTAAGCCGTTGCAGTCGCTCGCCTATCACGGCTTGGCGTGCGCCGCTCAGCCTGGAGGCACTCGCAATCAGGACGATGGCCGCAACTGGCCGGCCATCGCGCTGCAGGAGCGGCACGCCTACGCCCCAGTAGCCGGCACGATGATGCCGGGGATCGAGGAATAGCCCCTCTCGCGGGTTTCTTGCAGGAGCTTCCTGATCACGCTGACTGTCATGCTGGGATACTGCTTGGCTATCGCCTCAGCATTGATCGACAGCGTCATCTCGATCTCATCATCCGGCATCGCAGCCAGGATCGACAAACCGCCTGCTCCTAACCCCAAGGGGTGACGATCGCCAACCTTGAGCGAAGATTGCGGGTAGGGGATGTCTCCGTTCGCGCGCGACAGGCAGATCACCTCCAGGCCGTGCCGAACCGAAAAGAAAACCCAGTCGCCGGTCTCCAGCGCCAATGCGCGAAGCGACGGTGCCGCGATGCGTTGAAGCGCATAGCTCGGCTCCGCAGCCAACCCCACCGCAAACGCCTCCGGCCCCAGCTGATAGCGCCGTGAGCTTGCGTCCTGCCCCACGAACTTCTCGTCCATGAGTGTCCGCGTCAGCCTCACGGTGGTCGCTTTGTTCAGTTCGAGTTTTCGCGCGATGTCACTCACTCCCAAGCCCATGGGCTGGTAGCGCGCGAGGAGCTTCAGGATGCTCAGGCCACGGCGCAATGTTTGCGCGCCTGGCGTCTCAGTTGTGCCTTCTTCGGCCTTCTGCCATGGTGAAAACCCTTGCGTGATGGTTCAATATATGAACCGAGTTGTGCGAGGAATCGATCTTAACCCCTTTTTTAGGTCGATATGCGATGGCACACTGCAAATGAGATCACATCATGGACCGATCAAAGACGCACCGATCAAGGGCGTTAGTTTTTTCACCAGGACAAATGACTACTACTCAAGAATCATCTCGCGTTGCGCTGATCACCGGCGGTGCGAGTGGTATCGGGCGGCGAATCGCCGAAGGCCTGGCCCTTCAAAGAGGGATCAGCGTGTACATCGTCGACAAGGACGCCGGTGCGGCTTCCGAAGTGGCACTGGCCATCACCGCGGCGGGGGGACGGGCCAAGTCTTGCGTTGTGGATCTGCGGGACTGCGCCGCGCTTGCGAAGGCACTCCCGGGACTGACGGCCGAATTCGGCGTTCCCGACATCGTCGTCAACAACGCCGCGATGGCAGCGCTGATGCCGGCCGCCGAGTACTCGCTCGACCATTGGACGGCCACGCTGGCGGTGAATGTGACGGCACCGATGATCCTGATCCAGCACGCGCTGCCCCACATGAGAAAGCGTGGCTGGGGCCGCGTCGTGAACGTGGCCTCCATCAGTGGCATGCGTGCGGGACCGGCCGCCTGGGATACGGCACCTCCAAAGCAGCGCTGATCGCGATGACGAAGCAATTCGCGATCGAGGTCGCCGAGTGGGGAATCACCGTCAACGCGGTCGCCCCGGGCCCAGTGGAGACTCCTTTGGTGAGCGTCAGCCACGACAGTTCAACGCGCGCCACCTATGACGACATGGTGCCGATGCGCCGCTACGGAACTCCCGAGGAAATCGCGAATGGCGTGTTGTTCCTGGCCTCGGACCAGGCCAGCTACGTGACCGGGCACACCCTCACGATCGACGGTGGCTTCATGGCGGCCGGCGTTCTCGTACGCGACATGTTCGACAAGAAAGCCGCTCCCCCCATCCCTGCTGCCGCATCGCTCGCGAGCGCGTCACCCTGAAAAACCGCACGTCACAAACCCAGGAGACACAAATGACCATTTCTCGCCGCAAACTGATCCAGGGCGTTGCCCTGTCCGCTGCCGCAACCGCGGCGCCCGTCAGGCTTGTATACGGCCAGGGGGCCGAATTCACCTACAAGTACGCCAACAACACGCCCCTCACGCACCCGATGAACATTCGGGCAAAGCAGGCTGCCGACGCCATCCGCGCCGAAACCAATGGTCGCCTGGACATTCAGACTCCCGAGCTAGCCAGCTCGGGTCCGAACATCTCACACGCTGAGTCAACTGGCGCTCGGGTGGCGTCGAGTTCTTCACGCTCCCCTGCCTGATCCTCTCCACCCTCGTGCCCTCCCACGGCTCTCACGGTCTTGGCTTTGCCTTTCCCAACGACGACACCGTCTGGTCGCGCCATGGATGGCGAGGTCGGCGCCTACGTACGCGCCCAGATTGCAAAGGTCAACCTGGTCGCCATGGACAAGATCTGGGACAACGGATTCCGCCAGATCACGA
>CAVRNE010000034.1:0-10668 GCA_963722025.1 uncultured beta proteobacterium
GCGCCACGCGGCCGATGGCCCCCCATAGCATGCCATCATTGAGCCCCCTTGGGTTCCGCTTCGAAGTCTCCGATGAGTCGCATCGACACCCTCATGGCCCGGATGACGCTATCCGAAAAGCTGGGCCAGCTGACGATGACTGCCGCCGGCTATACGGTCACCGGGCCGGTGATCGCGGGGGACTCCACGCAGGCCATCATCGACGGCACGATCGGCAATCTGCTGAACCTGGTCGGTGCCGGGCCCGCGCACGAGATGCAGCGGCTGGCCGTCGAGAAGTCACGGCTGGGCATTCCGCTGCTGATCGGCCTGGACATCATCCACGGCCATCGCACGCTCTTTCCGATCCCGCTCGCGGAGGCGGGCATCTTCGACGAAACCCTCTGGGAGCGCACGGCGCGCGAGGCCGCGCGCGAAGGCGCGGCCGATGGACTTCAGATGACTTTCGCGCCGATGCTCGACGTGTCGCGCGATCCCCGCTGGGGCCGCACCGCGGAAGGCCCGGGCGAAGACCCCTGGCTCAACGCGCGCATCGCGCAGGCCAAGGTGCGCGGTTTCCAGGGGACCGATCTGTCGTCGGCCGAATCGCTGGCCGCCTGTGCGAAGCATTTCGTCGCGTACGGCGCTGTCACCGCGGGGCGGGAGTACGCCGCCGTGGACATCTCCGAGCGCGCCTTGCGCGAAGTGCATCTGCCGGGCTTCGTAGCGGCGGTCCGCGCCGGCGTCGCGACGCTGATGCCGTCCTTCACCGATCTCAACGGCGTGCCGATGACGGCGCACATCCCCTTGCTGCGCGACTGGCTGCGCGGCGAGATGGGCTTCGACGGCGTCATCGTCAGCGACTACAACGCGATCGCGGAGTTGATCAAGCACGGGGTCGCCGCCGATCTCGTCGATGCCGCGGTGCTGGCGCTGAAGGCCGGCGTCGACATCGACATGATGGCCGACGCGTATCGCAAGGGTCTGCCGATCGCGCTGACGCGGGGACTGGTGACGATCGAAGAGATCGACGCGTGCGTGCGCCGCGTGTTGCGGCTCAAGGAGCAGCTCGGTCTGTTCGACGACCCCTACCGCCGCGGCGCGACACCGGAGCCCGCGGCGGTCGTCGCCGAGCGGCGCGCGCTGGCGCGCGACGTCGGCGCGCAGGGCCGTCGTCATGCTGAAGAACGAGCGCGACACCCTGCCCTTGCCTGCGGCGGCGAAGGCGCTGTGTGTCATCGGCCCGCTGGCCGACGCAAGCACCGAGATGAAAGGCCCGTGGTGGGGTGCCGGCGAACACGAGCCGGCCGTCAGCGTGCTTGCCGGCCTGCGCGCCGCGCTGCCGCAGACCGACATACGCCATGCACCCGGCGTCGCCATCGAGGGCGCCGACGACAGCGGCATCGAAGCCGCCGCCCTGCTGTGCGACGGCGTCGACGCCGTCCTGCTGTGCCTGGGCGAGCGTGCCACGATGAGCGGCGAGGCGGCGAGCCGCGCCACGCCCGCGCTTCCCGGTCGGCAGCAGGCTCTGGCCGAAGCGGTGGTGGCCCGTGCACACGCGCTCGGCATCCCCGTCGTCGCGATCTTGTTTTCGGGCCGCCCGCTCGTCGTCCCCTGGCTGTCCGAACACGCCGATGCGCTGCTGGCTGCGTGGTTCCTCGGCGTCGAAGCCGGCCACGCGATCGCCGACGTGGTCACGGGCCGGGTATCGCCTGGCGGTCGCACGCCCATGAGCTGGCCGCGCGCCATCGGGCAGGTGCCGATCTACTTCGGCCAGCGTCCCACCGGCCGGCCGATGAATCCCGCCGACTACTACACGAGCAAGTACCAGGACGTCGACAACACGCCGCTGTATGCCTTCGGTCACGGCTTGAGCTACGGCCGGTTTTGTTACGACGAGCTTCAGGTCGAGCCGCGGCGCGTGCGCGAGCAGGACATGCTTACGATCAGCGTCAGGCTGCGCAACGTTGGCGCACGCGAGGCCGAAGAGACTGTTTTCCTGTTCGTTCGCGACTGCTTAAGCCGCGTCACCCGGCCGCTGCTGGAGCTCAAGGGCTACGCGAAGCTGCGATTGATGCCCGGCGAAGCCGGCTCGGTAAAGCTGGAGCTTGCGGCGGCCGAGCTGCGCTACCTTGGGCCGGACCTGCAGCCCTTGTTCGAGGCGGGCGAGGTCGAGATCCTCGTCGGACCGAGCGCCGAGCAAACAGGGTTGCTGCGCCAGACCATCGAGTTGTGTTGAAACCCGGCCTCAGAAGGAGCGCGGCAGCCCGAGCACATGCTCGGCCACGTACGAAAGGATCAGGTTGGTCGAGATCGGCGCCACCTGGTACAGCCGCGTTTCGCGGAACTTGCGCTCCACGTCGTATTCGCAGGCGAAGCCAAAGCCGCCATGGAACTGCAGGCACGCGTTGGCCGCCTCCCAGCTCGCCTTGGCCGCCAGGTACTTGGCCATGTTGGCCTCGGCACCGCAGGGCTGGCGGCGGTCGAACAGCTCGCAGGCCTTGAAGCGCATCAGGTTCGCCGCCTCCAGCTCGATGTGCGCTTCGGCGATAGGAAACTGAACACCCTGGTTCTGGCCGATCGGGCGGCCGAAGACCACCCTGTCCTTCACGTAGCGCGTGACGCGGTCGATGAACCAGTAGCCGTCGCCGATGCACTCGGCCGCGATCAGGGTCCGCTCGGCATTCAGCCCGTCCAGGATGTACTTGAAGCCCTGTCCTTCCTCACCGATCAGGTTCTCTACCGGGATCTCCAGGTTCTCGAAGAAGAGCTCGTTGGTCTCGTGGTTGACCATGTTGAGGATCGGGCGAATGGTCATGCCCTTCTTCACCGCCTCCTTCAGGTCGACCATGAAGATCGACATGCCCTCGGACTTCTTCTTCACCTCGGCCAGCGGCGTGGTGCGCGCCAGCAGGATCATCCAGTCGGAATGCTGAACGCGCGAGATCCAGACCTTCTGGCCGTTGACAACGTAGCGGTCGCCCTGCTTCACCGCGGTGGTCTTGATCCTGGTGGTGTCGGTGCCGGTGCTCGGCTCGGTCACCCCCATGGACTGCAGGCGCCATTCGCCCGTAGCAATCCTGGGCAGGTAGAAGGCCTTCTGCTCCTTGGAGCCATGACGCAGCAGAGTGCCCATGTTGTACATCTGGCCATGGCAGGCACCCGAGTTGCCGCCCGAGCGGTTGATCTCTTCCATGATCACCGAGGCCTCGGCCAAGCCCAAACCAGAGCCTCCGTACTCCTGCGGGATCAGGGCGGCCAGCCAACCGGCTTGGGTGAGCGCATCGACGAAGGCCTCGGGATAGGCGCGCTGCTCGTCGACCTTGCGGTGATATTCGTCCGGAAACTCGGCGCACAAGGCGCGCACCGCGTCGCGGATGTCCTGGTAGTTGTTGCCGGAAGAGGAAGTGCTCATGTAGACGGCGCTACTTGACCGGCCGAATCTCGGTGACCGTGTACTTGCCGGCCTCGTGCACGGCCCGGAAGCGTACCTTGTCGCCGGGCTGGAGCTTGTCCAGGGCGCTGGCGTCGGCGATCTGGAACACCATGGTCATGGCGGGCATGTCCAGGCTCTTGATCTCGCCGTGCTTCAGCGTGATCTTCTTGGTCTGCTTGTCCACCTTGCGGACCTCGGCCTCGGTCAGTTCCGAGCCGCTGGTGGGCGCCGCAGCGGTCGCTTGCGCATGGGCGCCATTGGTTCCTGGGTACTGCTGGTAGACCGATGCGCTGCCATCCTTCGCCAAAAGCAACACGCTGTAGGGGTCTCTGCGATCGCCGTAGATGGCGCCGTCCATGCCGGGCGAGCCCACCGGCATCCCGGCGACCGCCAGGCCGATGACCTGGGGCTTTTCCTTGAGCAGTCGGTGGATCTCGCGCGCGGGCACATGGCCTTCGATCGCGTAGCCGCCGATGAGCGCGGTGTGGCAGGAGCCGTACTTCCGGGCCACGCCCAGACGAGCGCGGGCGCTCTCGTTGCCTGTGTCGTTGACCTTGACCGTGAAGCCGTTGGCCTGCAGGTGTGCAATCCACTCCTTGCAGCAGCCGCAGTCCGGATCCTTCCAGACTTCGGCCTGGATGCCCGGCTTGGCCCTGGCCAGCGGCACTGCGAGCAGCGCGCTCGCCGCGGCGGCCCAGCCAATGAGTGAGCGGCGGTACAGCCCGGGTCTGATGATTGGATTGGCTTGCATCGATTGCTCCTTCACTGCTTGACCCTGATCTTGCCGACCATGCCCGCCTGGTAATGGCCGGCGATCAGGCACGCGAAGTCGAAGTCGCCGGCACGGTTGAAGTGCCAGACCAGTTCACCCTTCTTGCCGGGCCCGACGTGCGCCATGTAAGGCTCGTCGTGCTCCATGCCGGTGAACTTCGCCATCATCGCCGCGTGCTCGTCGAGTTCCTGCTTGGTGCCGATCACCAGCTCATGCAGCTGCTTGCCGGCGTTCTTGACGACGAACCTCACTGTCTCGCCCTGCTTGACCTCGACCACGTCGGGCGTGAAGCGCATGGCGTCGCTCATGGTGATCTCCACGGCTCGTTTCACGGCCTTCGGCTCCCCGGCGATGCCCCACGGCTTTTGCTCCTTCTTGACCTGGGAGTGCTTTGGCTTGTCGCCGGATTTCTCATGCGCGGGCGCAGCAGTCGTGACCGCCGCAATCGTGCATGCCAACAATAGATGAACGTGTTTCATAGGTGCCTCAATGCTTCATTGTCAACCTTGTCCCCGTGGCAAGGTCAAGCGAAGGGGGCGGCAAAAAGAAAGGGGCCGCATTTCTGCGGCCCCTTTCTCAAAGCAACTGATCACACTATCGCGAAATGCTCCGTGCCGGCGGACAGGTCGGAGCTCTTGGCGCGCTGGCTGTTGAGCTTGATCTGCAGCCGCAGGTCGTTCACCGAGTCGGCGTTTCGCAGCGCGTCCTCGTAGGTGATGACGTTGTTCTCGTACATGTCGAAGAGCGCCTGGTCGAAGGTCTGCATGCCCAGGTTGCGGCTCTTCTTCATGACTTCCTTGATCTCCGACACCTCGCCCTTGAAGATGAGGTCGGACACCAGCGGCGTGTTCAGCATGATCTCCACCGCCGCGCTGCGGCCTTTGCCATCCTGCTTGGGCACCAGCCGCTGCGAGATGAAGGCCTTGAGGTTGAGCGAGAGGTCCATCAGCAGCTGCGCCCGGCGTTCCTCGGGGAAGAAGTTGATCACCCGGTCCAGGGCCTGGTTGGCGCTGTTGGCGTGCAGGGTGGCCATGCACAGGTGGCCGGTTTCGGCGAAGGCGATCGCGTGCTCCATGGTCTCGCGGTCGCGGATTTCGCCCATCAGGATGACGTCGGGCGCCTGGCGCAGCGTGTTCTTCAGCGCCGCTTCCCAGCTGTCGGTGTCCAGCCCCACTTCGCGCTGGGTCACCACGCAGTTCTTGTGCGGATGCACGAACTCCACCGGGTCCTCGATCGTGATGATGTGGCCCTGCGAGTTCTCGTTGCGCCAGTCGATCATGGCGGCCAGCGTGGTGGACTTGCCCGAGCCGGTGGCGCCGACCAGGATGGTGAGGCCGCGCTTGGACATCACCACGTCCTTGAGCACCTGCGGCACGCCCAGGCCGTCGATGGTCGGCAGGACCTGCGGGATCACCCGAAGCACCATCCCCACCTTGCCCTGCTGCACGAAGGCGTTGACGCGGAAGCGCCCGATGCCCGGCGGCGAGATGGCGAAATTGCACTCCTTGGTGCGCTCGAACTCGGCCGCCTGCTTGTCGTTCATGATCGAGCGCGCCAGGGCCAGCGTATGGCCCGCGTTGAGCGGCTGCGGCGAGACCTTGGTGACCTTGCCGTCGACCTTGATCGCCGGCGGGAAATCGCCGGTGATGAAGAGGTCGCTGCCGCTGCGGCTGACCATCAGCTTGAGCAGGTCGTTGATGAATTTACTGGCCTGGTCGCGTTCCATGGCGGTCCTTCACTTGAATTTTCTCCAAGAACATGCACGAACGGTCACGTCGCCGCTGGGCCGTTCTTAACCGGGGAAGTTCTCGGGGATCTTGGCCTTGCTGCGGGCCTCGGCCGGGCTGATCTGGTTGCGCTTGACCAGGTCCGTCAGGTTCTGGTCCAGGGTCTGCATCCCGAAGCTGTTGCCGGTCTGGATGGCCGAATACATCTGCGCCACCTTGGCTTCGCGGATCAGGTTGCGGATGGCGGAGGTGCCGATCATGATCTCGTGCGCCGCGACCCGGCCCGATCCATCCTTGGTCTTGCACAGCGTCTGCGAGATCACCGCCTGCAGCGACTCGGACAGCATGGCCCGCACCATTTCCTTTTCCTCGGCGGGGAACACGTCGATGATCCGGTCGACGGTCTTGGCGGCGCTGGACGTGTGCAGGGTGCCGAACACCAGGTGGCCGGTTTCGGCCGCCGTCATCGCCAGGCGGATGGTTTCAAGGTCGCGCATTTCGCCCACCAGGATCGCGTCCGGGTCTTCCCGCAGCGCCGACTTCAGGGCGGCGGCGAACGACAGGGTCATCTGTCCCACTTCGCGCTGGTTGATCAGGCATTTCTTGGACTCGTGCACGAACTCGATGGGGTCTTCCACCGTCAGGATGTGGCCGTATTCGGTTTCGTTCAGGTAATTCACCATCGCGGCCAGGGTCGTGGACTTGCCCGAGCCGGTGGGGCCGGTGACCAGCACCATGCCGCGCGGCTTGAGCGCCAGGTCAGCGAAGATCTTGGGGGCGTTGAGCTGCTCGAGCGTCAGGATCTTGGAGGGGATGGTCCGGAATACCGCGCCCGCGCCGCGGTTCTGGTTGAAGGCATTGACCCGGAAACGCGCCAGGCCGTCGATTTCGAAGGAGAAATCGACCTCGAGGAATTCCTCGTAGGTCTTGCGCTGGGTGTCGTTCATGATGTCGTACACCATGGCGTGGACCTGCTTGTGGTCCAGCGCCTCGACGTTGATGCGGCGCACGTCGCCATGAACCCGGATCATGGGGGGCAGGCCGGCCGAAAGGTGCAGGTCGGAAGCCTTGTTCTTGACGCTGAATGCAAGCAGCTGGGTAATATCCACGAGTCCCTCTTTTTTAGTAAAGCAAGCAGGTTGCCCGGTTAATTATGACCACGATTCCTAACAACCTCCAGCGAGTTCATGAGCGGATAGCCGCGGCCTGTGCAGGCGCGCAACGCCCGGTGAACGAAGTCACGTTGCTCGCGGTGTCCAAAACCTTCGGCCCCGAGGCGGTGCGAGAGGCTTTTTCGGCAGGCCAGACGGCCTTCGGCGAGAACTACATCCAGGAAGCGGTGGAGAAGATGGCCCTGCTCCAGGACCTTCCGTTGCAATGGCACTGCATAGGCCCGATCCAGAGCAACAAGACCCGCCTGGTGGCCGCGAATTTCCACTGGGCCCATACCGTGGACCGCCTCAAGATCGCCCAGCGCCTGTCCGAGCAGCGGCCCGAGGGCATGGCGCCGCTGCAGGTGTGCATCCAGGTCAATATCGACGGGGGGGCCAGCAAGGCGGGGGTCAGCCCCGGTGAAGCGCTGTCCCTCGCCCGGGAAGTGGCACGGCTGCCCGGCCTCACCCTGCGCGGGTTGATGACGATTCCCGAGCCGGCCATTGATTTCGCCGCGCAGAAAGCCGTTCATTTGCGGGCCAAGGCTTGTTCGACGAGTTGCGCGAGGCCGGGCTGGCGATGGACACCCTGTCCATGGGCATGACCGCCGATCTCGAGGCGGCTATCGCCGCGGGCAGCACCATGGTTCGGGTGGGAACCGCGATTTTCGGCGGACGGCCTCGCCTGAAGTGTACGGTCAATCCTGGATTGCGGGTCAAGCCCGCAATGACAGCCGTGGGGCTGGCAGCCGGCTATTTTTTCGCCGGCGGGGCCATCGGCTTGATGTTGCCGCAGTCGGAGCCCAGCCACTTGCCGCCGCCTTCCATGTTCATTTTTTCCGGCTTGCCCCGTGACTCGGAGGTCACCACCATCTTCATGCTGTAGGCCTCGGGGCTGGTGAACGTGACCTGGCCTTCGCCGGTGGACGGCGGCTTGGTGCAGGCCACGGCGAACTTCATGGTGTTGCCGCTGCGTGATTGGTGAGTGGTCTTGCAATCGCCCTGCTGCGCGGGCAACTCGTTCTTCTCGACCATCTCCTTGGTCATGCAGGTTTTCACGCTCATGCCGCCGGCGCCGCCGGCACCGGGCTTGACGCCCTGCTTGGCCATCATCTCTTCCACCATCTTGCGCTGCTCGGGCGGCATGCTGGCCAGCTGCTGCTGCATCTGCGCCATGTCCTGCCCCATCTGGCCGCTGCTGCTTTGCATCTTGTGGGTGACTTCCCACAGGCCGGGTTTCAGGTTCTGGGCGCCGGCCGCGCAGGCACAGGCCAGCAAAGCGGCTGCAAGGTAATGTGATTTCATGAGTTCCCCGGGCAGAAAAAACCGCCATTCTCCGCCAGACGCGCGCGCCGAAAACCCGCGCTTTCCCGCGGTCAGGCCAGCGTTGCCTGGCGCACGGCGTGCTCCCATTGCCCCATCAGTTCGGCAGCCCGATCGGAGCCCAATGTGGGCAGGAAACGCCGCTCGGCCTTCCACAGCGCCGAGAGCTCCTCGGTGCTCTTGTAGACGCCGCTGGACAGGCCCGCCAGGTAGGCCGCGCCCAGCGCGGTGGTCTCGGTCACGGCCGGCCGCACCACCGGAATGCCCAGCAAGTCGGCCTGGAACTGCATCAGGAGGTCGTTGACGCAGGCGCCGCCATCCACCCGCAGTTCGCTCACCGGAGCCGCGCCCGCGGCCACCGCGTCGCGGCTCATGGCCTGCAGCAAGGCGCTGCTCTGGTAAGCGATGCTCTCCAGCGCCGCGCGGGCGATGTGCGCCACCGTGGTGCCGCGCGTCAGGCCGGTGATCGTGCCGCGCGCGTCGGGCTTCCAGTAAGGCGCGCCCAGCCCCGTGAAGGCCGGCACCATCATCACGCCACCCGAGTCGGGCACGCTTCGCGGCCAGCGATTGCACTTCGCCACTGCCCTTGATCGCGCGCAAGCCGTCGCGCAGCCATTGCACGACGGCGCCGCCCACGAACACGCTGCCTTCGGTGGCGAACTCGGTGCGCGCGCTGACCTGCGCCGCACTGGTGGTCAACAGGCCGTTGGCCGAGGTCTGGAACTTGGCGCCGGTGTGCATCAGCATGAAGCAGCCCGTGCCATAGGTGTTCTTGGCCATGCCTTCCTTGAAGCAGGCCTGGCCGAACAGCGCGCTCTGCTGGTCGCCGGCCACGCCGCCGATCGCGATAGCCGCGCCCAGCAGCGAGGGCCGGGTTTCGCCGTAAGCGGCACTGGAAGGCAGAACCCTGGGCATGAGCTCGATCGGGATGTCCAGCAGCTTGAGCAGCTCGGCATCCCATTCGTTCTTGCGCACGTTGAACAGCATGGTGCGCGAGGCATTGGTCACGTCGGTCGCATGCAACGCGCCCTCGGTGAGCTGCCACAGCAGCCAGCTGTCCACCGTGCCGAAGGCCAGTTCGCCGCGCTGCGCCTGTTCGCGCGCCTGCGGCACATCGTCCAGCAGCCATTTCAGCTTGGTGCCCGAGAAATAGGCGTCGATGAGCAGGCCCGTCTTCGATTGGATCATGGGCGCAAGGCCCTGCTCGCGCAATTGCGCGCAGGTGGGCTCGGCGCGCCGGTCCTGCCACACGATCGCGTGATGGACCGGCTGTCCCGTCTTGCGGTTCCACAACAAGGTGGTCTCGCGCTGGTTGGTGATGCCCAACGCCCGGATGTCGCCTGCCTTCAGCTTCGCCTTGCTCAAGGCTTCCCTGGCCGTCGCCAGCTGGGTTCGCCAGATCTCCATGGGGTCATGCTCGACCCAGCCGGGCTGCGGATAGATCTGCGGCAGCTCCTGCTGGGCCTGCGCCACGACCTGGCCCTGCTGGTCGAAGACGATGCTGCGTGAGCTGGAGGTCCCCTGGTCGAGGGCAAGAAGGTAAGTCATACGGTTCGTTGGATTCGGATGTTTCCCGCTAGTCCGCAGGCGTTCAGATGCGACGACGCACTGGACATCGGCGTCGGCCAGCAACTGGGGAAATGGCTCCGGCGGCGCGGCGTCCGTGAACAGGCGGTCGATCTGCGACAGGCGCGCGAGTTCCACCATGGCCGGGCGATTGAATTTGCTGTGGTCGGCCGCCAGCCAGACCTCACGCGAATGCTCGATGATGGTCTGCGCCACCTTGACCTCGCGGTAGTCGAAGTCGCGCAGCGAGCCGTCGGCCTCTATGCCCGAGATGCCGATCAGGGCGATGTCCACCTTGAACTGGCGGATGAAGTCCACCGCCGCCTCGCCGATGATTCCGCGATCGCGCGTACGCACCACGCCGCCGCCGCGATCACTTCGCATTGCGGGTTGCTGCTGAGGATGGCGGCGACATTGAGGTCGTTGGTGAGCACACGCAACCCCGTATGTCGAAGCAGTGCGCGGGCGATGGCCTCGGTGGTCGTGCGGATGTTGATGATCAGGGAGCAGTCGTTCGGAACCTGGCCGGCAATGGCACGAGCGATGGCCGCTTTGCCGGCCGCGTTCAGGGTCTCACGCTGCGGGTACGCGATGTTCTCGACCGTGGAGCTGGGGACGCGCACGCCGCCATGAAACCGGGTCAGGAGGCCTAACTCGGACAGGCGCTGCACGTCCCGGCGCACCGTCTGCAGGGTCACGCCCAATTTGTCGGCG
>CAVRNE010000035.1:0-28905 GCA_963722025.1 uncultured beta proteobacterium
TCGAAGGCTGTTGAGCTGCCGCTGATGATTGGCTGTCATTGCGACAGCCCGTCGGCTCGATAAAAAGTGTGAAGTCCGCCGATAAGCCGGATTCTGTGGCGTTGGACCTTCTTTCGAAGGCCCGACGTGACCGCCATTCCTCTGGGCTGCCTGTCGCCAGGCAGCTCGGTGCTACCTACCCGTGAACTCGGCGGGCCGCCTCGACGTTCACCTACTTGGTATTGCTGCGCGTAGAGATTGCCCGTTTCACCCCCTTTGAAGCGAACTCCAAAGGGACTCGTCTCTGTTGCTCTGATCCTCACCTCACGGTGGACAGGTGTTACCTGCTACGCTGCCCTGTGCAGTCCGGACGTTCCTCCAGTGCCTGGTTTCCCAGATTGCACCAGCGGCGGTCTGGCGGGCTTCACGACGGTATTATCCGTCACCTCCCATTTGCCTGATCAACACAGGCCATAGGACGACATGATCAGACTCTCCGAAATCAAGCTCACGCTCGCCGAGGCGG
Organism: uncultured beta proteobacterium; assembly: GCA_963722025.1. Taxonomy (GTDB): domain Bacteria; phylum Pseudomonadota; class Gammaproteobacteria; order Burkholderiales; family Burkholderiaceae_C; genus Ramlibacter. The sequence continues at coordinate 506 of CAVRNE010000035.1, forward strand.
AGCAACCCGAAGCCACGCTGCACGCGGCGGCCCGGCGGCTGTTGGGCCTGGACGCGGCCGAGATCGCCCGGGTCGAAGTCTTCAAGCGCAGCTTCGATGCCCGCAAGCCGATCCTCACTGCGGTGTACATCGTCGACGTCACGCTGGCGGACCCGGGTCGCGAAGCCGAAGTGCTCGCCAGGTTCCCGGACCACCCGCACATTGCGCCCACGCCCGACATGGAGTGGCGCCCTCCGGTGCAAGCCCCGTCGCCCCCGCCGATGCGGCCGGTGGTCGTGGGCTTCGGGCCGTGTGGAATCTTCGCCGCCCTGGCGCTGGCCCAAATGGGCCTGCGGCCCATCGTGCTGGAGCGCGGCAAGCCGGTGCGCGAGCGCACCAAGGACACCTGGGGACTGTGGCGCAAGAACGTCCTCAACCCCGAGAGCAACGTGCAGTTCGGCGAAGGGGGCGCCGGCACCTTCTCCGACGGCAAGCTCTACAGCCAGATCAAGGATCCGCGGCACCTGGGCCGCAAGGTGATGAACGAGTTCGTCAAGGCCGGCGCGCCCGCGGAAATCCTCTACGTCGCCCACCCCCACATCGGCACTTTCAAGCTGGTGAAGGTCGTGGAGAACATGCGCGAGCAGATCATCGCCATGGGTGGCGAGATCCGTTTCGAGCAGCGCGTCACCGACCTCCTGATCGAAGACGGCCACCTGCGCGGCCTCACCGTGCTGAACCAGGCCAGCGGCCAGAGCAGCGAGATGCGCGCCGACCACCTGGTGCTGGCGCTGGGCCACAGCTCGCGCGACACCTTCGAGATGCTGCACGAGCGCGGCGTGTTCCTGGAGGCCAAGCCCTTCTCCATCGGTTTTCGCATCGAGCATCCGCAGGGTGTGATCGACCGGGCGCGCTGGGGCCGTCATGCCGGCCACCCGCTGCTGGGAGCCGCCGACTACAGGCTGGTGCACCACGCCGGCAACGGCCGGTCGGTCTACAGCTTCTGCATGTGTCCGGGCGGCACCGTGGTGGCCGCGACTTCCGAGCCGCAACGGGTGGTCACCAACGGCATGAGCCAGTACTCGCGCAACGAGCGCAATGCCAATGCCGGCATGGTGGTCGGGATCGATCCGCGCGACTACCCGGGCGGGCCGCTGGCGGGCGTCGCCTTGCAGCGGCAGCTGGAATCGAACGCCTACGTCCTCGGCGGCGGCACCTACGAGGCGCCCGGCCAGCTGGTGGGCGATTTCCTCGCCGGGACGGCCGTCCACGCAGCTGGGGAGTGTCGAGCCCTCCTACAAGCCGGGCGTGAAGCTGGGCGACCTGCACGCCGCCTTGCCCGGCTATGCCATCGAAGCCTTGCGCGAAGCCCTGCCGGCGTTCGGGCGCAAGATCAAGGGCTTCGACATGCCTGATGCGGTGCTCACCGGCGTCGAGACGCGAACCTCCTCGCCGCTGAAGATTACCCGCGGCGAGGATTACCAGAGCCTGAACGTGCGCGGCCTCTACCCCGCCGGCGAGGGCGCCAGCTACGCGGGCGGAATCCTCTCGGCGGGGGTGGATGGAATCCGGGTCGCCGAAGCGGTTGCACTCAACATCGTGAACAACGGCCGATCCATCTAGGGCTGCTCCGGGCGAAGCTCCTGGTACCTTTGATTACACTATCCGGGCTTTCTTACAACCCGGAGGATTCTTGAAAAACCTGCTGAAGCTGATTTCGCTACTGGCGCTTGTCGGTACGCTGGCGACAGGCTGCGCCGTCAACCGTGCCACGGCAACCGTCGATCCCGGTGCCAAGCTGGACACCTTGAAGACGGTGCACGTGGCCAAATTACCCCAGGACGGTCGCAACATCGACTTGCTCATCGCCGACAACCTGCGCACCCGCGGGTACGCCGTGACAACGGGTCTCGAGGCACCGGCCCGAGTGGATGCGTTGGTGACCTACGCCGACAAGTGGATGTGGGACATCACCATGTACATGCTGGAGCTCACCGTCACCGTGCGCGAGCCCAAGACCGATTACCCCCTGGCGACGGGCAATTCGTATCACACCTCGCTCACGCGCAAGTCGCCCGCGGAAATGGTCGACGAAGTCATCAACAACATCATGAAGGAAGGGAAATCCAAATGAACAACGCCATAACCAAGCGCCTGGTCGCCGCCACCCTGGCCGTAGCCGTCGTCTTGCTCGCCGGCTGCGCCTCCGGGGCCCACAAGGAAAACATGGCTGCGGCACCGCTTGCAACCACCAAGAAACTCCCTTATTCCGTTTATGTGGAGACCAAGGGAGGCGCGGAAACCGGCGCCCTGGACTCGTCCAACGTCTCCAGCGCCGACCTCAAGGCGGCCATCGAGGAATCCATCACCAAGTCGAACCTGTTCAAGAGCGTCGTGCAGGGCAAGGGCGGCGACTACGACCTGACGGTGACCGTGACCCAGTTGGACAAGCCGCTCTTCGGCGGCGCCTTCACTGTCACCCTGGAAACGGGCTGGGCCTTGACCAAGGCTTCGGACAAGTCGATCGTGATGCGCAAGGCCGTGCGCTCTTCGCACACGGCGCAAATGAGCGACTCGTTGGTGGGCGTCACCCGCCTGCGGCTGGCACTCGAAGGCGCCGTGCGCAACAACATCAGCCAGGGCCTGCAGGCGATATCCGAACTGCCGCTTTGAGGTCAGTCCAGGCAGCCGCCGGTTGTTGAACTCGACGCACATAACGCAAGCTCGTCAAGAAATTCAAGCGACACGCACGGTCACACATCCGGCCCTCCTGGTGCTCCCGTGCTCCAGAATTGACGTCCTCACTCTCACACATTGGAGTTGGACATGAGGACGATGAAAGCCGCCGTCGTCCATGAGATTCGGCAAGCCGCTTGCAGATCGAGGAAGTGCCGGTGCCCGAGGTCGTGCCCGGCCAGGTGCTGGTGAAGGTGGCCGCCTCCGGCGTGTGCCACACCGACCTGCACGCCGCCGACGGCGACTGGCCGGTCAAGCCCGCCTGCCCTTCATCCCGGGCCACGAAGGCGTCGGCTACGTGGCCGCTGTCGGTGCCGGCGTCAAGCACGTGAAGGAAGGCGACCGCGTCGGCGTGCCCTGGCTGCACACGGCCTGCGGCCACTGCGAGCACTGCATCACCGGCTGGGAAACGCTGTGCGACGAGCAGCAGATGACCGGCTACACGGTCAACGGCGGCTACGCCGAATACGTGCTGGCCGATCCCGGCTACGTCGGCCACCTGCCGGCGAACATCGGCTTCTCCGAGATCGCGCCCGTCCTGTGCGCCGGCGTCACGGTCTACAAGGGCCTGAAGGTGCTCGACTGCAAGACCGGCGACTGGGTCGCGATCTCCGGCATCGGCGGGCTGGGCCACTTCGCGGTGCAGTACGCGAAGGCGATGGGCTTTCACGTCATGCGGCCGTCGACATCGACGACGCGAAGCTCGCGCTGGCCAAGACAGCTGGGCGCCGACATGGTGGTCAACGCAGCGACAGCAGGACCCGGTGCAAGGAAGTGCAGCGCGCGATTCAAGCGGCGCCCATGGCGTGCTGGTGACCGCCGTGTCGCGCACCGCCTTCTCTCAGGCGCTGGGCATGTTGCACAAGCGCGGCACCATGGCGCATGGTCGGGCTGCCGCCGGGCGACTTCGCGTTGCCGATCTTCGACGTGGTGCTCAACGCCAAGACCGTGCGCGGCTCCATCGTCGGCACGCGCAAGGACCTGCAGGAGGCCTTGGCCTTTGCGGGCGAAGGCAAGGTGCACACGGTCTACAGCGAAGATCGAATCGAAAACATCAACGCGATCCTCGACCGCATGCGCAAAGGCGCGATCGAGGGCCGCGTCGTGCTGCGTCTCACCGACGAACCGTAGCGGCGCACGGCTCGAAGGCCCTCAGGCCGCCGCCTGCAGCCGCGCGATGCGCTCTTCGATCGGCGGGTGGGTGGAGAACAGCTTGCCCACGCCCGAAGTGATGCCGAAGGCCTGGATGCTCTTGGGCAACTCACCGGGCACCATGCCGCCCAGGCGCGCCAGGGCGTTGATCATGGGCTGCTTGCGGCCCAGCAGGCCGGCCGATCCGGCATCGGCGCGGAATTCGCGCTGGCGGCTGAACCAGGCCACGATGATGGCGGCCAGGAAGCCCAACAGGATGTCCAGCACGATGGTGGTGACGTAGTAGCCGATGCCGGGGCCCGAGCGCTCGCTGCCGCGGCTGAGGAAGGTGTCCACCGCGTAGCCCACCACGCGCGACAGGAACACCACGAAGGTGTTCATCACACCCTGGATCAGCGTCATGGTCACCATGTCGCCGTTGGCGATGTGGGCCACCTCGTGGCCGATCACGGCCTCGACTTCCTCGCGGGTCATGCCCTGCAGCAGGCCGGTGGAAACCGCCACCAGGGCGCTGTTCTTGAAGGCGCCGGTGGCAAAGGCATTGGGCTCGCCCTCGAAAATCCCGACGTCGGGCATGCCGATGCCGGCCTTGTCGGCGAATCTGCGCACGGTTTCCACGATCCAGGCCTCATCGGCGTTGCGCGGCTGTTCGATCAGCTGGACCCCGGCGCTCCACTTGGCGACCGGCTTGGAAATCAGCAACGAGATGATGGCGCCGCCAAAACCCATGATGAAGGCGAAGCCGAGCAACGCCCCCAGGTTCAGGCCGTTGGCCGTGAGATAGCGATTGACCCCCAGCAGGCTGGCGACGATGCCCAACACCACCACGACGGCGAGGTTGGTCAAGACGAACAGGACGATGCGTTTCATGAATTCAGTTCTCCGGAGGTGGGACAAAGGTCACCTCGCGCCTCAGATGAGGCTGGCTTGACTCAAATCAAGTGCGCGAAGTTCCCCGCCCGGGCTGGACGAAATACCAGTGGGTCATCATAAAAGGAAAGCGTCTCGTTTTCCGGGGTCCATCCCGGTATCCCCATCACAGGCAACGGCGTGAACGGCTTCGCCGCAAGCAGTCCGGCCGTGAACTGCCCGGCCAGCCAGCGGTCCACGGCGGCCATGGAACGAAAGCGGATGTCCATGCGCGGGCCACCGCGGAACCGGCTTTGCCGGGCCGCTGGTGGCGCCCCCTGGGGGGAGGCGCCGAAGGCGCTTGGGGGGAATTCACCCAGACATGGGCCGTGATGTCCTTGCGAGGCTCTGCCAGCTTTTCCAGCAGCGCATGGCCGAACACGACAATCCGGGCCTGCGCCCACAAGGGTCGCAGGTCGATGAAGAGCCGTGGCCAGTCGCGCGCCAGCAGGGCCTCCCAAATCGCAGGCGGTGCGTCGAGCAGGGCGCCGTTTTCGTCGAACACCGTGATCGCATCGCGCACCGGCCCGCGTACGCCGCCCACACCCGCCCGCGCGATCTCGCCGGCCTGCAACTCGTTGAGCCTTTTCTTGGCAAGCGGCAGCTGGAGCCAGCACAGGCCGTTGAAGAAATCGTGCAGGTTCTCGCGTGTGGGACAGCGGGCAGTTTCGAAGATGTACTGCTCGTAGGCCATGGCCGGGGGCAGTTCCTGCGAGCTTGCAAATCGCAGCGCTGCCGTGGCATGGGCGTTCAGCGCCTCGTGCAGCGGGGCTCCACCGGCCAGTGACGCCGCCACCCGCTTGCCGACATCGCGCCAGGGCGCGAACCAGGGCCCGCCCGTGTCCAGCACGCGGAGCTTCTCCTGCCAGCGGTCCACGCTCACCTCGCCCGTGGCGCCAGGTACTGGACTTTGCTGGGCCGCGTTTCGGGTGTGAGCGCAAACAGCTCGGGGTGCTTCTTGAACAGCTTGAGCGAACTGCCGCTGCGGCCCAGCAACTTGGCCGAGCGCAGCGCCTCGGCTGCCTGGTTCAGTTCCATCCGCTCGCCGCTGCGCATCTCGGGAACGGCATCCAGGATGCGCAGCACGTCCTCCGGCAGCACCGGCGGGCTGGGCGCCGGCTGCTGCCGCCTTGGCCCGGCGCGGCGCCCGCGCGGGGCGCTTGGCGGCCGGCGCTCGCGCTGCCTGGTGCTGCAGGTCGGTGAATTCATCGTAGACCGCCGTGGTTTCCTCGCCGGTCTTGCCCTGCTGGCCGAGGCCGCAAACACGGCAGCCCTTCTCGCGCAGCCGGATCACCAGCGGCGCGAAGTCCGAGTCGGAAGACACCAGCACGACCACCTCCGGCCGCTCGGCGATGACCAGGTCCAAGGCATCGACGGCCAGCGCGATGTCGGTGCTGTTCTTGCCTGCCGACAGGTTGACCATGGGACGCACCGACAGCCGCTTGAACAGCGCCTGGTGCTTCACTGCCGCCTCGGCGTTGCAGTAGGCGCGGCGCACGTGGATGGCCCCGTGCTCGGCCATGGTGCGTTGCACGGCCTGCTCGATCACGTCGGCCGAGACGTTGTCGGCGTCGATCAGAAGCATCACGCGCCGGGTGTTGTTCATGCCAGCTTCCAGGCCAGCGGCTCGCCCCCACGCAGCGGCTTGAGCTGCGCCTCGCCAAAAGCGAAGCTCTCGGGCACGGTCCAGCTCTCGCGCCGCAGTGTGATGGTGCCCGTGTTGCGGGGCAAACCGTAGAAGTCGGCGCCGTGGAAGCTCGCAAAGCCTTCCAGCTTGTCCAGCGCCTGCGCGTTGTCGAAGGCCTCGGCATACAGCTCGATGGCCGCATGCGCCGTGTAGCAGCCGGCGCAGCCACTGGCGTGCTCCTTCAGGTGGGCCGGGTGCGGCGCGCTGTCGGTTCCCAGGAAGAACTTGGGGCTGCCGCTCGTCGCCGCCTCGACCAGGGCCACGCGATGCACTTCACGCTTGAGCACCGGCAGGCAGTAGTAGTGCGGCCGGATGCCGCCGGTGAAGATGGCGTTGCGGTTGTAGAGCAGGTGATGGGCCGTGATGGTCGCGGCGGTGAAGCCGTCGGCGGCATGCACATACTGCGCGGCTTCGCGCGTGGTGATGTGCTCGAACACGATCTTCAGCTCGGGGAAATCGCGCCGCAGCGGAATCAGCTGGGTGTCGATGAAGGCGGCCTCGCGGTCGAACAGGTCGATCTCGGGCGAGGTCACTTCGCCGTGGACCAGCAGCAGCAGGCCCTCGCGCTGCATGGCTTCCAGCGTCTTGTAGGTCTTGCGCATGTCGGTCACGCCGGCATCGCTGTTGGTGGTGGCGCCGGCCGGATAGAGCTTGACGGCGACCACACCGGCGTCCTTGGCCCGCTTGATCTCCTCGGGCGGCAAGTTGTCGGTGAGGTACAGCGTCATCAGGGGCTGGAAGCTCAAGCCCTGCGGCACCGCGGCCTGGATGCGTTCGCGGTAAGCCGCGGCCTGCGCCGCCGTGGTGATGGGCGGCCTGAGGTTGGGCATGATGATGGCTCGGCCGAACTGGGCGGCCGTATGCGGCACGACGGCCTTGAGGGCCTCGCCATCGCGCACATGGAGGTGCCAGTCGTCTGGCCGGGTGATGGTGATCTCTGCAGTCATGGGCACTATTGTCCCAGAGGCAAAGCCGGCGTCAGGCCCGATCCCTGCAGAGTCGCCGAGATTCGGTTGGCAAGGTCACGGGCACTCGCTTCGTGAGCGTGTTCATCACGCGCGTCCCCGGCCGCAGCGGCACTTCGAGCGAGAGCACGGTGGCACTCCCAGGAAAGTCGCAGCCGCCCGATCTGTTCGGCCAGGGTCAAGGCCAGCATCAACTCTTTTTGGGCGGATTCACGGTCGCCGGCAGCCAGCCATGCCAGGCCGCGCAAGCGATGGGCCTGTCCGGCCAGCTCACGCATGTCACCATGCGACGCCAGTGCCAGCAGCTGACCCGCGTGGGTGAGGCATGTCTGCGCGTCGCCCTCGGCCAGCGCTGACTCGGCGAGCGCTTCCAGGCAGCGCAATGTCAACCAGGCCTCGCCGTGCTGCTGCGAATACTGGCTGGCCGCCAGCAATGCCGCTTTGTCGATACCAAGCCCGGATCGCAACTGCGCGATCGCCAGATTGGCTTGCAGCCGCGGCAACCAGTACCTGATATTGGCATCGTTCGCGAGCCGCAGGCCGCGCTCGAAATGCGCAGCGGCCTCCTCGTTCAGTTCCAGGTCCAGCAACAGGCAGCCCATGGCGTCATGCGCCATCATCTGGTATCGAACCAGCCTCAGCGTTTCGAGGCGGGGAAGCGTTTCGCTCAGGTCCGCCCAGGCTTCGCCAAACCTGCCGAGCGCCGCACGCGCGTGGGCGCGCCCTATCAGCGTCGGCCCCAGATGCCACTGCAGGTCGGCAGCTCGCGCGATTTCCAGTGCCGCGTCGAAATGGGACAAGGCCCGCGGGTAGTCGGCCAGCCCCATATGACCGGTGCAGGCCCAGCCGATCATCATCAGGTTTTCCGATTCATAGCTCTTGTCGTCGATGCCGCGCGCCAGGGCCAGGGAGCGCGAAAAAGACGCGATGGCGGCCTGCGGTTCGGCATGGGCGAAGTAGGCTTCGCCGCGGCCATGAAATGCCTGGACGGCAACCAGGTCGGTCAGCTGCAAACGCTCGCAAATGTCCACCGCCTGCTGGTGATACGAGATCGCCAGGTCGTTGCGGCCATTGCTCCAGGCCACCGTCCCCAGGTGATACAGGGTGTCGGCAACATGCCGCTCATCCTCGGTGGCGCGGGACACCGTGAGCGCTTCCTCCAGGCAGGAGACGGCCTGCTCATAGGCGTCGGCACGCCGATAGGCCATGCCGAGCTGGATCAGCACATCACGCGCATGCTCGTGCTCCCCCAGCGCGCGCGCCGCATCGATCACCCGCTGAAAGTCGGCGACCGCGCCTTCCAATTGACCGGCTTGCGCCCGTGCGGCACCGCGCCGCTCGTACAGGGCCAGCTGCTGCGCTTGCGTTGCCGCCTCGGGATGCGCCTGCAGCAAGGCGACGGCGCGGTCGAACCATTGCAACGATTCGCGCATGGCAAACAGCTTCTGGGAGCGGTCCGCGGCCAGATCCAGGTAGAGCAACGCCTTGGGCCATACCTTGCCGCGCTCGTAGTGTTCGGCAAGGTGGGCATTGCGCTCATGCGTCTGCCCTGCGGCGTGCTGCTCCAGCCATTGCGCCACGACCCGGTGCAGCAGCACGCGGCGGGCAATGCCGATGTCCCGGTACACCACCTCCCGCACCTTGTCGTGGCTGAAGTCGTAGAACCCGCCTTCGGCCTCCTCGCGCAGCAGCCGGCGCTTCACCAGCGACTCCATCGTGTGCAGGAAGCGATCCTCAGGCATCTCGGCGAGCGCGAGCAGGGTCTCGAAGTCGAAGCGCCGGCCGAGCACCGCCGCCACGTCGAGCAGGCGCCGGTCTTCCTGCGGCACGCGGGCCAGGCGCACGCGCACCGAATCGCGCAAGTCGTCCGGCAGCGGCAGGCTGGACGCGTCGCTCACCGCGCTTTCGCCTTCGCTCAGCGAATGCATGATCGACAAGAGGAAGAACGGATTGCCGTCGCTTTCCCGGTGCAGCCGGGCGGCAAGATCCGGCGCGCTCAGCTTGGGGTCGTTCAGTTGCTTGAGAAGCGCTTCGCACTCGCCGGGCCCCAGCCGGGGCAGCGCCATATGCCGGGTGTGTGATTCAGCGCGCAGGCTCTCCACCACGCCGGCGAGGCCGTTGCTGTCCTGTTCCTCGTCCCGATAGGCGCATATCAGGAGCATCGGCCGGGTCGCGATCTGTCGCGCGAAAAAATGCAGGAATCGCAGGCTCACATCGTCGGCCCACTGAATGTTGTCGACAACGACGATCAACTGCCGGTGTCGCGCCAGGGCGTCGAAGAGCTCGACCAGCGCATGGAACAGGCGCGCCTGCCGCGCCTCGGGAAAGTCAGCCGACAAGGGAGTCATTTCAGGCAAGCGCGCGGCCATGGCCGGCACCAGTGCAGCGATCTCCGCCAGCGGGATGGGCGCGATCGTGCGCAACCGGCCCTCCGGCACGCCCAGGCAGGCCTGCGTCGCGAGGTCGATGATGGGCTGGTACGCAATCGCCCGCTCGATCTCGTAGCAGTTCGTCGCCAGCGTGGGCAAATCCCGCTGCCGGGCATAGCGCAACACTTCGTGCATGAGCCGGCTTTTGCCGATGCCGGCTTCTCCCTGGATGAGCACCACGTGCCCGCTTCCGGCCGTAAGCCTGGCGATCAGGCCGATGAACTGGCCATACTCGTTGTCACGTCCGACGAAGGGGGACTTGGGCTCAATTGCTTGCGCGAGCGCGTCGCCTGCCGCACAGGCTGACGTTGATTCGAGCGGGAGCTCATCAAGTTGCAAGCGGTCGCCGGCACCAAGGTTGCGGGCTGCCTCGAGAAACGCCGCCTGTTCCTGCACCGGAATGGCCAGCTGCTGCGCCAGGCGCTGAGCCAGTGCCCGCGAAGGCCGGCGTTCCTCGGCTTCAATCTTCTTGATCGCGGCCTGCGAACAGCTGACTCTTTGCGCAAGCGCCCCCTGGGTCAGGTCGAGCGCCTTTCGCCGGCGACGCAGCCAGTACCCGAAAGAGTTGCTCCGCTCGTCCATGACCGGTGCCTTCGCTTGTGCCGATGGATTCTAGTCCCGCGGCCCTCCGTGTCGCCCTTTCTGTCTCCCTGTTTGTCCACTGCGTGGTGACCCGCATCACCGTTCGCCGGGCGACCATCCAGACACGAACACCGAAAGGAGATCGCCATGAAATCCAGACTTCATCATCACGCGGCCGCGGCTGTAGTGGCGTTGGCCGCGCCATTGAGTTGGGCGCAAGCAGAGCCATCACATGATGGTCGAGCCCGGCAAGCTCAACTGGGCGCCGGTGCCTTCCATGCCCCAAGGCGCGCAGATAGCCGTGATCGAGGGGCCCATGAACGAAGCGGTACCTTTCACGATACGGCTGAAGTTCCCCGCCAACTACCGGCTCCCCCCGCACTGGCACCCGGCGGTGGAGCGCGTCACGGTGCTATCGGGAACCCTGCATATGGGCGCCGGCGACAAGTTCGACACCAGCAAGGGGGAGCCGCTCCATGCCGGCGCCATTGCGATCATGCCCGCCAAGAGTCCGCACTACGTCTGGACATCCGGTGAAACCGTCGTGCAGTTGCACGGCACCGGACCCTGGGGCATCACCTACCTCAATCCCGCCGAAGACCCCAGGAACAAGTAAGCACCTCAACCAAAGGAGAAAACCCATGGACATCGCAACCACCCCGCCAGTCACCGATCTGGCAGCGCTCAAACTCAAGCAGCAGGCCACCTGGTCGGCGGGCGATTACGCCGTCATTGGAACCACCCTGCAGATCGTCGGCGAAACGCTTTGCGAGTCGCTCGATCTGCGCGCCGGTGAGCGCGTGCTCGACGTTGCCGCGGGCAACGGCAACGCGACCCTGGCGGCGGCACGCCGCTGGTGCGACGTCGTCTCGACCGACTACGTGGGCGCTTTGCTCGAGCGGGGCAAGGCGCGGGCCAGCGCCGAGGGGCTGGCGGTGCGGTTCGAAGAAGCCGACGCCGAAAATCTGCCTTACGCCCATGGCTCGTTCGATGTCGTACTGTCCACCTTCGGGGTGATGTTCACGCCCAGCCAGGAAAAGGCGGCAAGCGAAATGGTGCGGGTGTGCCGCACGGGCGGCAAGATCGGCCTTGCGAACTGGACGCCGACGGGCTTCATCGGCGAGTTGTTCAAGGTCATGGGCCGCTACATCCCGCCGCCCGCGGGGGTCAGGCCGCCGTCGCTCTGGGGCACGGAAGAGCGCCTGCGCGAATTGTTCGGCGAACGCATCGCCAAGCTTGAAGCGCAACGCAAGAACTTCGTATTTCGCTACCGCAGCCCGCAGCACTGGCTCGACACGTTTCGCACCTATTACGGCCCGACCAACAAGGCTTTCGATGCCGTGGGCGCCGACAAGGAGGAGTCGTTGGCCGCCGATCTGATCGCGCTCGTGCAACGGTTCAATACGACCACCGACGGTGCGATGGTCGTGCCGAGCGAATACCTCGAAGCCGTGATCGTGACCCGGTAGGCCGGCTGGTTCAATGCGCGAGGATCTTGTTCAGGAAATCCTTGGTGCGGGGCTGGCGGGCTTCGGGATGCCCGAAGAAATCGTCCTTGGAGCAATCCTCCAGGATCTTGCCGCCCACATCGATGAAGATCACGCGGCTGGCGACCTTGCGCGCGAAACCCATCTCGTGCGTGACCACCATCATGGTCATGCCTTCCTTGGCCAGGGTCACCATCACGTCCAGCACCTCGCCCACCATCTCGGGGTCGAGCGCCGAGGTGGGCTCGTCGAACAGCATCACGATCGGGTCCATCGACAGCGCGCGGGCAATCGCCACGCGCTGCTGCTGGCCGCCCGACAGCTGGCCGGGGAACTTGTCCTTGTGCGCCATCAGGCCCACGCGGTCCAGCATCTTGAGCCCGCGCTTCATGGCCTCGTCCTTGCTGCGGTTGAGCACCTTGATCTGGGCGATGGTGAGGTTCTCGGTCACCGACAGGTGCGGGAACAGCTCGAAATGCTGGAACACCATGCCGACGCGGCTGCGCAGCTTGGGCAGGTCGGTCTTGGGGTCGTGCACCGCAACGCCGTCGACCGTGATCTCGCCCTTCTGGAACGGCTCCAGCGCGTTGACGGTCTTGATCAGGGTGGACTTGCCCGAGCCCGAGGGGCCGCAGACCACCACCACGTCGCCCTTGTTCGATCTTGACTGAGCAGTCGGTAAGGACCTGCACCGGCCCATACCACTTGGATACGTTTTTGATTTCGATCATGGCAGCTTCTCTTTGAACTGTTTAGCGGATGATGGCGATCTTGGCCTGCAGGCGCTTGACCAGGTAGGACAGGCTGTAGCAGACGACGAAATAGACGACGGCGGCCAGCAGGTAGGCCTCTTCGGGGCGGCCGTAGATCTTGCCGGCCGTGACGAATCCCTTGAGCAGGTCGTAGGCGCCGATGGCATAAACCAGCGAAGTGTCCTGGAACAGGATGATGGTCTGCGTCAGCAGCACCGGCAGCATGTTGCGGAAGGCCTGCGGCAGGATGACCAGCCGCATGTTCTGGGCGTAGGTCATGCCCAGCGCCTGCCCCGCGTACACCTGCCCGCGGGCGATCGACTGGATGCCGGCGCGCATGATCTCGCTGAAATACGCAGCCTCGAAAGCGATGAAGGTGATGATGGCCGAGTACTCGGCGCCCACCGGCCGGCCGATGATCAATGGCACCAGCAGGAAGAACCACAGGATCACCATCACCAGCGGAATGGAACGCATGCCGTTGACGTAGATGGTGGCCGGGTACACCAGCAGTGGCTTGCCCGACAGCCGCATCAACGCCAGGATGGTGCCGAAGACGATGCCGCCGATGGTGGCGGTGATGGTGAGCTGGACACTGAACCAGAAGCCGTTGAGGACGAACTTGCTGATCAGGTCCCAGTTGAGGAAGGTGAGGTCGAGATTGCCCATTTCAGTGGCCTCCCGTTCCGCCGGCCACGATGAAGCCGGGTATCTGCACCTTCTTCTCGATGAAAGCGAAGATGCGATTGACGGCGAAGGCCGACAACGCGTACAGCGCCGTCACCCCCAGATAGATCTCGATGCCGCGCGAGGTTTCTTCCTGCGCCTGCATGGCGAACATGGTGAGTTCGGCGATGGACACGGCAAAGGCCACCGAGGAGTTCTTCAGCAGGTTCATCGACTCGCTGGTGAGCGGCGGCAGGATGATGCGAAAGGCCATCGGCAGGATCACGTAGCGGTAGGTCTGCATGGTGCTCAAGCCCACGGCCATGCCGGCATAGCGCTGGCCGCGCGGCAAGGACTGTATGCCGGCCCGGACCTGTTCGGCAATGCGCGCCGAAGTGAAGAAACCCAGCGCAAAGATCACCAGCAGGAACCCGGGCACCTGCTGGAAAGCGGGAAACGCCTTGGGGATCACGAAGTACCAGATGAACAACTGCACCAGGATGGGCACGTTGCGGAACATCTCGGTCCATACATAGGCCAGCCGCGCGATCCAGGGGTTGTTGGGGAGCGTACGCGCCGTTCCGATCAGCACCCCCGTCACCACGGCGATCACCCAGGCGCTTGCCGCCACCGAGAGCGTCCAGCCCCAGGCGTTGAGCATCCAGTCCAGGTAAGTGATGTCGCCGGCCTTGCCAAGGCAAGTGGCCATCACGGTGCCTTCGTCAGTCGTCTTGCAGAAAACCTGCCAGTCCCAAGCCATACGAAGTCTCTCTCCGGGGGTGTCGTTGGAAATTCTTACAGAACCTTAAAGCAGAAACCCCGCCTGGGCAATAGCCGGCGGGGTTTCGCTTTGCCGCCTGGCTGGATTACTTCTTCAAGTACTCTTCCAGGGGCTTGTCGTTGGGGTTGGCCCAGGCCGACTTGGTCGCGTCGCTGGCCGGCAGGCCCACCTTGCGTGTTCTTCGGCGGGATCGGCTGCACGAACCACTTGTCGTACATTTTGGCGAGCTCGCCCGTGCGGATCAGCTCACGGATGGTGTCGTCGGCCAGCTTCTTGAAGGCCGGGTCGTCCTTGCGCAGCATGATGGCGATCGGCTCGACGCTGATCACCTCGCCCACGATGCGGTAGTCGGCCGGGTTCTTGGAGGTGGCGATGTTGCCGGCCAGGATCTGGCCATCCATCACGAACGCGTCGGCGCGGCCGGATTCAAGCAGCAGGAAGCTCTCGGAATGGTCCTTGCCGAACACTTCCTTGAAGTCCACGCCGTTGGCGCGCTCGTGCTTGCGCAGCAGCTGCACCGACGTGGTGCCCGTGGTGGTGGCCACGTTCTTGCCGTTGAGATTGGCCAGGGAAGTGATGCCCGAGTTGGCCTTGGTCGCGATACGCACTTCTTCCACATAGGTGGTCAGGGCGAAAGAGACGTCCTTCTGGCGGGTGGCGTTGTTCGTGGTGGAGCCGCACTCGATATCCACGGTGCCGTTTTGCACGAGGGGGATGCGGTTCTGCGAGGTGACGGGCTGGTACTTCACTTCCAGCTTCTTGCCGGCGGCCTTTTCCAGGTTGGCGATGATGCGCTGGCAGATCTCGACGTGGTAGCCCGCGTACTTGCCATCACCCAGGGTGTACGACAAAGCGCCCGAGGAATCGCGCACGCCCATGGTGACGACGCCGGAGGCCTTGGCCTTGGCAATGGTGTCGTTCGCCTGGGCGAGCGCACCGCCGGCGGCCAGGGCCGCGACTGCAAAAGCCAACAAATGCTTCTTCATACAAATCTCCTGTGGTGAAGCGTTAGGGTTAACTGAAAACGAAATTCTAGAGACTCGGACTTGCGGGAATACCCTGAACCGGGGTCATTCAGGGGGAAGCCGCAAGGGCTGCGTCAGGTTTTCAGGCACCAGCAGCGCCTCCATCTGCTCCTTGGTGAGGATGCCCAGCGATTGCGCGACCTCGTCGATGGGCGCACCGGTGGCCATCGCCGTTTTGGCGATCAGGGCGGCCTTCTCGTAGCCGATGATCGGGTTCAGTGCAGTGACCAAGGTGATGGACTCACGCACGCGCCGTGCCAGCAATTCCCGGTTGGCCTCGATCCCGTCCACGCAGTTCGCCTTGAGCGTCAGGCACGCGTGGCTCAGGTGCGTGATGCTCTTGAACAGGCTCCAGCCCATGATCGGCTCGAACGCATTGAGCTGCAGCTGGCCGGCTTCGGAGGCCATGGTCACCGTCATGTCGTTGCCGATCACCTCGAAGGCCACCTGGTTCATCACTTCCGGGATCACCGGGTTGACCTTGCCCGGCATGATGGACGAGCCGGCCTGCCGCGGCGGCAGCTTGATGTCGCCGAAGCCGGCCTGCGGGCCGCTGGATAGCAGGCGCAGGTCGTTGCAGGTCTTGCTGAGCTTGGTGGCCACCCGCTTGAGCACGCCCGACAGCTGCACGAAGGCGCCGGTGTCCTGCGTCGCCTCCACCAGGTTGTGGGCCTTCACC
Organism: uncultured beta proteobacterium; assembly: GCA_963722025.1. Classification (GTDB taxonomy): domain Bacteria; phylum Pseudomonadota; class Gammaproteobacteria; order Burkholderiales; family Burkholderiaceae_C; genus Ramlibacter. The sequence continues at coordinate 16,335 of CAVRNE010000035.1, forward strand.
ACCGGGATGCCGCTTTCTTCCGCCAGGTACCTGCAAGCCATCTCGGCATAGCCGGCGGGCGCATTGATGCCGGTGCCGATGGCGGTGGCGCCCAGGTTGATTTCCTGGATCAGGGCGCGGGCTTCGCGCAGGCGCGCCTCGTCCTCCTCGATCATCACGCCGTAGGTGGAGAACTCCTGCCCCAGGGTCATGGGCACGGCGTCCTGCAGCTGGGTGCGGCCGATCTTGAGCACGTCGCTGAATTCGGCGGCCTTGGCCTCGAAACCCTTGCGCAGGATGGCCATCGCTTCCAGCAAGCCGTCGATGCCGGACCACAAGGCCAGGCGCACCGCCGTGGGATACACGTCGTTGGTGCTCTGCGAGGCGTTGACGTGATCGTTGGGGTGCAGGACGTCGTAGCGGCCTTTTTCGTGGCCCAGCTTTTCCAGCGCGATGTTGGCGATCACCTCGTTGGCGTTCATGTTGGTGGATGTGCCCGCGCCACCCTGGATGACGTCGACCACGAACTGCTCGTGGAACCGGCCGGCGATCAGTTCGTCGCAGGCACTGATGATGGCGGCGGCCCGCTTGGGATCGAGCGCGCCGAGCTCGGCGTTGGCGCGGGCGGCGGCCTTCTTGACGTAGCCGAAGGCCCGGATCAGGTCGGGCATGGCCGAAATGGGCGTGCCCGAGATCGGAAAGTTTTCCTGCGCCCGGGCCGTGTGCACGCCCCAATAGGCGTCGGCGGGAATCTGCTTCTCGCCCAGGAAATCACGCTCGACCCGGAAGTTGGATGACATTGTTACAGCTCGATTTACGAGTGGCGCGAACTGTAGGGGGCGCCTGCTTCCAACGCCAATGCTGTTTGCGCGGGCCGTTATGCAAGAAATTAATAACCGCAGCAAAAGCATCACTTTCCGGTACTACTGCTCGCCAAATAGGCCCAGAGTGCCTGAGCCGTGCCCTTGGGCGCCTCCTTGCCTACGGGTTTTTCCCGATAAGCCCGCACGTCCATCATCATCTCCAGCCCCTTCATTTCGGGCGGGGCCGCGCTGACCAGGCGGCGCGACCGCAGCTCTTTCTTCACGGCGCTGTGAGGCAGGAAAGCCACGCCATGGCCTTCCAGCGCCATGACCTTCAGGCCCTCGGCCATGTCGGTTTCGTACACCCGGTCCAGGTGGATGGCCGTGCCCGACTGCTTGAGGATCAGCTCGGTGACCCGCCCCAGGTAGGCGCCCGGCGCGTAGCCCAGGTAAGGCAGGGGCTGGCCGGCGCGTCCCGGCAGCTTGAACAGCGGCTCGCCGTTCGAATCGGCGCTTGCAATAGGGCGACATGATCTCCTGCCCCAGCGTGACCATCTCGTAGCGGTCGGCATCCAGCTGGAACGGCTGCGAGGCGTGGTGGTAGGCGATCAGCAGGTCGCAGCCCCCCTCCACCAGCCGCATCACCGCGTCATGCACGTTCAGCGCGATCAGCCGGCTCTTGATGGGGCCGAACTTCTCCCGCAGCGAAGACACCCAGGCCGGGAAGAAGGTGAAAGCCAGGGTGTGCGGCACGGCGAACTCGATCACGTCCTGCCCGGCCGCCGAGTGCCCCCGCAGCATCGCCCGCGTGCTCTGCAGGGCCTGCAGCATCTCCAGCGACTGCGAATAGAGCGTCTCGCCGGCGGGGGTGAGGCGCGTGGGATACGAGCTGCGATCCACCAGGTCGGTGCCGGCCCAGGCTTCCAGCGCCTGGATGCGGCGCGAGAACGCGGGCTGGGTCACGTGGCGCAGCTGGGCGGAGCGGCTGAAACTGCGGGTTTCGGCGAGGCTGACGAAGTCCTCTAGCCATTTGGTTTCCATGGCGGGATTATTACGGGACGGGCTTACAGCGCCGCCCGTCACTCGGCGTTTTCGATCCGAACCAGCTTCATGCGACCGGAAGCGCCGCTTTTGATGGAGACGGCGGACTTGCGGCACCCGAACTGCCTGGCCACCAACGCAATGAGTTCCTGATTGGCTTTCCCCTCCACGGGGGGCGACTTGAGCTGGGCCGCCCATACGCCGGGACTCGTTGCCTCGAGGACGCTGGCGCGCGCGCCCGGCTTGACCTTCACCTGGATGACCGTGAAGCGGGTCCGCTCGATGGAAGGTTCAGCCGCCATTCTCGCTGGCGTCCATGCTGGGCAATCCATCGATGCTGTGCGCATTCTTCTGTCGCCGATAGAGCGGCAAACCTTCGGCGCCCTTCGTTTCCGCCCAGCGCTGGATCGTGTCGCGGTCTTCCACGTGCTCGAACTTCGGAACACCGTAGCCGCATGAGTCGCTCACCCTGGTGATATCAGCACAAATAATCGTTCTGGCGCCGGGGTACGAAGGAAACAGGCCTCGAAGATCTTCCCACGCGGGTGAGGCCGGAGTTATCACCTCGCCCCTGCCATGAAAGCGGACGATCTTCGGCGGCCCCGCGAAGGCGCAGAACATGAATCACGATCCGGCCGTTCTCGCGAAGATGGGCAATGGTTTCGGCGCCGCTTCCGGTGAGATCCAGATAGGCAACCCTTCGAGGCCCCAGAATGCGCAGCGTGTCCAGACCCTTGGGCGAACAGTTCACATGCCCGTCATTCGCAAGCGGCGCCGTGGCAACGAAGAACATGTGTTGCTGCCTGACCCAGGCCGCGATCTCGAGTCCGATTTCTTCGTAGAGCTTGCCCACGCTGATTTCCCTTGATGTCTAAGGTTTGACCTGAGCGGCAGCCGGGCCCTCGATAACCAATTGAGTCTGCGTGACCACGGCGCACAGCTTGCCGTCCATGCGCCTGATCGAGGTCTGCCAAACCATGGTTGTGCGTCCCCGATGCAGCGCGACGCATTCCCCCACGATCTTGCCATCTACCGGCGCCGCGGCAATGAACTTGGTGCTGGAATCCGTGGTCGTGGTTCGTTTTCCCTTCGGAAGATTGATGAATGTTCCGACAGCACCAAGAGTGTCGGCGAATGCCATGTAGGCACCACCGTGAAGAATGCCGCCGGTGGTACACAAGTTGGGGCGAACCTCCAGTTCGGCCACAACGCGATCGGCTTCAGCAGAAACCAGGCGGACCCCCAACAGGCCAGGCAGGAGTGGATCGAGGATTGCCTGGATTGCAGCGATGTCTCGGATGTCCATGGAAGCTCCCGTTGGTAGCGCCTAACGCGCCCATAGGCACATTGTCATGAAAACGCTGTTCGGGTCCCCAATGTACTCGCCGGACTAAGCAGTTGCTGCGCCGCACACATGGCGATGGGTGGCCATGTGCGCGGCGACCATGACGACGGGTAACAACAGCTCCGGGATGAGGTAGCCGAGCCACACTGCCGCGGGCTCGGGAAGCCCGACCTGGCTGATGGACACGAGCCTTCCGATACCGGCCAGAAGAACCCCGAGCGCAAGGAGATACACCAATGTTCCTTGCCGCCTGATGGTGATGGCCGCCCAGAAGCTGATGAGGCCTGTGGACAAGTACACGCCAGCCATGAAACGGTGCACATTGTCGAGTCGCGCAGAGACTTCGGGCTCTCCCAGATACATCTGCAGCGAGCCCCCGAAGACTGCGATGGCGGCGACGAGAAACAAGCAGACTTGCACAACACGCTGACTGGCGGGCATTGATGGCTTGGAAGACACGATGCGTTCTCCTTTGGAGCTGCCTGGCGCGTACCAACTCTAATGTACTGCCCAACTTGAGTTGGCGCCCATTATCGACTGATCGATGCAGATGCCCGAGCAGCAACGCATTGATACGCGTGGCCGCCTGAAACACGGCGCCATGGCTGATTCCGGGGAGTTCGTGGTATTGGGCGAGAGGAACGAGGTTGCGAATCTGCTCAATATGCGCTGCAGGGATGTCTTCATCGCTGGTGCCCCAGATCAAAAGCGCCTTGCGCCCCGCCTGGCCCAGCCTGCGATATGCGGCGGAGTAATCCCCCAGCGCATCGCTTCTGAGGAAGGACAGGAACGCCTGCTCAAAGCCTGGCCTGCCGAGCTGGTTGCGAAACAGTGCGGCGTAGCGCTCGGCGCCCTCGGCACCTGACCAAAGACGCGAGGCGCGATCAGCCCCCTTCTTCATCACCACGAAACGCATGAACAGTTCTCCGACGAAAGGAATGCGTGCCGTGCGGATGAGACGTGTTGCCTTCCTCGAATCGAAACACCGGCGCGATGAGCGCAAGCGTTCGCACCTTGTCGGGGTGGGCAGCGGTGAAATTGGTCGCGGTTGCGCCGCCGAAGGAGAAGCCAACGAGATGGATAGGATCCGTCACTCCAAGTCGTTCCAACAGGTCAAGCAACTGACCCTTGAAGAGATCCCTGTCATAGGCGACCGGCGGGTTGGCTGACTTGCCCTTGCCGTACATGTCATAGCGCAATGTCCGAAAACCAGCGCCGACAAGGGCGGGCACCTGGCGATCCCAGGTCCACATTGGAACGGACCCGCCATGCAAGAGCACTACGAGCGGGCCACCTTCCGGGCCTTCGAGTTCGTACTCGGTCGTGCCATGGGTCAGCTGGACAGATGCCATCTCAAGCGCTTTCGCGCCTCCGTGTGGTAAGCAGCCGCATTCTGCTCGAAAAAGCTTCACCGACATTTCGCGGATCACGTCTCGCTCTCACCACCACTCGCCTTGGTAGGCACCGCGGTGCTGCTTGCGGAAAAGCGTGGCAATTGATCGTCGACCTGAAACCAAGGAAGTTGATGTTGCGTCCAGACATGGTCATCGATGCGTACACGCTGCGGTTCGTCCAGAGTGCCGACGGCGATCTGAACACGATCGGCAAGCACTGTTTCGTGCATGCTGATCGTGCTTCCGCACGTCGAGCAGAAGCCGCGCTCCGCAAACGCCGAAGACCGGTAGCGAGTTGGCTGACCGCGAATCCAGGTGAAGTCTTCAATCCGAAAGTGAACGAAGGCGAGTATCGGGGCGCCCGAATGTTTTCGGCACATGGAGCAGTGGCAGATGACGCCGCGGATAGGCGATGAGATGGAGCGATATCGCACCGCTCCACAGAGGCAACCGCCTTCGAATTCAGCTGTGTCGACTGCCATTGCATGAAGGCTCTCAATCAGCTCTCTTCAACCTTGCGGCCATTCAAAGGCTGTACAGGACGCTCGTTCATGTTGTAGAGCTTGCGAAAACGAGCGCTGCGCAGTCAGGTATTGGCTGACTGCTCAGCGCACTCTGAAGGATCCTGGGCGGCGGTCGCCATGTCAGAAGACCACAACGGAGCGGATCGACTCGCCGGACTTCATCAGCTCGAAGCCCCGGTTGATGTCTTCCAGCTTCAGCTTGTGCGTGATCAGGTCGTCGATGTTGATCTTGCCTTCCATGTACCAGTCGACGATCTTCGGCACGTCGGTGCGGCCGCGCGCGCCGCCGAAGGCTGAGCCCTTCCACTGCCGGCCGGTCACCAGCTGGAACGGCCGGGTGCTGATCTCCGCGCCGGCTTCCGCTACGCCGATGATGATGCTCTGGCCCCAGCCCTTGTGGCAGCACTCCAGCGCCTGGCGCATCGTCTTGGTGTTGCCGATGCATTCGAAGCTGTAGTCGGCGCCGCCGTCGGTGAGCTGCACGATCGCGTCGACGATGTTCGCGTGGTCCTTGGGGTTCAGGAAGTGCGTCATGCCGAACTTGCGCGCCATCGCCTCGCGCGCCGGATTCAGGTCGATGCCGATGATCTTGTCGGCGCCGACCATCCTGGCGCCCTGGATCACGTTCAGCCCGATGCCGCCCAGGCCGAACACCACCACATTGGCGCCCGCTTCCACCTTGGCCGTGTAGATCACGGCGCCGACCCCGGTGGTGACGCCGCAGCCGATGTAGCAGACCTTGTCGAACGGCGCGTCGGGGCGGATCCTGGCCAGCGCGATCTCGGGCGCCACGATGTGGTTGCTGAAGGTCGACGTGCCCATGTAGTGCAGGATGGGCTTGCCGTTCAACGAGAAGCGCGAGGTGCCGTCCGGCATCAGGCCCTTGCCCTGCGTGCCACGGATCAGCTGGCACAGGTTGGTCTTGCGCGAGAGGCAGAACTTGCACTGCCGGCACTCGGGCGTGTAGAGCGGGATGACGTGGTCGCCGGGTTTCAGCGAGGTCACGCCCGGGCCGACGTCGACCACGACGCCCGCGCCTTCATGGCCCAGCACGGCCGGGAACAGGCCTTCGGGATCCGCGCCGGACAGCGTGTAGTAATCGGTATGACAGATACCCGGTGGCCTTGATCTCCACCAGCACCTCGCCGGCGCGCGGGCCGTCGAGATCGAGTTCTTCGATGGTGAGGGGCTGGCCGGCTTGCCAGGCCACGGCGGCGCGGGTTTTCATCGGAGATCCTTGCTGCTGGTTTGTGAGAAGTGCAGGTCAGAATGATGACAGGTTAGCGCAGCTGCGCGTCTTCCGGAATCACGAACGCATACCCGCGCTCTTTCAGCGCAACGATCACGTACTCCAGCACGCGCAACGAGTGCTCGCGGCCCTGGTGGAGGACGATGATCGCGCCGGGGCAGAGGTGGGGGAGGATGCGCGCGAGGATTTCCCGGGGGTCGGAGCGCACGGCGTCGAAGCCGCGCGCGGTCCAGCCGATGAGGCGCATGCCGCGTCGGGCGAGGGCCGGATGCACGGTGAAGTTCTTCATCCCCACCGGCGCGCGGAACCAGCGCGGCGGCGTGCCCGCGGCCGTGGCGATGGCGCGGTTGCAGGCGTCGATCTCGCTGGCCACGCGTCTCGGCGGCAAGCACCAGAAACTGCCCGACGGATGCGTGTGCGTGTGATTGGCCACCGTGTGTCCGCGCTTGAGCATCTCCTGGACGACGTCGATGTGCTGTTCGGCCAGCACGCCCTTCACGAAGAACGTGGCTTTGACGTCGTGCCGGTCGAACAGGTCCAGCACCGCGCGCGTGTCGTCCGTCGGGCCGTCATCGATGGTCAGCCAGACCTCCTTGCGCGACGTCGCGAAGTGCGTGATCACGGGCCCGAGCCACTGCACGTTCGGCCGCAGCGTGGGATAGAGCAGCAGCATGTGCGACAGCACCACCAGGCCCGCGCCGGCCAGCGGCGCATGCGGCCAGAGAGCGATCAGCGCCAGCGGCGCCGCGATCGCGAAGCCCAGGATCAAGGCTCGGATGAGAGACCACCTGCGGCCTGCACCATCAGGAGATTCCTCATCGCCATGAATTACAACGTTGGAGCCGGAGCGCAACATACGCCGCGAAGCGGCCTGTTGAGATGATGTCATTGCTGGGTGCGCTTCTGTTGGCGAGCCGCATGTTGCAACGCCGTCGCTTAGGACGTTCGTTGTTCCCTGGTCGTCGGAGCTGCTCAGTAAGATCTCCCCAACCGCTTGGGGATGTGCACGGGTACGACAAGAGTCACTTCAGTCGGCATCCCGCCATACGTATACGGTTTGAATCTCATTCTGTGCATTGCAAGAAGTGCGGATTCGTCCAAGTCCGCATTGCCGCAAGACTCGAGCAAGACTGCTTTAGCAACTGTGCCAGCTGCACTAACGTGAACACGAAGTGTAGCTGGGCCGAGCACTCGCCCTTTCGTCACGACGCCAGAAAACCTTAACTCAAAGGGCGTGAAAGAATGCAACTCTTCAAGGGCGACAACGGTCTCAGGCCAACCAGACACTGCCGTCTCGGCGCCGGCAGCAGCACTAAAACCGAGGAATCCGGCTGCAAGCGTAGTCGCCAGGCCACTGAGCATTGTTCGGATGAGGCGCATGATCTGTAGTTTAGCGACGCAGGGAACGTCATAGCCATCTTCATCTCGGATGATCATGATGAATCTCACGTATGACGTGGGGGATGACGGCGACCACAACTCGTTCGCAGCGTTGTGCAGCTCATTCGTCAAAGTCCGCGGTCGGGAGCCCGTCGATGCTGCGTGCGTTTTTTTCTCGACGGTACGCTGGCAGGTTACCCAGGCCTTTTGTCTGGACCCAACGGTCCATGACATCTCGATTCCCCATCAGACTCATGTTCGGAACGCCGAAGCCACAGGAGTCACTGACCCGAGTGACACCGACCCGCACGATGGCCCTCATGCTCGGATGCGCCGGAAGCCTCGAGCTCAATTCAGCCCACTCGCCAGAGCTCGGAACAATGATTTCACCCCACCCGTGAAAGCGCACGATCTTTGGTGCACCTTCGAAGGCGCAGAACATCAGGACAATTCTGCCGTTCTCGTGGAGATGCGCAGCCGTTTCCGCCCCGCTACCCGTCAGATCACCATAGGCCACGGTAGATGGATCCAGTACTCTAAAGGTGTCGAGACCCTTGGGCGAACAGTTGACATGCCCCTCTCGCGAGAGTGGAGCGGTCGCCACAAAAAATACAGGTTGCCGCGCCACCCAAGCAGCGATGTCTTGGGTGATGGCCGAGTATGTCTTGCCCATTCGCTTGCTTTCCATCTACGAATGCAACACTTTGGCATTCATTTTCTCCAATGTGCATTGGGCACGCCTTGAAGACTTATCCTGGCGCTCATATGACCAAGGCCGACGCAAGCAATGATATCGGGACTGCGCAGGTCGAGGACCAGGAGACGCTGCAACGGCACGTGTTGGACTTCGCGCGCGAAGCCGAAGAGGTGACACAGATCTATGATCGCATGGCATGGATCGCTTACGCCGCAATGTTTATCGCGATTCCGTTTGGGGTGCTGTTCTTCAGAATCCACATGGAGGCTTGGCACTACTACGTCGCTGGTGCGCTGTTCCTGGTTTGTGCGCTTGTGATTTTGGCGATGGATTTCTTGCAGCGCACGGAAAAACGCGAAAAGGCGATCCAGGCAGTTCAGCGTGCGCAAGAGGCATACGAAGCCGAAAGGGTTAGGCCTCGGGTTCGTGGCAAACCACTTCGATGTTGTGCCCGTCCGGACCAATGACGAAAGCTGCATAGTAGTTCGCGTGGTAGTGCGGGCGCAGACCAGGCGCACCATTGTCTTTGCCACCCGCCTCCAGAGCCGCGCGATAGAAAGCTTCGACTTGCTGGCGATTCTCGGCCGTGAACGCCAAGTGAAGATGCGCCGGCTTCTCCTCGGTTTGGTACAGGCACAATGAAGCCTTACCCTCTGGGGGCTAAGCTCGACACCGTACGTCGGCGGCCCCTCCGAGACAACAGCTACGCCGAGCGGTTCGAGTGCCTTGAGGAAGAACGCTTTGCTCGCTGCATAGTCGCTGACTCCGAATTTGACGTGGTCAAACATGAGTTCTCCTGAAGTGTGTGGGCCTGCGCGAAGCCCTAACGTTTGAGCTCAACCGCGGCCAACAGACGGCGAAGCCGGCTGTTGAACGTCGGGCGCAACGAAGGTTAGACCGCACCTGCGCCATGGGACATGCGTTCACTCGACCTCGGCGTAGACATATGAGCTCCAAGGGCAGAACCGCCCGACCGTGTTTAGCCAGTAGTCTAGATTTGCTTCGACCATGCTCGGTCTTCCGTCGCACAACTCGATGGCAGCCTCAACGAGTGATACGTTCGCGACGTGCCAGCTCCAGCCCGTGTTGTGACCGCCATCGCCAGGGCGAATTGCACCAGAGGCGAAAGACGGCGCTGTGCCTCCGGAAGAACAAGCTGACCCCGTGCTTGAGCGATGACTTGGGCCGAGGACGTGGTGACGCGGAACTCCTCAGACCCAGGGAGGCCGCGCATCCGAAGGACGAAGATGCTTGCGGCAGGAGGCGGGGCGTCACCGCCGCCGCCACCACCACACGATGCGAGCAGAGAGCACACAAGCGCGACAGCAACGGTGTGAGCGAACATTGGCAGGACGTGACGTGCAGTCCAACGCAGAGTTGACTGGCCACTTGCGAGAGCAAGTCGCGCAGCGGCGAAACGCCGCGAGACGTCCGAGTCGAACGTCTTGTTAGGCGTCAATTCGCAGCCGTTCAGCCAAACCAGCGGTGGCGAGTTCTGCTCTTTGCTTTGCATCGTCATCGTAGATAGGTATGGCGCGACTTCCGAAGAGCAGGAAACGCGAGACTTCGACGGCTGCGCGAGCAGCAATCTCAATGAGTGCAAACTCAATGCTCCAACTCTTCGTGTTGAAGTGTAGAAACTCATCGCGAAGTTCATCAAGGGACTTCAATCCTGCTTCTTGTTCGATCGACCTTGGCAGTGGTGCAGCGTCTCGTGACCTGAGCTTGCCCTCCGCCTGTAGTTTGGAGTACAGCCGTAGAAAATTGTCCATGTGCGCATCTGGGATCTCGGTTCGTGCCTCGATCGCGGCAAGCATCCTTGCAGCGACAGCAGGCTTCTGAACCAACAGCCCCTGCGATCCTGCGAGGGCTAAGGCAAAGCAACCTTGCACTCCACTGTGCATGGCAACGACGAACCACTTCCAGTAGCGTTCATCGGACTGTGCTTGATCGTAAAGCGAAGAGCGATCTCCAACGATGAAATCGCGTCTTCAAACGTGTCAGTGCGTAGGTAGGCCAATCTTGACGCCTAACGTTGAAGCTGACCGGCGCACATGAACGGCGGCTGCGGAGCGGCCGGACGCACTTGTGCGTCCGCGTCGAGCGACCAGTCAGGCATCAGAGGCCACCCTCTGACCCGCTCGACACGGAGTTCGCGAGAAAGCAGCGCTTGAATCATCCTCATTTCTTCCTCGTCAAAACCGCCCAACAGATGATGCCCAGGCCAACAAGCACCCAAGGCGTGCCGCCTGCCATATTTTCGAGTGAACGTGGAAGGACGTACCGAAAGATGTCGTCCGCCCAACAGCTAGTGCGGCACATCTGCCTTCCGCTGAGCATCAGAGCCAGCCCAATCGCTATGCCTGCTCCTCCGATCGCAATCCCACCCTTCATCTGACGCCTAACGTTGGCGTTGACCGGCGCACATGAGGCGAGTGCGCGCAGCACACGGCAGCACGTGTGCGTCCGAGCGAACAACCTGTTATGCACGTTCATCCTTGTGCCGGCGTTTGGTGCCCGTCAAGCCCCACACGTAGAGGCCAACGAAAACGGTCCCAAGGAACGTCGCCGGAAGGCCGAACAGGAGCAGGAGGATTCCTTAGCTCAACACTGTTGAGCATCTGCGCCTACGCGGTCAGCTTCAGTGGCATTCATCTCCCACAAGATGATGGCCTCGGAACTCAGCCAGTAAAGGACGAAAGCCGCTACTGCAGTAGCGACGGCAGTTATCCCAATCCGGTCAACTAAGTGCATAACGTAATGTCTACCGCACAACTCGCGCATTAATGTCGCGAGTCGTCATCAATCCGGTGAGCGAATTTGAGGCAAGTGCTTGTTTCATATCGATCTCGGATCAAGTGCTGGGTGCGATTCGCGCATCAATCGACAGCAGCGACGCCGGGCATGCACGTTTAATTCCCGCTGTCTGCGGATTAATCTGGCATCTGCGCATTAATCTGGCCTCCCTTTTCTCGCGAATACCGCATGCACGCTTGCTTTCAAGGCCATATACTGTACGTTCATACAGGTATAAACCAGGCCATGAAAACCAGCACGCCACCCTTGCAGTCGAAACGCTTGCTTGATCAGGTGCGTGAACGCGCACGGTACTTGCACTATAGCTTGAGCACTGAGAAGGTGACTGGTACTGGGTCCGGTTTTTCATCCGTTGGCATCGGTTGAAGCATCCTCGCGACATGGGCGCGCCCGAGGTGGAGGCTTTTCTGTCGATGTTGGCGACCCAGCGCAAGGTCTCAACCTCCACCCACAACCAGGCACTCAGCGCCCTGCTGTTTCTCTACCGCGAGGTACTGGGACTGAAGCTACCCTGGATGGATGGCATTCAACGCCAGGCTATACCCGGCGCATCCCTTCCGTGTTGACGAAGGACGAGGTGGCCCGGGTTCTGGATGCGTTTTCCGGTGAAACAGCGTTGATTGCCCGCCTGTTGTACGGCACAGGCATGCGCCTCATGGAAGGCCTGCGCCTGCGCATCAAGGATGTCGACTTTGACCGCCACGCCATCATCGTGCGCGAGGCCAAGGGCAACAAGGACCGGGTCGTCATGCTGCCTCGTTCGCTCGCACCGGCGCTGCGCGAACAAATGCTGTCCGCGCGCGCACTCTGGGAGATCGACCGTCATGCCCGCCGCGGTGGAGTGGAGGCGCCGCATGCGCTCGAAGCCAAGTACCCGCAGGTTGGCAGTACCTGGGGCTGGTTCTGGATGTTCCCCTCGCCCGCTTACTCCGTCGACCCGCGCACAGGTGTCGAGCGCCGCCATCACCTGCACCAGGATCGGCTGCAACGCGGCCTCAAGCGCGCTGCGGCCCAGGCCGGCGTAGTAAAGCCGGTGTCCGTCCACACCCTTCGCCACTCCTTCGCCACGCACCTGCTGCAATCCGGCACCGACATCCGGACGGTTCAGGAACTGCTCGGCCACAGCGACGTGAGCACCACCATGATCTACACCCACGTACTGAAGGTGGCCGCCGGCGGCACGCCAAGCCCGCTCGATGCGCTGACGCCTCCGCCGCCATCCTGCAGGGAACCGCAGGTGGAATACGAGTGAAAAACCGAATACCCTGGATTGCGGGTCCAGCCCGCAATGACAATCCCCAGGGTCAAGCCCCGCAATGACAACTGCTGGGAGGCAGCCCTA
>CAVRNE010000036.1:0-121746 GCA_963722025.1 uncultured beta proteobacterium
TCCCTCAGCAACTTGCGCGCCAGCAAGATGTGCGTTTGCGTGCACAGAGATGGCACAGCCCTTGCTCATTCGCTGGGCAACGCCAACCCCCGGGAGACTCCGCTCATGTCGCAAGTTGCCACCAAGGCCCCCGCCAAGACGGCCACCAAGGCCGCGCCAAAGAAGGCCGCGGCCAAGCCCGCGCCCGCACCGCGAGCCACGCGCAAGCCGGCGGCTACGCTGAGCCTGTCGAGCAAGAATTATTCGTCCTGGTCCTTGCGCGGCTGGCTGATGGCCAAGTTCGCTGGCCTGGAGTTCGAAGAGGTGATGGTTTCGCCCGATGACGCCGACGCGCGCAAGGAACTGCTGCTGCTGGCCCCATCGATTCGTGTTCCCTGCCTTACCGATGAGGGCGCAAAGGTCTGGAACACGCTGGCGATAGCGCAGTACCTCGACGAGTCAGGCCCGATGCCGGCCTGATGCCCAAGGATCGAAATCGCCCGGGCGCATTGCCGCTCGGTCAGCGGCGAGATGAACTCTTTTGCCAACCTGCGCGCCTTCGCTTCCCATGAACCTCAGGGCGCACCACCCCGGCTACAAGATCTGGGCCGGTGCCCAGCCCGACATCGACCGCATCGTCGAGATCTGGACCGAATGCCTCGCCACCTATGGCGGGCCCTACCTCTTCGGCAAGCAGCGCACGCATGGCCGACGCCATGTATGCACCTGTGGCCACACGTTTTCTCACCTATGACGTGAAGCTCAACAAGCCCTGCACTGCTGTACTGCCAGACCATCATGGCAATGGCTGAGATGAAGGAATGGGTCGCCGCGGCCAAGAAGGAGCCGGACGACATTGAAGAACTCGACATGGACTTCTGACGCATTCGGCGAATCAAAAGCCTATATCCAGGGTGTGAACGGCGGCACTTCGCACGGGGCCTCGGCATCGACCGTCTTGAAATCCGCAGGGCTCACGATCTCCAGGTACTCCATGTCGGGTGAGTAATCGAACAGGAAGTGCACCATGCCAGGGTGCTGATGACGCAATCGCCGGCTTCGACCAGCGTTTCCTTGTCGCCGTACATGAACTTGGCCCAGCCCTTGGTCATGATCACGATCTGGAACTCCGCCTCATGGCGGTGCCAACCGGTGCCCTTTTCCGGTGCCATGTTGGCCTTGACCAGATGGGCGATGACCTTGCCCGGGTCGCCCGGCCACGCCCAGGTCCTTGTAGAGGAAGAAATCGCGCAGGCCGTCGCTGCGCCAGCCTGTGTCTTCCGGTTTCACGTGCGAAAACTTGGTCGTGGTGGTGTCCAGCATCGCAAACCTCCTGATGGCATCGATGCGCTGTGTCATGCACGAAGCGTTCCATATTCCGTGCATTCTTCAAGCTCGCCTCGTATGTGGCGTGCTTTAGTGCGGATCAGCTATGGCGCGAGGTCGGCATGACCAGGGCGTCGCCATCGATCACCACGTGGCCGCCGACGGTGCACACCGTGTTGAGTGTCACGCGTCGCAAGCACAAGCTGGACACGCCTTCGGGCGTAGAGGAAGGTAAGAGTTAGCGCTGGATGTGCGACGGTCCAGGGCCGCCGCAGTTCACGCCCACGAGCCGTCGACGGCCTGTGGGTGATCCCAGTAAAAAACGCGCGCTTATTCCGGCTGATAGCCGATGGATTTCAGCAACTCAGCCTGGCGTTTGTACGCTTCTTGCAATCCCACCATCAGTTCCTCCGAGGTCGCAGAGCCGGCGGTCGACGTGAACTCTTGAACTTTTTTGTACTTCAGGTTGCGCGAAGAATTTGAGTGCTACGTCCCGAATCACCTGCTGTGCCTCCATGGGCGCGTCGGGGCGCGACCACACCCCCATCCAAGCGACATCAGCCAGTTTGGGATAGCCCAGCTCCTTGAATGTCGGCACATCCGGCAATTCGGATATACGGGTGGGGTAGTTCACGGCCAGCGCCTTGATCTTGCCAGCCTTGATGAGTGGCAGCGACGTCAACAAGCCATCCATCACCAACGGCACATGTCCACCCATCAAATCGGTCAGGCCAGGCGGAGATCCCTTGTAGCCCACATGACGCATCGAGATGCCTATCAGTTGCCCCAGCACTATCCCCGATGTATGGGCACGCATACCCGTCGCATAGGAAGCGGAAGCATGATCTTTCTGCGCCTTGCCATACTCGGCCAATTGCTGCAGATTGTTGACCATGCCGGCAATTCATTGTTGGCAACCAGCACCAGTGCTGTGCGGCTGAGCTGTGCCAGCGGCTTCAGGTCCTTGAACGGCTGGTAGGGACCTTGGTGGCCAGCGGCGTTTCGCTGACGGCACCGCCCTGGATCACCAAAAAGGTCGAGCCATCCTTGCCGCTATTGATCAGATCGCTGATTGCCAAGGCTCCAGCCGCACCCGGCTTCGACTCGACAATCACGGGTCTGCCCAGCTTCTGGTGCAACCCTTCGGCCAGCAGGCGCGCCACCGTCGGCGGTGCCGCCGCCGGGCCCCCCACGACCAGGCGCAGGGGCTTGCTCGTCCAACTCACCTGCGCATGCGCGGCAGGCACGCCGCACGCCAGCCCCAGGCTGCCGCCAGCACCCAGCGACGCCCTAGCATTCTGTGACTCTTGTGCATATGGTCTCCTTTAGTCTCTGCAAAAGTTTAGAAAGGGCGATCACCCACAATGGCGGCGCGCTCCATTTTTCGAGGGGCGGGCCAGTAGTCCTGCACCGCATAGTGCTGCGTACAGCGGTTGTCCCACATGGCCACGCTATTGGGCTTCCAACGAAAGCGCACCTGGTACTCCGGAATCGCTGCCTGGCTGGTCAGATAATTCAGCAGCAAGCTGGCACCCGGCTCTTTGTCTTGCCCGTAACGCACGTTGTCGGGCGTGTGATAGTTGGCAAAATGCGTGGCGAAGCCACATACATACAGAATCTTCTCGCCCGTTTCTGGATGGGTGCGCACTACGGGGTGCTCCACCATCGGATTCGCCTTTGCGAGTGCATGGCGTTTTTCCTCTGGCATTGCAGCACCGAACGAATGTTCAATACTGCACTTGACCTTAAGTTTGTCGATCCTGGCCTTGATCTCATCCGGCAAATTGCGATAGGCCGCGGCCATGTTCACCCAGATGGTATCGCCGCCCACTGCCGGGGATTCAATGCAGCGCAATACGCAACCCATGGGGGGCATTTCGCGCCACTGTCCATCGGTGTGGAAGCTGTTCTCGTAGTTCTCACTCTTGTCGCTGCGGTAAATCTGAACCAAACCAGGATGGTCTGGGTCGCTACCGACCACCGGATGGTCCTCCAGTTCGCCAAAATGTCGAGCGAATGCGACGTGCTCAGGCCGCGTGATGTCTTGATCACGAAAGAAGAGCACCTTGTGCTGCAGCAGCAGTTCCTTGATCTCATCCGCCAGCGCTGTACTGCGTGAAGCATCGCCCAAGCTGACACCGGAGACCTCTGCACCGATAGTGCAGGTCAACTTTTCAACTTTCATAAACATCCCCTTGCTATCGACAGGTAGAACCAGAGTTCAACACCGGCATGCGAATAATTGTCGCGCGAGGGTTGGAAAACGCTATTAGCCAACAGCGTCAGCGTTTAACAGTCGGCGACAACCAAGGAGGATCAAATCGATCTGCATCCAGATAGCTCGAGCGAGCAGGCTCGGCAACGATTTGCGCGGTGTTCTTCGCAGCAGTAAACTCACCTGAAACCGCCAGTAAGCGATATGCCGTACGTCACGTGTGGAAGCGATCTGCTCCATTAATGACAAACGTTTAGCAGTTAGATAAATCGATGGCGCCTCTCATCCGTTCAGCCTGCCTTACCAACTACCGCGAGTGGCCAGCGCATCTGGATTGAATCCGATGCGCATGCTGCTGGATGTGGGGCTCAACCCACGTGCTGGACGAGCCTGATCTGATGATCCCCGTCGAGGCTGTCGGCCGCTTGCTGCAAGCGTCGGCTACAGCATCGGGCAATGAGAGTTTTGGGCTGTACATGGCCAGGTCGCGCCTGCTCTCGAATCTCGGCGCGGTGGGCTTGCTGATGCGCGATCAGGCCACCCTGGCGATCTGCACATGCTCATGCGCTATCAAGCCACACTCAGTGGCACGCTCTTGATAACCGTGGAAGAAAGCGCCGGCATGGTGTTGATCCGCGAAGCGGTGGTGGCCGGTCGGCACCAGGCCACACGGCAGCGCGTGGAACTGGCTTTGGGCGTGATGGTACGCCTGATACGCCAACTGGTCGCGAACGCTGACTGGCAACCCCGGTGTGTGTATTTCGAGCATGCTGCGCCACGCGACCTGAGTGTTCATACCCAGCTTTTCGGCCATGCCATTGAGTTTGGCCGCGTTCAACCGCTGTTCGCCACAGCTTCACCGGGACACGCAGATCGTTTGCCTGCACGGCTACTCGATATGCCCAGAAGCTGGTCAACGACACCGTCAAATCGCCCGAAAGCCACGTGCTGGACGATGTGCGGCGCGCCATCCTGCTTTTGCTGCCCAGTGGACGCTGCAGCATCGAAAGCGTGAGCGAACATCTAGGCGTGCGGCCTCGCACCGTGCAGCGGCGCTTGGCCGAGCACGATCAAAGCTTTTCATCGCTGATCAACGACATCCGCCGGGAGTTGGTCACGCGCTATGTGTTCAAAAACGACCGCTCGCTGACCGAGGTTGCGGAGATGCTGGGCTTTGCCGCATCCAGCAGCTTTTCACGCTGGTACGTGACGGAGCTGCAGCGCCACGGAAAGCCGCGCGCACAAGCATGCGGCGCCCAACGCCTAGTATTCGTGAACGCATCGCACCAGAGAGCTGGGCGATGCGCTCAACCCTTAGGCAGTTTTTAGCAAAAATCCCTGGGTTGCGCCTTTTCGATTCGGGGCAAAACCGTTCGCCTCCAGAGTCTCCTCGACTGTGTCATAGAACACGCCGATCTTGCAGATCTCACGTGCCTCCTTGGCCGTCGCGATAGGACGGCCAAACTCGCGCGAAATGCGTACCAATTGCTCGATCTGAGACACGCTACTGGCTTTACCGTTGCGCTGTTGGTTCCAAACACCGTCTTCGATGCCGCAACGCACGTGCAACCCCATTGCGATACCCATCATGTTCACTGGCAGCACGTTGCGTTGGTTGCTTTCCACAGTCAGCATGGCTCCATCTGGCACGTCACGCACCATGTTGGCGAGGCTGTAGATGCTGGGCTTGTCCATGCCGCCACTGAGTGCCACCCAATTCATCACCAGCGGACCTTTGTATATGCCGCGGCGCATCAATCGCTCAACAGTCTCGAAGCTGTTGATGTTGTAGCATTGGAAGGCGCTTTGAATACCAGCCTTGCTAAGGCGGCGAATATGCTCTTCTACCCAACCTGGACCGGATGGGACGAACATTTCCTTGTATGAGTTGAAGAAGGCTGGAGACCCGCGCGAAAGTCCTGCGTAGTCTGCGTCTTCTGCGTGCTCGGTCACATTCATCAGTGTCGTATTGACGGTGACAGTTACCTGGTCTGGCTTAGGATCCAATTCGGCCAGCATGTGGCGCGTATCATCGCTCAGCCACTTGGCCGCCTGCCCCTCTCCCTCTGGCGCAAAGCTGATGGATCCTCCCACCTGGATGATCATCTCAGGCACGGCCTTGCGCACGCCGGCAATCAACTCATTGAATTTGGACAGTCGCTTGGAGCCCTTGCCATCCGGTTCGCGCACATGCAGATGCAGTACTGTTGCACCAGCGTTATAGCAATCCACAGCCTTTTGGATCTGAGCCTCCATAGTGACGGGAATGTCCTCCGGGAAGTCTGAAGGCACATAACCAGGAGCATACGGTGCGGCAGTAATAACGAGGGGTTGCTGGTTTTCGGGATACAAGTGGCCGTCGAGAAAATTCATTGGGAGTCTCCAGATAAAAAGGAACTCGACGGACTTCGCCAGCCAGGCTCAAATCCGAGAGCACTTTCACTGTAGGTCACGGCAGCGAAAAGGCATTTGTCATATCGCGTAGTTCGTTTTTCATTTGACGTCAGGATCAACCATGGGCGATCTACTTGAACTGCGAGGGAAAGGTCTGCAAGCCCCCGACCGCGGTGGCGGCTGCGGAGCGCACGCTCGGTCAAAAAACTCCCACCAAGGGTAAGCAAAAAGGGCTTGCGCTACATTTTTTGTAGCAACAAACCCTTGTGTCTGGCGGAGCAGGTGGGATTCGAACCCACGGTACGGCATAACCGTACACCGGATTTCGAGTCCGGCGCATTCGACCACTCTGCCACCGCTCCTGATTCGGTTCGCGTGGTGCGAAGGCCGAAATTCTAACCCATCACGGCTTGAGTATCTCCACCCCGCCCATGTAGGGCCGCAGGACCTCGGGCACCACCACGGAGCCATCCTCCTGCTGGTAGTTCTCCAGCACCGCCACCAGCGTCCGGCCCACGGCCAGGCCGGAACCGTTGAGCGTGTGGACCAGCTCGTTCTTGCCCTGGGCGCTCTTGAAGCGGGCCTGCAGGCGCCGGGCCTGGAAGGCCTCGCAGTTCGATACCGAGCTGATCTCGCGATAGGTGTCCTGCGCCGGCAGCCACACTTCCAGGTCGTAGGTCTTGGCCGCGCCAAAGCCCATGTCGCCGGTGCACAGCAGCACCACGCGGTAAGGCAGGCCCAGCTTCTGCAGGATGGCCTCGGCATGGCCGGTCATCTCCTCCAGCGCCTCGTAGCTCTTGTCCGGATGGGTGATCTGCACCATCTCGACCTTGTCGAACTGGTGCTGGCGGATCATGCCGCGGGTGTCGCGCCCGGCGCTGCCCGCTTCCGAGCGGAAGCACGGCGAATGGGCCGTGAGCTTGATCGGCAGCTGCTCGGGGGCCACGATCTCGTCGCGCACGAAGTTCGTGAGCGTCACTTCGCTGGTGGGGATGAGGTACAGCGTCGCGTGTTCATGCGCACCGCCTTCCTCCTGCCCGCCCTTCTTCGCGGCAAAGAGGTCCGCTTCGAACTTGGGCAGCTGGCCCGTGCCGCGCAGTGTCTCGGCATTGACGATGTACGGCGTGTAGCACTCGGTGTAGCCGTGCTCCTGCGTCTGCACGTCGAGCATGAACTGGGCGAGCGCGCGGTGCAGCCGGGCGAGCGGGCCCTTCATCACCGTGAAGCGCGAACCGCTGAGCTTGACGCCGATCTCGAAGTCCAGGCCCAGCTTCTCGCCGATGTCCACATGGTCGCGGGCCGGGAAGTCGAAGGCGCGCGGCGTGCCCCACTTGCGCACCTCGCTGTTGGCCTGTCTCGTCGTCGCCCACGGGCACGCTTTCGTGCGGCAGGTTGGGCACGGCCAGCAGCAAGGCCTGCATCTCGGGCTGGATCTGCTCCAGGCGCGCCGCCGAGCTGTCCAGTTCGGCCTTGAGCGCGGCCACCTGCGCCATCACCTCGTCAACCGGTTCGCCCTTGGCCTTGCGCTGCCCGATCTGCTTGGAGAGCTGGTTGCGCTGTGCCTGCAGTTCTTCCGTGCGGGTCTGGATGGACTTGCGCTCGGCTTCCAGGGCGGTGAATGCGGCCACGTCCAGAAAGTCTTGCGGCTTCTTGCGCGTTTCCAGGCGGGCGACCACCGAGGGCAGGTCTTTTCGTAACAGAGTGATATCGAGCATTTGGCGATTTTAGTGGGCGCAGTAGCATCGGCTCCCCTTGCAAACCGGAGGAACAGCCATGGACATCGAACCCTATCTGACTTTCGACGGAAACTGTGAAGAGGCGCTCGAGTTCTACTGCCAAGTGCCTGGGCGGCAAAGTGAGCGATGCTGATGCGCTATGCGGGCTCGCCCATGGACACGGCGGAGCTGCCTGCGCAGTGGAAGAACAAGGTGATGCATGCCACCCTGGAAGCCGACGGCAAGCACCTGATGGCCAGCGACAACATGCCCGGCCGCCCGTTCAAGGGCTACAGCGGCATCACCGTCTCGATCAACATCCCCAAGGACGCGGCGCGTGGCAAGCAAGTGTTCGACGCGCTGGCGCAGGGCGGCCGCATTGAGATGCCGTTCCAGAAGACCTTCTGGGGCGCGCAGTTCGGCATGCTCACCGACAAGTTCGGCGTGCCTTGGATGGTGAACTGCGACGAGTGAAAAGCGCTGTCATTGCGCGGCTATGAATCCCGGATCAAGTCCGGGATGACGAGCACTAGGCCAGCGTCGCCGGATCCAGATTCGCGCCGCAGATGACCAGGCAGACTTTCTCGTCCGCCCGCGGCTGATAGGCCCCGGTTTGCAGGGCCGCGAGACCCAGAGCCGCCGCCGGTTCGACCGCCAGCTTCATCTGCTTCCACAGCCGCAGCTGCGCTTCGCGGATGGCGGCGTCCGGCAGCAGCAGCGAATCCTTCACGTGGCGTTGCGTGATGTCCCACGCGATGGCGCCAATGCGCTTGGCGCCCAGCGAATCCGCGGCAATGCCGCTCACCGCCACGTCAACGGGCTCGCCGGCCTGGCGAGCCTGGTACAGCGTGGGCGCGAGTTCCGGCTCCAGCGCGACCACGCGCGCGTCGTCGCCGAACCACGCGGCGATGCCGGCAATCAACCCGCCGCCGCCGACGCTGACCAGCACGCTGTCCGGGCGGCCGCCCTGCTCCTCGATCTCCCGCGCCAGCGTGCCCGCGCCGGCCACCACCTCGGGCTGGTCGTAGGCATGCGTCATCAGCGCGCCGGTGATCTTCTGGCGCGCCAGGCAGGCCTCCAGGGCCTGCGCATAGACGTCCCCCGTCACCACCACCTGCGCGCCAAGTTCGCGCAGCTTGGCCTGCTTCATGGCGCTGGAAACCGTCGGCACGAAGACTTCGCACTGGACCCCAGAGCCTGGGCGGCGGCCGCGGTGGCGATGCCGGCGTTGCCGCCCGACGCGACGATCACGCCACTGGCGGGGATGGTGTTCGCCAGCAGGCGATTGAGCATGCCCCGCGCCTTGAAGCTGCCGCCCACCTGGAGATGCTCCAGCTTGAGCCAGACCTCGGCGCATTGCAGGCCGAGCGCGGCGCCGGGCAGCTTCCACAAGGGCGTGCGGTGCAGGAAGGCCCCGTGGCCTCGTGCGAAGCGGCCAGCGGCGGCGACGATGTCCTCGCGGCTGACCGCGCTCGTCACAGCTTCAGGCCCTTGGGCAGCGGAAACTTCACCGTCTCCTCGATGCCGTCCATCTTGCGCACCGAGACCGCGCCCAGCGCCTTGATGCGGTCTATGACTTCGTTGACCAGGATTTCCGGCGCCGAGGCGCCGGCAGTGAGCCCTACGCGCATCTTGCCTTCCAGCCATTCGCGGCTGCAGCTCGGCGGCGTTGTCCACCATGTAGCTCTCCACGCCGAGCTTGCGCGCGAGCTCGGCCAGCCGGTTGCTGTTGGAGCTGGTGGGGCTGCCCACCACGATGACCACATCCACCTGCGCCCGACATGATCTTCACCGCGTCCTGCCGGTTCTGGGTGGCGTAGCAGATGTCCTGCTGCTTGGGCTCGCGGATGTTGGGGAAGCGCTGCCGCACGGCCGCCTTGATCTGCGCCGCATCGTCCACCGACAAGGTGGTCTGCGTGACGACGGCGAGCTTGCCGGTTTGCGTGGGCTGGACCTGCGCCACATCGGGCACTTCCTCGACCAGGTGGATGCCGTGGTCGAGCTGGCCCATGGTGCCTTCGACTTCCGGATGGCCCTTGTGGCCGATCATGATGAACTCGTAGCCCTCCTTGGCGAGCTTGGCCACTTCGACGTGGACCTTGGTCACCAGCGGACAGGTGGCATCGAAAATCTCGAAGCCGCGCATCCGGGCCTCTTCCTGCACCGCCTTGCTCACGCCATGGGCGGAGAACACCAGCGTGGAGCCGGGCGGCACCTCGGCCAGGTCCTCGATGAAGATCGCGCCCTTGGCCTTGAGGTCGTTCACCACAAAGGTGTTGTGCACGATCTCGTGGCGCACGTAGATCGGCGCGCCGAACTTCTGCAGCGCGCGCTCCACGATCTCGATCGCCCGATCGACCCCCGCGCAAAAGCCGCGCGGCTCGGCCAGGAGGATTTCAACGCCTTCGTTCATAGCACGCCGATCAGCTGCACTTCGAAAGTGACGGGCTGGCCCGCAAGCGGATGGTTGAAGTCGAACAGCACCGCGTCGGCCTTGCCGTCGCCGTCGCCATCGCTGCCCACCTGCTGCACCGAGCCGGCGTAGCTGGACATGCCATCCGGCGTCGGGAACTGCACCACGTCGCCGACCTGGTATTTCTCGTCGGGGTCGCCCATTTCGTTGAGCAGCTTGCGCGCAACCCACTGCAGCATCTCCGGGTTGCGGTCGCCGAAGGCCTCGCCGGGAGGGATCTCGAAGGTGGCATGCGTGCCCTCCTCCAGCCCCAGCAGGCGCTGCTCCACGGCGGGCGACAGCTCGCCCGTGCCCAGCGTGAGCGTGGCCGGCTTGTCCTTGAAGGTATTGATGATGTCGCCCCCCGGCCCCGCCAGCCGGTAGTGCAGCGTGAGGAAGGAGCCCGGATGGACCCGGTGCGCGGTGGAAGCCATGGAAGTCCCGATAAACTGGCCCCTATTGTAGAAACCCTGCCCGGCCCGCCGCTTCCCATGCCCATGAAAGACCTTCCCGCCGATGCCCGGCCGCGCGAGAAACTGCTGGCCCGCGGGGCGGCGGCATTGAGCGATACCGAACTGCTGGCCCTGCTGCTGCGCACCGGCACCGCCGGCCGCGGCGTGCTGCAGATGGCCCATGAACTGCTGGCGGCCCCCGCCGACGGCGGCTTCGGCGGCATCTCGGGCCTGCTGAACGCCGGCGCCGACGAGCTCAAGCGCATCAAGGGCATGGGCGGCACCGCCAAGCGCGCCCAGCTGGTGGCGGTGCTGGAGCTGGCGCGGCGCGCCGTGGGCCAGCAGCTCAAGAAGCGCGAGGTGTTCAGCTCGCCCGGCGCCGTCAAGCAATACCTGCAGCTGCACCTGGCCGCCAAGCCTCATGAGGTCTTCGCCGTGCTGTTCCTGGATGCGCAGAACCGGCTGATCGCGATGGAGGAGCTCTTTCGCGGCACCCTCACGCAAACCAGCGTCTATCCGCGTGAAGTCGTGCAGCGGGCCCTGCAGCGCGAAGCGGCCTCCGTGGTGCTGGCGCACAACCATCCCAGCGGCACGGTGCAGCCTTCGCGCGCCGACGAAGCCCTCACGCAGACCCTCAAGGCGGCGCTCGCGCTGGTGGACGTGCGCGTGCTCGATCACGTGATCGTGGCGCAGGGCGATGCGCTGTCGATGGCGGAGAAGGGCCTGATCTGAGGCGGCCATGAAGTCCAAGTCGCTCAAGGACCTGCAGCACATCCAGCAACAACTGGCGCGAGCAGCAGAAGCTGGCGGCGGCGCAGGAGGCCGCGCGCCAGGAGGCGGAACGCCGCGCCCACGCCGAGAAAGATCTTTTCGTGCGGGCGGCGGGCGCCGTGAAACCCATACGGCACGACCGCCGCGTGCATCTGGCGCCGGATCAACCGCCGCCGATCGCCGTGCAGCAGCAGCTGGACGAACAGCGTGTGCTGCAGGAGGCGATCAGCGACGAGTTCGACGCCGCGACCTTGCTGGACATCGACGATGCGCTGAGTTTTCGCCGGCCCGGCATAGGCACCGACGTCACGCGCAAGCTGCGCAAGGGCGGCTGGAGCATCCAGGGCGAGATCGACCTGCACGGCCTGCGCCGCGAGGAGGCACGCGAAGCCCTCGTCGGAGTTCATGCGCGATGCCCACCGGCGCGGCTGGCGCTGCGTGCGCGTGGTGCACGGCAAGGGCCTGGGCTCGCCGGGCAAGATGCCGGTGCTCAAAGGCAAGGTCCAGAGCTGGCTGATCCAGAAGAACGAAGTGCTGGCCTTCGTGCAGGCGCGCGGCGACGAAGGCGGCGCCGGGGCGCTGGTGGTGCTGCTCAAGCCCTCGCCGGCCTGAGCATTATGTTGTGATACTATTTTCTTCATCGCCAGGGAGGCGAGAGAGGAAAAAGAATGAAGAAGACTCCATGTACGTATGCGCGCGAGTACTGCGCAGTGGGCTCGTCCGCGATCGACTGTACCGGCACAGTCACAAACCTTAGCCTCGGGCTGTTTTCAAAGCGATGTACGACCTGCCGCCACGTCGGCAGCTCATCAACTTCGTTCCGACGCCCCATGACTATTCTCACCACAGACCAGCTCTTCCTGCTTGCGTGCGCACTGCGCGAGAGTCCGGCCACGGCTGCCGATGCGCGCAAGGAATTGACGTCGTTCATCGAGCACCCGGCGTACCGGACGTGGCGTGCCTCGCTCGGACAGGCGCGCCCTTTCAAGCCTCCCACGGAAATCGCCCTGCCGACACTGAGGGCCCTCGGCCTGCTAGGTGACGATGGTCTGGTCGTATGCGTCAACGACCACAAGGGCCGGCTGTTCCTGACCGATGGTGTGTGGGCCGACCCGACCTACCGCGCGTTCCCGTTCAACGACGAGAGTGCTGTCTTGGTGAGCTTGGCGCGCCGCCTCGGGTGGAGCCAGGACGCTGGCGTCATCGTGGACCTGGCCAGCGGTTGCGGACACTCGGCGCTGTCGTTCGATGCTCCCAGGCAGTACCTGCTGGACATCAATCCTCGCGCACTGGCCTACGCCGAGCTGAACAAGCTGTTGAACGACCTGGACGGCGCGCGTTACCAGAGCATGCTCAATGACATCCGCCAAGGCATATCCTCGCTGCGCGTCGACGACGAAACTCGTGCCGTCCTCGTCATCGCCAACATGCCCTTCGCGCCGGCGCCGCGGCGCACCGACCTGCCCCTGACCTCCTATGGTGGCCCGGCGGGAATGGACCTTCAGGTGGCTGCTTTCCGTGCGCTGGCGCGGCTGCGTCGCGATCTGCCTGCGCCTGTAGTTCTGCGCGCGCTGGTCATGGGGTTGAGCGTTGGCGACTCCGACGCAAACAGCTGGGACCTGCATCGCCAGGCGACGGAACACTTCGGCGCGGAGTCTGTGCGATGGTTCGGCCTCGAGGACGAGCAACTGCTGCGCGTCGATGGCAAGCGCGCCTTGAGCAATCCCTGCCCGGCCCGCGTCGCGCTGCCGGCCTTCGCGCAGTGTCATCTGTACACCCCCGACCCCGCCTCCAGAGCTGAACGCAAGCTGGCTTTCGAGCGCCTGGCGCGAAGAAGCACGAGGCCATGGGCAACCCCGACATCGCCTACGGCGTCGTTGCGATGGAGTTGGCATGAGCGCGCGGCACCTGCTCAGCATCGACGACCTTGGCATGCGGGAGCTCCTGCAACTGACGCGACCGGACGCGCAACCACGGGGCGAGCCTTACCCTGGCATACGAGGAACGCTCGCATTCCTGTTCCAGCAGCCGAGCGTGCGCACGATGTCCAGTTTTGCCAGTGCGGCAGTCCAAGCGGGCCTGATCCCCATCACGATCAAGGCAACCGGGAATGCGTATAGGGACCAGTGCGATGTGAACGATGAAATCCGGCAACTGAGCCTCACCAGTGCTTGCGTGGTGGTGCGATGCTCGCAACCGCTGGATGCAAGCTCGCTGCAGGGCATCGCGGTGCCGGTCGTGAACGCAGGCGACGGCAACAACGAACACCCGTCACAGACCTTGCTGGACATCGCGACTCTGCGCCAGCGCGGGCTCGACGGCAAGACCGTCGTGCTGATGGGCAACTTGCGTGACCATCGCGCGACCCACTCGCTGGTCAAGGCCCTGCAGCGACTGGGCGTGGTCGTGCGGCTGGTGTGCCCGCCGAATTTGGGCATGCCACAGCGGTACCTGCGTGCGCCGCTGGACTCCATCGAGACGGAATCGGTCGACGTTGTCGATGGCGTCCTGTCGCAGGCCGACTACGTCTACACGACGTCGATCCAATTCGTCAACAACCCGAACGCCACGCCGGGCGCCGCTTTCACGCTGAACCTCGAGCGGGCCAAGCGGGTCCTCAAATCTGGCGCCATCATCCTGAACCCGCTCCCCCGAATGGGCGAGCTGGCCCACGACCTGGACGGCACCGTCTTCGACGGTTATCACGCGCAGACCGCCATGGGGCCAGAGGTCCGCCGCCGGCTCCTGATGTTCCTGCTGAAGTAAAACTGACCCTCGCCCCGGTCCAAGGTCTTAGGCTTCCAGGCCAATAGCGAAACGCGGCTCCCAGGACTAAATTAACCGTACCGAGATTCCCGACCCCATCCGAGGAGCACGCCATGTTTCACAATATCCAGCAATCGCTTTTCTCTTCCGCTTCCTCGGCGTGGGCCATTCATGCTGGATCGACCCGCCGCCTGGCCCGCCAGGAGGGCGCGACGCCTCACGACATTCGTGACCGAGGCGGAACATACGCCGGTTCACGCTATTTCATGGCACGAAGCTCTGGTTCCCGGACGTGCGCGCAGCCAGCAGCAACGTACCGTGACCTGCCTGGCGTCGTAGAGCAGAACCTCAGCCGTGCGTATTGCGCATCCAGTCCGCGGTCTGGAAGAAACTGCCCTTCAACCGGGCGCGCAAATCTTCGGGCACACCGGTTTCCCCCATCGCCTGGTCCATGCAGGCCAGCCACTGGTCTCGCTCCTTGATACCGATGGTGAAGGGCATGTGGCGCAGGCGCAGCTTGGGATGGCCGAAGCGATCGGTGTAATGCGCGGCCCGCCCAGCCAGCCGCACAGGAACCAGAACAGGTGCTGCCGGGCCTTGGCCAGATGGGTGCCATGGGCCGCGCGTAAGTCCGCGTACTGCGGCTCCAGGTCCATGAGGTCATAGAAGCGCTCGACCAGCGCTTTCACTTTTTCTTCGCCGCCAATCCATTCGAACGGGGTGCCTTGGGGAGGTTTTTCCTGAATCTGCATGCCTGTATTGTGATGCCGCGCCGGAGCCGGCTTTGCGAACGAGGCATGGATCCCGGGTCGAGCCCGGGATGACAACCAGGGTGTCATTGCGGGTTGACCCACTACTGTCCGGAGAAGAATTCTCATTTTGAGCAGTAAGCCATTGATTTGATTGAATTAAACACCGATTGATGGCGAAGTCGATTTGAATTTCGGATGGCCTGAATCGCACACTCGCAGTGATTTGCGGGGGTGTGGTCATGCTCAAAGGCAAGCTGGTGTTCGCGCAGTTGAAGGAGCACTTGCCGCGATCTGTTTTTGATCGATGCGTGGCGCGCTACGCTGGCTCGCACGCACCGCTGAGTTTTCTCCGCATTGGGACCAGCTGCTGTGCATGATGTTTGCGCCTCGCGAGAGGGCTTGCGAGATATCACCGCATGCCTGCGCAGCCAGGCGGGTAAGCTGTACCACGCCGGTATCCACGGCAGTATCTCGCGCTCCACCCTGGCCGATGCGAACGAGCGGCGCGACTGTCGCATCTTCGAGGACTTCAACTGCATTGATTCGATGTGGCGCGAGCTTTGTACGGCAACGACAGCTTGTCCCTGGAGTTGGAGCAATCGGTCTATGCCATCGATGCCAGCACCATCGAGTTGTGCCTGGGACTGTTCAAGTGGGCCCCTGCCGCCAATGCCAAGGCGGGCATCAAGCTGCACACCATGCTGGATTTGCGCGGCAGCATACCCACCGTCGTGCGCATCACGCCAGCGCTTGTGTCCGATGCCTCGTTTCTGGACGATCTTCCTCTGGAAGCGGGCAGTTTCTATGTGATGGATCGCGGCTACATCCACTTCGCGCGCCTGATCCGATTCACCCACGCTGCGGCCTTCTTCGTCATCCGTTCCATGGACAAGCTGAAGTACAAAGTGGTGAGCAATCGCGCGGTCGATCAACCGGCAATCCTGAGCGACGCGCATATCCTCATGAGCGGCAAATACACCCAGGTGGACTACCCGCTGACGCTGCGTCGCATTGAATTCTTTGACACCGAACGCGATCGCGTTCTGACTTTTCTGACCAATCATTTCGAGTTGCAGGCCAGCCAATTTGCATCGCTGTATAAGAGCCGTTGGCAGGTCGAACTGTTCTTCAAATGGATCAAGCAGAACCTGCGCATCAAGGCTTTCGTGGGCAACAGCACCAACGCGGTGAAGACCCAGATCTGGATTGCCATCACCACCTACGTGCTGGTGGCAATCCTGCGCAAGCGCCTGAAAATTACGGCGTCTCTTCACACCATCTTGCAGGTCTTGAGCCTGTCACTTTTCGACCGCATCTCGATCGACCAACTCATGCTTCAGGCGGCCGACTTGGAGGCCGATTTACCGCCGGCAGAGCAGTTTTCACTATTTGAAAATATCTCGGACAGTAGTGGGCTCGACCCGCTGAGCATGGAGCGCGACACACCGGGAAAAGCACCTCGCAAAGCTGTCGCAATCCATGCGGCGCTCGGAGCCAGCTTTGCGAACGAGGCGTTGATCCCGGAGTCAAACCCAGGGTCAAGCCCAAGATGACAGGGGCAAGGCCGAAATTACTCGGCGCGCGGCGCAGAGTTTCCACGACCGGCCGATTGAGCACTTCGCGCAGACCCCACCATCCCGCCGCAAGCGCCAGCGCCGCACCGGCCAGGGCGCCGAAGAGCGGCACCCAGGGCGAGGCGGTCCAGTCGAAATCGAAGGCATAGCGGGCCATGCCCCAGCCCACGACGCTGGCGACCACGCTGGCCAGGAAACCCGCCAACAGGCCAATGCCGACCAGCTCCGCGCGCTGGACCTGGCGCAGCAGCACACCACTGGCGCCCACGGCCCGCATGATCGCGAACTCGCGGGCCCGCTCTTCGCGCGTGGCGGTGACGGCGGCGAACAGCACCACCACCCCGGCGGCCAGCGTGAACCCGAACAGGAACTCCACCGCGCGGATCACCTTGTCCAGCACGCCCTGCACCTGGTTGATGGTGTTGGTCATGTCGACGTTGGTGATGTTGGGGAAGGCCCGCACCAGCTGGTTGTCGAAGCCGCGGCGCTCGGGCGCGCGGAACGCACTCATGTAGGTGATGGCCACGTCATCGAGCTGGCTCACCGGATAGATCACGAAGAAGTTGGCCCGCATCGAGCCCCAATCCACCTTGCGCAGGGACGTGATCCTGGCGTCGGTTTGCTGCCCGCCGATGTCGAAGCGCAGCTCATCGCCCAGTTTCAGGCCCAGCGTGGTGGCGATCCCCTCCTCCACGCTCACCGCGCCGCGCTCCTCGGGCTCCCAGCGGCCCGCCACCACCTGGTTGTGCGGCGGCTGCACGGGCGTGCTGGACAGGTTGAATTCGCGGTCCACCAGCCGCTTGGCGCGGTCCTCGATGTAGTCGTCGCGCGTCACGGTCTTTCCGTTCACCGCGATCAGGCGGCCACGGATCATCGGGTACCAGTCGAAACGCTTCACGCCCGCGTCGCGCAGTGTTTTCTGGAACGCATCGCTCTGTTCGGGCATCACGTTGATGACGAAGCGGTTGGGTGCGTCGGGCGGCGTGGCCTTGCGCCAACTCGCGACGAGATCGGTTCGCAGCAGGACCAGCAGCACCAGCGCCAGCAACCCGACTGCCAGCGCGCTGACCTGCACCACCGCATAAGCCGGCCGCGCCGAGATCTGGCGCGTGGCCAGCACCAGCCAGCGTGGCGCCGTGGCCTCGTTCACCGACATGCGCAGCAGCTTCACGGCCACCCAGCTCAAACCGGCGAACAGCAGCACGGCGACGGCGAAGCCGCCCACCGCCATGCCGCCCAGGAGCAGGTCGCTGCTGGCCGCCAGCAGCAAGGCCGCGAAGCCGATCACGCCCACGGTCAGCACCGCCGCCGAGGCGGGCTTGAGGCCGCCGACATCGCGGCGGATCACACGCAAGGGCGGCACCTGCGCAAGCTGGAGCACCGGCGGCAGGCCGAAGGCGAACAGCAAGGTCAGCCCCATGCCGATCCCGAACGCCGCCGGCCAGAGCGTGGCGGCCGGCAGCGCCGTGTCCACCAGCCCCGCGAGCAGCACGATGAAGACGAAGTGCACGGCGTAGCCGAGCAGCACGCCCAGCAGGCTGGCGGCCAGGCCGATCATGGCGAATTCGAAGGCGTAGCTCCAGGCGATGGTGCGCTGGCTCTGCCCCATCACGCGCAGCATCGCGCAATCGTCCAGGTGCGCAGCCGCGAAGCCGCGCGCGGCCAGCGCCACCGCCACCGCGCTCAGCAGCGCGGCCAGCAGGGCGACCAGGTTCAGGAATTTCTCGGCGCGGTCCAGGGTCTGCCGCATCTCGGGCCGCCCGCCTTCCAGCGACTCCACCCGCACACCGCGAACGGCGGGCTTCTTCACTTCCTCCAGCGCCCATTTGACGAAGGCGCCGACCTGCCGGTCCGGCCCCGCCACGGCGAAGCGATAGCTCACCCGGCTGGCCGGCTGGATCAAGCGGGTGGCCGGCAAGTCGGCTTCGTTGACCATGACGCGCGGCGCGAAGCTCATGAAGCCGGCCCCGCGGTCGGGCTCGACCACGATCACCCGCGCCACCCGCAACTGCGAATCGCCCAGCAGCAGGGGCTCGCCCATCTTCAAGCCCAGCGATTCGAGCAGCGCAGCATCCACCCAGGCCTCGCCACGGGCGGGAATTTCCCGGGTTCTTTCGCCCGGCGCTTCCGGCTGCCCGGCGACCGTGAGGTTGCCGCGCACCGGATAGCCCGGCGCCACGGCCTTGAGCGCGACCAGCCGGCTTGCGCCGCCCTGCGCGTCGGGGGCCCGCGCCATCGTCGGGAAGCCCAGCGTGCTCACGGCCTGCAGGCCCAGGGCCCTGCGCCTTGTCGATGAAGGCCTGGGGTGTCGGGTTGTCGCTCGAGACCACGGCGTCGCCGCCGAGCAGCTGGCGGGCATCGCGCGCAAGCCCGCCCTTGAGCCGGTCGGCGAAAAATCCCACGGCCGTCAGTGCAGCCACTGCCAGCGTCACGGCGACGATCAGCAGGCGCAGCTCGCCGGCGCGCAAGTCGCGCCAGAGGGTGCGCCAGCCCAGCCGCCAGGGAGAAGTCAGGGTCATGCCGGCGACCTTAATGCAGAAGTCTCAGCCGGGAATTAGCCGGGAGGCCTGGGCGCGGCGAGGCGCTGCTCCAGCTCGCGCAGCACCGGGCGGATTTTTTCGCCGACGCTGATCTGCGGATTGGAGAAACCGTCGTCCTTGCCGGCCTCGATCTCGCGCCGGCGAATCACCGGCACGGCCGCGGCGAAAGCCTGCTCGAAGGAATGCGTCGTGCGCAGCTGCTCGTCGAACAAGGCGCGGCCGAAGAAGGTGAGCTCCGACAGGCGCCCGCAACCGTACGAGGTGTGGTGGGCGTCGGCGGCAGTCATCATGAGCGTGGTGTCGCTGGCCAGCGGGCCGATCCAGCCGCCGGAATAACAGGCCGACACGGCGATGACGCGGTTGCGGATGCCGGCATTGTCAAGGGCGCGCCTGAGCTCGCTCGGGCTCAGCGGATCCACTCGCAGCGGCCCATTGGCGGCAGCCAGCTTGAAGTCGCTGGCGCCATGGGAGGTGAGGTACACCACCAGCACGTCGTTCTCGCGGTCCATCCGCGCGGCCAGGGCTTCGACGGCCCTCTCCAGGTTGGCCGGCGTTGCCCAAGGATGGGTCCGCGCCGTCAGAGGATGGTTGGCCAGATGCATCACGCGGCCGCGGGCGTCGAAGCGCTCGGCCAGCAGCTCGGCCACCATGCTGCTCTCGCGCAGGAACACGTCTTCATCGTCGTACGGCGAGAACACCAGGCCATACACATCGATCACGCCCGGCGCGCTCGGGCGCCAGGGCCGCGACCGTCTTTTGCCACAGCGCCTGCTGCTCCTCGAAGACGTCCTGGCTCAGCTGCAGGCGCGGACGCTGCTCTTGCGAGGCTTGCGCCACGTCCTCCTGCCAGGGCCGGTCGGGAAACTGCCAGGCGGTCAGGCCGAAGAGGGCCACCATGCCCAGCGCCAGTACGCCCATGCGTGCGCGGGGCACGCCGAAGTGGCCGAAGAGCCGCAGCACGGCCGCCACCGTCCAGGCCCAGAGGGCGAGATAGACGGCCCAGGCTGCCCACGCGGACGTGCTCAGCAGGAGCGGCAGCGCCTCATGGGATTGCGCGATACCCAGCAGCTGCGACGCCAGGTTGGCCGGCAGCACCGCCGCCAGCCACAACGCCAGCCATGGGGCAAGACCAGCCGGCCGTGCATGCGCCGGCGCGGCCGACAAGCCCCACCAGGCCAACAGCAGCAAGGCGCCGGTGCTCCACCACGGGGCCAGCCAGCCACGCACGTCGAACTGCGCGGGACCGGCGATTTCCAGGCGGGCCAGGCCGATCTCGATGACCGACAGGATGAGCACGAGCAGCGCGATCTGTATCGGCGTCGGCTGCTCACTGACAACGCGGGGCCGCAACAGGAAGCCGGCCCGCACGCCCTCGCGCAACCAGGCGTGCAACGGCAGGCGTTCGGGAGGGATTGCGCTGTCGATGCATCGGCGACCGGCCACGGATGTCAGCGGGCTTGACGGCATCATGCAGCTTCGTCCATGGCGGCAATCATGCCACCGCGGTCAAGCCCGCAATGACAGCTTCAGGCGATCGCGCGCAGCTTGGGACCGGCCAGTTCGGGCTGCAGCTGCAGCCGGTGCGGCGCGCTGTAGCAAAGGAAGTGCTTGTTGGTGGCCCTGCCGATCGCGCACAGGTCGAGGCGCTGCGCGATCTCGTGGCCCATCTGTGTGATGCCGCTGCGCGAGACCACGATGGGCACACCCATTTGCGCGGACTTGATGATCATTTCGCTGGTGAGGCGACCGGTGGTGTAGAACACCTTGTCGCCGCGTTCTGAACCGCGGATTCCTGAAGCCACATCCAGCCGGCAATGGTGTCGATGGCGTTGTGGCGGCCGACATCCTCGATGAACAGCAGCATCTCCTCGCCCTTGAACAGCGCGCAGCCGTGCACCGATCCGGCCGACTTGTATGTGCTCTCCTGCAGGCGGATCGCATTGAGGATGCCGTAGAGCTGGGCCTGGGTGATGGAAGCTTCGGGCAGGCGAACCGCCTCGATCTCGTCCATGAGCCCGCCGAAAACGCTGCCCTGGCCGCAGCCGGTAGTGACTGTGCGCCGTGCCGTGCGCTCCTTGAGCCGCTTGATGCCCGAGCGGGTCTTCACGGCGGCGGCGCCGACTTCCCAATCCACGGTGATGGACTCGATCTCATCGACCGATCGCACCAGGCGCTGGTTGCGCAGGTAGCCCAGCACCAGCCACTCGGGCCGCGCGCCCAGGGTCATCAGCGTGACGAGTTCGCGCTTGTCCACATACAGCGTGAGCGGCCGCTCGGCCGGGATCGAGGTGGTGCTGCGCTCGCCGAATTCGTTGACGGTGGTTATCTCGCGCGTCAGCGGTGCGCGGGCTTCGGTGAGGAGTGGCAAGACCCTACTTTACTTCTTTGCGGGAGCCATCTCCGCCGACGGCGCTTTGACACTGGGCGGGCTGGCGGCCGTTCCGGTGGGCGAGTGCGCCCCGGCGGCCTCCAGCGGCTTCTGCTCGGGCGGGTTGTAGGCGAATGGCCCCGGGTCAGTGCATGGCGGCAACTGCGCCGCGGCAACAGGCGTGCCTGACGCGGCCGCAACAGGAGCGGCGCAGCCGCGGGGGCGGGCTTTGCCCTTGGCGACCGTCTTGCCGGACGTCTTCATGTACTGCGCGGCCGCCTTGTCCTGGGCCTTGCACAGCAGGTAGCCATCGACCTTGGCCTGCCAGGCGGCTTTGGCGGTGGTCTCGGCCGCTTTGGCCTTGGTTGCGTCATCGGGAGCCGGCAGCTTGGCGAACGCCAGGCCGCAGGCCGCCATCAGCACAGTGGATACCAGGAATCTGTTCATCTGCTTATCTCCTGCCTTCATGCCGGGCGTACGTTTTCCACTTCGTCGTCGGTAACCAGCGGCTGGCTGCGATGTGCGGGAATCCTGCCGGCCTCGATATCGTCGTACCAATACTCGTGGTGTTCACGGGCCCAGTGCTCGTCCACGTAGCCGGTGCGCATCGCGGTGTAGGCGCCGCGCATGCCGATGGTGCCCAGGTAGATGTGCAGTGCGAACAAGCACATCATCAGCACCGTGGACACCGCGTGGACCATGTGCGCAGCCTGCATGGTCGCGCGGTCATAGACCATGTTGGGAATCAGCTTGTCCATGACCAGGCCGGACGCCACGACGATGACCCCCAGGACGAGCACGCCAAGCCAGAAAATGACCTTCTCGCCCGCGTTGAAACGGTTCGAGGGCGGCTCGTGCCCCGACTTGCTGAACACGCCGCCCCCCTTGAGCAGCCACTTCAGGTCGCCGCGCTGCGGCCACTCGTCGCGCACGAAGGTGAAGAACACGATCACCAGCGACACCGCGAACACCGGGCC
Organism: uncultured beta proteobacterium; assembly: GCA_963722025.1. Classification (GTDB taxonomy): domain Bacteria; phylum Pseudomonadota; class Gammaproteobacteria; order Burkholderiales; family Burkholderiaceae_C; genus Ramlibacter. The sequence goes on from CAVRNE010000036.1 coordinate 22,282, forward strand.
GGCGAAGTTGTGCAAGGTCTTCAGCACGTAGGTGAGCCAGCCGAACAGCGTGAGGCCCATGATCGGCAGCAGGAAGAACTTGCCGAAGGCCATGACCAGCCCCGACACCGCAAGGATGACGAACGCGATCGCGTTGGCCCAGTGCGCCGAACGCTCGAACGGCGTGAAGCGCTCGATCCGGCGGCCGCCGCTGTCGGCATCCGCATGGCCCAAGCCGCCCGCGGGTGAAGTAGAAAATGGCCAGCGCGCCCAGCGAGATCAGGAACAGCGCGCCGCCGTAGGGGATGATCCAGTTGTTGCGCACCTGCCGCCAGGCTTCGCCCGCGGTGGTGAAACGCGAGCCGGGATACTGCACCGGCCCCTGGATCAGGTTGCCGGCCTCGGGGGCCTGGCTCTTGGGCAGGCTGCTGTAGCCTTCCATACCCGCCTGCCACGCCGCGCCACATCGGCGCATTGTTGCCGGGCTGCACCTTGTTGCGCTCGGCATTGTTCTGCTGCATGTACTTCGGGTCGGAGCTCGCGTCGGGCTTGACCTCGGGCTTGACCTCCAGGATGTTCTGGCCCTGGATGCCGCCCGGCGCCGCCGGCGCGGGGTCGTCCTGCGGCTTGGTCTGCGCGGACACCGAGACACTGAACGCCAGCGAAAGCGTCAGCAGCAGTGAACGAATGTGAGCGTGGCGGCCCATATGTTCAGTTGACCTTGTTGTATTCGTTCTGCGTCTGCTGGGTGCGGTTTTTCACCTGCTGCTCCCAGCTCGCCTTGTCGCCCTGCTTCCAGCCCTGCACGGCGTAAGGCATGCCCGTGCCCTGGAAGGCCTGCGAATCCACCTTCACCGCCGCTTTGCAGCGTTTGCGGTTTGTCGCCGCAAGCGGACAGCGCGGCCACCGCCGCCAGCATCGCCATCAATGTGAGGCCGCGCTTCATGATTTACCTCCGGCGGGCTGGCCAGCCTGCCTGGAACCATAGGCCGTGCCCCAGCCCCAGGCTTCGGCACCCTTGCCTCGCTTGAGCACGCGGTTGCGGAAGATGTCGGCGATGACGTCGCCGTCACCGGCCAGCAGCGCCTTGGTCGAGCACATCTCGGCGCAGGCCGGAAGCTTGCCTTCGGCCAGCCGGTTGCGCCCGTACTTCTCGAACTCGGCCTGCGAGCCGTTGGCCTCGGGGCCGCCGGCGCAGAAGGTGCACTTGTCCATCTTGCCGCGCACACCGAAGGTGCCGGCCGACGGGAACTGCGGCGCGCCGAAGGGGCAGGCGTAGCTGCAGTAGCCGCAGCCGATGCACACATCCTTGTCGTGCAGCACCACGCCCTCGTCGGTGCGGTAGAAGCAGTTGACCGGGCACACCGCCATGCAGGGCGCGTCGGAGCAGTGCATGCAGGCCACCGAGATCGAGCGCTCGCCCGGCACGCCGTCGTTGAGCGTGACCACCCGGCGGCGGTTCACGCCCCAGGGCACCTCGTTCTCGTTCTTGCAGGCCGTGACGCAGCCGTTGCACTCGATGCAGCGCTCGGAATCGCAGACAAATTTCATTCGTGCCATCGTCGACTCCTTAAGCCTGCTCGTTCGATGTTGCAGATCGTCGTCTTGGTCTCCTGCATCATCGTCACGCTGTCATAACCATAGGTCGTGGCGGTGTTCACCGCTTCGCCGCGCACCACCGGCGCCGCGCCGTTGGGGTAGTAGGCCAACATGTCCGCGCCCTGCCAGCGGCCCGAGAAGTGGAACGGCATCCACACCGTGTCGGGACCGACCCGCTCGGTCACCATGGCCTGCACGTTCAACTTCGCGCCGGTGGGGCTGTGCAGCCACACGCGGTCGCCGTTCTTGATGCCGCGCTCGGCCGCCGCCTTGGGGTTGATCTCGACGAAGGCTTCCTGCTGCAGCTCGGCCAGCCAGGGATTGGCACGCGTTTCCTCGCCGCCGCCTTCGTATTCGACCAGCCGCCCGGACGTGAGGATGAGCGGGAATTTCTCGTGCACCTTGTCGGTCAGGTTCTTCTCCTGCACGGTCTTGTACAGCGTGGGCAGGCGCCAGAAGGCCTTCTTGTCGTCGTGCGTCGGGTACTTGGCCACCAGGTCGGGCCGCGTGCTGTAGATCGGCTCGCGGTGCTGCGGAATCCCGTCAGGGAAGTTCCACACCACGGCGCGGGCCTTGGCGTTGCCAAAGACGTGGCAGCCATGGTTCTTCATGGTCACGCGGATGATGCCGCCCGAAGGGTCGGTCTTCCAGTTCTTGCCCTCGGCCTGCGGCCTTCTCCGCATCGGTGAGTTCGCTCCACCAGCCCAGCTTCTTGAGCAGCACATGGTCGAACTCGGGGTAGCCGGTCTGGATGTCGGCGCCCTTGGAGGCGGAGCCGTCCTCGGCCAGCAGGTTGACGCCGTCGCGCTCCACGCCGAAGTTGGCGCGGAAGTTGCCGCCGCCGTCCATCACGTGCTTGCAGGTGTCGTACAGGTTGGGCGAGCCCGGGTGCTTGAGTTCGGGATTGCCGAAGCAGGGCCACGGCAGGCCGAAGTAATCGCCCGTCAGGTCGTAGCCGGTCACCGCGTCCTTGCCGCCCTTGGCCTTGAGCGTCTTGACGTCGAAGTTGGCCATGTTGCGCATGTGCGCTTGCAGCCGCTCGGGGCTCTGGCCGGTGTAGCCGATGGTCCAGACGCTCTTGTTGACCTCGCGCAGGATGTCGTCGGGGATCGGCTCGTCCAGGCCCTTGACCTTCTGCATCTTGTAGTTCTTGACCAGCTCCTTGCCGAAGCCCAGCTTCTCGGCCAGCTGGTACATGATCATGTGGTCGCTGCGGCTTTCCCACAGCGGCTCGATGACCTTCTCGCGCCACTGCAGGGACCGGTTGGAAGCCGTGACCGAGCCGCTGGTCTCGAACTGGGTTGCCGCCGGCAGCAGGTACACCGCGCGGTTGGGATTGAGGTCTTCGGGCTTGCCGGGCATCGCGGCCATCGCCGCCGTCGCCGACGGGTAGGGATCGATCACCACCAGCAGGTCCAGCTTGTCCATGGCCCGCTTCATTTCCAGGCCGCGGGTCTGCGAATTGGGCGCATGGCCCCAGAACACGACGCCGCGCAGGTTCGGGTCCTGGTCGATCAACTCGTTCTTTTCCATCACGCCGTCGATCCAGCGCGACACGGTGATGCCGGGTTTGCTCATCATCCCGGGGTTGGCGAACTGCGCCTTGATCCAGTCGTATTCGACGCCCCAGACCTTGGCGAAATGGCGCCAGGAACCTTCGACGATGCCGTAGTAGCCGGGCAGCGAATCGGGGTTGGGGCCGATGTCGGTGGCGCCCTGCACGTTGTCGTGGCCACGGAAGATGTTGGCGCCGCCGCCCGACACGCCGACGTTGCCCAGGGCCAGCTGCACGATGCAGGAGGCGCGCACCATCGCGTTGCCGATACTGTGCTGGGTCTGGCCCATGCACCAGACCAGCGTGGACGGCCGGTTCTTGGCCATCATCTCGGCCACCTTGGCCATCTGGGCCTCGGGCACGCCGCAGGCTTCTTCGACCTTGTCGGGCGTCCACTTGGCCATGACGTCCTTCTTGACGTCTTCCATGCCGTAAACGCGGTCGTTGATGTACTTCTGGTCTTCCCAGCCGTTCTTGAAGATGTGGTACAGCATGCCGAACAGGAACGGGATGTCGGTGCCCGAGCGGATGCGAACGTACTCGTCGGCCTTCGCCGCCGTGCGGGTGAAGCGCGGATCGACCACGATCATCTTCGTGCCGGTCTCCTTGGCGTGCAGCATGTGCAGCATGCTCACCGGGTGCGCCTCGGCGGCGTTGGAGCCGATGTACAACGCGCACTTGCTGTTCTGCATGTCGTTGTACGAATTGGTCATGGCGCCGTAGCCCCATGTGTTGGCCACACCGGCCACCGTGGTCGAGTGGCAGATGCGGGCCTGGTGGTCGCAGTTGTTGCTGCCGAAGAAACTGACGAACTTGCGCAGCAGGTAGGACTGCTCGTTGTTGTGCTTGGACGAGCCGATCCAGTACACGGAATCCGGGCCGCTGGCCTTGCGCAACTCCAGGATCTTGGCGCTGACTTCGTTGAGCGCCGTGTCCCAGCTGATGCGCTCGTACTTGCCGTTCACCAGCTTCATCGGATAGCGCAGGCGGAACTCGCCGTGGCCGTGTTCGCGGATGGCCGCGCCCTTGGCGCAGTGCGCGCCCAGGTTCAGGGGCGAGTCGAACACCGGCTCCTGGCGCACCCACACGCCGTTTTCAACGACCGCATCGATCGCGCAGCCCACCGAGCAGTGGCTGCACACCGTGCGCTTGACCTCGATCTTGCCTTGGCCGACGGCCGGGGCACTGCCCTGCGCGGCCCTGGCTTTTTTCACCAGGGTCAGCGACGACGCTGCGATGCCCACGCCCACACCCAGGCCCGAGCGGCGCAGGAAGGCGCGGCGGTCCATGGTGGGCAGCGCGTGCGACAGGCCGCGCTGCAAGCTGTGCGTGAACGGCGAGCGGGCGCCCGCCTGCGCGGCACCCGATTTCTTGGTGAGCAACATAAGGGGACTCTCCGGAAATGTGAGAGTTAAATGAGGGTGGACTTGTAGTACTGCTTGACGTGTTCCGTCAGCTGGTAGCCACCGCCTTTGGCGGGCGGCTCCTTGGCCTGGGGCGCTTCATCGGTTTCGCGCAGGACGCCGGGCAGCAGCGTGGCCGCCGCGGCCAATGCACCGGCAGTGCCGGCGCCTGCAAACAGGGTCCTTCGCGATAGCTTGCTCTTTGGCTGGCTCATGGAATGTCTCCTGGTGGTTCCTGTCAGGAGCTCAACAACTTATGCACTCAACAACCTATGCCAATTGAATGTACCGCCGTGCAGAGCCTTGTGCAAGCATGCCAACACAGGATAAGTACTTGAGCCGAAAGGATTCTCTTGCCTGCTGCAATGCAGCAAGACTCATCGTGTACGGCAGCAGCAACTTGCCGCACTGAAGCCTGCGCTTGCGACTAAGCTTTCGGCTCGAATACAACGAACTTGCAGGTTCGATGCGTTACGTCGAAGAGATTTCACTGCGAACGCCGGGTGCATGCTCGGCATCAAACAACGTTGAGGTAAAAATGAAGTTTGGACGGATGTTTGTTTTATCGCTCGGCATGGGCGGTCTTTAGTCTGCACGCCGCTGAAACCGGGGTAACCGACCAGGAAATCACCGTGGGCCAGTTCGCTGCCTTCAGCGGCGCGGCCGGCCAGCTCGGCCAGCGCATGCGCGCGGGCATCGAGGCCCACTTCAAGTCGGTCAACAGCTCGGGCGGGATCAACGGACGGCGGCTCAAGCTGGTGGCGCGCGACGATGGTTACGAGCCCGAGAAGGCCAAGGTGGCCGTCAAGGCCCTGATCGAGGAGGACAAGGTGTTCGCCCTGATCGGCTCGGTGGGCACCCCGACGGGGCTGGCAGCCGTGCCAATCCTGACTGAAGCCAAGGTCCCGATCGTGGGCATGTTCACCGGCGCACAGGCGCTGCGCGAGCCGTTCAACCGCAACGTCTTCCACGTACGCGCCAGCTACTTCGACGAGACGGAACGCATCGTCCAGCACCTCACCACGCTGGGCACCAAGAAGATCGCTGTCTTCTACCAGAACGATGCCTATGGCAAGGCCGGCCTCGAAGGTGTCGAGCGCGCGCTGGCCAAGCGGCAACTCAAGCTGGTCGGCACGGCCACGGTCGAGCGCAATACCGCCGACGTGGCCAAGGCAGTGGAAACCCTCATTCCGACCGGCGCCCGAAGCGATTGTCCAGATCAGCGCCTACAAGTCCTGCGCCGCCTTCATCAAACAGGCGCGCGCGAAAGGCTTCGGCGGGCAGTTCTTCAATGTGAGTTTCGTCGGCTCGAAAGCGCTGGCCGACGAACTTGGCGACGAGGGCAAGGGCGTTGTCATCTCGCAGGTGGTTCCCTTCCCGTTCGTAGCCAATTCAGCGGTCGTTCGCGACTACCAGGAGAAAATGACGCGGGCCGGCGACAAGGAATTCGACTTCTCCAGCCTGGAGGGCTACCTCAGCGCCCGGGTTTTCACCGAAGGGCTCAAGCGCGCCGGCCGCAACCTCACGCGCGAGAGCCTGACACAACGGTCTGGAAACGCTGCGCGACTTCGACCTCGGCGGGTTCACGATCAACTACACCCCCAGCAACCACCTGGGCTCGAACTTCACCGATCTCACCATCATCGGGCGCGAGGGCAGATTCGTGCACTGACGCCTGGCACGGCGCGGTCCTTCCAAAACAGGCGCTCAACCTCAGCCGCGCCGTCCAGCATGTCGAAGCCCTGCACTTCGACGCTCACGAAGGCGCGGGTGAAGCCCGCAAGACCCGCATAAAAGCGGGCCTTCGGGATGGGCCGCCAGGGCGTCGCACAGGCTGTTGACCCAGGGCTGGATATGCGTGGCGAAGAACTCGCTCTGGCGCGTAAGGTTCGCAATCGCGACCTCATCGCCGGCGATCAGGTAGCGCATCACCTCGCACAGGTAGGCGATATGGTCTTCGGTTTCCGGCATGGCCTCGTCGCGCGCCAGGCCCAGCGCGGCCAGGTCGGTGCGCAGCCGGGCCAGCGGCTTCTCGTTCAGGAAGCCACTGAGGTAGTGCGAGCCGAACAGGTAGACCTCGGGCTTGCCGACGCCGCCGAACAGCGCCTGGTATTCGCGCGCCACGTCTTCATCGGTCATGGCCCGCGCGGCGGCGATCAGGTCGCGCCAGGGCTCCTCGAGAAAGGCGCCCTCGGCCGGCGCCTCGGTCACGGCGACGCGCAGCGATTCCAGGATTTCAGGCGTCGGCGGCGCGTAGTACAGCTGGGCGAGCAGGCCGTAGACCTCGGCCCGCGCGGTTTCTTCGTCCAGCGCCGAGGAGACAGGAATCGGTTCGCATGTCATAGGTCGGTGATCTTGGCTTCGTCGGTGGCCGAGTAGATGTCGATCACCCGGCAATCGCCGCACATCTTGAGGCGCTCCAGCGCCGCGCCCTGGAACATCGAATGGCCGGCCAGCTTGCCCAGCATGGACTCGATGCCCTTGAGCGTGCCGAACGGCTTGCCGCAGCGAATGCAGGCGTACGGCGGCGTCTCGTTGAGCACCCGCGCTTCCTTGCGCTCGGGCGTGAGCAGCAGGCGGGGCTGCAGCGTGATCGCGTCCTCCGGGCAGGTGCTGGCGCAAAGGCCACACTGCACGCAGTTCTTCTCGATGAAGCGCAGCTGGGGCAGTTGCGGGTTGTCCTGCAAGGCACTGGCCGGGCAGGCGCCGACGCAGCTCAGGCACAGCGTGCATTTGTCTTTGTTGACCTGGATCGAGCCGAACGGCGATGCGGCGGGCAGGTCGATGGCTTCGGGCCGCGCCGGGGCGTGCTCCACCAGATGGTCGAGCGCCAGTTCCAGCGTGCTGCGCTTTTCCGTGGCGACGGCGAACCGGGCCGCTGCCGCAGGCGTTTGCTGGCGCGTCTGGGCCAGCGCCTGCAGGCCCAGGTCGAGCTCCTGCGGCGAATCGGCCCGCAGCAACTTGAAGTGGACACCGGTATAGCCCAGGCCGTTGAGGATGGCCTGCGCCACCTCCATCTGCGCCTTCAGGCTGTCGATGTATTGCGGCGCCTCTTCGCTCGTCACCGCCACGCAGACCTGCGAAGCGCCGAAAGCGATGGCCGACAGCCACAGGTCGACGCCGACACTGGCGGTGTGCCACAGCGCCAGCGGGATCACATGGGCGGGCACGCCCTGGGCCTTTTTCAGCTGCGCCGCGCGGCCCAGTTCCTCCACCAGTTGCTGCCCGCGCTCCTGGCTGTGCAGCAGCAGCACCGGCGTCTTGCCCCCGGCCTTGGCATAGGTGGACAGCACTGTCTTGAACTTCAGGCCCTGCTCGCTGGCGCGCGGATAGGCGTAGGTCAGCGCACCGGTGGGACAGACCGTGGTGCAGGCCCCGCAGCCCACGCACAGGTTGGGATTGACCTTGATCTGCTGGCTGCGATTTCTCGCTGCTGATCGCCTCGGCCGAACAGACCTCGATGCAGGCGTTGCAGCCCACGGTTTCGTTGCGGCTGTGGGCGCAGAGCTTCTGCTTGTAGACGAAGAACTTGGGCTTTTCGAACTCGCCCACCATCTCGCGCAGCTTGAGCAGCGTGCCCAGGTCCTGGCCGTCCCAGCGGAAATAGCCCTGGGGCGGCGCATGCTGGGCAAATGCCGGCTCGGCGCGCAGGTCCAGCACCAGGTCGAACTGTTCGGTGAAGGCCTCGCTCTCGCGGCTGAAATCGATGGCGCCCGCGGCTTCGCAGACCTTCACGCAGGCGCGGTGCGAGGCGCATTTGTCCATGTCGATCTGGTAGTCCAGCCCGATGGCGCCTTCCGGGCATACCGCCACGCAGGCATTGCAGCGCGTGCACAGGTCCAGGTCGATCGGGTTGTTGGCGGTCCATTTCAGCTCGAAAGCGCCCAGCCAGCCCTTGAGGCTGTCGATGCGTCCGCCGAGAACCGGGTAGCGCCGCTCCTGCGCGCCCGCGCCGCCTTGCGTGAACAAGGTGACGTCCAGCACGTCGCTCACGAAACCAGCGGCGCGTTCGGCCTGTTCCAGCGAACCTATCACCAGCAAGCGGCCGGAACTCTTGTACGTGACGGTGGGCACCGGCTCGGGGTCGGGCAGGTGCGCGGCGGCCAGCAAGGCGGCCAACTTGGGCATGGCTTGCGAAGCGTCGCGGCTCCAGCCGCCCGTCTCGCGGATGTTGACGAACTTGACGGGCGATACCGCGCCCTTCGGTCTGCTCGCCGATCTCGCCGAACAGGCGCTTCTCCTGGGTGCACGCCACTACGACTTCGGCGCCACCCTTGATCGCCTGCTGGAAGTCACCGGCCTCGCGCCGGCACAGGCTGGAATGAAGCTGAAGCTCTTCACCCAACGCCGCGCCCAGGCTCTTCTCCTGGAGGGGCATCGTCTTGTTGCAATCGCAAATCAGTGTCGGCATGTGGAGGCGCCTCGGGTACTGCTGGGGGGACCGTTTCCGACTGTGCCACGCTTTGCGCGCTGGGGTTATCCGCAACATCCCTTGCCTGTTGCGCCGCTTCGCGCTGCCTCGGCCTCCTCCTTTTCCTCCTGGTCGAACAGGCCCAGGAACTTGGCGCTGGCCAGCTTGCGCAGCATGGCGTAGGGAATCGGGTCGGGCTTGGAATAGTCGTCGATATAGACGTCCATGCCGTCCATCACGTTGTAGCGCGGGTCGGAGAAAAGCTTTTTCATCGCGGCGTTTTTCACATCCGGCGCGACGTCGGAGGCAGCGAAGCGCGTGAAGTCCGACTCCGGGGTGAGGGCTTTCACGTCTTCCAACGTAAGAGGTGGCGGCTCGGGGTTGCTCTCGCCCGACCCTCCCCCAGAGGGGGAGGCGAGGATTCTTCGCTCCCTCCCCCTCTGGGGGAGGGCTGGGGTGGGGGCACAGGCACAGGCTCACGGCACAGGCTCAGCCTCCACCTCCTTGCCCTCCTTGACGTCGAGCTTGCGCCTGGACCAGCGCCCCAGGAAGCCTTCACTCATTCCCGCCTCCGCCGAATTTCTTCTCCGTCGACACCGAGGCCGGATTGCCGAAGCGATCCTGCAGGGGTTTGAAACTTTCCGGGCGTTTGCGCCGCTTGGGCTCGATCACATAGTGCTCGTCGACGAAGGCCCGCATCCACTCCACCACGTGCGCGGGCGCGGGCACCTGCTCGACCGTCTCCTGCGCATCCAGCCAGCGGCCGGCGTCGTGATAGCTCAGCGACACCATCGTCGGGCGGGCCAGCGGCTCGTCGCTCACGGTGGCTTCTTCTTCCATGCGCCACAGCACGAACCAGCACGGGGCCGGTGTGGTGACGTTCAGGTAGTAGCCCTCGGCATCGTCGCGGAACAGCTCGACCGTGAAGCCCGGGTGCAGCCAGCGCTCTTCGTCGTCGCTCTTGAACAGGATGCGCGGCTCGCGTGCCGAACGCCGGCTCGTGGGGGACCACGTCGGCCAGCACCCAGCGCCAGGGCTGCCAGCGGTTGTCGATGCGCTCGCGGCGCATGATCACGGCAACTTCGATGCTGGGACGTGGAGTCATGGCTCACTTTTGCCGCTACGCGGCTCACTGCCCCTCAGCCGAATCAAATACCCACGGCTCTCAGGTAAATACCCACCGCTCTCAGGTGTCCTTGCTGATCTTGATGCTGGGGAACTTGGACGAGAAATCCTTGGCCTTGGCCGCGATCTTGATCGCGACCTGGCGGGCCACGGCCTTGTAGATGCCGGCGACGTCGCCATCGGGGTCGGCGACCACCGTGGGCTTGCCGCCGTCGGCCTGCAGGCGGATCTGGATGTCCAGCGGCAAGGCGCCCAGGTACTCCATGCCGTATTCCGCGGCCATGCGTTTGCCGCCGCCTTCGCCGAAGATGTGTTCGGCGTGGCCGCACTTGCTGCACACGTGCACCGCCATGTTCTCCACGATGCCCAGGATGGGCACGCCCACCTTCTCGAACATCTTGATGCCCTTCTTGGCATCGAGCAGCGCGATGTCCTGCGGCGTGGTGACGATCACCGCGCCGGTCATGGGAACGCGCTGCGACAAGGTCAGCTGGATGTCGCCGGTGCCCGGCGGCAGGTCGACGATCAGGTAGTCGAGATCGCCCCAGTTGGTCTGGCGCAGGAGCTGCTCCAGCGCCTGGGTGGCCATGGGGCCGCGCCAGATCATGGCCTCGTCCTGGTTGACCAGGAACCCGATCGACATGACCTCGACGCCGTAGTTCGCAAGCGGGTCCATGGTCTTGCCGTCCGAGGATTCCGGCCGGCCCTCGATGCCCATCATCATCGGCTGGCTGGGGCCATAGATATCCGCGTCGAGCAGGCCGACGGCCGCGCCCTCGGCGGCCAGCGCCAGCGCCAGGTTGACGGCGGTGGTGCTCTTGCCCACGCCGCCCTTGCCCGAAGCGACGGCGATGATGTTCTTGACGTTGGGCAGCAGCGCCACGCCGCGCTGCGCCGCATGGGCGACGATCTTGATGGCGAGGTTGGCGGAAACGTTCTGCACGCCCGCCACGCCCTTGGCCGCGGCGATCAGCGCGGTGCGCAGGGCCGGGAGCTGGCTCTTGGCCGGGTAGCCCAGTTCGACGTCGAAAGAGACATTGCCGTCGCTCACCTGGAGGTTCTTGACGGCTTTGGTGCTGACGAAATCCTTGCCGGTGTTGGGATCGACGACGGCGGAGAGGGCCTGTAACAACTGATCTTGGGTGGCTGCCATGGGGTTTGATGTTCCTGTTCCATGGCAGTGTAACGACTGGCCTAAGACCCTTTATGGGCCTGTCCGGGCTGGCTCATGGACGGGACTTCTTCTGCGGGGTTGACACGCACCACCCGGCCATCACGTACAACGATCAGATCTGTCCCAGTCTGTAGGGCCACTTGCCTGGCTCTTTGTGCTGCCCGCCGGAGGGCGGCCAGCGAGCCCTTGAGATCGGCATCGAAATCGGCCGGCAGCTCGCTATAGGCGGGCTGTGGCTCTTTCACATCCTTTGGGTGAGATCATGGGTTTACCGCTCCAGTCCATCACGACGGGCTCGTCACCCGCGTTGTCATAAAGAACCCACTGGTCTACCAATGGCTGGTACACCGTGGTGAAAAGGCGCTTGCCGGCTTCAAACCTCCGCCGGATGGTGGCTTCGGGAATATCGTGACCGCCGTGACGCACCCGCTGCGCGACGCGTTCCACCGCCATGTCAGCCGACGGCAGACCCAGAAAAAATAGCTCTACTCGATAGCCCATTTGCCGCCACTGCGGAATTTGCCTGGCGTATCCCAGGCCGGACAACGTGGTTTCGAAGGCCAAGCTGTCACGCTTGGCCACGTGCTGGGCGATGGCTTCCAGCATCAGTCGGCCCGCCTGGATTGCTGCGCGCTCAGGTGCAAACGGAGACAAGCCCGCGGCAATGAGATCGGCATTGACGAACACCGGGCACCCCGCCTCTTGCGGCAGAAACTCCCGCGCGAAGGTCGTTTTGCCCGCACCGTTCGGGCCCGCCACGATGATGATCTTGAGCTGAGTCACATCGATTTCTGAGTCATGCCCGCTTTGATTTTGTCCGCCCCTGTGCGTACTGAAAGATTATGGATGAGTCCGCGAATTGTCATGCCGGGCTTGACCCGGCATCCACCGTCGCGCGCCCACATGGATCCCGGATCAAGTCCGGGATGACATTCACTTCCACGCGGCCGACCCTGCCATGGCCTAGCTAAAATCCCCGGTTCCCCAGGAAAACCCCAATGCCCACCCAGCGCAAGCTCTTCGTCACCACCGCCTTGCCGTACGCCAACGGCAATTTCCACATCGGCCACATCATGGAATACATCCAGGCCGACATCTGGGTGCGGCATCAGCGAATGCAGGGCAGCCAGGTGCACTTCGTCTGCGCCGACGACGCGCATGGCGCGCCCATCATGATCGCGGCCGAGAAGGCCGGCAAGACGCCGCAGGAGTTCGTGGCCGGCATCGCCGCGGGCCGCAAGCCCTACCTGGAGGGCTTTCACATCGCCTTCGACAACTGGCACAGCACCGACGCGCCCGAGAACCACGAACTGGCGCAGCAGATCTACCGCGACCTGAAGGCCAACGGCCTCATCTCCAGCAAGGTCATCGAGCAGTTCTTCGACCCGGCCAAGAACATGTTCCTGCCGGACCGCTTCATCAAGGGCGAGTGCCCCAACTGCCACGCCAAGGACCAGTACGGCGACAACTGCGAGGTCTGCAGCAAGGTCTACAGCCCGACGGACCTGATCAACCCGTACTCGGCGCTGTCCGGCGCAACCCCGGTGCTGAAAAGCTCCGAGCACTTCTTTTTCAAGCTGTCCGATCCACGCTGCACGGCCTTCCTCAAGGAATGGACGCGCGGCGAAGGCCGGCTGCAGACCGAGGTGCTCAACAAGATCAGCGAATGGCTGGAGCCGGGCGAAGACGGCAAGGCGGTGCTTGGCGACTGGGACATCAGCCGCGACGCCCCCTACTTCGGCATCGAGATTCCCGACGCGCCCGGCAAGTACTTCTATGTCTGGCTGGACGCTCCCGTGGGCTACCTGGCCTCGCTCAAGAACTACCTGGGCAAGATCGGCGTCGACTACGACAAGTTCATCGCCGATCCGCGAGTGGAGCAGTACCACTTCATCGGCAAGGACATCATCACCTTCCACACCCTGTTCTGGCCGGCGATGCTGCACTTCAGCGGCCGCAAGGTGCCCAGCAAGATCTTCGTGCACGGCTTCCTCACGGTGAACAACGGCGAGAAGATGAGCAAGAGCCGCGGCACCGGGCTGGACCCGCTGAAGTACCTCTCGCTGGGCATGAACCCGGAGTGGCTGCGCTACTACCTGGCGGCCAAGCTCTCCGGCCGCAATGAAGACATCGACTTCAATCCCGACGATTTCATGGCGCGCGTCAACAGCGACCTGATCGGCAAGTACGTGAACATCGCCAGCCGCGCGGTGAAGTTCGTGCCCGGCGGCAAGCTGACGGCCGCGGTTGCGGAGCCCGGCGCCGAGGCGCTCGTGCAGAACGCCCGGGCCTTGTACGAAAGCCGCGACTACGGGCGTGCGCTGCGGGACATCATGGCCTACGCCGACAAGGTCAACCTGCGCTTCGACAGCGCGGCGCCCTGGAAGCTGGTGAAAGAGGGCCAGGCGGCCGAAGCCGCCGCCGTGTGTTCGCTCTGTCTCGAAAGCTTCAAGGTGATGACGGCGTGCCTGAAGCCGGTGCTGCCCGCGCTCGCCGCGCAGGCCGAAGCCTTCCTGAAATGCGCGCCGCTGGACTGGGCCAATGCGATCGCGCCCCTTGGCGAGGGGCATCAGGTCGGCGAATACAAGCATCTGATGCAGCGCGTGGACGTCAAGCAGCTCGATGCGCTGTTCGAGCCGGCGGCGGAAGAGGCCCTCACCCCAGCCCTCTCCCGCAGGCGGGAGAGGGAGTGAGCCGGGGGGCGAACAAGTCGCCCCCGACATCACGATGGACGACTTCGCCAAGATCGACCTGCGCATCGCGAAGATCGTCCAGTGCGAGCCGGTGGAAGGTTCGACCAAGCTGCTGCGCCTGACGCTGGACGTGGGCGAAGGAAAGACGCGCAACGTGTTGTCCGGCATTGCCTCCGCTTACAAACCCGAAGACCTGGTGGGCAAGCTCACGGTGATGGTCGCCAACCTGGCGCCGCGCAAGATGAAGTTCGGCATCAGCGAAGGCATGGTGCTGGCCGCGAGCCACGCCGACGAAAAAGCCAACCCCGGCATCTACGTGATGAATCCCTGGCCGGGGGCCGAGCCGGGAATGCGGGTCAGATAACTTTTACTTCCAGGACACCGCTGGGTTACAACTGATCCGTAGAATCCGCCGGATGCCCAGCAGTACCTCATCTCCCGTTCGCGGCCTGGCCATGGCCGCCGCCTTGACCCTCGCATCGCTCCTGGGCGGATGCGCGGTGATCACCGTCGGCAGCACGGCGGTTGGCGTGGCAGCCACCGGCGCCGGCCTCGTGGTCGATGCCGCCGTGGGCACCGTCAAGATCACGGGCAAGGCGGTGGGCGCCGCGGCGGATGCCGTCATCCCCGGCGGCGACGAGTAGCTCTTCCGCGGGGCGTACACTGGCGCCTTGGCTCTTTCTTTCGCTTTTCGTCCCCGCCTGCTGGACGCCTTGCGCGGCTATGAGCGCGAGCGCTTCCTGCGCGACCTCGGCGCCGGCCTGACGGTCGCCGTCGTCGCCCTGCCCTTGGCCATGGCCTTCGCCATCGCCTCGGGGCTCAAGCCCGAAGCCGGCCTGTGGACGGCCATCATCGCCGGCTTGCTGATTTCGGTGCTGGGCGGCTCCAACGTCCAGATCGGCGGTCCGGCCGGCGCCTTCATCGTCATCGTCTACGGCATCGTCGAGCAATATGGCCTGGCCAACCTGCTGATCTCCACGGCCTGTGCGGGCGTGCTGCTTTTCGCGATGGGGCTGCTGCGGCTCGGGCGGCTGGTGCGCTATGTGCCCATCAGCATCGTGATCGGCTTCACCAACGGCATCGCGGTGCTGATCGCCAGCTCGCAGCTGAAGGACTGGCTGGGACTGGACGATCGCCAAGATGCCGGCCGACTTCTTCACGCAGTTGAAGGTGATCGCCCAGAATATCGGGAGCTTCAACCCCTATTCGTTCGCCCTCGGGCTGGCCTGCGTGATCGGGCTGTTCATCTGGCCGCGGCTGTGGAGCGACCGCTCGCCCATCCAGTACGCGATGGATCTGCCGGGCGTGCAGCACGCGGCGCGCTTCAGCGCGCGTATGCCGGCGACCATCGTGGCGCTCGTGACGCTGACCCTGCTGTCCTGGTACTTCGCGCCTCCCCGTGGAGACCATAGGCTCGCGCTTCCGCGCCATTCCGCAGGGGCTGCCCGCCTTCGCCCTGCCCGAGTTCTCGTGGGAAACCGTCAAGCTCCTGGTGACGCCCACCATCACCATTGCACTGCTGGGCGCCATCGAGTCGCTGCTGTGCGCGCGCGTGGCCGACCAGCTGAGCTGCCCTGCCTCGCCACGATCCCAACCAGGAACTGATGGCCCAGGGCGTCGCCAACTTCGTCGTGCCCTTCTTCGGCGGCATGCCGGCCACCGGCACCATCGCCCGCACGGTCACCAACATCCGTTCAGGCGGCTCCACACCCGTGGCAGGCATCGTTCACGCTGCTCGCGCTGGCTGTAATAGTCCTGCTGGCCGCGCCGCTGGCGCTGCACGTGCCGCTGGCGGTGCTGGCCGGCATCCTGCTGTTCGTGGCCTGGAACATGGGCGAATGGCACGAGTTCGCCCGGCTGAAGAACTACAGCACGCACTACCGCGTTTTGATGCTGGGCACCTTTTTCCTCACGGTGGTGTTCGACCTGACGGTGGCGGTGCAGGTGGGGCTGGTGCTGGCCTGCGCGCTGTTCATCCGCAAGATGAGTTCGCTGTTCAGCGTGGAGCTCGTCGCCCGGGACGGGGCGCTGCTGCAGTACAAGTTGTATGGCGCCCTCTTCTTCGGCGCGGTCGCCAAGATCGACGAAGTGGTGCAGGCCGTGGAGAACGGGCCGCAGGAGCCGGTGGTGGTGCTGGATGCGCTGCAGCTCGTGCACCTCGATACCTCGGGCCTGGATTCGCTGCGCCAGCTGCACAAGGTGGTGCTGCTGCGCGGCGGCACGCTGCACCTGGAAAACCTGCAGCCCCAGCCGCAGGAGGTGATCGACCGCTCGGGCTTCGGCGCGGAGCTGGCGGCCAATCGGGCGTCGGCTGAGGTGTCGGGTAGACGGCCTGAGGGCGTGCGCCGGTGAGCGTCGTGGCGAACTAGCGCCCGCCGCGGTTCTCCAGCGCTTCGGGATCGGGCGCCGTCGTCGTGCGCAGCACCCGGTCATCCGGGCTGAACCAGACCGTGAAAACCATGGAAGTATTCGGCGGCTCCATGTAGCGCCAATCCCAGGCGATTTCGTTCTTCAGCGCATAGGGCGTCTGCTTCATCGGCTTTCCCAGCAGCCTGCGCACCTCTTCCACCTTCATGCCGGGCTGCACTTTGGCGAAATTCGCCGGGTGCAGCACCTGGCGCAGCGCCGTCATCCGGCCGTCGGGGCCGATGCTGATCATGTAGTTCTTGTGCCCGGAGGGCTGGCGGTTGTACTCGAAGATACGCTCGCCGCCGGGCCCGTCCCACACTTTTTCGGGCTCACCGAAGCGCGCCCTGACGTCGGCCTCGGTCGAAACGCCCTCTTCCAGCTCCTTGATGCGCTGGGGGTCGCACCCCATCAGCGCCCACAGGGCCAAAACCGCCGCCAGCAACCTCAAAACGCTGTACATGACTCGGGGAAGTAAAATTGCGCAAAAGGCACAGTCTATGTCCATGTTGCTCCGCATCTTCCGCCGTCCCGACTACCAATCCGAGATCACCCAGTTCATCGAGCAACTCAAGACCGAGAAGCCGGACCTGGAAGCCCAGCAGCGCGCCGGCCGCGCCCTGCTGTGGGACAAGCACGTCAACCGCGAAGCCTGGACCGAGTGGCGCGGCGCCGAGGTGCCGCAAAAGCCCTACGTCTACCAGAACGCAGGCAAATGATCGAATCCGGCGAAGCGACGTTGCCCGAGCCGGCGGCGCCCGAGATACCCGGCATGCCCGACGTGGTGGATCAAGTGGCGCTGGCCAAGCTTTATGGCGAACCGCTGTTCGCCATGCCGACGGACCTGTACATCCCGCCCGACGCGCTGGAGGTGTTCCTCGAGGCTTTCGAAGGCCCGCTGGACCTGCTGCTGTACCTCATCCGCAAGCAGAACTTCAACATCCTCGACATCCCCATGGCCGGCGTGACGCGCCAGTACCTGGTGTACGTCGAAGAGATCCGCACCCGCAACCTGGAACTGGCGGCGGAATACCTGCTGATGGCCGCGATGCTGATCGAGATCAAGTCGCGCATGCTGCTGCCTCCGAAGAAGACGGCCGAGGGCCAGGAGCCGGAAGATCCGCGCGCCGAACTGGTTCGCCGCCTGCTCGAATACGAGCAGATGAAGGCAGCCGCGTTCCGCCTGAACGAAGTTCCACAGATGGGCCGGGACGTGCTGCGCGCGCAGGTCTACATCGAGCAGTCGCTGCAGCCGCGCTTTCCCGACGTGAACGTGGTCGACCTGCAGGAAGCCTGGCGCGACATCGTCAAGCGGGCCAAGCTGGTGCAGCACCACAAGATCACCCGCGAAGAGCTGTCCGTGCGCGAGCACATGAGCGTCGTCTTGCGCCATCTGCAAGGCCGCAAGTTCGTCGAGTTCGAGCAGCTGTTCGATATCACCCGCGGCATGCCGGTGCTGATCGTCACCTTCATCGCCATGCTGGAGCTGGCCAAGGAAACGCTGATCGAGGTGACCCAGGCCGAGGCCTTCGCCCCGATCTACGTGCGGCTCGCCTACCAGCCCGCATGAACATGGCACTGACAAGACTTCGACGTCCTGATCGTCGGCAGCGGGCTGGCCGGGCTTTCCGCCGCGCTGCACCTGGCGCCCACGCACCGCGTGGCGGTTCTTACCAAGCGTTCCATGACCGACGGCTCCAGCGGCTGGGCCCAGGGCGGCATCGCCGCCGTGCTGGGCGAAGGCGACACCTTCGAGTCGCACGTGGACGACACGCTGGTCGCAGGCGCGGGCCTGTCCGACCTGGAAGCGACTCGCTTCGTGGTGGAGCACGCGCCCGAAAGCATCGCCTGGCTGCGCCAGCTCGGCGTGCCGTTCTCGCTGGAAGAGGGCCAGCTGCACCTGACGCGTGAAGGCGGACACAGCGCCCGCCGCATCGTGCACGTGACCGATGCCACCGGCGCCGCCGTCCAGCGCACGCTGATCGAGAACGGTGCGGCGCACGCCCAACATCGACGGTGTTCGAGCAGCACACGCTGGTCGACCTGATCACCAGCCGCAAGCTGGGCGGGCCTTCCTCGCCGAACACCTGCCTGGGCCTGTACGCCCTGGACGAAGCCACCGATGAGGTGGTCACCTTCCGCGCGCCGCAGACCATCCTGGCCACGGGCGGAGCGGGCAAGGTGTACCTCTACACCACCAATCCCGATACGGCCACCGGCGACGGCATCGCGGCCGCATGGCGCGCGGGTTGCCGGGTGACGAACATGGAATTCATCCAGTTCCACCCGACCTGCCTGTACCACCCGCTGGTGAAATCCTTCCTCATCACCGAGGCGGTGCGCGGCGAAGGCGGCAAGCTGCTGCTGCCCGACGGCACGCGCTTCATGCCGGCGCACGACCCGCGCGCCGAGCTCGCGCCGCGCGACGTGGTGGCGCGCGCCATCGACTTCGAGATGAAGAAGCACGGCCTGGACTGCGTCTACCTGGACATCTCGCACCAGCCGCCGGAGTTCGTGCGCGAACACTTCCCCAACATCCACGCGCGCTGCCTGGAACTGGGCATCGACATCACGCGAGAGCCGATTCCCGTGGTGCCCGCCGCGCATTACACCTGCGGCGGCATCCACACCGATCTGGCGGGCCGCACCGACCTGACCGGATTGCACGCCATCGGCGAGACCGCCTACACGGGCCTGCACGGGGCCAACCGGCTGGCCAGCAACTCGCTGGTGGAGTGCATGGTGTTCGCCCGCGCCGCGGCGAAAGACATCAAGGCAACGCCGCTGCCCGCGCCGCCGGCCGTGCCGTCCTGGGACGAGAGCCGCGTGACCGATGCCGACGAGTCCGTGGTGATCTCGCACAACTGGGATGAGCTGCGCCGCTTCATGTGGGACTACGTGGGCATAGTGCGTACCAACAAGCGCCTGGAGCGTGCGTCGCACCGCATCCGGCTGCTGCAGGAAGAGATCCAGGAGTTCTACGCGAACTTCCACATCACGCGCGACCTGCTGGAGCTGCGCAACCTGGTCACCGTCGCCGACCTGATCGTCAAGTCGGCGCAGGCACGGCACGAGAGCCGCGGGCTGCACTTCAGCCGCGACTACCCGCAAATGGCGGACGTCGCCCATCCGACCATGCTGATTCCGCGAACTGAGCGCGCCTGACTTGTCATGCCGGACTCGATCCGGCATCCATCGCCGACGTGGATCCCGGATCAAGCCCGGGATGACAAGCGCGACATGTATACTTGCCTCCGCTCCGGGGTGCGACCCGGCCATGTGGCCGGAATCGCTGAGATGGCAAGACCCAAACCCGTGAACTTGAACCGGCTAGTACCGGCGTAAGAAGAGCTGTCAGGCATTGGCCCCCTCACGGGCCTCAAGTCCTGCCACACCTTTCGGAGCACCTGTGATGTCACAAGCACCGAAAGGATTGGCCGATGAACGCTCCCGACAAACTCGCGCAGCTGCTCTCCCTCACGCGCGAGCCCTTCCCCGCCTCACGCAAGACCCACGCCCCCGGCACACTGCATCCGCAGCTGCGCGTGCCGATGCGCGAAGTGGCGCTCTCCAACGGCGAGACGGCGACGCTCTACGACACCTCGGGCCCCTACACCGACCCGGCGGCCGAGATCGACGTGCGCCGCGGCCTGCCGGGCCTGCGCACCTCGTGGATCGAAGCGCGCGGCGACACCGAGCTGTACACCGGCCGCGAGCGCAAGGCGCTGGACGACGGCACCAAGCATGAAGAGCGCGAAGCCCAGCGCATCGCCGCCTTGCGTGCCGAGGCCGCCGCGCTGCAGCGCCAGCCGCGCCGGGCCAAGGCCGGCGGCAACGTCACGCAGATGCACTACGCCCGGCGCGGCATCGTCACGCCCGAGATGGAGTTCGTCGCGATCCGCGAAAACGGCAAGCGCGAGTGGATGGCCGAGTACCTGGCGGACACCGCAAAGGCCGAACGCCTGCGCGGCAACCCCATGGGCGCGAAGATTCCCGAGCTGATCACGCCCGAGTTCGTGCGCGACGAGGTCGCGAGGGGCCGCGCCATCATCCCGGCCAACATCAACCACCCCGAGATCGAGCCGATGGCGATCGGCCGCAACTTCCTGGTGAAGATCAACGCCAACATCGGCAACTCGGCGGTCACTTCCAGCATCGAGGAGGAAGTGGAGAAGCTGGTGTGGGCGATCCGCTGGGGCGCCGACAACGTGATGGACCTGTCGACCGGCAAGAACATCCACACCACGCGCGACTGGATCGTGCGCAACAGCCCGGTGCCGATCGGCACCGTGCCCATCTACCAGGCGCTGGAAAAAGTCGGCGGCGTGGCCGAAGACCTGACCTGGGCGATCTTCCGCGACACGCTGATCGAGCAGGCCGAACAGGGCGTGGACTACTTCACCATCCACGCCGGCATCCGCCTGCCCTTCATCCCGATGACGGCCAAGCGCCGCACCGGCATCGTCTCGCGCGGCGGCTCCATCATGGCCAAGTGGTGCATCGCCCACCACAAGGAAAGCTTCCTCTACGAGCACTTCGAGGACATCTGCGACATCATGAAGGCGTACGACGTGAGCTTCTCGCTCGGCGACGGGCTGCGCCCCGGCTCCGGCGCCGACGCCAACGACGAGGCCCAGTTCGCCGAGCTGCGCACCCTGGGCGAACTCACCCAGGTCGCCTGGAAGCACGACGTGCAAACCATGATCGAAGGCCCGGGCCATGTGCCCATGCACATGATCCAGGCCAACATGGACGAGCAGCTCAAGCACTGCCATGAAGCGCCCTTCTACACGCTGGGCCCGCTCACGATCGACATCGCGCCGGGCTACGACCACATCTCCAGCGCCATCGGCGCGGCCATGATCGGCTGGTTCGGCACCGCGATGCTGTGCTATGTGACGCCCAAGGAACACCTGGGCCTGCCCGATCGCGACGACGTCAAGCAGGGCATCATCGCCTACAAGATCGCGGCCCATGCCGCGGACGTGGCGAAGGGACACCCGACCTCCCGGGCGCGCGACGAGGCCCTGTCCAAGGCCCGCTTCGAATTCCGCTGGCAGGACCAGTTCAACCTGTCGCTGGACCCGGACACGGCCCGCGATTTCCACGACGAGACCCTGCCGGCCGATGGCGCCAAGGTCGCGCACTTCTGCTCGATGTGCGGCCCCAAGTTCTGCTCGATGAAGATCACGCAGGAAGTGCGCGACTACGCGGCGGCACAGGAAGGCATGGCGCAAAAGAGCGCCGAGTTCCGCGCGGGCGGCAGCGAGATCTACATCCCGCTGAACAAGAGGCCTGAGGCCGTGAAGATCGGTATTGCCGGCGCGGGCCTGCTGGGGCGGCTGCTGGCGTTTCAGCTGGCGCGCGCCGGGCATTCGGTCGAAGTGTTCGACCCTGCGCCGGATGCGCATGCGCGTGGCGCGGCGGGTTGGACGGCCGCCGGCATGCTCAGCCCCGTGGCGGAACTGGAGTGCGCCGACCGCCGGGTGTTCGAGCTGGGGCTGCGTTCGCTGGCGCTGTGGCCCAGGCTGCTTTCGCAGCTGGAACGCCCGGTGCAATTCAGCCAGGACGGCAGCCTGCTGCTGGCGCATCGCGGCGACGAAGGCGCGGCGCGGCGCGTGGTGGAACTGCTCGAGCGCAAAGCGCCGCCGGGCCACGCGCCCCAGGCTTTGGCGGCCGCGGCGCTGCGCGAACTGGAGCCCGCCGTGCAGGGACCGGCCCATGCATGGCTGCTGCCGTGTGAAGGCAGGGTTCATACCGTGCAGGCCATGGACGCGATGGCGGCGGTGCAAGGCGTCAAGTGGCACTGGGCGCAACGGGTTGATGGTGTGGCGCCCGGCGTCTTCCATGTGAGCGGACGAGCACGAGCCTTCGACTGGGTCTTCGACGTGCGCGGCACCGGCGCCCGGCCCGAGCTGCCGGTGCGTGGCGTTCGAGGCGAAATCTTCTGGCTCCATGCGCCCGGTGTGCGGCTGCGCCGGCCGCTGCGCCTGATGCACCCGCGCCATCGCGTCTACCTGGTGCCGCGCGAAGGCGACATCGTCGTCGTCGGCGCCAGCGAGATCGAAAGCGAGGACCGGTCGCCGGTGTCTCTGCGCAGCACGGTGGAGCTGCTGGCGGCGGCGCACAGCGTGGTGCCCGAACTCGCGGAAGCACGCGTCGTCCACAGCGAGGCCAACCTGCGGCCCGCCCTGCCCGACAACCTGCCGCATGTCGAGACGCAACCGGGCCTGACGCGCATCAACGGCCTGTTCCGCCACGGCTGGCTGATCGCGCCGGCGCTGGTGGAGGACGCGATCGACATGCAGGGCCTGCATGCCGGATCGATCCGGCATCACTGCGATGGATTGCGGGTCGAGCCCGCAATGACAGCCCTGGGAGTACTCAATGATCGCCATCACGCTCAATGGCGAGGCGCGCAAGCTGCCTCCCGGCCAGACTCTCGCCGACCTCATCGCCGCGCTCGACGCGCCGCCGCCATCCCTGGCGACGGCGGTCAACGGCGAGTTCGTCGCGCGCGAAGCCCGCGCCGAACGCGAACTCAACGACGGCGATGCCGTCTTCACTTTCCAACCCATCACCGGAGGCTGACATGTCCTTCCAGATCGGCGGCGCCCTGCTCGAAAGCCGCTTCTTTCTCGGCACGGCCGGCTATCCCTCGCCGCAGGTTCTGCAGCAGGCCATCGCGGCGTCCGGCTCGCAGGTGGTCACCGTGGGGCTCAAGCGGCAGCTCGCGCAAGCCGGCGCCCCTGGCGACTTCTACCGCCTGATCCAGCAAAGCGGCGCGCGCCTGCTGCCCAACACGGCCGGATGCCGCACGGCGCGCGAAGCCGTCACGCTGGCCAAGATGGCCCGCGAGCTGTTCGGCACGCACTGGATCAAGCTCGAAGTGGTGGGCGACGAGTACACCTTGCAGCCCGATCCGTTCGAACTCGTGCAGGCCGCCAAGGAACTGGTACAGGCCGGCTTCGAAGTATTTCCCTATTGCACGGACGACCTGGTCACCTGCCAGCGCCTGCTCGATGCCGGCTGCCGCATCCTCATGCCTTGGGGCGCCCCTATCGGTTCGGGCCAGGGCCTGATCAACCCCAGCGCGCTGCGCACACTGCGCTCGCGCCTGCCGGATGTGCCCCTGGTGGTGGACGCGGGCATCGGCTCGCCGCGCGACGCGGTGCAGGCGATGGAACTGGGCTTCGATGCGGTGCTGCTGAACTCCGCCGTCGCCCAGGCGCACGATCCGATCGCGATGGCACGCGCTTTCAAGCTCGGCATCGAGGCCGGCCGTCTGGCCTGGGAGGCCGGCATCATGGCGCGGCAGGACATGGCCGTGGCGACCACGCCTGTCACAGGAAGGCCCTTCGTCCTATGAGCAATCCTCCCATCGTCTGGACCGTCGCCGGTTCGGACAGCGGCGGCGGGGCCGGCTTGCAGGCCGACCTGCGCGCCTTCGATGCCTTCGGCGTCCATGGCTGCAGCGCGGTGGCCGCGGTCACCGCGCAGAACTCGATCGCGGTGCGGCACATCGATGCGGTGTCTCCGGCATTGCTGGATGCGCAACTGGCAGCGCTTGCCGGCGACATGCCGCCGGCGGCCATCAAGACGGGCCTGCTCGGCAGTGCCGCCAACCTTCGCGTGCTGGCGGCCTGGATCGACCGCCTGCGCCGCGAAAACCCCGCGCTGGCGCTGGTGGTCGACCCGGTCTTGCGCTCGAGCACCGGCGCTTCGTTTGCCGACGAGGAACTGCTGCAGGCCTATCGCACCGAGTTGCTGCCCCGCGCCACCGTGGCGACTCCCAACCGCGCCGAAGCCGCCGCATTGCTGGGCATTGCCGCGCCGCTGGATCGCGCCGGCGTGGAGCAGGCCGCGAAGGCCCTGCGCGAAATGGGCTGCCAGGCCGTCGCCATCACCGGCGGCGATTCGAATGGCGACTGCAGCGAGGACTACGCGAGCACCCCGCACGCCAGCGGCTGGCTGAGCCTGCCGCGCGTTGCGACGCGCCACAACCACGGCACGGGCTGCGTCTTCGCCTCCAGCGCAGCAGCGGCCCTGGCCAGCGGCTTCGTCGCCATCGAAGCCCTGGTGCTGGCGAAAATGGCCACCACGCACGCGCTTCGACACGGCTGGGCCGCCGGTGCGGGCGCGGGGCCGGTGCGGCCGCGCGGCGGTTTTGCGCTGCATGCCGGGAACCTGCCCGTCTTCAGCATTCCGGGTCAGGATCGCGTTGCGCCTTTCGCGCCGTTGGCGGACCCGGCGCTGGGCCTTTACGCAATCGTCGACAGCGCGGCCTGGGTGCGCCGGGTGCTCGATGCCGGCGTGCGCACAGTGCAACTGCGCGTCAAGGACCCGAACCATCCCGCTCTTCGCCAGGAGATTCGCGAAAGCGTGGCCGCGGCCCGCGCCGCGGGCGCCCAGCTTTTCATCAACGACCACTGGCAGATGGCCATCGAGGAAGGCGCTTACGGCGTGCACCTGGGACAGGAAGACCTCGCAACGGCCGACCTGGCAGCCATTGCAAACGCCGGACTGCGCCTGGGCCTGAGCACCCATGCCTATTGGGAGGTGAGCCGCGCCTGGGGCCTGCGCCCCAGCTACATCGCCTGCGGCCCGATCCATCCCACCGGCGCCAAGGCCATGCCCTGGATTGCGCAGGGCAACGCCAACCTGGCTTACTGGTGCGCCCTGTTGCCGCTGCCGGTGGTGGCGATCGGGGGCATGGATGTCGCCCGTGCGTCGCAGGCGATGCGCTGCGGCGCGGCCGGCGTGGCCGTGATCAGCGCCATCACCGCTGCGGCCTCGCCTGAAGACGGCCATCGCCGAGCTGCGGCAGGCGATTGACCGACCGGTCGGGAATACGCCTACGTACCAGCCTCCGGCGCTGCCACAATCCACGCTTTCGGAAAAGGAAGGCCCATGTTCCGCACGTTGCTGAAGTCCAAGATCCACCGCGTCGCCGTCACGCACTGCGAGTTGCACTACGAAGGCTCCTGTGCCATCGACGAAAAACTGCTGGAGGCGGCGAACATCGCCGAGAACGAACAGGTTCACATCTGGAACATCAACAACGGCGAGCGTTTCATCACCTATGCCATCAAGGGCCAGCGCGGCACCGGCATGATCTCGGTCAACGGTTCGGCCGCGCGTCGCGCCGCGGTGGGTGACCTGATCATCATCGCCTCCTTCGCCCAGGTGCACGAGGACCAGGTGGCCACGCACAAGCCGCAACTGGTTTTCGTGGACGAGGCCAACCGACAGATGGGCGCGCGCCAGCACGTGCCGACGCAGCAGCTCTGATGGACAGTTCGCTGGCCGGGCGCAGTCTGCGCAGCGTGTGGCATCCGTGCACGCAGATGAAGCTGCACGAAGCGCAGCCGCCGATCGCGATCGCGCGCGCGCAAGGGCCCTGGCTTTACGACGTGGATGGCAAGCGCTACCTCGACGCCGTCAGTTCCTGGTGGGTCAACCTGTTCGGCCACGGCCACCCGCACATCAAGGCCGCATTGGCCGACCAGCTGGAGCGGCTGGACCACGTGATGCTGGCCGGTTTCACGCATGCGCCCGTCGTGGAACTGTCCGAACGGCTGGCCGCGCTGACCGGCCTGGGCCATGCCTTCTACGGCAGTGACGGCGCCTGCGCGACCGAGATCGCCTTGAAGATGAGCGCGCATTTCTGGCGCAACAGCGGCCGCGCCGGCAAGAGGCGCTTCATCAGGCCTGGCCGGCGGCTACCACGGCGAAACCGTGGGTGCATTGGCCGTCACGGACATTGCGATCTTCCGCGAAGCCTATGCACCCCTGGTGCGGCTGGCGGCCACCGTGCCCAGCCCCGATGCGCGCGGCGCGCGGGCCGGCGAAAGCGCGGCCGACGTGGCCCGGCGCTGTGCCGGCGAGCTGGACGCCTGGCTGGCCGAGCACCACGAGGAAACCGCGGCACTCATCGTCGAGCCGCTGGTGCAGTGCGCCGCCGGCATGGCCATGCACGACGCCGAGTACCTGCGCCTGGTGCGCGCGCTGTGCAACCGCTATGAGGTGCACCTGGTGGTGGACGAAATCGCCACCGGGTTCGGGCGCACGGGAACGATGTTCGCGCACCAGCAGGCCGGGATCCGGCCCGATTTCATCTGCCTGTCCAAGGGGCTGACCGGCGGCACCTTGCCGCTGTCGGCCGTGCTGACGACCGACGCCGTCTACGAGGCCTTCTACGACGACGAAGTCGCCCGCGGCTTCCTGCATTCGCACTCCTACACCGGCAACCCGCTGGCCTGCCGCGCGGCCCTGGCGACGCTGGAGATCTTCGAACGGCAGGACGTGCTGGCGAGCAACGTGGCCCTGGCCCGAACGGTCAGCGAAGCCCTGGCGCCGCTCTCGGCCCATCCCCGCGTGCGCCACGCGCGCCACCTCGGCATGATCTGGGCCTGGGATGTCGCAACGACCCTGCCCGACTTCGCGCGCCGCTTGCACCACCATGCGATGGCGCGCGGCCTGCTGTTGCGGCCGATCGGCCGGACGATCTACGCGATGCCGCCCTATGTGCTGGACGCCGAAGCCATGCATTGCCTGGCGCAGGGCGCGCTGGCGGCGCTGGAAGCCACCCTGGCCGAAGAGTCCGGCACCACATGAGCTCTTACTTCATCACCGGCACCGACACCGGCGTCGGCAAGACCCTGGTCGCCGCCGCGCTGTTGCATGCGCTGGCCAGGCGTTATCCGCGGGTTGTCGGCATGAAGCCAGTGGCCGCGGGCCAGGTTCGCGTGGGTGGGACGTGGGCCAGCGAAGACGCGCTGGCGCTGCGTGCGGCCTCCACCGTGCAGGTGCCCGCCGAACTGGACAATCCCATCCTGCTGCCCGATCCGCTGTCGCCGCACATCGCAGCTCGACGCGCGGGCGTGCGCATCGATATCGCCGAGCTGCAACGCCGCTTTCACACGCTCGCGCAGCGCGCGGACGCCGTCGTGGTGGAAGGCGCGGGTGGCTTCCACGTGCCACTGTCCGACACCGAGACCGGCGCCGATCTCGCGCAGGCCCTCGCCCTTCCCATCGTGCTGGTCGTCGGCCTGCGGCTGGGTTGCCTGAATCACGCCGCGCTGACGGCCGAAGCCATCCACGGGCGCGGCCTCACCTTGGCCGGCTGGGTCGCCAACCGCATCGATCCGGCGATGCAGGCTCAGGACGACAACATCGCCTGGCTGCAGCGCCGCCTCGACGCGCCGCTGCTGGCCGACATCGCCCACCAGGATGCGCCTGACCCGCGCGCCATCGCCATCCGCCTGCCCGCAGCATGACGACGACACCTTCCTGGATCGATGAATTCCCGGCGCGCATCGCCGAACTGGACCGCGCCCACCTGCGCCGCAAGCGCCGCGTGGTCGTGCCCGAAGGCGGGGCCCGCTTGCAAGTCGACGGCCAGTCCATGCTGGCGTTTTGCAGCAACGATTACCTGGGCCTGGCCGGCCATCCGGAGCTCATAGCGGCCGCCTGCGCCGGTGCAAACGAGTTCGGCGTCGGCTCCGGCGCTTCGCCCCTGGTCAGCGGCCACAGCGCGGCGAACGAGGCGCTCGAACAGGAACTGGCCCGCTTCACCCAATTGCCGCGCGCGCTGTACTTCTACGCCGGCTACGCCACCAACATCGGCATCATCCCGGCGCTGGTCGGCGAAGGCGACGCGCTGTTCTCCGACGCGCTCAACCATGCGTGCCTGATCGACGGCGCCCGGCTGTCGCGCGCGCGCATCCACCGCTATGCGCACGGTGACCTGGCCGCGCTAGCCGCCGCGCTGGCGCAAAGTCCGGCGCGGCGCAAGCTGGTGATCAGCGACGCGGTGTTCAGCATGGACGGCGACATCGCCGACATTCCCGGTCTGCTGGCCCTGTGCGAGCGCCACGACGCGTTGCTGTTGCTGGACGATGCGCATGGCTTCGGGGTGATGGGGCCGCAAGGCCGCGGCACTCTCGCGCATTTCGGCCTCACGGGGGCGAATGCCTCGCGCCGCGTGCTCTACATGGCCACCCTGGGCAAGGCGGCCGGCGTGGCCGGCGCATTTGTCGCCGGTGATGACTCGCTGGTCGAATGGCTGCTGCAAAAAACCCGCAGCTACATCTTCGCCACGGCCGCGCCGCCGCTGCTGGCCAGCGCCCTGCGCGCCAGCCTCGCGCTGATCGAAACCGAACAGTGGCGGCGCGATCACTTGCACCGCCTCATCGCGCGGCTGCGCCAAGGCCTGGCCGGTGTGTTGCGCGCATCGCCATGGAAGCTGGGCGACTCCACCACCGCCATCCAGGCGCTGGTGATCGGCCCCAACGAAGAAGCCCTGGCCGTGATGGAAGGCCTGCGCGAGCGCGGCCTCTGGGTGCCGGCGATCCGGCCGCCCACGGTGCCCGATGGCACGGCACGGCTGCGCATCGCACTGTCGGCCGCCCACAGCGAGGCCGACGTGGACCGTTTGATCCAGGCTCTGGCCGAATCCCTGAAGAATCCTTTGGAGAAACCCCATGTCCGCAACCTTTGAGCAACCCGTCACCTTGCACCGCCCGGCAGCGCGCGCTGCGCTCGCCGACGCCCAGCGCTGGAGCGTGGAAGCCGTCCAGGCGCTGTTCGACCTGCCGTTTCCCGAGCTGCTGCACCGCGCGCAGACGGTG
This sequence comes from uncultured beta proteobacterium, assembly GCA_963722025.1. Lineage (GTDB taxonomy): Bacteria > Pseudomonadota > Gammaproteobacteria > Burkholderiales > Burkholderiaceae_C > Ramlibacter. The sequence goes on from CAVRNE010000036.1 coordinate 51,259, forward strand.
CATCGCGAGAACTTCGATGCGACCCTGGTCGAGTTCGCGACGCTGCTGTCGATCAAGACCGGCGGCTGTCCCGAGGACTGCGGCTACTGCCCGCAAGCTGCCCGCTACGACACCGGCGTCGAAGCCTCCAAGTTGATGGAGCCGGCCGAAGTGTTGCAGGCCGCGCAGCGCGCGAAGGACGCCGGCGCCACCCGCTTTTGCATGGGCGCCGCCTGGCGCGCACCCAAAGACCGCGACATCGAGAAAGTCGCCGAGCTGGTGTGCCACCGTGAAATCGCTGGGCCTGGAAACCTGCGCCACGCTGGGCATGCTCGAGGACGGGCACGCGCAAACGCTGCAGGCGGCGGGCCTGGACTACTACAACCACAACCTGGACAGCGCGCCGGATTTCTACGGCGACATCATCACCACCCGCGAGTACCAGGACCGTCTCGACACGCTGGCCCGCGTGCGCGGCGCCGGCGTGAAGGTCTGCTGCGGCGGCATCGTCGGCATGGGCGAATCGCAGCAGCAGCGCGCCGGGCCTGATCGCACAGCTGGCCAACCTCGATCCCTACCCCGAGTCGGTGCCTATCAACCACCTGGTCCGCGTGAAGGGCACGCCGCTGGCGGAGCAGGCGCCGCTGGACCCGTTCGAGTTCGTGCGCACCATCGCCGTGGCGCGCATCACCATGCCGCGGGCGCGCGTGCGCCTGTCGGCCGGCCGCCAGCAGATGGGCGACGCCGTGCAGGCGCTGTGCTTCCTGGCCGGCGCCAACTCGATCTTCTACGGCGACAAGCTGCTGACCACCGGCAACCCGGACACGCAGGCTGACCTGGACCTGCTAGCTCGCCTGGGCCTGAAGCCTGGGCAACCCGAACCCATCGCTGCAACATGAACGAGAGCCCCGTCCTTGCGCGCAAACCGCTGACGCTGCACCGCCTGCGCGAAATGCACGCCGCAGGCGAGAAGATCGCCATGCTCACCTGCTACGACGCGAGCTTCGCGCGGCTGCTCGATGGCGCCGGCGTCGATTGCCTGTTGGTGGGGGATTCGCTGGGCATGGTGTTGCAAGGCCAGGCCACCACGGTGCCCGTGACGTTGCAGCAGATGGCCTATCACACCGAATGCGTGGCGCGAGGCAACCGCACGGCCTGGATCGTGGGCGATCTGCCGTTCGGCAGCTACCAGGAGTCGCGCGAACAGGCGATTCGAAGCGCGACCACCTTGATGCAGGCCGGCGCCCACATGGTCAAGCTCGAGGGCGGCGACTGGACCGCGGAAACGGTCCGCTTCCTGACCGAGCGCGGCATCCCGGTGTGCGCCCACCTGGGCCTGACGCCGCAATCGGTGCACGCACTGGGCGGCTATCGCATCCAGGGCCGCAGCGATGAAGCCGCGCGCACGCTGAAAGGACAGGCCAGGGAACTTGCCGGCGCGGGCGCGGCCATGCTGGTGCTGGAGCTCATCCCGCGCGGCCTGGCCGCGGAGGTGAGCGCGGCACTGCCCATCCCGGTGATCGGCATAGGCGCCGGCGTCGCGTTGCAGCGGCCAGGTGCTGGTGCTGCACGACATGCTCGGCATCACCGCCGGCAAGCCGCCGCGCTTCGTGCGCAACTTCATGCAAGGCAGCGCCGGCATAGAAGAAGCGATCCGGCGCTACGTGGCGGCCGTGAAGGACCAGAGCTTCCCCGACGACGAACAGCACAGTTACTAGAAAGAGCCCCTTGCAGTTAGCCCGCACCCTCGACGACCTGCGCCGCATTCTCGGCCCCCACCGCAGGCCCGCCTTCGTTCCCACCATGGGCAACCTGCACGAGGGCCACCTGGCCCTGGTCAGGCGAGCCAGGCCGCTGGGCGACGTGACAGTCGCCAGCATCTTCGTCAACCGCCTGCAGTTCCTGCCGCACGAGGATTTCGACAGCTACCCGCGCACCTGGGAGTCGGACTGCGCCAAGCTGAAAGCGGCCGGCTGCGACGTGCTGTTCGCGCCCACCGAAAAAGAGCTCTATCCCGAACCGCAGACCTTCAAGGTGCATCCGCCCGCGGAGCTGGCCGACATCCTGGAAGGCCACTTCCGGCCGGGCTTTTTTGTCGGCGTGAGCACGGTGGTGATGAAGCTGTTCGCCTGCGTTCAGCCGCGAGTGGCGGTGTTCGGCAAGAAGGACTTCCAGCAGCTGATGGTCATCCGCCGCATGGTGCGCCAGTTCGCGCTGCCCATCGAGATCGTGGCCGGCGAGACGGAACGCGCGGACGACGGCCTGGCGCTGTCTTCGCGCAATGGCTACCTGTCCGGCGCCGAGCGCGAGGAAGCGGTGCAGCTTTCGCTTGCGCTCAAACGCATGGCAGCGCAGGTAAAAGCGGGAGCGAATGACATTGCGGCGATCGAGGCCGAAGCGATGAACACCCTGCTCTCGCGCGGCTGGAAGCCCGACTACATGACTGTGCGCCGGCGCGTCGACCTGCAGGCGCCCGGTGCGAATGATCCGCTGGTCGTGCTGGGCGCGGCGAAGCTGGGCAACACGCGGCTGATCGACAACCTGGAAGTCTGAGACGCACGAGCCTGTCATGCCGGACTCGATCCGGCATCCATGACGCGTTCGATCATCCTCGCGTCGCGGCAGGCGGTACCCGGCGGGGGCTCATACTGTGGCGGTCTCCGCTTCGCTCCGACTCCGCTGCGATGCTCGGCCTGGGGTCGGCGTCGCAGAACTCACTGCGCGCCCCGAAGGGCGCTCCGTTCAAACAGCTGCGACGAGTCAGTTAACGAAGCGCGCAAGCGCGCCCGCCCCCAGGCCGAGCATCGCAGCCGCCACAGAAATCGCCCCCGCCGGGTACCGCCTGCCGCGAGCCAACATGGTGGGCGTGCGTGCGACGAACACCAACCATGTCTCTGCAAAGGCGTGTCCGGGCAGGCCGCGGCGCATCGTTGCGAGGCGCCTGGGTTTGCTTGATTTCGTGGCTGCGCGCTTGCGCGCTTCGTGAACTGACTCGTCGCACCTGTTTGAGCGAGCGGCCTTAGGCGCGAAGCGAGTTGTGCGACGCGGCCACGAAATCAAGCAAACCCAGGGGAGTCGGCGCGAAGCGCCGCGCCGATATTCGGCACCAGCGATCCGGCCGGCTGGCCGGATTTCAGCGCGGCCGTGAAAGCCAGCATCCGGTCGATCGGCACCCGGGCACGTGCGCCCAGGGCCGGATCGACGTGAATCTCGTTGCTGCCGCTCTCCAGCACCTGCGCCAGGCCCGCCAGCCCGTTCATCGCCATCCAGGGGCAGTGCGCGCAGCTCTTGCAGGTCGCGCTGTTGCCGGCGGTGGGCGCCTCGATGAAGAACTTGTCCGGGTTGAGGGTGCGCAGCTTGTGCATCATGCCGTTGTCGGTGGCGACGATGAACTCCCTGGCATCCATCTCGCGCGCCGCCCTCAGGATGCCGGAGGTCGAACCCACGGCGTCGGCCAATGCCACCACGTCGGCCGGCGACTCGGGATGCACCAGCACCTTGGCCCGTGGGTACTGCTTCTTCAGGTCTTCGAGCTCGAACGCCTTGAACTCGTCGTGCACGATGCACGCGCCATTCCACAGCACCATGTCGGCGCCGGTTTCGCGCTGTATGTAGGTGCCCAGGTGCTTGTCGGGCGCCCACAGGATCTTGTGGCCCTTGTCCTTGAGCGCGCGCACGATGTCCACGGCACAGCTGGAGGTGACCAGCCAGTCCGACCGCGCTTTCACCGCCGCGCTGGTGTTGGCGTAGACCACCACGGTGCGGTCCGGATGCTGGTCGCAGAAGTCGGAAAACTCGTCGGCGGGGCAGCCCAGGTCCAGCGAACAGGTGGCGTCCAGGTCGGGCATCAGCACGCGCTTTTCCGGCGAAACGATCTTGGCGGTCTCGCCCATGAAACGCACGCCGGAAACCACCAGCGTCTGCGCCGCATGGTCGCGGCCGAAGCGCGCCATCTCCAGCGAATCGCTCACGATGCCGCCGGTTTCCTCGGCCAGGTCCTGCAGGTCCGGGTGCACGTAGTAGTGCGACACCATCACGGCATTGCGCTCCTTGAGCAGGCGGCGGATCTTGTCCTTGAGCGCCGCGCGCTCAGTGGGGGAAGGCTCGACCGGCACGCGGGCCCAGGCATGCTTGGTGTCGCAGGCATTGCCTGCGCCCTCGCCCGGGATGGGGTGCTCGTACTCGACGTCGAAGATGGGGATCACGGCGCTCATGATCAGATCTCCTTCAGCCGCATGGAAAAATCGGTGGCCTTCACGTCCTTGGTCAAGGCTCCGATGGAGATGCGGTCAACGCCGGTTTGCGCAAGGGCGCGCACGCTGTCCAGAGTGACTCCGCCGGAAATCTCCAGCACGGCGCGGCCATCGTTGATGCGAACGGCCTCGCGCAGGGTCGGCAGGTCCATGTTGTCGAGAAGGATCATCTTTGCCCCAGCCGCCAGCGCTTCGTCCAGCTGGGCCAGCGTTTCAACCTCGATCTCGACGAAGGACGCCTGCGCCGCCACCGGCGCCGCGGCCTTCAGGACCTGGGTCACCCCGCCCGCTGCGGCGATATGGTTCTCCTTGATCAGCACCGCGTCGTACAGGCCGATGCGGTGGTTGGTGCCGCCGCCCACGCGCACCGCGTATTTCTGGGCCAGGCGCAGCCCGGGCAGCGTCTTGCGGGTATCCACGATTTGCGCGCGGGTGCCACTGCACCGCCTCGACATAGGCGGCGGTCTTGGTTGCCACCGCACTGAGCAGCTGCAGGAAATTGAGCGCCGTCCTCTCGGCCGTCAACAGGCCGCGGGCCGAACCCTCGATCTCCAGCACGACCTGGTCGGCGACGCTGCGCCGGCCTTCGGGCACCAGCCAATGGATCTCTACCTGCGGATCGATTTGCCGCAGCGCAGCCTCGACCCAGGGCGCTCCGCAGATCACCGCGGCTTCGCGCGCCAGCACGCGGGCCCGGGCGCGCCGGCCGGGATCGACCAGGCTTGCCGTCAGGTCGCCAGGGCCCACGTCTTCCGCGAGCGCCCGCTTCACATCGGCGCTCGCGAGTTCGCTCACGCTGCCGGGGGAAAAATCAAAAATGCTTGCCATCCCGGCAAGCATAGCGGCATCGTGCTCAGTTCGTCGCGAAGCAGTACAGCAAGCCCGCACTGCCTGTGCTCTTGAGCGCATCCATGCTGCAGCCGCGCGTGGGATGGGAGGAATTCCAGGACGTGGCCGTTGCCGAGTGACCGGCACGCCGCGGCGGTCGTGGTGGCCCACGATGGCCGAACCCGCGCCCGACTGGGTCCAGTTGCCGCAAGTCGTGTCGTTGGCCCCAGCGAAGCCCTGCCGTCAGGGCCGCTGCCGGTCAGGATGTCGTGCGTGTTCACGGGGTCGCCACCGCCGCTGACGACTTCACCCTTCTCGTTCAGCGCGGTCTGCTTGCTCAGGTTGTTCGTGCCATGCAACTCTTCGACATTCGCGGCGACCGCCTCGCCCTTGGCGTTGCTCCACGGGCCGCGGCCGATGCGGTCGCGCGCGTTGACTGCGGCTGCGCCGGCAGCCGCCGTCGTACTCAGGTACGCGCGCCACGTGCGCCCGCCCGCGCCCGCAGCGCTCGCCAAGGTCTGGCAATGGCGGTCGGCTCCTGCAAGTCCGCCGAAATCGGCGCCCTTGCCGGGGTTGGCGCTGGTGACGAAGAAACTCATGGGGTTGGCCGCGGGCGCAGCACCGGGCATGGACAGGCGCCCAGCAAGGCGGCCGCACCCAGGGCGGCAGCAGCAAACGTCGAAAGCGGGTAACGCATGGGTTGTCTCCTTGTTGTGGATAGCGCGCAGGCTATCGCGCGGCGCGATGTTGTCAAGTGGCCGGATTGCGCCCACCCGTCACTAGCGGCTTGCGCCTACGCGGCGTTGATGCCGGTATTGAAGACAATAGACTCATGAACACAGCCTATGCACAAACAGAACCGTCGCGCGCCGAGATCGAGGCCCTCCCCGGCCCGACGCTGCTGGAGTTCGGCACGCCATGGTGCGGCTGGTGCCGGGCGGCTCAGCCATTGATCGGGCAGGCCCTGGCTTCACACAGCGGCGTGCGGCACATCAAGGTCGAGGATGGAAGCGGCCGCCCCCTGGGGCGATCGTTCGGGATCAAGCTGTGGCCGACGCTGGTATTCCTCAAGGACGGCAAGGAAGAGACCCGCGCTGGTGCGGCCGCAGAGCGCCGATCAGGTTCAGCAGGCGCTGAACCGTATCGCGTCCGGCACCGCCTGATCGCTGCGCGCGCTCACGCTGTTTCCGCTACCGGCCCCCGGCCCATCAGTGCGGCCACCGCCTGCGCCGGCTGGAGCTCGCCATCGAGCAGCGCCACCACCGAGCCCGCGATCGGCATGTCCACGCCGAGGCGCTGGGCGCGGCGGACCACGGCGCGCGCGCAGTAGACGCCTTCGGCCACATGACCCAGCGAAGCCACCGCCTGCTGCAACGACTTGCCCTGCGCCAGCAACAGGCCGACCTGGCGGTTACGGCTCAAGTCGCCGGTAGCGGTGAGCACCAGATCGCCCAGCCCCGACAGACCCATGAACGTTTCCTGGCGCGCGCCCAGCGCGACCCCAAGGCGGGTCATCTCGGCCAGGCCCCGGGTGATCAGCGCGGCACGCGCGTTCAACCCCAGGTTCAGCCCATCGCACAGCCCGGTGGCGATGGCCAGCACGTTCTTCACGGCGCCGCCCACCTCCACGCCCGCAAGGTCGTCATTGGCATAGACACGCAGGTTGCCCGCGTGGAAAGCCGCCACCAGCGCCTCGCGCACCTGGGCCTCGCCGCTGGCCGCCACCAGCGCCGTCGGCTGGCCGCGCGCGACTTCCTGGGCGAAGCTCGGGCCGCTCAGCACGCCGGCCGCAAGGCCGGGAGCCACCTGGGCCTTGACTTCGTGGCCGAGCAGGCCCTCCGGCACATCCGCGGGCGCTTCGAAGCCCTTGCACAGCCAGGCCACGGGCCCGCGGTGATCGCGCAGGTGCGAAAGCATCCCCCGCAGCCCCGCCATCGGTGTGGCGATAAGCGCCAGGTCGCTGGCGCCCGCGAGGCGCGGCAGGGACTCATAGGGCTCGGCGCTGACCGCAAGATTGGCGGGCAAGGCCACGCCCGGCAGGTAGCGGCGGTTTTCGCGCTCGCTGCGCAATGCCTGGGCTTGTCCGGCATCGCGGGCCCACAGCGTCACTTCGTGCCGCGCGGCCGCGCTGGCGGCCAGGGCCGTGCCCCAGGCCCCGGCTCCGAACACTATGATTTTCATAGCAGCCCCAGGCCTTGCAGCCTGGGCTTCACGCCGTCGTGATGATGCGCGAAGGCTCGGCCGCCGGCTGTTGTTCGGCTTGCTGCTGCTCGTACATGGCCTGGAAATTGATTTCGGCCAGGTGGACCGGCGGGAATCCGGCGCGCGTGATGATGTCGGCGACGTTGCCGCGCAGGTAGGGATAGACGATCTGCGGGCAGGCGATGCCCATGATGGGGCTCATCTGGTCGGGCGGCAGGTTGCGGATCTCGAAGATGCCGGCCTGCTTGGCCTCCACCAGGAACACGGTCTTGTCCTTGACCTTGGTGGTCACGGTGGCCGTGACGCAGACCTCGTAGACGCCCTCGGCGGCTTGCGCGGCCTCGACGCCAAGCTGGATGTCCACGGCGGGCTGTTCCTGCTCGAGCAGGATGCCGGGGGAGTTGGGCTGCTCGAGCGAGGCTTCCTTGAGGTAGACGCGCTGGATCTGGAATACGGGGTCTTGCTGCTGTTCGGCCATGCTTTTCTCTCTTTCAATGCAAAAGCCCGCCTCGGGTTTGCCGAAGCGGGCCGGGATTCGGGTCAGTCGGGGATTATCTCAAACGCCGTTCAAGCAGCGGAACGAGGCCGCCGCGGCTGTCCAGCGCCATCAGGTCGTCGCAGCCGCCGACGTGGGTGTCACCGATGAAGATCTGCGGCACGGTGCGCCGGCCGGTGATCTCCATCATGTGCGCCCTCTGCTGAGGATGCATGTCGACGCGGATCTCGTCGATGTCATCGACACCCTTGGCCTTGAGGATCTGCTTGGCGCGGATGCAGTAGGGGCAAACGGCCGTGGTGTACATCTTGACTGGCTTCATGGGCTGGTCTGCTTCAGGCTTTCTCAACCGGAAGGTTAGCTTCTTTCCAGGCTTTCAGCCCGCCGGCCAGCACTTGGGCCTTCTCGTAGCCGAGTTTCTTGGCCACGGCCAAGGCCCGGTTGGCGCGCGCGCCGTTGGGGCAGACCAGGATCAGCGGCAGCGTCTTGTTCTTGACCACTTCAGGCAGGCGCTGCTCCAGCTGGCCGACCGGCACATTCTTGGCGCCGCCCACGTGGCCCTGCGCGAATTCCTCTGTTTCGCTCACATCCACCACCACCGCCCGCTCCCGGTTGATGAGCTGAACAGCGCCTTGGCAGTGGACAGGCCGCCGGCCGTCGCGCCCTGGACTACCGGCCACAGCAGCATGGCGCCGGAGGCAAGAGCCACCGAAATCAGCATCCAGTTGTCGATGAAGAATTTCACGTCTTTCCTTGTATTCGGCAGTTAAGTCAACCCGCGATTCTAAAATGCCGGGTTTGCCATTCGCTTGCACAGGCCTACTTCATGCACAAACTCGTTCTGATTCGCCACGGCGAATCGACCTGGAACCTCGAAAACCGCTTCACCGGCTGGACGGACGTGGACCTCACGCCCACCGGCGTCGAGCAGGCCAAGACTCCGGCCGCCTGCTCAAGGCAGGAAGGCTACGATTTCGACCTCTGCTACACCAGCGTCCTCAAGCGCGCCACCCGCACCTTGTGGCATTGCCTGGACGAGCTGGACCGCACCTGGCTGCCGGTCATGCATTCCTGGCGCCTCAACGAGCGCCACTATGGCGCCCTGCAGGGCCTGAACAAGGCGGAAACCGCCAAGAAGTTCGGCGACGAGCAGGTGCTGGTCTGGCGCCGCAGCTACGACGTGCCGCCGCCGCCGCTGGAGCCGGACGATCCGCGCAGCGAGCGCGGCGACATCCGCTACGCCAAGCTCGCGCCCGAGCCAGGTTCCCCTGACCGAATGCCTGAAGGACACCGTGGCCCGGGTGCTGCCCTTCTGGAACGAGTCCATGGCCCCGGCGATCAGGGCGCGCAAGCGCGTGCTGGTGGCCGCCCACGGCAACTCGATCCGGGCCCTGGTGAAGTACCTGGACGGCATTTCGGACACCGACATCGTCGGCCTGAACATCCCCAACGGCATTCCCGCTGGTGTACGAGCTGGATGACGAGCCTGAAGCCCCTGCGCCACTACTACCTGGGCGATGCCGAGGCGGCCGCCAAGGCTGCCGCGGCCGTGGCCAACCAAGGCAAGGCCTGAGTAGCGAGTCTCCGGCTACGAGGTTTCCTGGCGTAAAGATCAGGTAAACCCGGGACTTTTCCACAAACAGTTGCCGTGGGCGGAAACCTCGCGTAACGGTTGCGATACTTACCCACCTCGCGGGTGTATATTTTCAGCACTACTGCAGAGGACTGGATTCTTTCAATGAGCCAGAAACTCAAAATTGCCGGCTGGATTTCCGTAGGCGCCTTGGCCGGTGCGCTCACCACGGTCTCGTTGCAAACCGTAGCGCGTGGCTCGCTGGCTCCTCTGCCGCTCGAAGAGCTGCAGCAGCTGGCGGCCGTGTTCGGCATGGTCAAGAGCGACTATGTGGAGCCGGTCGACGAGAAAAAGCTCATCACCGATGCCATTTCCGGCATGGTGGCCAGCCTCGATCCGCACTCGCAGTACTTCGACAAGAAGTCCTTCAAGGAATTCCGCGAGGGCACTTCCGGCCGATTCGTCGGCGTGGGCATCGAGATTTCGCAGGAAGACGGCCTGGTCAAGGTGGTGTCGCCCGATCGAGGGCTCGCCCGCCTTCCGCGCCGGCCTGAAGCCCAACGACCTGATCACCAAGATCGACGACACCGTCGTCAAGGGCCTGACGCTCAATGAGGCCGTCAAGCGCATGCGCGGCGAGCCCAACACCAAGGTGATGCTGACCATCTTCCGCAAGGACGAGAACCGCACCTTCCCCGTGACCATCACGCGCGAGGAAATCCGCACGCAGTCGGTGCGCGGCAAGATGATCGAGCCGGGCTACGGCTGGATTCGCCTGTCGCAGTTCCAGGAACGCACGGTCGACGACTTCGTCAAGAAGGTCGACGAGCTCTACAAGGCCGACCCCAACCTCAAGGGCCTGGTGCTCGACCTGCGCAACGACCCGGGCGGCCTGCTCGACGCGGCCGTCGCGATTTCCGCCGCCTTCCTGCCCGAGAACGTCACGGTGGTTTCCACCAACGGCCAGCTCGCGGAAAGCAAGTTCGTCTACAAGGCCGCGCCGGAGTTCTACCAGCGCCGCGCCGGTGCCGACCCGCTGCGCCGCCTGCCGGCCGCGCTCAAGACGGTGCCGCTGGTCGTGCTGGTCAACGAAGGCTCGGCCTCGGCCAGCGAAATCGTCGCCGGCGCGCTGCAGGACCACAAGCGCGCCACCATCCTGGGCAGCCAGACCTTCGGCAAGGGCTCGGTGCAGACGGTGCGCCCGCTCGGCCCCGACACCGGCCTGAAGCTGACCACGGCCCGCTACTACACGCCCAGCGGCAAGTCGATCCAGGCCAGGGGCATCGTGCCCGACGTGATGGTCGACGAGTCCGAGGAAGGCAACGCCTTCTCCGTGCTGCGCACCCGCGAGGCCGACCTCGACAAGCACCTGGGCAGCGGCCAGGGCGCCGAGGTGAAGGACCCCGCGCGCGAGGAGGCCCGCGAGGAGGCCCGCAAGAAGGCCGAGGAAGAAGCCAAGAAGCCGGTAGCCGACCGCAAGATGCCCGAGTTCGGCATCCGAAAAGGACTTCCAGCTGGTGCAGGCCTTGAACCAGCTCAAGGGCCGGCCGGTGCTGATCAGCAAGACGCAGGTGGTCGAGCGCAAGGACGAGAAGAAAGAGAATTGACACGGCGATAGCCGATGTCATCCCGGCGCAGGCCGGGATCCAGGAAGCCGGCTGCCGAGCCGGCTTTTTCTTTGCCGCCGGGCCGCCCACCCTCGGGAGGCAGCGAAGCGTGGGGCTCCATCTTTGCCTCCCGCGCCATGGGGTGAATGCGCGGTAACCAGCGACTGACGTTCGACGCCGTACCTCTTGTAATAGTCGGCGAAGCGCTCGCGCGGCGCAGGCTATTAGGAGGCAACGACAAAGAAGAAGAATTCGGCCCACACGATACGTGCGGAACTCGACGATCGACTCTATGCGCGGACTTCGCGGAGCCGGGTCACGCGGCGAACGCAGAGGCGCTGCCTCTGGAAGCGCTGCGCGCTGCAAGGGCAGCGAAGCGTTGTGCCCAGAGCAAAAGCCGGCCTGCGCCGGCTTTTCTTTTTCCCCACAATCACGCCATGACTGACGACCAGCTGCTGCGCTATTCCCGCCACATCCTGCTCGAGGAAATCGGCGTGGAAGGCCAGGAGCGCCTCATGGCCGCGCACGCGCTGGTCATCGGCGCCGGCGGGCTGGGCTCCCCGGTGGCCTTGTACCTGGGCACGGCCGGCGTGGGCCGCATCACGCTGGTGGACCACGACACGGTGGACCTCACCAATTTGCAGCGCCAGATCGCGCACAACATGGCGCGGGTCGGCGAGGCCAAGGCCCTGTCCGCCCAGCAGGCCATCGCGGCCATCAATCCGGAGCCACGGGTGCGCGCTGTCACGGCCCGCGCCGATGCGCGCCTGCTGGATGAACTGGTGGCCGATGCCGATGTGGTCATCGATTGCTGCGACAACTTCACCACACGGCACGCGGTCAACGCCGCCTGCGTCAGGCACGGCAAGCCGCTGGTCTCCGGCGCCGCGATCCGCTTCGACGGGCAGATTTCCGTGTATGACACCCGCGACGACAAGTGCCCCTGCTACGCCTGCGTGTTCCCGCCCGCCCAGGAGTTCGAGGAGACCCGTTGCGCGACGATGGGCGTGTTCGCCCCGCTGGTGGGCATCATCGGCGCCATGCAGGCGGCGGAGGCGCTCAAGCTTCTCAGCGGCGCGGGCCCGTCGCTGGCCGGGCGGCTGCAGATGCTGGATGGGCGCACGATGGAATGGAGCGAGGTGCGGGTGCCGCGCAATCCGGCGTGCCCGGTGTGCGGTGACCGGCTGTCATCCGCGGACGTCATTGCGGGCTTGACCCGCAATCCATCTCGACGCGTGGATCCCGGATCAAGTGCCGGGATGACAGATTCCGCAGCTGAGCGATCAGTGCGTCGGAAGATCCAGCCCTTCTTCCCGCGCCCTGCGCTCCAGCACCAGCCTGCGTTCGCCGGCCAGCCGCACGCCGTCATCCACCAGCATCTCGGCGATGATGGACTCCATCCGCTCGAAATACACGTCGCTTCCGCCCAGTGCGGCCGGATCGATGACGATGAAGGCCTGCCCGATGCGCGGCGCGTTGCCTTCGTCCACGAAGAACGACGAGGCCTCGAAACCGAAGCGAGCCCCGGTCAAGGCCGTGACCAGCAGTTCCACGACCAGTGCGAGCATCGCGCCCTTGGGGCTGCTCGCCGCGCCGATGGGCAGCATCGAACCCTCCAGCCCGGCCTTCGGATCGGTCGTGGGCAGGCCGTTCTTGTCCAGCGCCCAGCCTTCGGGAATCGGCCGCCCTTCCCTGGCCGCCACCATGAGCTTGCCGCGTGCGACTTCCGACAGCGACAGGTCGATCATCAGCGCGATCGGCATCGCGCCGCGGGAACACCGCCGCCACCGGGTTGGTGCCGAACACCGGGTGGCGGCCGCCGGCGGCCGGCATGGCGGCGGGCGAATTGGCGAAGCCCAGGCCGACCAGCGTGGCCGCCGCCACCGGGCGCAAATGATTCACAAGCACGCCCGCGTGATGGCTGTTGGTGACGCCGGCGAAACATACTCCGAATTCACGCGCGATTTCAACGGCCTGGCTCACTGCCAGATCGCACGCGGGAAAGGCCAGGCCCTGCCCTGCATCGATCAGCAAGGCGGCGCCCTTGCGCCGCACGATCGCCGGCATCGCACTGCCATCCGCGCGGCCGTTTTGAAGATGCGTGGCGTACTGGGCAACGCGGGCCAGGCCGTGGGAAGAGATGCCCTGGGCTTCGGCCAGCACCAACGCCGCGGCCGTGCTGGCGGCCATGGCCTCGTTCGCGCCAGCGCCGCGCAGCGCGCGCGCCGCGAGCGCTACTGCCGCGTCGAAAGCCAGGCGCGCCATCAGGCCGATTCGTAGAGCCGGGTCAGCACGAATTCGCGGTGGCCCAGCGCCTCGGCCGCGGTGAGCCGGCCGTTGGCGGTGCGCAGCATGGATTCCAGCAGCCGGTCGCCCGCCTGGTCGAGAGTGATCTCACGCTGCAGCAAGCCCGACGTGTCCACGTCGATGTGCTCGCTCATGAGCCGGACCGTGCGCGGGTTGGCGCAGATCTTGATAACCGGCAGGATGGGGTTGCCGATCACATTGCCCTGGCCCGTCGGGAAGAAATGCACCGCATAGCCCGACGCCGCGCACAGCGTCACCATCTCGGCCGCCGCGCTGGACGAATCCATGAACCACAGCCCCGGATGCGTCGGGATTTCGGCCTTGTCGATGACGCCGTCCACCGTGCACTTGCGGCCTATCTTCTGGATGTTGCCCAGCGCCTTCTCCTCGATGGTGGTCAGGCCGCCCGCGATGTTGCCCTTGGTCGGCTGCGAGTCGGACAGGTCGCTGGTCTTGTGGCGGTTGATCACTTCCTGGTAGCGGTTGAACATGAACATGAACTTCTCGCGCACCGCGTCGTTGGCGCAGCGCTGCGCCACGATGTGCTCGCCGCCGGTCAGCTCCGTCGTCTCGCCGAAGCACAGGTAGTTGCCCAGCGGATGCAGCTTGTCGAAGGCGTTGCCCACGGTCGGGTTGGCGCCGCAGCCGGAAGTGGTATCCGATTCGCCGCACTTGGTGGAGACCCACAGCTCGGCGATGCCGCATCGCTCGCGCTGCTTTTCGCTGGCCCACTGCACGTACTCGCGCGCGGCCTTGCTGGCTCGCATGATGGTGTCGTGGTCGCCGTGGCCCTCGATGCCGAAGCCGCACACGGGCTTGCCGGTGGCGGCGATGCCGTCGACGACCTTCTTGGTCCAGCCGTCCTCGATGCCGATCACCACCACCGCGGCGACGTTGGGGTTGCAGCCGGTGCCGATCAGCGTGCGGAAGTGCAGGTCCAGGTCGGCGCCGAACTGCAGGCGGCCGTAGGGATGCGGGATCGCCATCGCGCCCTTGATGTTGTGGGCCACGGCCTCGGCCGCCGCGTTGGACAGGTCGTCCAGCGGCAGGATGATGACGTGGTTGCGCACGCCCACGCGGCCGTTCTCGCGGCGGAAGCCCAGGAAGGTGGTTTCGCTGTTGATGATGGACATGGTGCTTACCAGCGCTTGGTTTTGATGTTGTGGACATGGGCGTGCTGGCCGGCCTGTGATAGGCGCGACCACCTTGCCCATGTCGATGCCGTACTTCATGACCGTGTCGCCCGCGGCCATGTCCTTCAGCGCGATCTTGTGGCCGATCGGGATGTCCTGCCGCGCCACCAGGCTGATGGTGCGGTCGTCGTCCATGATCCAGCCGGTGAGTTCGGCGCCGGCCTTGACGCCTTCGACCACCACGACGGCAACCGTGTCGCGGGGGTCATGCAATACGAAATGAATCATCAGGTCTCCTGCGATGTCGAGCGGGCAGTTTTGGGCAGGGGCGCGCGCCTGTCAACCAACTCATATAGATGACATGCGCTGAGTGGACTACACTGCCGCCGTGGCACCCCGAACTTCCGACCACGGCCTGCAACCGCTGGCGCCCAGCGCGTCGGGTCCGCTGTTCCGGCAGGCCAAGCGCGAGCTGCAGCGCGTGGTGGAGAGCGGCCGCTACGGGCCGGGCGAAACGCTGCCCAGCGAAAGCGTGATCGCGGCCGCGCTGGGCGTGAGCATGGGCACGCTGCGCAAGGCGGTGGACGAGCTCGTGCATGAGCATGTGCTGGTGCGAAGGCAGGGCAAGGGCACCTTCGTCGCGCTGCACAACGACGACCGCTTCCTCTTCCAGTTCTTCCATGTCGAGCCACGCGATGAATTTCCGGTGGCCGACGACCTGCGGGAGCGCGAGTACCCGCAGGTGGAATGCGTGGGCTTCACTCGCGGCCGGGCCGATGAGGCCGAAGCGGCGACTTTGCGCATCAAGCCGGGGGACCCGGTGGTGCGCATCGCCAATCGCCTGTCGCTGGCGGGCAGGCCCACAAGGGGCGCCACGTCGTTGAAGTCGAGCCAGTTCGACTTCAGCTTTCCAACCAGGTGCGGCACCTTCTGGGGCGGTCATAAGCGAGTTCCCCGCTCAGGTCGGAATTGCCCAGTTTGCCCTTGATATCGCGCACCTGCCAGACCTCGCCTTTCTTGGCTACCTCGCCATGCAGCACATCGCGGCGTCGCCGGCAACACCACGCCCACCAGCTTGTAGAGGTCCGCCAGATTCTTCCCCTGCAGATCGAACACGGCGTTGGCGCCGTCTAGCGTGGAGAGGCTGGCAATCGAGCCGCGCGCACGCAGGCTGGTGGCCCCGGCCGTCGCATCGATCTCCATGGGGAAGGGCTCCTGCAAGGGCGCGCTCAGGTACAGCACATTGCCGGTGCGTCCTTTCGCGGTGAATGGCTCCTTCTCCCAGGTGCCCCTGGCGTTGAAGCTCAGGGGCATGACGGCACCTGTCGCGGTGCCGGCCGCTGACGCTGCGCCGGGCCCTCGATCGCGAAGTCGGCGTGGATGTCGGCGCCGTGTTCGCTCGCTATGAAGTGGGCGCTGCCCTTGTCTATCACGAGGGCGCCGATGTCCGGAAAGTTCCTGGAATTCGACGAATCGCGGCCCAGCGCCCAGCTGCGGCGGCCATCGGGCTCGATCTGCAGGCCCAGCTGCGGCTGGCGCAACTCGACCCGCGGCAAGACGATGTGGCGCTTGAGCAGCGGCAGCAGCTCGACGTGAATCTCCGCGCCTTCGGCCTTGACCAGATGGGAGTCTTTCGCCCACTCGGGATTGGCGAACTCTATGCCGTCGGCCAGGATGCGCGTGGTGCGCCCCACCTTGACGTCGAGGCGCCGGGTGATCTCGAAGTGCCGGCCGGTCTTGTCGCTGACGTAACGGTTCAGCGGGCCGCGCAGCACGTCCCAGGGGAAGAAAGCGACCAGCAACGCCAGGAGCGCGGCGAGGATGACCAACCCCGCCAGCACCTTGATCCACGGAGCCTACGGGGGTGCGCGGCGGCGGCCTTCACTCATGCCACCATCATCGGCGGACGAGGCCCCGCGTTGCCTCTTCCATCCACGGGCGGGCCGACTCCAGCAGCTGGTTCTGGACCCCCGCGGCTTCGCTCCCAAGCGGGCCGCTCGCACCGCGCGCCGGCTCACCCAATGCGACCAGTGCTGCGGCCATCAGCGTGCCGAAGAAGATCATCGCCGACTGAATCAACAGTTTCATCGCAGCATCCCTTTGGGCGGGCTCGGCCCCGCCTGTTTCAGGGAAGTGTGGCACGTTAAAAAGTGTTGCGCGGTCGGTGCCTTGCGTTACGTGGTGTCATCCACGGCCTACATCGACTGCTGTAGGAAACATCCTACGCGCCAACCCTGGACCGGCTGGCAGAATGCACTGACGGATGGGCGATACATTGCGATACAGGGTGATCCGTTGTTACAACTCAGCAGCCCATCGACGCCTTGGTACCCATAGTGGAATTACGAACCTACTTCGTTGAAGACAACGCCACCATCCGCGAGAACCTGATCGGGACGCTGGAGGAGCTGGCATGCATCAAGGCGCTTGGGTGGGCCGAAACCGAGGCCGACGCCAAGGGCTGGCTGACCCAGCAACGACGGCCATTGGGACCTGACGATCGTCGACCTGTTCCTCAAGCAAGGCAGCGGGCTGGGCGTGCTGGAAGCCTGCCAAGGCCGCTCCGCCGGGCATCGGGTGGTGGTGCTCAGCAACTACGCCACGGCGGACATGCGCAAGCGCTGCGCCCAGCTGGGCGCCGACGCGGTGTTCGACAAATCCAATGAGATCGACGCCCTGGTCGAGTACTGCATCGCGCAGAGCGAAAGCCGCGCCGGCGCATGAGGTCAGTGCGCCGGCTCAGTCGATCAGCTTGTTCTTCAGCGCGTAGTAGGTCAGGTCGCTGTTGGAGGCCAGGCTCATTTTTTCCATCAGGCGCGTGCGGTAGGTGCTGACGGTCTTGACGCTCAGGGACAGCGCCTTGGCGATGTCGCCCGCGGTTTCGCCCTTGGCCAGCTTGAGGAACACCTGGAACTCGCGCTCGGACAGCTGCTCGTGGGGCGCGCCGCCTTCCTTGCGGTTGAGCTGCTGGGCCAGCAGTTCGGCCACGGCCGGCGAGATGTAGCGCCGGCCCAGCGCGATGGTGCGGATCGCGTTGACGATCTCCATCGGCTCGCATTCCTTGTTGAGGTAGCCGCTGGCGCCCTGACGGATCAGGTTCATCGCGTAGTGCTCCTCGGGGTAGCCCGAGAGGATCAGGATGCCGACGTCGGGCGCCTTCGCGCGGATCATGCCAAGCGCGTCGATGCCGCTTTGGCCGGGCATCGACAGGTCCATGACCAGGACATCGAGTTCGGTGGTGCGCACCAGGTCGATGGCTTCGCGGCCGCTGGCGGCTTCGCCCACGACGCGCAGGTCGACCTGTTCGGAAAAGAACTGCTTGAGACCCGACCGCACAATGGCGTGGTCATCCACAATGCCGACTTTGATCATGTCCGTTCTTTCGAATGTCTAATTGAGCCATTGTGCCCAACTTTCAGCTGAAAAGACCTACCCTTGAGTTATGACCAGCCCGGGTTTCATGCACAACAAGGACACTTTCGAGTGAGATTCATGCGTTCGTTCTCGATGCCGAATATGGCAATCAGCCTGGCGCTCGCCCTGCTGGCGGCCTGCATCCTGATCGGCATCAACGAAACCGGCTTCAACCAGTCGACACGAGGCGCTGGACGACATCGCCGAAGCTTCGCGCATCGCGTGGTTCCCTCAATCGGGTGCTGCAGAACGTGCTGGACGCCGAAACCGGCTCGCGCGGCTACCTGCTCACCGGCGACCCCCGCTATCTGGAACCCTACGACGCCGCCGTGGCCGAAATCGGCCAGCAACTGGACTCGCTGCGCCTGGCCTACAAGCCCGACGCCGAAGAATTCAACGTCGTCGGCCAGCTCACTCGCAACGTGCAGCGCAAGCTGGCCGAGATGGACCTGTCGGTGCGCATGCGAAAGCAGGGGAACGAGGACGCGTGGAAGTTCGTGCTCATGACCGACGTGGGCAAGGAACACATGGACGCCATCCGCAACCAGGCGACCCGGCTGATCAACGCCTCCACCGCCAGGATGGAAGTGAGCCAGGTCCAGGTGCGCCGCTCGCTGATGCTTGTCACGCATCGGCATCGCCGCGGTGGCGATGGCCGGCCTGCTGGCTTTCTACCTGTACCTGCGCCAGACCACGGCGCTCAAGCTCGCCGGCGAGCAGCAGCAGAAAGTGCTGCAGCAGGAACGCGACCTGCTGGAGCGCCAGGTGCGCGAGCGCACCGCGACGCTGGCCGAACTGGCCACCCACCTGCAGCTGGTGCGCGAGGAAGAGCGCGGCCACCTCGCCCGCGAACTGCACGATGAACTGGGTGCCCTGCTCACGGCCGCCAAACTGGACGTGGCCCGCCTGAAGTCCCGGCTGGGAACGCAATCGCCCGAAGTCGGCCAGCGGCTGCAGCACCTGACCGAGTCCCTGAACAGCGGCATCGCACTGAAGCGCCGCATCATCGAGGACCTGCGCCCCTCTTCGCTGTCCAACCTGGGCCTCACGGCTTCGCTGGAGATCCTGGCGCGCGAATTCTCCGAGCACTCCGGCGTGGAAGATCACGAGCGGGCTGGAGCCGGTTGAACTCGACGAGTCGCGCCAGCTCACCGTCTACCGGCTGGTGCAGGAGTCGCTCACCAACGTGGGCAAGTACGCCGAGGCCAAGCAGGTCGAAATCAGCGTGCGCAACTACGGCAACCACGTGGAAGTGGACATCAAGGACGATGGCAAGGGCTTCAACGCCACCGACGATGCGTCCTTCCACGCACGGCCTGGCCGGCATGCGACATCGGGTGGAAGCCGCCGGCGGGCGGCTGACGGTGAGTTCCTCACCGGGCAGCGGCACCCGCATCTCGGCGGTTCTGCCCAAGGCCGCCATGGCCGCTGAATAGCCGGCCGGGTTTCCGAAACTTCCTCTTCGGCCGTCGGCCCGGTCCTACAGGGACCCATCTCCCCTACCGACACGCACTCACGCCTGCCGCTGATCAAAAGCGCGACCGCGGCCGGACTACCCTTGCCCCAGGCGTTTTCGCGAGGACGCAGCGCCTGAAGAACCGCGCCCGCAAGGAGACCGACATGCTGCACTACGCCATTGTGTTCCTGGTGATCGCGCTGATCGCGGCCCTTTTCGGCTTCGGTGGCATCGCCGCCGGCGCCGTGGAGATCGCCAGGATCCTGTTCTTCGTTTTCGTGATCATGGCCGTCGTCGCTTTCGTCATCAGCCTGGGACGCAAGGGCTAGAGACCGAGACAACACCCCGTTTCGCAGGGCGCAGGCCCTGTGCCCACCACCAATGAGAGGACTCGAAATGAAATCAATACGTGCAGGAACTTCCAGCTACGAGGACGAAGCGCGCAGCGCCACCGCCCAGGCACTCGAGAGCACCAGGGAATTCGCGAACCAGGCGCTCGAGAAAGCCGGCGAGCGGGTGCGCGACCTGCGCTACGGCGTCAAGGATCTGGCCAACAAGGGCGCGAACAGCGTAGGCGAGTATGCCCATGCCACTACGCGCTACGTCTCCGAGCAGCCGCTGAAATCCGCCCTCATCGCCGCCGCCGTGGGCGCGGCGGTGGCCGCGCTGGTGCTGGCCATGCGCCGAAACAGCAACAGGCGCTTCTACTGATGCGCCGGGCGCCGAGGCAGGCATGGTCCATCCTATTTTTTCGGTACTGGT
The DNA here is from genome assembly GCA_963722025.1 of uncultured beta proteobacterium. Taxonomy (GTDB): domain Bacteria; phylum Pseudomonadota; class Gammaproteobacteria; order Burkholderiales; family Burkholderiaceae_C; genus Ramlibacter. The sequence goes on from CAVRNE010000036.1 coordinate 71,269, forward strand.
CACCCGTCCGGAGCTGGTCATGGACCATGTCGCCGGCTATGCAGCCCTGGTGCAGGAAGAGGCGTCCACCGTGGGCGTCCAGGTCGCCAAGCGAGTCATCGCCTGGGGCGTTGCGGTCCTGGCGCTCTTCGTGTTCCTGGTGTTGGCCGGCGTCGCGGTGATGCTGGGCGTGATGCAGGGCGAGTTCCACTGGGTCCTCGTGCTGGCGCCTGCGACCGCGCTGCTGGTGTCGCTCGCAGCCTGGAGCGTGGCGCGGCAGCAACTGCCCGCCAAGGCGTTCACCGAGCTGAAGGCCCAGATCGATGCGGACGCCCAGGCACTGCGCACTGTCGGGGCGCGGTGATATGAGCGATGCGGCGGACAAACTGGCACGCAGCCGCCTCGCGATCATCGAGCACATCCAGCGCCGCGAGCGGCGCGACGAGAAAAAGGAAACAAGGCGCGCTCGTGAGCGCGAGCAGGGTGAGCAGGGTGAGCAAGACTGGGACCAGTCCGAAGCGGGCGACGGACCCTGCCCGCTGGTTCGCCCGCTTCAAACGTGCCGCAGTTGCGTGGTGGCGCAGCCACCCGGCGCGCCTCGGGGTGGAACTTGCGACGCCGGTCCTGTCCGGCTATGCGGCGCGAAAACCCGCCCAGTTCCTGGGTATCGCCGCGGCGGTCGGGGCCATCGTCATGGTTGCCCGCCCCTGGCGGCTGATCTCCGTGACGGGCCTGATCGTGGCATTGCTCAAGTCTTCGCAGTTGTCCAGCGTGGTCATGTCCGCCATGTCGGCGGCCGACTTCAAGAAGGACCACGAACCCACGACGATGAATGAATGCAAGCCGGAGGCGTGGTGCCGTCGTCCGGGGAGCTTGTTGGGAGGCACCGCAATCAACTAAAGGAGAAAGTCATGAAGTACACAAGAGCCCTGGCATTCGCCGTCGTCGCAGGCGCCACCATCGTCACCGCCACCGGCTGCGCAGTCGTTCGCGGCCAGGAAACGGCGGGCGCCTATATCGATGACACATCGATCACCACCTCCGTCAAGGCCAAGTTCGTCGAAGACAAGACCGTCGACGCCGGCGCCATCAAGGTGGAGACGCTCAATGGCACGGTGCAACTGTCGGGCTTCGCCAAGACCAGCGCCGAGAAGGCCCAGGCGGAAAAGCTGGCCCGCAACTGCCAAGGGCGTGCGCGCGGTGAAGAACGACCTGACGGTGCGTCCCTGAGCGCAGCGGTGCCGGCCCGTCAGCCGGCGTGAAGAGGCAGGCGACCGGTGAGGGCGCGCCTGCCTTTTCTCTTTGGAGGAGCTGTAAGCAATGAGGATTTTTCGCTGCGACAACTGCGGCCACCCACTGTTCTTCGAGAACGTGCAGTGCCTCAAGTGCGGCAGCGCGCTGGCCTTCCTGCCGGACCGGCTCGCGCTGTGCGCGGTCGAACCCGTGCCAGGCGACGACGAGGGCCTTTGGCAGCGCAAGACGCGCCGGCGCCGTGAAAGCGAGATCCGCCATTACCGGCTGTGCCGCAATCACCTCGAGCACCAGGCCTGCAATTTCGCAGTTCCTGCCACCGATCCCAACCCGCTGTGCGTTTCCTGCCGGCAGACCCGAATGCTGCCGGATTTGTCGCTGCCCGAGAACCATGAGCGCTGGTATCGCATCGAGGGGGCCAAGCGCCGCCTGTTCTACACGCTGGCCAAGCTGGGCCTGACTTCCGTCGATCCGCCCGACGGCCAGCGCGATGGTGCGGTCTTCCAGTTCCTGGCCGACTTGCCGGGCCAGCAAGTGATCACCGGACATTGCGACGGCGTCATCACGCTCAACATCGCTGAAGCCGACGACACCGAGCGCGTGCGGCGCCGTGTTGCCCTGCACGAGCCCTACCGCACGCTGCTGGGACACTTGCGCCACGAATCGGGGCACTACTATTGGGACCGCCTGATCCGGGGGACGGCCCGCCTGGAGGAGTTTCGAAGGATGTTCGGCGACGAGACCGCCGACTATGCACAGGCCCTGGATGCCTACTACGCCGGCGGCGGCGCGCCGGGCAACTGGCAGGACCACTATGTCAGCGCGTACGCGACGGCGCATCCCTGGGAGGACTGGGCCGAAACCTGGATGCACTACCTGCACATGGTGGACCTGCTGGAAACCGCGTCGTCCTTCAGCACGCGGCTGGTGGTCCCCGGCGACGATGGCGACGAGATCGAGGAAGTCACCAACCCGTTCGATTCCGCGGCCGGCGACTTCGACCAGCTGGTGGCCCAGTGGATCCCGCTGACGCTTCTGCTCAATAGCTTGAACCGCAGCCTCGGGCAGGACGATGCGTATCCTTTCGCGCTCGCTTCCAAGGCCCTGGACAAGCTGCGCTTCGTGCACAACGTCATCCACTCGCCCCAGCCATCCGAGCGCGAGCGCAGCCTCAGCCGGACTTGATCGTCAACTGGTTGTTGACGGAACTCACGCCCTTGACGCCGCGGGCGATTTCGCTGGCGCGTTCGCGGGCCGTGGCCGTGGGTGCGGGGCCGCTCAAGGTGACCACGCCGTTTTGCGTATCGACGTCGATCCTGACGGCGCTCAGGTCCTTGTCGGCCGCCAGGCTGGCGTTCACCTTGGCGGTGATGGTTGCATCGTCCACCTTGGCGCCGGCGGCGGCGCCCATTTGCCTGGTGCTGTCGGCCGCGCTTTCGGCGGCGGCACCCGCGCGCGCGGTCGCGTCCTTGGCGTCCCGCTTGGCCTCCGCACCCGCTTGCTGCGCCTTGCTGACGCCGTAGTCCACTCTTTCGCCCACGGTGCGATCGTCGGCGCGATCGCAAGCGCCGAGCGCGAGCAGCATCGCCAGCGAGGACAGCAGAGTCACGGTCTTGTGTTGAATCGGTTTCATGATGTTTCCCTTGAGTCCGGTTGATCCAAAGGGGGCCCTGCCTGGCCCCCGGCGAACTGCAATTTAGGAGAGGCCGGTGCCCCTGGCAGTGGGAGAGCTCCGATGCCGGCGTAGGACAACGTCATCAAACCATGTCCCGAAGCTCGAGGCGTGAGTATGCCGATTCAGATTGGATCGATCACCTGTCCATGATCTAAAGTGCAGAGACCGATCAGCCACGGCCACGAAAGTCGAATGAAGCGCCCCAACATCATTTTCATCGTCGCGGACGACCTCGGCTACGCCGACCTGGGCTGCTACGGCGGCAGGGCTCCGGTGTCGCCGGTGCTGGACGGCTTGGCGGCGAACGGCCTGAAGTTCACGCAGGGCTATGCGAACTCCCCCGTTTGCTCGCCCACCCGCTTCGCACTGATGACGGCGCGCTACCAGTACCGGCTGCGCGGCGCAGCCGAAGAGCCCATCAACAGCAAGAGCCGGCGCAGCACCACGCTCGGCCTGCCGCCGGAACATCCCACCCTGCCCTCGTTGCTCAAGGACAGCGGCTGGCGCACCGCACTCATCGGCAAGTGGCACCTGGGCTACCCGCCGTCCTTCGGGCCGCTGCGCTCGGGTTACGAGGAGTTCTTCGGGCCCATGTCGGGCGGCGTCGACTACTTCACGCATTGTTCATTCACGGGCGCCCATGACCTGTGGTTCGGCGAAGAAGAGAAACCGGAAGAGGGTTACCTCACCGACCTGATCTCGCGCCGCGCCGTGGACTACGTCGAGCGCATGGCCGGCCAGGATGCGCCGTTCTTTCTCAGCCTGCACTACACCGCGCCGCACTGGCCCTGGGAAACGCGCGACGACGAGGCCCTGGCCCAAGAGGTGAAGGACAACCTGGTCCACCTGCACGGCGGCAACATCCACACCTATCGCCGCATGATCCACCACATGGACGAGGGCATAGGCTGGGTCATGGACGCGCTGCGCAGGCAGGGCCTGGCCGACGACACACTGGTGGTCTTCACCAGCGACAACGGCGGCGAGCGCTTCTCCGACAACTGGCCGCTGGTCGGCGGCAAGATGGACCTGACCGAGGGCGGCATCCGCGTGCCCTGGATCGCGCACTGGCCGGCCGTGATCGCGCCCGGCGGGGTCAGCGAGCAGCATTGCATGACGATGGACTGGTCGGCGACCCTGCTGGCGGCCGCCGGCGTGCAGGCGCACCCCGATTTTCCGCTCGATGGCGTATCGCTGATGCCGGTACTGCGCGACGCCGGCCACCGATTTCACCGCCCGCTGTACTGGCGCATGAACCACCGCGGCCAGCGCGCGCTGCGCGACGGCGACTGGAAGTACCTGCGGGTGGATGGCAACGACTACCTCTTCAACATCGCTCAGCGATGAGCGCGAACGCGCCAACCGCGCCTCGCGTGAGCCGCAGCGGCTCGCCGCCCTGCGTGATGCCTGGGAGCAATGGAACGCGACCATGCCGCCGATACCCGGGGACGCCACGATCAGCCTGGGGTATTCGGCCAAGGACATGCCGCACCGATGAATGCCGCGCGCACGGGCATACTCGGCGCATGACCGCCCTGTCCCGCTGGCTGCCGTTCCTGAACTGGCCCCGCCCTGATGCCGCCTTGCTGCGCAATGAGTTCAGCGCCGGCCTGACCGTCGCGCTCGTCATGGTCCCGCAATGCGTGGCCTATGCGGGGCTGACGGGCATGCCCTTGATCACCGGCCTGTATGCGGCGCTGTTGCCGCTACTGGTGGCCGTGCTTTTCAGCAGCTCGACCCGGCTGTCCGTCGGGCCGGCCGCCCTGACCTGTGTTCTTACGGCGGCCTCGCTGATGGGTCTGGCCGAACCCGGCAGCCCGCAGTGGGTAGCACTTGCGGTCTGGCTCGCCATCCTGTCCGGCGTGATCCAGCTGGCCCTGGGCGCGGGCGGCTTCGCCTGGATGCTGAACCTGGTCAGCGCACCGGTGCTCCTGGGATTCACGCAGGCCGCGGCGCTGCTCATCATGGCCTCGCAATTGCCCGCCTTCCTGGGCCTGCAAGGGCCCGCTGTCCAGCGTGTTGGATCATCCCCGGCTGGATCAGGGCGCGCTGGCCTTCGGCGTCGTCAGCCTCGCACTGTTGCTCGCGGGCAAGCGGTTCGCGCCGCGCCTGCCGATGGTGGTGCTGGTGATGGCCGCGGCCGCGCTGATCAGCAAGTACAGCGGCTATTCGGCGCAGGGCGCCATCATCGGCGAGCTGCCGCGCGGCCTGCCATCGTTCTATTGGCCCGGCTTGCCCGGCTGGGACATGCTCGGCGCCCTGCTGGTTCCGGCCATGGTGATTGCACTGGTGAGTTTTCTGGAGACGGCGTCCAGCGCCAAGATACGAGGCCCAGCGCGACGGCAAGCGCTGGAACGACAACCAGGACCTGCTGGCCCAGGGCCTGGCCAAGCTGGCCTCGGCTTTCTCGGGCAGCTTTCCCACCAGCACCTCATTCTCGCGTTCGGCCATCACGCATTTCGCCGGCGCCAAGACCGGCTGGGCCACCGTCGCGACGGTCGTCTTCGTGCTGTTGGCCCTGCTGTTCCTGACTCCCCTGCTGTATCACGTGCCGCGCGCCGTGCTCGCGGCCGTGGTGATCGCCGCTGTGGCGGGCCTGCTCAAGCCCAGCGCACTGCCGCGCCTTTGGCGTATCGACCGCGTGGAAGCCGTCACGACCTGCGTGACTTTCGCGGTGACATTGCTGACCTCGCCGCGCATCTACTGGGGCGTGCTGACCGGTGTGCTGATGGGCCTGGGCCATTTCCTGTACCACCGCCTGCACCCGCGCATCATCGAGGTGGGCCTGCACCCCGACGGCAGCCTGCGCGACCGCCATCTCTGGCGTTTGCCGCCGCTGGCGCCGCACGTGTATGCGCTGCGCATGGACGACGAGCTCGACTTCGCCTCGGCCAGCGCCTTCGAGCGCGCCGTGGTCGAACACCTGGCCGCGCACGGCGACGTGCGCCACGTGTGCCTGTTCGCCCACCCCATCAACCGGGTCGATGCGACGGGTGTCGAGGTGTTCGGCCAGTTGCGCAAGACGCTGGCGGAGCGCGGCATCCAGCTTCACATCAGCGGCATCAAGCTGCCGGTCGAACGCGTGCTGCGCAAGGCGGGCGTGCTGGATGACAGCCCGCTGCTGCACATGTACCGCACCGACGCGGAAACGCTGCTGGCCTTCGGCCGGCTCAGTCCGTAGGCGCGCTCCTCTCAGTTACGCGCTGACGATCCAGCCTTCCAGCGGATCGAGGTGCTCGGGCAAGCCGTAGCGCGGCGCGCCATGCCGATAGGCCCAGGCCGCCTGCACCAGGCAGAGCACGGCGTCGAGGCTGTCGCCGCTGGCATCGTCCACCAGCGCGTCACGCTGCGCGTTGGTCAGCTTCAGGCGCAGCTCCAGCCGTGTCTGGCCGTTCTCCAGTGCGCAGAGCAGGTCCTTGCGCGTGATCAAGCGGTCGGGCGTCTGCTTGGCACGCTCGTCGCTCTTGTAGCTGCGCCTGCCGATCAGCTCGCGCGCCAGCAGGCCGGGGTAGGCTTCAAGCGCCACGCGGCGAGGGTCGCCCTCATGCAGCCCGGGGATGTGGACGCCTGCCGCCAGCAGCAAGGGCAATGCCGCGTGCAGCATGTAGGCCACCGGCGGATTGACCCATTTCATCGACGGACTGGAACCTGCCAGCTTGTCGAATGCACGGTTGGCGAACTTGGCGCCGGCGGGCCGGGCGTTGCAAAACGCAGCGAAGGTCGCGCGGATGTCGGCACGGCTCAAGCCCGCGTAGTGCTCGATGCATTCGCGCCATTGCGAGGGCCAGCCCAGCTGTTCGACCAGTTCGCGCGGCAAGCCGAACGGAAAGTCGAAGCCGCCCACCCATTCGCGAGGCTGCGCCAGCCAATGCGCGAAGCCTTCCAGCGTGTCGATCTTTTCGAGTTTGCCGAGCACGACGCGCGGGCCGGCCAATGAGCCGAGCGCCATCACGATCGGCTTGCGGCGGGTCGGGCTGCTGGAGAAATCGCAACCGACCAGGATCGGTTCGGGCACCCGGTCTATACGCGCCCGCAGATCGCGGCGGTGGCCATCAGGTCTTCGAGCAGCGCGAGCGAGACCTTGCCGGAGACCGCGTAGGGATCCAGCTCGGGTTTTTCGGAGTACTTCAGCAGCAGCGAATGGTTGAGCTTGGACAGGTTGACCTGCCCCATGCTCCATCCGCCGAAGCGCCGCTCGAAAATCTCTTCGTAGTGCAGCAGGGCCACGTCCTTGTGGCGCGCGTCCCGCTGGATATGGCCGAACAGGTCGCTGACCTGCATGCGGCCGCCTTCGATGGCCTGCAGGAAGATGCCGCCGCCGTAGCAAAGGATGCCGGTGATGCCGGTCACGGGATTGTGCTGGCGCGCCTGCGCCAGGATGGATTCGATCGCGTCCGGGCTGGTGTCCACCGCCCGGCTGGCATAGAGAAGTCGGACCAGCATGATCAGTTTTTTCCGGGGATGAGGGCCAGGAATTCGCGCCGCAGCGCGGAGTCCTTGAGGAATACGCCGCGCATGACCGAGTTGATCATCTTGGCGTCCATGTCTTTCACGCCGCGCCAGGCCATGCAGTAGTGGCTGGCTTCCATGACGATGGCCAGGCCGTCGGGCTGGGTCTTTTCCATGATCAGGTCGGCCAGCTGCACCACGGCCTCTTCCTGGATCTGGGGGCGGCCCATCACCCACTCGGCCAGCCGCGCGTACTTGGACAGGCCGATCACGTTGGTGTGCTCGTTGGGCATGATGCCGATCCAGAGCTTGCCGATCACGGGGCAGAAATGGTGGCTGCAGGCGCTGCGCACGGTGATCGGGCCCACGATCATCAGCTCGTTCAGGCGTTCGGCGTTCGGGAATTCGGTGATGGCGGGCTGCTTGACGTAGCGGCCCTTGAACACCTCCAGCAGGTACATCTTGGCGACGCGGCGGGCCGTGTCGTTGGTGTTGTGGTCGCTGGCTGGTGTCGATGACCATGCTGTCGAGCACGCCTTGCATCTTGGCCTCGACCTCGTCCAGGAGCTGCTCCAGCTCGCCGGGTTCGATGAAGGCGGCGATGTTGTCGTTGGAATGGAAGCGCTTGCGCGCCGCCTCGATGCGCTCGCGGATCTTCACCGACACGGGAACACCGACGTCGCCGCTGGTTGCGTCCATGGAGTCTTGGGCTTTCATGAGCATGCTAAATGGTAACACTGCCCGCTTTCGCCCGGTTGCGCAAGGTTTTTGAGATTTGGCCTTGCAGGGCTTGTGGTTGCCGCTATAACTTCAATAGCGCTTCCAGGTCCTGCAGGGTGTTGGCCTCGTGCAGCGGCTTGTCGAGGCGGATGCGCAGCATGCGGGGGAACCTGCACGGCGATGCCGCTCTTGTGGCGCGGGCTGCGGTTGATGCCCTCGAAACCCAGCTCGAACACCAGCGAGGGCTTGACGCTGCGCACCGGGCCGAACTTTTCCAGCGTGGTCTTGCGGATGATGGCGTCGACCTGCCGGAACTCCTCATCGGTCAGGCCCGAATAGGCTTTGGCGAAGGCCACCAGTTGCAGCGACGCCCGGCTGCGGCGGGTCTGCCGCGGCCTGGCGGCGCTCATCGCCTCCAGCACCGCGTCGGCCTCCTCCTTGCCCTGCGGCTGCCGGTTCCAGACCGCGAAGGTGTAGTCGGTGTAGACCGAAGCCCGGCGCCCATGCCCCGCCTGCGCGTAGATCAGCACGCAGTCGATCGTCATCGGATCGATCTTCCACTTCCACCACAGCCCCTCGGCCTTGGTGCGGCCGGTGCCGTAGGCGGCATCCAGGCGCTTGAGCATGAAGCCCTCCACGCCCAATTCGCGCGAGCGCTGGCGCTGCGTGGCGAAGTCCAGCCAGGAGGCATGCCTTTCTATCGGCGAAACCTTGAAGCCGGTGCCGTGCAGCAAAGCCTCCAGGCGGGCGCGCCGCTCGTGCTGGGGCAGGCCGCGGATGTCCTGCCGCTCCTGCTCCAGCAAGTCGTAGGCCATGAAGTCACCGGCGCATCGGCCAGCACTTTCTTCGTGAGCGTCTTGCGTCCGATGCGCTGCTGCAGCAAGGAGAACGGCGCGGGCCTGCCTATCAAGGTCCCCGGCGGATCCACAGGCTCTTCCTTCCACACCATGATCTCCCCGTCCAGCACGGTGCCGTCGGGCAATGGCTGTGCCAGCGCCACGATCTCGGGGAAGCGCTCCGTCACCAGTTCCTCGCCGCGCGACCAGAGCCATACCTTGCCGGAGCGCTTGACGATCTGTCCGCGGATGCCGTCATATTTCCATTCCACCTGCCAATCGCTCACCGGCCCGAGCTTGGCGGCGAACACTTCGGGCGGTGCGTCGAGCTGGTGCGCCAGGAAGAAGGGATAGGGCTGGCCTTCGTCGAGCAGGGCGCGCCGCGCCCTCCTCTTCCTTGGCGACCAGCGCCTGGAAGCGCTCGACCGAGGGCAGCACCTTTCCGTCGGTGTAGCCCATCATCCGCTGGGCCACGCGCTTGGCGTCGATGCCGCTGTGCGCGGCCAATGCTCTTTGCACCAGCAGCTTGCTCACGCCGACGCGGAAGCCGCCGCCAACGAGCTTGGTGAGCAGGAAGCGGCCCTGGTCGTCGAGTTCGCGCCAGTACGACTTCACGCGCGTGGCGATCTCGAGCTCGCTCAAGCCGCGCAGCGGCAGCAGCCGCTCCTCGATCCAGTCCGCCAGGCCGACGTCCGAGGGCTCTCCTTCGCGCGGCAGGATGTGGGCGATGGTTTCGGCGAGGTCGCCGACCGCCTGGTAGGACTCGTCGAACAGCCAGGGCGGTATCCGCGCGACCTCGCAGGCCAGCAGCGCGAGGCTTGCCATGGAAACCACCTGGCGCGGCTTGCCCCCGGAGAGAAAGTAAACGGCCCAGGCGGCGTCCCGGGCGGGCGCCTGCTCGAAGTAGCGCTGCAGCGCCTCGACCTTGGCATTGGTGGAGGTGGTCGCGTCCAGTTCGGCGAACAGGCGGGAGAAGCGCTTCATGTCGAGGTGGGCGCCTCCACATCCGCCTCCACCATGTCGTCACCATATTCGGTATCGAACGCCTCCGCCTGCAAGCCCTGCTCGCCCAGGTACCGCACCATGACCGGCACGCTGCCGTGGGTGACGATGATGCGTTGCGCGCCGGTGGCGGCGATGGCGCCCATGAGACCGGGCCAGTCGGCATGATCCGACAGCACGAAGCCGCGATCGTAGCCGCCGCGCCGCCGTGCGCCGCGCAATTGCATCCACCCGCTGGCGAATGCCGTCTGCGCATCGCCGAAGCGGCGCATCCACGGGCTGGCGGCGGCGCTGGGCGGACAGATGACGAGGGCGCGCTTGAGGTCCGCCTTGTCCTTGACGTCGATGACCATGCGGGTCTGCGGCAATTCGACTCCGGCCGCGCGGTAGGCGCGATTGAATGGCTCCACCGCGCCGTGCACGATGATGGGCCCGATGGAAGGGTCCACGCCGCTCAGGATGCGCTGGGCCTTGCCGAAGCTGTAGCAGGTCAACACGCTGGCGCGGCCTGCCACGACGTTGCGGCCCCACCAGCCGTTGATGTCGGCGAAGATTTCCTCGTCCGGGGCACCAGCGGTAGATCGGCAAGTCCGAAGGTCGATTCGGTGATGAAGACGTCGCACTTCACCGGCTCGAAAGGCGCGCAGGTCTTGTCGGGAGCGACCTTGTAGTCGCCGCTGGCCACCCAGACCTGGCCGCCATGCTCCAGGCGCACCTGGGCCGAGCCCAGCACATGGCCGGCGGGGTGCAGCGAGAGCCCGACGCCGTTGTGAGCTATGCGCTGTCCGTAGGGCAAGGTTTGCAGTTCGATCTCGCCCAGCCTGGTGCGCAGCACGCCCTTCGGCCTGCTGCGCGGCGAGGTAGTGGCCGTTGCCGATGCGGGCGTGATCCGAATGCGCATGGGTGATCACGGCGCGGGCGACGGGCCGCCAGGGGTCGATATAGAAATCCCCCGGCGGGCAGTACAGGCCCTCGGGCCGCTGGACGATCAGGTCCTGCGCCATCGCGAGACAGGCCTACAGATACTTCTGGCCCTGAACCAGCAGGGCCAGCCGCATGAGCGCCATGGCCAGGTACTCCATGGCACGCTGGCGCAGCGGGCGGTTTTGATACTCATCCGCGTTCAATGCGCGGCCCGCGTGCTTCATCGCTTGCAGCAGCCGGCCCCGCAGTTGCCCGGCGAAGCCCGCGTCATCGATCACGACGTTGGCTTCGCGGGCCAGCAACAGGCTCAATGGGTCGAGATTGGATGAACCCACGGTGGCCCAGCGGCCGTCGATCACCGCCACCTTCGCGTGCAGGAAACTGGGCGAGTACTCGTGGATCTGGACGCCGGCACGCAGCAGCGCCCCGTAGATCGGCCGGGCCGCGTAGTACTGCATGAAGTATTCGTAGCGGCCCTGCAGCAGCAACTGCACCTTCACCCCGCGCCGCGCCGCGGTCTCCAGCGCCTGGCGCATCCTGCGGCCCGGCACGAAGTAGGCATTGGCGATGATGATTTCCTCTCGCGCCCGGCCGATCGCGCGGCGGTAGGCGCGTTCTATGCGCGCCCGGTTGCGCACGTTGTCGCGCAGCAGCAGCGCGGCGCGGGCCGTTGGCTGCGCGGGGCTGGGCGCGGCCTTGGTTTCCGGCGAGCGCGCGGCGCCGGAAGCGCGCAGCGAGTCCAGGGCGCCGGCCAGCCGGGCCTTGCGGATGTCGCGCATCGCCTGCATGCGCAGCCACAGTTGCGCCATCGCGGCCTGCGCTTCGGCCACCAGCGGCCCGATGACCCGCACGGCGAAGTCGAATCGCGGCGCCTGCAGCGGCCCATGGTTGGGATCGTGGAAATCGTCCAGGATGTTGATGCCTCCGCAGAAGGCCACCTGCTCATCGATCACGCACAGTTTGCGATGCAGCCGCCGCCAATTCCCCGGCCAGAGCATGCCCATCCGCCCCAAGGGCGCATAGACGCGCCAGTCGACGCCGGTATCCAGCAAGCGTTCGCACCAGGCCGGCGGCAGGCGCGGGCTGCCAAAGCCGTCGGTGAGCACCTTCACGCTCACGCCTCGGCGCGCCGCGCGCTCCAGCGCATACGCCACTTCGCTGCCCGGGCCGGTGAAATCGAAGATATAGGTTTCGAGCCGGACCTCGCGTTTCGCGCCTTCGATCGCCTCCACCAGCGCCGGAAACAGCTCGCCGCTCCCCTGCAGCAACTGCAGTTCATGGCCCGCCCGGAGAATGGAAGAGCCCCTCATCCCTACACCTTGAACTCCGCGATCAGCGGGAGGTGATCCGACATGCGCCACCAGATCCGGCCGCGGGGAATGTGCACGCCCACGGGCTTGAGGCCGCGCGCGTACACGTAGTCCAGCTGCGTCAGCGGCAGGCGCGATGGATAGGTCAACTGCCGCTCGCCGACGAAGTCTTTCAGGCCGGCTGCGTTCATCGTCGCGCGCAGCTTGCCGCCCCAGTCATTGAAGTCGCCCGCCACCACCACGGCCTCGCGCCGGGGCACTTCGCGCTTCAGGAACCCCACCACCTGCTCGATCTGGCGCACCCGGCTTCCCGCGATCAGCCCCAGGTGCAGCACGATCACGTGGATGGGCCTGCGATGCGCAAGAACCTCCACGTGCAGCAGGCCGCGCTGCTCGAACCTGTGGTCCGACATGTCCTCATGCCCGCGCGAGATCACGGGCCAGCGCGACAACAGCGCATTTCCATGCTCGCCGTGCCTGGTGGTGGCGTTGGTCTGGTAGACCGACTCGTAGCCCTCGGGCGTCAGAAATTCCGCCTGGGGAAGTTCGGGCCAGCGGGTGAAGTAGCGCTCTTCGCGCCGGTGCAGCTTGCGCACTTCCTGCAGGCAGACGATGTCGGCGTCGAGCTGCTCCACGGCATGGCCTATGTTGTGGATCTCCAGCCGTCGCGTGAAGCCCACGCCCTGCACACCCTTGTGGATGTTGTAGGTCGCGACTCGTAGGGTTGCGCTCATCCCTGCAAATTGTGGCAGCAACAGGATCGCCTCGGCGTTGGAAGGCGAGAAGCAGGCGTCGGCGGCTTCTCGCCATGGTAACCAGCGGTATCCCGTGTGCTCATGCGGGTTCAGCGTCACCGCGGTTCCATCCGGCACGCAAAGGCCGAAGACGTGCTCGGTGTTGCGCGTCACGCCGGGCGCGTAGCGGTGCTGCCAGCGCGGGTAGATCTCGTAGATGTTTTCCAGGCCCCAGTCCTTCAGGCCCGCATGCAGGGCCGTGCCGGAGCCGCAATCGATGCCCGTTTCCTCGAACACCTCGCGCACGGCGGTCTGCGCCAGGTCTTCGTTCAGGTCGTCCTTGCTGCCCGTCACCGACTGCCAGTAGTTGGGCGCGTCGGCGCGGTTGATCAACAGCACATCCCGCGTGGGCGTGTGGATCACGACCAGCACGGATTCCGGGATCTTGAACGGACGAGGCATGGTTCATTGTCCATTGTCGATGCCAGGGCCTGACCCGGCATCCATGGTCGCGCGCACCCGGTGGATTGCCGGGTCAAGCCCGGCAATGACAAATCCTCAAACCGTCTGCGTATTGCGCAGCTTGATGTGCAGCTCGCGCAGCTGCTTCTCGTCCACCGGGCCGGGGGCCTGCGTCAGCAGGTCCTGCGCGCGCTGGGTCTTGGGGAAGGCGATCACGTCGCGCAGGCTTTCGGCGCCCGTCATCAGCATGACGAAGCGGTCCAGGCCGATGGCGATGCCGCCGTGCGGGGGCGCGCCATACTGCAGCGCGTCCAGCAGGAAGCCGAACTTGAGCTGGGCTTCCTCGGCGTCGATCTTCAGGGCGCGGAACACCTTGCTCTGCACGTCCTCGCGATGGATACGCACCGAGCCGCCGCCCAGCTCGATGCCGTTGAGCACCGCGTCGTAGGCCTTGGCCACGCAGCGGCCGGGATCGGTTTCCAGCCAGTCCTCGTGGCCGTCCTTGGGCGAGGTGAAGGGGTGGTGCACGGCGTTCCAGCGCTGGGCATCGTCGTCGAATTCGAACATCGGAAAATCGACCACCCACAGCGGCTTCCATTCGCCTTCGATCAGGCCGTGGGCCTTGCCGAACTCGCTGTGGCCGACCTTGACGCGCAGCGCGCCGATGGCGTCGTTGACGATCTTGGCCTTGTCGGCGCCGAAGAAGATCAGGTCGCCGCCGGCAGCGCCGGTGCGCTTCAGGATTTCGGCGATCGCCGCGTCATGGATGTTCTTGACGATGGGCGACTGCAAGCCCTCGCGGCCCGCGGCAATGTCGTTGACCTTGATCCAGGCCAGGCCCTTGGCGCCGTAGATCTTGACGAATTCGGTGTAGCCGTCGATCTCGCTGCGGCTCATTTCGCTGCCGCCGGGCACGCGCAAGGCCACCACGCGGCCGTCGGGCGAATTGGCGGGACCCGAGAAGACCTTGAAGTCCACGTCCTTCATGACGTCGGTGAGCTCGGTGAACTCGAGCTTGACCCGCAGGTCGGGCTTGTCCGAGCCGTACAGGCGCATCGCATCGGTGTGCGTCATCACCGGGAAGGCCGGCATGTCGACGCCGATCACGTTCTTGAACGTGCTGCGGATCATTCCCTCGAACATCGTGCGGATCTCCTCCTCGTCCAGGAAGGAGGTTTCCACGTCGATCTGGGTGAATTCGGGCTGGCGGTCGGCGCGCAGGTCCTCATCGCGGAAGCACTTGGTGATCTGGTAGTAGCGGTCGTACCCGGCCACCATCAGCAGCTGCTTGAACAGCTGCGGCGATTGCGGCAGCGCGAAGAACATGCCGTCGTGCACGCGGCTGGGCACCAGGTAGTCGCGCGCGCCTTCGGGCGTGCTCTTGGTGAGCATGGGCGTCTCGATGTCGATGAAGCCATTGGCGTCGAGGAACTTGCGCACCTCCATGGTCACCTTGTAGCGCAGCATCAGGTTGTTCTGCATGTACGGACGGCGCAGGTCCAGCACGCGATGGACCAGGCGGGTCGTTTCCGAGAGGTTCTCGTCGTCCAGCTGGAACGGGGGCGTGACCGACGGGTTGAGCACCGTCAGCTCATGGCACAGGATTTCGATCTTGCCGCTCTTCAAGTGGTCGTTGGTCGTGCCCGCGGGGCGCGCGCGCACCAGGCCCTTGACCTGGACGCAGAACTCGTTGCGCAGGCCCTCGGCCACCTTGAAAGTCTCGGCGCGATCCGGGTCGCACACGACCTGCACGTAGCCTTCGCGGTCACGCAGGTCCACGAAGATCACGCCGCCATGGTCGCGCCGGCGGTTCACCCAGCCGCAGAGGGTGATGGTCTGGCCCAGCAGGGCTTCGGTGACGAGACCGCAATAGGTCGTACGCATTTTCTGGGAAGACATCGGAAACCTTTGTGGAAGGACGGGCCGCCAACGGCGGCGCGTCATCCTCTGTTACTGTTTTGACGGCGCTACGACGCCCATGGAGATGACGTATTTGAGCGCGTCGTCCACGCTCATTTTCAGCTCCACGCAGTCGCTCTTGCGCAGCATCACGAAGTAGCCGCCCGTTGGGTTGGGCGTGGTCGGCACGTAGACGCTGAGATAGTCGCCCACGAGGTAGTTGGTGACGTCGCCGCCGGGCGTGCCGGTGACGAAGCCGATGGTCCAGACGTCGGGCCGCGGCCACTGCACCAGTACGGCGGTGCGGAACGCGTTGCCGCTTTCGGAGAACAGCGTGTCGGATACCTGCTTGACGCTGGAATAGATGGAGCGCACGACCGGAATGCGGCTGACCGCCTGGTCGCCCCAGCTCACGAGCTTCTTGCCCATGAAATTGCTGACCACGGCGCCCACCAGCAGCAGGATCCCCAGTGTCAGCAGCACGCCGAAACCCGGGATATGGAAGCCAAGCAGGCGATCAGGGTGCCATGCCTGGGGCAGGATCAGCAGCGTGCCGTCCAGCGTGCCGATGATCCATTGCAGGACGGCAATGGTGATTGCCACCGGAACGATGACCAGCAGGCCGGACAGGAGCCATTTGCGCAGGGCGAGCATGGGGGCCTTAGTGGCAGGCGCAGGCACTGCCGCAACCACCGGCCGACGCCGCGGGCGCGTCGGTCTTGGCCGCGGGCGTGCTGGTGTCGGACGGCTTGGCTCCGCCGTCGGCAGGCTTGGCCGTCTCGGCCGTCTTTCCGGCTTCGGTGGCCGGCGCGGCGGGAGTGCCGGACCCCCGGAAATCGGTGGCATACCAGCCGGAGCCCTTGAGCTGGAAACCGGCGGCGGTCAGCTGCTTGCTGAATGTCGAAGCGCCGCAGGCCGGGCAAACGGTGAGCGGCGCGTCCGAGATTTTCTGCAGCGCGTCCTTGGCATGGCCACAGGAGCCGCATTTGTACGCGTAGATGGGCATGGCGCTAGGGAGGTGTGGGTGCAAAGCCTTCAATTATAGGCGGCGGGCCCGAATTCAACCCGGCCCGCCTCGTATCCTCACTGGGGCGTCAAGCCCGCCATGGTCTTGCGCGGCTCCTGGCGGTTGCGCAGCTTCTGGGGCGCCAGCGACCCCGCGATCATGCCGGCAAAGGCGGCAATCAGGCCGGCCAGCTGGCCCGGGAACGCCTTGCCAAGCTCCTCGCCGCCCACTTGCGGGAAGAACAGCACCCAAACCGCGATCCCGGCGGCGACCGAGAAGATGGCGCCCTGGGTGGTGGCACGCTTCCAGTACAGGCCCATCACCAGCGGCACGAAGGCGCCGACCAGGGTGACCTGGTAGGCGGTGGACACCAGGTCGTAGATGGAGGTGCCCTTCATCGCGATGGCATAGGCCAGCACGATGCCGGTAAAGACCACGATGGTGACGCGCATGGCCAGCAGCTGCTGCTTGTCGGTCATGCCCGGGCGCAGGTTCTTCAGGATGTTCTCGACGAAGCTGGTCGAGGGCGCCAGCAAAGTAGCCGAGGACGTGCTCTTGATGGCGGACAGCAACGCGCCAAAGAACAGGATCTGCATCACGAGCGGCATCTTGGTCAGCACGAAGGTCGGCAGCAGGCGCTGGTAGTCGTTCTTGGCCAGCTCCATCGCGCTGTCGCCCATGACCACCACGGCGCTGGCGACGATGAACATGGGAACGGCGGCGAACAGGATGTAGCTGACGCCGCCGATGACGGCGCCATTGCGCGCCGTGTTGGCGTCCTTGGCGGACATCACGCGCTGGAAAACGTCCTGCTGCGGGATGCTGCCCAGCATCATGGTGAGCCCGGCGGCGATGAAGAAGGCGATGTCGGTGAAGCTGGGCTGGGGGAAGAGGTTGAACAGGTTCTGCGAAGTTGCCATCGAGATCACCTGGCCCGCACCGCCCGCCAGGTCGCTCGGCGAAGACGGCGATGATGGACATGCCGATCACCAGCACGATCATCTGGATGAAGTCGGTCCAGGCCACGGCCAGGAAGCCGCCGATCACCACATACACCAGCACCGCCAGGTGCCGACGATCATGCCGGCGGTTTCGGACATCGCGCCATTCGTCAGCACCGAGAACACCAGGCCCGAGCGCCGTGATCTGCGCCGCGACCCAGCCCAGGTAGCTCAGGATGATGGCGACCGAGCAGAACACCTCGATGCCGCGGCCGTAGCGCTGCCGGTAGAAGTCGCCGATGGTCAGCAGGTTCTGCTTGTACAGCTTCGTCGCGAAGAACAGCCCCACCAGGATCAGGCAGGTGCCGGCGCCGAACGGATCCTCCACGACGGCGTTCAGGCCGCCCTGCACGAACTTGGCCGGGATGCCCATCACGGTTTCGGCGCCGAACCAGGTCGCGAATGTCGTGGTCACCACCATGATCAGGGGCAGGCGGCGGCCGGCAATGGCAAAGTCGGCCGTGTTCTTGATGCGGGTGCCGGCCCAGACGCCCAGGGCCAGGGTCCCCAGCAGGTACAGGACGACAAACGAGATCAACGTGTAATTCATCGACGGCCCTCCAGCCAACTCATCAATTCAAAAATTATGCCCCAGGCTGCAGCGCGCTTGTCAGAACAAGCGCGCGCGCACCACGATCTGCATCACGATCAGCCCCAAGGCAAAACCGATGCCGCCGTAGATCAGACTTTGCAGCAGGCGATTGGTTCTTTTCTGTTCAGCCAGCAGTTCCAGCAGCTCGTGCCGGTCGTTCGCCGGTTTTTGCTGCAGGAACTGGTACAAAAGCCGAGGCAGCTCGGGCAGCAGCTTGGCGTAGCGCGGCGCCTGGTCGCGCAGTTCGTCGATCAGCTTTTGCGGGCCGACCTGCTCCAGCATCCACTTTTCCAGGAACGGCTTGGCGGTGTTCCACAGGTCCAGGTCCGGGTCGAGCTGGCGGCCCAGGCCCTCGATGTTGAGCAGCGTCTTTTGCAGCAGCACCAGCTGCGGCTGGATTTCCACCTGGAAGCGCCGCGAGGTCTGGAACAGGCGCATCAGCAGCATGCCCAGCGAAATTTCCTTGAGCGGGCGGTCGAAGTACGGCTCGCAGACCGAACGCACCGCCGATTCCAGTTCATCCACGCGCGTGCCCGGCGGCACCCAGCCCGATTCGATGTGCAACTGCGCAACCCGCTTGTAGTCGCGCCGGAAAAACGCAGTGAAGTTCTGGGCCAGGTATTCCTTGTCGTGCTCGGTCAGCGTGCCGACGATGCCGAAGTCCAGCGAGATATAGCGCCCGAAGGTGGCGGGCTCAATGCTGACCTGGATGTTGCCGGGATGCATGTCCGCGTGGAAGAACCCGTCGCGAAACACCTGGGTGAAGAAAATGGTGACGCCGTCGCGCGCCAGCTGGCGGATGTCGACGCCGGCCTCCTGCAGCCGCTCGGTCTGGCTGATCGGAACGCCGGTCATGCGCTCCATCACGATCACGTCGGGGTGGCAGTAGTCCCAGTGCATTTCAGGGATCAGCACCAGGTTCAGGCCGTGCATGTTGCGGCGCAGCTGGGCGGCGCTGGCCGCCTCGCGCACCAGGTCCAGCTCGTCGTGCAGGTACTTGTCGAACTCGGCCACCACCTCGCGCGGCTTCAAGCGCCGGGCGTCGGCGGACAGCCGCTCCAGCCAGCCCGCCGTCATGCGCATCAGGCTCAGGTCTTTCTCGATCACCGGCAGCATGCCCGGGCGCAGCACCTTCACGGCGACGTCGCGCAGGATCCCGCCCTTGTCGATCAGCGTGGCGAAGTGCACCTGCGCGATCGAGGCACTGGCAACCGGCTCGCGTTCGAAGCTGGCGAAGATCGTATCCACCGGACGGCGGAAGGCGCGCTCGATGGTGGCGATGGCAACGCTGGAGGAGAACGGCGGAACGCGGTCCTGCAGCTTCGCGAGTTCGTCGGCCACGTCGGCAGGCAGCAGGTCGCGGCGGGTCGACAGCACCTGCCCGAACTTGACGAAGATCGGGCCCAGGTGTTCCAGCGCCATGCGCAGGCGCTGGCCGCGCGGCGCCGTCAGGTCGCGGCCGAACGAGAGGACGCGGGCCAGGGAGCTCAGCCAGGGCCGCTGGAAACTGTTGAGGACCAGCTCGTCCAGGCCATAGCGCAGGGCCACCCAGACGATGGATATCCCACGCAAATAACGCGTCATGCGCCGGCCTGCCCTGGACCGTTGGAAGCACGTTGGCGCCGGTGTCGGCGCCGGCGCGGCGGGCGGCCGGGGCCGCGAACTTGCGCAGTGCCGCCACCATTTGCCGCCCCACGTCGCCGATGGCGTGGGCGGGCGCGTCGCCGACCAGCCGCGACAGGTCTTCCTCGAGGTCCCAGCGCACGTGCTCCACCAGCCAGTTGATCTCGGTGGCGAACTGCACGTCGCCGGCGATACGCACCGCCGGCTTGTCGCCCCGCAGCGCCGCCTGGGCCAGTTCCCAGGGCGATTCCTCGGTCACGGTGAGCGTCAGGTCGGGCAGGCCTGCGGACGGGGCCACATCCAGCAGGCCGGCGGGCGTTGCCACCAGGCGCACCATGAAGGCGCGCCAGCGAGCCTCGACCACGCGGCCGGCCTGGCGCGCCAGCCGGGCCTGGGCCTCGGACTCCTGCATCAGCACATGGTTGGCCAGCAGCACCAGCCGGCGTTGCACTTCTTCGACCACCCAGGCCGGAGGCTGAAGGCCGCTGGCCAACCTGGAGAACAGGTCGTCCAGAAAAGGAAAAGGGGACTGTGTTGCCATAGTCCCCGATTCTCACCCAAAGCCCGAAGAGCTTTCTCACGGAAACCCGGCTCGAAACCCGAAGCTTATTGCAGAGCCTGCACTCCCGCCACCAGCCAGCCGCTGTTGCCGGCCTTGGGCTTGGTCATGTTCCACACCTCGCGGAAGGGGCTGGGCCCGGCACGCGGCTCCTCCCGGATCATCCCCGAGAACTCGACGCTGGCCATGTAGTCCTGCCCCAGGTCCTCGATGCCCAGGAGCTGCGCCTCGAGCATCACCACATCGGTCTTGTTCGGCACGCCGCCCAGCTGGCTTTTCGCGCTCGCTCAGCTGCGACTTGATCTCGCCCAGCATTTCGTCCGTCATCATCGAGCGCAGGCTCGCGATGTCGCCGCGGTCCCAGGCGTCCTGGAGAGTGACGAAGTTGCGCTTGGCCGCGGCCAGGAAGCCTTCGGTGTCGAAGCCCGCGGGCACGCCCCAGTGTCTGCGATCCCGCCAGGCCCGATCCGATCTGCACGCCGGTCCCCTGACCGTGCTTGCCGGCATCGAAAGCCATGGTGTTGCGTTCCCACGGCCGGGCCGAGGCATCGTTGCCCACCTTGTCCGGGCTGTACTGGCGCGGCGGCATCGCCTGGTCAGCCGGTGCACCCGCGCCCTGGAACGCCAGCGGGCGGTTCGGCTGGGCATTGCGGCGCGACCGCATGATGAAGCCGATCACGACCATGACGACCATCGCCAGCAAGGCGAACATCAGGAACTGGCCGAAAGCCTCGCCCAGGCCCAGCGAATTCGCCAGCCAGGCCAGGCCCAGACCCGCGGCCAGGCCGCCGAGCATGGCGCCCCAGGGACGCTTGGGCGCGGCCGCGGCAGGATTGGCGCCGGGCTGCGCGGCCGGGGCGGCCTGGTTCTGATTCTGCGCGGGCGCCGCCTGATTGGGCTTGGCCGCCTCGCGTTGCGTCACGTTGCCGGATTGCCGGCCCACCGAGCCGCCGCCGCCGAGCCGGCGCGCCGCCTCGGATTCGAAACTCGCCAGGGCGAGCACTGCCACCAATGCCCAGGACCAGATTTTCATATTGACTCCATTCAGGCGAGATTGCCTCAACACTTGATTCCAACATGCAATGCCACAACCCCGCCTGTCAAATTGTGATAGTCCACATGGCCGAAACCCCTTTGCTTCATCAGGGTCTTCAGCTCTTCCTGGCCGGGGTGCATGCGGATCGACTCGGCCAGGTAGCGGTAACTGTCGCTATCGCCGGCCACCAGCCTGCCGAGTTGCGGCAGGACCTTGAATGAATACCAGTCGTACGCCTTCTCCAAAGGCTTGGCGACCTTGGAAAACTCGAGCACCAGCAGCTTGCCGCCCGGCTTGAGCACCCGGTTCATCTCCGCCAGCGCGCCGTCCTTGTGGGTCATGTTGCGCAGGCCGAAGGCCACGCTGACGAGATCGAAGCGGGCGTCCGCGAAGGGGAGCTTCTCCGCGTCGCAGACCACGGTGGGCAGCGACACGCCGGCGTCGAGCAGCCGGTCGCGCCCGGTGCGCAGCATGGCCTCGTTGATATCGGTGTGCACCACCTGGCCGGTCTGGCCGGCCTTCCTGGCGAACGCCAGCGCCAGGTCGCCCGTGCCGCCCGCGATGTCCAGTACCTGCTGGCCCGGCTGCACGTTCGCCACGAGCACGGTGTAGGCCTTCCATGCGCGATGCAAGCCCATGGACATCAGGTCGTTCATGACGTCGTAGCGCGGCGCGACGGAGTCGAACACGCCGCGCACGCGGCGGGCCTTCTCGCGCTCGTCGACGGACTCGAAGCCGAAGTGGGTCTTGCTCATGTCATGGCGCTCAATGGCCGCAGGCGTGGCCTGCCTTCTCGGGCATGGGGGCGTCGCGTTCGACGCCCGCTTCTTTCAGGCGGCGCTCGTAGTCGGCCCACAGCTGGGCTTGTTGCGATCCCAGGAAATAGAGGAAGTCCCAGGAGAAGATGCCGGTGTCGTGGCCATCGGAGAAGGTCGGCTGCACGGCGTAGTTGCCCACCGGCTCGAGCGCGGCCAGGTCCACGTTGCGCTTGCCCGTCTGCAGCACTTCCTGGCCCGGGCCATGGCCCTGCACTTCCGCCGAGGGCGAATAGATGCGCATCAGCTCGAACGGAATGCGGAACTCGCGCGCCGTCGGAGAACGCGACCTCCAGCACACGCGACTGCCCATGGACGACCAGCGAGCGCGGGGTGGGACTATCGGAAGTGAGACCGGCCATAGCCGGATTCTAGGGCCTGAGCGACTCAGAAGCGCAGCGACAGAGTTGACATAGAACCTGTCGTCGCCCTGTTGCGGCGCTGCGGAATTCACGGTGAGCGGCACGCGGCTGCCCGTGACCAGGCGCCCATAGTCCAGCGAAACGGCGAAGGGCTCCTTGGCGTAGCGCAGGCCCAGGCCCGCGCTGGCCAGGCGATCGCTGGAAGGCTTGTTGGCGCCGTTGGGGCTGTTGTTGCCCAGCCAGCCGGCGTCCAGGAAACCCAGCAGCCGCAGCCCGGTTGCCAATTCGGGGGTGGTGATCTCCAGCGTTGCCGAAAACGCCCTTGTCGCCCGTGATCGGCCGGTCGACGCTGGTGCCGCGCACCGAGCCCAGGCCGCCCAGGCCGAATTGCTCGCCCGAGATCAGCACGTCGGGGCTGTACTGGAACTGGCCGCGAACCGACCATATCCAGGTCTGCGCGAAGGGCGCCGAATAGCTGGCGCCGCCGCGCAGGGCCTTCCAATGCACGGTGGTGATGCGCGGGTCTTCGTTCTGGTAGGACGCGAGGTCGTTGTTGCGGCCGCTGCCGGTATTGAAGGCCAGGTCGACGTTGTAGCCCCAGACCGCCGCATCGGATTCGCGTGCGCGCCGAATAGCCCAGCGGTGATGGGCCGGCTGCGCCGGTCCGCGCCCGACCACGTCGCCGCTGATCTGCGCCGCGTCGAACATCTTGTCTTCGAGCCCGAAGGTCACGTAGCTGCGCCGGCCGCCCTGGGGCGCCAGGTAGAGCGTGTAGTTGACGCCGCAGGTCTGGCCCGCGCCGGTGCTGGTGAAGGTGCCGAAGTTGCCCACCACGTCGGAGCGCGTGTAGCTGGCGCCGATGACGCCGCCCAGGCTGTACAGCGGCACCTTGTACGACAGGCCGAGCTGCTTGACGTCCTCCGTGCGCTCGATGGAGGTGGTGTAGGCGCCGACGAACTGGTGGTCCAGGTTGAACAGGTTGGTGTGCCCGCCCGATCACCGTCAAGCGGTCGCGTCCCGGTGGACTCGGAGCCGCCATTGTTCAGGCCCGACGGCGAAGGTCCAGGGGCGGGCTTCCTTCACCGTGATGGTGGCATCGATCTTGTCCGGCTCGTCCGCTTCGCGCAGGCCCACCTGGACCTGCTTGTTGGGGTTCTCGTTGGCGATGGCCGTCTGGATGGCGAGCTGCTTGAAATTGGGGCTGTCGCCCTTCGCGCAGCTCCGGCAGGCTGCGCCGGATGTTGCCCTCGTCGTAGATGCTGCGCCCTTCGATGTTGACCTTGGCGACGCTGAACTTCACGATGTTCAGCGTGACGGTATCGCCCACTTCCTGCGGCGGCAGGGCAACGCGGTGCAATCCGAAGCCCTTGTCGCGCAGCGCCGCTTCCAGCGCGGCGGTGGCTTTCTGCAGGTGTCTCGATGGTGGCGTCGGCCCGCAGGAAGGGCGCGAGCACGCGCGCGGTTTCGCCGTCGCCCAGCGGGTTTTCGCCGGTGACCTTGAAGCCCTTGATGGCGAACACCGGGGTCGGCGCGGGCGCTGCCATCGGCGCGGGCCAGGTGCGGGCGCGGGCGCCTGGGCAAATGCCGGGGCTGGTCGCGGCCATGGCCGCCAAAGCCAGCAAGCCAAGACGGGCACGCCCGCCGCTGCGCGTACGGGGCGCGCAAAACCCTGTGATCATATTTACTCCCTCGCCCCTCTTGTTCAGATCCGGATGAGCAGGAATTTCTCATCCGCGGACTCCTTGTCACCCTGCAGCGCTACCTGCACTGGTTGTTCGGCCTCACGCCGGACTCGGCCAGCACGTTCACCAGCAACGGATTGCGTGCAGTGGGCAGCGGGATGCGGTCGAAGTCGATGAACTTGGGAATGTGAGCGGCCGCCTGGCGTCGCCCTGCATTGCCTGCGAAGCCGGCTTCGCCCTTGCCCAGGTGCAGTATTTCGGCGGCAGTCGCGATCTCGATGTGGCCGTCGCGCACGAAGACGAAAAGGCCCTCCTGCGCGTCCGAGACGTCGTCGCTGGAAAACAACTTGGGCGGCACGGTGACCGAGTCGGGACGCGGCCCGTCGATGTCGGGCTGGTTGTTGATCGGCATGATGCCGGTGGGCGAGATGAACAGGCCCTGGCCGGCCTGCAGAACCTGCAGCGCCGTCTGGCCCGGCAGGCGTCACGGCGATGGAGCCCAGCCAGGTGAACAGCGTGAGGCCCGAGGCTGAATCGCCGGCTTCTCCGGCGCAGGCGCCGGTGCAAATGATGTCCAGGCCGGTGCCGCGGATGCCGATGGTGGCGGTGGCGGTGCTGAAGCCGACGTTGCGGTTGTTGGCCTTGGCGATCAGGCCGGTGAGCGCCCGCACCGAGCCCTTGAGCACGGAAGCGAGGAAGCGGCCCTCCCCGGCGTTCTGCTCGTCATAGACGAAGTTGTCGACGCGAAAGCGGGTGGTGGAGCCCAGCGTGATGCGGGTGTCGTCGCGGAACGCCAGCACGGCCCGCGTGCCGCCGCCGGTTTCGACCAGGTCGCCCGGGTAGATGCTGCCGCCGTCGACCAGGCGGCGGCGCTGCCCGGCGGCGTCCACGGCGTTGACTTCGCCCTGCGACTGAAATGATCTTGGCGCTGGCCTGCACGGCGTTGGGGCGGGCGGCCGCGACGACGCGCGCCGACTCCGCGCCGCAATCGCGGGCGCACACGCGGGCGTCGAAATCGGTGCCGCGGATGCCGATGGTGGCGGTGTTCGTCTGTACTTTGGCGGCGTTGGGGGAATTCTTGGCAATCAGCCCGGTGACAGCCCGGAAGCCGCCGCGCACCAGCTGCATGAGCATGCTGTTGTCCGGCGCATTCTCCTTGAAGTGGTACTGCTGCAAGACCAGTTCGGAGTTGGGCCGCACGGTCATGCGGGTGCCGTCTTCCAGCTTGATGATGGCGGAGGCGCCATCGGAGGTGGTGAGCCGGTCGCCCTCCTTCAGGGCCAGGCCCTTGCCCAGCGTGCGGGGCGTCTGGCCCGGGCGCTGGGCAAAGCCGACGCCGCGCGCGAACTCGACCTCGCCGGCCGACTGCGCGGCGGCACCGGCGGCTGCGGCCAACAGCGCACAACCCCAGCATGGCGCGCGCCAGGGGCAATCTTTTGATGGGGCGACCATGATAAACCTCCGGAAACCATTCTTTCCTCTGAACACCTCTGCTCATCAGTGGTTATACACGGTTGTGCCAGAGACACTCAACGGGCAGGATTTCACGCATGAGGTGCGATTTCGCAATACTTCGTCATGCCGGATTTCGATCCGGCATCCGCCTGAGCGTGCGACATGGATCCGGGTCAGCCGGGACGCGACTCAGCCCGGGATGCCGACGGTCAGACCAGCACGCGCTCGATGCCGCCGCTATTGGCCGCGTGCACGTAGTCGGGCATCCAGTTGTCGCCGAGGATCCGGTTGGCCATTTCGACGACGATGTA
Source organism: uncultured beta proteobacterium (assembly GCA_963722025.1). Taxonomy (GTDB): domain Bacteria; phylum Pseudomonadota; class Gammaproteobacteria; order Burkholderiales; family Burkholderiaceae_C; genus Ramlibacter. The sequence continues at coordinate 96,952 of CAVRNE010000036.1, forward strand.
GTCGGCTTCCAGCAGGCCGTTCTGCAGGTCGGCGCCGTAGCGCGTCAGGCCTTGCAGGCAGCTGGGGCAGCTGGTGAGGATCTTGATGTTGTCCTTCTCGCCCACGGCGCCGCTGGCGCGCAGGGCGGCCTCGTCCTTGCGCAGCTCCTCTTCCTTGCGGAAGCGCACCTGGGTCGAGATGTCGGGACGGGACACGCCCAGGGTGCCCGACTCGCCGCAGCAGCGCTCGGACTTGCGCACGTTGTCGCCGACCAGCGCCTTGACGGTCTTCATCGGCTCCTGCAGCTTCATGGGGCTGTGGCAGGGGTCGTGGAACAGGTAGCCGCCGCCGGCGCCGGTCGATGCATCCAGCTTGATGCCCTTTTCCAGCAGGTACTCGTGGATGTCGATGATGCGGCGAGCCGGGGAAGATCTTGTCGAACTCGTAGCCTTGCAGCTGGTCGTAGCAGGTGCCGCAGCTGACCACCACGGTCTTGATGTCCAGGTAGTTCAGCGTGTTGGCGACGCGGTGGAACAGCACCCGGTTGTCGGTGATCATCTTCTCGGCCTTGTCGAACTGGCCCGAGCCGCGCTGCGGGATAGCCGCAGCACAGGTAGCCCGGGCGGCAGCACCGTCTGCACGCCCGCGTGCCAGAGCATGGCCTGCGTGGCCAGGCCCACCTGCGAGAACAGCCGCTCCGAGCCGCAGCCCGGGAAATAGAACACCGCCTCCGTTTCCGCCGTCGGTGGCCTTCGGGTTGCGGATGATCGGGACGTAGTCCTTGTCCTCGATGTCCAGCAGGGCGCGCGCCGTTTTCTTGGGCAGGCCGCCCGGCAGCTTCTTGTTGATGAAGTGGATCACCTGCTCCTTGACCGGAGCCGCGGTGTGGGTCGAGGGCGGGCGGGTGACCTGCTTGCGGGCCAGCCCGCGCAGCAGGTTGTTGGCCAGGCGCTGCGCCTTGAAGCCCACGTCCACCATGGCGCTGCGCAGCAGCTTGATGGTTTGCGGGATTGCGTGGCGTTGAGCATCAGCATCGCCGCCGCATTGCCGGGACGGAAGCTCTTCTGCCCCATCTTGCGCAGCAGGTTGCGCATGTTCATCGACACGTCGCCGAAGTCGATCTTCACCGGGCACGGCGACTCGCACTTGTGGCACACGGTGCAGTGGTCCGCCACGTCCTCGAACTCTTCCCAATGCTTGATCGACACGCCGCGGCGCGTCTGCTCCTCGTACAGGAAGGCCTCGACCAGCAGTGAGGTGGCCAGGATCTTGTTGCGCGGGCTGTACAGCAGGTTGGCGCGCGGCACATGGGTCGCGCACACGGGCTTGCACTTGCCGCAGCGCAGGCAGTCCTTGACGCTGTCGGCGATGGCGCCGATGTCCGACTGCTGCATGATCAGCGACTCATGCCCCATCAGCCCGAAGCTGGGCGTGTAGGCGTTGGTCAGGTCGGCATAGACGGAAGTGGCCGAATCGGCCTGCGCATGGCGCAGCAGCTTGCCCTTGTTGAAGCGGCCTTCCGGGTCCACCTGCTGCTTGTAGTCGGCGAAGGGCTTGAGCTCCTCGTCGGTGAGGAACTCCAGCTTGGTGATGCCGATGCCGTGTTCGCCCGAGATCACGCCGTTGAGCGATCGCGCCAGCAGCATGATGCGCTTCACGGCCCCGTGCGCCGACTGCAGCATCTCGTAGTCGTCGCTGTTGACCGGGATGTTGGTGTGCACGTTGCCGTCGCCCGCGTGCATGTGCAGCGCGATCCACACGCGGCCCTTGAGCACGCGCTTGTGGATGGCGTTGGCCTCGGCCAGGATCGGCGCGAACGGCTGGCCGGCGAAGATGTTCTGCAGCGGCGCGCGGATCTGGGTCTTCCAGCTGGCCCGCAGCTCATGGTCCTGAAGCTGCGGGAACAGCGTTTCGACGTTGGCCAGCCAACCCTCCCACAGCTCGCGGACCTCGCGCACCTTGGCCAACGCCTGCGCCACCCGGTCCTCCAGCAACTCGGCGGACGGAATCTCGCTGGCGTCGTCCTGCTTGCCCAGCGGCAGGTTGCCGCGGCTGAAGAAAGCCTCCAGCTCCCGGGCCAGCTTGATCTTGTTGGCCAGCGACAGCTCGATGTTGATGCGCTCGATGCCGTCGGTGTACTCGGCCATGCGCGGCAGCGGGATCACCACGTCTTCGTTGATCTTGAAGGCGTTGGTGTGCTTGCTGATGGCGGCCGTGCGCTTGCGGTCCAGCCAGAACTTCTTGCGCGCCTCGGGGCTGATGGCGACGAAGCCTTCGCCGCTGCGCGAATTGGCGATGCGCACGACTTCCGAGGTGACACGCGCCACGTCGTCGGCGTTGTCGCCGGAAATGTCGCCGACCAGCACCATCTTGGGCAGCCCGGCCCGCTTGGACTTGGTGGCGTAGCCCACCGCCTTCAGGTAGCGGTCGTCGAGGTGCTCGAGGCCCGCGAGCAGCACGCCCGAGCGCTTCTGCTCCGCGAACATGAAGTCCTTGATCTCGACGATGCTGGGCACGGCGTCGCGGGCGTTGCCGAAGAACTCCAGGCACACGGTTCGCGTGTGCTCCGGCATGCGGTGCACCACCCAGCGGCCGCTGGTGATCAGGCCGTCGCAGCCTTCCTTCTGGATGCCGGGCAGGCCCGAGAGGAACTTGTCGGTCACGTCCTTGCCCAGGCCTTCCTTGCGGAAGGTGTGGCCCGGGATCACCAGCTGTTCGGTGCGCACGGGCGTCTTGCCGTCGGCCTGGAAATACTTGAGCTCGAAAGTCGCCACGTCGGCGTCGTGGATCTTGCCCAGGTTGTGGTCCAGCCGCGTGACTTCCAGCCACTGCGCCTGCGGCGTCACCATGCGCCAGGACACCAGGTTGTCCAGGGCCGTGCCCCACAGCACGGCCTTCTTGCCGCCGGCGTTCATGGCGATGTTGCCGCCGATGCAGGAGGCTTCCGCCGAAGTCGGGTCCACGGCGAAGACGAAGCCCGCGCGCTCCGCGGCGTCGGCAACGCGCTGGGTCACCACGCCGGCTTCGGTCCAGATGGTCGGCAACGGCTCGCGCATGGCCGGGGACCGCGACGAACTCGACCTCGGTCATGGCTTCGAGCTTCTCGGTGTTGATCACCGCGCTCTTCCAGGTCAGCGGGACGGCGCCGCCGGTGTAGCCGGTGCCGCCGCCGCGAGGAATGATGGTCAGGCCCAGGTCGATGCAGCCCTTGACCAGGCCCGCCATCTCGGCCTCGGTGTCCGGGGTGAGCACCACGAACGGGTACTCGACGCGCCAGTCGGTGGCATCTGTCACGTGCGAGACACGCGACAGCCCGTCGAACTTGATGTTGTCCTTGGCGGTGAGGCGGCCCAGGGCGCGCTGCGTCTGGCGCCTCAAATCAGCCATCTCGCGGAAGCTGTCGTCGAAAGCCTGTACGGCGCGCCCCGCGGCCTGGAGCAGTTCGCCCACCAGGGCATCGCGCTCAGGGTCGGTATCGGGAGTGCGGCGCTTGCCCACCTCGGCCAGGCGGTGATGCAGGGCTTCCACCAGCAGGCGGCGACGCTTGGGATTGTCCAGCAGGTCGTCCTGCAGATAGGGATTGCGCTGCACCACCCAGATGTCGCCCAGCACTTCGTAGAGCATGCGGGCCGAGCGGCCGGTGCGGCGCTCCTCGCGCAGCCGATTCAATACCTCCCACGAACGTGAGCCCAACAACCTGATCGCGATTTCGCGGTCCGAAAACGACGTGTAGTTGTAGGGAATCTCGCGCAGGCGCGGCGCATCGCCATCGACGGCGGCGACGAGTTGGGTGATGGTGTTGGGTGCGTTCATCTGGTGTCAGTGCCCGCCGGCAAGCGTGGAGCCCTAGTTTTCAGCCAAACGAATGCAACGCGGCTGAAGGGAGATGTTACCGCAGTGCAGCAAGCCCCCCGTCTCTTATGGAAACCCCGCTTGTGAGCCAACCGGGCGGTCGGTTAAATCGCCCTGTCACAAACAGTCCGTAACCTTCAAAAAAGGTTGTCTCTCATCCAGGAGCTTTCATGAAACTGCAACTTTCCGCCGCGGCCCTCGCGCTGGCGGCTTTCGCCCTTCCCGCCCAGGCCCAGACGCAAATCCAGTGGTGGCACGCCATGAGCGGACCGCTGGGCGAATGGGTCAACGATCTCGCCAAGGATTTCAACGCAAGCCAAAAGGACTACGTGGTCGTCCCTACCTACAAGGGAACCTACGGCGAGGCCTTCACCGCCGCGATGGCTGCCTATCGCGCCGGCAATGCACCGGACATCCTGCAGGTCTATGAAGTGGGCACGGCGACGATGATGGCTGCCAAGGGCGCGGTCAAGCCTGTCGGCGAAGTGATGACCATGGGCGGCGCGAAGTTCGACGCCAAGGCGCTACGTCCCGGCCGTGGCCGGCTACTACACCGCCCCGAACGGCCAGATGTTGAGCTTCCCGCTCAACAGCTCCACCACGGTCTTCTACTACAACAAGGACGCCTTCAAGGCCGCCGGCCTCGACCCCGAGAAGGCCCCCAAGACCTGGCCCGAGGTGGTGCTCGCCGCGGCGCAAGCTGAAGGCAAGCGGCCACAAGTGCCCGTTCACCACGAGCTGGATCAGCTGGACCCAGCTCGAGAGCTTCTCGACCTGGCACAACGTGCTGTTCGCCACGCAGAACAACGGCTTTGGCGGCCCGACCGCGCGGCTTGCCATCAACTCGCCGCTGCACGTGCGCCACTTCGAGAACCTGTCCAACATGGCCAAGCAGGGCCTCTTCGTCTACAAGGGCCGCGACAACAAGGCCGACGTCGTCTTCCCGTCAGGCGAGTGCGCGATGATGACCGGCTCCTCGGGGCTGTATTCGCGCGTCGCCAAGGAAGCCAAGTTCGCCTATGGCATCTCGACCCTGCCCTACTACCCCGACGTGCAGGGCGCGCCGCAGAACACCGTGATCGGTGGCGCGAGCCTGTGGGTGATGAACGGCAAGAAGCCCGAGGTGTACAAGGGCGTTGCCGCGTTCTTCAACTATCTGTCCAAGCCCGATGTCCAGTCGGCCAGCCACAAGCGCACCGGCTACCTGCCCGTCACGATGGCCTCTTACGAGCTGACCGACAAGTCCGGGTTCTACAAGGAAAAGCCGGGCACCGATGTGGCCGTGACGCAGATGATCCGCAAGACGACCGACAAGTCGCGCGGCATCCGCCTTGGCAACCACAACCAGATTCGCACCATCATCGACGAGGAAACCGAGCAGATCTGGACCGGCAAGAAGTCGGCCAAGGAAGCACTGGACGCCGCCGTCCAGCGTGGCAACGAGCAGCTCGATCGCTTCCAGAAGGCAAACAAGTCCTCGGACCATGACGACAGAGGCGCCGCATCGACGGCACCACTTCAGGACCCTCCCTCGGAAAGCGCGGGAGGGTCCGCCTTTTACGCGACAATGAATCCTGATGGAAAAACGCGTCCTCTTTCAATCCGCGTGGCTGCCCTGGGCGCTGCTCGCCCCTCAGGTGGCGATCATCGTCATCTTTTTCTTCTGGCCGGCGGGGCAGGCGTTGCTGCAGTCGTTCCAGTTGCAGGACACCTTCGGCATCTCCACCGAATGGGTGGGCATGGACAATTTCAGGACGCTGTTCTCTGAAACGGCCTACCTCGAGTCGTTCAAGATCACCGCCTTCTTCTCCTTCCTGGTCGCCGCCGTCGGCATCGGTGTGTCGCTGGCGCTGGCGGTGTTCGCCGACCGCATCATCCGCGGCGCGATGTTCTACAAGACCTTCCTGATCGTGCCGTACGCCGTCGCGCCGGCCGTCGCGGGCGTCCTGTGGCTGTTCATGTTCTCGCCGACGCTTGGCATCGTGGCGTACGGCCTGGGCCGCCTGGGATTGGACTGGAACTACATGCTCAATTCCGATCATGCGGTGGCGCTGATCGTGATGGCTGCCGTGTGGAACCAGATCTCCTACAACTTCCTGTTCTTCCTGGCCGGGCTTCAGTCCATTCCCAAGAGCCTGATCGAGGCGGCGGCCATCGATGGGGCCGGGCCCTGGCGGCGGTTCTGGAGCATCCAGTTCCCGTTGCTGTCGCCGACCACCTTTTTCCTGCTCGTGATCAACATCGTGTACGCCTTCTTCAACACCTTCGGCATCATCGATGCCACGACCCAGGGCGGGCCTGGCCAGGACACGATGATCCTCGTCTACAAGGTCTACAACGACGGCTTCAAGAACGGCGACCTGGGCGGCTCGGCCGCCCAGTCGGTGGTGCTGATGGCCATCGTCATCGTCCTGACGTTCATCCAGTTCCGCTACGTCGAAAAGAAGGTCCAGTACTGATGGTCGAGCGCAATCTCTTCCTGCGCGTGCTGAGCCACCTGGTGATGGTGCTCGGGCTGCTGATCGTCGCGTTTCCGCTCTACCTTGCATTCGTGGCGTCCACCCACACGGCCCAGGACATCCTGCAGGTGCCGATGCCCCTCCTGCCCGGCGGCAACCTGGTGGAAACCTACAAGACGGCGCTGTTCGGCGGCGGCAGCCGGCCCCGGCTCCACCGCTCCGGCGGCCCGCATGATGTGGGTGAGCCTCGTGTCGGCGCTGGTCATCACCATCGGCAAGATCGCGATCTCGCTGCTTTCCGCCTTCGCCATCGTGTACTTCCGCTTCCCGCTGAAGAACCTGTTCTTCTGGGCGATATTCATCACGCTGATGCTGCCCGTGGAAGTGCGCATCATGCCGACCTACAAGGTGGTCTCCGACCTGGGGATGCTCAATACCTATGCGGGACTCACCGTGCCGCTGATCGCCTCGGCAACGGCCACCTTCCTGTTCCGCCAGTTCTTCCTCACGGTGCCCGACGAACTCGTGGAGGCGGCGCGCGTGGACGGCGCCGGGCCGATGAGGTTCTTCAAGGACATCCTGCTGCCCTTGTCGAAGACGTCGATCGCGGCCCTGTTCGTGATCCAGTTCATCTACGGCTGGAACCAGTACCTCTGGCCGCTGCTTGCCACCACGAGCGAAGACATGTACCCCGTGGTGATCGGCATCAAGCGCATGATCGCCGGCGGCGATGCGGCCAACGAATGGAACGTGGTCATGGCCACCGCGATCCTCGCGATGCTGCCGCCGGCCCTCGTGGTCATCCTCATGCAGAAATGGTTCGTCAAGGGCCTGGTGGACACGGAGAAGTAAGAACAACATGGCATCCATTTCCCTCAGAAACGTCGTCAAGCGCTACGGCACCGGCAAGCACCAGCTGCAAGTCATTCACGGCGTCAACGCCGAGATCGCGGACCGCGAATTCATCGTCATCGTCGGGCCGTCCGGCTGCGGCAAGTCCACGCTCCTGCGCATGGTCGCGGGACTGGAAGTCATCTCCGACGGCGAAATATCGATCGGCGACCGCGTGGTCAACAACCTCGAGCCGGCCGAACGCGACATCGCCATGGTGTTCCAGAACTACGCGCTCTATCCGCACATGAGCGTGTTCGACAACATGGCCTACGGCCTGAAGATCAAGAAGGTGCCGCTTGGCGAGATCAAGACCCGCGTCGACAAGGCCGCGGGCATCCTCGAGCTCGGCCACCTGCTGGACCGCAAGCCGCGCCAGCTGTCCGGCGGCCAGCGCCAGCGCGTGGCCATGGGCCGGGCCATCGTGCGCCAGCCCCAGGTGTTCCTGTTCGACGAGCCGCTGTCCAACCTGGACGCCAAGCTGCGCGCGCAGACCCGCATCGAGATCCAGAAGCTGCATCGCGAGCTGGGCATCACATCGCTGTTCGTCACTCACGACCAGGTCGAGGCGATGACCCTGGCGCAGCGCATGATCGTCATGAACGCAGGCGTCATGGAGCAGTTCGGCACGCCCGAGGAGGTGTATCACCGTCCCGCATCCACCTTCGTCGCCAGCTTCATCGGCTCGCCGCCGATGAACCTGCTGAAGAACGCTCCCGGCGGCCGCGCCGGAACCATCATGGGCATCCGCCCCGAGCACCTCGACATCGGCCCCAGCGGTTGGCCGCTGCGGGTGGAGACCACCGAGCTGCTGGGCGCCGAGCGGCTGATCTACGGCCGGCTGGGCGACGAGCAGGTCATCGTGCGCAGCGAGGAAAACCAGGCCGTGCCCGCGCCCGACTCGATCATCCACGTGGCTGCGCGCGAAGACCGGCTGCACTGGTTCGACGCCTCCACGGGCAAGCGCGTCTGATCGCAGTGAGCATGGCAGCCCTGGCCGTATCCGCGCTGGATCGCGCACCGCGGCGCCGGCAAGCTGGCGCCCGAGAACACGCTGGCCGCGTTCCGGCTGGGCGCGCAGCATGGCTATCGCATGTTCGAGTGCGACGTGAAGCTCTCGGCCGATGGCGTGCCCTTCCTGTTGCACGACGCCACCTTGGAGCGCACGACCAATGGCACGGGCGTCGCCGGCGACCAGCCGTGGAGCGCGCTCGCGCGACTCGATGCCGGCAGCTGGCATTCGCGCGCCTACGCCGGTGAGCCGCTGCCCACGCTGGACAACATCGCGCGCTTTTGCCTGCGCAACGATTACTTCCTGAACATCGAGATCAAGCCCACGCCGGGGCTCGAGCAGCGCACGGGAGAGGTAGTGGCCGCCGAGGCTGCACGCCTGTGGGCGGGCGCGCAGGTGCCGCCGCTGCTGACCTCGTTCCGCCCCGAGGCGCTGGAAGGTGCCCAAGGCGCTGCGCCCCACTTGCCGCGCGGGCTGCTGCTGGACACCTTGTGGACAGGCTGGCTGGAGACCGCACTCTCGCTGGACTGCGCGGCCATCGTCTGCAACCATGCGCTCTGGGATACGAGCTCGGTGACGCAGGCGAAGAGCGCCGGCTTCCGGTGCCTGAGCTACACGCCCAACGATGAATGGGCGGTCGAAGAGGCTGGCCGACCTGGGCACCGACGGGGTCATCACCGACCGCGTCGACCTGTTCGCGCCGCACTGAGCGCACGGGCCTGGGCCACTCTTGACAGGGCTGCCTACCTGAGGTCGCCGGCCAGCGAGGCCAGAGTCTCCGGGGCGATGATCGTCGTGTGCGCCGGATAGTTGCGGTGGTCGCAGCCCAGCTTGACGCTGGCGCCGGCCTTGATCGCCGACACCATCTGCCGGCGTGAACTCGAAACGCACGAAGTGCACGGCCGAGGTCTTCTCGTCGGTTTCGCGGTCCAGGTCCTCGTCGGCGATCGCATAGACCCGCTCGTGGCCTTCGACCTCGACGAACATCTGGTCTTCCACGCCGATCAGCCGCGCCAGTTCGCGCTTGCGTTCGTTGACGTCGGGGTACTCGATCATCATCGTGGCCTTCCAGTTGCTGCCATCGGGCATCAGCGGCGCGTAGACCTCGATCTCCTGCTCGATGCCCTCCTCCTCGAAGATCTTCTCGATGCGCAGCATCTCCTGGATCTGGTAGCGGACGCTGGTCTCGCTCTCGAACTGCAGCGTGATGTGCTCGCCCAGCGGCACGCTGCGCAGCTTGCGGTGAGCGATGACGTCGGCCTTGTGCGCCTTGCGGTACTTGCTGTACGCCTCCAGCGTCATGAGGCTGTCGCGGGTGATTTTTCCGGTGAGTTGCATTTTTTGTCTCCTGGCTGTCATGCCGGACTTGATCCGGCATCCACGTGGGCACGCCAACATGGATTGCGGGTCAAGCCCGCAATGACAGCCGCTATTTCAGGCCATAGGCCATTCTGACGAGGCTGAGCGGATGCTCCAGCTTGGGCGTGCCCAGCGAGTTGCGCTCGAACCCCTGGTTGATGTGGTGGCCGCCCAGCTGGCAGTCGGAACTGATGTAGTCGGGCTGGCCGCCCTCGGGATGCTCGGCCATGCGCTTGAACAGCGGCTTGCCGATCTTCATGGCGATCTCGTGCGTGGGTTTCTTCACGCCGTAAGTGCCCGCGTGGCCCGAGCAGCGCTCGATGGTCTGCAGATAAGTGCCGGGGACCATCTTGAGCATCTCCTCGGTCTTCTTGCCGATGTTCTGCACACGCGAGTGGCAGGGAACGTGGTAGCTGACCTTGCCCAGCGGCTGGCTGAAATCGGTCTTGAGCAGGCCATCCCGCTTGCGCGCCATCAGGTACTCGAACGGGTCCCACATGGCTTCCTTGACGGCCTGGACGTCGGCGTCGTCGGGGTACATCAGCGGCAGCTCCTGCTTGAACATCAGGGTGCAGCTGGGCACGGCCGACAGGATGGCGAAACCGCGCTTCGCATATTCGGCCAGCACCGGAATGTTGGCTTCCTTGCTCGCATTCACCGAGTCCAGGTCACCCAGCTCCAGCTTGGGCATGCCGCAGCACTTTTCCTTGCTCACCAGGACGTACGGCACTTCGTTGTGGGCCAGCACTTTCAGCAGGTCCAAGCCGATGCCCGGCTCGTTGTAGTTGATGAAGCAGGTGGAGAAGATCGCCACCTTGCCCGGCGTCTTCACGCCGTCCTTGACCGCGAAGTCCTTGGACTTCGGCGCGGCCGAACGGAACTTGCGCGTGGCCAGGGCCGGCAGCCAGGCATTGCGGTCCACGTTCAGCACGTTCTCCATGGCCGCGCGCGCCGGCTTGGTCTGGTTCACGGCGTTGACCACCTGCACCACGATCGGAATGCCGGCGAGCTGGCCGTGCACGTCGGTAGAGGACAGGAATTTCTCGCCGAAGGTGACGTTGCCCTTCTTGAACTTGATGGCCTTGGCGCGCAGCATGGTGTGCGGATAGTCCACGTTCCACTCGTGCGGCGGAACGTAGGGGCACTTGGTCATGTAGCACAGGTCGCACTGGTAGCACTGGTCGACCACCTTCCAGTAGTCCTTCTTGTCGACGCCATCGACCTCGCCGGTCTTGCCTTCGTCGATCAGGTCGAACAGCGTCGGGAAGGAGGCGCACAGGCTGACGCAGCGGCGGCAGCCGTGGCAGATGTCGAAGATCCGCTCCAGCTCCGTGAAGGCGGCTTCCTCGTCGTAGAACTGGGGGTTCTTCCAGTCGATCGGGTGCCGAGTCGGCGCTTCCAGGTTGCCTTCACGGGGTGCTGTCATGGGAGTCAATCCACCAGTTCGTTCAGCGCCTTGGTGTAGCGGTTGGCGTGCGAGCGCTCGGCCTTGGCCAGGGTCTCGAACCAGTCGGCCACTTCGTCGTGACCTTCCTCGCGCGCGGTCTTGGCCATGCCCGGGTACATGTCGGTGTACTCGTGGGTCTCGCCGGCGACGGCGGACTTGAGGTTGTCGCGGGTCGCGCCGAACGGCAGGCCGGTGGCCGGGTCGCCGCACTGCTCAAGCCATTCCAGGTGGCCGTGCGCATGGCCCGTTTCGCCTTCGGCCGTGGAGCGGAACAGCGCTGCCACGTCGTTCTGGCCTTCCACGTCGGCCTTGTCCGCGAAGTACAGGTAGCGGCGGTTGGCCTGGGATTCGCCGGCGAACGCGGCCTTCAGGTTCTCTTCCGTCTTGGAGCCTTTGAGTGCTGCCATGGGAAATCTCCTAGTGGGTTGATGAAAACGATAGCTCGCCTTGAACACGAAGCTCAAAGACAGGAGTCAGACTAGTCCTCGTTGGCCGGGTCGTCCAATTGCGTGGCTCAATCGAATGAATTGAGCTATGACTATTGACAAGCCATGATTCAATAGTCTATGCGAATCTGCCGTGCAGGCGCAATTGGTCTCGCGATGCGATTACGGTATAGTAAATGCATTACGCATTAGTAAATCACAAGGAGAGCTCATGGCCGCCGTTATGAAAGACGCCGCACTTCCGGCGCCGCCGCCCATCCATCAGCTGCATCACTTCGCCTGGCGGGCCAAGGATGCGGAGGAAACGCGGCATTTCTACGAGGACATCCTGGGCCTGCCGCTCTACCACATCATCCAGAGCGACTACGTTCCCAGCACAGGCGAGTACTGCCCGTACACGCATTTCTTCTTCCGCTTGCAGGATGGCTCGTTCATCGCCTTCTTCGACCTGGGCAATGACGAAGCCGCCCAGCCGTCGCCCAACACCCCGCTGTGGGTCAACCACATCTCTTTCCGGGTGGATTCCCAGCAGGCGCTGCGGGACATGAAGGCCCGGCTGGAAGCCCACGGCGTCGAAGTGCTCGGCATTACCGATCACCACATCTTCCACAGCATCTATTTCTTCGACCCCAACGGCGTGCGGCTGGAACTGACGGCCCAGCTGGCCGATGAGTTCCAGATGCTGGAGGAGAGCAAGACGGCGCATGCCCGCCTGGCCGAATGGACCGCCCGCAAGGAGCAGTGGCGCAAGGATCGTGCTGCCGGGAAAGCCGCCGAGCCGCTCAAGCCGCAAAAAAATGACCGCCCGGAAGTTGGCGGCAAGAAATAGGATGCTGCCGGCTGACCGTCCATGGGCGCGCCGGGACTCAAGCCCGGGATGACAGGCGATAACAAGGAGCAATCATGGCCGCGAGCTATGAGCAAACCACTTTCAGCAACGGCTACGAATTCACCCAGGGCAGCGGTTACGTCCTGCCCGAATACCCGTTCGTCGAACCGCCCGAAATCCGCGTCCGGCGAAGTCAGCCATCACCCCATCGTCATCGTTGGCGGTGGCCTGGCCGGCCTGACGCTCGCCTGTTCCCTGGCGCGCTACGGCGTGCCCGCTGTCCTGCTGGACGAGGACAACACCGTGGGCGTCAAGGGCGCCTCGTCGCGCGGCATCTGCTACACGCAGAAGTCGCTGGAGATCTTCCAGCGCCTCGGCATCTACGACCGCATCGCCACCAAGGGCATCCAGTGGAGCGTGGGCCGTACCTTCGCCGGCAAGGACGAGGTGTACTCGTTCGACCTGCGCCAGCAGAGCGCCTACAACCTCTCCAGCCAGCCGCCCTTCATCAACATCCAGCAGTTCTACATAGAAGGCTACCTGGTCGAGCGCATCCAGCAACTCGGCCACGTGGAGTTGCGCTGGAGCAACCGCGTCACCGCCTTCGAGCAGAACAACGAATGCGCCACGCTGACCGTCGCCACGCCTGCCGGCGAATACCGCATGCGCGCCGACCACGTGATCGACGCCACCGGATCGCACAGCCCGTTCCGCGACTGGGTCGGCGCCTCGGTCACGGCGAAGAAGGGCGACGACCGCTGGTGCATCGCCGACGTGCGCTTCACCAAGCACCCGCCGGTGGAGCGCCACACCTGGGTGGAGGCGCCCTTCAACGAGAACCGCGCCGTCTGGCAGCACCTGATGGGCGACAACGTCTGGCGCATCGACTACCAGATGGCGCCCAACGCCGACCCCGAACAGGTCAGCCGCGAAGACGTGGTGCGCGAGCGGCTGGCGCGGCAGTTCGGGGCGGACTGCGAGGCTCGAGATCGTCTGGGTCGGCCCCTACGCCTACCGAAGCGAATGCGTGGACCGCATGCGCCACGGCCGGGTGTTCTTCATGGGCGACGCGGCCAAGGTGGTCAGCCCCTTCGGCGCGCGCGGCGGCAACACCGGCATTGCCGACGCCGACAACCTCGCCTGGAAGCTGGCCGCCGTGTTGAAGGGCCGCGCCGCCCCCGCGCTGCTGGACAGTTATCACGAAGAACGGCACGAGGCCGCCCGACAGAACGTGAAGGTGACCAACCGCACCGCCCGCTTCCTGCGGCCGGCCGAGGGCATGGAGAAGGTCTTTCGCGATGCGGCCCTGGGCCTGGCGCGGCAATATGTGTTCGCGCGCCAGCTGGTCAACACCGGCCGCATGGCCGTCGCCAACCCTTACACAAATTCCAGTGCCTGCGAGACGACTGGCGGCCAGCCGGTGCAGAACGTGTCGTTCGAGTGGCCCGACGGCTCCAAGGGCACCGTGAACGACCTGCTGCGGTGGGCCGACGGCGGCTTGCTCCTGCTGCTGTTCGGCGACACGAACGGCGGCAGCCTGCAGCGGCTGCGGGCCTTGGCGGAAAGCGCGCCGCTGCGCTGCGTTCAGGTGCTGGGACCGGACGAGGCGGCCGCCGCCGTGGAATATGTGCGCGACCCCAAGGCTCATCTGCAAGGCGCCTGCCATGTGTTCGGCCATGCCTGGGCGCTGATCCGGCCCGACAGCTACGTGGCAGCCACGGGCGAAACCGTGGATGCGGACCTGGTTCACGCGGTGAGAAAGGCCTTGGGCGTGACGCAGACCGGGCAGGAGGAAGCATGAAGACAACACTGAACTTCCAGGATGCGGACGGCTTCTACGAGCTGCTGCTCGACGCGCACGCCGGCCTGACGCAGGAGCAATCGCAGCTTCTCAACGCCCGGCTGATCCTTCTGCTGGCCAACCAGGTGGGCGATGCCAGGGTGCTCAAGGAATGCGTGGAGGCAGCGCGCGAGGCGCCCAAGTAAAATCGGGCATCCCACCCAACACGAATTCGGGGTCAGATTCCAATTAAAAATTGGAATCTGACCCCAATTAGATTTATGAGCGATACGCCGCAACAACCTGGGCTGAACAGCCTGTCCAAGTCTTTTGAACCCGCCGCCATCGAGGCGCAGTGGGGTCCCCTGTGGGAGGAGCGCGGCTACGCGCGTGCCGGCTGGCGCGGCACCGGCGAGCCCAAGGAGGGCGAACCCGCCTTCTCCATCCAGCTGCCGCCGCCCAATGTCACGGGCACGCTGCACATGGGTCACGCGTTCAACCAGACCATCATGGACAGCCTGGCGCGCTATCACCGCATGCGCGGCTTCAATACGCTGTGGGTGCCGGGCACCGACCATGCCGGCATCGCCACGCAGATCGTGGTGGAGCGCCAGCTGCAGGAGCAAGGCCAGTCGCGCCACGACCTGGGCCGCAAGAACTTCGTCGCCAAGGTCTGGGAGTGGAAGGAAAAGTCGGGCGACACCATCACCACCCAGATGCGCCGCATGGGCGACAGCGTGGACTGGTCGCACGAGTACTTCACGATGGACGAGGACTTGTCGCACGTGGTCACGCAGACTTTCGTGCAGCTCTACGAGCAGGGCCTGATCTACCGCGGCAAGCGCCTGGTGAACTGGGACCCGGAACTCAAGACCGCCGTGAGCGACCTGGAAGTCGAAAGCGAAGAAGAGGACGGCTTCCTCTGGCACATCGACTACCCGCTGGCCGACGGCAGCGGCGCGCTCACCGTCGCGACGACCCGCCCGGAAACCATGCTGGGCGACGTGGCCGTGATGGTCCATCCCGAAGACGAGCGCTACAAGCACCTGGTGGGCCAGAAGGTGCGGCTGCCGCTGTGCGACCGCGACATCCCGATCATCGCCGACGAGTACGTGGACAAGGAATTCGGCACCGGCGTCGTGAAGGTCACGCCCGCGCACGACCCCAACGACTACGCCGTGGGCCAGCGCCACGGCTTGCCGATGATCGGCGTGCTCACGCTCGATGCCAAGATCAACGACAACGCGCCCGAGAAATATCGCGGCCTGGATCGCTTCGTGGCGCGCAAGCAGGTCGTGGCCGACCTGCAAGCGCAGGGCCTGCTCAAGGAAACCCGCAAGCACAAGCTGATGGTGCCGCGCTGCGCGCGCACCGGCCAGATCGTCGAGCCCATGCTCACCGACCAATGGTTCGTGGCCATGAGCAAGGTCAGCGACAAGGATCCCACCGGCAAGTCGATCGCGCAAAAGGCCATCGACGCGGTGGAGTCGGGCGCGGTGAGCTTCTGGCCCGAGAACTGGGTCAACACCTACAACCAGTGGATGAACAACATCCAGGACTGGTGCATCTCGCGCCAGCTGTGGTGGGGCCACCAGATCCCCGCCTGGTACGACGAGGACGGCAACGTCTACGTGGCGCAAAGCGAGGCACAGGCGCAGGCCCAGGCGCCGGGCAAGACGCTCACGCGCGACCCCGACGTGCTGGACACCTGGTACTCGTCGGCCCTGGTGCCCTTCTCCACGCTGGGCTGGCCCGCGAAGACCAAGGACATGGACCTGTACCTGCCCTCGTCGGTGCTGGTCACGGGCTACGACATCATCTTCTTCTGGGTCGCCCGGATGATCATGATGACCACGCACTTCACCGGCCAGGTGCCGTTCCGCCACGTGTACATCCACGGCCTGGTGCGCGATTCGCACGGCAAGAAGATGAGCAAGTCCGAAGGCAACGTGCTCGACCCGGTGGACCTGATCGACGGCATCGCGCTCGCTCCGCTGCTGGACAAGCGCACCACCGGCCTGCGCAAGCCCGAAACCGCGCCCACGGTGCGCAAGAACACCGAGAAGGAGTTTCCCGAGGGCATCCCCGCCTTCGGCGCCGACGCCCTGCGCTTCACCTTCGCCTCGCTGGCGACGCTGGGCCGCAACATCAACTTCGACGCCAAGCGCTGCGAGGGCTACCGCAACTTCTGCAACAAGCTCTGGAACGCGACCCGCTTCGTGCTGATGAATTGCGAAGGCCAGGATCTGGCCGAACAGGATGCCTCGCTCACCGAGGCCGACCACTGGATCGTCTCCAAGCTGCAGCGCGCGGAAGCCGACGTTGCCAAGGGCTTCGCCGAGTACCGCCTGGACAACGCGGCCAACACGATCTACCAGTTCATCTGGGACGAGTTCTGCGACTGGTACCTGGAGATCGCCAAGGTGCAGATCCAGACCGGCGATGCAGCGCAGCAGCGCGGCACCCGCCGCACGCTGATCCGCGTACTGGAAGCCATCCTGCGCCTGGCGCACCCCATCATTCCCTTCATCACCGAAGAACTCTGGCAGAAGGTGGCCCCGGTGGCCGGCAAGAGCGGCGATTCGATCAGCGTGGCGCCCTACCCCGCCACCAACAGCGCCGCGATCCGGCCCGAAGCCGAAGCCTATGTCGCGAAGCTCAAGGCCGTGGTGGATGCCTGCCGCAACCTGCGCGGCGAGATGAACGTGTCGCCGAGCACCAGGCTTCCCGCCTATGTGGCGGGCGACGCCGCCTTCATGCGCCAGGCAGCGCCCGTGCTGCAGGCGCTGGCCAAGCTGAGCGAAGTGAAGGTGTTCGACGACGAAGCTGCCTGGGCCCAGCCGCACAAGCCGCACCGGTGGCCATGGTCGGCGACGCGCACCTGTGCTTGTACATGGAGATCGACGTGGCCGCCGAGAAGGCGCGCCTGGGCAAGGAAGCGGCGCGGCTGGAGGGCGAGGTGGCGAAGGCCAACGGCAAGCTCTCCAACCAGGCCTTCGTGGCCAAGGCCCCGCCCGCGGTGATCGAGCAGGAGCGCAAGCGCATCGCCGACTTCACGGCCACGCTCGCGAAAATCCAGGAGCAGTTGAAGCGGCTCTAGGATGTCATCCCGGGCCAACGTGGATGCCGGATCAGGTCCGGCATGACAGCCCTTCTTGCGGGGCAAGGCCGCCGCACCGGCGTATGCGTCCTTGTCTTACAAAAATCGCTGAAATTCAGACTGATACTCAGGGCTCAGCCCTTGCTAAGCCCCCTGGAGTGGGGCGAACTTTAGCGGTAAATATCCTATCAGTCCATGAATAAAATCACAGAAATTCGCAAGGCAGTCTTCCCCGTCGCGGGTCTCGGCACCCGGTTTCTCCCTGCCACCAAGGCGCAGCCCAAGGAAATGCTGCCCATCGTGGACAAGCCCCTCATCCAGTACGCCGTCGAAGAGGCCTATGCGGCCGGCATCCGGCACATGATCTTCGTGACGGGCCGCAACAAGCGCGCCATCGAGGACCATTTCGACACGGCCTACGAGCTGGAAAGCGAGCTGGAGGCCACCCACAAGCACGAGCTGCTGGCGCTGGTGCGATCGCTTTCACCCCAAGACATGGACTGCTCGTATGTGCGGCAGCCGCGTTCGCTGGGCCTGGGGCACGCCGTGCTGTGCGCCCAGCCGCTGGTAGGCGACGAGCCCTTCGCCGTGCTGCTGGCCGACGACTTGATGTCCGGGCCGCAGGGTGGTGACTCGGTGCTGGCGCAAATGGTCGAAGTGTTCCGGCGAGTGCCGACATCCTTGTTGGCCGTGCAGGAAGTGCCGGTCGATCACGTCAAGCGTTACGGCATCGTCGCCGGCGAGCCGGCGGGCGAGCGGCTCATCAAGGTCAACAAGATGGTCGAGAAGCCCTCGCCCGAAGCCGCGCCTTCCCGCATGGGCGTGGCAGGCCGCTACATCCTCACTCCCAGCGTCTTCGCGCACATCCGCAACAATGCACGCGGCGCCGGTGGCGAAATCCAGCTGACCGACGGCATCGCCAAGCTGATGGACACCGAAGGCGTGCATGCCTACCAGTACGAGGGCAAGCGCTACGACTGCGGCAGCAAGCACGGCTTCATGGAAGCGAGCGTCGACTTTGCGCTCAAGCACCCCGAAGTGGGCCCCGGCTTCCAGGAATACCTCAAGAGCCTCGCTATCCTGCGTTGAAGTCATGGATGCCGGGTCAGGCCCGGCATGACGCTGCTAGCGCCGGCGCAGCACGTGGATGAACTCCGCGCCCACGGTCTGCTGCTCCACCAATGCGTTGCCGGTCTGCTTGGCGAAGGCCTGGAAGTCTCGTACCGAGCCCGCGTCGGTAGCCACCACCTTGAGCAGCTGGCCGGTCTGCATGTCGGTCAGGGCCTTCTTGGCCTTGAGAATCGGCAAAGGGCAATTGAGCCCCCGCGTGTCGATTTCCTTGTCGATGTTCATGCCTGGCTCCTGGTCGGAAACTCGATGAACTGCGGCTGGTGCCCGCGGCCGCGCAGCCAGTCGGCCAGCGCATAGCCCGTGCCCGCCGGCCAGCATTTCACCGCGTCGTAGTCGTACAGCTTGTAGTCCACCAGTTCAGGTGAGAGTTTTACTTCGCCGTGCGCCACCGCGTGGTAAGCGATGATGACCTGGTTCATGCGCTGGAAGTCATACACGCCGATCAGGTTGAGCTCGCTCGCCTCGAGGTTGGTCTCTTCCTTGATCTCGCGCGCGATGCCGGCCTGCGGCGTTTCGCCGGCCTCCATGAAACCCGTGATCAGCGCGTACATCTTGTGCGTCCAGGCCGCGTTGCGCGCGAGCAGGATACGGTCCTGGTACTGGATCACCGCCGCCAGCACCGGCGTGGGGTTGTTCCAATGCGTCCAGGCGCAGGCCACGCAGCGCAGGCGCTGCTTCTCGCCGCCGTCCTCCATCTGTGCGACCAGCTCCAGCGGCGTCGCGCATTGGGGGCAAAATTTGTAGTCTTGATTCATTGACTTGTCATCCGCGGCTTTGTCATCCCGGGCTTGACCCGGGATCCACGTCACGCCGGGAACACCCCCGTCGAAAGATACCGATCCCCGCGATCGCACACCACGAACACGATGGTCGCGTTCTCCACGGTCTTGGCGATCTCCTGGGCGACCCAGCAGGCGCCCGCCGCCGAGATGCCACCGAAGATGCCTTCCTCGCGCGCCAGCCGCCGGCACATCTCCTCGGCGTCTTCCTGGCTCACATACACCAGTTCGTCCACCGTGCTCGGGTCGTAGATCTTGGGCAGGTATTCCTGCGGCCATTTGCGGATGCCGGGAATGCGCGAGCCTTCGCTGGGCTGCGCGCCGATGATGCGGATGGCCGGGTTCTTTTCCTTGAGATAGCGCGAGACGCCGGTGATGGTGCCCGTGGTTCCCATCGCACTCACGAAGTGCGTGATCTTGCCCTTGGTGTCGTCCCACAGCTCGGGGCCGGTGGTCTCGTAGTGGATGCGGGGGTTGTCGGCATTGGCGAACTGGTCCAGCACGCGGCCCTTGCCCTCTTTTTGCATGTTCTCGGCCAGGTCGCGCGCGTATTCCATGCCGCCGCTCTTGGGCGTGAGCACGAGTTCGGCGCCGAACGCCTTCATGGTCTGCGCCCGCTCGACGGACAGGTCCTCCGGCATGATGAGCACCATGCGGTAGCCCCTGATCGCGGCAGCCATGGCCAGCGCGATGCCGGTGTTGCCCGAGGTGGCCTCGATCAGCGTATCGCCGGGCTTGATCTCACCGCGCTCCTCGGCGCGCTTGATCATCGACAGCGCCGGCCGGTCCTTCACCGACCCGGCCGGGTTGTTGCCCTCGAGCTTGCCCAGGATGACATTGCCGCGCTCGCGGTTTTCGGCCGCGCCGATGCGCTGCAGTGCCGCCAGCGGCGTCTTGCCGATGGCGTCTTCGATGGTTGGATAGTTCATGCCAGGAGGGTTCATATTCCTCACTGTGCCATAATTTCCGGCTTCGCTTCTCGCGCCGCCGGAGTGGTGAAATTGGTAGACGCAGGGGACTCAAAATCCCCCGGGGTAAAACCCGTGCCGGTTCGATTCCGGCCTCCGGCACCACCTTAGTGGCTATGCATCCCTAGTAGGTGATGGTAACGACTGCGTCCTGGGCGGTGGACGCGTATACCTCGCTAACGCGCTGCAAGGTCCCCTGTGTGTCAATTCGGTAGGTCTCAACTGTGCTGTCGTCTACTGGCGCAGGTACGCCTTCATATTTTGACGTGATGACCAGTAACGCAGTCCGAGCGGTGTCCGCTTCCAGCGAATAGCGATAAGTTGTCGAGCCGTACTTGGCGCCAGTTGGACTGTCGCGATAGACCGTGGCAGTGAACAAAACACCGCTGTCGCCGACTCGTCCCGTTGGAGGTATGGTCACGGGTGCATTGATTGCAGAGTAAATTTCAAAGCCTGAAGCTTGGGTTACAGAAAATAGCGGAGTAGTTCCATCGAAGTAAAGGGATGAGCTTGTCATCGTTGTTCTTGTGACTCCCCGATCTTGAATGCTGATGGAATGAATGGTCCCCTTGAATTGGTACGTACCTGCACCGACAGCTGTGGTCAGGGTTCCGGTTCCAGGAATGTCTTGTCCTTTCACAGTCGCCAATAGCTTGAATGGCGTTTTGTTCTGGGTCTCAGTCAAGTAGTTTTGCCAAGCTTGGCCAAGCGGGAAGATTTCGGTCGATGAGGCAGCGAGCGGCGGCTGAACTTCACCGCCTCCGCCCCCGCCTCCGCCGCAGCCCAGCAAAAGCGTTGCGGCGGCAATCACGCAAACAGGCAAACCGATGTTCATGCGTCTGCTCCCCATTAAGGTAAGGCACCATCTTCCCGGTGCCGAGAGAGCTGAACATGGTCAAAGGCTGTGCTTTTCAGGGGGACATATCTACTATGCGATGTAGGTCAGCCGTGCGCGATTCGGCTTGACCTGCGCCCATGAGCTTGAACCCTTGCTTGTGGCGGACTAAAGTGCCCACAGATCTACCGTACTTGTGAGTGAAAAAGGTAGCGCCGCCCCGAAAGGGTCCCACCTGGAGTGGGAAAGTCGCGAATGCGATGAGAGAGCCTCACATGCAACGGCCGCGCTCAAAGCGGCCGTTGTCATTTAATCAATCGGGCGGGCCAACTTGGCGGGCTCGTCAGCTTTTGCCAGCAGGAACCCACCGGTCAAGCCGGTGATCAGGATCCGGTGACGGCCGTCACGGTGATCGAGCCCACGGTCGCGCCCTTCAGCGTGACCTGTCCACTGGGGCTGACTGCAACGGGGATCAAGGTTCCCGACGATACGGCCTCATCCAGGACGAGTGCCACGCTGCGCGACGCGGTTGCGCCATCGGCGACTTGACCGCTGGTGTCGACGGTGATGTTGCAGGGCTTGACCGTGATGGTGTTGCCTGCGGCCAAGGGCGACGATGCGTCGAAGGTCGATGAGGTGATCGTGAAGATGCACGAACCGAAGGTCGTCGTGCCGGTGGCAGTGTTGCCGCCCGACGAAATGCTGAACGCCGGGGTGGCGGAGGTGTCGTTGAACGCGACCGTGGTGGTCGACGTGGTACCGAAGGAAGTAACGCCCGAGGGGAACGCGAACGACGTGCTCACCACCGCACCAGTGATGGTGGGTGACACCCCCACAGTCGTATCGGCCGCCGCGACCAGGGGCGAATTACCACCGCCGCCACCTCCACCGCAAGCGCCCAAAACTACAGCAGCCGCGACGGCCAGCAAGACGTGTGAAGCTTTACCCATGATTCGAGAATTTCCAGTTGAGTTGAAGAAGGTGTGAAGAATAACAAGATGTTACTGTCGGTAAACAGCTCATCAATGCCAAGTATCTCACCCCTTGCAGGAGAAATCAGCAAAAAGAGGCCTTCTGCTCAAGTAACATCCCGTTTCCCATGATTTCTCTGCGCTGTTTTCTTTTGGCCGTTGCGGCCTCCCCCCTTTCCACCGCCTTCGCTGTTGACACAACAATGACCTCTGCCGGGTATACCGGCATGGGCATTACGCCCAACGCCCACTTGCTGGGATGGGGGCGCGCTGAAGCGAGCTACGAGAACCAGCTCCCGGGCGTCGTGCAAAACCCCAACGGGCACAACTACGTGTTGGGATTCGGCTTGTTGCCCAACCTGGAGATCAGCGGCCGCTTGGCTGCCAACGATCTGCACAGCAACTGCTTTACGCAAAATTGCGGTGTGCGCGACCTGTCCGCATCCGCAAAGGCCGGGATCGGCCTGGATGCGGCCGGTCGTTTTCGAATCGCCGCCGGCGCCACGGACATAGGCGGCGCCGCCACCCACTTTCGCACCTACTACGGTGTACTGACGTACAACGAAGGCCCCGTCGAGGTCAGCGCCGGCCTTGCAAAGCGTAGGGCCCAACAACTCGCGCTCGCCCTTGGATGGTCCCTTTGCCGCCGCAGCGTGGACGCCGCTGCCGTGGATCCGTGGACACCTCGAGTACAGCGACGGCGAGTCTTGGGCGGGCGTGCGCCTGTTCGCACCCAAGGAGTGGATACCCGAAGGATGGACCGCCTATGTGGGCGCGAACCAGCGGCTAACGGAAACGCCTCTGACGCAGAAGTCGTGGTTCACGGCGGGAATCTCGATTCCCTTGTACAAGGTGCCGGACCTGCCCGGCACTCCTGCGAAGGCACCGCTGCCCCCGCCTTCCTCCACGCAACCCCCCGCGCCGGTCTACGAAGCCCGCGTGCTCCCGCCGGCGGTCGCTCCCGAAACAGTGCCACCGCCCCTGGGCGCGCCCGCCCCCATTCCAGTTGCAGCCACACCAGAACAACTGGACGCGGTAGCTTCCGAACTGCAAGCCAAGGGGCTGGAAGACATCTGGGTCGGCGTCATGCCCGATGGCTCGGTCGCCTTGCGTGCCAACAACGCCAGCTACAACTGGAACTCCGCCGACGCGGTGGGCGCTGCGCTTGGGGCCATTGCTCGCACCCTGGGCGACGGCCCCGTCGCCTATCGCCTGGTCCTGACGCAGCGCCAGGTTCCGCTGGTCGCCGTAACCGGCCAAGCCAACTGCCTGCGCGAATGGATTGCCAACGCGGCCGCCGCCTGCACCGCAGGCGAGCTGTCCACGCCGGGCACAGGTGCGCTGGAGCCCTTGCACCAAGGCGCCGTTTGGCGAGTGAGCAAGCTGCAACCCAGCTGGCAAACCCTGCGGGTGCGCCTGAGTCCGTTACTGCGAACGAACATTGGTACAGAAGTGGGCGCGCTGGACTACTCGATCGGTATCAACGCGGGCCTCGAATTGCCACTGTGGAGCGGCGCTTTCGTCGAATGGCGGTACAACATCCCCCTAGCCAACAGCAGCGACTATGAGCGAGCCGGCCTCTTCGGCTATCGCCGCATCCAATCAGAAACAGAGCGCCTGGCCTTCACACAGATGCTGCGCATTCCCCTGGAAGCATGGCTGGCACCAGGCGACGATGCCAAAAGCCGCCGCTGGGGCCTGGCCGGCGTAACCGCGCAGGCCACCGTGGGGCGGATCGGTAGCCACTACGACGGAGTGTTAGGCAGCGTGCGCTGGGAACCCGGTGACGGCCATCACCGCGTCACCGCACAGGCAGGCTCGATCCTCCACTCCGAATTTGGCACCTTCGATTCGCCCGGTCCGCGGCGCGCAACGCCGGTGCTGGCCAGCTACCGCTACAACGTGACCGCGACTCGCACTTTCCTGGAAGGTACCGCGGGCCAGTTCTTCGGTAACGACCGCGGCGTCCAGCTGGGCCTGCGCCAGTGGTTCAGTGATGTCGCGGTGGGTGTGTTTTACCGGCGAACAGCCTTCGAAAACTCCCCAACCCGGAACATGGCCCGCATCGAATTGTCGGTGCCCATCGGCCCCCGGCGCGAGATGGCCCCCGCGTGGCATGTACAAGTTACGGGCACGCCGCGATTCACTCACGGGGTGGAAACCACGGTGCGCGAGGGAGGAAGCAATCCAGTGCTAACCGGTCTTGGTATCATGCCGCCCGCGCCGTCGCTCGATGAAACATTCAATTCCGACCGGTCTGGCTTGGTCTACTTCGAAGACAACATCCGTCGCATCCGCGACGCAGCGCGCTAGCCCGCCATGCGTGCATAAATACACTGGTTTGCCCTAACAAGCGTAACAACCGCGCTGTGTTACGGCTGAGCTCATCGATAAGCTAAAGTTATACAGCTAAATAAGGAACGGGGACAAATGTTCAGAGGTGAATTTGCGGCCGCCGCCCGCCGCGTGGTGCTGCCTGTGCTCGGCACATTGCTGGTGCACGGCTGCGCCGTGGTGACTACGCCAGGGTTTGACTATGCGGATCCGAAGATGCGCACCAGCGTCACCCTGGGCCAGGCCGTCCCTGCCGACGCGGACAACCCGCCCCAGGGCGTAGTCACGCCCATCACGCCCGCCCTAGTGCAAGCACAGTATCAAAACCGGCCTACCCAGACACCGCCCGAAGTGGCCAAGCTGTTCGCCGAACCCAAGCCTTACACCATCGGCCCCAGCAACATCATCAGCATCGTGGTGTACGACCACCCTGAGTTGCTGCCCTTGGCCGGCGCGGTGATCAGCCAGCAGGCGGATCCCACGGGCATCAGCAGCGTACCGGGATTCATCGTCAGTTCCACGGGAGAGGTGACCTTTCCGCATGTGGGCCGGGTGAAAGTCGAAGGCCTGACTGAAATCGAAGCCTCCGAACTGCTGGTGAGCCGCCTGGCGCGCGTCATCA
>CAVRNE010000037.1:0-89940 GCA_963722025.1 uncultured beta proteobacterium
CAGCTCGGCCATGCGCTCCTGCAGCGTCTTCTTGTTCACCTGATAGGGCAGCTCGTCGACGATGATCGCCTGGCGCTGGCCCTTGTCGATGTCCTCGAAGTGGCATTTCGCGCGCATGACCACCTTGCCGCGGCCGGTGCGATAGCCTTCCTTGACGCCATTGATGCCATAGATGATGCCGGCGGTGGGGAAGTCGGGCGCGGGCACGATCTCCATCAGCTCGTCGATGCTGGCCTCGGGGTTGCGCAGCAGGTGCAGGCACGCATCGACCACTTCGTTGAGGTTGTGCGGCGGGATATTGGTGGCCATGCCCACCGCGATGCCGCCTGAGCCATTGACCAGCAGATTGGGCAGCTTGCTGGGCAATACCAGCGGCTCTTTCTCGCTGCCGTCGTAGTTGGGGCCGAAGTCGACGGTTTCCTTGTCGATGTCGGCCAGCATCTCATGCGCGATCTTCGACAACCGGATTTCGGTGTAGCGCATGGCCGCGGCGTTGTCGCCGTCGACCGAGCCGAAGTTGCCCTGGCCGTCCACCAGCATGTGGCGCATGGAGAAATCCTGCGCGAGGCGAACGATGGTGTCATAGACCGACTGGTCGCCGTGCGGGTGGTACTTACCGATGACGTCGCCCACGATACGGGCCGACTTCTTGTAGGGGCGGTTCCAGTCGTTATTGAGCTCGTGCATCGCGTAGAGCACGCGGCGGTGCACCGGCTTGAGGCCGTCGCGGGCATCGGGCAGCGCACGGCCCACGATCACGCTCATGGCGTAATCGAGGTAGCTGCGCCGCATTTCCTCTTCAAGACTGATGGGCAGGGTTTCTTTGGCGAATTGGGTCATGAGGAAGGGGCTAACGCGGGCGCGAAGCCTTTGATTTTACGTTGAAGGGGCCATGTCGCTAACCTGCAACAGAACGCCGTGAATGAGGTTTTGTCCTACGTGGCATACACGCCATATGCGTTGATTGTGTAAGGACGTGTGGCACAATAAGTTTGACGTTTTTGGTGATGGTCACCTTAAACGTAGTGTTTACGCAGCGCGGCTGCGGCTTTTTCCCCAAGAGGAGAACCATGAAGAAACTTAATAAAGTGGCGCTGATGTTTGCCGTCGCTGCGCTGGCAACCGCCGCAGGTGCGCAAACTCGCGTTACGGCAGCCGACGGTGGCACGCGCATCGACCAGTGGGTCAACGGATCCGGCGACCTGGCGTGGAAGAACGGCACCAACGAATTGTGCTGGCGCGATTCCAACTGGACGCCTGCCACCGCCGCCAAGGGCTGCGATGGCGCCCTGGTCGTCGCCGCTCCGGCCCCGGCTCCCGTGATCGTCGCTCCGGCGCCCGTTGCTCCTCCGCCTCCCCCGCCGCCCGCTCCCCCGGCCGCCACCAAGGTGACCTACGCCGCCGACGCCTTCTTCGACTTCGACAAGGCTGTCCTCAAGCCCGAAGGCAAGGCCAAGCTCGACGACCTGGTCGGCAAGGTCAAGGACATTAACCTGGAAGTGATCATCGCCGTCGGCCATACCGACTCGGTGGGCGCCGATGCCTACAACCAGAAGCTGTCGGTCCACCGCGCCGAAGCCGTGAAGGCTTACCTGGTGTCCAAGGGCATCGAAAAGAACCGCGTCTACACCGAAGGCAAGGGCGAGAAGCAGCCTGTTGCCGACAACAAGACCTCCGAAGGCCGCGCCAAGAACCGTCGCGTGGAAATCGAAGTGGTCGGTACCCGCGCCAACCGCTTGAATCGCCTCCGGCAAGTCTGAAAAAAGCCCCGCTCGGCGGGGCTTTTTTCTTATGCGATGCGCGCCGAATCACGGCGCGCATTCATCCCCGTCAGAATCGCGGCATGACCGAGACACCGTCAACGCCGACCCGGCCGAACTGGCCAAATTTTCCGAGCTCGCCCACCGCTGGTGGGATCCAGAGAGCGAGTTCCGGCCGCTGCACCAGATCAACCCGCTGCGGCTGGAATGGATCCAGTCGCACCTGCCGCTGGCCGGCAAGCGCGTGCTGGACGTCGGCTGCGGCGGCGGCATCCTGTCCGATTCGATGGCGCGCAAGGGCGCCCAGGTGCTGGGCATCGACCTGGCCGACCAAGGCGCTGCAGGTCGCGCAGCTGCACGCCCTGGAGGCGAACACGCCCAACGTCGAGTACCGCGAGATCAGCGCCGAGGCGCTGGCCGCCGAGCAACCCGGCAGCTTCGACGCCGTCACGTGCATGGAGATGCTCGAGCACGTGCCGGACCCGGCTTCGGTGGTGCAGCGCCTGCAGCCAGCTGGTCAAGCCGGGCGGCTGGGTGTTCTTCTCCACCATCAACCGCAATCCCAAGTCCTTCCTGTTTGCCATCGTCGGCGCCGAGTACGTGCTCAAGCTGCTGCCGCGCGGCACGCACGAATACCTGAAGTTCATCCGGCCGAGCGAACTGGCCGCGCTACTGCCGCGCCGCCGGGCTGGAACTGGTGCACACCCGGGGAATGGAATACAACCCGCTCACGCGCCGCTATTGGCTGTCGGGCGACACCAGCGTGAACTACATGTTCGCCACGCAAGAGGGCCTGATGTTCAGCGATATACGCGGCGGTGCTGTTCGATCTGGACGGCACCCTGATCGACAGTGCGCCGGACCTTGGCGTGGCCGCGGACAAGATGCGCATCTCCCGCGGCTTGCCGTCCCTTCCGCTGGAGCGCTACCGCCCCATGGCCGGCGCCGGTGCCCGCGGCATGCTGGGAGTGGCCTTCGGCATCACGCCCGAGCATCCCGACTATCGCGGCGCTTCGGGAGGAGTTCTTCGTCAACTACGAGAACTGCATGACGGAGCGAACCTATGTGTTCCAGGGCATTGCCGAGCTCATCACCCAATTGCTGGGCCAGGGCCTGGCCTGGGGCGTGGTCACGAACAAGTCAATGCGCTTCACCCACCCGCTGACGCAGCGCATGAGCTTGTTTGCCACGGCCTCGGCCGTGATTGCCGGGGACAGCACGCCCCATGCAAAACCCCATCCTGCGCCGTTGCTGGAAGCGGCCCGGCAGTTCGGCTGGCCCCGGCCCATTGCATCTACGTGGGGGATGACGAGCGCGATGTGGTGGCGGGCCTGGCCGCCGGCATGGGTACGGTGGCTGCCACCTACGGCTATCTCGGCAGTAACGCCGACACCCAGCTGTGGGGGGCCCATGCCGCACATCCAATCCCCGCTTGATCTGTTGCCGCTCTTGAAATCACTCGCAGCAGGCGTAAAATACAAGGCTTGGGGCTGCACTGGTTTCGACGTGGGTTCGGACGCGTGGCAGGGCATGTCGAGCTGAATGTGCTCGTAAAACAGATTCAAACAAACTAACTGCAAACGACGAACGTTTCGCACTCGCCGCTTAATTGCCGGTGAGCTTTGCAACAGCAGGCCTATGGGCTGGGCAAGGGGTCTTTAGCGCAAGTTAAGGGCTCCCGGCTGCAAAGATAATTTCATAGGCTGGTTTCGATGCCGGGTAACTTGGCACGGAACGAGAAAATAGGTTACTGGCGTCTTGTATAGCGTGCCGACTGCGCGATACAGGAGGCGAGACTCAATCAGACGGCTACACATGTAGAACTGTGCGAAAAAGGCTTGCGGACGCGGGTTCAATTCCCGCCAGCTCCACCACTTGCCAGGCTAGGGCCATCCATCGGTATCCGGTGGGTGGCCTTCGTCATTGGAGAGCGAGGTTGAACCTGAACGGTGGCGAGCTGAGGTTCAAGTCCTGAGCTTGTCGAAACGTTTGTTGCGCCGCGGCCGGGCGGGCACTTGCGAAGGCGCCTATAAAACAAGCTTGGCTTCACCGGAGAGTCGAAGTGCAAGACCTGTTGCAGTCCCTGGGCGATCACGTCGAAACGGACTTGAAGAAGCGCGGCGCCCGCCATTCCCGCGCCTACCGATGCGCAGCTGCGGCGCACCGGTTGTTCTTCGCAACACCCAGTGCCTGGCCTGCGGCTCGCAGCTGGGCTACCTGCCCGACGAAGGCCGCATCGCCGCGCTGAACGCCGGGCCCGAGCCGGGAACCTGGCGGGCGCAGGGCCGACGGAAGCCCCTGAAGTTCTGCGCCAATCGCGAGGCGGCGGCCGGCTGCAACTGGATGATGTACGCGGCCAATCCGCAGACGCACTTGCATCGCCTGCCGCCTGAACCGGACGATCCCCGACCTGAACGACGCGGACAACGCCCGCTACTGGCGCGCCATCGAGGACGCCAAGCGGCGGCTGGTCGTCGCAGCTGCTCGCCCTGGGCCTGCCGGTGCGCTCCAAGGTCGCAGGAGGACCCCGAGCGCGGCGTGATGTTCGACTTCCTGCGCTCGCCGCCAGAGCGGCCCGCACGTCATGACCGGCCATGCCAGCGGCCTGATCACGATCAACGTC
The DNA here is from genome assembly GCA_963722025.1 of uncultured beta proteobacterium. Classification (GTDB taxonomy): domain Bacteria; phylum Pseudomonadota; class Gammaproteobacteria; order Burkholderiales; family Burkholderiaceae_C; genus Ramlibacter. Next base: position 4,384 of record CAVRNE010000037.1, read on the forward strand.
GAGGAGGCCGACGACGCCAAGCGCGAGACAGATCCGGCACGACCTGCGCGAGCCCTATCGCACGCTGCTGGGCCACTTCCGCCACGAGATCGGCCACTACTACTGGGACCGGCTGATCTGGGACACCCAGTGGCTGGAGCCGTTCCGCGAGTCTGTTCGGCGACGAGCGCGCCAGCTATGCCGAGGCGCTCAAGCGCAACTACGAGCAGGGTCCGCCGGCCGACTGGGCGAACGCCTACATCAGCTCCTACGCCACCATGCATCCCTGGGAGGACTGGGCCGAGACCTGGGCCCACTACCTGCACGTGGTCGACAGCCTGGGCACGGCGCTGGGCTTCGGCCTGGACGCCGAGGACGTCGAAGGCGCGATCCAGCCGTTCACCGCGGAGGCCCTGTACGCGCCGGACGATCCCGACGCCGACACGCTTCCTGCCGCTGCTCAACTGCTGGATGCAGCATGACCATGGTCCTCAACGAGCTGGCGCGCAGCATGGGCCAGCCCGACTTCTACCCGTTCGTGATGTCCCGGCCGGTCGTGGCCAAGCTGCAGTTCGTCCACATCGTGGTGCGCAAGGCGCGTACCGACCCCAATTTGTGAGGCACCGCATGGAATCCACCGAATGGCGCACCGTTCAGCTTCGCAAGTTGTAAGGGCTCAAGCCAAGAAACGCATCAGAACGAATGGCGGATGCCCAGGTCCAATGCTTGCCATGCCTCGTTCGCCACGCCGGGAACGCCCCCGCCAGACAATGCAGCGCCGTTCTCGTTCTCGATGTACGAAAACGTTGCGTATAGCGCCGTACGCTTCGACATGTTGTGCACGTAGCCCACAGCGACCTGCTTGGCAGTACGGCCTGCGGCGTCCTTGTCTTTCACGGTGGAGTATGAAACCGGAAAGTAGCCGGAACCCAGGTTGATCTGGCCGCCGATCATCCATCCCTCCGAGTCGCTTGAGCCGTCCTTTGAGTCACGAAAGTACTGCGCCATGGCCTTGGCAAAACCGAAGTCGAAACTTCCGCCCACGTTGCCCACGGAGACGTCGCCCGACGCGAGGCTTGTTACTCCGTATGCTACGGCTACGCTGAAGGGCCCGGCCGCATAGCCGACCCGCACCGCGGCGTAGTTGCCATCATCTTCCGTCCCTCCAGCGGCGTTCGAGGCGTTCTCTCCGAGCGCATACATCGCCTGGCCATACACACCAGCCAGGCCGGGCGGCAGATGATATCCGATGGTGTTCGACGCCCTGATCGCAGTTTGTACAGTCGAGGAGCGGGTGAGACCACCTTGAGCGATGTTGAGGATGGAGCCGGCGCCTGTGGCACCGAACGGGTCGAAACCGGTGAGGTTCAAGTAGGTCGGCACGAAGTCCCGGCCAAGGCGCAACTCACCCCAACCGCCGAGGAGGCTGACGGTGGCACGCCGATTGAAAGTCACGCCTTGGTCCCCCGCCAGCGCGTCCGGGGGGGTTTGGTTGTCAGCGCTGGTGGCAAAGCCGGCACCTGAGTCGACATTCACTGCCCATCTCGAGGATGGAAACCGGCCGAGAGGCCGCCGCCCAGATCCTCGATGCCGCGAAAGCCGAGGCGGCTGTTTTGGTGCCCGCCGTTTCCCAGCAGCCTGGTCGCGTCCACGCCGTTCTGACTTGCATACTGCAGGTTGGCATCGACGATGCCATAAATGGTGACCGACGACTGTGCGATGGCGCCAGTTCCGGACGAGATCAGAATGGATGCCAGCAGGGTTTTCTTCATGATTGCTCCTTCTGGTTCCGTCATCGGAACAGCGCCGGCACGATGTCCACGAAGAGGATCTTCACGATCGTCATGCCCGGAAAGATCATCGCGTAGCCGAGGTCGGGCCGATCCGTTGGCATGACCTTGTTCGAATAGGCCAGGATCGCCGGATTGCCGCAGGCGCCCGAGACGATACCCGCCACCTCGTCGTAGGGCATCCGGAACACCACCAGCCCGAGAATGAGGATCGGCAGGACCAGGGCGGCCAGCACGATCGCACCCAGGAACAACATCTGCAGGCCGCTTTGCGTGACGGTGGCGGCGAACTTCGGCCCCGAGGCCATCCCGACCTGCGCCAGGAAGAGCGTGAGCCCGAGGTTGCGCAGCACGAGGTTGGCCGACAGCGGGATGGTCCAGTTCATGCCGCCCGAGCGCCGCATGTTGCCGAGGATCAGCGCCATGATCAGGACGCCTGCCAGGCCCACCGAGAGCTTGCCGATGCCGGGCAGCGGGAACTGGATCGCGCCCAGCAGGAAGCCGAGCGCCATGCCCAGGCCGATGGAGATGTAGCTGAACTCCGCGGTGCCCTTGATCGAGTCGCCGAAGAATTTTTTCAGCTCCGGGAAGTCGTCCCGATGGGCCAGCATGCCGACCCGATCGCCAAATTCAAGCAGGAGGTCGGGGCGCGGCAGGATGTTGGCGTCGCCGCGGCGGACCTGGGCGATGACCACGCCCCGCTTGCCCGGCAGCTTGAGGTCGCTCACGGGCCGGCCCACGACGCTGGCCTTCGATGCGAACACCCGAATGTAGTCGAGGTCGCTGCGGTCCTTGAACACAGCGCCGGGCGCGGCTTCGCCCAGGCTTTGCCTGACCCGTTCGAGCGTTTCCTTCTTGGGGGCGACGACCAGCACGACATCGTTCTCCGCGACGATGTGCCCATGCGAGGCCGGCTCGTTGTGGTGCCCGGTGCGCACCGCCACGATCTTCGTTTCGGGGGGCAGCTCGCTCATCACCTCGCCGAGCGTGCGGCCGAAGTGGTTCGGGTTGCGAATCGCGATCTCGAGCATCTCCATGCCGCCGGCCCCGGACGTGTCGATCTTGGGCTTGAGGATCATGAACGCGAAATACAGGAACAGGATCGGTCCGGCCACGCCGAAGGGGTAGGACACCGAATAGCCCACCGCCGGGTTGTCGTTGCCCAGCGTCGCGATGGCGGCCTGCAGCGTCGGCGTGCTGGTGCCCGAACCCGCGAACAGCCCGAGGGCGTAGCCCAGGTCCATCCCCATCACCTTCGCGATCACCAGGCTCGCCGCGCCCGCCGCCATCACCCCGATCAGCGCGATGATGTTGGCCCTGCGGCCGGCCGCGCTGGTCAGGCCGATCACGAACTGCTTGCCGTACTGCACCCCGACCGCATAGAGGAAGAGCGCCAGGCCGAGTGTCCCCACCATCGGCGCCGGCACCGACTTGGGCGCAAACCAGCCAATGGCGAGCGCGACGAACAGCACGGCGCCCACGCCGAGCGAGAAGCCCTTGATATTGATCTCGCCGACGAGATAGCCGATGGCGATCGTGAGGAACAGCGTCATCAGCGGCTGCTGCTCCAGCAGTGTCTTGATCCAGTCCATTTTCGTCTCCTTTGCTTTGAATTCTTCTGGCAGACGGTCCGGAAACGCAGGACCTAGTAGACCGTCAACCCGCGGCTGCGAAACTGGCCGCGTACGCGCTCGGTCAGCGCGGCGTCCGGCGGCTCCACGTTTTCAAGGGGATAGACGAGGCCGAGCTCGTGCCACTTGTCGCGGCCCATCTGGTGGAAGCGCAGGATCTCCACGCGCTCAAGGGATTTCAGGCCGGCGCAGAACTCGGCCACTTTCTCCACGTTGTCGAAGGCGTCGCTGAGCCCCGGAACGAGCACGAAGCGCACCCACATCGGGCGCCCAAGCTCCGACAGGCGCTGCGCGTAGTCGAGCGTGGGCTGCAGCGGCTGGTTCGTGATCTTCTTGTAGGTGTCCGGGTCGCCCGACTTGATGTCGAGCAGGTTGAGGTCGATGTTCATCAACTCTTCGTCGGTCAGCCGGAAGCCGAGCCGGCCACAAGTGTCGAGGCAAGTGTGCAGGCCCATTTCCTTGCAGCGGCGGAAGATCTGGCGCACGAAGGACCGCTGCATCACGGGTTCTCCGCCGGAAAGCGTGATGCCGCCGCCACTGACCTTCAGCACTTTCGCGTACTTGCCGATCACCTCCATCGCCCGCGCGACGGTCACCGGGTGGCCGTTGCGCCTGTGCCAGGTGTCCGGGTTATGGCAGTACTGGCAGCGCAGCAGGCAGCCGCTGAGGAAGGCCACGAAGCGCAGGCCGGGGCCGTCCACCGTACTGCCGACTTCGTAGGAGTGCACGTAGCCGACGAGGTCATCCTCGCCTTCGATCTCTTCTTCGTCGGCCGGATGAATGGCGTAGTAGTCCTTCGCGGCCTTGATGTCCTCCATCCCCGCGCTGTCGATGAGGAGTTCGTAGCGGCTGCCGGTGCGCGGTTCGGTCATCGCCTGCCCCTAGATGCTTCCGTGGAAGGTGCGATTGATCACGTCCATCTGCTGCTCTTTGGTCAGCCTGACGAAGTTGACTGCGTAGCCGGACACCCGGATGGTGAGTTGGGGGTACTTCTCGGGGTGCTTCATCGCATCCTGCAGCGTCTCGCGATTGAGCACGTTGATGTTGACGTGGAAGCCGCCGCTGCCGAAGTAGGCGTCCAGCATACCGACGCCGCGCTTGATGCGATCCTCCTCGTCGCCGAGCGCGGAGGGAACCACCGACAGCGTGAGGGAGATGCCGTCCTGGGCGTCGTCGTAAGGAATCTTGGCCACCGACATCATGGCCGCCAGGGCGCCGTGCGTGTCGCGGCCATTCGAGGGGTTGGCTCCGGGCGCGAACGGCTCACCCTTCTTGCGGCCGTCCGGCGTATTGCCCGTCGACTTGCCGTACACCACGTTGGACGTGATGGTGAGCACCGATTGGGTATGGACTGCATCGCGGTAGCTGGGGTACATGCGAACCTTGTCCATCATCTTCGTCACCAGCATCTTGGCGATATCGTCCGCGCGGTCCTCGTTGTTGCCGAAGCACGGGTACTCGCCCTTGGTCTCGAAATCGACGATGATCCCGCGCTCGTCGCGCTTGGGCACCACCTTGGCGTACTTGATCGCCGAAAGGCTGTCGGTCGCGTGCGAGAGGCCGGCGATGCCGCAGGCGAGGGTGCGCAGGATGTCCCGGTCATGCAGCGCCATCTCGATCGATTCGTAGGCGTACTTGTCGTGCATGTAGTGGATGACGTTCAGCGCGTTGACGTAGGTCTTCGCGAGCCAGTCCAGCATCGGGTCGAGGCGCTTCATCACGTCGTCGTAGCTCAGCAAATCACCCGTGACGGGTTCGAGCTTCGGCCCGACCTGCTCGCCGGTGATCTCGTCGCGTCCCCCGTTCAGGGCGTAGAGCATCGTCTTGACGAGGTTGACGCGCGCGCCGAAGAACTGCATCTGCTTGCCCACGCGCATGGCGGAAACGCAGCAGGCGATGGCGCAGTCGTCGCCCCACTTGGGCCGCATGAGGTCGTCGGACTCGTACTGGATGGAGCTGGTATCGATCGACACCTTCGTCGCGAAGCGCTTGAAGGCTTCCGGCAGGCTCGGTGACCAGAATACGGTGAGGTTGGGCTCCGGGGCGGGACCGAGGTTGTACAGCGTGTGCAGTGTGCGGAAGGCGGACTTGGTGACGAGCGTGCGCCCGTCCTCGCCCTGGCCCCCGACCACCTCGGTGACCCAGACCGGGTCGCCCGAGAAAAGCTGGTTGTACTCGGGCGCGCGCAGGAAGCGGACGATGCGCCACTTGATCACCACGTCGTCGATGATCTCCTGCGCCTGCGATTCGGTGAGGGTGCCCTCGCGCAGGTCGCGCTCGAAGTACACATCCCAGAAAGTTGAAAGGCGCCCGGCCGACATCGCCGCGCCGTTCTGCTGCTTGATGGCGCCGAGGTAGCCGAAATAGGTCCACTGCACCGCCTCGCGCGCGTTCTTGGCCGGAGCGGAAATGTCGTGGCCGTAGCTCGACGCCATCTTCTTCAATTCCTTGAGCGCGCGCATCTGTTCCGCAAGCTCTTCGCGCAGGCGAATGACTTCTTCCGTCGAATGACGGTCGTCCAGTTCTGCTTTCTCGCGCTCCTTGTCCTTGACGAGGAAATCGATGCCGTAGAGGGCGACCCGGCGATAGTCGCCAATGATGCGGCCGCGCCCATAGGCATCCGGCAGGCCCGTGACGAGTCCCGACGACCGGGCTTTCCTGATGTCCGGCGTGTAGGCGTCGAACACCCCGTCGTTGTGGGTCTTGCGGTACTTGGTGAAGATCTCGCCGACTTTCGGATCGGGGGTGTAGCCATAGGATTCGAGGCTCGCGGCGACCACGCGCCAGCCGCCGAAAGGCATGATCGCGCGCTTGAGCGGCGCGTCGGTCTGCAGGCCGACGATGATTTCATTGTCCTTGTCGATATAGCCGGGCTCGTGCGCGAGGATGCCGGAAGGCACCTGCGACACGTCGAGGATGCCCTTTTCGCGTTCCTTCGCGAGCAGCGGCTGCAGCGTCTTCCATATGCCGAGCGTGCGCTCGGTGGGGCCTTGCAGGAAGGCGCCGTCGCCCTCGTAGGGGGTGTAGTTGAGCTGGATGAAATCGCGCACGTCGACTCGCTCTTGCCAAACGCCAGGCGCGAAACCACGCCATGCGGTGTTCATGAGCTCGCGTGCGGGATCCGGGTTTGCCATGTCGGTCTCCTTCACAGGCAGAGATGCGCGAAAGAGGCGCCTGGGCCGCGCCTACTTCGTCAGTATGGTGTGAGCGTTGGGGCAAACGATATTGGACCAATGGAACCTTGTGCAACCGCTTGCAACACGTTTAAAACGGGAGGCGAACCGTTTGATAGCGCTTGATAACCAACCAACGAACGAGGCTGCCGATGAGCGAATCGACTGTCGAGGCCCCAGCACCCCGTGAGCCAGTGCTCAGTCCGGTCGACCGGATATCGGAGATGCTGTTCGGCCTGCTGATGGCCCTCAGCTTCGTGGGCGCCGTGTCGGTGGCGGAAACAGGGGAGGGGGAAATCCGGGAACTGTTCATCGCTGCCTTCGGCTGCAACCTCGCCTGGGGCCTCGTCGACGCGGTCATGTACGTGGTTCGCGTCGTCACGGATCGGGGCAGGGCGCTCACGCTCGCGCACTCCGTCAAGGCCGCGCCGGACGCACAGGCCGGCCGCGCGCTGATCGAGCGCTCGCTGTCGCGCGTCATGGCCGGCCTGGTCTCGCCGGCGGAGGTCGAGGCCATCCGCGGCCGGATCGTGGCGCTGCCCGTGCCGGCGCGACCCCATCTTCGGTGGGACGACCTGACTGCGGCTGTGGCGGTATTCCTGCTTGTGGTGGCGGTCACTTTTCCCGTCGTTCTGCCTTTCGCGCTGATGCAGGACGTGGGCACGGCAAAGAACGTATCGCGCGGCATCGCGCTGGTCATGCTTTTCTTCGGTGGGCTCGGTCTTGGGCGGTACGCGGGCTATGGGAGCTGGAAGACCGGTTTGATGATGACGGGCGTCGGCATCGTGCTCGTGGGCGCCATCAAGGTGCTCGGCGGATGAAAACCGGCCTGCGGACAATCGCCGCGATCGGGGCCTTCATGGCCACGGCCGCGTTCGCCGCCGAGGGCGAAGGCAGCGGGGCGCGCTTCCGCACCCACCGAGCCCGCGTGGGAGTTCGCCGTGACCGCGTATCCAACGTCGGTTCGCAACGGTGAAGACTATACGTCGGTGACTGGGGTGGCTGATCGCGGTCCGCTGCACCTCCTGGCCAGAGTCAACTACGAATCCATCGGCTCGCGTTCGGTCTTCGCCGGCTGGACCTTTTCGGGCGGAAAAGAGGTGACCTGGGAGTTCACGCCGATGATCGGAGGCGCCTGGGGCACGATTCATGCCTTCGTGCCGGCCTTCGAAGCGAGCGTGGCGTGGCGGCGGCTCGACTTCTACATCGAGGCCGAATACGTTAACGATAACAGCGCGGGCAGCAGCAGCTATACCTACGCCTGGACCGAACTCGGCTTCCGGCCCGTGGAGTGGCTTCGGTTCGGCGTTGCCGGTCAGCGGACCAGGATCTACGGCGGCGAGCGTGACATCCAGCGTGGGCCGTTCGTGCAAGCGACCTGGCGCCGCGTCACGATCGGCGGTTACTGGTTCAACCCGGGGTCGAACGAACAGGTCTTCATTGCGTCGATAGGCGTGGCCTTCTGAAGTGGGCCCCGCAATTGACACCCGATAGCGGTCGGCGCATAGTGATTTTTCGGGCCGACAACAGTATCAAGGAGCGACGATGCCGAAGGAACGGAAGAGCTCGCAAAAGGAGCAGCCCGCCGTCAGGGAGAAACTGACGAACAAGGACTACGAGAAGGCCCTGTACGGGCTGCATGTAGAACTGGTCAAGCTTCAGCGTTGGGTGCAGGAAACGGGCGCCCGGGTCTGCGTCGTCTTCGAGGGACGCGACGGCGCCGGCAAGGGCGGGACGATCAAGGCGATCACCGAGCGCGTCAGTCCGCGCGTCTTTCGGGTGATGGCCCTGCCCGCGCCGACCGATCGCGAAAAGAGCCAGATGTACATGCAGCGCTACTTCGCGCACATGCCGGCCGGCGGCGAGGTGGTGATCTTCGATCGCAGTTGGTACAACCGCGCGGGCGTCGAACGCGTGATGGGCTTTTGCACTGAAGAGCAGGTCTCCCAGTTCCTGAACATAGGGGCGCCGATGGTCGAGCTCGCGATCGTCAAGTCCGGGGTGATCCTGCTGAAGTACTGGCTGGAAGTCAGCGAGGAGGAGCAGACCCGCAGGCTCAAGGCACGCATCGACGACGGGCGCAAGATCTGGAAGCTGTCGCCGATGGACCTCAAGTCGTACAGCCGCTGGTACGACTACTCGCGCGCCCGCGACGACATGTTCAAGGCAACCGACAAGGAATACGCACCGTGGCTGGTGGTCGACTCGAACGACAAGCGGCGCGCGCGGCTGAACATCATCACGGATCTGCTCAGCCGCATCCCGTACAAGGAAGTCAGCGCGAGAAGGTGGTCCTGCCCAAGCGGCAGAAGGCCGGCGACTACCGCGAGCCGGACTATCCGTACCGTTTCATCCCCGCTAAGTACTGAAGCGACGTAGCGGACATCACACAGGAGGCAAACATGGGGCATCTAATGCTTGGCAACATCGAGCCGGGGACCACCGACGACGAGATCCGCGACCTTCTCGTCAAGTACGGCTTTCCGCCTTTCGACGAGATCACGCACGAACCGGGCGACGGCTCAAATCCGGCCGTCCTGCTGAACTTCACGACGATCGACGCGACGACGATGTTCAATCTTCAGAAGCGCATCCACGGTCTGTTCTGGAAGCACCGAAAGTTGACAGCCCGGATCCTCCAGGATCGTTTCGCCTGATTGCGTAGAAAGCTCGCGTGCGCCTGCCTGCACCCGAGTGGCTTCTTGACTATCGGAAGGCGTGGCTGGCGGCCGACATCATTGCCGGCCTGACCGCGGCGGCGGTCGTCATTCCCAAGGCGCTCGCCTACGCCACCGTGGCCGGGCTTCCGGTGCAGGTCGGGCTCTATACGGCCCTCGTGCCGATGTTGATCTACGCGCTGCTCGGCACGTCACGGCCGCTCAGCGTGAGCACCACGACGACCATTGCCATCCTGACCGGAGTGGCGCTGGGGCAAGCCGTTCCGTCCGGAGATGCGGGGGAACTCATCCGGGCGACCGCGGCGCTGACCTTTCTGGTGGGCGCGATCCTGATCCTGGCGGCACTGCTGCGCCTGGGCTTCGTTGCCAATTTCATCTCGGAGCCGGTGCTGGTAGGTTTCAAGGCGGGGATCGGTCTGGTCATCGTGCTGGACCAGATCCCGAAGCTGCTCGGGATCCATATCGAGAAGGGCTCGTTCGGCCACAACGTGCTGGCGATCATCGAGGGCATGCCGCAGGCGTCCGTGCCGACTGTCGCCGTGGGGATCTTCACGGTGGCGCTGCTGCTGGCCATCGAGCGCTGGCTTCCCCGCTGGCCCGCGCCGCTGGTCGCGGTGGCGGCCGGGATCGCCGCCGTCGGCCTGTTCGGCCTGGACGACAGCCATGGCGTGGCGACGATCGGCTCCGTTCCGACAGGGCTACCCCCCGTGACGATGCCGGATTGGCAACTGCTGACTTCGCTGTGGCCCGCAGCCATGGGCATCGCGCTCATGAGCTTCACCGAGTCGATCGCGGCAGGCCGCGCATTCGCCCGCAGCGATGACCCGGTGCCGCAGCCCAACCGGGAATTGGTCGCGACGGGCCTCGCCAATGCAGGTGGCGCTTTCCTGGGCGCGATGCCCGCAGGCGGCGGGACCAGCCAGACCGCAGTGAATCGGCTGGCCGGGGCTCGTACGCAACTGGCCGAACTCGTCACGGCCGCGACGGTGCTGGGCACGCTCCTGGTGCTGGCACCCTTCGTCGGCCTGATGCCCCATGCCACGCTCGCCGCGGTGGTCATCGTGTACTCGGTGGGCCTGATCAAGCCCGAGGAGTTCCGCAACATCGCCCGGGTGCGGCGCACCGAGTTCGTGTGGGCGTTGGCGGCGCTGGCGGGCGTGGTGCTGCTCGGCACGCTGCAGGGCATCGTCGTGGCGATCATCGTGTCGTTCGTCGCGCTGGTCTACCAGGTGTCCGATCCTCCCGTTCATGTGCTGGTGCGCAAGCCGGGGACCAACGTGTTCCGGCCGCGTTCGGATGAGAATCCCGATGACGAGAGCTTCCCAGGCCTGCTTCTGCTGCGGCCGGAGGGCCGCATGTTCTTCGCCAATGCTGAGCGAGTCCGCCAGAAAATGCAGCAGCTGATCGAGCAGGCCAAGCCGAGGGTCGTAGTGCTCCACCTGTCCGGTGTTTTCGATCTCGAGTACACCGCGCTCGTGATGCTGATCGAGGCCGAGAAGCGCCTGCGCGAGATGGGCGTGACCGTGTGGCTTGCCGGCCTGACCCCGGGCGTGTTTGCCACGGTGATGAAGTCGCAGCTGGGCAAGACGCTGGGAACCGAACGGATGTTCTTCAATCTCGAGCAAGCGGTGGCGCGCTACGAAGATCCGGCAGCGCGCCCCTCGAGTTCCTGACCCCTACGGCTTGTCCAACGCCAACCGGCAGATGCGAACGGACGTGTCGCCGGGAGCGTACTTGACGCTGAACCCGAGGCGCCTTGCAAGGCGAAGCATCGGCTGGTTCTCCGACAGCACGAAGCCTTCCATTTCCTTGCGCCCGCGGCGCCTTGCCTCATCGATGAGCGCCGTCATCAATGCGGTTCCCAGCCCGGTGCCGCCGAATGCGGCGTCGACGGTAATCGCGAACTCGCAGTTTGTCCGGTCGCTTGCGAACATCGCGATAGCGCTGCCGACGATGTCGATTCCATCGGCTGCCGGGACCGTCGCCACGATCCCGATCCCGTCCTCGGGAAACGAGGCGAGCACGCTGCGCACGCGCTCAAGGTTGGGCTCGCGCACGACATGCATCAGGCGCATGTAGCGAGCTTCGTCACTCATGCGCTCGAACGCCTGGAGGAGCTCTGCCTCGTCGGCAGGGCGGGTCGCGCGCAGGTGCACGGCACGACCGTCGCGCAAGGTGATGTCGGAACTGACCATGGCAGAGAACTCCTGCGACAGTGGACCAAGGCGCATTGAGAAGCGGCCGCCGCGCCTGGGATAGTGGACTTTGGTCCAACGGGCAAGCCTCTTGTTCTGGCCCGCCATCGAGCCGAAAATCTTTGAAGCTTGCAGTCAGCAATCCGCGGCGACTGCCGTCTTTAGTCCTTGTGAGGAGGCCTCATGAAACCAGGTTCCCGGCTGGCGCGCAGCCAGGAGGTCGGCGCGAAGGTTGCTGCCGTGTTCAACAAGCGCATGCAGGTGGCGAACGACAAGTTCACCAAGCGAGTGAGCGAGGCGTTCGCGGACGTCGCCCCCGGCTCACCGGTCGGCCAGACGCCGTCGATCGATCCGATGGGCTGGTTCAACTACGCGGTCGATGCCACCCAGCGTTCGATCCTGTTCTGGGACACGCTGCGCCAGCGCGGCAACAACTTCATCGAGAACTCGGCCGAGGGGCTCAAGCCCGTCCTGCATTTCGACTACGAGACCGTACTCGACGGCCGCGGTTTCGACAAGCCGGTCAACTACGCGTTGCTGAGCATCACGCCGCCGGCTGGCGTCACGGTTGATCCGCGCAAGCGGCCCTACATCGTCATCGACCCCGCGCGGGCCACGGGCCGGGCATCGGCGGCTTCAAGGACGACTCGCAGGTGGGCGTGGCATTGCGCGCCGGGCACCCGGTCTACTTCGTCATCTTCTTTCGCGATCCGGAGCCGGGCCAGACCCTGCTGGACGTCTGCGCGGCGGAGCAGGTTTTCGTCAGGAAGGTGCGCGAGCTGCACCCGAAAAGTGAGAAGCCCGCCCTCATCGGCAACTGCCAGGGCGGCTGGGCGGCGATGATGCTGGGCGCATCGGGCCCGGACGATACCGGGCCGATCGTCATCAACGGCGCGCCGATGTCGTACTGGGGCGGCGCACTGAGCGAGGGCGAAGGGGACAACCCGATGCGCTATGCCGGCGGCATGCTCGGCGGCTCCTGGCTCGCGTCGATGACGGCCGACCTGGGCAACGGCAAGTTCGATGGCGCCCACCTGGTCCAGAACTTCGAGAACCTGCATCCGGCCAACAGCCTCTGGGACAAGTACTACCACCTGTTCGACAAGGCCGACACCGAGCCGCCGCGCTTCCTCGACTTCGAGCGCTGGTGGGGCGGCTACTACCTGATGAACACCGAAGAGATCGAATGGATCGTCGGCAACCTCTTCGTCGGCAACAAGCTCTGGAAGGGCGACGTCAAGGCCGCGAGCGGGAACGCCTTCGACCTGCGCGAGATCAAGTCGCCCATCATCCTGTTCGCCTCCATGGGCGACAACATCACGCCGCCTCAGCAGGCCTTCAACTGGGTGGCGGACGTCTACGAGAGCACCGCGGACATCAAGGACCACGGCCAGGTGATCGTGGGCCTGCTGCATGAGGACATCGGGCACCTCGGCATCTTCGTTTCGGGCAAGGTGGCCAAGAAGGAGCACGCCCAGATCGTGTCGGTGCTCGACTTCATCGAGCGGCTGCCGCCCGGCCTGTACGGCATGGAGATCATCGAAAGCCGAGGCAAGGACGGCAAGGCCGAGTACGAGGTCGAGTTCCGCGAACAGCGACTGGAAGACATTGCCGACCGGCTCAATCGCGCCGAGCGCCGGGACGAGAAGCCCTTCGAGGCGGTGGCGCAGGTGTCGAACTTCAACCAGCGCGCCTATGAGATGTTCGCCCGGCCATTCGTGCAGGCGATGTCGAACGAGAGATCCGCCAAGATGTTGCGGATCATGCATCCGTTGCGGGTCCAGAACTGGGCCGTCTCGCAGTTCAATCCCTGGCTCGCATGGCTCCCAACAGCGGCGGAGGGCGCCAAGGAATACCGCCGGGCGGTGGACGAGGAGCATCCCCTGCGCAAGGCCGAGAACAGGAACGCCGAGTTGTACAGCGCCATGCTGGACTACTACAGGGGTGTGCGTGATGCGATGACCGAGGCGGGTTTCTTCTCCACCTACGCCAACAGCCTCGCCTGCCGCCGTCGCAACGGAGGAGGCGCAGGCGATGGCGCCCCGGCCGCTGCCGATCCGCGAGACGCGCCGGTCGTGCGGGATGCGCTGGCCTCGATCGAGCACGGCGGCTATGTCGAGGCGCTGGCGCGCGTGGCCTTCCTGCTCATGCGCAAGGGCGAACCCTTGCCGTTGTCGCGGCTGGAACTCAAGGATGAGCTGGTGTCCGACTACGAGGACTTGCTGCCGGGCATGTCGCCGCACGACTGGCGCCGCATCCGTGGCGAACAGGAAATCATCGCCCGCTATGAGCCGGATCGCGCGATCGATACCTTGCCCCTGCTGCTCGATGAGCATGCCGATCGCGAGCGGCTGGTGACACTGCTCGACAAGCTGCTGGCCGACAGGCGCGTGCAGGCCACGGCGCCGACCTCGGCCCAGGTGGCGATGCTGGGCCGCATCCGCAAGGCTCTGGCCATCCGGGCCAAGCCGGTGAGCCGCGCCGTGGCGCGCCGCGCCTTAAGCCCTGTGAAGGAGTGGATATGACTGCGAAACACGAAAAGTACCAACGCCTGATCGACGCCTGCAAGTCGATGCCGCCCACGCCAACCGCCGTGGCGCATCCTTGCGATGCGTCTTCGCTGGAGGGCGCGATGGAGGCGGCCAAGCTCGGCCTGATCGTGCCGATCCTGGTCGGCCCGCGCGAGCGCATCCTGGCAGTCGCGGCCTCGTGCAAGATCGATCTGTCCGGCGTCCAGATCGTCGATGCGCCCCACAGCGAGGCGGCCGCCGCGGCGGCGGTGCAGCTGGTGCGCGAGGGCAAGGCCGAGGCCCTGATGAAGGGCAGCCTGCATACCGACGAGCTGATGGCCGCAGTGGTCAAGCGCGATACCGGCCTGCGCACCTCGCGGCGCGTCAGCCACTGCTTCGTGATGGACGTGCCGGATCACCCGGATGCGCTGATCATCACCGACGCCGCGGTCAACATCGCTCCCACGCTGGAGGACAAGGTCCACATCCTGCAGAACGCGATCGACCTGGCGCACGCGATGGGTCTGCCGGAAGTGCGAGTGGCCATTCTCTCGGCGATGGAGACCGTCAACCCGAAGGTGCCGTCCACCATCGAAGCCGCGGCGCTGTGCAAGATGGTGGACCGCGGCCAGATCACCGGCGCGCTGGTCGATGGCCCGCTGGCATTGGACAACGCGATCAACCTCGGCGCCGCGAAGATCAAGAAGATCGATTCGCCGGTGGCGGGCCGCGCCAATGTGCTGCTGGTGCCCGACCTGGAGGCGGGCAACATGCTCGCCAAGAGCCTGTCTTTCCTGGCGGGGGCGGATGCCGCGGGCATCGTGCTCGGCGCCAAGGTGCCGGTCATCCTGACCAGCCGGGCCGATTCGGTCCTGACGCGGCTGGCCTCCTGCGCCGTCGCGGTGATGGTTGCCAGGGCCCGCCGCGAGGCCGCCAAGGCCGTGGAGTGACAGCATGGCCGACGCAATCCTCGTGCTCAACGCCGGTTCGTCCAGCCTCAAGTTCAGCGCTTTCGACGCCGGCAGCGACAAGCTCCCGTTGATGCTGAAGGGCCAGATCGAAGGCCTCTACACGGAGCCGCGATTCGTGGCCAAGGATGCGCAAGGCGCGAACATCGGCTCGAAGGCCTGGGACAAGGGCACCGAGTTCGGGCACAGCGGGGCGATCGCCTACCTGGTCGATTTCCTGCAGAGCCACAGCGGGGGCGACAAGCTCGTCGCCGTGGGCCACCGGGTCGTGCATGGCGGTCAGGCGTTCACGCAAGCCGTGCGGGTCAAGCCCGAGGTGATCGCTGCGCTCGGGAAGCTGAGCCCGCTGGCGCCGCTGCACCAGCCCCACAACCTCAAGCCGATCGAGATCGTCGCGAAGCTTCGCCCCGAACTGCCCCAGGTCGCCTGTTTCGACACCGCATTCCATCGCGCGCAGCCCGAGGTGGCGCAGGCCTTCGCGCTGCCGCCGTCGATCACCGATCTCGGCGTGCGGCGCTATGGCTTCCATGGCCTGTCCTACGAGTACATCGCCGGCGTGTTGCCGCAGTTCGATCCGAAGGCCGGCGCGGGCCGCACCGTCGTTGCGCACCTCGGCAACGGCAGCAGCATGTGCGCGATGGTGAATGGCCGCAGCATGGCCAGCACCATGGGCTTCACCGCGGTGGACGGGCTGCCGATGGGGACGCGCTGCGGCAATCTCGATCCCGGCGTCATCCTGTACCTGATGGACGAGCTGCGGCATGGATGCGCGAGCCATCGAGGACCTGATCTACAAGCAATCGGGGCTGCTCGGCGTTTCCGGCCTGTCGAGCGACATGCGAACCTTGCTCGCGAGCGACGACGCGCGTGCGCGCTTCGCGGTCGAGCTGTTCGTCTACCGCATCGGGCGCGAGCTCGGCTCGCTGGCCGCCGCGGCCGGCGGCATCGACGCCCTCGTGTTCACCGCGGGGATCGGCGAGCATGCGCCGGTGATACGCGAGCGCGTGTGCCGCGACGCGGCGTGGCTGGGCGTGGTGCTCGATCCCGTGGCCAACCAGGCCGGCGGGCCGCGCATCAGCGCTGCGGCCAGCAAGGTCCCGGTGTGGGTGATACCCACCAACGAAGAGCTGATGATCGCGCGCCATACCTTGAAGATCGCGGGGGCGGCGGCGCCATGGCATCGACCTTCAAGGAGCATCAACGTGACCGTCGAGACTCCGCCCGATCCTGAAGGGTGCCAAGGTGCTGGTCTGCGGCATCGCCAACGAGCATTCCATCGCCTATGGCTGCGCCAAGGCATTTCACGAGCTCGGTGCGAACCTGGCCATCACCTACCTCAACGAGAAATCGAAGGGCTACGTGGAGCCGCTCGCGCGCCAGCTGGAGGCGCCGATCTTCATGCCGCTCGACGTCTCGAAGCCGGGCGAGCTCGAAGCCGTGTTCGCGCGGATCGAGCAAGGAGTGGGGCAGGCTCGATGTCGCTCGTGCACTCCATCGCGTGGGCGCCCAAGGACGACCTGCAGGGCGGCTTGCTGAGCTGCTCGGCGGAAGGCTTCGCCAAGGCGATGGATGTCTCCTGCCATTCCTTCGTACGGATGGCCCGGTTGGCGGCGCCGCTGATGAAAGACGGCGGAACGATGTTCGCGATGAGCTACTACGGCGCCAACAAGGTTGTTTCGAACTACAACGTGATGGGGCCGGTGAAGGCGGCGCTGGAGGCATCGGCGCGCTACCTGGCCTACGAGCTCGGCCCGCAGGGCATCCGCGTGCACCCCGTCTCGCCGGGGCCGCTGAAGACCCGCGCCGCCTCCGGCCTCAAGGACTTCGACCTCCTGCTCAACGAGGCGGCGCAGCGCGCGCCGCTCGGCGAACTGGTCGACATCATGGATGTCGGCTTCACCTGCGCGTTCCTGGCCACGCCTTATGCGAGGCGGCTCTCGGGCGAAACCATCTACGTCGATGGCGGCGTGCACATCATGGCGTAGGGCAGGCCCCGCCCCGGGTCCCGCACCGGTACGAATATCCGGACATCTGTACTAGCGCAAGCAGGACAAAACTCCTGGGTTCAAGGAATGCGCGACAGGCACCATTTTCGTTGAATATGAAGCTGTTTTGCAGTCAGCGGAGGCGCAACGGATTATGAAGGTGGTTCTATTTTGCGGAGGCCTGGGCATGCGGATTCGCGATGCCGAAAACCTGCCGAAGCCCATGGTGCTCATCGGCTATGCGACCGTTGCTGTGGCACGTGATGAAGTACTACGCCCACTACGGGCACAAGGACTTCATTCTCTGCCTGGGACATCGGGCCGACGCCATCAAGAACTACTTTCTCACCTACAACGAGTGTCTCTCCAACGACTTCATCCTGTCCGCAGGCGGCAAGAACCTGGAACTGATGAGCAGCGACATCGAAGACTGGCGCATTACTTTCGCGTATACGGGGATCAATTCCAACATCGGGCAGAGACTGAAGGCGGTCGAGAAGTACCTGGAGGGGGAAACGGAATTTCTGGCCAATTACAGCGATGGCCTCACCGATCTGCCGCTGCCCCAGCAGCTGGAGCATTTTCACCAGCAGGGCAAGGTGGCCAGCTTCCTGTGCGTGCGGCCCAACATGAGCTACCACGTGGTTTCGTTGCAGGAAGGCACCAACCTGGTGGCGGACATCCATCCCATCGACAACGGCGATGTACGCGTCAACGGCGGCTATTTCATCTTCAAGAAAGAGATTTTCAACTACCTGCGGGACAAGGAAGAACTGGTCGAGGAGCCATTCCACAGGTTGCTCCAGGAGAAGCAGTTGATGGGCTACGCCTATGACGGCTTCTGGGCCAGCATGGACACGTTCAAGGACCGGCAGCAGTTGGAAAACCTGTACTCGACCGGAACCGCCCCGTGGCAAGTGTGGAGGACCAATGGCAATGGCAATGGCAATGGCAAGCGCTAGACACTGGATGGCGTTGACCGGGCTCCTATGCTGGCGCTGAATTTGCCCCTGGATCCGGCGGCTCCGCTCACACTATTGTGTCTGGGAGCCCACTGCGATGATATCGAGATCGGCTGCGGCGGCACGCGTCCTGCATTTGCTTTCCGCCCGCCCGAATCTGCACGTGGTGTGGGTGGTATTCAGTTCCCCAGGCGAGCGTGAGCGGGAAGCCCGCACCAGTGCCTCACTTTTTCTCCAGCAGGCCAGGGAGCAAAGCGTTATCGTGAAAAAGTTCCGCGACGGCTTTTTCCCGTATCAGGGGGCGGATATCAAGGAGTTCTTCGAAGAGCTCAAGAAAGACGTCAGATCCGGATTTGATCTTCACCCACTATCGCGATGACCGGCACCAGGACCATCGCACCATCAGCGATCTGACCTGGAATACATGGCGCCGGCACCTGATCCTGGAATACGAGATTCCAAAGTACGACGGTGACCTGGGCACGCCAAATTGTTTTGTGCCCCTCAGCAAGGACGTTTGTGCGCGCAAGATCAAGACCATCTGCGATGTGTTCAAGACCGAAAGCAACAAGGCATGGATGACCGAGGATACCTTTCAGGCGATCTTGAGATTGCGCGGGGTCGAGTGCGCCGCGCCCGATAAGTACGCCGAAGCCTTCTACTGCCGGAAATTTGTTCTTGGGGCATGAGCGCAACTCAGCAATGAAAACTACCACACGGATATGAGTGTCCGAGCTACGATCACGACGGGATTTGGACAAGAGATCACAGGGGGTTAATCGCAAATGAAGTTGCTCGTCACTGGAGTCGAGGGCTACATCGGCTGCCTTCTCGCGCCGATGCTGCAAGCCCGTGGGCACGACGTCGTCGGGCTCGATACCGGGTACTACCGCGACGGCTGGCTGTTCAGCGATCGCGGATTGGTTCCGGGATTTCCGCGAACCATCAATCGCGACATACGCGAGATCCAGCCGGGCGATCTTGCAGGGTGTGGACGCGATCGTGCACATGGCGGAGCTGTCCAATGATCCGCTGGGCGAGAACAATCCCGAACTTGACGTTCGACATCAATCACCGAGCTTCGGTTCGGCTGGCCGAACTGGCGCGGGACGCCGGCGTAAAGCGGTTCGTGTACACGTCCTCGTGCAGCGTATACGGTGTCGCTGACGGCATGGAGCCGATGACCGAGCGCTCACCCACCAATCCGCAAACCGCGTACGCGCGATGCAAGACGATGGTGGAGCGTGACGTGGGGGCCATGGCTTCGAGCCACCTTCTCGCCGACATTCCTGCGCAATGCGACCGCCTACGGCGCGTCTCCGCGAATGCGCTTCGATATCGTGCTGAACAATCTCTGCGGAATCGCGGCCACGACGGGCGAGATCGTGATGACGAGCGACGGGTCGCCCTGGCGGCCGCTGGTGCATGTGCTGGACATCTGCGAGGCCATCGCCTGTGTCCTCGAAGCGCCGCGGGAGGCTGTCCACGGCGAGGTTTTCAACGTCGGCCATGACGCGGACAACTACCAGGTTCGGGAGATCGCGCAGATCGTGGCACAAGCCTATCCCGGCTGCCGGCTGTCGTACGGCCCGCCCGGAGGGGACAATCGCAGTTACCGCGTCAGTTTTGACAAGATCCGCGCCCATTTGCCCGCTTTCCGTTGCGTGTGGGATGCGCGCAAGGGGGCCCGGCAGCTTCATGACGTGTTCGAGCGCATTGGCATCGACGCGGCCTTGTTCAACGCACGGCCTTTCACGCGCCTGAAGCAGATCAAGTACCTGAGCGTGTCGGGGCAGGTCGATGAACAACTCTTCTGGCGCTATTGAGTCGTCCCGTGCCATGAGGCCGAAGATCGTCTTCGTGGTGATGTCGGCCGTCAGCAAGGCCGCGACGATCGAGCAGCTCGCCCGCGCCCTGGCGCCGCACATCGTGCTCGTGCATCACGATTTCTCGCCAGACACCGCAATTTCCCGCTCGACGGCGCCGAATGTGCGATTCGTGCCCAATCCCAAGCGGACCGGTTGGGCAGTGTTCGGGTTTACCGATGGAATTTTTCATTCGCTGCGGTACGCCCTGG
This sequence comes from uncultured beta proteobacterium, assembly GCA_963722025.1. GTDB lineage: Bacteria > Pseudomonadota > Gammaproteobacteria > Burkholderiales > Burkholderiaceae_C > Ramlibacter. The sequence goes on from CAVRNE010000037.1 coordinate 24,332, forward strand.
AGAACCTCGACTTCGACTACCTGCAACTGCTCAGCCCGACGTGCCTGCCCATCAAGCCGCTTCAGCTGTTCGAGGCGCATGTGTCGGGGCCGGCGGACGCCCACTTCGATTGCATCGATCTGCTGCGGGACCGCGATGCCCTGATGTCGGTCGGCTATCGGGCATTCACGCCCGAACAGTCGTTCCGGCATCGGGTGGCCAGGCGGCTGTCGCGCGCCTATTTCGGAGCCGAGCACGGCCGGCGGGACGAAGCGGGCATCTGGCTGCGCAGCGGCGCCGGCCCCGGCGTCGTGCCGTGGATCGCGCTCGCGAGCATCAAGGCGTTGTGTCGGCCGTCGATTGGCCGCCACATCTTCGACGATTCGTTTCGCCCGTACTGCGGCTCAACCTGGTTCGGTGCGCGTCGTCAGGTCATCGGGGGCATGGTGGACATCTTTTCACGCCCCGTGGTTCACGACTACTTCAGCCGTTTGCGCATCCCCGATGAGTTGCTGGTGCCGTCGCTGCTGATGCATCTTGGGGTTCGCAAGGGGCCCATGAACCATTTCATCCAGCCATTCGACGAGGCCCACACCGGGGAAATCCACGAGGAACATATCGAACAACTGAAGAGGTCGAGTGCGTTTTTCGCCCGCAAGTTCCCGGACGATCCGGCGGCAACCGTTCGCTTGCAGGTGTTGCGCGAATTGGCCGGCACGGACGCGCTCATGCCATCGGACCTCGACCTTGCTTCGGCGCCCGCGGCACGCACCCCCAGGAAGAGTCCAGGAAAGATGCAACCGGCGCAAGGCGCGCGCACTGGGTTTCGCCAAGCAGGCCCGCCACGTGAGACCGGCTCAGTAAGATTTCAGCAGCGGCCGCATACTGATTTCAGTGACCTCGATGCTACGCGGCAGGGTCAAGGCATGGATAACCACGGTAGCGACGTCGGCTGGCTGCATAAGCAATACCGGCCGGTAGGTCCTTGCTTCGATGGCATGAACCGCGGCTTGCATCGGACTTGCCGTGCGGCCCAGAAACAGACTGAGAACTCGCACGCCTGACGGATTGACTTCTTCCCGCAAGGTGTCTGCCACGGCCTTCAGCACGTGCTTGCTGGCCGCGTATTGACCTGCATTCGCCTTGGCCGTAAGGCCGGCACTCGAGTTCAAGACACAAGAAATGCGCCCGCCGGGATTTGATCGCCGGGCAGAAGTCTCCTGCGTCAAAACGATAGGGCGCACGCAGGTTGATTCTGTAGTGGTCGTCCATTTGCTCGGCCGTGCCGGCTTCGAGCGGCCCCAGCCATATGACCCCGGCGCCATGAACAAGAATATCGACAGACTCGACGTCGCGCTGTATGCCTGCAATCAGATCCTCGAGTTCACCGTCCACCGACAGGTCAGCCTGATAACAATAGGTTACGTGACGCATTGGCATTCGCGACGTTGGCAACCGATTTCAGGGTTTCCAGTTTTCGCCCGACTAGGCAAAGGCTGGCGCCTTGGGCGGCGAGTCCCAAAGCGATCGCCTTCCCAATCCCGCTGCTGGCGCCGGCTACCACTGCAACCTGGTTTCCCCGTGTTTTCATGGCAAGTCTTGTCCTGGACGCAATTGTGCTGCCAGCAAATCATGGCGCAACAACATATCGGCCGCCTCCTTGATCACGCCGAAAGCCAACCCCGACCGTTCGGCGATATCGAGCAGGCTAAAGCTTCCATCCGACAGATTCAAGACCCACAACATGGCCATTTCAAGCTGCTTGATGTTGCTGCCGCCCATGACGCTGTAGAGGCCGCGCTTGCCCAACTGCGGTTCGCACTTCGGGTTCAGGCTCGTGTACGTGTGGTTGTGCTCGAGCACGTCGAAGATCGAGAGAATCGTCGCGAAAGAGCCGGCCAGCGCGGCGGGGTCGACGAAGTCAAGATCGTCCGCCGAGGTGTGATATTGCGGAAATTCCCCATGGTGGCTGCGCATCAGGCAACCGACCGGCAGGTTGAACCCGGGCGAGCAGTACTGCCGCTCGTCATACCCGTAGGGAGAAAATTCCCTGGTGGTGTAGTCGTGCCCCGAGTGCTTGAGGATGTGGCGCCGCCGCGAGGTCGATCTCCGCATTGCCGCGGCGGCTCTTCTTGTAGGTGAAGTTGCCGCGGTCGCCGATGCAGGTGAGGACCAGGCCGTGTCGAATCGCACGCGCGCGATCTTCATTCCGGCTGAGCCAGGTGATCGAGCCGATGGTCCCCGGGATGAACAGGAAGCGGTAGGAGTAGCGCAGCGGCACCTGGGCCAGATGTTTGGCGAGGTAGGTGGCGACGGCGATGCCCGACAGGTTGTCGTTGCACAGGGACGGATGGCAGGCGTGGCAGGAAACAAGCACTTCCTGCGCCGAAACTCCCTTCAGCAGGCATTCACCATAGGTCAGGTGCCCGTCCTGCAGCGTGGAGTCGATGCAAACCTCGTATTCGTCCTCGGGCATCTGCTCCAGTTGGCGGTGGGGCAGGCAGAAGCCCCAGGCCTCCTTGTAGTAGGAAGTGCGATAGGGGATCAAGTCCGGCTGATCGGGCAGGGTGTGCAGGTGGGGCCGCAACTGGGCCAGCGACATCTTCCCCCGCACCGGGACGCTGTAATTCACCACGTGCAGGTTGTGGCGGCGGAAATCGATGACCCGCTCGCCGTTCGAATTCTTCACATAGGCGTCGCGGATGTTCCATTCGCGAGGCACCGTCCAGTCGAACACCTGGGTGCCGCTGGGAACTTCGCTCACTTCGATCGGGATTTCTTCTTTCAGCCGCGCCAGCGTCTGCCGCATTCCGTCGCCGGTGATGCTGCGGCAAATCGGGTAGAGATCGCGTATCAGCGCATGGATGGCGGGCCGCCGCGGGTCGAGCGCGGCCTGAGCGGGCGAATCGGTGTGGGTAGGCATCGTCAGCCCGTAAAGTCAGGGTAGTCCCGGTCGCGATCCAGGATCACCGGGTCGCCGATCATCCACTCGATGCCGAACGCGGGATCGTTGTAGCGCACCCCACGCGAGTGGCCGGGTGAATAGAACTGTGACATCTGGTAGAAGACCTCGGTGTTGTCTTCGAGGGATTGAAAGCCGTGCGCAAAGCCTTCGGGCACGTACAGCATCCTGTGATTGGCCGCGCTCAGCACTTCGCCAATGTGCTGCTTGTAGGTGGGCGAGTCGCGCCTGAGGTCGATGATGACGTCATACACGGCGCCGGCGGTGCAGCGCACCAGCTTGGCCTCGTCGAACGGGGCTGCCGCGTAGTGCATTCCCCGCAGCGTTCCTTTCAACCGGTTGAAGGAAACATTGCACTGCGCGATGGCGGGATTCAGGTTGTGGGCCTCGAATTCCTTCCGGCACCAGGATCGCGCGAAAAAGCCCCGCTCGTCCTCGTGTCTCTCCAGGTCGAGGATGAAGGCTCCCTTCAGCCTGGTCTCGGTGAAGATCACTGGAAGACCTCCACCTCCGGGATGGGCACTACGAATTTCCCGCCCCACTCGCGGATGTAGGACAGCTGTTCCCGGATCTCGTTTCGCAGGTTCCAGGGCAGGATCAGGACGTAATCCGGTTGGGTCTCGCGGATCTTTTCCGGTGGAAAAATGGGGATGTGGGTGCCGGGAAGAAACCTGCCCATGCTTGTAGGGATTGCGGTCCACCGTGTAGTCCAGGAAATCGGTGCGGATGGCGCAATAGTTGAGCAGGGTGTTGCCCTTTCCCGGGGCGCCATATCCGACGATGGACTTGCCGGCCTGCTTGGCCTCGATCAGGAAGGCCAGGAGCTTTCGCTTGGTTTCCTTGACCTTTTCGTCGAAGGAGAAATAGGTCTCCAGTCGGGTGAAACCGGCTTTTTCTTCCCGCAACGCCAGTTCCCGGACGCGATCGGACACAGGAGGCGAAGTCTCTTGGGCGTGCCGCGCATACACCCGCAACGAGCCACCGTGGGTAGGGAGCTCCTCGACATCGAAAACCGTGAGGCCGAACCTGGCCATGATGTTCATCGTGGTGAGGAATGAGAAGTAGGAAAAGTGCTCGTGATAGATGGTGTCGAACTGGTTGCCTTCCATCAAGCGCATCAGGTGAGGGAATTCGAGCGTGATCACACCCTGGGGTGCGAGCAGGGTCTTCATGCCGGCGACGAAACTGCAGATGATCCGGGACTTGGGCAAGGACGTTGTTTCCCACGATCAGGTCGGCCTGGGTGCCATCTCGCACCATCTCTTGCGCCATCTCCTGGCCGAAGAATCTCACCAGTGTGGGAATGCCCTTTTTGGTGGCTTCCTTGGCGACGTTCACGGCCGGCTCGATGCCCAGCACCGGAATGCCTTGTGCAACGAAATACTGGAGCAGGTAGCCGTCATTGCTGGCCAATTCCACCACCAGGCTGTCCTGGCCCAACTGGAAGCGCTTGACCATCAGCTCGGTGTAGGCCTTGGCATGGGCCAGCCAGCTGTCCGAGTAGGATGAGAAATAGGCGTATTCCGTGAAGATGTGTTCCGGGCTGACGTATTCCTCCAGTTGCACCAGAAAGCAGTGTTCGCACACGAACACATGCAGGGGATAGAAAGCCTCCACCTGGTTCAACTGGTTCGCCGGCAGAAAGGCCTCGCATGGCGGCGACATGCCCAGATCGACGAAGGTATGGTGCAGGGCTGAGCCGCAGAAGCGGCAAGATGAAGCGGCCGCGCTGGATTTTCAGTCATCGGCACATTCTGGCGACTGCATCGCACGAGTCCATGGGACGCTTCTCCTATTTTGCGCGGTGGAGGGTGGGCGAATTGTCCTGGGTTCGCGCGCGAGCTGGGGCGGCGTCCTACACGCATGCGAATCTGTCCTACAGCGCCGGGTTTGTGCTCGCTCTAGATTGGGCGTGGGGGCGGCTGCGCCGCCCTCATGTCTCCAAAGCATCCAAGGGATGAGCTATGCATCAATCGCCGCAAAAAAAGCTTGCGAACCGCCGCGAAAAATACTCCGAGTACGACGTCACCGATACGGAATCCGACCGCCGGGCTTATCGCCCGAGCCAACCGAAGGCCCGCAAATTCGCCTTGCGCGACGAGCCCTGGCGTGACGCGCGCTGGGAGCGGGAGCACGACGAAAACTAGGCCTGTCCCTGGTCTGCGCCCTTTCTCACGCTTGCACTTGTGCGGCGCTTGAGATACTCGGGGCATGCAACTGCAGGATGTTCTGTTTTCCCAGGGGTTTGGAACTCGCCGGGTTTGTGCTGGACTGATCCAGCAGGGCCGCGTGACCGTAGGGGGGCAGCCGGTGACGGATGCCGCCGCGCAGTTCGCGGCTCCGGCCTTGCGCTTTGCCGTCGGCGGGGTGGAGTGGGACTACCACGACAAGGCCTATCTCATGCTGCACAAGCCGGCGGGCACGGAGTGCTCGCGCAAACCGTCGGCTTACCCCAGCATTTACACATTGCTGCCGCCGCCGCTGCGCCAGCGCCCGCAGAAGGCCGCCACGCAAGGGGTCCAGGCGGTCGGCCGCCTGGACCAGGACACCACCGGCCTGCTGCTGCTCACGGATGACGGTCAGTTCATCCATCGCATGAGTTCGCCGCGCCATCACGTGCCCAAGGTCTACGAGGTGGTCGCCAAGCACATGGTGGACGAGCGCCAGATCAACCGCTTGCTCGAAGGCGTGGTCCTCGATGATGACCCCCGGCCGGTACGGGCGGCCGCCTGCGAACTGGCCGGAGAGAGGCTGCTTCGCCTCACCTTGACCGAAGGCAAGTACCACCAGGTCAAACGAATGATCGCGGCCGTGGGCAACCGCGTCGAAGGCCTGCACCGCTCGCGCATCGGCGGCCTCGCGCTTCCGGCCGATCTTGCGCCGGGCCAGTGGCGCTGGCTGTCCCCGGCCGACCTGGCCCTGCTGGAGCCTTGATCAGGGCAGTTGCGCCAGAAACTCCACGATTCGCCGATTCACCTTGTCCGGTTGGTCGCGATGCGGGGAATGGCCGCATTGCGCCAGGACCAGGCGGGAGAACGGGCCGCGGGTCGGCTCGATACCGTCGAGCTGCCGCAGGGACCCATAGGGGTCGTCCTCGCCCTGGATCGCCAGCGTTGGAGCCTGGATATGACGGCACTCGGCCCGGATATCGAATCGGCGAAAGTCGGGGCTGAGCCAGATGTCGTTCCACTGCCAGAACGCGCAATCCACGTCGGCGTGGTAGCGCTGCAAACGCTCACCAAGGTCACCGGACTCGTAGGCTTGGCGCGCCTGCGTTATGGATTGCACGGACTGGTCCTCCACGATGACGTGGGGCGCCATCACCACGCAGGCGGTCACGGGCAGATGGCTGGCGTGCAACAGGGCAATGGTGCCGCCGTCCGAATGGCCCAGCAGGACCGGGTTTTCGATGTCCAGGGCCTCCAGCAAGGCAGGCAGCACATCCACGGCCTCCCGATGCATGTAGTCGGGCGCCAGGCGACCCGTTCCCCGCACGTCGGGAATGGATTCCGACCGGCCGTAGCCACGCCGCGAATAGACGATGCCCTCGCGCCCGGTGGCGGCGCAGACCTGGCCGGGCCAGTCGCGCCACATGGCAACCGATCCCAGGCCCTCGTGCAGAAAAATAATTGGCGCCAGGCGTCGGCCGGCAGCGGCCGGCAGACGTTGAACCTCGAGTCCGGCGCCGTTGACCTGCATCAATTCCATCGAGGGGATATTACGAGAAAGGCGAGCCCTGCCGGGTACACTCTACTGTTGCCCTGGAAGCGGTTTTTTGTGAACTTTCTATCTCGTTGTCTTATTCTCTTGCCGGCGGCATTCATTGCCGCCGTTTCCTTTGCCCAAGGCGTGGGCGCCTCACCGGTTTTCGTGCTGAATTCCCTGGATGGCAGCGTCAGCGTGGTGGACCCCCTGAATTGGAAGGAGGTCAAGCGCCTGCCTACGGGCAAGGAGCCGCATCACCTGTACATGACGCCCGACGAGAAGTCCGTCATCGTGGCCAATGCGCTGGCCGACTCGCTGACGTTCATCGATCCCCGCACGGCGGAGATCCAGCGCACGGTGCGCGGCATTGTCGATCCCTACCACCTGCGCTTCTCGCCGGACATGAAGTGGCTGGTCATCGCCGGCAACCGGCTCAATCACGTCGATATCTACCGCTGGGATGGCAAGGAGCCGCAGCTGGCCAAGCGCATCGCCACGGCCAAGACTCCCAGCCATATCTGGATCGACGGCAAGAGCACGACTGCTTTCGTGAGCATGCAGGACAGCGACGAACTGGTGGCAGTGGACCTTGCCAGTCAAACGCTGACGTGGCGCGTCAAGACCGGCCCGATGCCCGCCGACGTGTTCGGCACGCCCGACGGCAAGAACTTGCTGGTCGGCATGACCGGAGGCGACTCGGTCGAGGTCTACGACGTGAGCGGCAAGGAAGCCAAGCTCGCCAAGACGATCAAGACCGGCGCGGGCGCTCATGCATTCCGGGCCGCGGGTGATGGGCGTCACGTGTATGTGAGCAACCGCGTGGCCAACACCATCGGCAAGATCGACCTGCAGACGCTGGCGCTGGTCGACACCTTCCCCGCGCCCGGCGGCCCCGACTGCATCGAGGTCCTCGCCCGGCGGCAAGCTGCTCCTGGTGACCTCGCGCTGGGCCAGGAAACTCACCCTGATCGATACCGAGACGAAAAAGGTCGTGGCGCAGGTCAAGGTAGGAAAGTCTCCCCATGGCGTCTGGACGCTGGCTCACGCGCCTCGCTGAGTCAAGTCCGCCGGCGCTGGTAGTGGGTCGCGCTTTTGGCGGGCCCGGCCGCGGCCCACGCGTGCGACAAGCCCGTGTACCTCACGCTGGACACCGGGCACATGGAAGTGGCGCCGCTGGTCGCGGATGTGCTGGCGCGGCAGCAAGTGAAGGTCACTTTCTTCGCGGCAAACGAGCGCACCAAGGCCGGCGACGGCAGCCTGGGATCCCATTGGGCGCCGTGGTGGAAGGCCCGTGCGGCCGAAGGGCATGAATTCGCTTCGCACACCTGGGATCACGTCTATTGGCGCGGCGACTTGCCAGGGACGCCGCCGCGATTTCGCGTCCGCGCATCGGCCGGCCCCGACGAGGGGCGCGACTTCGACTGGACGGCGGCGCAGTACTGCGAACAGATCGACAAGGCGTCGCAAGCGCTTGCAGCGAAATCACGGGCAAGAAGCCGCTGCCGCTGTTTCGCGCGCCCGGCGGCAAGACCTCGCCCGGCGTTCCTGCAGGCCACCAAAGCCTGTGGGTACGAACATGTGGCCTGGTCGCCCGCCGGCTTCCTGGGCGACGAGCTGCCCAGTGAAACGGCCAGCAACCAGGCCTTGCTGAAGAAGGCCCTGCGCGATGTGCGAAGTGGCGACATCCTGGTGGCCCATCTGGGCATCTGGTCGCGCAAGGATCCTTGGGCGCCGGCGGTGCTCGAGCCGCTGATCGTGGGCCTGAAGGAGAAGGGCTTCTGCTTTTCGACCTTGCGCGATCACCCGGCCTATCGCGATTGGATTGCAAAGGCGCGCTGACCATGGATTGGATCGAGGACGTTTTCTCCTTTGTGCAGCAGTGGCTGTTCGAAACGCTGATGCAGCCGGCGATGTTCGCGCTGGGCCTGGGCCATTTGCTCGAGGACGGCTACGCCGCCAGCGGCTGGTTGCTGGTGGGCCTGATCCAGATCGCCGTGCTGGTCGCCGTGATCGGCCCCTTGCAGCGCTGGCGGCCGGTGGAGCCGGTGCTCGACCGTGCCACCATCCGCACGGACGTGCTCTACACCATCATCCACCGGCTGGGCCTGTTCCGGGTGGCCTTGTTCTTCCTGGTCGATCCGCTGTTCGACGAGCTGTTCGGCATGCTGCGAGTTGCGGGCTTCGGCACATTCCATCTCGACCAGTTGTTGCCGGGCATCACCGACCAGGCGCTGGTGAGCTTTGCCATCTACCTGGTCGTGTTCGATTTCGTGGACTACTGGATGCACCGGGCGCAGCACGGCCTCAACTGGTGGTGGAGCCTGCACTCGCTGCACCATGCGCAGCGCCAGATGACGATGTGGAGCGACAACCGCAACCACCTGCTCGACGACCTGCTGCGCGACAGCCTGCTCGTGTTGCTGGCGCAGCTGATAGGCGTCGGGCCCGGGCAGTTCGTGGCCATCGTCGCCATCACCCAGCTGAGCGAAAGCCTGCAGCACGCCAACCTCCGGCTGTGGTTCGGGCGCGTGGGCGAGCGGTTGTGGATCAGCCCGCGCTTTCACCGCCTGCATCACAGCATCGGCATCGGCCACGAGAGCGGCGAAACCGGCCCGGTGATCGTGCAAGGGCGCAGCCCCGCGCTCGGCGGGCATAACTTCGGCGTGCTGTTTCCCTGGTGGGACATGCTGTTTGGCACCAGCAATTTCGAGCAGCGCTACGACCCCACGGGGGTGCGCGACCAGGTCGAACAGGGGCGCGACTACGGGCGCGGTTTCTGGTCGCAGCAATGGCTGGGGCTCAAGCGCCTGTTCGGCAAGGGATAGGAGCCTCGGGCGGCCGCGCGCTATGCTGCGTGAAAATCCTGGGGGCCCATTGACTCTGTTTCTCGATTCGTTCTGGCGGGCGGTGGCCTACTGCCTGCACCCGCGCGTGATCGCGCTTTCCTTCCTGCCGCTCGCTGTCATGGTGGTGCTGTCACTGGGGCTGGGCTACTTTTATTGGGACGCGACGCTGGAATGGGTGCGCGGCCTGCTCGAATCCTCCGATCTCCTGAAGAGCGTGTGGGCGTGGTTGCAGGGCGTAGGTGCCGGCAACCTCAAGACGGTCGTGGCTCCGCTGATCGTGATCTTCGCTCTCACGCCGCTGATTGTCCTGCTGTCGCTGTTGCTGGTCGCCACGTTCATGGGGCCCGCCTTGTCGGCGTTGGTGGCCGAGCGGCGCTTCGCGCACCTGGAGCGCAAGCGCGGCGGCTCGCTGGCATCGAGCATCGCCTGGTCCCTGGGCTCTACGGTGCTGGCCTTGCTGGCACTCGTGATCTCCCTGCCGCTCTGGCTGGTGCCCCCGCTGATCCTGATCCTGCCGCCGCTGATCTGGGGTTGGCTGACCTACCGCGTGATGGCCTTCGATGCGCTGTCGGAGCATGCCAGCAAGGAGGAGCGGCGCGAGGTCTTTCGCAGGCACCGGCCCTGGCTGCTCGGCATAGGCGTGCTGACGGGCTATCTCGGGGCCGCACCCAGCATCGTCTGGGCTTCCGGGGCCTTGTTCGCGGCGGCTTTCGTGATCCTGGTGCCGCTGGCGATCTGGATCTACACCCTGGTGTTCGCATTTGCCTCGCTCTGGTTCGCCCACTATTGCCTGGCGGCGCTGGAGCGGATCCGCGCCGAACCGCCTCCCGCGGCGCCGCGCCCCACGCAGGCCCCGCCGCCGTTAGCATTGGCGGATGATGCAAGCGAACCCCCCAAGCTGAGCCGTGACCATGTCGGCCTGGTGATCGTCGGCGACGAAATCCTGTCCGGCAAACGCGCCGACAAGCACATGCCCAAGCTCATCGAGCTGCTGGCCGCGCGCGGCTTGCAGCTGGCGTGGGCCGAGTACGTCGGCGACTCGCCCGAGCGCATCACCGCCACGCTGCAACGCGCTTTCGCTTCGGGCGACATCGTGTTTTCCTGCGGCGGGATCGGCGCGACGCCCGACGACCACACCCGCCAGTGCGCGGCCAAGGCGCTTGGCGTGGAACTGGAATTGCATCCCCAGGCCGAAGCGCTGATCCGGGAACGCATGCAGGACATCGCGCGGGAGCAGGGCAAGCCGTATGAGGCCGACCGGCCGGACAACATCCACCGGCTGAACATGGGCGTGTTTCCCAAGGGCGCGCGGCTCATCCCCAATCCCTACAACAAGATCCCCGGCTTCAGCGTGGGCCACGTTCACTTCGTTCCGGGCTTTCCGGTGATGGCCTGGCCCATGATGGAGTGGGTGCTCGACCAGCACTATCGGCACCTGTTCCGCGACAAGGCCTATGCCGAAAAGTCGGTCATCGTCTTCGGCGCCATGGAAGCCGCGCTCACGCCCCTGATGGAGGAGATCGAGCGCGACCATCCGGGAGTGAAGGTGTTCAGTCTGCCCAGCGTCGATCACCCGGCGTGGGGCCGCCACATCGACCTGGGCGTCAAGGGCGAACCCGACCGGGTAGAGCCCGCGTATGCACAGTTGCTCGCGGGCCTGCGCAGCTTTGGCGCGCGTCTTGGCCCCGAATTGGTGCGATAGTCGGATACGCACCAATAAGGTGCTGAATCCAGTTTGCACCAAGTTGGGGCGCAACTCATCCAAAAGTGCAAGGCTCCCGTAGGGAAAAGGGCCAAAAGTCGGGGACAATCGCCAGCTTTGCGGGCCGCGCCATGCACCAGCTTTGGCACAGAAACTGCATTCCCACCCCCGTCCAATATTCTTACAACCAACCATCCACTAGGAGAACCTTGATGGCAGCCAAGAGCGTCGCAGACGTGATGAAGATGGTGAAGGAGAACGAAGTCAAGTTTGTCGACTTCCGTTTCACCGACACCCGCGGAAAAGAACAACACGTCACTGTGCCCGTTTCTCATTTCGACGAAGACAAGTTCAGCGGCGGCCATGCATTCGACGGCTCCTCGATCGCCGGTTGGAAGGGCATCGAAGCCTCCGACATGCTGCTGATGCCGGACCCGAACACCGCCAACATCGATCCCTTCTTCGAAGAGACGACGATGTTCCTGTCGTGCGACGTGCTGGAGCCGGGCGACGGCAAGGCCTACGACCGCGACCCGCGTTCGATCGCCAAGCGCGCCGAGGCCTACCTCAAGGCTTCCGGCCTGGGCGACACCGCCTTCTTCGGACCGGAACCCGAATTCTTCATCTTCGACGACGTGCGCTGGGGCGCCGACGGATCGGGCTCCTTCGTCGAGATCGACGAGTACGAAGCACCGTGGAACACCGGCAAGAAGATCGAAGGCGGCAACAAGGGCCACCGTCCCACCACCAAGGGCGGCTACTTCCCCGTGCCCCCGGTCGACAGCACGCAGGACCTGCGCGCCGAAATCTCGCTGATCCTCGAATCGCTGGGCATCCCGGTCGAAGTGTTCCACCACGAAGTGGCCGGCGCCGGCCAGAACGAGATCGGCACCAGGTTCTCGACGCTGGTTCAGCGCGCCGACTGGACCATCCTCATGAAGTACGTGATCCACAACGTGGCCAATGCCTACGGCAAGACCGCCACCTTCATGCCCAAGCCCATCGTCGGCGACAACGGCTCCGGCATGCACGTGCACCAGTCGGTCTGGAAAGACGGCAAGAACCTGTTCGCCGGCGACGGCTACGCGGGCCTGTCGGACTTCGCCCTGTACTACATCGGCGGCATCATCAAGCACGCCCGTGCCCTGAACGCCATCACCAACCCCGGCACCAACAGCTACAAGCGCCTGGTTCCCGGCTTCGAAGCCCCGGTGAAGCTGGCCTACTCGGCCCGCAACCGCTCGGCCTCGGTGCGCATTCCCTACGTGCCCAACCCCAAGGGCCGCCGCATCGAAGTGCGCTTCCCGGACCCGACTGATGAACCCGTACCTGGGTTTTGCCGCCATGCTGATGGCCGGCCTGGACGGCGTGGAGAACAAGATCCATCCCGGCGAAGCCGCCACCAAGGACCTGTACCACCTGCCCCCGGAAGAAGACGCGAAGATCCCGACCGTGTGCCACAGCCTGGACCAGGCGCTGGAATATCTGGACAAGGGCCGCGGCTTCCTGACCAAGGGCGGCGTGTTCACCGACACCATGATCGATGCATACATCGAGCTGAAGATGCAGGAAGTCACCCGTTTCCGCATGACGACGCATCCGATCGAGTTCGACATGTACTACAGCCTCTAAGGCTCGCTGGGCTGTAAATTCTCACAGCCTGTGGCACGAAAAGGACGCCTTGTGGCGTCCTTTTCTTTTTAAATCAAAGGGTTATTTGGCTTTTTGAATGGATTGCGCGATACTGCAGAGCCGTCCTAAGCATTTCGATGCACAGGAGCCAAGCCAATGAAATACGCCTTCCTGATCCCAATGGCCATGGCCGCGATGGCGGCCAACAGCTACGCCCAGACCCCGCGTCTTCCGCTGCGCCGGCAACGTCTACACCAATGACGCTACCGAGGCTCGTGCGAAGGGTTGCAAGACCACTCGAAGGCGGCAACGTCACCGTTGTCCAGGGAACGCGTGTCAACACCCAGGCGACGGTCAAGGTCGCCACGGCACCGCAAGCCGCGGCAGGACCGGGCCAGCGAGTCGACGCCGACGAGCAGCGTGCCAGAGACTCGGACGCCCGCGCCATCCTCGAAGCCGAACTGAAAAAGGCCGAGGCGCGCCAAGAGGAACTGGTCAAGGAATACAACAACGGCGAGCCCGAGAAGATGGGGCCGGAGCACCGCAACTACCAGAAGTACCTGGACCGCGTCGCCGAACTGAAGGCCAGCATCGCGCGCAACGAGAGCGACATCGCCGGCATCAAGCGCGAGCTGGGCCGGGTGTCAAAATGAGGGCTTGACCAAGCCGGCGCCACTTTCCATCCGCTTCCAGTCGCTCGACCTCCTGGCCACCCTGGTGGCGGTCGTCGCAGGCGACGGATCCGTCCTCTTCGCCAACTCGGCGCTCGAAGACGCCCTCGGCAGCTCCCGCCGCACGATCGAGGGTTCGAACTTTCCCCAGTGTTTCACCGAGCCGCACCTCCTGCAGAACGCGTTGCAAGCCGCCGGCGGCAACGAGTTCGCCGCGTTGCGCTACGACGCCTGGCTCATTCGTCAGGGCCATAGCGAGCCCTTGCCTGTTCACGTGGTCGTCGCGCAGACCGACCGGCCCGGCGAGTGCATCGTCGAACTGCTGCCGCTGGAAGCGCACGCGAAGCAGGACCGCGAAGAGCGCCTGATCGACCAGGCGCAGGCCAACAAGGAGCTGATCCGCAACCTGGCGCATGAAATCAAGAACCCCCTGGGCGGGATTCGCGGCGCCGCGCAGTTGCTGGAAATGGAGATCGAATCCAAGGACTTGAAGGAATACACCAAGGTCATCATCCACGAGGCCGATCGGCTCCAGATACTGGTGGACCGCCTGCTGGCGCCGCACCGCCGGCCGCACGTCGTGGGCGACGTCAACATCCACGAAGTCTGCGAACGGGTGCGTTCGCTGATCCTGGCGGAATTTCCCCGCGGGCTGAAGGTGGTGCGGGAGTACGACACGTCGATTCCCGAGTTCCGGGGCGACCGCGAGCAGCTGATCCAGGCGGTGCTCAACGTCGCTCACAATGCCTGCCAGGCCCTGTCGGAGCGCATTTCAGCCGGCGATGCGCAGCTGGTTTTCCGCACCCGGATCGCCCGGCAGGTCACTTTCGGCAAGCAGCGCTACCGACTGGCATTGGAATTGCATGTCATCGACAACGGGCCCGGTGTACCGGACTCGATCAGGGATCGCATTTTCTTTCCGCTGGTGTCGGGCAGGGAAGGCGGTTCAGGCCTGGGGCTGACGCTGGCGCAAACCTTCGTCCAGCAGCATCATGGCTTGATCGAGTGCGACAGCGTTCCCGGGAGGACGGATTTCAAGATACTGATTCCGTTGCCATGAAGCAAATGCAGTGTTGACCTGAGGGGACAAGAACACGATGAAGCCGATCTGGATAGTTGACGATGACCAATCCATCCGCTTCGTGCTGGAAAAGGCCTTGTTGCGCGAAGACCTTCCCACCCGCAGCTTCACCAATCCGCGCGAAGTGCTTCAAGCGCTCGAATCCGGCGACGACGAAGACGGCCCGCAGATCCTGGTGAGCGACATCCGCATGCCTGGCGGTTCCGGCCTGGACCTGCTGACCAAGGTCAAGGAGAAACATCCGGGCCTGCCGGTCATCATCATGACGGCCTTCTCCGACCTGGACAGTGCGGTTTCGGCCTTCCAGGGCGGCGCCTTCGAGTATCTGCCCAAGCCCTTCGACCTGCCCAAGGCGATCGAGCTGATCCGCCGCGCGGTCGAGGAAAGCCAGCGCGAGGAGGTGGCCGAAGAACGCATGGCGGCGGCGCCGGAAATGCTGGGCCAGGCGCCGGCGATGCAGGACGTGTTCCGCGCCATCGGCCGCCTGTCGCAAAGCAACGTGACGGTGATGATCACGGGCGAGTCGGGCTCGGGCAAGGAGCTGGTGGCGCGGGCCTTGCACAAGCATTCGCCCCGCGCGGGCGGCCCGTTCGTGGCGATCAACACCGCCGCCATACCGAAAGACCTGCTGGAGTCCGAGCTGTTCGGCCACGAGCGCGGCGCCTTTACCGGCGCGCAGACCATGCGACGCGGGCGCTTCGAGCAGGCCGAGGGCGGCACGCTGTTCCTCGACGAAATCGGCGACATGCCGTTCGATCTGCAGACGCGCCTCTTGCGCGTGCTGTCGGACTCGCATTTCTATCGCGTCGGCGGCCACAACGCCGTCAAGGCCAACGTGCGCGTGATCGCCGCGACGCACCAGGACCTGGAGCAGCGCGTCAAGGAAGGCGTGTTCCGCGAAGACCTGTTCCACCGCCTCAACGTGATCCGCCTGCGGCTGCCGGCGCTGCGGGAGCGCCTGGATGACATTCCCATGCTGGCGCGGCATTTCCTGCAGCAAAGCGCCAAGCAGCTGGGCGTGGAGCCCAAGCGCATCTCCGACGCCGCGCTGGCGCGGCTGGCGACCTTCGGTTTTCCGGGCAATGTGCGGCAGCTCGAGAACATCTGCCACTGGCTCACGGTGATGGCGCCGGCACAGCTGATCGAACCCAAGGACCTGCCTCCCGAAGTGGGGGCGGGGCCCGGCGAAGCACCCGCCCCGCGTGCGGTGCAGCCGGCAACCGATGCGCTGCGGCCGGCAGCGCCGGACGAGGCGTCACCGGCACCCGCTGCCGTGCCGGAGATGGCGGGCACGGTTGCGGCCGGTCAGCACGGTTGGGAGTCGGGCCTGGAAGCGGAAGCGCTGGAGCTGCTTGTCAGTGGCCGGCACGACGTGTGGGACGAGCTCACCAAGCGTTTCGAATCCAAGCTCATCCTCACCGCGCTGGCCAGCACCCGCGGCCGCCGTATCGAGGCCGCGCAGAAGCTTGGCATCGGCCGCAACACCATTACCCGCAAGATCCAGGAACTGGGGCTGGAGTAAAGACTTGTCATTGCGGGCTTGACCCGCAATCCATGTTTGCGCGCGGACAAACTCAGATCTCCACCGTCACCGGCGCGTGGTCACTGGGTTGTTTCCATTTGCGCGGAACGCGGTCGATGGTGCAGCCCTTGACCTCGGGCTTCAAGGCCTCGCTCACCAGGATATGGTCGATGCGCAGGCCCCGGTTCTTCTGGTAGCCCAGCATCCGGTAATCCCACCAGCTGTAGCTCTTCTCGGGCTGCTCGAACAGGCGGAAGCTGTCGCACAGGCCCAGCTCGATCAGCTTGCGAAAATGATCGCGCTCCTGCGTGGTGTGGTGGATCGTTTCGCGCAGTCCCTCCGGGTCAAACGAGTCCCGGTCTTCCGGCGCGATATTGAAATCGCCCAGCAGCACGAGACGCGGATGCCTGGCCAACTCTTCGCGCAGGTAGTCTCGCAGGCCGCGCAGCCAACTCATCTTGTATTCGAACTTGTCGGTGCCCGGCGCCTGCCCATTGACGAAGTAACCGTTGACCACCCGCACCTCGCCGTCCGGACAGTCGAGCGTGGCGGCGATCACGCGTGAATGCTCGTCGGCGAAGCCCACGATGTTCTTGACGATGTCGCGCACGGGGTGCCGGCTCATGATCGCGACGCCGTTGTAGGTCTTCTGCCCGAACACCGCGCAGTGTTCGTAGCCGGCCGAGCGCAATACCTCGAGCGG
Source organism: uncultured beta proteobacterium (assembly GCA_963722025.1). GTDB lineage: Bacteria > Pseudomonadota > Gammaproteobacteria > Burkholderiales > Burkholderiaceae_C > Ramlibacter. The sequence continues at coordinate 41,135 of CAVRNE010000037.1, forward strand.
AAACTTGTCGTCCGTGAGCTTGAGCTCCTGCAGGCACAGCACGTCCACCGGATTGGCCGCGGTCCAGTCCAGCACGTGCTGCAGCCGCGCCGTCAGGGAGTTGACGTTCCAGGTCGTGATCTTCATGGCAGGCTCAAACGTGCAGCATGGCCAGCGCACCGATCGCCACGCCGACGCCGCCCATCCCGAACATTCCCCACTCCAGCCACTTCTTCTTGGTGAGCAGGGCGATGGCAGCCAGCGCGATCGACACCTGCAGCGCCGTGGTGGCCTGGGCCCAGCGGTGGTGCTGGTGCATCTGCTCGTCGCTGCGCTTGTCCCATTCGGTCGCTTGCGCTTCCAGCTTGCGGGCATCGGTTTCGATTTCTTTCTTTTCCTTCTCGTAGCGCTCGACCTTGGCCTGATAGAGGCCTTGCCTGTCGGGCGGCGAGAGGTCGCGCGAGACTTCGGCCAGGGACTGCTTGGTGCTCTTGGACTGGTAGTAGTTCCACTGGTTGGCAGCTTCGGTCTTCTTGATCGCGGCGTTGTTCTTGTACAGGCCGGCGTTGGCCTGGGTTGCGCCGCCCATGTACGCGAATATCGCGCCCACCGTGGCGATGACCGCGGTGAACATGGCGATCTGGTTGATCATCCCGCCTATGAGAGGCATGCGCTGCGTGCTCCAACTCATGGTCGTGCGGGCCGTGAACGTGAAATCCAGCTCCGGACATTTCAAACTCCTCGTTGTGTGTTCTGGTAGGTGACAAAACTGTAGTGCAAGCCGCCGGCCGAGACGTGTGGCTCGCGGGCGATCTGCCGCCACGGCGCGCCGAGTTCCGGAGCGAACGCGTCGCCCTCGAAGTCGGCGTCGATCTCGGTGATTTCCACCGTGTCGGCCAGCGATAGCGCCTGTGCGTAAATCTGCGCGCCGCCAATGACCCAGGCCTGCGGGTGGTCGCGCGCACAGGGCGAGAGCCTGCGGCAGTGAGGCGGCCCGCTCGGCACCCGCCGCCTTCCATTCGCGCGTCGCGCGTGATGACGATGTTGGCGCGTCCGGGCAATGGACGGAACTTCGGCGGCAGCGAGTCCCAGGTCTTCCTGCCCATGATGACGGGGCAGCCCATCGTGAGCCGCTTGAAGTGCGCCAGGTCCTCGGGCAGGTGCCAGGGCAGGGCGCCGTCCTTGCCGATCACGCCATTGCGGGCGCGCGCGTAGATCAATCCAAGCTTCATGCGCTCAGACGGCAACGGGGGCTTTGATGGCGCCGTGGCATTGATAGTCCAGCACCTCGAAATCCTCGTACTCGTAGTCAAAGATCGATGCGGGCTTGCGCTTGATGTTCAGCACGGGATAGGGGAAGGGCTGGCGGCTCAACTGCAATTCCACCTGCTCGTGATGGTTGCTGTAGATGTGGCAGTCGCCACCGGTCCAGATGAAGTCGCCCACACCCAGGTCGCACTGCTGCGCCATCATGTGGGTGAGCAGTGCGTAGCTTGCGATGTTGAAAGGCACGCCCAGGAAAATGTCGGCGCTGCGCTGATAGAGCTGGCAGGAAAGCTTCCCATCGGCGACGTAGAACTGGAAGAACGCGTGGCAGGGCGCCAGCGCCATCTTCGGGATGTCGGCCACATTCCAGGCACTGACGATGATGCGCCGCGAGTCGGGGTTGGTCTTGATCGTCTTGACAGCCTCGGCGATCTGGTCGATATGGGCGCCGTCCGGCGTCGGCCAGCTGCGCCATTGCACGCCGTAGACGGGGCCCAGGTCGCCATCCGGCGCGGCCCACTCGTCCCAGATGGTCACGCCGCGCTCCTTGAGCCAATTGTTGTTGCCCGAGCCCTGGAGGAACCACAACAGTTCCTGGATGATCGACTTCAGGTGGACTTTCTTGGTCGTCACCAGCGGAAAACCTTCGTTCAGGTCGAACCGCATCTGCTAGCCGAACACGCTGCGGGTGCCGGTGCCGGTGCGATCGGTCTTGGGCGTGCCATGCGTGTAGACGTGGCGCATGAAGTCCTCGTACTGGGACCGGACGGGGCGGCTGATTTCGCTCATGGATGGAATTATGCAAGCGGAAAAAGCCGTCAGAGGCGAAGCACTCGCCCCGGGTTCATCAGGTTGCCGGGATCCAGCGCGCGCTTGATCGAATGCATCATCGCAAGGGCGACCGGCGACTTGTACTGCTCCAGTTTCTCCACCTTGAGGCTGCCCACGCCATGCTCGGCGGAGATGGAGCCGCCAAAACGCTGGACCGAGTCGTACACCAGCGCGTTGACCTTCTCTTCCCAATCGATCAGGAAAGCCGCAGCGTCGCTGCCTTTGGGCGCCTGCACGTTGTAGTGCAGATTGCCGTCACCCAGATGGCCGAAGTTCACGAGACGCACGCCTGGAATCTGCCGCGCCAGCAGTGCGTCCGTCTCGCGGCAGAACTGCGGAATGCGCGAGACCGCGATGGAGATGTCGTGCTTGATGTTCAGCCCTTCTTCGGCCTGGGCCAGCGGAATGCTTTCCCGGATGTGCCAGAGCTGGTGCGCCTGGGTGAGATTTTCCGCCACGACGGCATCGGTCACGCAGCCTTCCTCCAGGGCGGTTTCCAGCAAGCGTTCGAACTGCGCCCGCGCATGAAGCTCGGATTCGTTGTCCGAATTCTCCAGCAGCACGCAGTAGGGGGCCTGGTCGTACAGGGGCACGCGCATCTGCGAGAAATGCCGCGCCACCAGGCTCAAGGCGAACTGGCCCATGACCTCGAAGCCGGTCAGCCCGGCGCCCAGGTGCTTGTGGGCCAGGCCCAGCAGCCGCACGGCATCTTCCATCGAGGGCACGGCCGCCCAGGCGGTCAGGGTGGAGGCGGGCAGGGGATAGAGCTGCATGGTGGCGGCGGTGATAACCCCCAGCGTCCCTTCGCTGCCGATGAACAGCTGGCGCAGGTCGTAGCCCGTGTTGTCCTTGCGCAGGCCCGACAGGCCATTCCAGATTTCGCCCTGCGCCGTGACGACTTCCAAACCAAGGCAAAGCTCGCGTGCATTGCCGTAACGCACGACTTGCGTTCCGCCCGCATTGGTTGCGAGGTTGCCGCCGATGGTGCAGGTGCCCTCGGCCGCAAGGCTCAGCGGAAACAGCAAGCCCGCCGCTGCCGCGGCCTCCTGCAGGCTTTGGAGGATGCAGCCTGCTTCGACCGTCATCGTGAGATTTTCCACGTCGATTTCGCGCACCGCGTTCAACCGCTGGAGGCTGAGCACCACCTGCGTTCCCGACGCGTCAGGCGTGGACCCGACCACCATCCCCGTGTTGCCGCCCTGCGGCACGATAGACGTGCGCGCCGCGGCGCAAGCCTTGACCACCTGCGCGACTTCCGCGGTGGAGCCCGGCCGAACCACGGCCAGCGCCTTGCCGCGCGAGCGTTTGCGCCAATCCTGCTCCCAGGCGATCAGGTCACCGTCGCACAGCACATTGCCGTCGCCGACAAGCTGCCGCAGTTGATCGATCAACATATTCATGATTTGGCCCTATGCAGGCGAAGCCGCACATGCAGCGCGCAGGCTGCGAACAACATCAGGCACAGCACCACTTCGATCATCGCCAGTTTCGCACTCAAGCCCCGATCGCTGTAGGCACGCACCACGCCCTCGGTGAAATAGATCCACACCATCAGGCTCACCCAGCGGTAGGTGTACATGCGGTTGCGCAGCAGGCCTGCCAGCGGGAAGCACAGGGGCAGCACCTTGATGACCAGCCAGGAACCGCCCGGCCGCAGGGGCGCGAGCCAGAGTTCCCAGGCCAGGCCAAGAACGATGAGTCCCAGCAGGCTGCCGGCAGCGAGCCATCGGGTGAGCGCCACGGCATTGTCCGGGCGTGTTGTGGGCTGGGAATGGGATGTGGACATGGGCGATGGCATCATAGCGGCCGATGGATGCCCGCCAACTGCTTGCCGATCTCACCCACTTTCCGTGGAAGTCCACCGCGTTGACGCTGGGCGAGCGCTTTCGCGAGGACAGACTGGGCTTGACGGCCAGCAGCCTGACTTTCACCACGACGATGGCCCTGGTGCCGCTTTTTACCGTGGCGCTGGCGGTGTTCACGGCTTTCCCGGTGTTCGGCAAGCTGCAGGGGGCGTTGCAGGCGTGGCTCGTGCAAAGCCTGGTTCCGGACGCTATTGCCCGGCAGGTGCTGGGCTACCTGACCCAATTCGCAGGCAAGGCGAACCGGCTGGGCGCCCTCGGCCTGGCGGTCCTGGTCATCACGGCCCTGGCCCTGGTGCTGACGATCGACCGCACGCTCAACAGCATCTGGCGGGTCAAGCGGCCCCGTCCCCTGGGCCAGCGGGTGCTGATCTACTGGGCGGTCATGACGCTCGGGCCGCTGCTGCTGGGCGCCTCCCTGAGCATCAGCTCGTACCTGATTTCGGCGTCGCGCGGGCTGGTCGCGGCGATGCCCGGCGGCGTGCAGCTGATGCTCGATGTCATCCAGTTCTTCCTGCTCGCTGCCGGCTTGGCCGCCCTGTACCGGTATGTGCCGAACACGCCCGTGCGGCGCAGCCACGCCTGGGCCGGAGGCTTGTTTGCCGCGATCGGGATCGAGTTGGCGCGCAGCCTGTTGGCGCTCTACCTCGGCAAGGTGCCCACCTATTCCGCCGTGTACGGCGCCTTTGCGACGGTGCCCATCCTCCTGGTGTGGATCTATATCGCCTGGGTCATCGTGCTGTGGGGGGCGGTGATCGCCGCGTACCTGCCGAGCCTCATGGCCGGTACGCGCCGGCGCGCCGCCGCGCACGGCTGGCAGTTTCAACTGGCGCTGGAGGTGCTGCGCGAACTGAGTCGCGCACGCGCTTCGCCGCGGCGCGGGCTGAGTGTGCCGCAACTGGCCCAGACGCTGGAAGTTGACTCCCTTCAGCTCGAACCGGTGCTGGAAACGCTGGTGGCGCTCGACTGGATAGGCCGCGTCAACGAGATAGAGGATGAGGAGGAAACGCGCTATATCCTGCTGGCCGACGCACAGGCCACCGCGCTGGAACCCCTGATTCGCCATTTGCTGCTGCCGTATTCGGACGCGACCGACAAAATGTGGAAGAGCGGGCAGCTCTCGTCGGTGTATCTCAAGGATGTGATCTAAAGTCCTCGCGTCGCGCAGGGGGTACCCGGTCGTCGTCGCCGAACCGAAGCCAAGCTGGGCTATCTCCGCTCGGCGCAATTGGGACGCCTGTCGTCGCGAATACACGCTGACTACAAACGCGCAACAAGCGACGTTAGGTTCGAGGCCATCGCGATACGAGCGAACGCCAAACTGGAAGCCATGAGCCCCATCGAGGCCCGTGCCCGACCCGCACGGCGGTGTAGTGCTCCCTACCGATGGCGTCGCCGCTACGCCGCCAGTTCGACTGATCCTGTGCGGCAAAAGGAGCGGAACATGACCCCCTCACTCGTGCAGCGCAGTACCGTGCTGTTTCGGCGCCTGTGGCGCCAGTTCATGACCTGGCGTCGCAGGTCGCCGATCGAACGCTACCTGGACCAGTCCGTCGACTTCAAGGATCTGGAGTATCGGATGCGCCTGGTGCAGGAGTCGGAAAGACGTCGCCTGTGGTGACCCGTATGGCTGCAATGGGTGACGCCCTGCGAGCCGAGCACCAACCAGTCCGATTGCAGAGTCGAAGGCTGAGATGAAACTCTTCGGCCCATTCCGGCTCGATTCGCCGGATCACAGCCTGTGGCGCGCAGGCTGCCGCGTGCCACTTGCACCGAAAGCGTTCGACCTGCTCTCCTATCTCGTTGGCCACGCCGGCCGACTGGTCACACAAGACGCGATCCTCGACGCCGTCTGGCCGAGAACCGTGGTCAATGTGGAAGCGGTGAAAAAGCAGATTCTCGGTATCCGCAAGGCCCTTGGCGACAACGCCGAGCAACCAGTGTTCATCGAAACTGTCGCGCGCCGCGGGTACCGGTTCATCGCTCAGGTCACCGACGGGGCGGGCGCAGCCCCACCAGGCCGCGGCGAGACGAGCATCGTCGGCCGGGAGTCTGCCATTGCGGCACTCGACAACCATCTGTCCGAAGCGCTGACGGGCCGTCGCAGAATCGCCTTCGTGACGGGAGAGGCGGGAATCGGCAAAACCTCCGTCGTCGACATCTTCCATAGTCGCTGCGCTTTCGGAGCTGACGTCCAAGTCGCCCGTGGACATTGTGTGGAAGGGTTTGTCGGGAAGGAGCCGTACTACCCCGTGTTCGAAGCGCTGGCGCCCTTGGTCCGCGACGGCGAGCGCAGCAAGTTTGCGCAATTGCTGGCCACGCGGGCACCGACCTGGCTCATTCAGTTCCCTGCCTTGATCAAACCCGAGCAGCGGCCATCGCTGCACGCGGAAATCCTGGGCGCGACTCGTGCGCGCATGATTCGAGAACTGTGCGAGGCCCTGGAAGTGTGGACGTCCGTGTATCCGTTGGCCTTGGTCTTCGAAGACCTGCAGTGGGCCGATCCATCCACCGTGGACCTATTGTCGGCGCTGGCGCGCCGCCGTGATCCCGCCAAGCTCGTGCTCATCGGAACCATCCGCCGGACCGACGCAGCGGCGTCGAACAATCACGTGCAGGCGCTTGCGCAGGACCTGCTCATTCACGACCTGTGCCATGAGATCGTCCTGCACGGCCTGGAAGCGAGCGACATCGCGCGATACCTGCAGGCGGCCTTCCCGGCCTCGGCGCTGCCCGCGGAATTCGCCGGCGTTCTGCATCGGCACTCGAACGGCAATCCGCTGTTCGTGCGCGAAATTCTTGAAGAGCTCGTGAAGCGCGGGACCGTCAGCAACGCGACCGGTCGGTGGTGTCTGACCTGCGCTGTGGAGGAGGTCGTTGTCGGGGTACCCGCGACGATTCAGCAAATGGTCGACCTGCAGTTCGACCGCCTGGCCCCGACGGAGCAGCGAACGCTGACAGTCGCGTCGGCCTGCGGCCGACGGTTTTCGGTCGACGCCATTGCCTCCGCCGTGGAGATGACCGTCGATCAGGTCGAGGACGCCTGCGAGGCGTTGGTTGCAAACGGCCGCTTCATCAGCCGCGGCGGAGTGCAGAGCATCCGCGGACATTGGATGGGCGCTCGCTATGAGTTCAGCCACGTGCTGTATCGGGAAGCCATCTATGGACGTCTGCCGGAAGCAGCGCGCGCTCGGCTGCACGGGCGCATCGGAACCCGCCTCAGGGCGCTTTGCGACGCAGGCCACGCGGAGCTCGCATCCGAGGTCGCCATGCATCTGCAGCGCGCCGGCGATCATGTCGAAGCGGTCGACTATCTGCTGCTCGCCGCTGGCAACGCAACGCGGCGCTTCGCCTACCGGGACGCTGTTCGGACGCTCCAGGACGGCCTGGCCCTTCTTGAAGTCGTGAAGTCCGCGGATCGCGTCGAGCGGGAGTTGCAGGTATTGCAGTTGATCGGCGATACCCAGTATTGGCTGGGCGACATGTCCGAGTCCATGCGAGCCTACGAGAGACAAGCGGCTGTGGCCGCCGCTGCGGGACTGACCCGGGCAGAACTGGATGCCCGCCAACGTCTGCTCATGCCGCTGGGCTTCGTCGATCCCGATCGCGGCATCGAGGAAGCCGAGTTGTGCGTGCGTCGGTGCGCCGAGCTCGATGACCCTCTTCTGATGGCGCACGCGACGATGCAAGCCGCCGGCTACCGCTGCGTATACGATGCCTGGCGCCACGAGGACTGGGACGAGTGGACGTCCGCGGCCAAGTCTGCATGCCAATTGAGCAGCGCGCCGCCGCCGCCTTTTCTGCAGAGCCTGAAGCGCTACCTTCTCGTGGTTCGCGGCGAGCATCGCGAGGCGCTGCGGGATCCGGGGACCCTGCACCGATCGACTGGCCAAGGGGAGACCACCAGCCTGGTGCTCGATCTGCTGGCGGCGAGTGGCGATACAGTGGCGCTGTTGCGCTGCGCGCGCCTGGGGGAACTCCTGCAGGTCGTCAGGACCGGGCAGGAACTGGCGGCCAAGAACGGCAGCGACCCTTGGCTCTTCATGCTGCGTGAGGCCTGGTTGCGCACCGTGCTGATGGACTTCGAAGGAGCTCGCCTCCTTTGCGATGGGCAGCTGTCCCGACCGGCGAGGCACCCGACCCGCCAGCTGAAGACCATTGCTCTGGTCGCCGACGGGTTTGAAGCGTTGGAGCGGGGCAACCATGACCGCGCCATTGCGTCTTTCACCGAGGCACGCGATCCCGGACGCACGGGAAAGTTCTTTCTTCACTGGATCTGGCGCATCACGGCCCATAAAGGGATGTGCGAAGCCTTGCTGAGCAGCGCAAACGTGCCTGCCGCACGCCGCGAGTCGGACATCCTTTTCAAAGCCGCCCTGTCGACCGCGGATCCGCACTTGCGCGCGACGGCGCTGGACATCGCAGCCAGAGTGGCGATGGCGGAAGGCCGGCGGGCCGTGGCCGAACGCGCCATCGCGGGCGCGCTCGGCGTGCTCAAGCGATCCGACGTTCCAACCCTTGCCTGGCGGATCCACGCAACCGCCTGGGATTTGTATCGCGACGGCAACCGCGCCAGCCGGAGCGTAGCCCGCAGACAGCACGCACTGGCCATCTCGGCGGTCGAGCGATTGGGTAATTCCTTCGATCCGGGCGAGCCTCTGCGCGCGATGTTTCTTGCCGCAACGCCAGTGCGACGCATCCTGGACAGCGTTGGGGCTGCCGAGGATGCGGCGCACGGCTGACCGCGACATTGAAGTCACGCAGTGCTCGCCGGGCAGAGTCACGCGTTGCCCCCGACCCGCTGCGTTCCGGTGGCAATCCAGCGGCCGGCAGCGCTCTGCGGAACCGCGATGCGAATCTGGAACAGCGGATTTCCGCAGGCGAAGGGTCCGTTCGCCACCTGGCCCGAGAACGAGGCGCTGCCGCTCGAACTCAAGGCGACCGGCGGCGTGTCGCGGGCGACTTCGTTGCCCGTACCAGGGTCGCACACGAGCGTTCCGATCACCGCCGTCACGGGTCCGGGCGTGCCGCTGAACTGCGAGCCGTTGATCACCAGCCCGTCGACGCTGAAGGCCAAGGTGCCCGTGCCCAGATCGGCATCTGCGTGACCCCCAGCGACGGTCCACGCAAACGTCCCACTCGAGATGTTGGCAGAGATCGGGTTGTCGACGCCCTGGGCGGTGATGACGCCAGCGATGGCGCGCCACCGGACGTGCGAGGCGCCCGCAGGCGCCGCCGCATTCTGGTTGGATTGGACGGCCGCGGGCAGGTTGCCCCCCGAGCCGCCGCCACAAGCATGGAGCGCCATCGAAACGAACGGCGCAGCAAGGATGAATAGTCGCCTCATCGGTTACTCCTCATGGGGGCCTGGGAGCCTCAGCCCCCGACCCGCTGCGTTCCGGTGGCGATCCAGCGCCCGGCAGCGCCCTGGGGGACCGCGACGCGGATCAGGAATAGCGGATTTCCGCAGGCGACGGGCCCGTTCGCCATCTGGCCCGAGAACGACGCACTGCCGCTCGAGCTCAAGTCGACCGGTGGCGTGTCGTGGGTGACTTCGTTGCCCGTGCCAGGGTCGCACACGAGTGTTCCGACCACCGCCGTTATGGGTCCGGCCGTGCCGCTGAACTGCGTGCCGTTGAGCACCAGCCCGTCGACGTCGAAGGACAGGGCCCCCGTTCCCAGATCGGCACGGGCGTGACCCCCATTGGCGGTCCACGCAGACGGCCCACTCGAGATGTTGGCAGAGATGGGGTTGTTGACGCCCGGGGCGGTGATGACGCCAGCGATGTCACGCCACTGGACGCGCGAGTCTGCCAATGCCGCCGTCGCAAGAGACAGAGCGGCCAGCGTAATAGTGAGCTTTTTCATGATTGCGTTCCTTTCCTTGGGTCCTAGAAACACCGGTTCAATTCGATCCGGCTTGCTGCTAGCGTAGGAAAAGCGGTCGGGCCTCGCGTGACCGCGCGGTTCTCTCTTGGTGACGCTTTGGTCCTCGGCAGCGAGTTGTCGGGCGACCAGGCGTCGTCGAACCTTTGCCGCTATCGCCAACGAGGTGTGGCATGCGACGGGGAAGCGGCCGGCGCATGAAGTGCTGTCAATCGAGCGCTACCAGGGGTGACCGCTCCGGGCGGCAGCCTGCGAGAAACTTCTGCGCCTAGGCGATCGTGAACGCCGCATGCAGGAAGCCGCGAAAGCGCGCCCGCCCGCCGCGCACCGGTGAGCCGGTGAGCCGGTAGCCTGGGAAGCGGGCGAGGAAGCGGCCAACCGCGATGCGGCCCTCCAGGCGCGCCAGGCTCAAGCCGGCGCACTGGTGGATGCCGAAGCCGAAGGCCAGGTGCCGGTTGTTCGCGCGCGAAAGATCGAGCACATCCGGGTTGGCAAACTGCGCCGGATCGCGGTTGGCGGCCCCTATGCACAGGGTCACCAGCGCACCTTCCTCGAGAGGCACGCCGCCCACCTGGCATGCGCGAAGGGCGCGGCGGTTGCCGAGCTGGTTGGACGACTCGAAGCGCAGGAATTCGTCGATGGCGCAACTCAGGTCGGCTTCCAGCGCGCCTGGATCCGGCGCCAGGCGTTGCATGCGCGCGAGCAGGGCTTCCTTTTCCGCGGGCCACTCCTGCAACGCCACCAGCGCGTTGCCGATCAGGTTGGTGGTGGTTTCGTGGCCGGCGTTGAGGATGAATACGCAGTTTTGCAGCAGCTCGGTCTCGCTCAGCTTTTCTCCCGCGGCCTCGCCCTGGATCAGGCGCGTGAGCACGTCGTGCTCGGGGTCGCCCGGGCGCTTGCGGCGATCGGCCACCAAGGTCTCGAGATAGGCGGTGAACTCGCTCACGCTGCGATTGCCCAGGGCTTCCTGCTCGGGTGTGAGCCTGGGCTCCAGCGCGCCCAGGATGGCCAGCGACCAGGCGCGCAAGGGGCCGCGGTCGGCATGGGGCACGCCCAGCAGGTTGCCGATGATCTCCACCGGAATGGCGCTGGCGAAGTCCTCGATCAGGTCGCCACCGCCCTTGCGCTTCGATGCGGTCCAGCAGGCTGTCGACCAGGGCGATGAGGCCCGGTTCCATGTCGGCAATCGCCCGCCGCGTCAGCGCGCCCATGATGAGCTTGCGCACGCGTGTGTGCAAAGGAGGGTCGTTGAACACCAGGCTGGTCGTGTGGTGCTCCAGCAGCGCCGAGCCGGCGCCGTACTTTGGCGTGAACTCCACTTTCTTGTCGGAGCTGAATGCCTGCGCGTCGCGATAGACGGTCACGAGGTCGGCATACCGCGTGAGGAAGTACGAGCCGTCGGGCATGCGCTTGACGGGTTCGGTTTCGCGCAGCAGCGCGTAGACCGGATACGGGTTGGCGTAGAAGTCCGGTGGCAGCGCGCGCAGGTCGAAGCTGGCGGCGATTTCCCGTCGCCCTCTCGGGAGCCATCGCCGGCGTCATGTCTTCGAGGAAGTCCCGGATGGCGAACAGCGTGTCGTCGGGCGTCTCGGTCATCTGGTGATGGCCCACGGGAAGGCTCACGACCTCGACGGATCTGCCGCAGTCTTTCGCCATGCCGATCAACAGCTGCGCCGCCTTCGGCAGCGTCATCTGGTCCTGCGCGCCGAGCACGAACAGCACCGGGCAGGCGATCGCCGCCATCGCCGCCTCGCCGCCGGCGTAGCTGTCGCAGGCCTTGAAGCCGCGGTGGAAGACGTTGACCCGGGGATTGCTGGCCAGCACCCGGCGGCCCAGCGCCATGCTCGCGCCGTAGACCCAGGTGCCCGGGCCCAGCGCGGAGGGCGGCGGCGCCAGCGTGCTGCGCGAAAAGACGTTGACCATCTCGCAGCGCCTTCATGCGGCTCGTTCAGCGAAGCTGTCCAGCAGGGCCGCGCGAAACCTTCATCGGATAAGCGGTTCCCACCATCACCAGATGCGTCACCCGCTCCTTCAGCCGTGACGGCCGCCTCCAGTGCGATCAGCGAGCCCCAGCTGTGACCCACCAGCGCTGCGCGGTCGACGCCGGCGGCATCGAGCAGGGCGGCGATGAAGCCGGCGGCTTCTTCCACCGAGGCGGGCGCCTCGCCTTCGCTCTTGCAATGGCCCGGCAGGTCCACTGCCAGCACGTTCCAGCCGTGGTGCGCCAGATAGCGGGTCTGCAGGATCCACACGCTGTGGTCATTGAGCACGCCGTGGATGAAAACCGCCGTGGGTTTGGCGGCGTCGAAGGGTTTGCCGCCGGTGTAGCAGTAGGTCTTGTGGCCGTTGACTTGAAGATACATCGCCGCTCCTTAAGCCTTCTGCGCCGCTTTCAGCGCGCGCTTGAGGTCGTCGATCAGGTCGTCGGGATCTTCCAGCCCGATCGACAGCCGGATCGTTCCCTGGGTGATGCCGGCGTCCGCCAGCGCCTCGTCGCTCATGCGGAAATGCGTGGTGCTGGCAGGATGGATCACCAGCGAGCGGCAGTCGCCCACGTTGGCCAGGTGGCTGAACACCTTGAGCGCCTCGATGAACTGCTTGCCCTGCTCGCGGTTGCCCTTCATGTCGAAACTGAACACCGAGCCGGCGCCCTTGGGCAGCAGCTTCTGCGCCAGCGCATGGCTGGGATGCGATTCCAGCATCGGATGGCCGACCTGCGTCGACGAAGGGATGCGCGGCCAGGAATTCCACCACCTTGCGCGTGTTGCTCATGTGGCGCTCCATGCGAAGCGGCAGCGTCTCTATGCCTTGCAGGATCAGCCAGGCGGTGTGCGGGCTCATGCAGGCGCCGAAGTCGCGCAGGCCTTCGCGGCGCGCGCGCAGCAGGAAGGCGCCCACCGTCGATTCCTCGCTGAACACCATGTTGTGGAAGCCCTCGTAGGGCGGCCGTGAGCTCGGCGAATTTGCCCGAGCGCTCCCAGTCGAAGCTGCCGCCGTCCACCACGACGCCGCCGATCACGGTGCCATGGCCCGAGAGGAACTTGGTGGCCGAGTGGTAGACCAGGTCGGCGCCGAGGTCCAGGGGCCTCATCAGGTAAGGGGAGGTAAGAGTGGAATCGACGAGCAGGGGCACGCCGGCCTCGTGCGCGATGGCCGCGACTTGCGGGATGTCCAGCACGTCCAGGCCGGGGTTGCCGACGGTCTCGCCGAACAGCAGCTTCGTCTCGGGCCGGATCGCGGCGCGCCAGCCATCGAGATCGCCCGGCTTGACAAAGGTGGTGGCGATGCCGAAGCGGCGCAGCGTGTAGTGCAGCAGGTTCTGCGAGCCGCCGTACAGGGCTGTGCTGGCCACGATGTGCGAGCCCGCGCCCATCAGGGTCGCGATGCTCAGGTGCAGGCCGCCTGGCCGCTGGCCGTGGCGATGGCGCCGATGCCGCCCTCGAGCGCGGCCACGCGCTGTTCCAGCACCGCATTGGTGGGGTTGCTGATGCGCGAGTACACGTGGCCCGAGCGCTCCAGGTTGAACAGCGCCGCGGCGTGGTCGCTGGACTCGAACACAAAAGACGTGGTCAGGTGGATGGGTACCGCCCGCGCGCCGGTGGCGGGATCGGGTGCGGCGCCGGCGTGCAGCGCCAGGGTGTCGAAGCCTGGGTCGGAGTAACCGGGCATTCGGAGTGCCTCCTCGTTCGTATGGAACTGCCCTGGATTGTGGGCTATATTGGATGCAACCGGCAGGTCACCGGTGCCACAGAGGAGACTAGATGAAAGTCAGCGACATCCTGCGCGTCAAGGGAAACACCCTCTATACCGTCACCCCCGAAGAGCCCCTGGCTCGTGCCATCGAGATCATGGCCGACAAGGACATCGGCTCGCTGGTGGTCATGGACCATGGCGACCTCGTGGGCATGCTGACTTTCCGCGAAGTGATCCTGTGCATCGTCAAGAATGGCGGCGCGGTGGGCAACGTGCTGGTGCGCAGCGCCATGGACGACCACCCGCTGACCTGCACCTCCGAAACCGAACTCGACGAAGTGCGCCGCATGATGCTGGAGCGCCATGCCCGCTACATGCCGGTGATGGACCGGCGCATGCTGATGGGCGTGATCAGCTTCTACGACGTGGCCAAGGCCGTGGTGGACAGCCAGAACTTCGAGAACCGCATGCTCAAGGCCTACATCCGCGACTGGCCGGGCGACGAAGAGCAGCAGCCCGGCGTCCAGCTCTAGACGCCAGACGTTCAGCGTCGCGCAGCGCATGCTAGACGGAACGCTCACGCACGCTCTCGGGATAATCCCCGCCATGAGCGGCAACACCTTCGGAACTCTTTTCGCGGTCACCAATTTCGGCGAATCGCACGGGCCGGCCATCGGCTGCGTGATCGACGGTTGCCCGCCGGGCATGAGCCTGTCGGAAGCCGACATCCAGCCCGACCTCGACCGGCGCCGCCCCGGCACCAGCCGCCACGTCACCCAGCGCCAGGAAGAAGACAAGGTCGAAATCCTTTCGGGTGTCTATGAAGGACGGACCACCGGCACGCCCATCTGCCTGCTGATCCGCAACACCGATCAGCGCAGCAAGGACTATTCCGAAATCGCCCAGACGTTCCGCCCGGGCCACGCCGACTACACCTACCTGCAGAAATACGGCCTGCGCGACCCGCGCGGCGGCGGCCGGGCCTCCGCCCGGCTGACGGCGCCTATGGTCGCCGCGGGCGCCGTGGCCAAGAAGTGGCTGGGGCAGAAATACGGCACGGTGTTTCGCGGCTGCATGCAGCAGATCGGCGACCTGCCCATTGCCTTCGAGAGCTGGGACCACGTGCCCCGCAATCCGTTTTTCGCGCCGATCGCCGACGTCGCCGAGCTGGAGAGCTACATGGACAGCTTGCGCAAGGCGGGAGACTCCTGCGGCGCGCGCATCCGCGTCACCGCCTACGGTGTCCCGGTGGGCCTGGGCGAGCCCCTGTTCGACAAGCTCGACGCCGACATTGCCTACGCGATGATGGGCATCAACGCCGTCAAGGGCGTGGAAATCGGCGCCGGTTTTGCCAGCGTGAGCCAGCGCGGCACCACCCATGGCGATTCGCCTACTCCGCGCGGCTTCAAGACCAACAACGCCGGCGGCGTGCTCGGGGGCATCAGCACCGGGCAGGACCTGGAGGTCTCGATCGCCATCAAGCCGACCAGTTCCATCATCACCCCGCGCGAAACCATCAACCTCAAGGGCGAACCCGCGGAAGTGATCACCAAGGGCCGGCACGACCCGTGCGTGGGCATCCGCGCCACCCCGATCGCCGAGGCCATGCTGGCCTTGGTAGTGATGGAGCACGCGCTGCGCCAGCGCGCGCAGAATGGCGATGTCAATGCGCCCATGGCGCCCATCGCCTCGTCGTTTCTCTAGGCTCTTGAGCGTGCGTCGACGGCCGGGCAGCCCGGCTGTGGCGCAGGATTCTCCCCAAGCAGGGCGAATTCCGGATACCCTTTAGAGGCGCGCCTTCTCAGCCCGATCGCCATGCCAGACCGTGCCCGCCCCTCAAACCTCGTCGCGGACAGCCATTACCGGCAGATCGTCCAGAGCGCGGTCGACTACGCCGTCGTCAGCTGCGACCTGCAAGGGTACGTGACCAGCTGGAACGAGGGCGCCCGGCGGGTTCTGGGTTGGACCGAAGCTGAAATGCTGGGGCAGAGCGTCCACCGTTTTTTCACGCCCGAGGATGTCGCCGCCGGCGTTCCGGCCGCCGAGATGGCCACGGCACGGCGTGACGGTCGGGCGTCCGACGAGCGCTGGCACGTTCGCAAAAGCGGCGAGCGCTTCTGGGCTTCCGGCGAACTGATGCCCCTGCGGGGCGATTCCGGGGAGGTGACGGGATTCATCAAGATCGTGCGCGATCGCACGCTCGAGCGGCAGGAGGCCGCGCGGCGCGAAAGCGCTCAGAGGGACCTGAAATTCCTGGCCGAGGCCAGCGCCGAACTCGCGAGCTTGAGCGACTACCAGACCACGCTCGACAAGATCGCCCACCTGGCCGTTCCGCATTTCGCCGACTGGTGTACCGTTGAGATGCTGGGCGACAGCGGTTCCTTGCAACGAGTCGCAGTGGCGCACGCAGACCCGGCCAAGGAAAAGCTGGCGCGCGACCTCCACCGCCTCTTCCCGCAGCGGGTCGCCGAGGGCGGTCCTTGGCACGTGCTGCAGCACCGGGCAGGCGGAGCGGGTGGAAGAGATATCGGACGAGATGCTGACGCAGGCCATCGCCGATCCGGACTACCTTGCCGCTTTGCGGGCGCTTGGCCTTTACTCCTACATGGGCGTGCCCTTGACCGTGCGTGGCAAGACGCTCGGCGTGATCAGTTTCATCACGGCGGAATCGCGCCGGCGCTATACCGCCGAGGACCAGTCGCTGGCGCAGGACCTTGCCCGGCGCGCTGCCGTGGCGATAGAGAACGCGAACTTGCTGCGCGCCCTGCAGCAGACCGACCGCGCCAAGGACGTGTTCCTGGCGACGCTGGCGCATGAGCTGCGCAATCCCCTGGCGCCTGTATGGAACGGCTTGTCCATCATCAAGCGGGTGCCGGACGACGCGCAGCGCGTGCAACAGGTCGCCGAAATGATCGAGCGCCAGGTGGGCCAGCTCGCCCGGCTGGTGGACGACCTGCTGGACGTTTCGCGCATCTCCACCGGCAAGATCGAGCTGAAGAAGCAACCCGCCGACCTCGCCAGCATCCTGCACAGCGCCATCGAGACCAGCCGGCCGCACATAGAGGCGGCCCGGCACAAGCTGTCGGTCCAGCTTCCGGATGAGCCCATCGAGCTGGAGGCCGATGCCGTGCGCCTGGCCCAGGTGTTTTCCAACCTGCTCAACAATGCCGCCAAGTACACACGTCCCGGTGGCAACATCGACTTGGTCGTGCAGGTCGAGCCCGAGCGCCTGGTGGTGAGGGTGCGCGACAACGGCGCCGGCATTGCCCCGGAAATGCTGGGCAAGGTATTTGGCCTGTTCACGCAGATCACTCATCCGTCGGAGCGGACCCAGGGCGGAATGGGCATTGGGTTGTCGCTGGTGGAAGGCCTGGTGCGCCTTCATGGCGGCAGCGTCGAGGCACACAGCGAAGGGCCGGACAAGGGCAGCGAATTCATCGTCTATCTGCCGCGCTTGAAGCCGGCGGCAACAACAATCCCGCCCCAGGGCGCCCCGCAGGCCGTGAACGCAGAGCCGGCGGCGGGCCGGCGCCGCCGTATCCTGGTGGTGGATGACAACGCGGATGCCGCGAACACGCTGGCCGAACTGTTGCAGATACTCGGCAGCGAAATCTCTGTCGCGCATGACGGCTTGTCGGCTGTGGAGCGGGTGGTCCAGTTCACCCCGGATGTCGTGCTGCTGGACATCGGCTTGCCCGACATCAACGGCTACGAGGCGGCGCGGCGCATCCGCGGGCTGGAAGGAGTGCCCCAGCCCCGGCTGATCGCGTTGACCGGGTGGGGACAGGAGCAGGACAAGAAGCTGGCCGCGCAGGCGGGTTTCGATGACCATTGGACCAAGCCGGTCGATTCGGAGCGCCTGCAGCAGCTCGCCGCATGAAAGGAACTCCCCGCTGCATAGCGGGGTCTGAATGGCTACCCCAACAAGGAGGCTTCTCATGGACGAATCGAAACCCGCCTCGGCGCAGCGCATCAATCTGACCCGGGAGACGGACGTGGCCTATTGGTGCCGGGTCTTCGATGTCAGCATCGACCAATTGCGCCACGCTGTCCAACATGTCGGCCACGAGGTGCCGGCGATTCGAAGATACCTGAGCCAGCAGCTGCCTCCCACGACGGCGAACGGTTCGTTGTAAGTCTGATCCCGCGCAGCGGCGACCGTCAGCGGTGGTCGCCCTCGGCGCTCAAGGTGTCCAGCAAGGCGATCTGCAGCTTCGTATGCAGGCGCACGAACCATTTCCACAGCAGCGCCGACAGCGCGCCGGCAGCGGCCAGGATGACCAGCAGCCATTCCCAGGGCGGCAGGATGCTGGCGCTGAGGGCGGCAACCAGCGCCAGGATACCGACGACCGCGGCGACCGGAATGGCCTCGGAGAGGATGAAGGGGACGAAGGGCAGCCGCGAGCTTGCGGCGCCCTGAGGGGCTGAGCAGCTCGGCCATGAGCATCGCCAGCGCCTTGAGCTTGCGATATGCCGCGATCAGGAAAGGCAGCGAAATCAACAAGGCGCAGCTCCAGGCCAAAGCGTCGGGCAGCCGCGGGTCGGTCGCGGACGCCATGATCAGGCCGCTGGCCTCGCCCACCAGGTAGGCTCCGGCAATGAAGACCGCGGCCACCAGCGCGAAGTTGATCAGCACCTGCAGCAGGATCTTCAGCACGATGCTGCGCAACTCGGCGGCCTGCCCCGGGCTCTGCAGGCGGGCCAGCCAGGCAGGGTAGCGCTCGATCCAGCGCAGCAGGCGTTCGGGAACCAGATCTGCGCCCCGTGCCGTGAGCGGGTCGGACAGGCGTATCAGGTACGGCGTGAGCAGGGTGGTGATGGCCGAAACCGCTACCGCGATCGGGTAGAGGAAGTCGCTGGTGACTTTCAACGTCAGGCCGAGCGAGGCGATGATGAAAGAAAACTCGCCGATCTGGGCCATGCCCATGCCCACCTTCATCGAAGTGCGTCCATCGTTGCCGGCGATGTAGCTGCCGGCGGCGCAGGCGATGACTTTGCCCAGCACCACGCAAACCGTGATCACGGCGATCGGCCCCGCAAAGCGCATGCAGCACCGCCGGGTCGAGCAGCAGCCCGATCGAAACGAAGAAGATGGCGCTGAACATGTCGCGCAAAGGTTCGGTCAGCTGCTCGATCAGCTTGAGCTGGCGCGATTCGGCCATCACCGCGCCGATAACGAACGCGCCGAGCGCGATGCTGTAGTCGAGCTTCACCACCAGCAGGCAAAAGCCGAAGCACAGGCCCAGTACCGTGATCAGCAGCATCTCCGAGCTGTCGAAGCGGGCCACATAGGCGAGCAGGCGCGGCACGATGAGAATGCCCAGCACCAGGGCCACCACCATGAAAAGGGACAGCTTGCCCAGAGTGGCGAAGACCTCGGGCGTATCGACCTGGCCGGTCGTCGCCAGCGCCGAAAGCAGGGCGATCAAGGCGATGGCCAGGATGTCCTCGACGATCAGGATGCCGAAGACAAGCTGGGCGAAACGTTCGTTCTTGAGCTTGAGCTCGGACAGCGCCTTGACGATGATGGTGGTCGACGAGATGGACAGGATCGCGCCCAGGAATATCGAATCCATGTTGCTCCAGCCGAACCAGCGGCCCAGCCCCCAGCCGATGCCCAGCATCACCGCGATCTCGGTCACCGCCCCCACCAGCGCCGTGAAGCCCACGCGGGCGAGCTTGCGCAGGCTGAACTCCAGGCCCAGGGAGAACAACAGGAAGACCACGCCGAGCTCGGACAGCGTGCGGATGGTGTGTTCGTCCTGGATCAGGGCGAACGGAGGCGTGTGGGGCCCGATGATGACCCCGGCGAGGATGTAGCCGAGCACCACCGGCTGCTTGAGCCTGTGGAAGAGGATGGTGACGAGGCCGGCGATCAGCATGATCACCGCCAGATCCTGGATGAAGTCGATGGAGTGCATCCGGTGACGTAGCGGGGTGAAGTGAAAAAGCAGCCCTGACCATAGCAGAGTGCCGTTCGCGAAACGAACGCCAAAAGGTTTATAACCGGCGCATGCAACTGAATTTCGTCAAGGAGGGCCGCGGCCCCACCATCGTGCTGAGCCATGCGCTGGGCTGCGACCTGCGCATGTGGGACGCGGTGGCGGCGCAATTGGCTCCCGGCTACACGGTGCTGCGCTACGACCATCGCGGCCACGGTAAATCCGAAGTCGTGCCCGGCCCCTACAGCATCGAGGCCATGGCGGACGATGCGGCAGCCCTGATCGAGGAGCACGCATCCGGCGCGGTTCACTTCGTCGGCCTGTCCATGGGCGGAATGGTCGCGCAGCAGCTGGCGGTGCGCCACCCGCAACTCGTCACCAGCATCGTGGTGGCCAACTCGTCCAGCTACTACGACGAGGCCGCCCGCGCCATGTGGAAGGCGCGCATCGAGACCGTGCAGAGCCAGGGCATGGAAGCCATCGCCGATGGGGTGATGCAGAGGTGGTTCACGCCCGAGTTTCGCGAGGATCCTGAAGGCGCCAAGCGTGTCGCTGCATTGCGGGCGGTGCTGGTGGCCAACGATCCCAAGGCCTACGTCGACAGCTGCGAGGCTGTGTCTCGCATCGAGTTTTACGGCACCAATCCGCGCATTGCGTGTCCGGCGCTGGTGATCGCGGGCACCCGCGACGAGTCCACGCCGCCCGCGATGGCGGAGGCGATCCGCAACACCATTTCGGGCGCCGAACTGGTCACGTTGCCGACCGCCCACTTGAGTGCAGTCGAACGGCCGACCGAATTTGCCAACCTGGTGGTCGAGTTCATTCGCGGGCTCGCATGACGGCAGCCCTCAAGATCGACTTCGTCTCCGACATTTCGTGCCCATGGTGCGCGATAGGCCTGGCGTCGCTCGAGCAAGCGTTGGAGCGGCTGAAGGACGAGGTACGCGCCGAACTCCACTTTCAGCCGTTCGAGCTCAATCCCGCCATGCCACCGGGCGGCCAGGACATCACCGAACACATGACACAGAAATATGGCAGAACGCCGGAGCAGCAGGCGGCGGTGCGCGATGCGATCCGCGAGCGCGGGGCCGAGGTGGGCTTCGAGTTTCGCAAGGAAGGCCGGGACCGCATCTACAACACCTTCAATGCTCATCGGCTATTGCACTGGGCCGGCACCCTCGGACCCGATCGCCAGCACGCGCTCAAGAAGGCACTGCTCAAGGCCTATTTCACCGAAGGCCGCAGCCCGGCGCAGGCGCCGGTGCTGATCGACGCGGCGGCGCAGGCCGGCCTCGACCCGGCCCGCGCCGCCGAGATCCTGGAGGGGGATGAATTCACCGGCGAAGTGCGCGAACGCCAGAAGTTCTACCAGGATCATGGCATCCACGCCGTTCCGGCCGTCATCGTCAATGACCGTCACCTGATCCAGGGAGGGCAGCCGCCGGAGGTGTTCGAGCAGGCCCTGCGGCAGATCGCCGCGGGCATGAGTGCATGACGCACGCTTGTGGCTCTCCCTGTTCGATGCCGGCGCCGGCAGTAAGCCGATTTACTCACTCAACAGCCGCGACGGCATCGCGTCCTACAGTGGATTGCGAGTTACGCCGACACAATTCATAACGAGTCCGCGTTGCGGGCCCGCGCAGCCTGGGCCAGGGCCAGGCAGTAATCGATCAGCGCATCAGTCTCAATGGATTTGTCGAACACCCCGTCACAACCCAATGCCTCGCATTGCTTTCGCACATCGGGGTTGGCGGTGGCTGTCAGCACCACCATCTTCCGGTCTGGGCCGCGGTTGCGGCATTCGTTCAGTACTCCGAATCCGCTGCCACCGGGCTCCAGGATCAGGTCCACGATGGCGATGTCCCAGTCGTTGGCGCTGTCGGACAGCCAGGCCACCGCGTCTTTCTGGCTGCCGGCCACGCCCGCCGTCTCGATCCCCGTAAGCTCACGCAGGGCCTCGATCAAGCTCTCGCGAATGGCCAGGTTGTCTTCAACTACAAACGCCTTGAGGGCCAACTCCGTTCTCCTCGCCGCTACCCCGGCGGCTTTGCGCCATGATGACATGGGCGACAGCGTCGTGGGAGCCCTATTTGCACGGATGTGGCGCCGGAGGCCGGTATGAGCCCGGACCTCGAACAGGAACTCGCCGCGGCGCGCAAGGCGCTGCGCGAGTGTGAGGCTGCAAGGGCCGACGCCGAGCGGACCTGCGCCTTGAGGGACGAGTTCCTGGCCATCGTCTCGCACGAATTGCGCAGCCCATTGGGCGCCATTCTCGGATGGGCACATATGTTGCGCCGGCGCGGCAGCGAAGAGGAGTTCAACCGGGGCCTGGACGTGATCGAACAGAGCGTGCACTTGCAGGCCAAGCTGATCGAGGATCTGGTGGACATGAGCCGCATGGCTTCGGGCCGGATACGCCTGGACATGCAGGCCGTCGAGCCGCGGGACTTCATCGATGCGGCTGCCGAGAGCGTCCGGCCGGCTGCCGAGGCAAAGCGCATACGGATCGACAAGGTGCTCGACCTGTCGGCCGGTCCGATCCTGGGCGACGCGAGCCGCTTGCAGCAGGTGATGGTGAACCTGCTGGCCAACGCGGTGAAGTTCACGCCCGAGGAGGGCCACATCAGGATTTCCGTGCAGCGCCTGGACCGGTGGGCCGAGATCCGTGTCGCGGACAGCGGCATCGGGATCCATCCCGATTTCCTGCCCCATGTGTTCGAGCGTTTCCGCCAGGCGGATCCGGCAGCCGCGCACACGCACGGCGGACTGGGCCTGGGCCTGACCATCGCGAAGCACCTGGCGCAGCTGCATGGCGGCGAGATACACGCGGAAAGCGCAGGCGAGGGACAGGGTGCGACCTTCGTGCTGCGCCTTCCGCTGGCCGCTTAGCCGGCTACCTGATTTCAAGAGCCGGCGAACCACCGGCCTGCAAGGACCGGCAGGGCGGCCGCCAGAAGGGCGATGCCGGACGCGGTGAGCAGCCCCAGCACGACCTTGCGAAAGCCGGTGTCGCTGATGCCTGCATACAGCCGGGCGCCCAGCAGCGAGGGGATCAGCATCGCGGGGGCGGCGATGGCGAAGAGCGGCAGCATCTCGCGCTTGACGATGCCTGTGGCGATATAGCTCGAGAAGGTGACCGCGAGCATCGCCAGGTTGAAGTTCTGGATCACCGCGCGCTGCACGTCCTTCTCGAAACCGCGCAGGGTGCACCACAGGGTCGGCACCACACCGGTGAAGCCGCCGAGCCCGCCCATCACGCCCCCGGCAGCGCCGGCCACGGCGTCGGCCATGCGCCCGCCGTGCGTGATGCGCGGCAGCCTGGCCGCGAAGTACATCAGCGGGCACATCACCACCAGCAACAGTCCCAGCAGGCCCTTGAACAGCGGCACGTCGAGCCGGGGCAGGACGTAGATGCCGAGCGGCAGCCCGGCCAGCCCGCCCAGGACGAAGGGCAGCAGGCGCGCCAGGTTGAAGCCGCGCCGCACCGAGACCGCCGCGATGATCTGGCCGGTCAGGCCGCCGAACACCGCCAGGGCCGCCGCCAGCTGCGGCTCCAGCGTCCAGGCCCAAAGCGACATGGCCGTGAGGCCGAAGCCGAATCCCGACAGGCCCTGCACGAAGCCGGCCAGTGCGGCGCCGAGAGCGACGATCAGGATCAGTTCCACGGTGCTCGTCATCCCGGCCCAGATGGATTGCGGGTCAAGCCCGCAATGACAATTCAGGCCTGTCATGCCGGACTTGATCCGGCATCCATCTGTGCAAACGGGTCAGGCCCGCAATGACAGCCTTCATTCGTACGCCGACATCGGCACGCAGCTGCAGAACAGGTTGCGGTCGCCGTAGACGTTGTCCACGCGCCCCACCGGCGGCCAGTACTTGGCATGGCGGCGCTCGTCCAGCACCGCCGCTCCCACGTCGCGCGGGTAGGCATGCGGCCACTCGCCCTTGAGCAGGCTGGCGGCGGTATGCGGCGCGTGTTTCAGGGGGTTGTCATCCTGCGGCCATTCGCCGCGCTCGACGCGGCGGATCTCCTCGCGGATGGCGATCATGGCGGCGATGAAGCGATCCAGTTCGTCCAGGGTTTCACTCTCGGTGGGCTCCACCATCAGTGTGCCCGGCACCGGAAAGCTGAGCGTCGGGGCGTGGAAGCCGTAGTCGATCAAGCGCTTGGCCACGTCTTCGGCCGTCACGCCGCTGGCCTCCTTCATGGGGCGCAGGTCGAGAATGCACTCGTGCGCCACATGGCCGTTGGCGCTGGCATAGAGCGTGGGGTAGTGGTTGCGCAGGCGGGCGCTGATGTAGTTGGCGCTGAGGATGGCCACTTCGGTCGCCTGCTTCAGGCCTTCGGCGCCCATCATCCGGCAGTACATCCAGCTGATCGGCAGCACGGCGGCATTGCCCAGCGGCGCGGCCGACACGGCGCCGACCTTGTGTCCCATCAAGCCGCCGGCGTTGTGGCCGGGCAGGAAAGGGACCAGGTCTTCCACCACGCAGACCGGCCCGACGCCGGGGCCGCCGCCGCCGTGCGGTATGCAGAAGGTCTTGTGCAGGTTCAGGTGGCTCACGTCGCCGCCGAACTCGCCCGGCGCGGCAACGCCTACGAGCGCGTTCATGTTGGCCCCGTCCACATACACGCGGCCGCCGTGCTTGTGCACCAGCGCGCACAGTTCCTTGACCTGCATCTCGAACACGCCGTGGGTGCTCGGGTAGGTGATCATCACGCAGGAGAGGTTGGCGCTGTGCTGCTCGCACTTGGCCTGCAGGTCGGCCAGGTCCACGTTGCCGTTCGCATCGCAGGCCGTCACGACCACCTGCATGCCGACCATCTGGGCGCTCGCGGGATTGGTGCCGTGGGCCGAGGAGGGGATCAGGCAGATGTTGCGGTGACCCTGGCCCTTGCTTTCGTGGAAGGCCTTGATCGCCAGCAGGCCCGCGTATTCGCCCTGCGAGCCGGCGTTCGGCTGCAGGCTGATGCCCGCGTAGCCCGTGGCCTCGCACAGCCAGGCGCGCAACTGCTCGTCCAGTTCCGCATAGCCTTGCAGCTGGTCCTGCGGAGCGAACGGATGAACGTGGGCGAACTCCGGCCAGGTGATGGGGATCATCTCGCTGGTGGCGTTGAGCTTCATGGTGCAGCTGCCCAGCGGGATCATGCTGCGGTCGAGCGCCAGGTCCTTGTCGGACAGGGCGCGGATGTAGCGCAGCATGCCGGTTTCGGAATGGTGCGTGTTGAACACCGGGTGGGTCAGGAAATCGCTGGTGCGGCGCAGCTCGGCCGGGATCAGCGGCTCGATGCCTTTCTCGAAGCTGGCGAACTCGGGCAGGGCCTGGCCGGGCTTGACGAACAACGACCACAGCAGCTGGATGTCTTCGCGCGTCGTGGTCTCGTCCAGCGAGATGCAGAGGTACTCCTCGTAGTAGACCCGCAGATTGGCATGCTTGGAACGCGCGCGGGCTGCAATCGCCTCGGTCTCGGCGCCGGTGTGCAGGCTGAGGGTGTCGAAGGCCCCGCGCGGCCGCGGCGGATACCCCAGCTGCTCCAGTCCCTTGGCCAGGATGGCCGTATAGCTGGCGACCCGTTGCGCGATGCGCCTGAGCCCGTGCGGCCCGTGGTAGACGGCGTACATGCTGGCGATGACGGCCGGCAGAACCTGCGCCGTGCAGATGTTGGACGTGGCCTTCTCGCGGCGGATGTGCTGCTCGCGCGTTTGCAGCGCCAGCCGGTAGGCCGGGTTGCCGTGCGAATCGACGCTGACGCCCACCAGCCGCCCGGGCAGGGAGCGCTTGAGCTCGTCGCGGCACGCCATGTAGGCGGCATGCGGGCCGCCGGCGCCCATCGGCATGCCGAAGCGCTGGGTCGTGCCCACGGCGATGTCGGCGCCGAACTCGCCGGGCGGCACCAGCAGGGTCATGGCCAGGAGGTCGGCCGCCACGATGAAGGCGGCCTGCTTGGCGTGCACCTTTTCGACGTCGGCACGCAGGTCGTCGATGCGGCCGCTGGTCGACGGATATTGGGCCAGCACGGCGAAATAGTCGCCGGCAAGCGCGCGCATCCCACTCGTCGGCCGAATTGGCCAGCACCACTTCGATGCCCAGCGGCCTGGCGCGCGTCTGCACCACCTCGATGGTCTGCGGATGGCAGTCGCCGGCGACGATGAAGGTATTGCTCTTGCTCTTGACGCTGCGCTTGGCCAGGGTCATGGCCTCGGCCGCCGCCGTGGCTTCGTCCAGCATGGACGCGTTGGCGATGGGCATGCCGGTCAGGTCGCAGACCATGGTCTGGAAATTCAGCAGCGCTTCCATGCGCCCCTGGCTGATCTCGGCCTGGTAGGGCGTGTAGGCGGTGTACCAGGCCGGGTTCTCGAGGACATTGCGCAGGATGACGCCCGGGGTGTACGTGCCGTAGTAGCCCTGGCCGATGAAGCTCTTGAACACCTGGTTGCGGTTTGCGATCTGCCGCAGTTCCGCCAATGCCGCCGCCTCCGTCGCCGCGGGGGGCAGCTTCATGGGGTTCTTGCGCGCGATGGAGCGCGGCACGATGCTGTCGATCAGCGCGCGGCGCGACGATTCGCCGATGGCGGACAGCATGTGCTGCTCGTCGGCTTCCTCGATGCCGATGTGGCGGGCGATGAATTCGGTCGTGTTTTCGAGCTCGCCGAGCGGGCGGGCGGATTGCATCAGCATGGGGATCTCCGTGGTCAGGGGACTGTCATTGCGGACTTGATCCGCAATCCATGGCCGCCATGGATCCCGGATCAAGCCCGGGATGACAGCCGGTGCGTCAGCCATCAGTTGTTCTTGGAAAACTTGGCGTAGGCCGGCTCGTCCATGAGCACGTCGAACTCGGCCATGTCCTTGATCAGGATCTTGAAGAACCAGCCGTTGCCCATCGGGTCGCGGTTGGCCAGCGCGGGGTCGGCGCGCAGCTCCTCGTTCACCTCGGTCACTTCGCCGGCCACCGGCATGTAGATGTCCGCCGCCGCCTTCACCGACTCGACCACACCCGCCACTTCGCCCTTGGCATAGCTGCGGCCCACCTCCGGCAGGTCCACGAACACCACGTCGCCCAGCGCGTCCTGCGCATGCAGCGTGATGCCTACGACGGCGGCCTCGTGGTCTTCGAGCTGGATCCACTCATGCTCTTCGGTGTATTTGACGGTCATGTGGTTACTCCTTAAATGGGGTCAGATTCCAATTTTCAGCCGCGGTAATAGCGGTTCGCAACGAACGGCATGCCGGCCACTTCCATGGGCACCGGCTTGCCCCGAACGATGGCGTTCAAACGCGTTGCGGGCACGGCGAACGCGGACTCGACATAGCCCATCGCAACCGGCTTGTCGATCGTGGGGCCGAGCAGGCCGCTCGTCACTTCGCCAATGCGCTTGCCTTGCATGTCCTGCAATTCGGTGTGCTCGCGCACCGGCACGCGCTCCAGCGCGACCAGGCCGACGCGTTTGCGCTCGAGCGCAGCGGTGCCTTGCAACTGTCCCAGCACCTTGGCCGCGCCCGGGAAGCCGCCTTCGCGCTCGCCGCCGCTGCGCCGCACTTTCTGGATCGCCCAGGTCAGCCCGGCTTCCACCGGCGTGGTGGTGGTATCGATGTCGTTTCCGTACAGGCACAGGCCCGCTTCCAGCCGCAGCGAATTGCGCGCGCCCGAGGCCTATGGGCTTGACCTCGGGCTGCGCGAGGAGGGCGCGCGCCAGCGCATCGGCCTGCGACTCGTGCACCGAGATCTCGAAGCCGTCCTCGCCGGTGTAGCCGCTGCGGGTGATGAACAGGTCGCCGCCGTTCCAGGCGAAGGGCCCGCCGGTCATGAATACCAGCTTGTCCACGCCGGCCACCAGCCGCGACAGCGCATCGACGGCCTTGGGCCCCTGCAATGCGAGCAGCGCCCGCTCGGGCAGGGTGATCACCTCGCAGCGGGAGCCGATGCGTGCCTTGATATGGGCGATGTCGCCCACCTTGCAGGCGCCGTTGACGATGACGAAGATGTCATCGCCGCGATTCACGAACATCAGGTCGTCGATGATCGTGCCTTCTTCGGTCAGCAGCAGCCCGTAGCGCTGCTTGCCCGGCGCCAGCCCGATGACATCGACCGGCATCAGCGTTTCGAAGGCCTCTGCCGCATCCGGCCCGGCCAGCCGCAGCTGCCCCATGTGGGAGACGTCGAACAGTCCTGCCGAGTTGCGCGTGTGGTGATGTTCGGCCATGAGCCCGGCGGGATACTGGACCGGCATGGAATAGCCGGCGAAGGGCACCATGCGGGCGCCAAGCTCCACATGCAGGGCATGCAGGGGGGTCTTCTGAAGCTCTTGTTCTTGCGATGCGGACACGCGGCACTCTCCGAAGCTCAGGGGCGGACAAACCATGGTACACACCATGGGCGGCCCCTGCTGTCCGCTTTACCTGAGAGATTCACCCGTTACGCGGGCTTGCTCCTTCGGTGGGCCGCCTGACCCTGGGCGGCGGCCTCTCTCCAGCAAGGTGGACGCCCCACGATCGGGGCGCCTTGTCAGTCCTTTGTGCCTGAGCGTTCGGGCTTGTGCCTGCGCCTTCGGCGGTTCCGCTGGGGAACTCTCTCCTGACGATCGGAATTGTAACTCGCGCCTCTTGGAGCCGAGAACATGCCGCCGAAGCCGATGGTGTCAAACAGGACGCGCGGTGGGAGTCTTGAAGTACTCGTACTGTTCGGCGCGCAGCTGGTCCGCGAGGCGGCCGGGCGGCAAGTCGACGTCGTCGTAGGTGATCACGGCGTCCTTCGGGATGTCACGCTTGAGCTTGCAACCCTCGACGAGCCCCTCGGGCAGATAGTTCCCGCCGCGCATCTCGGGGGCGTTCGTGGCCTCTCCGTACGTCATGTAATTGCCGTACTCGTCCAGCGTCTGGCCGGCCTTGAGGTCGATCTTCGCGCACGCGCAGACCTCCACGAGCGGCCCGCCCGCCGGTACGTCGGCGTCGCCGAAGAGCACCACGCGGCCCACGGTGTTGGGCACCTCGAAGTGGCAGAGGTGCCAGGGCGTGTAGAGGCTGTAGAGCGGCCCTTCGCCGAGCTTGTAGAGATTGAGGTAGTGCCGCTGCTTGGGGTCGGTGTGCTCGGCGATGCAGTAGATGCCGGGATTGGGCTGGGCGCCGACGACGTAGTCAACGATGCCGCCCAGCTCACGCAACTCCTCGACGTCGTAGACCTTCGTGAGCGTGTCCACGTGCTCGTTGTGCACCAGTCCGCGAGACATGCCGCGCGTCTTGACCTGCAGCCCGCAGGCGTTGGCCACGATGGCCTGCTCGAAGCTGACTTTCGACCCGTCGGCGAATGACGTCACCATCGAAGGGTTTTGGCCCCACTTCTCAGCGAAGCCCTTCTGCGTGGTCGGGTTGCGGTAGCGGTCCTGCAGGCCCTTGATGTTGCCCATGACCCGCGGGATGAGGCCCAGGCCCTTCACGTAACGCCACAAGTTGATCTCGACGCCCGGCTGATCGCCGTCGCACGCCGACATGATGGCGCCATGCTTCCTGGCGTAGACCTGCAGGATGGGGCCGATCGTCGCGTCCAGCTCGGCGTTCATGAGCACGACGTGTTTCTTGTGCTTGAAGGCCTCCATGACCACGTGCGCGCCAAACTCGACCGCGCCCGTCACGTCGACGAGGCAGTCGATCAGGTCCGAGCGCGGCAGCAGCATCGGGTCCCCGGTCACCACCGGCTTGCCCGCGCGAATCGCGTCGTCGAGATCGTTCTGGGTCTCCGCGACCTTGGCGTCGAGCCCCGCATAGGCGAAGCACTTGAGTGCTTTCTCGACGTGGCGGTTGTAGATGGCGACCATTCGCTCGCCCGGCACGGAGTTGACGATCTGGTTGACGAGCCCCTGGCCCATGAAGCCGGCGCCAATCATGCCGACGCGGATCGGCTTGCCCTGCGCCTCGCGCGCCTTGAGTGCGTTATCAACGATGATCAAGAAAGCCTCCTACTTCAGCGTCATTTCCTGCTTGAGTTTGTCCCCATAAGTCTCCAGAGTCGGCGCGTTCCTGTCCTTGTCGGAGATGACGGCGACGGGCAGCGGCCACGTGATGCGCAGCAACGGATCGTCAAAGCGCAGCGAACGCTCGTTCGGGGGGCTGTAGAACTCGCCCACCAGATAGCTCGTCTCCGTCTTGTCGACGAGTGCCTGGTAGCCGTGCGCGAATCGCTCGGGCACGTAGATCGCCCGGAAGTTGTCCTCGTTGAGTTCCACCGCGACGTGCTGGAGGTAAGTGGGCGATTCGGGGCGCAGGTCGACGATGACGTCAACGATGCCGCCGCGCGCGCACCGCACGAGCTTGGTCTCGGCCGCGGGCGGGATCTGGAAATGCATGCCGCGGACCGTACCCTTGACGGCGTTGAAGGCGACGTTGCCCTGCGCGATGACGGGCTTGAGTCCGTGCTTCTTGAATTCGTCCTGGCAGAACGCGCGTCCGAAGAAGCCTCGCGAATCCTCGCGCTTTTCAACGTCGATGACGAATGCTCCTTTGAGCTTTGTCTCGGTAAAAATCATGGACCACTATAGGTGGCGGCATTGTGTGTGGACATGGGACATATCTCCCAAAATTCGACCAGAACCGTAACCGGATGTTGCGCGGCCTCTCTCCAGAAGGTGAACGCCCCACGATCGAGGCGCCCTGTCAGTCCTTTGTGCCTGAGCGTTCGGGCTATTGCCTGCGCCTTCGGCGGCCTTTCCTGACAATGGGGTTTAACTATTTCGCGTAGACCAGATCGCGCAGCGCCAGCGAGAGCGACGGCACGTAGGTGATGACCATCAGGCAGGCCAGCACCACCAGCACGAAGGGATGAGCTGCGTCACGATCGGTCGAGCGAAATCCGCGCGACCGTGCAGGCGGCGAACAGGTTGACGCCGAACGGCGGCGTGATCATGCCGAGCGCGAGGTTCACCACCATGACCAGCCCGAAATGGACCGGATCGATGCCGAAGTGCACCGCGACGGGCGCCAGGATCGGCGCCAGCACGATGATTGCCGCGCTGGTCTCGATGAACATGCCGATCATGAACAGCGCGGCGTTGACGCCGAGCAGGAACAGCGCGGGCGATTGCAGCACTCGCTCGAGCCACGCGCCGATCGCGTCGGGCACGCCGGCGCGCGTGATCAGGAAAGCGAACAGCCCGGCATTGGCGATGATGAACATGATCACCGCCGACGAGATCACCGATCTTGCGCAGGATGGCGTACAGGTCGCTCAACCCGATCTCGCGGTAGATCGACCATGCCGACGACCAGCGCGTAGAACACCGCGACGACCGAGGCCTCGGTCGGCGTGAAGATGCCGCCGTAGATGCCGCCGAGGATGATGACGGGCATCAGCAGCGCCCAGCCGGCCTGCCGCGTGGCCGTGCCGACAGCGGCAGCCGGCCCTCGCCGTCGTGCTTGCCCTAGCCCTTCCACTTGCAGCAGACGTAGACGAACAGCCATCAGCGCGCCGCCGATCAGCAGGCCCGGGCCGAAGCCGGCGATGAAGAGCTCGCCGATCGAGACCTCGGCGCTCACGCCGTAGAGGATCATCGGGATCGATGGCGGGATGATGACGCCGAGCTCCGCCGCGGTGGCCTGCAGCGCGGCGGCGTAGGTGCGCCGGGTAGCCGTGCCTGATGAGCGCCGGGATCAGGATCGCGCCGATCGCGAAGGTCGTGGCGACGGAGGAGCCCGAGACCGCGGCGAAGATCATGCAGGTCAGCACGCAGGTCATCGGCAGGCCGCCCTGCACGCCGCCGACGATGCCTTGGCGAATTCGACCAGGCGGCGCGAGATGCCGCCGGTCTCCATCAGGTTGCCGGCCAGGATGAAGAAGGGGATGGCGGCCAGCGGAAACTTGTTGATCGCGTTGAACATCTCCTTGACGAGATCGAGCATGTTGGCGTTGGCGGCCTGGATGCCCGAGGATCGCCGCGAGGCCGATCGAGACCGCGACCGAGATCGGTGAGCGCGAAGCACAGCACCATCGTCGCCGAGCATGACCGTGGCTGGTCATTGCGCCGTCTCCAGTTCGATGCGCGCGCGGGTCGAGCAGGTTGCCGATGATCCCGAGGACGCAGAACAGGCCGCCGACCGGCAGGGCCAGGTACGCCCAGATCATCGAAACCACTCGAGTCCGGCCATGCGTTTGAACGCTGCCGCGCTTGCGCGTAGTCCCAGCCCCACCAGATGATCACCGCAATCAGCACCAGCGCGGCGATGGCACACAAGCCAGTCGAGCACGCGCCTCACTTGCGGCGGGCTCCAGCGGTAGAGCACGTCGACGCTCACCATCGCGCCTTGCCGGAAGGCCGTGGGGATGCCGAGGAACACCATCCAGATCAGGCTGAAGCGGATCAGGATCTCCGTCCATTCGGCCGGCTGCTCGAGCACGAAGCGCGTGAGATCTGGAAGCAGCCCGAGACATGGCGGCGACGACCAGCATCGACGCAGCGCCGCCGCCATGGCCGAGCGCCGTCGCATGGCGCTCGAAGCGCAGGAAGCGCAGGAGACAAAGCCGCGCCGGTTCGACGACGGCTGCGTTACTTGTAGTTGCGGATCTTGTCGATGTTGGCCTTGCCGAACTGCTTTTCGAACTCGGCGTTCACCGGGGCCAGCGCGGCGACGAACTTGGCCTTGTCGACGTTGTCGATACGGTCATGCCCTTGGCGCGCAGGTCGGCCACGCCCTTGGCATCGTCTTCGTCCACGCGCGCGCGGTTGGCCTTGGCGGCTTCCTTGGCGGCGTCGAGGAATGCCTGCTTGTCGGCGGCCGAGAGCTTGTCGAACGCCGCCTTGTTCATCAGGAACAGCGCGGGCGAGTACACGTGGCCGGTCAGCGACAGGTGCTTTTGCACCTGGTCGAACTTGGAGGCGATGATCACCGACAGCGGATTTTCCTGGCCGTCGACGGTGCCCTGCTGCAGGGCGGTGAACACTTCCGGGAAGGCCATCGGCGTGGTGATGATGCCGAAGCCCTTGTAGGCGGCGATGTGCACCGGATTTTCCATGGTGCGCATCTTCAGGCCCTTCAGGTCTTCGGGCGCCTTGACGTCGCGCTTGCTGTTGGTCATGTGGCGAAAGCCGTTCTCGGCCCAGGCCAGCGCCTTGAAGCCCTTGGCGTCGAACTTGCTCAGCATGTCCTGGCCGATCGGGCCGTCGAGCACCGCGCGGGCATGGGCCTTGTCGCGGAACAGGAACGGCATGTCGAGGATCTTCGACTTCGGGCACGAAGTTGGGCACCGGGCCGGTCGAGGTCATCGCCAGTTCCTGCGTGCCCAGCTGCACCGCCTCGATCGATTCGCGCTCGCCGCCCAGCGGAGCCGGTGTAGAAGTTCTGGACTTTGTAGCGGCCGTTGGTGCGCTTTTCGACCTCGCGGGCGAAGGTGTCGATGCCCACCCCCTGGTGCGAGTTCTGGGCCGTGGAATGCTGATCTTCATGGTCGTCTGGGCCATGCGCGGCGAACGAAGCCAGGGCGAGGCCCACGCCAAGGATCAGTTGGGAAAATTTCATGGGAACGTGTCTCCTCTGGAAGTGAGTATGCGGACACGGCGGATCTGCATCCCAAAGTTGTCATACAACTTCCAGATTATGACGCGGCCGCTAGCGTGGCCGGAATACGGGTTTTCGCGGACACGCGCGCAGCGCTCACATGTTCGTGTAGTTCGGCCCGCCGCCGCCCTCGGGCGTGACCCACACGATGTTCTGCGTCGGGTCCTTGATGTCGCAGGTCTTGCAGTGCACGCAGTTCTGCGCGTTGATCTGCAGCCGGTCGGTGTTGTCTTCGTTCTTGACGAACTCGTACACGCCCGCCGGGCAGTAGCGCGCTTCGGGGCCCGCGAATTTCGCCAGGTTCACCTGCACCGGGATCGAAGCGTCCTTCAGCGTCAGGTGCGCCGGCTGGTCCTCCGCGTGATTGGTGTTGGAGATGAACACCGACGAAAGGCGGTCGAAGGTGAGCTTGCCGTCCGGCTTCGGATAGACGATGGGCTTGCACTGCGCCGCCGGCTTCAGGTACGCATGATCCGGCTTGTCGCGCCGCAAGGTCCAGGGAATGCGCCCGCCGAGCGCGAACTGCTCGATGCCGTTCATGAGCGTCGCCACCCACAGGCCCTTCTTGAACCAGGCCTTGAAGTTGCGCGACTTGTGCAGTTCCTCGTGCAGCCAGCTCTGCTCGAAATGTTCAGGGTAGGAGGTGAGCTCGTCGTGCTGCCGGCCGTGCACGATCGCGCTGTACGCGGCCTCTGCCGCGAGCATGCCGGTCTTGATGGCCGCATGGCTGCCCTTGATGCGGCTCACGTTCAGGTAGCCCGCGTCGCAGCCCACCAGCGCGCCGCCCGGGAACACCGTCTTGGGCAGGCTCATGATGCCGCCCGCGGTGATGGCGCGCGCGCCGTAGGAGATGCGCTTGGCCGGCTTGATGCCCTGGCTCTCGTCGCCCTCCAGGTACCAGCGGATGTTGGGGTGCGTCTTCCAGCGCTGGAACTCTTCGAAGGGGCTCAGGTAGGGGTTGGAATAGTCCAGGCCGGTGATGAAGCCCAGCACCACCTGGTTGTTTTCCATGTGGTAGAGAAAGGCGCCGCCATAGGTTTCGGAGTCCATGGGCCAGCCGGCCGTGTGCATCACGAAGCCGGGCTGGTGGCGCTTGGGATCGATCTCCCAGAGTTCCTTGACGCCAAGGCCGTAGGTCTGCGGGTCCTTGCCTGCGTCGAGCTTGAAGCGGCTGATCAGCTGCTTGCCCAGGTGGCCGCGCGAGCCCTCGGCGAAAATCGTGTACTTGGCGTGCAGCTCCATGCCGAGCTGGAAGTTTTCGGTGGGCTCGCCTTCCTTGCCGATCCCCATGTTGCCCGTGGCCACGCCCTTGACCGAGCCGTTCTCGTTGTAGAGGATTTCCGCGGCCGGAAAGCCCGGGAAGATTTCAACGCCCAGGTTTTCGGCCTGCTGCGCCAGCCAGCGCGTCACGTTGCCCAGGCTGACGATGTAGTTGCCGTGGTTCTGGAAGCACTCGGGCAGGAGGAAGTTGGGCGTGCGAACGGCGGAGTTCTTGCCCAGGAACACCATCGCGTCGTCGGTCACCGGCTGGTTCAGCGGGGCGCCCAATTCCTTCCAGTTCGGAAACAGCTCGTAAAGTGCGCGCGGATCCATGATGGCGCCCGACAGTATGTGGGCGCCGGGCTCGGAGCCCTTCTCGAGCACCACGACCGAGATTTCCTTGCCGTGCTCAGCCGCCAACTGCTTGAGGCGGATCGCCGTGGACAGGCCCGCGGGGCCGCCGCCGACGACCACCACGTCGTATTCCATGGCTTCACGCGGACCGTACTGCGCCAGTATTTCTTCGTGGGTCATTGCTCTCTCGCTGATAATGGTTTTGACAAGACGGCGTGCGGCGGACCGGCTCGCAGACGGAGCTGATTCTATTCGGCGCACGCGCGAGACCGAACGAGCGTTCTGATTTTTGGCAGCTATTTTAGGCAGGAGACTCTCGTGAGCTACAGCATCGATTTGGCCGGCCGAGTCGCCTTCGTGACGGGAGCATCCAGCGGCCTGGGTGCGCAGTTCGCCCGTGCGCTGTCCCGGGCCGGGGCCGCCGTGGTCCTGGCCAGCCGGCGCGTGGAAAAACTCAAGGATCTGCGGGCCCAGATCGAGGCCGAAGGTGGCGACGCGCATGTGCTGCAGCTCGACGTTACGGACATGGACAGCATCAAGTCGGCGGTGGCCCACGCGGAAACCGAAGTCGGCTCCATCGACATCCTGGTCAACAACTCAGGCGTAAGCACCACGCAGCGCATCCAGGACGTGGCCGAGGAGGACTACGACTTCATCTTCGACACCAATGTCAAGGGCGCCTTCTTCGTGGCGCAGGAGGTGGGCAAGCGCATGCTGGCGCGGGCGCGCGGCGCGGCGCCGGGCACCTACACCGGCGGGCGGATCATCAACATCGCCTCCATGGCCGGGCTCAAGGTGCTGCCGCAGATCGGCGCCTATTGCATGAGCAAGGCGGCCGTTGTCCAGATGACCAAGGCGATGGCGCTGGAGTGGGGGCGCTTCGAGATCAACGTCAACGCCATCTGTCCCGGCTATATCGATACCGAGATCAATCACCATCACTGGAGCACCGAGCAGGGGCAGAAGCTGATGCAGATGCTGCCGCGCAAGCGCGTCGGCCAGCCCGAGGACCTGGACGCGCTGATCGTGCTGCTCGCCAGCAGCCAGAGCCATTTCATCAACGGCGCCGTGATCGCGGCCGACGACGGGTTCGCGGTTTAGGGCCGGACGCATGAGGATCGAGATTCCGGAGAACAAGAAGCTGGTCTATGAGATGCGCATCCCGATCCGCTGGGGCGACATGGATGCGATGAACCACGTCAACAACACGACGTACTTTCGCTATCTCGAAACCATCCGCATCGACTGGATGCGCTCCATCGGCTGCCAGCCCGATCCGCAGGGCGAAGGGCCGGTGATCGTCAACGCCTTCTGCAATTTCTACAAGCAGCTCGAATACCCGGGCGATGTGCTGGTGAAGATGTACGTGAGCGACCCGGGACGCAGCACGTTCGAAACCTGGGCCACGATGGAGCGGGCCGAGGACCCCGGGGTCATCTGCGCGGCCGGCGGCGCCACGACGATCTGGGTGAATTTCCCCGCGCAGAAGTCGGCGTCACTGCCGGACTGGATGCGCGCGCATCTGTCGTAACGCTACTTCTGCTTCGGCACGCGGCCCATCAGGTAGAACTCGGGGTTGGGCATCATGTTCGAGAAGCTCGCCAGGCGGTTCGACAGGGCGAAGAAGGCCGTGATGGCGGCGATGTCCCAGATGTCCTCGTCGGAGAAGCCGTGTGCGTGCAGTGGCGCGAAATCCTCTTCGCCGACCTTGTCCGAATCCAGGCAGACCTTCATCGCGAAATCGAGCATGGCCCGCTGGCGCGGCGTGATGTCGGCCTTGCGGTAGTTCACCGCCACCTGGTCGGCGACCAGCGGTTTTTTCTCGTAGATGCGCAAGAGCGCGCCATGGGCCACCACGCAGTACAGGCAGTTGTTCGCCGCGCTGGTGGCCGTGACGATCATCTCGCGGTCCCCTTTGGTCAACGAGCCCTCTTCCTTGAGCATGAGTGCATCGTGATAGGCGAAGAACGCCCGCCACTCGGCCGGCCGGCGGGCCAGGGCGAGGAACACGTTGGGCACGAAGCCGGCTTTTTCCTGCACTTCGAGTATCTTGGCCTTGATGTCCTCGGGCAGGTCTTTCAGTTCGGGAGCGGGGTAGCGGTTCATCTCGGTCTCCTTGTGGCTTTGCGTCAGATTATCCTGTGCGGCTGTTTTCAAGGAGCAATGCATGGATACCGCATACGACAAGGGCCTGGCCACCCGCAAGCAGGTGATGGGTGAGGATTACGTCGCCAAGGCCCTCGACAGCGCCACGGAATTCACGCTGCCGATCCAGGAGCACATCACCCGGGCGGCCTGGGGCGATGTCTGGCAGCGCGAAGGCCTGGACCGCAAGACCCGCAGCCTGGTGACCGTGGCCATGCTCACGGCGTTGGGCAAGCAGCACGAGCTCAAGGGCCATGTGCGGGGTGCGCTCAACAACGGCGCGACGGCCAAGGAGATCCAGGAGGTGCTGCTGCACGCCACGATCTACTGTGGCGTGCCGGCCGCCGTGGACGCGTTCCGCACCGCCGCCGAAGTGATCGACAGCAAACTGAGCTGTCATCCCGGGCTTGACCCGGGATCCACGTTGGCGCGCTGCTTCGTCAAGCCCCGGCCATCAGCTTGTGCACCAGGTCGGCGGTGGTGCTGGACTTGTACTTGCGCATGAGGCGGGCCCGATAGATCTCGACCGTGCGGTGGCTGATCATCAGCGCCTTGCCGATCTCCTTGGAGGTCATGCCGTCGAGCAGCCGGGCCGCCACTTCGCGCTCGCGCGCAGTGAGCTCGGCCTTGACCGGCCGTTGCGCGCTCAGGTCTTCGAAGGTCCAGATGCCTTCCTCGTGCGGCTTTTCACGGTTGAGCGCGCGCCCCGAAACGTGGCACCAGAAGACCTCGCCGTTGGCGCGCTTCATGATGCGGTCGTCGGCGTAATGGCCCCTGGCATTGAGGATGGGCGCCATCCGCGCGCCCAGGCGCTCATACTCATCCGCGCTAGGGTAGAGCACCTGGAACGACTGGCCGATCAAGAGCGCCCTCGATGCAGCCAAACATCTCGCACAACTGCTGGTTGCAGTCCACAATGGCGCGGTTGCGCGACACGCACAGGCCCACCGGTGCCAGCGTGAACGCAAGGCGATAGTCGACGTCCATCGGGCTAACCTCTACGAAGAACTACGTAACTCATTAGGTAGTATCGTAGCGGCATTCCGGCGCATGCGACTCCGGGTTTTAACTACGGCATAACAAGCCCTTCGGGCAGTTGTTAGCCTGCGTTGAAAGCAAAGCTTTTTAGCAGGAGACTTTTAGTGAACAAGCTCTTTCCTTCCGCCGCGGCCGCCCTGCAGGGCGTCGTGAAGGACGGCCAGCTGATGGCTGTCGGCGGTTTCGGCCTGTGCGGCATTCCCGAGGCGCTGATCGATGCGCTGCACGATAGCGGCACCAAGAATCTGACCGTGATCTCCAACAACTGCGGCGTCGATGGCTTCGGCCTGGGCAAGCTGCTGGATACGCGCCAGATCAAGAAAATGATCGCCAGCTATGTCGGCGAGAACAAGGAGTTCGAGCGCCAGTACCTGGCCGGTGAACTCGAGTTGGAGTTCACGCCGCAGGGCACGCTGGCCGAGAAGCTGCGCGCCGGCGGCGCCGGCATCCCGGCCTTCTTCACCAAGACCGGCGTCGGCACCATGGTGGCCGAAGGCAAGGAACTGCGTGAGTTCGACGGCGAAACCTATGTGATGGAGCGTTCGCTGGTGCCCGACGTGTCCCTGGTCAAGGCGCACGTGGCCGACAAGTCGGGCAACCTGCGCTTCAACCTGACGGCGCGCAATTTCAACCCGGCCGCGGCGATGGCCGGCAAGGTCTGCATCGTCGAAGTCGAGAAGATCGTCGAGGTCGGCGAGCTCGCGCCGGATGACATCCACCTGCCGGGCATCTACGTGCACCGCATCGTGCTCAATGCGAACCCCGAAAAGCGCATCGAGAAGCGCACGATCACCGAGAAAGCTGGAGCGTAAATCATGCCTTGGACCCAAGACCAGATGGCCGCGCGTGCGGCACAGGAACTCGAAGACGGCTTCTACGTCAACCTCGGCATCGGCATTCCCACGCTCGTTGCCAACTTCACCGGCAACAAGGAAGTGTGGCTGCAGTCCGAGAACGGGATGCTGGGCATCGGCCCGTTCCCGACCGACGACAAGGTCGATGCCGACCTGATCAACGCCGGCAAGCAGACCGTCACCACCATCAAGGGCTCGTCGATCTTCGGCAGCCACGACAGCTTCGCCATGATCCGCGGCGGCAAGATCAACCTCTCCATCCTGGGCGCCATGCAGGTGAGCGAGAAGGGCGACCTGGCCAACTGGATGATTCCCGGCAAGATGGTCAAGGGCATGGGCGGCGCGATGGATCTGGTGGCCGGCGTCAAGCGCGTCATCGTCCTGATGGAGCACGTCGCCAGGAAGAAGGACGGCACCGAGGACCTCAAGATCCTGGAGAAGTGCACCCTGCCGCTCACGGGCGTGGGCGTGGTCAATCGCATCATCACCGATCTGGCCGTGATGGACGTGACTGCCGAGGGCCTGAAGGTGGTTGAGCTCGCGCCCGGCGTGACCATGGAATCGCTGCAGGCGAAGACGGGCGTCAAGCTGCATTGATGGGCGGGCGGGTACCGCCGGGCACCGACAGCCGAGCTGGGATTGAGCATTTGCTTGTGTTTGCAGGCCTTTGCTTACGAAGTATCGAATCTCGCTGACAAACGGATGCTGCCCCGGCCTGCACAGGCTGTGCAGTATCCGCATCAGGATGTCCCTCTGCGCGCGCATCAGCGCGTAAACCGGGAGGCCCTGATGAAACACTTGAAATGCCTGTTGCTGTGCTCCCTGCTGGGATCGGCTTCGATGCAGGCGGCGGCTCTGCTATACGGTTTACGACCCATCGGATCGCGTGGTCTATCACGAGTCCGTTCCGCCGGTGGACATGAGCCGGCCGCTTCACGAGACACTGCCCGCGCGATTCCCCGGTGGGCACATGATCTTCGACACGGACACCGACTGCGCGCACATCATCGTGACTGCTTCGGGCAGCCCGTCATTTCGGCTGCTGACCGATCAGCAGACGGCGCTGGATATGAAATTGCCCTATGCGATGCTGGGAAATGGGATGGCCTTGGTTTGGACAGGTCCAAGGCTGAGCCGCAACCCGCTAGGGCTGCTCAGTTCAAGGCGCCGGGCAGGCTGGTCGTGTCCCAGCCAGGGCAGATCTCGGCTATAGCCTGGCGCGCCTTTTGTTCCGCGGCCTGCACCGCCTCCAGTTCGCTCTTGCAGCCGCTGGCACTGGTCAGCTTTTCCACCGAGTTCGTGGTCCATACGCTCTCGGGTTCCTGCGCGCATACCTTGGCATAGCCGACGAAAGTCGGGCCGGCTTGCACTGTGTACGCTGCAATGAAATAGCCCTTGTAGGGGCCGCTGATTCGCTCCATCGGCAAATGCTACGCCGCAGTTGTGTTGCCTGATCATTCTGCTGCACTCCGACACAACAAATACATTCCGCGGCGAAATGCGACACACTGCAAGGTGCAGTCGCAAGACCTCACTTGGCCATCAGCTTCGTTGCGCAATCCGCACGCTTCGGCTCATCCGTGTCGACGTGCTGCAGTGGGAAAAGGCCGGCTCAGAAAGCGCGATCCCGCAAGGCCGAAGCGCCAGTGGACCTCCATCGCTTTGGTGATGCCGATGCGCGGCCCGCGATCGACCACCGCCGGCTCGGCCGCGGCCAGCACCTTGAACGGCGCCTGGTCGAGCCGCGAGCCGTTGAGTTCCCGCGTGATGCCCAGCGCCTGGCCGACGCGGCCCGGTCCCGAGCACAGCAGGCGCGCATCATCGAGCCCGCGGCGGGCGCGCATGACGTCGACGCCGTAGAGCGGCTCGATCGCGCGGATCAATACCCCTGCGCCGTGCCCCTCTTCGCGGCAGACGAAATTCAGGCACCAGTGGATGCCGTAGGAGCGATAGACATAGGCTCTTCCGGGCGGCCCGAACATGGCCTCGTTGCGCGGCGTGGGGCCGGAGAAGCTGTGCGAGGCCGGGTCTTGCCGGTCATAGGCCTCGGTCTCCACGATCCTGCCGCCCACGCCGTCGACCAGCAGGACCGCGCCGATCAGCGCGAGCGCAACGTCGTGCGAGTCGCCGGCGAAATCGCGCGGCCGAAGCTGCCTGGTCATCGGTGCGATTGTAAGAAGAAGGACGGGCTTTCTAAGGCTTCGGCAAAGACTGTATAAACAAACAGTAGTCTGAAGTTTACCTTGTCCGCATTACCCCACCTCGTCGAACCCTTATCACTGCCTTATGTCTGGCGGGTGGAAGACCTTGCGACTGAAGGAACGGTGCTGCCTACCGGCCATGCCGCCCTGGATGCGCAGTTGCCCGGCGGCGGCTGGCCGGTGGGCAGCATGGTGGAGGTACTGCAGCAACGGGCCGGGCAGCATGTCTGGCAACTGGTGCTGCCGGCGCTGGCGCAGGCGATCGCCCGGCAAACGGGGCCGGTGGTGCTGGTGGGCGCACCTTATGAGCCCTTCGGGCCCAGCCTGCAGGCGCAGGGCCTGCCGGCCGAGCGGCTGCTGTGCGTGCGCGCGGAAAAGCCCGCCGCCCGGCTGTGGGCCACCGAACAGGCGCTGCGTTGCGCCGAAGTGGCGGCCGTGCTGGCCTGGCTGCCCCAGGCCAAAAGCGCCGAACTGCGGCGCCTGCAAATGGCCGCCCAGCAGCAGGGGCGGCTGCTGTTCGTTTTTCGCGGCTTGAATGCGCGCCACGATGCTTCGCCGGCCCGTTTGCGGCTGCTGGTGGAAGGGGTGGACACGCTCTCGCTCCACATCCTCAAGCGCCGCGGCCCGCCGATCGAAACACCGCTGCGCCTTGCCCGCCTGTTCCGCCAGGCTGGCGGCGCTGCTGCGAGGCCCGCAAAACGCGTGCTGGCCGGATCGCGCCGGCCGTTCCATTGCCCAGGAGATCGCATGTACTGGATCGCACTGCTGCCCTCACATGAAGACGAGCGCACCGCCTGGGGCTGGCGGGCATTGCAGTTCACGCCGCGCGTGGCCGGGGTGGACGAGGCCTTGCTGCTGGAAGCTTCGGCTTCGCTGCGCCTGTGGGGTGGCCGCAAGGGACTGCTTGCGCCGGCTGCTCCAGGAAACCCAGCCCCTGGCGCCCGTGCAATGGGCGCAGGCCCGCACCGCCTTGTCGGCCCTGGGCTTGCTGCGCCTGCAACTGCGCGGCGAAGTCGCGGCCGGCGCGTCTGCCGCACGATCTGCCGCTCGATGTGCTGACCGCGGCACGGGAGCATGTGCCCACCCTGGAGCGCATCGGCTGCCGCACCTGGGGCGAGCTGCGGGCCCTGCCGCGCGGCGGGCGTGGCGCGGCGTTTCGGCGCGGCCTTGCTGCGAAGCGCTCGATGCCGCCTATGGGGAGCGGCCCGAGCGCTATCCCTGGCTCACGCTTCCCGAGGAGTTCGACCTGAAGGTCGAACTCGCCGCGCTGGCCACCACCGCGC
This sequence comes from uncultured beta proteobacterium, assembly GCA_963722025.1. Taxonomy (GTDB): domain Bacteria; phylum Pseudomonadota; class Gammaproteobacteria; order Burkholderiales; family Burkholderiaceae_C; genus Ramlibacter. The sequence goes on from CAVRNE010000037.1 coordinate 83,274, forward strand.
CCGAGCTCATGTGGGCCGCCCAGCGCCTGCTCACGCAGCTGCAGGTCTGGCTGCAGGCGCGCCATCGCGGCGTGCTGGCGCTCGAACTCGAATGGACGCTGGACCTGCGACGCCTGAACGGCGTGCGCCTGCCGTCGCATGAGCAGCTCACGGTTCGCACCGCCCAGCCCACGCAGGACATCGCGCATCTGCGCCGCCTGGTCGCCGAGCACCTGTCGCGCGCCACGCTGTCGGCGCCGGCCAACCACCTGCGGCTGCGCTCGCTCGAAACCATGCCCTGGGGCGGCGCCAGCAACAGCCTGCTGCCCGAAGACAACCTCAAGGGCGAGCGCCTGCACCAACTGGTGGAGCGGCTCAGCGTGCGGCTGGGGGAGGGCAATGTGGTGGTGCCGCAGGCGCAGGCCGATCACCGGCCGGAGCGCATGCAGCGATGGGTGCCCGCAGTGCAGACGTCAGGCACCGCAGGCGCACAGGTGCGGAAGCCCGCAGTCGTCGCAGCCTGCGATGCCCTCTACCCGCCCTGGTTGCTGCCGCAGCCCCTGCGCCTGGAAGTGCGGGGCGAGAACCCGCACTATCACGGGCCGCTGCGCCTCCTGGCCGGCCCGCAGCGGCTGGAGACCGGCTGGTGGGACGACGGTGCGCAAGGCCTGGCGCTGCGCGACTACTTCATTGCCCGCAGCGATGAGGCCGGGCTGTTGTGGGTGTACCGCGAGCGGCCTCGCCAGTCACCCGAACGCCGTGCGCTGGTACCTGCAGGGCATGTCTGACGCACTGAGCACGGCGCAGCACTGCATGCTGCCATCCGCCAGCCTGCCTGCCTACGCCGAGCTGCATTGCCTGTCGAATTTCAGCTTCCAGCGCGGCGCTTCGCACCCCGGCGAACTGGTGGAGCGCGCCTACGAGCTCGGCTACGCGGCGCTGGCGATCACCGACGAATGCTCGGTGGCCGGCGTGGTGCGCGCCTATGCCGGCCTGGAAGGATTTCGAAGCTGGCCCGCGGATCGATCCGTTTCCGGCTGATCCTGGGCAGCGAATTCCAGTTCGATGGTTTCCGCCTGGTGGCGCTGGCGCACGACCTGACGGCTGGGGCAACCTGTGCGAGTTCATCACCGCGGCGCAGGCGCGAAGCACAAAAAGGGCGAGTACCGCGTCAGCTGCGAAGCCAGCGACTTCTCGCTGCTGGACGGGTGCGAGATCCTGTTCGTGCCCTCGCACGCGACGGGCGCTGATGCGATGCCGAGATCGCCGCGCTGCGGCCAACATGGCCAGGCTCGGCGCTTTTCGGCGCGCACCTGGCTGGCCGTCGAATTGCTGCTGGGCCTGGACGATGATCTGTGGCTGGCCACCCTGCGGCGCGCGAGCGCGGCGACCGGCGTGCCGCTGGTGGCGGCGGGCGACGTGCACATGCACGTGCGCTCGCGCAAGCCCCTGCAGGACGTGATCACCGCGGTGCGCGAGGGCAAAGCCGTGGCCGAATGCGGCCTGGCCCTGCAGGCAAGCGCCGAGCGCCACCTGCGCCCGCGCGTGCGGCTGGGCGGCATCTATCCGCCCGAGCTGCTGGCCAACACGCTGGTGGTGGCCGCGCGCTGCAATTTCAGCCTCGAGATCCATCAAGTACCAATACCCGATGGAAACCGTGCCGCAGGGCATGACGCCCGGCGCAGGCGCTGCGGCAGTCACCATGCGAAGGCGCGGCCAGGCGCTATCCGGCGGGCGTTCCCTGGAAGGTGCGCAGGCAGCTGGTGCACGAGCTGCGGCTGATCGCCGAGCTGCCGCTACGAGATGTACTTCCTGACGGTGCACGACATCGTGCGCTTTGCGCGCAGCCAGAAAATCCTTTGCCAGGGCCGGGGCTCGGCCGCCAATTCGGCGGTCTGCTACTGCCTGCACGTGACCGAGGTGGACCCCAGCCGCGCCCAGCTGCTGTTCGAGCGCTTCATCAGCAGGGAGCGCAACGAGCCGCCCGACATCGACGTCGACTTCGAGCACGAGCGGCGCGAGGAAGTCATCCAGTACATCTACCGGAAATACGGCCGCGACCGCGCCGCCATCGCGGCGGTGGTCGTCAGCTACCGCTCCCGCAGCGCCATCCGCGACGTGGGCAAGGCGCTGGGCATTCCGACGCGGGCTGGTCGATGCGTTCGCCAAGGAGCATTACTGGTTCGACGAGGAGGGGCTGCAGGTGCAGCGCCTGTGCGAGAGGGCGGCTGAATCAGGCGTGGACGTCGGCGAACTGCGGATGCGGCAATGGCTGGAGCTGACCGAAGCCCTGCGCGGCTTTCCCGGCACCTGAGCCAGCACGTGGGCGGTTTCGTGCTGACCCAGGGCAAGCTCACGCGGCTGGTGCCGGTGGAAAACGCGGCCATGCCCGACCGCTCCATCATCCAGTGGGACAAGGACGACCTGGAGGACATGGGCCTGCTCAAGGTCGACGTGCTGGCCCTGGGCATGCTCACGGCATTGCGCCGCTGCCTCGATTTCGTGAGCCAGCGGCGCGGCTATCCATTCGCGCTGCAGGACATCGAGGACAAGGACGAAAAAACCTACGACATGATCTGCCGTGCCGACACCGTGGGCGTGTTCCAGATCGAGAGCCGGGCCCAGATGTCGATGCTGCCGCGCCTGCAGCCGCGCAGGTTCTACGACCTGGTGATCGAGGTGGCCATCGTGCGGCCCGGGCCCATCCAGGGCGGCATGGTCCATCCCTACCTCAAGAGCCGTGAGCGGCTGCGCAAGGGGCAGGAAATCAGATACGAGAGCGAGGCGCTCAAGCCGGCGCTGGAGCGCACGCTGGGCGTGCCGATCTTCCAGGAGCAGGTGATGCAGATCGCGATGATCGCCGCCGACTTCAGCGCCGACGAGGCGGACCGCCTGCGCCGCTCCATGGCCGCGTGGAAAAGCGCAAGGGCGGCGTGCACCAGTTCCAGGACCGGCTGATCGACGGCATGTTGAAGAACGGCTATCGCCGCGAGTTCGCCGAAAACATCTTCAAGCAGATCCTGGGCTTCGGCGAATACGGATTTCCCGAAAGCCATGCCGCCAGCTTTGCGCTGCTGGCCTACGACAGCAGCTGGCTCAAGTGCCACGAGCCCGAATGCTTCCTGGCCGCCATGCTCAACTCGCAGCCCATGGGTTTTTATTCCCCCTCGCAACTGGTGCAGGACGCCAGGCGCCACGGCGTGCAGGTGCTGCCGCCCGATGTGTCGCACAGCGACTGGGACTGCACCCTCGAATTGGAGTCGCCAATGCAGACTCCAATTCTCCGATTCCAATCTGCCCAGCCTGCCGTGCGCCTGGGCCTGCGGCATGGTCGGCAGCCTGAGCGAGAAGGGCGCGCAACGCGTGGTGGCGGCGCGCGCCCAGGCTGCATTCACCAGCACCGAAGACATGGCCCTGCGCGCCGAACTCGATGTGAAGGACCTCAACGCCCTGGCGGCCGGCGATGCCTTGCTTTCGCTCTCCGGCCACAGGCGCCAGCAGGTCTGGGATGCCGCGGCCCAGCGTGGCGTGCCGCGGCTGCTGCAGGACGCGCCCGTCCATGAGGAAGCGCTGGCGCTTGCCGCCGCGCCCGAAGGCGAGGAGATCGTGTTCGACTACGCATCGCTGGGCCTGACGCTGCGCCGCCATCCGCTGGCATTGCTGCGCCCGCGCCTGGCGCAGGATGAAGCTGCTCAGCGCCGCGCAACTGCACGACCTGCCCAACGGAAAGCGGGTGCGCGCCTGCGGCATCGTCACCGTGCGCCAGCAGCCGCAGACGGCCAACGGCACCATCTTCGTCACCCTGGAGGACGAAACCGGGCCGGTCAACGTGATCGTCTGGAAATCGCTGCGCGAACAGCAGCGCGACGAACTGCTCAAGTCGCGCCTGCTGGCGGTGGATGGCGTCTGGCAGCGGGACGTGGAGAGCGGCGGGCAGGTACGCCATGTGGTCGCCCACCGCCTGAAGGACCTGACGGCCTTGCTCGGCCGGCTCGGGCAGCAATCGGGCGCGAGCCGGGATTTTCATTAGCCAGCTCATGTACGATCTCGCGCCACGCGCTTTCGCAGGGAGACAAGATGAACTCGCAGCCATGGGAACGGAATCTGGCAACTCGCCTGTTGTTCGCCCTATTTCTTGTCCCTGCTACGGCGCAAGCATGCACGTTCCAAACGCTTGTGGAGCCCATTAAAGGCCAAGTGGTCCAACACCGGCAGCCGACGCTGCGTTGGGGCGGAAAGAGCAGCGACGCGTTCCGGGTGCAGGTTGCTGCATTGTTGCCCGAAGCGCGCATCCTGGCTTCCTACGATGCGGTGGTCAGCGGAACGGAGTTCACGCTGCCCGCCGCGCTTCCCCTCGAGCGGGCGGCTGTCAAAGTGCTCATCAGCCAAGGCTGCGATGCGCTTGAAGCGCAGGACCTGCATAGCCAAGGGGCGTGGTTCTTCGTAGACCTGCGCGGTGCTTGCTCCATTGAGCGTCAGAGCTTCGACTATCGCCGCGGGCAACTGACGTGGAGGTCTGTCGCTGCCGCCAGGAGCTACAAGGTGCGCCTCTTCAAGAGCGAAGATCAGTCAGGCGCGGCCGCCATCCCCTTGCAGGAAATCCTCTCGGCCGAGCCTGCAGTCTCCGTTCCGGGGTTGGGCGCGCGGGGCCTGCATGACTACGTCATTGCAACTGTGCAGCCTGTGTGTGAGGGGCTGCCCGGCCGCGCCGCGGCCTTCCGTCTGCCACCAGACTAGGAGGCCCGTGAGCGAAGGATGTCGCGACCCACGGACCGGCCGAGTCGCAGGCCTTCTTCGTTGTCCGAGCGGAAGTGGATGCCGCCCCACAGGCGCGAAGCGGCGGCCTCTTCGGCCGCCCCCTCGAGGATGACGCGCCGAGCGGGGAACAGATGCGCGAGCACGGTGGCTGCCGCTGCCGAAATCGTTGCGTGTCCGGATACATACGAGGGGAAACCGGGCGTCACGATCGCGGGGACGAAAGCAGGGTCCAGCATCCGTCGAACGGCAGTGATCGGTCGCTCGCTCCAGTCCCGCATTTTGACGCGCCAGCAATCGATGAACGCGTCATGGATTGCAACTGAGACCGCAGCCGTCGTGGTGACCACGAGTTCGATCGCGTCTGCTGCACTTGCTGGGTGCGCTGAGTGCAACTCGCGCATGGTGTGTTTCATCCACACACCAGCCGGCGTGACGGACCCGGCGGCCAGATTCCATTCTTCGGCAAGTGTCTTCTGCCGCGGCGTAAGCGCCTTCGCGACTTGAAGGACTTCACTGGTTTCGGCGCTGTGTCGCGCACTGCCTGGACGCGGCGCGCCAGGCGGGTCGTAACGGTCCACTGGCCGCTGTACCCACGGTCGCCAGAAGGGAGCGAGACCCTCAGTGGGGTTGGCTGCGAACAGTGGGTAGGTCGGCTGCCATATGCCCGGGAACTCGGCGGGACGCTGCTTCGGCGACCACACGCGCCCGGAGCCATCGGCGAGGCTGCGCTCGATGAGACGCGATGCTACTTCTTGCCCCAAGGCTTCGGCGTTCTCCGCTCCACCATCACTTGAATGCGAGGTGAGTGCGGCGAACTGGGCCTCGAACTGGCCTGCGGTTTCGTTCGGATAGAGCTGTTCCAGGACGAGCGATGCGGCACGGTGCATGGCGCGTTCCGCCGAGATCGGATCTATCACGCCGTCGCTAACCGAGTGAGTCCAGGCGTCATGCATGGCGACGTGCAGGTACGACAACGACCGAGCGGCGCGCAGGGGATTCTGTTGATATTTCACCACCAGGGCGAGCACACGGTGGGTCCAGTGCAGCAGGCGCTCTGTCAGCTTGCCTGTGTTGCTGGCCGCGCCCCGGGCGGGATGGAGCGCATCGATCCTGCTGGTCGCCTGCTCGACAAACCACGGTTTAGCCCGCCTGGCGTGCGATGCATTTGCAAGGGGAGAAATCGCGCCTGCGGCGAGCCATGTCGCTACGGCCCGACGGGTCGGATGGATGGTTTCAGTATGACTTTGCATAGGTGCGTATTGAATCATTTGATTTACGATTTAAATTATTCTGATACATTTCGGCTAACTTAAACGGCAGAGCTAACTAAAAAGCTCCAAACAAGAAGAACGAGAGGGGGGTACGTGCTCAGCACGCTTTCGGGAATCCGGACTTTCTGTCGGGCGTTTTTGCTCGCGCGGCGACGCGCGTGATTCCACGCCGCCTTCATCGCCATCGGCGTGGTTGCGCTCTCCGCAGGCCTCGTGCTGGCGGGGCAGGAGCGCTATGACTACGACCCCATAGGCCGGCTGATTCGCTACACCGATAGCAACAATCAGGTCACCGACTACACGTACGACAAGTCTGGCAACATCACGTCCGTGATGCGCGGCGCGGCCGGAAGCAATCTTCAGCCCACCCTCTCAAGCGTCACGCCTTCGGTGGTTCGCCTGGGCAGACGGCGAGCCTGACGCTCACGGGCGAACGCCTGCAGGTCGGAACCTTGAGGGCCACCGATCCGGGCCTTGACGTGAGCGACGTGAGGCAGACGGCCACACAGGTGCAAGCGCACCTCGCGGTGGCCGACTCGGTCCCAACCGGCGTGCAGACGCTCACCTTCGCCAACAGCCAGGGCTCGGCGTCGATCGGCCTGATGATCGCGCCGAAGTTGCCCACGCTCTCTGTCGAGCCTAGCCCGCTCGCGTTGCCA
>CAVRNE010000038.1:0-11678 GCA_963722025.1 uncultured beta proteobacterium
CGCGGGTGCGAAACCGGAGTGTCGTCGCTGAAGGCCCGGAAGATCAAGCCGTTGCGGTAGCCGGCCGTGGCGATCCGCTCGGAGAGGCCCAGCGATGGGTTGAAGCCCGCTTTACTGTACTTGTTACTGATCAGCTCGAGGGCGCCCAGCATGCCGCGCGACCGCGCTTCACCCACGAGCGGATGGTTCGCAAGATCCGCAAGTCCAGCCTCGAAAAGGCGGCCGACCTTCTGGCCGTTGGCGAGGATCCCGCCGTCGGTATAGAGGCGGATCACCTCCAGCCCCACCGCCGCGCTGACGGGGTGGCCGGAATAGGTGTAACCATGGCCGATCACTGCATTTGGCGCGGCATCGGCGATGCCGGCATAAACCTTCTCCGAAATGAGGACCGCGCCCATCGGCACATAGCCGGCGGTCAGTCCCTTCGCGACCGTGATCAGATCGGGCGAAACACCTTCCGCGTCACAGGCGAACATCGGCCCCGTGCGGCCGAAGCCGGTGATCACTTCGTCCGCAACGAACAGGATGTCGAGTTCGCGCGCCGCCTCGCGCATCGCCTTCAGCCAGCCGACCGGCGGCACGATCACTCCGCCGGAGCCCTGGACCGGCTCGCAGAAGAAGGCTGCGACGTTTTCCGCGCCGAGCTCTGCCACCTTGGCGCGCAGGGCCGTGACGGAGGAGGCGATGACCGCAGCGTCGTCGCGCCCCGCCGGATTGCGGTAGGGATAGGGCGAGGGAATATGATGCTGGTTGGCTTTCGGCAGATCGAAATTGTGATGAAAGACCGGAAGGGCAGTCAGCCCCGCGCCGAGCGATGACGAACCGTGATAGCCCTTCTCGAGCGCGATGAACTGCTTCTTCGAGGGGCGCCCGGTTGCATTGTAGTAATGGGTGATGAGGCGGATGGCACTGTCCACCGCGTCGGAGCCGCCCTGGCTGAAATAGACGCGGGTGAGCCCCTTGGGCGCGAGCTCCGCGAGCCGCGCCGCGAGCCGGATCGCCGGCTCGGAGCCGAAGCCGAAATAGCCGGTGGCATAGGGAAGCTGGCGCATCTGCGCCGCCGCAGCCTCCACCACGCTCTCGTGCCCGTAGCCGATATTGACGCACCAGAGCCCGGCGAAGGCATCGAGCAGTTCCTTGCCGCTGTCGTCCGTCAGCCAGGCGCCGCGGCCCGACTGCAGGACGGTGGCGCGCAGCATGGCCGCGCAAGAGAGCGACTGGGTGGATAAGGTGTGCCCGGTCCAGCCGCGAGCAAGGAAGTGTCTTTGCGGGGAGTGGAGAGTTTGAAGTCATGCGCCAAGCTTAGGCGCGAGTGCGCAGCGAGTGCTGCGGCTTGACCCCGGTCTGACGCACCGGGCGCATGCCATTGTTCGGCATGCACACAGGAGATTTGGATCCGAACCCTCAAACCCCGGTCGCGGTCGACCAGGACCGTTCGGGGAAGGCCTGCCTCGTAGCTAGCAGGTTCTCCAGCACGGATTCCAAGGCGGTTTCGGGCTGGGTGATGCTAGCCACATGCGGCGTGAGCCAGATGCGCGGATGGCTCCCAGAACGAATGCTGCGGCGGGCAAGGGCTCGGGGCTCACCGACGTCCAGGATGGCCGCGCCCAGGTGGCCGCTATCCAGCGCCTGAAGCAAGTCTGGCTCCACCAGATGTCCTCCGCGCCCAACGTCGATCAGCGAGGCTCCCGAAGGCAGCGCGTCGAAGACCTTGCTCGACAGGATGCCGCGCGTGTCTTGGGTCAGCGGTAGCAGGCACACCAGGATGTCGGTACGCGCCAGGAAATCCGTCCAACTCGCTGGGCCCGTAGGCAGCGAACGCACTCCGGCCTCATCGCGCCGCGAGCGGTTCCAGCCCGCGCAGTCGAAACCCAGGCTGCCGAAGCTGGGCCAAGGCTGCCCGCCCAAGGGTTCCCATGCCCATGACGCCGACGCGGCGGTATGCGCCGGCCGCACCGCGGTGCTGCGCCACTCGGATCGGCGCTGCTGGTCACAGATAGGTGGGCATGTCGCGGTGCAAAGGCGGTACCGCCGGAGCCGATGGACTCGCTCATGCAGGCGGTAAGCCCATGCTCCACCATTCGTACGACAGGGAGTTGGCGGGAACGGTGGAAAAATCGAACTGGTCCACGCCGCCCCACTGAAAACAGCGCCTCGAGTTGGGGAAAGGCGGTCGCTATTTGCGCCGGGGCTCCCAAGCCGCCAGGAAGCGGACCTGCTCGGCGTCACCGACGTCGGGCCACATCCGAAAGGGCGTCTGCGGCGCCTTGCGGGGCGAACAGCTCCGCCCAGACCGCGCCCCGCTTTGGATCGGCCTTGTAGAGAAACGCGCATTGTGTCAGCCCATCGCCTGGTTGACCAGTGCCCAGCCACCGTGGGCCGGGCCGCGCTGGAGCGTTCCGCGCACCATCGTCGTGGCCATGCCCACGCGCGGCAGGCCGCTGCTTCCAACCACTCGGGCAGGCCACTCTCGGCATCGACATCGATGCGCAGGAACTTTCCCGTATAGCGGCTGCACCAGTAGCCGATAGGGCCTTGGCGCTGCTGGTATCGGGTGCCACCACCGGGCCGATCGCATAGCCGCGGCCGAAGCGCCTCAGCGTGGAGAAGCCGATGGCCTCCGTCGCGGGCAAGAACCACGGTTTCGCCTTCGGCCAGCATCTGCTTGATCATGGCGTCGCGCGGCATGCCCGAGGCCCGCGTGTCGAGCGCGTTCAGTCGCTGAAATCGTTGCGGCCCAAAGGCCGCAGGCGCTCGTCCTCGGGCAGGGCAACCAGCTGGGCGGGCGAGGCGATGCCCTGGTGCTGGCGCACTTCGCCGGTGATGCCAAAGCCCATGCGCTCATACAGGCCGCGGCCCTCGGTGGTGGCGTGCAGCAGAACCGTGCGGTCGCCCAGGTCGGCCATAAGGGCGTGCATCAGCTGCTGGCCGATGCGGCGCCCCTTCATCTGCGGCGCGACCATGACCATGCCCAGGGTGGCGTGCCGCGGGCCCCAGAGCCAACGGATGGCCGTGCCGACGAGCTGGCCGTCGCGAACCGCCACCACGCCTTCGCCATGAGCCAGGCCGAAGCGCCAGTCTTCGATCCGGTGCGGCCACTGGAACCCCGCGGACAGTGCCTGGGCCGGTTCCAGGTCGGACTGCGCAAACTTGCGCAGCTGTACACCATCGGGCAGTGCGCCAGTGGTTGCACGGTGGTTTCAAAATCAAGCTGGCTCTCGGGCATGGGCTCTCCACTGTAGGCTCAAAACGGGTGCGCGTTGGTGATCTTGACTTTGTCGGGTTGGCTGCGCTAGGACAATCTTGGCGTCCGGCGACGCCCGCGGGACAACAGCACAAAGCCGTTCGCGCCTCGGACACATCCGGTTTTTGATGCGCCAGGAACCCGCAGAACCGCAACATCTGCGGCCGCACAGCAATAGCATTTAACGCAGTCGACAAAGAGACAGCGACGCCCATTTCAACCTTTCCATCCAGAAAGAGACAACCATGATCTTCAAACCCAAGTACATCACCTTCGACTGCTACGGCACGCTCACATACTTTCGCATGCATGAGGTGGCGTACAGCATTGTGGGAGAGCAGTTGCCGCCCGAGCGCATGCAGCAGTTCATCAAGGACTTCAGCGCCTTGCGGCTGGACGAGGCGATGGGCGACTGGAAGCCGTACGACCAGGTGCTCAAGTCCGCGTGGGCGCGCGTTTGCAAGCGCCATGGGGTCACCTACCGCGAGGAGGACGGGCAGAAGTTCTACGACGCCGTGCCCACCTGGGGCCCGCACACCGACGTGCCGCATGCCCTGACGCGCGTGGGTAACAAGATCCCGCTGGTGATCCTGTCCAACGCGATGAACGAGCAGATCCACTCCAACGTGCGCAAGCTGGAGGCGCCGTTCCACAAGGTCTACACGGCGCAGGACGCCGGCGCCTACAAGCCGCGCCTGAAAGCCTTCGAGTACATGCTCGACCAGCTGGGCTGCAGCCCGGACGACATCCTGCACGTGTCCTCCAGCCCGCGCTACGACCTGATGTCGGCCCACGACATGGGCATCAAGAACAAGGTGTTCGTCAATCGCGGCCATGAGCCGACGCCTAACGCGTTCTACTGCCACGTCGAGATCCGCGACATCAACGGGCTGCCGGCACTGGTCGGACTTTGATGCCGAGCCCGGGCGGCGAGCTCGCTCGGCTGATCGTCGCCCAGCTGTTCCTCGACCAAGCTGATCGGGTCGTTGCTTGTGCCGAGGACGGGGTACGCACGGCCCGCCAATCTTGCAAGTTGAAGCGCAGGCTACATCCGGTCGATGGCCACCGCGTGGCGCCGGAAACTTATCGCAAGACGTCCATCAGCCGGTAATACGCACCCACGACAGGAAGAAACCAGGGTTTGCCGAAATGCCCGGGGATCGCGGGCCAATCGAAGTCCTTCCAGGGATTGCGGTCCTGGCCACCGTCCATGATGTCCGCCATCACGGTGCCCATGTAGGTGGACATTTGCGTTCCATGTCCGCTGTAGCCCATGGAGTAATAGACGCCATCGCGCTCGCCGGCCCGGGGCAATCGGTCGCGGGTCATGTCGACCACGCCGCCCCAGCAGTAGTCGATGCGCACGTTCGAGAGATACGGGAAGGTGGCGACCAGGTCGCGGCGCAGGATCTCCCCGCTCTTCGGGTCCGAGGTCGGGCCGGGGGCGGCGAACCGCGCGCGGCCACCGAAGAGCAGCCTGTTGTCCGGCGTCACGCGGAAGAAGTTGACGAGATTGCGGGTGTTCGTCGCCATCCGGCGTCGCGGCAGAATCCGATCGAGCAGGTCTTGCGGCAACTGCTCCGTGACAATGATGTAGGCACCCACGGGAACGATGCGGCGCCGGAACCAGGCGAGGGGACCCACCGCCGATGTGCCGGTGGCAAGGAGGACCTGGCGCGCTTGCACGCGTGCGCCGGGCGTCTGGACCTCGTGGCCATCGGGCGTGCGGCGCAGCGCGGTCAAGGGCGTGTTCTCGTGGATGCGCACGCCATTGCGCGCGGCCGCACTGGCCAACCCCTGAACGAACTTGCCCATGTGCATGCCGGCACTCTTGCGGAACACCAGCCCGCCGTAGTAGGCGTCCGACCCCAGTTCTTCGGACAGCGCGGCCTTGGTAACCATGTGGGTGTCCGGGTCGACCACGCGCGCCAGCAGTTCCTGCGTGCGCGCCAGCTTGTCGTAGTGCGCGGGCTTGGCCGCGAGCTTGAGCTTGCCGGTGCGGCGGAAGTCGCAGTCGATTCCCTCCTCGGCGATGATCCGCTCGACGGTGTCCACGCCAGCATCGAAGCTGCGGTAGAGCAGGTTCGCCCGTTCGGTGCCGAGCCGCGCACACATGGCGGCGTAGTCCTGGGCGAAGCCGTTATTGCACATGCCGCCGTTGCGGCCCGAGGCGGCGCTTCCGACACGGTCGGCTTCCAGCAGCACGACTTGCGCGCCCTTCTTCGCCAACGCGAGAGCAGCGGAAAGACCGGTGAACCCGCCGCCCACAACGACGACGTCCGCGCGACCGCCCGGAGGACCTTGCACCGCGGCGTCGAAGCGCGGAGCGGTGTCGTGCCAGTACGAGGCGAGTTTCATGAGGCACCTCCGTTGCGTCGCACGGCGACGGCATCGATTTCAATGAGATAGCCGTAATGCAGCGCCGGCACCGGAACCACGGCGCGCGCCGGCCGGGCCTGCCCCATCACTTCGGCGTAGACCTTGTTCAGGCGCGGCCAGTTGGCCACGTCCACGACATAGGCGGTCACCTTCAGCACGTCCTCGGGACCCGAGCCCGCGGCTTCCAGCACGGCGAGCACGTTCTGCAACGCCTGTCGCGCCTGCACTTCGAAATCGCAGTCGGCCGTGTGGGAACCGTCCTGCCGGATGCCGAGTTGGCCGGAGACAAAGAGCAGGTCGCCGTAGCCCACGCCGTGGCTGTAGTGACCTCCCGGGGGCGCCACGCCGGTCGGCTCCACGATGAAAATATCCGTGGGTTCGATGCGGGTGATGTCAGTCATGGGTGCGATTTCCAGGTGTTGAAAGAAAAATGGAATCAAAGTGCGGCCAGCTCTTCGAGCGTGATCGGCTTGATGGGAGGGCGGATCCGGTAGTGGCCGACCTCGGCCGGAGAGACACCGCGCTCATGCGCGATGACCTCGGTGACCGTGAGGCCGCAAAGGCGGCCCTGGCAGGGGCCCATGCCGCAGCGCGTGAAGGCTTTGGTCTGGTTCGGCCCCTGCGCAGCCGAGCGCGACCGATCGGCGCAGTTCGCCGGCCGAGACTTCCTCGCAGCGGCAGGCGATCACGTCGTCGGCCGGCACGCGATGCTGGATCTTGGGACGGTAAAGCGTATCGAGGAAAGGCCGGATGTGCAGCTGGCGACGAAGCGCCGACCGCAGCGGCTCGGCCTGGCGGTCGCGTTCGAGTTCGGACACGCGCCCGGCGTCGTGCGCCGCGGCCAGGCCGGCGAGCTGCCCTTGCAAGGCCGCTGCCAACCCGCCGGCGATGCCCCGCCCGTCGCCGGCGATCAGGAAGCCGTCCAGCGCGAGGCGGCCCCAGGCATCGGCCGCCGGCACCCAGCACAGCTGCTGGTCGTCCCAACGGTGCGCCAGGCGCAGCGACGCCGTGATCTGGTTGTTCGGCACCACGCCCTGGTGCAGCAGCACGAGGTCGGTCTGCACGCGGTGCGACGTGGCTCCGATACGAAAGCGCAGGGCCGTGCGCCCGTGCGCCGCCTTCCACGGCGAGGTCGGTTGCGGCGCGGTAGAAGGGGATGCCGGCGTCGCGGATGCTGCGGATCAGGCCCAGGCCTTTCCTCACGTCGCGCCATCCCGCCAGGGCGCCGCCGAGATGGCGCAGGGCCCGCAGGTAGTCGCCGCGCTGCGTGGTGTCGACGATGGCGCCGATGCGCACACCGGCCCGCAAGTACTGCCAGGCCAGCAGGTACAGCAACGGTCCGCAGCCGGCCAGCACGACCGGCTGCGATGGCGCCACGCCGGCGCTCTTGAGAAGGATTTGCGCCGCCCCGGCCGTCATCACGCCGGGCAGCGTCCAGCCCGGAATCGGAAACGGCCGCTCCATCGCACCGGTGCACAGGATGACCTGGCCGGCCGTCATGGACTGGGATCGCCCATCCTTCAAGTAGTGAATGACGCGATCGCGGGTGACGTTCCAGACGGCCGCGCCGCCCACGTGCCGCGCCGTCGATTGCGTGAAGCGCTCCACCAGCGCTCGGCCTGCGGCGTAGTCGTCCCCGAGCACCTGCAGCCGATCGGCCCCGGCGCGCGTGACGTCGCGGTAGATCTGGCCGCCCGGATGCGCCTGCTCGTCGAGCAGCGCGACCGACAGCCCCAGTTCGGCCGCGGTGGCGGCCGCTGCGAGACCCGCCGGGCCCGCCCCACGACGGCGACATCACCGCGACGTCCACCGCGTCAAGCTGCATGGCCGCCTCGGTGGTGTTCTCGTTGCGCCGCCGTGGCCGTGTGGATGGCTTCCCAGCTGCGGGCGCCTTCCTGCGAGCGGATCTTCATGCCCGGCTGAACCGGCACGAGGCAGGCCTGGCGATTGGCCACGCCGTCGATTTCCAGCAGGCATTCGAAGCAGACGCCCATCATGCAGTAGGGAGCACGTGGCGCACCCGACACGGGCGTGGAGCGAAAGCGCGACACACCGGCCGCCAGCAAGGCGGCAGCCACCGAGCGCTGGCCCAGCACCGCCAGGCGGCGACCGTCGAACTCGACATCGATGAAGGGCTCGGTGGCGGCCGAGATCGGGCGAAAGAGCGGTTCAGTGGGCATGGTGGTGATCCAGGGCCTGTGTCGGATGGTCCGCAGCGGGAAAGCGATCGCCCCGAAAGGCGTCCAGCTCCTCGGGCGCGGCTGCGCCGTTGATCCACGGGGCGATGCGAAAGGCGTGGGCCGCGGCCAGGGTCACGCCGCTGTGGCACGTGACGACGTAGGCGCCTGGGCAGGATGTCGATTCCTGGTAGATCGGATAGCCGTCGGGCGTCATCACCCGCAACGCGCCCCATACCCGAACCACATTGAGCTGGCCGAGCATGGGAAAACTGGCGACGGCGCGGCGCGCGAGCTCGGCCAAGGTGCTGGTCGTTGTGCTGTCGTCAAAGCCCGCATCTTCCATGGACTCCCCGATCTGGATGCCGCCCTCGTCGGTCTGCCGGATATGGCCCGTGGGATAGTCGAAGAGCTTCTCGGTGCGCTCGGTGACGATCAATTGCCCGCGATTCGGCCGCACCGGCGCATGCAGGCCGACTTGACCGGCCAGGCGCGCATTGCCCAGCCCCGCGGCCAGCACGAGCTTGGGCGCGCGAAACTGCTGGCCCCGGACGTGCGCCGTGAACAGGCCGTCTGCGTGCGTGATGCGCTCCACCCCGTGGCCTGTCTTCAGCATCACGCCGCGCTGGGTGCACGCGGTGTGCAGGGCGCGCAGCAGCTTGAGCGGATTGACATGGCCGTCCATCGGCGAGTAGCTGGCGCCGACCACCTTCGGTCCGACGTGGGGCAATCGCTGCAGCAGGGCCGCGCGGTCCAGGATCTCGAACGGGTAGTCGCCGCCCACCTCATCGCGGACGGCGGCAAGCCGCTCGCTGCGCGCCTCGAGTTCGGCCTCGGAAAAGCACAGGTTGAAGCCGCCGGTCTGCCTGGCCTGGACATCGATGCCGGTTTCGCCCTGAAGTCGCGCCGCCAGCGTGGGCCACTGCCGGGCGGATTCCCGGGTCCAGCGGGCATAGTGGGGAACGCCGCGGCCCTTGCCGTGAACCCAGATCAAGCCGAAGTTCCCGCGCGAAGCGCGAAACGCATCGTCGCCTTCATCCAGGACCGTGATGTTCTTGCCGAGCTGGCCCAGCCCATAGGCCACTGCCGTGCCGACCAAGCCGCCGCCAACCACGATCACATCGCTCGAAAACATGTATGCCTTTTGTGGCGGCCATCGCGTCGCAGGGGCGGCCTAGAAATCAGCGACCTTGCCCCATGCCGAGTCGCTGAACCGCTCGGGCCGGTACGGTACGGGATCAACGATCGGTTCGGCACCGCTGGCAAGGTCCGCGATGAGGTGGCCGGCGCCAGGGCCGATGCCGAAGCCGTGCCCGGAAAAGCCCGCAGCCAGGATGAAGCCCGGCAGCCTGCGGCACCTCGCCGATGCCCGGGCACACCGTCCGGCGTGCTGTCGATGTAGCCAGCCCAGGCGTGCGTGATCTTGGCTTCGCGCAGTGGGGGCAGCAGTTCGACGGCGCGGCGGTGGGTCTCCCTGATACCCGCGGGGTCGGGCTTCGGATCGAGGATGCGCACCCGTTCCATGGGCGTGGGCGCGTCCAGCTGCCATCGCGCGAGCGTTTCATGGCCCCACGAATGCCTTCCAGGCCGCCGGGAAGAAGGTTGCGCCAGCGCTTGGCGAACATCGGCACGAACTGCGGCGCGAAGCGCATGAACTGGGCCGTCGGGTCCACGCGCGCGCGGCCGCTGATGGCCAGGGCGTAGTGGCCGTCGGTGCGGCGCGTGGTGGAGACGCGCGCGCTGGTCACGGCGGCCGGCAAGCGATGCTCCACAGGCGCCACGCTCAGGATGGATTGGCGGATCGAGGCGACGCGGAAACCGGATGCCGAGCTGGTTGCAGAACGAGGACGCCCACGCGCCGCCTGCGAGCACGGCGGTACTGGTCTTGATGGTCCCCGCTTCCGTCACGACGCCGCTGAGCCGGCCGCCTTCCATCTCGATGCCGCGGGCGGCGCAATTCTGGTGGACGCTGCCGCCGAGCTTCATGAGCGCGGCGGCCACGGCGGGCGCTGCCTTGGCAGGATCGGCCGTGCCATCGCTGGGCGAGAAGACGCCGCCTTTCCACGCGCGGCCGGTCGCCTGGCCGCGCTCGGCGGCCTCGCGGCTGCTGAGCATGTGGGTCGTCACGCCAGCCGTCTTCGCAAAGTCGCGCCAGTTGGCCCAGCCGGCAATCTCGGCCTCGTCGTTGCTGAGATACAGCAGCCCGCAGCGATGGAAGCCCGTGTCTTCACCGCTGTCGGCGGCAAAGTGTTCCCAGAGATCGAGGCTCCTGGTCGACATGGGCAGTTCGCGCGCGTCGCGGTTCTGCTGGCGGCACCAGCCCCAGTTGCGGCTCGATTGCTCGGCGCCGATCCTGCCCTTTTCGACCAAGGCGACCGACAGGCCGCGCTGGGCCAGGTAGTAGGCGGTGAAGACACCGATGATGCCGCCGCCGATCACGACGACGTCGGCACGGGCCGGCAGCTTGGGCGAGGTCTCGACGTGATGCAGTGGAGGGGACATGGCTGGGGCTCGCTCGTCGCTTCAGGCTTGGACGCTTTGGCCCACGTAGAACTTCGCCACGCGATCGCTGCTCTCCCAGCCGATCGGTGCGCCCTGCGGCACGAACAGCGCATCGCCGGTGCCCGCCGACAGCACGCTGCCATCAGGGGCTGCGAACCGCACGCTGCCGGCCAGCAGGTACATGAACTCGTTGAGGCGATGCGGCCCGGACGACCCGGTGGTACGGGGTCGAATCCCAGGTGCCCGCGAGGTACTGCGCGCCGTCGTCGGTGAACACGTTGTCGCTGCGGCATTGCGGCGTGGGGCCCAGCAGCGTCTCGGCCGGCGGCGGATTGGACGGCTTGAAGTTGGCGTCGGCGCGCAGCTGCAGTGACGCCGCGCTTGGTCGGCTTCTCGCAAGCGGCCGCGCAAAAGACGAACCGCGTGCGCGATGCAGCCTGGATGTGAAGTGCCGTGCCGCATCCGATGACCGCGCCCGCTTGCGGGCCGAGCACCAGCGGGGCCTCTCCGGCCGCCGTCAGGGTCAGCTCGCCCTCCACCACCACAAGGGTCTCGATGTGGGGAAAGCGCGCGACATCGAGGTCACCGATGAAGCTGACGCGGCCGGCGCTCATCTCGCCCGGCCCTTCCCAGGCGATTTCGCGGTTGCGCGCAAAGGGATCGGCCGTGCCGAAGGCCGCCCTGCGGAAAGAGGTCGATGGCGATGCGCCATCGGTGCGGTGCAGCAGCAGGGCCACGGTCATGGTCGTTGTTCCTTTGAGTTGCAGGTATTCATCAGCGTGGCATCCTCATGCGGCAGCGGGCGCCCGGCCTTCCAGATAGCCGAGGATGGCCTTGATCTCGAGGTATTCCTCCAGGCCTTCGACGCCGTATTCGCGTCCGTTGCCCGAGCGCTTGTAGCCGCCGAAGGGCGCATCGGGGCTCCAGGGCGGGTTGTTGATGTGGACCTGCCCGGAGCGGATGCGCAAGGCCACCGCGCGCGCGGCCGCCAGGTCGCGGCCCTGCACGTGCGCGCCGAGGCCGTATCGGTTCCGTTGGCGATGGCCACGGCCTCGTCCACGCTGTCGTAGGCGATGATCGCCAGCACAGGGCCGAAGATCTCTTCCTGCGCGATCTGCATCTGCGGCTGCACGTCGGAGAAGATGGTCGGGCGCACGTAGCAGCCGCGCTCCAGCCCCTGCGGCCGGCCGGGGCCACCGCAGATGAGCCGTGCGCCTTCGGCCATGCCGATACCGATCATCTCCTGCACGCGATTGAACTGCGCGCGATTGGCCACCGGGCCATGCGTGGTCTGCGGCGAACGCGGATCGCCCACGACGAATGCAGAGGCCGTCTCGCATGCGAGCCGTTCGACCTCCGCGAGGCGTTCGCGCGGC
>CAVRNE010000039.1:0-71138 GCA_963722025.1 uncultured beta proteobacterium
TGGTGGAGCAGGACGCGCGCGATGGCGCGATCGACACCAGCCGGCTGGAACCCTGTTCAAGTCGGTCTACGCCCGCAAGTTCGAAGCCCACATCTTCAGCGTCACCAAGCGGCGGGTCGAACTGCGGCTGTACGTCACCGACCGCAGCGGCCGCGTGCTGTTCGACTCGCTGGGCCATGTCACGGGCGCCGACTTCTCGCAATGGCGCGACATCCGGATGGCCCTGCGCGGCGAACCCGGCTCGCGCACCACGCCGGACGTGGAGAACGACCCGGCGACTTCCGTGATGTACGTCAGCGCGCCCGTGCGCTGGAACAACGATGTGATCGGTGCGGTTCGGTCGGCAAGCCGGTGCAGAGCTTCGGCCAGTTCGTCGAGGCCGCGCGCCGCAAGACGCTCTACGTCGGTCTGATGTCAGTGGCCGGCGTGCTGCTGCTGGCCCTCATCGTTTCGGTCTGGCTGGTGCGCCCCTTCGGCCTGATCGGCGACTACGTGCGCTACGTGCGGGCGCAGCGCCGCTTCAGCCTGCCGCGCCTGGGCCGGCGCGCCCTGGGGGTGATCGGCGCTGCCTACGATGAAATGCGCGATGCCCTGGCCGGCCGCAACTACGTCGCCGACTATGTCCAGACCCTCACCCATGAGGTCAAGAGCCCGCTGTCGGCCATACGCGGCGCGGCTGAACTGCTGCAAGAGCCCGGCATGCCGCAGGAAGAGCGCGCAGCGCTTCCTGGCCAACATCACCCGTGAAACGCAGCGGATCCAGGAGATGGTCGACCGCATGATGGAGCTGACCGCGCTGGAGACCCGGCGCTCGCTGGAGCATGCGCAGAACGTGGCCCTGCGGCCGCTGCTGGAAGAGGTGGTCGCCGGTGCGCAGGACGCCGCGGCCACGCGCGCGCATCCGCATCGCCCTGCAAGCGCCCGAGGACGCCGAGGTCGAGGGCGATCCCTTCCTGCTGCGGCAAGCCGTCAGCAACCTGCTGGACAACGCGATCGACTTCTCGGCCGACGGGGGCGAGGTGACGGTCTCGTTGCAACGCAGGCCGCGCGCCGCGCGCATCCTGGTGCAGGACCAGGGACCCGGCATTCCCGAGTACGCCCAGGACAAGGTGTTCGAGAAGTTCTATTCGCTGGCCCGGCCGCACTCCAGCAAGAAGAGCACCGGCCTGGGCCTGTCCTTCGTGCGCGAGATCGCCTCGCTGCATCAGGGCCGCATCGAGCTGGGCAACGCGCCGGAAGGCGGCGCCGTGGCCACGCTGTCGCTTCCGCTGGGCGGCGGCTAGGAGACTGCTCGGTCAGAAGGGGGACGTTGGACGAAAGTCCAATGGGCGGTGCGAGGGGAGTCCCGTACGGTGTTGGCCGCTCAATCCCGCACTGGCGGACCCCATAAGGAGCATCAATTGGCAAAAGCAAGTAAGCCGAACATCCTGTTTCATCATGGCCGACGACATCGGCTGGTTCAACGTCAGCTGCTACAACCATGGCGTCATGGGCTACCGCACGCCGAACATCGACCGCATCGCGAAAGAAGGCGCGATGTTCACCGATTTCTACGGGCAGCAGAGCTGCACCGCCGGCCGCGCAGCCTTCATCACCGGGCAGTCGCCGATCCGCACCGGCCTGACCAAGGTCGGCATGCCGGGCGCGACGCTCGGGCTGAGCGTCCGAGGATCCGACGCGTCGGCGCAGTTCATGAAGAATTCGGCTACGCGACGGGGCAGTTCGGCAAGAACCATCTCGGCGACCGCAACGAGCATTTGCCGACGGTGCACGGCTTCGATGAATTCTTCGGCAACCTGTATCACCTCAACGCCGAGGAAGAGCCGGAGTACGCGAACTATCCGAAGGACCCGGAGTTCCGCAAGAAATACGGCCCGCGTGGCGTGCTGAAGTGCAAGGCGACCGACAAGGACGATACGACCGTCGATCCGCAGTTCGGCAAGGTCGGCAAGCAGGTGATCGAGAACACCGGTCCGCTCACGCGCAAGCGGATGGAGACCGTGGACGAGGAATTTCTGGCGGCGGCGCTCGACTTCATCGACCGCAAGACCAAGGCAAGGCAAGCCGTGGTTCTGTTACTTCAATCCGACGCGGATGCATGTCTTCACCCATCTCAAGCCGTCATCCAAGGGCAAGACGGGACTGGGCCTGTATCCGGACGGCATGGTCGAGCTCGACGGCTATGTCGGCCAGCTACTCAAGAAGCTCGATGAACTCGGCGTCACCGACAATACGATCGTCGTGTTCACCACCGACAACGGCGCTGAAGTGCTGTCGTGGCCGGACGGCGGCGCAACGCCGTTCCGCGGCGAGAAGGACACGAACTGGGAAGGCGGCTGGCGCATTCCCTGCGTCATGCGCTGGCCCGGCGTCATCGAGCCCGGTCGCGTCATCAACGATATCTGCTCGCTGCAGGATTTCATCCCGACGTTCGCGGCGGCGAGCGGCGAGCCGGATCTCGTCGAGAAGGTGAAGAAGGGCTACGAGATCGGCGAGCAAGAACTTCAAGGTCCATCTCGACGGCGTCAACCTGCTGCCCTTCCTGTCGGGCAAGGAGAAGGAATCGCCGCGCGAAGGCTTCATCTACTGGAGCGATGATGGCGAATGCATGGCGATGCGCATGGGCCGGTTCAAGGTCGTGTTCGCGGAGCAGCGCAGCAAAGGGCTCGACGTCTGGCGCGAACCACTGTCGCCGATGCGCCTTCCGAAGTTTTTCGACCTGCGCGCCGACCCGTTCGAGCGCGGCGAAGAGAGCTTCAAGTACAACGATTGGTTCGTCGAGCAGATCTACCTGCAGTACGCGGCGCCGCCGCTGCTCGCAAATGGCTCGAGAGCTTCAAGGAGTTCCCGCCGCGCGCCAAGGCGGCGAGCTTCAGCATCGACCAGGTGGTCGAGAAGCTGATGCCGAAGAGCTGATGGCTGATCCGGTAGCCATGCGCACTGGCGCAGGCCCACTTCACACAGACTTCACGAAACTCCCGCTGCACTTCAAACCGGCTTCGCCTGCGTTGCCGATGCTTCGCTCCGTGCACTGTCGCACTGTGCCTTGGAGCGAACACAAATGCAGCCCACCCTTTCACCCGCCGGCGGCCTGGCGCGCTGGCTATGGATCGCCGGCGCCAGCCTCGCCGCCACCTGCTTCATCGCCCTGGGGGCCGGGCCGCCCACGCCCAAGGCGACGCCCAGCCGCGCCTGAAGACCGAGAGCCCCTACTTCTTCGTCAAGAGCGACGACCCGTCGGTCGACCAGTTGCCGCTCAAGGGCACCGAGGTCGACGTGCGGATCTCCGGCGTGATCGCCGACGTCACCGTCACCCAGCACTACCGCAACGAAGGCCAGCGCGCCATCGAGGCCAAGTACGTGTTCCCGGGCTCGACCAAGGCGGCGGTGAACGGCCTCAACGTGCGGCTGGCCGACCGCCTCATCACCGCGCAGATCCGCGAGAAGCAGCAGGCGCGCATCGAATACGACAGCGCCAAGAAGGAAGGCAAGACCGCCGCGCTGCTGGAGCAGCACCTGCCCAACGTGTTCCAGATGAACGTCGCCAACATCCTGCCGGGCGACGACGTGAAGGTGGAGCTGCGCTACACCGAACTGCTGGTGCCGCAGGCCGGCAACTACCAGTTCGTGTTTCCGACGGTGGTCGGGCCGCGCTACAACAGCCCGCAGTCGCAGCCAGGCGACAGCGCAAGTGGGTGAGCGCAGCCCTACCTGCGCGCCGGCGCGGCGCCGGCGGCGCCGACTTCGAGCATCAAGGTCGCGCATCGACACGCCGCTCGGCATCAAGGAAGTGCGCTCGATCACGCACGCGCATCGAGGTACGCAGCAGACGGCGACGAGCGCGCCGCACGTGGCGCTTGCAGCGCACGCGGCGAGCCCGCGAACAACCGCGACTTCGTGCTCGACTACCGCCTGGCCGGCGACCGCATCGAATCGGGCCTGATGCTGTACCGCGGCCAGGGCGAGCGAGAACTTCTTCCTGGCGATGGTCGAGCCGCCCAAGCCGGTGCCGGCCGAGCGATCTCAGCCGCGCGACTACATCTTCGTGGTCGACATCTCGGGCTCGATGCACGGCTTTCCGCTCGACACCGCCAAGGTGCTGCTGCGAGCGAGCTGATCGGCGGCCTGCAGCCCAGCGACACCTTCAACGTGCTGCTGTTCTCCGGCAGCAACCGCATGCTGTCGCCGCATTCGGTGCCGGCCACGCGCGCCAACATCGAGCAGGCCATCCGCACCATCCAGCAGATGCGGCGGCGGCGGCAGCACCGAGCTGATTCCCGCGCTCAAGCGCGTCTACGCCGAGCCCAAGGCGGCCGACGTGTCGCGCACCGTGGTGGTGGTGACCGACGGCTACGTGACGGTGGAGCGCGAGGCCTTCGAGCTGGTGCGCAGGAACCTGTCGCAAGCCAACGTGTTTTCCTTCGGCATCGGCTCTTCCGTCAACCGCCACCTGATGGAAGGCCTGGCGCGCGCCGGCATGGGCGAGCCCTTCATCATCACCGACCCGATGCAGGCGCGCGGCCGAGGCAGCGCGCTTTCGCCGCATGATCGAGTCGCCCGTGCTGACCAGCGTGAAGGCGCGGTTCGAGGGCCTGGACGTGTACGACGTCGAGCCGGCCGCAACTGCCCGACGTGCTGGGCGAGCGCCCGGTGATCGTGTTCGGCAAGTGGCGCGGCGAGGCCCGCGGCCAGGTCGTGATCGAAGGCCAGAGCGCCGACCGGCCCCTACCGCAACGCCATCGCGCGTCGGCGCGCACATCGCGCCAGGACACGGCGGCGCTGCGCTAGCCTCTGGGCGCGCCATCGCATCGCCGCGCCTGCGGACCAGGAGTCGCTGGAAGGCGGCGACAGCCATCGCAAGCGCATCACCGAGCTGGGCCTGCAATACAGCCTGCTGACGCAATACACCAGCTTCCTCGCGGTCGACCACATCGTGCGCAACCTGGCGCCGCAGGACACGCCCAGCGTGAACCAGCCTTCGCCGCATGCCCCAGGGCGTGAGCAACCTGGCCGATCTGGCGCGGAAGTGCCGGGCACGCCCGAGCCCGAGACCTGGGGCGCGATCGCCGTGCTGCTGTCGGTGCTGGCCATGCTGCGCGCGCCGCGCCCGCCGCACACGACGCGCGCCGCTTCACCGCCTGAAGGGAAGACGCCATGACCACCTCATCCTTGCTGAACATCCCGGCGTTCGTGCGCTTGGGCATCCGGCTGGATACCGCACCCGCCGGCATCTGGCTGGCGCTGCTGGCCGCTTCGCTCTGGCCCACCGCCTGGTGGATGGGCCAGCGCATGCTGGATGGCTCGGACGAGCCGCTCGGCGCTGCTGGCACTGGCCGCGCTGGCGCTGCTGTTGTGGGTGCTGCCGGCGGCGGCTGCGCGCCGCGCCGCGGCTCGGATGGCTGGCGCTCGCGTTGGCCGGCGGCCGCTGCCTCCACCGCCACGCTGGGGCAGCGTGCCGCCGCTCGTGTCTTCGCTGCTCGGCCTGCTGGCACTCGGCTGCCGGCCTGGCCGCCTTCCTGCCCGGCAACGTCTCTACCGCGCCGGTGCTCGGCCTGTCGCTGCTCTCGCTGCCCCTGCTCGCCTCGCTGCAGTTCTACGCCGGCTACCCCTTGCGCGTCATCACCGCCGAGGCCAGCCGCTGGCTGCTGGCGCCGGCTTCGAGGTGGAGCGCAGCGGCGCCAGCCTGCTGGTGGACGGCCGGCTGGTCATCGTCGATGCGCCCTGCTCGGGCGTGCAGATGCTGTGGCTGGGCTATTTCACTGCCTGCGTGGTCGCCCTGCATGCCGGCCGCCGCAACGCCGGCTTCCTGGCGCGATTGCCGGCGGTCAGCGCGCTGGTGCTGGCCGGCAACGTGCTGCGCAATGCCGTGCTGGTCGCCTTCGAAGCATCGGGCCATCACCTGGCAGGCTGGGCCCATGACGCAGTGGGCCTGGTCGTGCTTGCCGCTGTCTGCGCGGCCATCGCCCGGGTGATGCACGGACCTCATGGAGAGCGTGATGTTTGACAACAGCTTCCTCAACCGCGTGTTCTTCAAGTCGCTGTGCGCTTTGCTGCTGCCCGCGTGCATGCTGTGGGGCGCCGTCGCCACCTGGGCCCGGCCGCATCCGCCGGCGCCCCGCCAGGCACCCGGCTTCGAGCTGCCATCGCAGTGGCAGGGCCGGCCTTTGCGCCCGCTCGCCCTGAGCGATGTCGAGCAGCGCTTCGCCCGCCAGTTTCCCGGCACGCTGGCCCGCATGACGGATGGCCGCGAGGTGCTGGTGCTGCGCGCCGTGCACCGGCCCACACGCATGCTGCATCCGGCTGCCGATTGCTATCGCGGCCTGGGCTTTCGCATCGCAGGCGAGCAGCTGCGGCTGGACGATGAGCGCCGGCTGTGGCGCTGCTTCGAAGCGATGCGGGCCGGCCAGCACCTGCAGGTGTGCGAACGCATCGTCGATGCCCAGGGCAGCGGCTTTACCGACGCTTCCGCATGGTATTGGGCGGCATTGCTTGGTCAATCGCAAGGGCCGTGGCAAGCTATCACCGTCGCGAGTCCGCTATGAAAAAACTGGCATTTGTCTTCGTCGCCATCCTTGTGATTGCCGCCTCGCTCGCGACCGGCGCGTTCTATGCGGCGCGAGCCGTACTGGCGCCACTGCCCGGCGAATGGTCCGTGCCGTTGAAGTTCGGCCCGCTGGAACTGCAAGCCGGCGTGCCCTCGGTGATCCGCCTGGCCACCTCGCCCTGGGGCGGGCCGCTGCTCGATGGCCGCGACATCCCCACCCGCACCGGCCACTTCCATCTGGACTGGCAACCATCGAGCCGGACGCTGCTGCTGCGCTGCGCGCCCTGCACCTTGCAGCCGCCGGGCCTGGGCCAGGAGAGCCTGCAGCTGGACGAGGTGCTGGCCTCCGTGCGGCGCAATGGCGGCAGCTCTCGGGCGAAGTGGCTTCCGGCCGGGTGCGCGGCGCCTGGGAAGGCCGGTTGGCGCAAGGCGAGCTGCGCCTGCGCCTGTCGATTCCCGCCACGCCGCTGGCCGACGGCTACGCCTTGTTCGCCCGCCACATCCCCGAAGTGGCGCAGGCGCGGATCGGCGGGAGTCTTCTCCTTGCAGGCCCAGCTCAGCCTGCCGTCGGGCACCCTGACGGTAGCGCCGCGCATCGAAGGCTTCGAGGTGGATGGCCTGGGCACGCAAGCCCTGGCGGGCGCACGCAGCAGTTGCTCTCGCGGCCAGCGCCCCAGCCGGCTCACGCCCGACAGCTGGCTGGCCCGCGCCGCCGTCGCGGCCGAGGACCAGCGCTTCTTCGAGCATCAGGGCTTCGACCTGGCCGAATTGACATCGTCACTCACCCGCAACCAGCAGGCTCATCGCATAGAGCGCGGCGCAAGCACGCTGTCGCAGCAACTGGCCAAACTGCTGGTCACCGGCGACGAGCGCAGCCCCGTGCGCAAGCTGCGCGAGCTGCTGTACGCGGTGGAGATGGAGCGCACGCTGGGCAAGCCGCGCATCCTGCGCCTGTACCTCGACAACGCGCCCTGGGGCCCGCGCCTGTGTGGCGCCGAAGCTGCCGCCGCTCACTACTTCGGCGTGCGCGCACATGAACTCAGCCCGGCCCAGGCCGCCTGGCTGGCCGCCATGCTGCACAACCCGGCGTTGGAAGCCCAGCGCTGGGCCGACACGGGCCAGATCAATCTCGCCCGCGCGCAATGGGTCGCCATGGGCATGCGTGGCCTGACGCGCAAGCAAAAGCTGGCACTGGCCGAGAACATGGCGGCGATGGATTGGCCCGCAACCTGGGCCGAGCCGGCGCTGCCGTCCGCGCCAACCAGCACTACCCTGCACAAGGAGAAGCGGATCGCTGAAGAATGACTTTCGCTGAAGTCACTTCTCGATCAGGCTGCCGGCGCCACGGTAGCGCAGGTCCAGCGCTTCGGCCTCACGCGTCTTTGCCAGGTCGGCTTCGGCCTGCGCCTTCGAGGTGGCGCGCACCACGCCGCGGCCCACCGAGGTGACGCCTGTCTGCGACGCCGACCGCTGAAAAGCGTTGTCGCGCTGCGCCCGCACCAGTGAATTCTCCAGAACGATCGCACCGGTGCTGGAGCGCTCTTCCGCAGGGGGCGGACCGACGTCCGTCGTGGTCGGAGCAGTGGTCTGGGCGAGCACAGCGCCCGTCCCCACCGCCACCGCAAGCGCGCAGGTCCACATCAGGTTGGGGTACTTCATGGGCTGCTCCTTCGCAGTTCTCAATTCTTATGGTGGCAGCTGCCCGGCAGGTGCCTGTCGCCAATTCTGCGTAGGAGCCTTGCCACGTTAGCGCAGACAGGCTTTACACATCCGCAACCTCAGCTCCATGGCCGCGATACATGACGCTTTCACACTCGCATCAACCTGCAAAACGTGCAGGTTCCATCAACGAAAGGGATCCACTCATGAAATTCGCCCACAAGCACCTGACCGCACTGGCGCTGGTCACACTCGGCCTTGCCGCCGGCGCACAGACTGCGCCGCCTGCCGCGGGCACTGCGCCCGCAACCACGGCGACGGCCCGGGAAGGCCATGGCCGCATGGACCCGGCCAAGATGCAGGAGCGCATGGCCAAGCGCCTGGATGCGCTCAAGCAGAAGCTGCAGCTCAGCAGCGGGCAAGAGGCCGGCTGGACCAGCTTACGTCGCCGCCCTCAAGCCCAACCACGCGCAGCGGCCCGATCGCGCCGAGTTCGCCAAGCTGAGCACGCCGGAGCGCATCGACCGCATGCGTGAGCTGCGAGCCACACGCATGGCCGAAATGGACAAGCGCGGCGACGCCACCAAGACCTTCTATGCCACGCTATCGGCCGACCAGAAGAAGGTGTTCGACGATGAAACCGCGCGGCGCGGGCATCATGGCCAGGGCGGACACCGCCACATGGGCTGAGTCCTCAGAACATGGGCCGCGTAGCGCAGCTGCAGGAAGTTTTCGCCCGGATTCGGCTTCCTCAAGTCCGCGTTGGAGACGTGGAAGAGGCGAAGGCTCAGCTCGTGCCGGCGCTCGGGCCCGAAGCTGCGCCCCACGGCGGCCACACTCGCAAAATTGAAGTGCGTGCTGAACTGCTTGTCCGCTGTCCGGTACATCACGTCCATGACCGAAATGCCGACGCCCCCTTGCGCGAACCAATCCGAGCTGCCCCGGCCGAAGCGGTAACGCAGCACCGGGCAACAGCCCCAGCTGCGTGAACGAAGCATGTTCCGCCGAACCACGGGCGGTCCAATGACTGACGTAGGCTTCGGTCGTCGCAGTGAGCTCGCCGCCCAGCGCATCATGCCGCCACGACCAAGGCCAGACAAGGCCGACGGTGGCGCTGTATGTAGCGTTGTCGGCGATCCCGCCCTCGACGAAGGCCCCGCGCGGCACCAGGTCGATGGCATGCGTGCTGAGCGGCAGCGCGCATGCCCATGCCAGCACCCGGACGGGTCTGAAATTCATGGGGTTGAGTGTCGCCAAACTCCGCGCCGCATCGCGTCAGGCGACACCGACTAGGCACCAGGCTCTGCGTCCTACGAGTCACCCGGGCGTCAGCTCGCCAGTCACCTTGGCAACCTTCGCGCGGCACCAGACTTTCTAAGCTTCGTCATGCGCATTTCCGAAGTGGCGCGTCAACAAAAGCGAAAGGAAAAATCCATGACTTCCACCGCACCCACCACACTGGCACAGCTGCAACAGCTGGTGCTGGCCATGCCCATGGCGCAGACCCTGGGCCTGCGGTTCATCCGCATCGAGCCCGGCGCAGTAGAGCTCGAGATTCCGGTGGCCGAGCCATTCACCTTCAGGCCCGGCCAATTGCAGGCTACGCCGGTGTTCGCCGCCGCGGACTTCGCGGCCGTCTCCGCAGCGGGATCGCTGCTGCCGCCCGGCTGGGTCAACGCCACCATCGACGCAACCATCAAGCTGGTGGGACCCGCGCGCGGGCGGGCTTTGCGCGCGCGCGGCCGCGTCATCGACGCCGGCAAGCTGCTTACCGTGTGTGCGGCAGAGGTATATGCCGTGAGCGAGAACGGCGAGGAGAGCTTGTGTGCCACGCTGCTCGGCACTGCTCGCAACATCGACACCCATTCACAGCGCGTGACGTAGCGACACCAAAACTGCCTGCCGTCCTACACTTTGGTCCAGTTGCCCGGCAGTACAAGAAAAGTCTCTCCGACGCGAGACTTTTCGAATGACCGACACCGTGGCCACCGCCCCGCCGTTGACCGTGATGACGGTCAACATCCACAAGGGCTTCACCATCTTCAACCGCAAGTTCATACTGCCTGAACTGCGCGAAGCAGTGCGCAAGGTCGGCGCGGACGTGGTGTTCCTGCAGGAAGTGCAGGGCACGCACGAAGACCATGGCAAGAAGGTGGACGGCTGGCCCGAAGCGCCGCACTACGAATTCCTGGCCGATAGCATCTGGCCGCAGTTCGCCTATGGCCGCAACATGGTCTATCCCAAGGGCCACCACGGCAACGCGCTGATGTCCAAGTTCCCCATCGTCCACTACCAGAACCATGACGTGTCGGTGGCGGGTCCGGAGAAGCGCGGCTTGCTGCATTGCGCGCTGCGCGTGCCGGGCCACCCCCAGGACGTGCACGTCATCTGCGTGCACCTGGGCCTGGCGGAGAACCACCGCCAGCAGCAGCTGGATCTGCTGTGCCAGATGGTGCGCGGCGAGGTGCCCGACAATGCGCCGCTGATCGTGGCCGGTGACTTCAATGACTGGCGCCGCCGCGCCAATCGCGTGCTGGAGCGCGAGATCGGCCTGCGCGAGGTCTTCGTCACGGCCTATGGCGAATCGGCCAAGACCTTTCCCGCGCGCTTCCCGCTGCTCTCGCTGGATCGCATCTACGTGCGCAACGCCTCGGTGCACCTGCCGGTCGTGCTGCCGCGCAGGCCCTGGTCGCACCTGTCCGATCACGCGCCGCTGGCGGCGGAGATCCATCTCTAGGAAAACGCTCATGAATCCGAGATGGATCGAAGGCAACGACATCCGCCTTCTCGAAAACGGCGAGGAGTTCTTCCCGCGCGTGTTCGCCTGCATTGCCAACGCCATGAAAGAGGTGGTGCTGGAAACCTTCATCCTGTTCGAGGACAAGGTCGGCTTGCAGCTGCACCAGGCCCTGGTCGCGGCGGCGCGGCGCGGCGTGCAGATCGACATGACCATCGACGGCTTCGGCTCGTCCGACCTGTCGGACGAGTTCATCGGCTCGCTCCTCGACGTGGGCGTGCGCATCCATGTGTTCGACCCCCGCAAGCGCCTGCTGGGCTGGCGCACCAACGTGCTGCGACGCATGCACCGCAAGATCGTCGTGATCGACGGAGAGGTGGCATTCGTCGGCGGCATCAACTACTCCGCCGACCATCTGGCCGACTTCGGGCCCGAGGCCAAGCAGGACTATTCGGTGGAGATCCGCGGGCCGCTGGTGGCCGAGATCCATCGCTTCACCCACCTGGCGCTGGCCCAGGGCCATCGCTACCAGCGGCCCCGCCAGTGGTGGCGCAATCGCAGCAGCCTGCGCAGCAGCGTGGACAGCCAGCCGCACGTCGGCACGGCCGCCGCCTTGCTGGTGGTTCGCGACAACGGCGAGCACCAGGGCGACATCGAGAAGCAATACCGCATCGCCATTCGCGCGGCGCGCAAGCGCGTGATGATCGCCAACGCCTATTTCTTCCCGGGCTACCGCTTCATGCGCGAATTGCGGCGGGCTGCGCGCCGGGGCGTCGACGTGCGCCTCATCCTGCAGGGCGAGCCCGACATGGCTTTCGTGAAGACCGCCGCCAGCATGCTCTACCAGCAGCTGCTGGGCGCGGGCGTGCGCATCTACGAGTACTGCGAGCGGCCGCTGCATGGCAAGGTCGCGCTGATGGACGACGAATGGGCCACGGTGGGCTCCAGCAACCTCGACCCGCTGAGCCTGTCACTCAATCTCGAAGCCAACGTCTTCATCCGCGACCGCGGCTTCAACCAGCACCTGCACGAGCGGCTGGAGCATCTCCTGCACCACAGCTGCAAGCAGGTTCACCTGGAAGAGCTCGGCCGCCTGCACGGCTTGCAGCTGGTGCGCAGCTTCCTGGCCTACCACTTCACGCGGCGCTATCCGTCCTGGGCCTCCTGGCTGCCGCGACATGTGCCGCGCCTTTTGCCGGCGCTCACCGACCGGCTGCGGCCTGTTCTCCTTCGCCAAGGCAAGGAATGAGATATGGGCTCGCGCACCTTGCCCAGCAATGCCATGGCCGACGAACGCGACCATCGTCCGTCCCGGCCCTGGTGGCCATGGACCCGCCGGCTGCTGACCCTGGTCTTCTTCGTCGCGGTGTTCGCCTTGCTGGTGCGTTTTGCGCGCAACGTGGACTGGGACGACGTGTTCGCCTCGCTGCTCGCCCTGCCGCGCCCGGCCCTGCTGGCGGCGATCGGCTTCGCGCTGGCCAGCCACCTCCTGTACAGCTGCTTCGACCTGATAGGGCGGCGCTACACCGGGCACGAACTGGCGACGCGCAAGGTCATGGCGGTCAACTTCATCAGCTACGCCTTCAACCTGAACCTGGGGTCGCTGGTGGGCGGCATAGCCTTCCGCTACCGGCTGTACTCGCGGCTGGGGCTGGACAACGGCGAGATCACCCGCATCCTGTCGATGAGCATGCTGACCAACTGGCTGGGCTACATGTTGCTGGGCGGTTTCCTGTTCCTCGTGCATCCCTTGCAGCTGCCGCCCAGCTGGAAGCTCGGCAACCATGGCCTGCAATGGCTGGGCGCCGGCCTGGTGCTGGTGGCGGTGGCGTACTTCGTGGCCTGCCTGCGCTCGGGCGAGCGGGTCTGGACGGTGCGCGGGCACGAGCTCTTCCTGCCCCATTGGCGCATGGCCGGCTTGCAGCTGGCCATGTCGTGCCTCAACTGGAGCCTGATGGGCGGCGCGGTCTTCATGCTGCTGCAAAGGCAGGTCCCCTACACCGACGTGCTCACGGTCTTGCTGATCGGTGCGGTGGCGGGCGTCATCACCCATGTGCCCGCCGGACTGGGCGTCTTCGAATTCGTCTTCGTGGCCCTGCTGTCCCACCAGATTTCCGAAGGCCGCCTGATCGCCGCACTGCTGGGCTATCGGGCCATCTACTACATCGTCCCGCTCATGGTCGCGGCCCTGCTCTACCTGGTGATGGAACTTCATGCCAGGAAACTGGGTCGCCTCAATGCTGAAGGAGTTCGGTGATGGAAGCGCTGCTGGCCAGTGAAACGGACCTCGCGGGTTTCCGCGAGGAAGCGCGTGCGCTGCTGGCCCATCAGGTGCCGCCCGAGGCCGTCCACTGGCATACCGCCGAGGCCCAGAACAGCGACCAGTTCGCCGATCCGGCCGCGGCCCGGACAGTCGCGGGCGCGGCATCCCCAAGGCCGCATCGGCCATCGTGCCGGCCTCGTTCCTGCGCCTGTGCGAGGTCGTGGTGCTGCACAACGATCCGGAGCGCTTCGCCCTGTTGTACCGCCTGCTGTGGCGGCTGGTGCATGAGCCCGGGCTGCGCAACAACCCCATAGACCCCGACATGCTGCACGCCCACCAGATGGGCCAGGCCGTGCGTCGCGACCTGCACAAGATGAAGGCCTTCCTGCGCTTTCGTCCCGTCCACGACGGCGGCACCGAGCCGATCCAGCTCGCCTGGTTCGAGCCGACGCACCACATCGTCGAGGCGGTCGCGCCCTGGTTCGCCAAACGCACGCCGACGATGCGCTGGGCCATCGTCACGCCCGATCGCAGCGTCGAATACGATGGCCGGCAGCTGCACTTCGCGCCGGGCCTGCCGCGGGCGCAGGCGCCCCCGCCCGAGGCCGACGACGATACCTGGCGGGCCTGCTACTACAACGTGTTCAGGACCCGCCCGATCGCCGCGCTGAAGGAGGAAGACGGAGCCACGTCGCCATGAGGATGCTGCTCATTGCGGGCTTGACCCGCAATCCATGGCTCTGATGGCATGCCGGATCGGAGTCACAGGACTCAAACGAACACGCCGTCCTGGTAGGCCGCGCCGAAATACACATTGACGCTGGCGATGCGGTCGCCGCTGAAGGTCAGGAACTCGGTGTTGCGAAATGACTTGCCGCCTTCGGTGGCGCACAGGTAGGTCACGAAGGCCTGCTGCCCATCGACCACGATGCTCTCGATGTGCTGGGCGCGGCTGGCATCGTGGTTGGGCCAGCAACGCTCGAAGTAGGTGGCCTTGTCGATGCCGTCGTCGTTGGGGCTGGTGAAGGTGAAGCCGTCTGCCAGCAGCGTTTCCGCCAGTTCGCGGTTCTCGCTCTCATAGGCGCTGAAGTAGGCGCGGACGACGTTCGTCAGTTTGGTGTCTTGCATGGGCGATTTTACCGCCCTTCCAACTGCTGGCCTTGCTAGGCGTCGAAGTCCCCTACGCCTGTGCGCGAAGGCTTGACATCGCGGCAGCTGCATGTCCGTGCTATTTTCCACCGCGATTCCGCCTTGGGGCGGTCCTGCCATGGCGCCTTGGCCCGCTTGCGCGCCGCTGCTCTGGCCGTGGGCTCGGACAGGGTCAGTAACAGGACTGCCAGGACCAGGGCCACTGCGATCCAGTGGTGCGGACTGTGTTGGATCTTCATCGGTGAACTCCTGTGAAGCGTTGACACATTCAGTGTGGTGCGGCGCCCCTGCGGCCATCAGGTGCATTTGGCAACAGATTCTGTAGGACAGCGCTGTCGCTCGACTGCTAAGATTCGCGGCCTTTGGCTCAGCCAGCAGAAAGAAATTTTCCGTTCAATGACCGTTGCCCTCGCAGGACGCGCCCCTGCCACGTTCGAGATCAAGAGTGCGAACCTGCCGCTGGTGTCGCTGCTGCTCAAGTCGGCCGACCTGCGCGCCCTGGCCGCGGAACTGAAGGCCCGCTTCGGCGACATCCCGGATTTCTTCGACAACGACCCGCTGGTGCTGGACCTCTCGCCGTTGCAGGGCCAGAGCGAGGAGCCGATCGACTTCCCCGCACTGCTGGCCATGCTTCGCAGCTACCACGTGCTGCCGGTCGCTGCCCGGGGCGGCACGCCCGGGCAGATGGCGGCGGCTTTGCGGGCAGGCCTCGCGCCTGCGCCGGAGGCGGCGCCTGCAGCGCAGCGAGAAGGCATGGATTCCGGATCAAGTCCGGCAATGACAGCCCTAAGACGCCGGCCGCCCCCGCGACCGAAGCAGCGCTCGCCTCGGCCCTGGTCATCGACCGGCCGCTGCGATCGGGCCAGCAGGTTTATGCGCGCGGCCGCGATCTGGTGGTGCTCAGCATGGTCAACCCCGGCGCCGAAGTCATCGCCGACGGCCATATCCATGTCTACGCCCCGCTGCGCGGCAAGGCCATTGCCGGCGCCCGCGGCAACACCGAGGCGCGGATCATTTCCCTGTGCCTGGAACCCGAACTCATTTCCATCGCCGGGGTGTACCGCACCAGCGAAGTGCCCCTGCCCGCCGACGTCCTGTCCAAGCCCACCCAGGTGCGGCTGGTCGGCGGCGCCGAGGGCAAGCTGGTGATGGACCCTCTCAAGTAAACAAGGATCAACTCATGGCAAGAATCATCGTCGTCACTTCCGGCAAGGGCGGGGTGGGCAAGACCACCACCAGCGCCAGCTTCGCCTCGGGCCTGGCCCTGGCCGGCCACAAGACAGCCGTGATCGACTTCGACGTCGGCCTGCGCAACCTGGACCTGATCATGGGCTGCGAGCGCCGCGTGGTGTACGACCTGATCAACGTGATCCAGGGCGAGGCCAACCTCAACCAGGCCCTCATCAAGGACAAGCAGTGCGACAACCTGTTCGTGCTGGCCGCCTCCCAGACCCGCGACAAGGAAGCGCTGTCCAAGGAAGGCGTGGAGAAGGTCCTGAAGGACCTGAGCGAAATGGGCTTCGAATACATCGTCTGCGATTCGCCCGCCGGCATCGAAACCGGTGCCCTGATGGCCATGCACTTCGCCGACGAGGCCCTGGTCGTCACCAACCCGGAAGTCTCCTCGGTGCGCGATTCCGACCGCATCCTGGGCATGCTGGCCAGCAAGACCAAGCGCGCCATCGACGGCAAGGAGCCGATCAAGGAGCACCTGCTCATCACCCGCTACAACCCCAACCGGGTGGACCAGGGCCAGATGCTGTCGCTCGAAGACATACAGGACATCCTGCGCATCAAGTTGATCGGGGTGATCCCGGAAAGCGAGTCGGTGCTGCAAGCCTCCAACCAGGGCACACCCGCCGTCCACATGAAGGGCAGCGACGTTTCCGAGGCCTACAAGGACGTGATCGACCGCTTCCTGGGCCGGGACGACAAGCCGATGCGCTTCGTGGATCCCCAGAAGAACAGCTTCCTGAAGCGCCTGTTCGGAGCCCGGTAAGACATGGGAACCTTCCTTTCCTTCCTGCTGGGCGAGAAAAAGAAGACTGCCACCGTCGCCAAGGAGCGGCTGCAGATCATCCTGGCCCACGAGCGCAGCGGCCGCAACGCCGCCCAGCCCGACTACCTGCCGGCCCTGCAGCGCGAGCTGGTGGCCGTGATTTCCAAGTACATCAAGATCGGCCCCCAGGACATCAAGGTCAACGTGGACCGCCAGGACAACCTCGAAGTCCTGGAGGTCAAGATCGAACTCCCGGACCACAAGTAACAAGAGCCGCCCACGTACTTGACAGGAAATCGAGCCTGCTGGAAGATAAACACAGAATGGCCGAACCCATCATCGTGCGAGTCACCCACCGTTACAACGTGCCGGCCGCGAAGGTCTTCGACGCCTGGATGACGCCGGCCCAGGCCGCGCGTTTCCTGTTTGCCACCCGTACCGGCAACATCCTCCATTGCGAGATCGACCCCCAGGTGGGCGGCAGCTTCACCGTGACGGACCGGCGGCCCGATGCCGACGGCTACGAAAGCTTCTACGACGCCCAGCACCGCGGCGTGTATGTGGAGATCAACCGCCCGCACCGCCTGGCGTTCGACTTCAGCGTCGAGCCCTTTTTCGACGAGCCCACGCGGGTGACCCTCGACTTCGTGCCCATGGGCCCCCAGATCTGCGACCTGGTGCTGACGCACAACCTGGGCGACGACGAAGATGCCCGCGCCAACGAGCAGCGCACCCGCCAGGGCTGGACCAACATGCTGCAGCAGCTCGATAAGGTCCTGACGGCCCGCAGCTGGGGGCTTCAAGACCCCAGGAAGCGCCTGACCTCGGCCACGGTACGGGCCGGGTCTTCCTCGTGGGGCACGTGCCCCAGATCCTCGAACACCACCAGCCGGGCGCCGGCGATGTCGCGGGCGAAGCGCTGGCCCATCTCCAGCGGCGCCAGCCGGTCCTTGCCGCCCCACAGGATCAGCGTCGGAGCCTTGATCTCCTTGAGCAGCGCCACGTTGCCCGTATAGCCCTGCTCGATCCGCCGGCCCAGCGCCTTGCGGTTGCCCTCGCGCAGCGTGATAGCCGAATACAGGTCCACCAGCTCCGGCGTGACCTTGGACGGATCGCCATACACGTTGCGCAGGCTGCGTTCCACCACGCCGCGCGGCAGCGTGTACTGGGCCAGCAAGCGCAGCCCCGGGGTCGCGGCAATCCGGAAGCCCAGGGGAATCGACAGCGGCGTGGCCAGCGATTCGCGCGGGTAACCGCTGGCATCCACCAGGATCAGCCGGTCCACCCGATCGGGCATCGCCGCCGCGGCCGACCAGGCGATCTGCCCGCCCAGTGAATTGCCCGCCAGCACGAAGCGCTGCACGCCCAGCTTGTCCATGACCGCGCGTACGAACCGCACATAGGCCTCGGTGGAATAGTCGTTCTCGCGGTTGGGCCCGGTCAGCCCGAAACCGGGCAGGTCGAAGCGGATCACGCGCCGCTTGTCGCGCAGCGCCTGGGCCCAGCCCTCCCAGGTGTGCAGGCTGGCCGAAGTGCCGTGCAGCAGCACGATGGGCACCGGATCGTTTTGCGGGCCTTCATCGCGCAGATGCACCTGCAGGCCATCCACCCCTAGGAAGCGCGACGGCGGCCTCGCCCAGCGCGATTTGAGCTGCTCGACAGGCTGGTCCGGCGCCCAGGTGGCGACGACGCCCATCGAGCCGAAGAACAGCACGCCGCCCAGGATCAGAAGAAAAGCGCGAACCAGCAGTTTCACGGGTGGGCCTCTCTCTTCTCTCTTAATATCTCTATCTTAAATTAGTAGTAGTAGTAAGGGGGCTGCTCTTCTGTGGACAACCGCTATTTTCCCCTTTTCCATCAAGCACTTGCCTCATCAAAAACACTGTGTCAGGTGTGCTTCCGTGGTGTACGTCCAACAGGGATAACTTCCGGCTTTGGCCTTTCGGTGTGGATAACTGATGAGTTGTGCCGGAATGCTCCACAGGGTTGTTCGGCTGCGGCATTTCGCTGGATTTGCTTCGATACAACAGAGTTGTAACAACGAGGCAATCCAGGGCCCGTTTGTAATGTGCGGGACACTATTGGACTTTTGTGCGGCGCACAATAAACTCCGGCAGTCAACCAAAAAGAGGCAGGGAGCCCGTCATCTGATTGCACCGGAGTCACATGCAACACGTTCAAGACTCGTTTGATGCAGGAACCGTTGTCGCCGCCTGGCTGAGTCCAGGCATCCTGGGCGAGCTCGAGCCGGTGTTGCGCCGCTTGCTGGCCGGCCAGCAGCTATTCGTGAAACAGCCCGATGGCACCTACAAGCCCAAGGGCTGTGCG
Source organism: uncultured beta proteobacterium (assembly GCA_963722025.1). Taxonomy (GTDB): domain Bacteria; phylum Pseudomonadota; class Gammaproteobacteria; order Burkholderiales; family Burkholderiaceae_C; genus Ramlibacter. Next base: position 18,680 of record CAVRNE010000039.1, read on the forward strand.
TTGGGCTTGGCGCGCTCGTTCGAGTTTTCCGACCTGCACGCGCCCGCGCGCCGAAACGCGGGCAGCTGAAGGTTTTGGTCGAGATCGGCCCGGAGTCCCGACCGAGCGCTGTCGGACGGCTTCGCCTGTCGCCCTGCTACTTACCCGGCTCAACCATCAGCATCGCCTCGATCTTGTTGCCATCGAGATCGCGCACGAACGCGGCGTAGTAATTCTTGTCGTACTCGGGCCTCGGGCCCGGCGCACCGTCATCCTTGCCGCCCAGCTCCAGCGCCTTGGCGTAGAAGGCATCCACTTCGGCCTTCGAATTGGCCAGGAAGGAAACATGCACGCCGTTGCCCACGTTGGCCTTGCCGCCGTCGATCGGGCTCTGGATCCAGAACTCGGGAAAGGTGCGTCCGTAGCCCGCCCCGCCGGGAAAATCCATCACCAGGCGGATCTGCAAGGTGGGCAGCAGCGCGTCGTAGAAGGCCTTGGCGCGCGGGTAGTCATTGGTGCCTAGCGAAACATGCGAGAGGATGCTTTCGGGAAGCTCGGGGTTCGCCATGATGGGTTGCCTCCTGAAGAAGATGGGATGCAAGAACGATAGTCCACGCCGCCGCCGCAGCGCAAGCTCGGCCCGCCCAGGCTGCTGACAGATTCAGGACGCAGCCAGGTGCGCTTCGATCGCCCGCGGCACGGCCTTGCGCGTGCAGGCCTGCAGCTTCATCAGCAGCGCATGCCGCGGCTCGGGCACGCCGAAGCGACAACGCAGGTCGCTGCGGATCTGCCCCAGCAATGCCGCCGCCGTTTCGGCGTCGGCCATCGCGCGGTGGGCGCGGCCCGAAGAAGGCAGCGCATGAAAAGACGCCAGCGAGCCCAGCTTGTAGTTGGGCGCATGCGGATAGAGCCGGCGCGACAGCAGCAGGGTGCAGGCAAAGGGCTCGTCGGCCGGCCGGTCCGCCCGCTCGAGCTCCGCCATCCAGAAGCGCCGGTCGAATGATGCGTTGTGCGCCACCATCGGCCGCCCGCCGACGAAACGGCTGGCTTCGGCCATCACGGTCTCGGCCTTGGGCGCCGTGGCGATCATCGCGTTGCTGATCCCGGTATAGGCCTCGATGAAGGCCGAGATGTGCACGCCCGCGTTCATCAGGCTCTGGAAGCGATCGACCACCTGGTCGCCCTCCACCAGCACCACGGCGATCTCAGTCGCGCGGTCGCCCATGTTGGGCGACAAGCCGGTGGTTTCGAAGTCGATGACGGCGACGGCGGTCAACGGGCGCCCGTCGTCCGGCTTGACCCGGGTCCATCTGGCGCGTTCGATGAGCTTGCATGCCCTGACTCTACCGCGGAAATGCCTGAGGATGAGCATCCAACGCCCGCCACTACTGGCGCCGCGCTGACAGCTCCTTGTACCCCGTCGCCGCATCCAGCTCGCGCCGGAACTCCCACCCCGGCAGCAGCGCGATCACCACCTCGGCCGTGGTGCGCACGATGCAGCCCGGCATGATGTGCCCGCCCACCACCTCGCCATTGGCATCCGCCACGCTGCCATGCAGGTGCGCGCCGTCGGGGCTGAGCGTGCCTGACAGCATCAGCAGTTCCAGCGGTCCGTTGATTTGGCTGGCGCCCGGCTTGTCGGCATAGCGCAGCATCGCCTGCGACAGGCTGCCCACGGCGGAAACGATGCAGGCGGCGGCAATGCCGTGCTGGCGCGACAGTGCGGCAAACGCCGACTCGAGCGCGGCGCGCAGGTCATCGCCCGGAGAGAGTCTTAGAACATGGACATTCATACTGACTGTCATCCCGGGCTTGACCCGGGATCCATGCCTCGCTAATAACCCAACGGCCGAACCCCAATCAGCGGCCCGTGCAGCAACAGCGCGAACACCGACCATGCCACCAGACCGGCGGCAATCGCGATCGAAGTCCCAATCGCATTCCCAGGCGGGTACACCGTGCCGGCCGCCCGGTCGCGCCGGCGCGCCGCCCGAAAGCTCAGCACGGCCCAGATCAGGAATCCGCCGAATAGCACCACGCCCGCCGCGATGCCCGTGGCCAGCAGGTGCGACAGCGCCCAGACCTTGACGGACAGCACCTGCGGATGATGCAGGCGGGCCTTGAACGAATTGCGCGGCACGTACGCGGAGACGAAAAGTATGAAGGCGAACATCATGAGCAAGGCCGTCACGTGCTTCATCCACCACGGCGAAGTCCAGAGCACCATCGTCTCCTGCGCGTGCCAGCTTGTAGCCATAGATGAGCACGACAAAGCCGATGATGGAAACCAGGGCGTAGAGGCCCTTCCACTGCAATCGCCCGAGCCTGGCGATCATGGAGCTGCGCCAGCCGTCCGCGAAGATGCGTGTGGAGTGGACGCCCAGGAAAAGAACCAGTCCCAGGATCAGCAAGGCCATCGCGGCACCTCCGGAGAGTCGTGGTGAAGCGATTATGGCTGCGTCAGGCGGAACGCGACGGTAGGACGGGAAGCCGGCCTACATCCAGGCAAGCGCGACTGGTACACACTGCTTGAAGACTGAGCAGCAGCGCAGTCGCCCTCAAGATCCCAGGAGTTCCCCATGGCTCACGCCATCGCCGCCGAAAGAGCCACACAGTTGCCGCCGCACAAGGACAAGACCGAGCACCAGATGCCCGGCCCGATACATCGCCCGGCATCGGGGCGCAACACGGCGCAAGGGCGCAAGGTAGAGAAGCCCGGAGACGCCAGCCCCGCGGGGCCCAGTGGCCAGCCCAGCCATACGCAGGACGATCAGCGGCACACGAACAAGTAGGCGCGCTGCGGGAACGGCGTCCGCTACAGTTCCCGCATGCACAAGAAAGCGCTGGTCCTTTTCTCGGGCGGACAGGACTCCGCCACCTGCCTGGCCTGGGCGCTGGACCGCTACGAGCAGGTGGAGACCATAGGCTTCGACTACGGCCAACGCCATCGCGTGGAACTCGAATGCCGCCAGACCGTATTGGATAGCCTGCGCAGCGCCTTCCCGCAATGGGCCGCGAAGCTGGGGCAGGACCACATGCTGGACCTGGGCCTGCTGGGCCAGGTCAGCGACACCGCGCTCACCGATGACAAAGCCATCGCCTTCGAAAAGAGCGGCCTGCCCAACACCTTCGTGCCCGGCCGCAACCTGATCTTCTTCACCTTCGCCGCGGCCATCGCCTACCGGCGCGGCATCAGCGTGCTGGTGGGCGGCATGTGCGAGACCGATTACTCAGGCTACCCCGATTGCCGCGACGACACCTTGAAGGCGCTGCAAGTCACGCTGGGCCTGGGGCTGGACCAGCGCTTCGTGATCGAGACGCCGTTGATGTGGATAGACAAGGGGCAGACCTGGGAGATGGCGGAGAGGCTGGGTGGGGCGGCGCTGGTGGAGATTGTTCGGAGGGATACGCACAGCTGCTATCTGGGGGATCGCGGCACGCGGCATGAGTGGGGGTATGGGTGTGGGGGGTGTCCGGCTTGTGAGTTGCGCAAGAAGGGATTTGAAAAGTACCGTTCGAGAACGAACGCAGATTCGGCGAATCAGCTGCGCGATTCCAGCACTTGAAGCAGCGCTTAACCGCTTACTGATCCGGAGCCGCCCTGCGGTACACCTGTCGCGTCGTGCACTGTCATATTGCCGGGGCGCGCCCGCACAACTCCCAGCTTGAGGCCCAGCACGCCAAGCACTTTGTTCACGGTCTGCACCGTGCCTGGGCTCACTTCCTGCTCGACGTCCTGCAGCGTCCGGAACCCCACGCCCGCCATCTTGGCGAGCTCCGCAGTGGTCAGGCGCATCGCCTTCTTCAGGTGGCGGATCGCCTGGGGCAGGCTCCACTCGGGGTGGCCGAGCACCTCCTCTACGGCGCTGCGCCGCAGCAGGAGCTGCTCGTTCATCGAGAGTTCGTTGAAGCGTTTGTCCATGTCGATCTCAGGTGAGGTTTTCCAGGCGATCGGCCTGCTGCAAGATGCCAAGGCGCAGGTAATCGGAGACTGCTTGATCAACCCCGGGTGCGCCCTCGGCAATCTCACGCAGTGGGGCGGCCATGGCGCGCAGGCCTTGTACGAGGCTTTCACGTTGAAGCGCCGACTCGGGCTTCCTGCTGCGGCGACGGCCGCGGGCCGGCGCGAGCTCCAGCGCCAGTTCGCACACCCGATCGAGGACCTTGTTCCAGTCCGGGGCTCCCGCGTCGTTGTCTTCCCATCGGATGCGCCGGGCGATGCCGTCCGGATGGAGATACATGGGCACGAAGTCGTAGAGAGGTGTCAGATGCACGCGTCCGGAGAAGTCGCGCTGCAGCGCCGTGTTGCGCGCGTGGTTGTCCTTGTTGCCCAGTGCGATGTTCGCCACGTCGCGCTTGATGTATTCGAGCACATCCGCCAGAGGATTCGTGCAGCGGGCGATCAGTTCGCTGCAGACCCGGTCGTGGCTTGGCACTGCGCCGAACCCAGGCATGCCGGTCAAGGTGGCGATGCTTTCCTGCGCAAATCGGGTGACCCCCTGGGCGCCGACCTGGCGATCGAAACGGCGGATGAAGAGCGCGCGCTCCTTCATGACAAGGGGGGCGTGCACTCGCAGGCCAAGGCGCTCGGCCAGCGCCATGTATGGGGCCTCGTGCCGCAGGATGGTGGCCAGCGCTACGTTTGTGCCGCGGCCGAACTTCACAATGAAGTGCTCGCGCGCGCGCTCGTCCGCCAATGTGTGATCCAGATACAGCAGGCCGTCGTCAGCGCGCGTGAGCAGCACCTTCGGCCACTCGCCTTGCACGCCCGAGGAGCCGGCCACGAAGAGGCCGTGGGACGCCAGGTACTCGGCGAAGTCCTCGCCGCGCTGGGCGACCTCGGCGTCAGTAAAGCCTCGAGAGGCACCGGCATTGCCCTCCAGCCACTGCGCCGCTTCCTTTACTCGCAGGTTGCCGATCGGATTGCCGGCGCCGGTGAGCAGCAGGCGCCAGTCAGCGTCCTCAGCCGCGGTGGGGGACAGCTTGATTCGGCGGAGCAGTTCCTCTCGGCCGAAGCCTTGAGGCAGCATATCGATCAGGAACACGGGCCAGTGGTTCTGCTCAAGAGGTTCCAGGCCGACCTGGTACTGGCAGGACAGAGCATGCGCATCGCGAGCCCCGAAGTGTTTCACAGACCACTGGACGTCATAACCCGTATACGTCTTGGCACGCCAGCCCTCCTGCTCTTTCCCGAAGAGCTGAACAGTGGCGACGTCAACCCAGGAGCCGTCACAGAAGAGCTGGATGGTGCAATCAGGCATTTACACGGAATTCTATCGAGTACGCGCCAGAATGGCAATGTATATCCACCGAAAATCCGTGCAAATATGGCGCTGACGGTGAGACCATAGGCTTCGCCACAGTTCGACCACCAAAAAGCCAGAACGGCAATAATAACTAACCAATAAGCCGCTAGTACTATGTCGCGGACATTGCCGCCTGCAGGGCGAACTCAGGGGGAATCATGCGTAGCGACTTCGTGCTACAGCTCATCAATGAGCTGTGTGGAATGCCATCCTCATTCGGCGTCACTGTGGGGGCGCGCTGCTGGGTGGTATCGCATCCTGAATCGGCGTTGAGCAAATGAACAAGAAGTACGCGAATCAGCTGTACCAACTGTTCGAACAGGAATTGCAGGCGCGGTGGCCGCAGTTCCAGAAGAGCCAACAGAAACCAGACCTTGGCCGCGCCTATGTGTGGTCCGTTGATGACGTTGGCAACGTATTTCTCTTTCTTTGGTCGGACCCAAAAGGACGGGAGCAATTCTTCTGCGAGTTTGGATGGTCAAGCGCGCAGTACCCTACGAAAGGCCGGGCTAACTACAGGTTTCCCCTCCTCGACCCCAAGAGCGCATTTGCCCAGCCGGAAATGATCGCAGGCATTCAGCTTCTGTGGGGAGACAACGGCACTGGCGCGTGGAAAATCCCCGACCCGGTCGACTCCTTTGAACCGCTGAACTACGCGAGTGATCCCGAGACGGGCCGCAAGGAGTTCGTGCGGCGGGTCAACGAGCAGGCCGCCATGACGAAAGAAGATGCCGAGCGGCTCGTGCGGCCGGTAGTGGAGCAGCTGTTCGAGAAGTTGGAATCCGATGTGGTGCCCTACCTACTTGAGTACATTGAGTTCGCGCGGTCTGATGGCAGCTGAGGGGGCCGCCCACGGCTATGCGCTACCCTCCTTGCCGGGCGAGTAGATGCCTTTCACCTTCAAGTAGGCGCCCTGAGGGGCGCACCAAAAAAGAAAAGCCCAGACAACAAACCGGGCTTGAAAGTCGGGGAGCCGACATTGCGGTCTCGGTGGGGACCGAGCCGCAACCAAAGTCTACATCACAAAGTCACAAATCGTCAGAGAACCTCAAGGACACTCAACCTTCAGGAAGACCCAGTTGCCGCATGGCTGCTGCGCAACGCTGACGCATGCGGCTGTCGGTGCTGCCCATGGCCAGGTACGAAGACACGGTCAGTCTTGGCGCCTGGGCGAGAAGCCGGCCCAACGGCGTCGGGCTATAGCGTCCACGCTCCCAGTCTTCAGCGACGATGTGCCGTCCCGACGTGTCGCAAAGCGCACGCGCAAACACCTCAGACAATTGAGCAGGGGTTGCCCGAATCGGCGCGGTCACTCCATCCTTGTGGACGCTCTGTTCGAGAACAATAGGGAGCGGTTGAGCGCAGGTCGCGATCAAAACCGGCACGACGGTCTTGTCGTGCGATGTCTCGTGAAAGTTTTTAAGGTCGAGGGCGTAGTCCCAAACCTGATCCAGGGCGGAGCCCAGGAAGATTTTCTCACCGACCTTGAACTCTAGTACGAAGATGACGTGGTCGATTACAAGGACAGCGTCTATCCGCTTGCCCAGACGGGGAACAGCATATTCGAAGTAAAGCTGACCCTTGGAAGATTGTCCCGTTAGAACTTTCTGGAGGATCAGTATCTGCTGTCGCCAGGCGTCGCGTTGCGTTAAATCGATTGCAAAGGTACTGCGATCTGTCAGGTCGCCCAATATTCGCTCAGGCGCAGAGTCCAAAAACTGCTCGATCGTCTCACCGTAGTAGGCGCGCTTTTTCACTTCTTTTTGGCCCCGCGGGGAACCCTCCCGCGGTGATTACAAGAGTTTGCGGTCTCTGTGTCAAATCGAAACGCAAACCGTCGGCGTCGCGCTGCCCGTTAATCGCTGGGCGATGCAGCGAGGAAACGACCAGCAGCCGTCCCTTCACAGCGAGAACTCCACGTCCTGCGCCCCTTCCCACAGCGTGCGTGTGCCCAGCGCCCGCAGGTTCTCGCGGCCCTCGACGATCGTCAGGAAGTGGTTGCCGGCGAGCTGGCCCATCTTGCTGGAGAAGCTGCAGCTGCCGTACGCGAGGATGATCTCGGTCTCGCTGTAGCCGCCGGGGTAGAACAGCACGTCGCCCACCGACGGGTGGCTGGTGTGGTTCTCGTAGCCGACGCCGAGCTCGAAGTCGCCCATCGGGATCCAGCAGCCTTCGCCGCTCCATCGCACGTGGATCAGCTTCTGGCGGTACGGCAGCAGCTTCAGGAACGCGGCCACGGTCTTGGGCGCGTCGGGGTTGGTTTCGGCGACGAAGCGGTGGCCGCCGGCGGTCATCTGGATGCGTGTCATGGTGTTGAAAGTCAGGAACCGGAGCCCGACGAACGCGAGCGTGATCGCGATTTTCAGCGATGCGAAGAGGTACGGCAAGGCCCGCGGCAGCGAGACGTTCGTGGGTGCCGTAGCTGCTGGGATCCGCTCCTGATCGTTCAAATTTGAACGCCATCAGAAAGTTGAATGGCATCCAACGTTCTGGCATGATCGCCGCCACTTCAACCGACGAGACCGACCATGCCGATGCTAGGCCAAGCCGCCCTCGCCATGTGGTGGGACATGGCGCCCGCCATGCTCGCCGAATTCGAGCACTGGCATTCCCACGAGCACTTTCCGGAACGCCTGGGCATCCCGGGCTTTCGCCGCGCCAGCCGCTGGCGCGACGCCCGCGGCGGCGAAGGCATCTTCCAGATGTACGAGCTCGAAGGGCACGACGTGCTGTCGTCGCCGCCCTACCTCGAACGCCTGAACGCGCCGACGCCCTGGTCCACGCGCATGATGCCGCACCACCGCAACATGGTGCGCAGCCAGTGCAACGTGCTGGAATCGCATGGCGGCGTGACGGCTCGCCATGCGCTGACAGTGCGGCTCTCGCCCGCAGGCGATGACGGCGAGGGCCTGCGCCAACGCTTGAAGCCGCTCCTGGCGGACCTGGCCGGCCGTGCCGGCTTGGCGGGTGCGCACCTGCTGCGGCATCGCGCCCCGCCCATAGCCGCGACCACCGAGCAGAAGATACGCGGCGGCGACTCGTTCGCGGATTGGGTGCTGGTCGCCACGGGCTACGACGCTGTAGTGGTCGAAGCGCTCGCGCAAGGCGAACTCAGCGAAGCCGCGCTGGTTGCGATGGGCGCTGCGCCCGGAGCCGTCCACGGCTTCTTCCAGCTGTCGTACTCGGCCACGCCGATGGACGTCACATGAAGGTTCACGTTGGCGCGCCGCGGTGGATGCCGGATCGAGTCCGGCATGACAAGTCATTGGGTTGAGCCCTTCCGAGCAACCGCCCGCAGACACTCCGCCAGCTGCGCGGTCACGGCCGTCATCGGCCGCCCGCGCACGCTGATCATCCCCACGGGCGGCAGGTCGACATCCACCGTCAGCTTCAGCACCTGCACCAGCCCCTGCTCCTCGAAGTGCCGCGCCACCGAGCGCGCCATGAAGGCCACGCCGCCACGCGCGCGCACGAATGTGACCTGCGCGAGGAACGAGGCGGTCTCGATCACGTCCTTCGGTGGCTCGAGCCCATGCCGGTGGAACTGCTGCTCCAGCTTCACGCGCAGTGACGCCCACGGTGGCGGCAGCACGCAGGCGGTTTGCACCAGATCGGGCCACCCCACCTTCCTGCGCTTCGCCAGGGGATGCCCCGGGGCGCAGACCGCAACCATGGCTTCGGCACGCAGCACTTCGGTCACGAGGTCGGGTGAGGCGTAGCCCGGCTCGAGGCGGCCCACGAACAGGTCGAGCTCGCCCAACCTCAGCTTGGGCAGCAGGTGCGTGAGGTCCCCCTCCTCGACCAGGACGGTCGCGCCCTCGGCACGCTGCTTCAACAGTTCCACCGCCGGCGCAAGCACCGTCGGCAAGGCCACCACCATCGAGCCTACGCGGGTACGGCCGGCGGCCCCGCTCTCCAACGCAGCCATCTCATCGCGGGTACGCTCGAACCCGGCCAGCGCCGACCGCGCGAAGCGGATGAACGATTGGCCGGCCACGGTGGGCTCGCTGCCGCGCGTGGAGCGCTCGAACAAGGTGGCGCCCAGCATGGACTCGACCTCGCCGAGCATGCGCGAGACGGCCGGCTGCGTGACCGAAAGGAACTCAGCGGTTCGGCCCACGTGCCGGAACTCATCCAGCGCCACCACCAGCTGCAGGTGCCGCAGCTTGATGTTGGAGCGCAGGACGCGATCGATCTGGGCCATGGCGTCATCATAAGGTGGATGTGATGAAGCGATGCTCAAAACTGATTGGTTTGTTATGGAGGCTGGTGGAACAATCCGCTTCAAGCCATCCACCTTGTGAGGAAGACAATGACTTTCGATTCCACCGTCCGCATCAACCGCCGCACCCTCCTGGCCGGCGCAGCAGCCACCGCCGCCACCGCCTCCGGCCTGGTCCTGCCCCGCATTGCCCGCGCCGACGAGTACCCGTCGCGCCCGATCACCTTCATCTGCCCCTGGCCGGCCGGCGGCACCGCCGACGCTTCCATGCGCGCCATCTGCCAGGTGGCATCGCGGGTGCTGAAGCAGCCGATTGCCGTGGACAACAAGGCGGGCGCGGCCGGCATGATCGGCGCCAAGGCCATCGCTGCCGCCAAGGCGGACGGCTACACCATCGGCCAGATCCCGATCTCGGTCACGCGCTTCTCGCAACTCGGATCGCTCCAGGCCGACCCGCGCAAGGACTTCACCTACCTGGCCCGCACGTCCGGCCAGACCTTCGGCATCGCCGTGCTGCCCGATTCGAAGTTCAAGACGCTCAAGGACATGGTGGCCCATGCCAAGGCCAACCCCGGCAAGGTGACCTACGCGCACGCCGGCGTGGGCGGCGCCACGCACGTGGGCATGGAAGAGTTCGCCCTGGCCGCCGGCATCCAGCTCAACGCCATCGCCTACAAGGGCGGCTCGTCCGCGCTGAACGACACGCTCGGCGGCCAGGTCGACATGCTGGCCGACTCCAGCTCGTGGGCGCCGCACGTCGAAGCCGGCAAGCTGCGCCTGCTCGCCACCTGGGGCGAAGAGCGCACGCCGCGCTTCAAGGACACGCCGACGCTGAAGGAGCTGGGCTTCAAGGTCGTGGTCGATGCGCCCAACGGCATCGGCGCGCCGGCCGGCCTGCCCGCCAACGTGGAGGCGAAGTTGCGCGAGGCCTTCCGTTTCGCGGTGAACAGCGATGAGTTCAAGGCTGTCGCCGCCAAGATCGACGCGCCGCTGATGTACCTGGACGGCCCCGAGTACCGCAAGTACGTGGCCACGGTGTACGACCGCGAGACGCAGCTGATCGAGCGCCTGAAGCTGAAGGAACTGTTGGCGAAGGGTTGATCGTGAGCACGAGTCCCCTCCTGCGCCTGCACCCGGACGACAACGTCCTGGTGGCCAAGACGCCCCTCGCGCTGGGCCAGCCGCTGCCCGAGTTCGGCGTGAAGGCACGCGCCCAGGTGCCCGCCGGGCACAAGATCGCGGCGCGCGCCATCGCCGAAGGCGAGCCGGTGCGCAAGTACAACGCCGTCATCGGCGTGGCGGCGCGCGACATCGAGCCGGGTGACTACGTGCATTCGCACAACCTGCGGCTGGTCGAGTTCGAGCGCGATCCCGCGTTCGGGCGCGACGTGAAGCCCGTCGACTTCGTTCCCGAAGCCGAGCGCGCCACTTTCCAGGGCTACGTCCGCGAGGACGGCCGCGTGGGCACGCGCAACTTCATCGGCATCCTGTCTTCCGTCAACTGCTCGGCCACGGTGATCACCCGCATCGCCGCGCACTTCACGCCGGAGCGGCTGCGCGACTTCCCCAACGTCGATGGCGTGGTCGCGTTCCCGCAGACCACCGGCTGCGGCATGTCGTCACCGAGCCCGCACTTCGATCTGCTGCGCCGCACACTGGCCGGCTACGCGCGCCACCCCAACCTGGCGGGCGCGCTGATCGTGGGCCTGGGTTGCGAACGCAACCAGGTGGCCGACCTCGTCGATTCGCAAGGGCTGGAACGCGGCCGCATGCTGCGCACGATGGTGATGCAGGAAGTCGGCGGAACGCGCGTCACCATCGAGGAAGGCATCCGCGCGATCGAGGCGATGCTGCCCCTGGCCAACGCGTACAAGCGCACCCCGGTGCCGGCCAGCCACATCAAGATCGGGCTGGAGTGCGGCGGCTCCGACGGCTTCTCCGGCATCACGGCCAACCCGGCGCTCGGCGCGGCGATGGACATCCTGGTGCGCCACGGCGGCACCGCCATCCTGTCGGAAACGCCGGAGATCCATGGCGTGGAATACATGCTGACGCGCCGCGCGGTCTCGCCCGAAGTCGGCCAGAAACTGCTGGACCGCCTGAGCTGGTGGGAAGAGTACACGCGCGGGCACAACGGCCAGTTCAACGGCGTGGTCGGCCCGGGCAACCAGGCCGGCGGGCTCGCCAACATCTTCGAGAAGTCGCTGGGCTCGGCGATGAAGGGCGGCACGACGCCGCTGCAGGGCGTCTACGAATACGCCGAGCAGATCGATCGCAACGGCTTCGTGTTCATGGACTCGCCGGGCTACGACCCCGTGGCCGTCACCGGCCAGATCGCCAGCGGCGCCAATCTCATCTGCTTTACCACCGGCCGCGGCTCGATGTTCGGCTCGAAGCCGGCGCCCACCATCAAGCTGGCGACCAACACGCCCATGTTCCGCAAGCTGGAAGAGGACATGGACGTCAACTGCGGCGCCATCCTCGACGGCGAGGTGGACGTGCCGCAGATGGGGCAGCGCATCTTCGAGGCGATCCTGCGGCACGCCTCCGGCGAACGCACCAAGAGCGAACTGCTGGGGCTGGGCGACAACGAATTCGTGCCCTGGCACCTGGGCATCGTCAGCTAACCTTTTTCAACCGGAGTTGCCCATGCTTGGCACCCTCGCGCGCGGCGAATTGTTGCGCACGTCCAATTTCATCGGCGGCCGATGGCTGCCTGCCGCCGACGGCGCTCAGCTCGACGTCGTGGATCCCGCCACGCTGGCCGTAGTCGCACACGTCGCTGACAGCGGCGCCGCGGACGCACGCGCCGCGCTGGACGCTGCGCAAGCCGCCTTCCCCGCCTGGCGCGACCGCAGCGGCCGCGAGCGCGCGCAGCTGCTGAAGAAGTGGAACACGCTGATCCTGGCTCACCAGGAAGACCTGGCGCGCATCATCTCCACCGAGCAGGGCAAGCCCCTGGCCGAGGCACGCGGCGAGGTGCTGTACGGCGCCTCGTACGTCGAATGGTTCGCCGAGGAAGCCACCCGCACGCACGGCGACGTGATCCCCGAGCCCGCGCGCGGCAAGAAGCTGCTGGCCGTGAAGGAGCCGGTGGGCGTGGTCGCGGCGATCACGCCGTGGAACTTTCCGCTGGCCATGATCGCGCGCAAGCTGGCACCGGCGCTGGCCGCCGGCTGCACGGTGGTGGCGAAGCCCGCGGAAGACACGCCGCTCACGGCCGCTGCGCTGGTGGCGCTGGCCGAGGAAGCAGGCTTCCCGGCCGGCACCATCAACCTGGTCACGGCTTCGCGCGAGCGCACGCCCGAAGTCGTGGACGTGTGGCTGGACGATGCCCGCGTTCGCAAGATCACCTTCACCGGATCCACGCCGGTGGGCAAGCACCTGGCCCGCGCCTCGGCCGGCACGCTCAAGAAGCTGTCGCTGGAGCTGGGCGGCAACGCGCCCTTCATCGTCTTCGAAGACGCCGACCTCGATGCCGCGGTCGAAGGCCTGATGGTGGCGAAATTCCGCAATGGCGGCCAGACCTGCGTGTGCCCGAATCGCGTGTACGTGCACGAGGCCGTGCATGGCCGCTTCGTCGACAAGCTGGCGGCGCGCGTCGGCGCGCTGCAGGTTGGGCCGGCCACGGAGCCGGGCTCGCAGATCGGCCCGATGATCAATGCCCGCGCGGTGGAGAAGATCGCACGGCACGTGGACGATGCAGTGGCCCGGGGCGCTCGCGTCGTCGTCGGCGGCCGCAAGCTCGCTGACCGCGGCGCAGGCCACTACTACGCACCGACCGTGCTGGTCGATGCCACGCCCGCGATGGAGCTGGCGAACGAGGAGACCTTCGGGCCGGTGGTGCCGGTGTTCCGCTTCGCCACGGAGGACGAGGCCGTGCGCCTGGCCAACGACACGCCGTTCGGCCTGGCCTCGTACTTCTACTCGCAGGACCCGGCGCGCATCTGGCGCGTGGGCGAGCGGCTGGAGACCGGCATCGTCGGCATCAACGAAGGCGCGCTCGCCGCCGAGGCCGCGCCCTTCGGCGGGGTCAAGGAATCCGGCTACGGCCGCGAAGGTTCGCGCCATGGCCTCGACGACTATCTGCACGTGAAATACCTTTGCCAGGGGGGCCTGCGATGAATCCCGGAAATAGCTCCGCAGCCATCCAGGCCCTGGCCGACATCGTCGGGCCCAACGCCTGCCTCACCGATCCCGCGGACACGTCCGCCTTCACCACCGACTATCGCAAGCTCCACCGCGGCGATGCGATCGCGGTGGTCCTGCCGGCGAGCACCGACGAGGTGAGCCGCGTGATGGCGTGGTGCCATCAGAATGGCGTCGCGGTGGTTCCGCAGGGCGGCAACACGTCGCTGATGGGCGGCGCCGTGCCGCAGGCGGGCGCCGGCGACTGCATCGTGCTGAACCTGCGCCGCATGAATCGCGTGCTGGCCGTGGACCCTGTCGACGACACGATGACGGTGCAAGCCGGCGTCACGCTCAACGCGGCGCGCACGGCGGCCGAGGCGCAGGGTCGGCTGTTTCCGCTTCGCATCGGGTCCGAGGGCTCCTGCCAGATCGGCGGCAACCTGGCGACCAATGCCGGCGGCACCGCAGTGCTGCGCTACGGCAACATGCGCGACCTGGTGCTCGGCATCGAAGCCGTGCTGCCCGACGGGCGCATCTATTCGGCGCTGCGTGGCTTGCGCAAGGACAACACGGGCTACGACCTCAAGCAGCTGTTCATCGGCTCGGAAGGGACGCTGGGCATCATCACCGCCGCCGTGCTCAAGCTCATGCCGTTGCCCCGCGCAGCGGCCGTGGCACTGGTTGCCGTGGAAAGCCCGGCGGCCGCCGTCAGCCTGCTCACGCATGCGAAGCAGGTGGCCGGGCCGCACGTCACCGCGTTCGAGCTGGTCTCTGCGCCGGCGCTCGCGCTGGTGCTGGACTATCTCGGAGGCATGACGCCTCCGCTCGCGGGGAAGCCCGAATGGATGGTGCTGGTGGAGCTGACCTCGGGCGGCGATCAGGAAGGCCTGGACGCGTCGCTCATGCAGATTCTCGAAGCCGGCATGGAGCGCGGCTGGGTCAGCGATGCGGCGGTCGCGGCCAGCGTGGCGGACGCCCAGCGCTTCTGGCGCATCCGCGAGGAAATCTCCGACGCGCAGACCCGCACCGGCGGCAGCATCAAGTGCGATGTGTCGGTTCCGCTTTCACGCGTGCCGGGGTTCATCGAGGAGGCGTCGCGCGCGGTGCTGGAGGTCGCGCCGCGAGCGCGCATGGTGGTCTACGGACACATGGGCGACGGCAACGTGCACTTCAATCCCTTGCGGCCCGCGGACCAGGAGCCCGGGATTTCCTCGCGAAGCACCATGACGAGGTTTCGCACCGGGTCGATGGGCTCGCGCATTCGCTGGGCGGGTCGATCTCCGCCGAGCACGGCATCGGTGTGGCCAAGCGGGACGACTTGCGCACGTACAAGTCGGACGTGGAGCTGGAGCTGATGTGGCAGGTGAAGCGGGCGCTGGACCCGCGGAATTTGCTCAATCCGGCGAAGGTGTTGTCTTTCGGATATCCCGAAAATATCCTGAATTCAGATACTACACATATATCCGAATTTCGGCTAAAGTGCGTATATCCGAATTTCGTATGCTCCCTGTGTCCATCGTCCTGCCTTCCCAACCCCTAGTGACTGCCTTGCAGCTCGGCCAGCTGCTCAAGGCCGCTCGCAAGCGCCGCAAACTCACGCAGGCGGACGTCGCGGGCCGGTTGGGCCTGAGCCAAACCGAATCTCTTACCTTGAACAGCACCCGGACGAACTGAGTGTTAAGCAGCTGCTGGGTTGGTGCCCGACCGTCGGGCTGGAGCTGCGGCTGGGCGAGCGCGAGGGCATCGATCGGCCAACAAGGCGGAGTGGTGAGATGGGGCGGCGCTCGCGCAGTCAATCCCTGACGCTTTGGGCTAACGGCGAGTACGTAGGTCGCTGGACCATCACCACTCGCGGTGACATGGAGCTGCAATACGACGCCGGCTGGTCCGCGTCCCCACGTGGACGTCCCATCTCCCTGTCGCTACCCTTCAACCTCAACAACGAGCCGCTGAAAGGCGACAACGTCGCCCACTACTTTGAAGGCCTGCTGCCTGACAGCGATAGCATCCGCAAGCGCGTCGCCGCCCGCTTCAAGACAGGGTCCACCGAAGCCTTCGACCTGCTGGCGGCCGTCGGGCGTGATTGCGTCGGCGTACTGCAGCTGCTGCCAGAAGGCGAGGTGCCTGCTGGCGTCGACCACATTGAGGGCATCGTCGTGGACGAAGAGGCCATCGAGCGCCACCTGCTTGAAGTCGTGACCCCGGACCGCTTCGCCGGCGCCAAGGACCCTGACGACGACTTCCGAATCTCGCTGGCCGGTGCTCAGGAGAAGGATGCGTTCCTGTGGTGGGACGGCAAGTGGATGAAGCCGCGCGGCGCGACGCCCACGACACACATCTTCAAGCTGCCGCTTGGCCTGGTGGGCGGCCGACAGGCAGACTTCAGCACCTCGGTGGACAACGAGTGGCTGTGCCTTCGCGTGCTCAAGGCTTACGGTCTGCCCACGGCGCAAGCTCGCATCACCACGTTCGGCAAGCAGCGGGTACTCGTTGTCGAACGCTTCGACCGCGCTGGTGTCTTCCGACGGCACCCGGCTGTTTCGGCTCGTGCAAGAAGACTTCTGCCAGGCCACCGGCACATCGCCGCTCGTGAAGTACGAGAACGAAGGCGGACCTGGGCTCAAGCAGCTGTTTACCCTCGTGCAGCAGTCGCTGGATGCCCAGGCGCGACCTCCGCACCCTCATGGCTTCGCAAATCCTGTTCTGGATGCTGCGCGCGCCGGACGGGCATGCAAAAAACTTCAGCATCCAGCTGCAGGCCGGCACGGCCGGGCGGTTCCGTCTCACGCCGATGTACGACGTGATGTCCGCCTATCCGGCCCTCGGTGATGGGCCGAACCAGTGGGCTGCGCAGGACCTCAAGCTCGCCATGTCGCTTCTGGGCAAGAACCGGCACTACCACATGCACAACATCCAGCGCCGGCACTTCAATAGCACGGCCAAGAAGGTCGGCTATGGGGAAAACGCCGAACCGCTGCTTCAGGATCTCGTCGCGCGGACCCCAGAGGTAATAGCCCAGGTGCAAGCGGAGCTGCCGGATGGCTTCTCGCAGCAGGTGGCGGACAAGGTCCTGGGCGGGCTGACCTAGTGCCGCCCGGGCGCTCGAAGGCATGCCACCGGCGTGACCCCCCGCGCGATCAGATCGGGGCTGACAGCTGGTCGCGCAACGGCAAGCGCCGGATGCGCCTGCCGGTGGCTCCGAAGATGGCGTTCATCAAGGCCGGCGCGATCACCGGTACCCCAGGTTCACCAACCCCGCCCAGCGGCTTGTCGTACGAATCCGACGGGATCAAGTGCACGACGATTCGCTTGGGGGCCATGTTCATACGCACGATCTCGAACTGGTGGAAGTTGTCCTGTTCCGCGCGACCATTCTTGAACGTAATCTCGCTAACGATCGCCTGGCTCAGACCCATCACGCATGCGCCCTCGATTTGCGAGCGCACGCGGTCGGGATTGATCTGCGCCCCGCAGTCCACCGCGACGTCGACGCGCGGAATCATCAGCTCGCCCTTGGCATTGACCGCGACCTCCACAACCGCCGCCATGTATGTGACAAAGCTGTAGTGCGCCGCCAGACCGATGCCCTGCCCCTGAGGCCTCTTGCGGTCCCACTCGGCCTCTCCGGTGACGCGTTCGATGACCTTGCGCAACCGCCCCGTGTTGATGGGGTAGCGCTCGGGCGATTCGCCGTGGTTCCAAGGTTCGCCGATCTTGGTCGGGTCGATGAGCCGATCCGGCCCCAGCAATTCGAGCAGGTAATTGCGATGGTCCTTGCCGAGCGCCTGCGCAATTTCGGCAATGAACGACTGTGCGGCGAAGGCATGCTGGATGTTGTTGACCGCTCGCAGCCAGCCTATGCGCGTGTGAGCGGTGGCCTCGGGGTTCTCGATGCGGATGTTCGGAATTTGATAGGGCATCCCGGTGAGGCCCAGCCCCAGCTCGAACGGCGCGAGGACCTTCGGGTCCGGCCCGAAGATCGACGCGATGGTCGGCTCGGCGGCACGGTGCAGCCACGCGATAACCTTGCCGTCGGCATTGACGCCGGCTTCAAGGTGCTGCGCGGTGACCGTGTGGAAGTAATCGTTGTGCAGATCGTCCTCGCGCGTCCACGTGAGCTTCACCGGCCGGCCGTTCATCTCCTTCGACGCCAGCGCAGCCTCGACGACGAAATCGGCCTTCGATTTGCGGCCGAACCCGCCGCCCAGCAGCGTGACATTGACCTTCACCTTCTCGGCCGGCAGCTTCAGGCTTGTCGCCACCCGATCGCGCGCTGCCTGCGGCGACTGGCTGGGCGCCCAGATCTCGCATGCGCCGTTGACTATGCGGGCCGTGGCAGCGGGGCACTCCATCGTCGCATGCGCGTAGTGCGGGACATAGTAGTCCGCCTCGATTTTCTTCGCCGCGCCGGCCAGCGCCGCGTAGGCGTCGCCCTCGTTGCGCACGACCTTGCCGCCGGGCTTCTTGACGGCCGCTTCCAGCTCGTTGCGGAACGCCGCCGAGTCGTAGGTTCCATGCGGTCCGTCGTCCCAATCGATCTTGAGCGCTTTGCGGCCCTGGATCGCTGCCCAGGTGTCCTTGGCCACCACGACCACGCCGCCGACGGGCATGAATTCCGACGGCGGCGGAGTGCCAGCTATGGCGAAGACCTTGACGACCCCGGGCACCTTCATTGCATCGGCCGCATCGAAGCTCTTGACCTTGCCACCCAGCACAGGAGGACGCGCCACGACGGCATACAACATTCCGGGCAGGCGCGTGTCGATGCCGTACTGGGACTTGCCCGTCACGATGGCCGGCCCGTCGATCAGCGAAGGATCGTTCTTGCCGATGTAGCGGAACTTCGACGGATCCTTCAGCTTCAGCGACTCGCGCGGCGGAACGTTCAGCTTGGCGGCGTCGAGCGCCACGGCACCGAATCCCAGGCGCCGGCCACTCGGCTTGTGGACGAGTTCATGGAGGCGCGCTTCGACCTGGTCGGCCGGCACATGCCATCGGTTGGCCGCGGCCTGCTCCAGCATCTGGCGCGCCGCCGCGCCGCAGCGGCGCATCGGCTCGAACCAATGCCGCGTGCTGCGCGAGCCATCGGTGTCCTGGTTGCCGTACTTCTTCTCGTCCCCGGGCGCCTGCACGACGCGAACGCGCTTGAGGTCGGCTTCGAGTTCATCGGCCACGATACGTGGCAGGCTGGTGCGGACGCCCTGCCCCATCTCGGATCGATGGACCACGATGCTCACGGTGCCGTCGGCCGCAATGGAAACGAATATCTTCGGACTGTCCTGCAGCCCGTTCGGCATGCCATCTCCGCCGTACTTCTGCGGCTCGTCGGCGGCAATGCCGAAGCCAGGGAGCCCGATGACGAGGATCAGTCCGGCGAGCGGAGTCTTGAGAAACGCGCGACGGTTGGTGCCGTACGGCTGGGCAGGGATGAAGGTGCTTGGGTTCATGATGCGTCCCCCTTCATTCCGGCCGCGACCCGGATGGCGCTGCGGATGCGTGTGTAGGTTCCGCAGCGGCACAGATTGCCGCTCATGGCATTGTCGATGTCGCCGTCGCTGGGTTTGGGATTATTTTCCAGCAGCGCTGCCGCACTCATGATCTGCCCGGCCTGGCAGTATCCGCACTGCGGCACGCCGACCGCCATCCAGGCGTTTTGTACCGCCTTGCCGACGCGCGTGGCACTGACGCCTTCGATGGTGACGATCTTCTTGCCCACGGCGGCGGACAAAGGCGTCTGGCAAGAGCGCGCGGCGACTCCATCGATGTGAACCGTGCAGGCGCCGCACAGCGCCATGCCGCAGCCGAACTTGGTGCCCGTGAGGCCGAGATGGTCGCGCAACACCCAGAGCAACGGGGTGTCATCGGGGGCGTCGACCTGCATCGACTTACCGTTAATCAGCAACTTGGCCATTGTGAAGTCCTCCATTGGCTGAGTCCACATGCCCCTTCCGCACGCGGCCATGATACGCCGGTAGGAGAAACCGAAGTAGCCCATGTCAGCTGAGCAGACAGTCCCGAAGGCCAGGCGTCGCTCCCCGTGTAGGAGAAGTCCCAGCGCGACGGTGGAACCTTCAGCCGTTCCGCGGCGCGAAGCCGGTCAGACAGGCCTGAGCACACGCTCAAGCACGATGAGCATCGTTCAGATCATTCAATGCCGGTCATTGCTCGGAGCGCTGAGCTCCGGCAGTGACGAACTTGCGGAGAGCTTCCACGCCTTCACCGGATCGCTGGCCCGGCGGCGGCACATGCGCTTCGACAGGGAAACCGCGAAGTTCAGTTTCGAATGCAGCACGCAGCTTGGACCGGCCGATCGCGGCAGATGCGATCGTCGCCAGGTACCGCATCGCTTCCGCATCGCCACCTTCCGGAGCTCTCGGCACTTCGTGATAGATCGCAAGGGTCCCCAGCACAGTGGTATCCGAAAGGATCGGGAATGACCAGCACGCCTTGATCGAATGTTCCTCGGCGAGGTCGACGTAAGGGGCCCATCGGCTGTCCAGTTTGATCTCGGGAACAATCACTTCATCGCCGATGAATGCAGCGCGCCCACAAGACGGTTGGTGTTCGCCCACCTTGAAACCCTGGATCGCGGCAACGTACCCTTCAGGAAGGCCACCGTTCACCCCCAGGTTCAGGCATGCGTCATCAAGGTCGTGGATGAAGAGCGCCGCGCGACATTCGTTCCCGGTAATCACGCGCGCCGCACTGACCACTTCAGCAAGTACGGTCGACAACGGCGCGTCGCTTCCTACAAGGTCCACCAGTTTGGCCGTCTGCCCCCACACGCTTCGCTTGTCCATGGTTCGCTCCATATGCGCCGTCCTCACGTTAGATACTCCTGCTCGGCCAAGAACCGCCACTGATGGCGATCAACCAAAGCTTCGGGTAGTGTCGTTTCCTGAACTGCGTCGCGGCCGAGCCGGGCGCGAGGCTCATGGGGCGGCTCCCCGCGAATCTCGGCCTCTATCGCGCGCACGACGCGCTGCACTGCGCGCGCCGCCTCGACTTCCAGCGGGCCCGTCACGCCCAGGAACGTCGGTGGGTCGGACCAACGGGCCGCAATATGCGCACAGCGCAGTCGTTCGACGTCCGCGGCGGATTCGGCCCCTGCCTGCAGCCGCTCTCCGACGGTTTCACCGACTGGCCCATGCGTCGGCCCGGCATCGCTCTGCTGCTTTTCGAGGGCGCGTCCCTCGTCGCGCGTGTGCGACTCCCACTGCGACTGGCTCGACTTCTCATCCATTCTGCTGATCTCCGGTCTGCGCTCAAAGAGACAAGGCCTCCAGTATGCGCGCACGGCGCGGCGGAGCCGGCGGCGGCAAGAGCCAACGGCGCAGCATCAGAGCACTTTGCGACCGCTGATGACTCGCAGCAGCACGACGACGACGGCGATCACCAGTAACACGTGAACGAAACCGCCCATGGTGACTGAGGTGACGAGGCCAAGGGCCCATAGCACGAGAAGAATGACGGCGATGGTGTAGAGCATGGAATTTCCTTAATGGGTTTCAGTGCGCCGTGGCCTTGGTGCCACCGACGAGAATGATGCGGTCGCCGACCAGCCACTTGCCCGCACTCGAATCGCTGCTGGTTTGCACGGAGCCGTCGCGCATCCGTACCGTGAATTCATAGGCCGCCGGCACCAGCCCCGCCGCCTCGACGTGCCGGATGGACTCCACGAACCCACAACCGGCGCAGCGTGTCCGTACACCCGTGGCTGACGCTTCAGGTGATGAGGCCGACGCCGCCTTCACTCCGACGCCGACTTGAGCATCCTGCATGGCGTTGATCGCACCGGGCGCCAGCGCGCACAGCACCGCCGCCGCCATCACACCCTGCAGAACCGCCGGCGGCACACAGCGAAGCGCTTTACGAAAGTCCGTGAGGACCGCGCGGCGGGAAAAAGAGAGAGTCAAGGCGTGGGGCATGGTGGAGTGCTCGCAGCCTGGTTTACTTGACGCGCATGTCGTTGGTGACCGAAGTCACGCCGCTCACGCCTTGCGCGAGGATGACAGCGCGATCGATATTTGCGCGGGTGCTGACGAAGCCGCTCAGCTGGACGCGGCCCTTGAAGGTTTCGACGTTGATCTCGGCTGACTTCAGCGCCGGTTCGTTGAAGATCGCAGCCTTCACCTTGGTGGTGATGGCGGTGTCGTCGACGTACTGGCCGGTGCTCTCTTGCTTTTGCGAAGAGGCGCAACCGGCCAGGGCGGTAAGGGAGACAGCGGCGAAGAGGACGGAGACACGGGTGAAATTGTTCATTGAGAAGTACCAGGTTCGTTCGAAGGGCTGGCCGCCGGAGCCGGCGGCTGGATGACGTGAGTCAACAGCGCAAGCTTGGGGCCGCGGCTTGAACTCGTCTGTGCGGTGCCGTACGGATGGGCCTGCCGCCTCGTAGGACAAGGCCGTGTTCGCACGCTATGTATGTCATCGAACAGACGAGCTCTTACTGTCCAGTCACAGTGCGGCACACACATGGAGAAATCAATGAAGACATTCCTGAAATCCGCGCTGACTTTGTCCGCGCTCGTGGCCGCCTCGCATGCCGCCGCGCAGATCACCCTTTATGAGGGCGAAGGCTTTCGCGGCCGCGCCTACACCTCCGCCAAGCCGGTGACGAACATGAACCGCAGCGGCCTGAACGATCGCACCTCGTCGGTGGTGGTCGAAGACGGCCGGTGGGAAGTGTGCGAGCACGCGAACTTCGGCGGCAAGTGCGTGGTGCTGCGCCGCGGCAGCTACGATTCGCTGCGGCAATGGGACATGGCAAACACCATCTCGTCCGCCCGGCCGGCGGACAAGCGCCGGCACTATCAGAACGAAGTGCAAGCGCCCATGGAAACGCCCAACTACGCATGGCGCCGCCGGGCCAACGAGCGCGTGTATGACGCGCCGGTCACTTCCTCGCGAGCCATCATGGGCGCCGCCACACAACACTGCTGGGTCGAGCGCCAGCAGGTCTCCGATTCCGCACGCGGTGATGTCAACGTCGGTGGCGCGATTGCCGGCGCTTTGATCGGCGGCGTGCTCGGCCACCAGGTAGGCGGCGGCCGCGGCAAGGATCTGGCGACCGTGGGCGGCGCCGTTGCCGGCGGCGTGATCGGCGCGAACGTGGGCCGTAACGTGTCGACGACGGCCGAACGCGACGTCCAGCGATGCGAGACGACCCCGAGCGGCGCGCCCGCCTATTGGGACGTAGCGTACAAGTTCCGCGGGCAGGACCACAACATCCAGATGACCGCCGCGCCCGGCCGCACGATCGCCGTAAACGGCAACGGCGAACCCAGGCAATAAGAGACGCAAGCCGTGCGGCAACGGCAAAACGGCCCCATCGGGGCCGTTTTTGCGTTTTGAAGCCGGCGAACTACTGAACGCCGGCGGAAAGCCGGGAATTCGCGAGCGCGACGGGGAGCCTCACGACGAACTCGCTGCCGGCATTTTCACCGGCGCTGTAGGCCACCACGCCCCCTTCGTGCGCCTTGACCAGTTCGCGCACGACGGCCAATCCGACGCCCAGGCCGACTTCGTTCACTGCCATTGCGCGGGCATCGCGCACGAAGATGTCGAAGACCTGCGGCAGCGCCGTGGCCGTGATGCCGATGCCATTGTCCTTGACGGCGACGACAACGCAGTCGCCAACTCTCGTCGCCGTGAGCGAAATTTCTCCACCTTCGGGTGTGTACCTGGATGAATTTTCCAGCAGGTTCACGAACACCTGAATCAGCCGCAACGAATCGCCCAGGACCATCAGGGCGCCCGCCGGCCGCGACAGGGTGAGGCGCTGGTTGCGCGCATCCGTTGAAGGCCGGCAGGTTTCGATCACGCGGTCGAGAACGCCGCCGACGTCCAGGAGCGTGCGCTCCAGCCGGAACTTGCCGGCCCCTATGCTCGAGCCTTCCAGCAGGTCACCGATCAGCCGGGTGATCTGCGCGACCTGGCCCTTGATCGTGGCTTGATGCTTCGCGTATGCGACATCGTCGTTGCGCGCACCGTCCAGCATCAGCGTGGCCAGCCGCAAGGGCATCAGGGGATTGCGCAGTTCGTGGGCGATGGTCGCGAGGAAGGAAAGCTGCCGCAGCTGTGCTTCGCGACTGGCGGAGGTCACCTGCGCAAGCTCCCGCCGCAAGGATGACACTTCGATCCGCAACGAGTCGGCGTCGCCAGCTGGTGCGGTCATCCGCGAGCCTTCACTTCCACGCCAATACCGCGATAGCCAAGGAATTGGCAGGCCGGCCCGAACATCGGTTCGCCGCTGACCTGAAACTTCTGCAAGGTCCCGTCGGGGTTGGTGCGGGTGAAGACGAAGTCCAGGAACGGCTGCCGCGCCTCGATTGCCGCCTGCAACGTGGCGCGCTCGGCATGGTTCCAACCTTCCACCGGTTCGCTGTGGGCGTCCGGCACGAACCCGTCCACCCGGATGCCCAGCATCTCGAGAACCGGCCCCGATACCTTGGTGAAGTTCCCCTGTTCGTCCTGCTCCCAGTACCAGTCCGAAGCCAGCTCGGTGAGGCTGCGGTAGCGCGCTTCGCTCTCACGCAATTCGGCGGTGCGCTCCTGCACGGCGGCCTCGAGCTGCTTGTTGTAGTTTTCAAGTCGCTTGTACAGCAGCCGCACTTCCAGCATGTTGCGTATGCGCATCTTGATCTCGACCAGGTCGAATGGCTTGCTGATGAAGTCCCGCACGCCCGCATGAAGGGCACGCAGCTTGTGACCGGGCTGGGCCGTGATCACGAGCACCGGCAGGTAGGCGTCCTTGTCGTTGGTCTTCAGGCCTTCGATGACCTGGAAGCCGTCCATTCCGGGCATCTGCAGGTCCAGCAGGATCAGGTCGTAGTTGTTCTTGCGGTGCAGCGCGCAGACCTCCATCGAATTCATCGTCGAACTCACCTGCGTATAGCCGGCCTGCTGCAGCGTCTGCTCCAGCAGGCTTACGTTGGCGGCCTGGTCGTCGACGATCAGGATATGGGCGTCGAGCGTGTGGGGAATGGTGGTCGGCATGGGGTTAGACATTGGAGTCGGCTCGGGAAGCCTTGCGTGAAAACTCCAGGGCCACGTCCAGTGCTTCCATGAACTGGCTGACCTTGATCGGCTTGGTGATGTAGTTGAAGAACCCGGCCTCCAGCGCCTTCTCGATGTCGCGCGGCACCGCGTTGGCACTGAGCGCGATGATCGGGATGTGCGCGGTGACGGGATCGTCGCGCAGAATCTTCATCGCCTCGATACCGCTCATTCCAGGCAGGTTGATGTCCATCAGGATCACCTCCGGCAGGCAGGTGCGCGCATACTCGACGCCCAGCGCGCCATCCGCCGCGCTCATCATGCTCAGGTCGGTGCGGCGCCCGATGAGCTGTCCCACCAGCTCGAGGTTGGCGGGGTTGTCTTCGACATACAGCAGCGTGCGCAACGGTGTGCCGTCCGGGACTTTCGGGCGCGCGGCGGCGGCCGGGTCCGCCAGTGGCATCGTGAACTGCGGTGCGATGGCCGTCTTGAACTCCACCCAGAAGACGCTGCCTTGGCCCAAGGTGCTGACGACACCGATGGACCCGCCCATCAGGTCGACCAGGCGCTTGGTCACCACCAGGCCGATGCCGGAGCCTTCTTCGGCGCTTGCTTCCTTGCCGAGCCGGTTGAAGGGCTGGAACAGCTGGTCGATGTGCTCCGGCGGCAGGCCGATCCCGGTATCGCGGACACTGATCCGTATCGACGAGCTCGACACAGCGGCAGCCTCGACGACCACGCTTCCCTGCGGGCGGTTGTACTTGATCGCGTTGAACAGCAGGTTGATCAGCACTTGCTTCACCCGCGTGCGGTCCGCGGTAATGAAGCGGGGGATGGCGAACTGCGGAAATGTCATTTCGATGCCGCGCGAGCGGGCCTGCGGCTCGATCATGGCGCGGCACTCGGTCAGTACCTCGGCCAGCGACACCGGCTCGTTCGACAAGGTGAGCCGGCCCGACTCGATGAGGGCGAGATCCAGCACTTCGTTGATCAGCTCCAGCAGGTACCAGCCCGCTTTCAGGATCTGTTCGATGTTGCGTTTCTGTGTGGGCGTGGGCGTGGGCGCTCCGGTTTCGAGCAGCTGGGCAAAACCCAGGATGGCGTTGAGCGGCGTGCGCAGCTCGTGGCTCATGCTCGAGAGGAAGTCCGATTTGGCGCGATTGGCCTGGTCGGCGGCGGCCATCGCCTGTTTCAGCTCGGATTCGACCCGCTTGCGCACCGAATTGTCGGCGCCGATCAGCAGGTACCCGATGATGCTTCCGTGGTCGTCTCGCAGCGCCGTGATCGAGACGATCGCCGGGAACCGGCTGCCGTCCTTGCAGATGTAGGTCAGCTCGTAGCTGTCCTCGATCGCCCGCGAAGCCTTGAATGCCAACGCTTCGAAACCGGGCGCGATCGTGGTGCCGAGCTCGCGCGTCAGCGTCTCCGCGCGCTCCTTCACTTCCTGCGGGTCGTGGATGTCGCTGGGACTGATGCGGTTGATCACTTCATCGGCCGCGTAACCCAGCATGCGCTCCGCGCCGACGTTGAACAGCTGGATGATGCCGGCTTCGTCGGTCGCGATGATGGAAAAGTTGGCGCTGGTCAGGATCGCGTTCTGCAGCGCGCCGGCCTTGACCAGGGCCAATGCGGTGCGCGCCTGGGTGGCGCCGTCGGCCGTGGCGGCGTCCTTCTCGGCAAGAGGATTCGTTCTGTTTTTGGGCATTGCCCCACGCTAACAGGGCCCTAGGTGGCTGTATGTGCGCTGCCGTACATACAGTCTCAGGGACCTGGCTCGGGCGGCGGGACTGGCTCGCGGGGAATGTCCGACATCAGCCGACTGTATTCGCGCCTGACGACGCCGTAGCACTCGCAGACTGCGCTTTCCAGGCCGCCCCGGTCCAGCACGTCGATGTGGCCCCGTCTGTAGCGGATCAAGCCGGCCCGCTGCAGTTTGCCGGCCGCCTCGGTCACGCCTTCCCGGCGCACTCCCAGTATCCGGGCGATCAGCTCCTGCGTCATCGTCAGCGAGTTTCCGGCCATCCGATCGAGGCTGAGGAGCAGCGCGCGGCACAGCTGCTGTTCGACGGAGTGATGCCGGTTGCAGACAGCCGTCTGCGTCATCTGCGTCATCAGGGACTGCGTGTAGCGCAGCAGCAAGCGCATCGTGGCGCCGCCACGGTTGAACTCCTGCTGCAAGAGCCCCACTTGAAGCCGATAGGCGTGCCCGGCGCTGCGGACAACGGCCCGGCTGGGGGTGGTGTCGCCGCCCATGAAAAGCGAGATGCCGACGATGCCTTCATTGCCCACAACGCCGATTTCCGCGGACGCGCCGTCTTCCAGCACATAAAGCAGGGAGACGATGCAGGTGGTGGGGAAGTACGCATAGTGCATCCGCCCGCCCGATTCGCTCAGGACTTCACCCAGGGGCATCCGGACCAGGTCGAGACCCGCCTCGAGCCGGCCGTATTCGGCCAAGGGCAAAGCTGCAAGAAGGTGGTTCTGCGTTGTCGCGTGGGGCGTGGGCATCCGCCCGATTGTGCGCGCTGGAGTCTTACTTTCTGAATGTGCACCGCTTGCTACGCTACTTTGACGCCCTGAGGCAATGTCGCGGCGGTGCGGCGACGCCGCGGTGCTTCCCTAAGGGATGACGGCTGCTCTTGGCCCGAAAGCAGACGTCAGCGCGCTTAGCGTTGCTATTCGAGGTCTCGTCTCTGCGGCCTGCAGCGGCATGCCGTTGTCGGTCGGATCGAGCGCCCGGTTAGGCCTCGCTCTCACGACGCGGCCTTCTGATTGACCATAGACGACAGACACGCGACCTGCCACTGAAACTCGGGTTCAAAGGATTCGCGCTCGGCGACCGCTCCGGAGCCGCCCTGCGCATAGACGATGGCATACGCAGCATACTCGGCCGCCTGACAAGCTTTGCCCGCCAGCGCATTGGCTACGGCGTAAGTTGCGGATACGGCTGCATGGCCACAGCCGTCGATGGACTTGGAGCCTTGATGCGTGCTAGCCAGATTGGCCGCTTGGGCCACTAGTGCCCCGAAGGATTCCTGCCCACCTGTGCCACTGAGATACTGCCCGAGGCCGAACAGGCAATCCATGGCGGCAGGCTCTTCCAACAGGTGCGCAACCCGAAGTGCGCAGGCATAGCCGAACTCCAAGCGCAGGCGTTCATTGCGGGAATCAGCCAACCCCATTTCCTTGGCCAGGCGATCGAGGGCTTCGTTCACGGTCTTCTCCTTGTGCTCGAACTGGGAGGCCTAACGTCCGCTCGATGGATGGGTTAGGCGACATCCGGGAACCGGGGCGCAGACTCTTCATGCAGCACCCCAAATGCGTTGACAATGAACGACACGGAGTGATAGAGACCGGCCAGCATGACAAGCTCGATGAGTTGCTCCGCCGCGAACGCCGAGGACGCCTCTTGCCAGAGTTCCTCGGTGACCCCGCTTGTAGCGTGAAGTTCATCCGCCAGGCGGATGACGCTGCTCTCTTGATCCGACCAGCAAGCATCCGCAGGACCACCGTGCACCGTTGAATGCACTTGCTCCGACGTCCACGACGCCTTGTCGCCGAAGGCAGCCACGTGGACGCCCCATTCGTACTCGGCACCACACAAAGCGCAAGTGCGAAGGATCATCAACTCACGCAATCTCAGTGGGATGCTTCCTCTATCGAGCAAGGCGCCCGCCAAGAACCGCTGCAGCACACGAGGATTCCGTGCAATCGTTCTGAAGAGGAGCAAAGGCGGAGCACCGCGCATGATTCTGTCGAACTCGACCTGGATCTCCGCCGGATAGGGCGGGTCGACTGGACTGATGCGGACGCTGGGCATCGGCGGCTCCTCGTGTTGGTAAACTTTGGAGTTCAGCGGCGAGCATAGCGAATCCGCTGCAACGACGGGTTACCAAGTCAAGGTATGAGTCCATAGGAAGGGTTAGGTGCCGCTATGCGACGGAGCATTTGGGCGCCTGGTTACGATGAGATGCGGTAGAAATAGTACGTTGCTGTGTATGGAACCCTGGCAATTTGCTTGGCGTTCGCCGATCCACATGGTTCAGACGGCGCGATGCCGCCGACAGTTTGGACTCGTTGAATGCTTTTCGTTTGGCTGAAGATACCTGTGCCAGTAGTTGACTTGCTGGTCAACAGCAACCATGGAATTGCAAACTGATTCGGACCCGGATCGCGACTCTTGACCTCTCCAGCAACGGTACTCCCGTCGACAGACTCCCATGTTGGACCTGCGTAGTGCTTGCCAATTGAATGCCCGGAACGATCAGCAAGAGCTGCTTCCGGAGCGCGGAAGATCCACTCAAACGTGGACGGTTGATCAGGCTTGGATGTGCACTCGTAGATTTGCACACCTGTGGCTAGGGCTTCAAGGAATACGGATTGATCGGCAGGGGCGCGGAGCTGCGCCGGAAGATCTGGTGGGGGAACCGTTGGCCCACTGGCACAGCCAACTATGAGGGCGGCGGACCAAAGTGCAAAGGCATTCACATGGTGTGATCTCATTGTTTACCTTTCAGCGGGAGCCGGTAGTCTAGCACGACAAGGCGTGGCGGCGGCAGAGGATCTGAAGGCGATGACGCGAGCGGGAGTCATGAATTCCCTGAGCGAAGGGGTATGGAATGGCGGCCTTCACTCGGGCCGCCCGCCCCGTGGGGTGCATCTACTGTGGCTGGCGGCGGTATTCGCGCCATTTCAGAGCGCACCGATTTGCGATCGTTTTGTATTGCGTCCGTATCCGACCGGCCTAAGCCTGCCCTGGGCACGCGTTGCCCTCGCGAAGACAACCCTCAGCCGTGGAAGGTGTGATTCGGAGTTTCGGGACGCCAGCTCCTGCGGCAGCTTGCGAGGGTCGGTCCGGCGCTAGCGCGGCGGATGACGGCTTGGCCGGAATCGGGGCCGCGGCACGCAGGACTGCCGCGAGGCTTGCACTGCTTAGGCCGATGTGCCCGCTGCCAGGCGGCCTGGTCGGCCTGAGCTGCTCGATAGCAAGAGGCGCCACCGTTTCGGGTGATCTCCCGGCTGATGGTCGAGGGAGCGCGTGCGAGCCGGGCGGCTACAGCGCGTATCGATTCGCCGGCCACCAAGGCGCGGGAGATTTCCTCTCGCTCAGCGAGAGTCAGAGCCAACTTGGAACGGCGGCGCTCAGGAGGGCGAATGCCACCAGACTCGGCCAAGATCTGCCGGATGGAGGTATGAGGACGATCGAACAGGCGAGCGATCTGGTGAAGCGTCTCTCCCTTCTTCCAACGCTCCCACATCAGCGCTTTCTGAGTCTCCGTGTACTTGGTTCTTGGTCTTCTTCGCATCCACACTCCTTCTGCTTTCGCAGAGTAGCGTGTTGCATTGACCAGTTGAATCCGCCGCCGAGAGCAGCCATCACTGCGTCTGCTGCGCCAGCATGGCCAGCGCCCGCAGCCCCAAGAGATAGGAGTGGGGACCGAGGCCCTGGATGGTGCCCTTGACCGCCGGCGAGATGATTGAATGCGCACGCCAGGTCTCCCGCGCGGCGATGTTGGACATGTGCACCTCGATCACAGGAAACGGCATGGCCTTGATGGCGTCATGGAGCGGCACGCCGTGCTGTGTGAGCCCCGCCGGGTTGACCAGGGCGCCCTGCGCCTCATCGATGTGGCGGTGCAGGAAGTCGACCAGCGCACCCTCGTGGTTGGACTGCATCGTCTCGAGCTGCACGCCGAGCTCGGCGGCCAGCGCGGCCAGCTGCGCATCGATCTGCGCCAGCGTGGTGTGGCCGTAAATGTGCGGCTCGCGACGGCCGAACAGGTTCAGGTTCGGACCGTGCAGGACAAGGATTTTCACGGGATCGCCGGCTCGGCATCAGAGTTTGGAAACGCGTTCCAGCTCGGACTTGAACAATGTCACGATGGCCGGGTCATAGGCCGCGGAGAACTTGTCGTAGACCGGCCGCACCGCGGCGCGCATCTTGGCCAGTTCAGCAGGCGCGATGTCGTTGTAGACCATGCCCTTGGCGGTCAGCTCGCTCAGCGCCTTGGCGGAGACTTCGCGGCTGACCGTGCGCTGCCAGTTCTGGGCCTCGATGGCGGCGTCCTGCAGGATCTTCTGTTCAGCCGGCGACAGCCGGTCCCAGAAGCGCTTGCTGATCTGGACCGGATTGGTCGCGTAGACGTGGTTGGTGCCGCTGACGTACTTCTGCACCTCGTAGAACTTGCTGGACGCGATGACCGCGAACGGATTCTCCTGGCCATCGACAGCCTTGTTCTCGAGCGCCCCGTAGAGTTCGGCGAACGCCATCGGCACCGGATTCGCCTGGAAGGTCTTGAAGGTTTCCAGGAACACCGGATTCGGGATCACGCGCAGCTTCAGGCCCTCGAGGTCAGACCCCTTGGTGATCGGCCGCTTGCTGTTGGTGACATTGCGAAAGCCCAGGTCGAAGAATCCCAGCACGATCACGCCCTTTTCGGGCAGCTTCGCCGCGAGTGCCTTGCCCAGCGGGCCATCGACCATCGCATCGGCCTGCTTGGCATTGGCGAACAGGAACGGGAAATCCAGCATGCCGAACTCCTTCACGATGCCGTTCAGGGACGTCGTGGAGGCCACCAGCATTTCCTGCACGCCGCCCTGCAGCGCCGACTGCTGCTGCAGTTCGTTGCCCAGCTGCGATGAAGCGAATTCCGTCACCTTGATCTTGCCGCCGCTCTTGGCAGCGACGATCTCGGCAAACTTCCTCACGCCCAGGCTGGTCGGGTGATCCGGGTTGTTCAGGTGGCCGAACTTGATCGTGCGTTCCTGCACGTCCTGCGCGCCGACACCGGCAGCGGCAACGAGCAAGGCAATGGCGGCGAGGCCGTGGCGGATGAGCGGTTTCATGCGTGTCTCCTGTGGATGTGAATGCGAAAGTGCGGCATGATAGGCACAGCGGCCTGAACCACGTTCCACACCAGAATTTCATTTCACATGACGAATTCCGAAGCCGTCCCTACGGGCACCGTCGATCGCACGCTGCGAATCCTGGAGGCCTTGGCCTCGCAGCCCGAGGGCGTGCCGCTCGCGGCACTGGCCGACGAGCTCAACCTGCCGCGGAGCGCCTGCCACCGGCTGCTGGCGGACCTGGTGCGCTGCGGTTACGTGCGTCAGCTGCGCGAGATGGGCGACTACACGCTCACAACGCGCCTGCCGGCGCTCGGCCTGAGCTTCCTTGGGGCGGCGGGCATCGTGGACATCGCGCAACCCATCATCGACCGCCTGGCGGAAGTGTCCGGCGAGCTGGTGCGGCTGGCGCTGGTTGACGGCGACCGCCTTACCTTCGTCGCCAAGGCGCAAGGTGCGCGCGCCGGCCTGCGCTATGACCCCGACATGGGCATTGACGTGCGCCTGTCCTGCAGCGCTGGCGGCCATGCGTGGCTGATGACGCTGAGCGAGGAGCGTGCGACAGAACTCGTGGCCCGCCAGGGTTTCGGCCCGCCGCGCGAGTACGGACCCAGGGCGCCCACCACCTTCAAGGCGCTGATGAAGGTGCTGGAGGAAGACCGCAAGCGCGGCTTCAGCCTGATGATGGAGATGTACGCACCCGGCATGAGCGCCATGGCCGCGCCGGTGCTGAGGCGCGGCGGCGAGCCCGCCGGCGTGATCACCATCGCGGGACCGCTGCAACGCCTGACGGCTGCGCGTATGCAGGAACTCGGCCGGCCGCTTGTGCAAGCCGCCGGCGAGCTTGCGATAGCGGCCACCAGTTCGCCGTTGCTCCGCCGCCGCGCGACGCGCGTTGCCTGAACCAAAGGAGAACGACGATGGCACTGTTGGGCGAATCGGCCCTCGCGATGTGGTGGGACATGACGCTGGACATGCGCGTCGAGTTCGAGCACTGGCATTCGCACGAGCACTTTCCCGAGCGGCTTGTGCTGCCCGGCTTCCTGCGTGCCTCGCGCTGGTCGGCGGCGGACGGCGGCGAAGGCTTTTTCATCCTCTACGAGCTGCAGGAGCACGCAGCGCTCAGTTCGCCCGGGTACCTGTCGCGCCTGAATACGCCGACGCCGTGGTCCACGCGTCTCATGCCGCACCATCGGAACATGGTACGCAGCCAGACGCGCGTGCTGCATTCGCATGGCGCGGGCGTGGCACGGCATGCGATGACGCTGCGGCTGTCCCCGCGCGATGGTGAGGCGCAGCGTCTGCAAGCCGCACTGCGCTCTCTGATCGAGGCGTTGCCTCTGCGTGCCGGCCTGGCCGGCGCGCACCTTTTACGCAACGACGCGCCCGCGATCGCGCCCACCACGGAGCAGAAGATCCGGGGCAACGCCGACCGCAGCGCGGACTGGGTGTTCATCGTGTGCGCCTACGACCTCGAGGTGCTGGGGCTGTTGAGCGACGAGGCGCTCGCGCCCGCGGCACTCAGTGCGCTCGGCGCTGCGCCAGGTGCCGTCGCGGGCCGGTACAGCCTCTCGCTGTCCATGGCTCGCGACGAGAACGGGCCGAGTCGCTGATGCATCGGTGCCAGCGGCACACGGGCTTGCATTTTCACTGATGGCAGAACTGGGCGGGCAGCGCGGCGAACTCAGCCTGCCGAGAACGTCCGCTTCTGGCCTATTGTGTTGAAAAACTCCCGCTGACCTTTTAGATTTACGCCCAAACCAACTCAGGGGTGGAGTGGGCCATGATGGGAAACAAGGCGCGGGCCAAGCGCCGTTGTTCTATGCATTCAATCTGGAAGACCACGTTCCGCGAGACCACTTGCTGCGCGGCATCGACCACTTCCTGGACTTGAGCGATCTGCGCCGGCACCTGGCGTCCTTCTACAGTCACACGGGCCGGCCATCGATCGACCCCGAGCTGATGATCCGGATGCTGGTGATCGGTTACTGCTTTGGCATCCGCTCCGAGCGGCGTCTGTGCGAGGAGGTGCACCTGAACCTGGCCTACCGCTGGTTCTGCCGCCTGGGCCTCGAGGATCGCATCCCCGACCACTCCACCTTCTCCAAGAACCGGCATGGCCGGTTTCGCCAGAGCGACGGTTTCGTCATGTCTTTGAGACGGTGCTGCGACGCTGCATGGGCGAAGGCCTGGTCGGCGGTGAAGGCTTCGCCATCGATGCCAGCGTCATCAAGGCAGATGCGAACCGAGCCCGCGGCGTGCCGGGTGAACAGGAGGTCAACTGGAATCAAGGCGAAGGGCCCAGTCGTGCTGTGCGCGAGTATCTCAGCGCGCTCGATGCGAGCAATCCGACCGATGAGGACGAGCCACCAGCGCCGCCCGGCGGGCCATCCAGCCCGCCGAAGAACATCTCGCTGACCGACCCGGCTGCCCGCTGGACTGCTGCTCCTGGCGGGCCGGCGTTCTACGCCTATTCGACCAACTACCTGATCGCCACATCAGGAGTCTTGGCTCTTCTTCCAGACGCGCAGACAACGATTGACAGCTGGACCGCCGCGTCACGGGACTCTGCCTGTCGGTAGCTAATGAACACCCGCCGCTGCTCCACGGCCTCCCGCACGACGATGTCTGAGGACAGGCCCTTCAGAATGCGCGCCAAGGTCGGCGACGCACTGAAGGAGCGCGACTTCGGCGGCCTTCCCATGGCCTGAGTGCGCGGTCAATAGCAATTGGAGCTGCAACCCAGAGCAAGGCTCCTAGCAAGAGCGCGAAGAATCGCGCAGCGATTGATCCCGGGCGCGGGGCGGCTGCCGGGTCACCGTCGCCTCCGCCGACGATCGAGCGCAGCGTCTCAAACTGCGTCTGACGCTTGTATCCTCTTCTGGTTAGCTGCAGTCGTCCAGCAATACCGAAACTATTGGCGGTTGGAGGCGCTGATCTGCCCGCGAATTTCGCCGCCCGGCGACAGGTTCGTGTGCACGTTCACGTAGACGGCGCCAGCTCGCATGGCGGCGATCACCTCGGCGAGTTCACCGGCCGCGAGTTGCTGGCTCGCCGTGGCTCCGGCCACAACGTTTGCGGCCGTGATCGTCCCGGTGAAGATGCCGGACCCCGGAGTGCAGGTCGGGGTCCCCGCCGGACCGGGGTTCGTTGCCGTCTCGCAAAGCCAGATGACGATGCTGCCGTTCACACTCGGCTGGGCTACGTGGATGTGGGCCTGTGTCACCGCCCCCTGCAGCCCGGTGTAGGTCAACTGGTAGTCGATGGACTGGTCGCCGCGGTTGATCATGCCCACGAACTCGCCGCTGGCGTCTGTGGACACCACGGGCACTTCCTCGTAGCCAGTAAGCGTGGCTCGGATACGCTCAGCGCTAGCTGCGATGGGCGCGGTCAATACGACTGACAACATCGTCACAATTGCAAGCTTGTTCATGTTCACTTTCTCCTTTCGTACTGAAGCACGTTGCTCGCCCCGCACCGACGCTTTAATTAGTGATCTTCCATAAAGTTACGCTTATCCTGCTAGTAGCCGCCACCGCCACCGCCACCGCCACCGCCACCGCCACCCACGTCCATGGGCTGCGGCGTGCTTGTGGGCGTCGCATTTGGTGCTAGTTCTGGTGCTGGCGCCGGAGCCGGAGCCGAAGCAGGAGCGGCAGGCGCGGGCGTGGAGCCGCCGGCTGGCGTCGAGTCGGCAACGGCCATTCCGTCGCCTCCGCCGCCGCAGGCTGCAAGGCCGAGCAGGACGGCAGACTGAGCTGCGAGATGGCGGATTGGCAATGACCACAAGAGTGCAAGAGGATGCGAGCCACCGGTCGCATTGCCCATCAACAGTCTGCGCGATCTATCCATAGCAGGTCTCCATGAGCTGACTCTGCGCTATCTGCGCAGCGGGTCAGGTCCCGTTAATTCCTCGCACCATGCATTTGGTTCAATACTTATGGCGCGCCGCCGATCACCGATCAGCTTCTTGCGGGCAAAGGAGCGCATCGCGACCTGCCGGTTGCGCTGGCGAATAACCAACTGCGCGATCTGTCCATCATTGCTCCTTGCGTGAGTGCGGTTCATTCCTCCCATCACGGCTTTGGTTCATTCGCGGGCGCGCGCCCGAATCACACCAACGTGGATCGACCGCTGCTGTTCAGAAACTGAGACTGGCGCTTAGGACTACCGTACTGCGCCGTTGTTCGTACACAGCCGTATAAGGCACGCGCTTGCTGGTGTCGACCCAGGCGAGTTGCACATCGACGTCCGCGACGCGCAGGCCGAGTCCGACGCGAGCGTCGTAGCGGGTCTGCCCGATACCGGGAACCGTGTCGCCCGCCAGACGTGTGAGTACACCCAGGTGCGCGAAGGTCCTCAGCTCGCTCGTGAGCGGAACTGCGCCGTTGAATTCGCCGTACATCGTGCGCACGCCGCTGCCAAAGTAGTCCGGCGAGAGGTAGATCCTTGTAGTCCAACGCTCGGCGACAAATCCGGCGAACACCTCGCCGTAGTCGTAGGTCGT
Source organism: uncultured beta proteobacterium (assembly GCA_963722025.1). GTDB lineage: Bacteria > Pseudomonadota > Gammaproteobacteria > Burkholderiales > Burkholderiaceae_C > Ramlibacter. The sequence continues at coordinate 54,669 of CAVRNE010000039.1, forward strand.
CGCACCGACGAATCGGTTCAGGATTGTTCCCGCCTCCCACGTCCCTCGCGCGCCATTGCGCCGCGCGAAGCCGACGTATGCCGTAACCGCAGGCCGCCGCGATCCGCGAACCAGTTCAACGCCGGCCAGCGAGGCGCCGGTGTACCAGCCGCTGGGATGATCGTAGGACAGCGTCAGGTGCACAGTCGGATCTTCGCCGCTCAGGGAAACGCCGCGAAATCGATAGTCCGATTCCACGACGACACTGCCTCCAGCCTGCGCACGCGTGGCACCACTCGAGAGAACAAGAGCAGCGATGCTGGAAATGCGAAGAACCGTTTGCAGTGTCAGCACATTATGGTTGTTTGAGTCCTGGGGCGGTGGCTGGTGCCGAGGCAGCGCGAGAAAGCTTGCTGGCGCATGAACACTCCCGCGGTCCGACCACGCGCATGAGTGTCGCGCAGGTATCGATGTCGCCGGAAGCAAGTTGTACCAATACTTGATGGATGGGCACGGCGCCCTGCGCGCCGCCGAGTTCGTGCAGCAGTGCTGCGAGGCCGGCAACGTGCGCGGCGGCATAGGAGCTGCCACTGACCATCTGCCAGCCACCGCCGGGGGCGGTCGTCGGTGTGTCTTGCCCCGGGGCGAGCAGCACATGTGCGCCCTGGCCTGAGGCGTGGTCGGTTACTGCCCAGACGCCAGCGTGAGACGCCGGGAAGCCGCCGTCCGGCGATGCCGGATCCGCCGCGGCGACGACGGTGATCCCGCGAGACAACGCGAGCTCGATCAGTTGTCCCAGGAGCCTGTCCTGCGGCCCGCTCAGGCTGACGTTGACGACCGCAGCCTTGTGCGTGATCGCGAAGTGCAGTGCTTTGGCCAAACTCAGGCTCGTGCACAGCGTCTCCTTCGCCGACTTTTGCCAGCAGGCCCGCAGGGCCATCAGCGTCGCCTGCGGGGCAATGCCGGTGATGCCGACGCCGTTATCCGCGCGCGCACCGATGATGCCGGCGACTGCGGTGCCGTGCTGCTCGACTGCATAAGTCTGGCCCTCGACGAAGTTCTCAGCCACGCTGACTTGCCCGGCCAGGTCGGGATGCGCCTGCTCCACACCGCTGTCCACCACGGCCACGCTGACACCCCGGCCTGTGGCCAGCTCATGCAGCTCGGCCAGACGCCACGCTCGCGCTGCCGGCTGCAAGCGATAAAGGGGATCGTTGTGGCCGAGCGCTGGATTCGACTCGCGTGCATGCGTTCGAAAGATATTCATCGGCTGGGCCCCGGCAACCCGTACATCGCGCGAGAGCGCTTCGGCCAGCTGATCGGGTGTGCGGTCCGGACTGCGGCCGGGCGGGATCTTCATCACGTAGCAGTCGACGCCCAGCAGGGGCATGGGCCAGCCCGTCACCATGACCAAGCCGTGCTCGCGGGCCAGTCGTGACGCCAGCGCACGGCGCGACGCGCGACCCATGTCAGCACCGTAGCCGCTCGAGTAAGCGACATCGGGCCGGAAATGCTCCGACGGCAGCTTGAGCAAGACCAAAATTTCCTGCCTCGCGTCCTCCGCGTCATCGTGCGCCGCCCAGGCCGCACCCGCACAGAAGGCCGCCAACCACAGCAGCGCGGCCACGAACGCGCGTGTCATGGTCCGGGCTTCGCGTCCAGCGATTCGGCGAGCAATACCGCGGGCTGCGCCCGCAGCCGCGTGATCGCGCCGGCGTGATCGTCGTCCCGCATGCTCAGCAGGTAGGCGTTGCTGGCTGTAGGCCCGTCGACGAATCGTGCGCCACTGGCGCGCAGTGCGCTTCGAATCTCCTGCTCGGTCGCGTCGGGCGTGAACATCACCACAGCGTTGGCCGTCGCGGCGGCGCCTGGCGACCCCAAGGCGCGATAGGCATCGCCAGCGGTATGCGGCAAGGCAACCATGACGGCAAGCACGGCGATGATTGCTAGCTGGGCTCCCAGCACCCATCGCAGCCAGGGCGCCGCAGCGGGCTGGACGGGGCGCGATGTGGTTCGGATCAGCTCAAGCATCCTGGCCCACCCGCGATCCACATCGCCCGGCGCCACCGACACCGGCGAAGCCGCCTGCAACCTGCGCTCGAGCTCGAGTTCTGCCCTGCAGCTTAAACAAGCCGCAAGATGCGCTTCGACCTGCGCCGCATCGGCGGCATCGATTTGGTTCGCCGCATACCAGGGCAACAGCCTCTGCACGGCGAAGTGGGGGTCGGTATCCAGGCGAACGAGTGTCATAGCCAATCCTTCAGGCTCCCGGCGAGCATCGCCCGCAGCCTCCTGCGTGCGTGGAACATGCGCGTCTTGACCGTGTCCACGGGGCAGGAGACGATCTGTGCGATCTCCCTGTATCCCAGGCCGTGGAAATAGGTGAGCTCGACCACGGCACGGTGCTCGGGCGACAAGCCCTCGAGCGCCTTGGTGAGGGTCTCGCGCAATTGCCACAGGTCCAGCAGAACGTCAGGTCCCGGTTTAAGGTCCACCAGCGTCTCGTTCGGCTCGTCATCCACTGGGTCGTCGAACCGCCGCAGTGCCTTGAGCGCCTTGCGATACGCGATGGCGAAAATCCAGGTCGATACCTTGGAGCCGCCGTTGTAGGCTTCCGCGCTATTCCAGACGACGAGCATCGTGTCGTTGAGCACCTCTTCGACGATGCCGGGGCGCCGCGTCACGCGCTCCAGGAAACGCATCAACCTCGGGTAGTAGGCGCGGTACAACTCCTCGAACGCGCGCAAGTCTCCCGCACAGACGCGACCCAGGAGCCGAGCTTCGTCGCGCTCGGATCTGGACACTGCTCGTGCTGCGAAGGCCGTGTCTGTGTCCTCGCCAATCGCGTCGGTCCGGCCATGGGCCATCGGCGCCTTTCGTTACCCTCGTTAGTTCCGGCACGACGCCAAACGGTTCAAAGCGGCGAATAATTCCCTTCCGTCTCGAGCAGGACTGTCGAGCCGCGGAGTCCGTGCCGATGGCTGGATGGCGGCGGCTCACGCGCCACAACATTCCAGGCGCGTTGCGCGCGCGTGTCAGCCAGCCACCAAATCAGCACAACGCCAGCTCATCAGCTGGTTTTGCATTCAAGCATTCGAGCCGTCGGCCGGCAAGGTGGAGTCGCTCGATTGGCAGGCTGGTCTCCGCGGGACAGAAATCAGTACTGCCTCTCTTGGCGTAACTCACTTCATGAGCTCTGGATCGGCCAAGAAGTCAAACGACAACTGCTCTTGAATCGGCTTGGAATGTCGTTCCCGAACAATCTGGCGCTGGAACGAATTGAACAAGTCCTGCACCTGCTTCAGCGCCTCCTCGCCGACCCCCGCTGGCGCGCGGGTCTCGGCGAAGCAAGCAGGCGCCGCTGCCCCAATCACAGCCTCTTCCTTCAATGAATCATCTCCGTTGTTGACAGCGAATTATCTACGGACGAGCCACGGACGTACGGCGCCTCCGGCAGGCCTTGGCTTCAAGTCCAACTGGGATACCGCTATGGCCGAATTCATCTCGATGCCCTATTCGATCACCACCCGCGGAAAGTAGTACGACACCACCCAGTTGGGCACATCGACGATGGAGCTGATGCGAAGGTCGGCGCACACGCTGCACAGCATGTACGCGTCGACCGGCTCGTAGCCGTAGCGCTTGCTGAGCAGCTCGATCATCTCGGACACGGCCACGCGGGCGCCCTGCATCAGGTCCGGGCCGATGCCGGTCGTCACCTCGTAGCCGTTGCGGTCGAAGTGGTTCGTCACCGGGCCGGGCACCACGTAGCGCGGCATGCGCAGCCGCGCGCCCTTCACCAGGTCGAACTTCAGCACGACATCGATCGGGCTTTCGATCGCGGTGCCGCAGACCTCGCCGTCGCCTTGCGCCGCATGTGTGTCACCCACGGAGAAGAGTGCGCCCGGCACCTCGATCGGCAAGTACAGCTCGGTGCCCTCGGCGATGTCGCGTGCATCCATGTTGCCGCCCACGTTGCGCGGCGGAATGATGCTGTGCAGCCCCGGAGCCGCAGGAGCGACGCCGATCGTTCCGGTGAACGGCCGCAGCGGCACGCGGCCGCCAGGTCCGTACATCGCCGGCGCCAGGCCCGTGTCGTAGTTCCAGTGATGCAGGCGGGCGTTCGGGAACTGTTCGCTCAGCAGCCCGAAGCCGGGGATGTTGCCCGTCCAGCCCCAGCCCGAGGGCCGCAGCGACAGCACGGTCACCTTCAGCGCATCGCCCGGCTCGGCGCCGTCGATGTAGACCGGGCCGGTGACCGGGTTGACGCGCGCGAGGTCGAGCCGCTCGAGATCGGCGGCTGTCGACTCGCGCGTCAGCTGCCCGGATGACGCATCGACCGTCTGGAACTCGATGGTCTCGCCCGGCGCGATATGCAGGCAGGGCGCGAAGGCGTTGTTCCAGCCGTGATGGATATGGTCCTTGTGGATTGTGTAACCAGCCAGTGCACCCATGGCTTGCTCCTTCACACGGCAACGGTGAGCGCGCCGTCGATCACCAGGTTGGCGCCGGAGATGCGGCTTGCGGCGGGGCTGGCGATGAACACCACGCCGTTGGCCACCTCCTGCGCGGTGCCGAACTTGTGAGTGGGGTTGACCTTGAGCGTCGACGCGAACAGGTCGGGCATGTTCTTCTCGATGTTCTGCCAGATGCCGCCTTCAAAGTAGGTGTTGCCGGGTGACACGCTGTTGACGCGGATGCCGTGGTCGACGAGCTTGCGGCTCAGGCCCTTGGCGTAGTGGATCAGCGCGGCCTTGGTGGCGCCATAGGAGCCCGCGGCGAAGTCGACCTCGAAGCCCGAGACGCTGGAAATGAGCACGATCGAGCCGCTGTCCGACTTTTCGAGGAAGGGCACCGCGGCGGCCACTGCGTTGACCACGTGCATCATGTCGGTGGCGAACGACTTCGCCCAGGTGTCGGGCGAGTCGCCGACGGCCAGGGCGCTGACGTTGCACACCAGCACGTCGATGCCGCCCAGCGCCTCGGCGCTGGCCGTGATCCAGACGTTCAAGGCGCTGGCGTCGGAGACGTCGACCGCGCGACCGAAGGCCGGCACGCCCTTCTTCTTCAGCGCGGCCACCGCGGCCTCGACATCGCCTTGGTTGCGCGCGCAGAGCGAGACGCCGGCTCCTTCATCCGCGAAGGTATCGGCGATGGCTCGACCGATGCCCTTGGTGCCGCCCGTGATGAGTGCCCGCTTGCCTTTGAGTCCGAGGTCCATCGTGATGTCTCCTTGCTGATGCAAATCAGCCTGCAGCATACGAGCGGCAAGCCGGATGAGCCGGATGAGCCGGATGAGCCGGATTCATCATAGTCCTCGCTTCGCAGAAGAGTTCGTGGTTCGACGCGCTGATGTCCGCACACGACCCGAAGCAGCCGCCCGCCTGTCAAGCCTCACCCAGGCTCCTCCATTCCGTTAAACAATGCCGCGCCAATGCCGTCACCCAAAACGGCTCCGAAGGATCGAAGGCCAAACCGAACTGCGGGCTGATCAGGAATCGTGCGCGCTCGAACGACCCTGGGTCGTGAGTGCGGATGAAGGCGGCGAGATTCGCGAAGGGCACGGCGAGATTGCCAATGTTCACCACCTCAGCCTCCAGCGTGATCTCCTCCAGGCGCCCGCAGTCCTGAAAGCGATACACCACGTCGCCGTAGTCCATTTCGTTGAGGCCCACGCCGTTCCGCAGAGCGCGCCAAGGTTTGCCGCGTGCGCGCAGCACGTCCTCGCCAGAGAGCGTGAAGGGCGTCCCGTCGACCTGTACATAGGGATCGAGCCTCATTGCTCCAATGCTAGCCAGGGCTGCAGTTTTTAGTCATGAACCCTGGCGCCGGCAACACGAGTCAGCCGACGATGAGGCATCACAGACCCGCATAAGTGGGTCTATGCTGCTCACCCAGTTCCGCCATCTCGTGTACGGTTCAGTGGATTGAAGGGCGACGCGATGCTAGTCCTCCTCAAGGAGCGCTGAGCTGCCCCCGCCGGGTGTAAGCTGGCGGCCCAGCCCACGAGGTGGTTATGAACATCCGCTCCTTCCTCACCGTCGCGGCCGCCCTGCTTTCGATCGGCTGCACGGCGCCGCAAGGCAACCCTATCGCCGCCATGGAGGCGGATCCGCAGTGCCAGCCGTACAGCGGCTACTTCCGGCAGCGCTCGTCCATCGGGCTGCAGGACGAGTGCACGCGACGCATGGGAGAAGCCTATTGCCAGCGGTGCCTGGTTCAGTAGCGAGGCTGCGGATAGCGCGCTGAATCGTTCCCGCCATGTGTCATGGCCGGGGTTTTAGGCGAGCAATACTAAAATGCTGCAATGCAGCAAAAGATGCTTGCAAAGCCTGCCCAGTCATCTCTATACTCCAACCCATGCTGCACTGCAACAAAACGGGCCCCGGCCCCACAGTTCAGAGCCATCTAAACCAAATGGAGAAATTTACGTATGTTGACCGCTGAACAAGTCCTGGCCTCGCAAAAAGCCTCTGTCGAAACCCTCTTCGGCCTGACCAACAAAGCTTTCGCAGGCGTCGAGAAGCTCGTCGAGCTGAACCTGACCGCCTCCAAGGCCGCCCTGGGCGAAGCCGCCGACACGACGCAATCCCTGCTGGCCGTCAAGGACGTGCAAGAGCTGCTGGCCCTGCAAGCTGCCCTGTTCCAGCCCCTGGCCGAGAAGACCGCCGCTTACAGCCGTCATCTGTATGACATCGCTTCCAGCACCGGCGCCGAGTTCGGCAAGGCTTTCGAAGGCCAAGCTGCTGAAGCCCAGAAGAAGTTCCTGGCCGTCGTGGACAACGCCGCCAAGAACGCACCCGCCGGCAGCGAAACCGCCGTCGCCGTGTTCAAGAGCGCCGTTGCCGCCGGCAACAACGCCCTGGAATCGGTGCAAAAGGCTGTCAAGCAAGCGTCCGACGTCGCCGAATCCAACTTCAACGCCGTGGCCAACCAGGCCGTGAACGCCGCCAAGAAGCGCTAATCGTCCCTGGTATTCCCGACTCCACCCAAAGTGGAGCGGGAACGCTACAAGATACGGAGCTACACCACAATCTTGTGACAGCGAGATTTCTTCAGGTTGTCTCCTCGGGTCCTTTCGACACCCTCACGGGTTCAGGGATCCTTTAAGCCCCAGTCTTCGGACCGGGGCTTTTTTTATTGGTTTGGCGATCCAGGGGCAATGCGCCGCTTGCACAACGCGGCGGGTGACCGCTAGGAACCGCCGTACATGCGAACCTGGACAGTGCCATACCCCTTGACAGTGCCATACTGTGCCTCTCAACGCTTCACTGGCCGGCGATGAGTCACTTATTCTCACTTCGCGCGTTCGCAGCAGCCTGCCTGCTCTTTGCCGGCAGCGCCTCACTTGCCGCTTCGCCATCCGCGACGGCTGACGACGAAGCAGTCACCTCCTTGCAGGATGCTTACGCGCGGTCGGTCGCAGCCGGTGAGCTGGCGGACCTGTATCGCGAGCTTCTGGCGACTGTGCTGCAACGGGTCAAGCTCAGCCATGCGGCGGATGTCGATTTGGCTGCCCTCGCTGCCGTCGCCATGAACGTGATAGAGCCGCTGCCGCTGGGCGGCGGCGATCCGGTGGAGGTCTTCAAGAAGGCAATCAACGAGGCCTTGCGCACGCTCGATCCGCATTCCCGCTACCTCGAGGCGCGGGCGCACAGCAACGAACCCGGCGACTCGGGCGGCAGCTTCGGCGGCTTGGGACTGGAAGTTGAACCCAGCGAGGGTGCCGTGCGCGTGGTGGCCCCAATGCCCGACAGCCCAGCGGCGCGCGCTGGCCTCGCGTCGGGAGACCTGATCGTGCGGGTGGACGACAAACCGATTGGTGGCCTTCCGCTAGCTGATGCGATTGCGCGAATGCGCGGCCAGCCTGGCACGCCGGTGTCGATCACGATCCAGCGAGCGGGCATCGCCCATGAGTTCACGGTCTCGCTCACTCGCGATACCATCCGCAGGCAGCTGTTGCGTTGGAGCATGGAAGGCGAGGTCCTAGTGCTTCGCCTTGCGGGCTTCAGCAGTGCGGCGGCGGCGTCACTGGCGCAAGCCATCGCGGACGCCACAACCCAGAGGCAGCCGCGAGCGGTGATTCTCGACTTGCGGGGCAATCCCGGCGGACTGCTGCGTGAAGCTGTGAGGGTCGCGGATGCCTTCCTGGGGGAAGGTGAAATCGTTTCGGTGCGCGGCAGCACGCCGGCCCGGCGGCGCGTCTGGCATGCTGACGCCGACGAACTGTTCGCGGACTTGCCGATGGTAGTTCTTATCGACGGACGCTCCGCGTCCGCCTCCGAACTCGTCGCGGACGCATTGCAGCACAACGGCCGCGCGACGGTGATGGGTCAGCGAAGCTTCGGAAAGGGCAGCGTCCAGACGACCTTTTCCCTGGGCGAGCACAAAGGTGCGCTCAAGCTGACGACAGCCATCTATCACGGACCTTCCGGGAAAACGGTACATCGAATCGGGGTCGCTCCGGACATCGAACTGCTTGCCTCGGCGAGGAGCGAGCCTGCGCGAGCCGCGTCCGCCGGCGGGCATGGTCCGGCAGATGTCGACCCGCTGCGCATGGCCAAGGCGCGCGTGGACCCCGGACGCTGCAAGGCGCTCAAGATGAGCGACCCGGCACTTTCCTGTGCCGTGGCATATCTGCTGGCCGGGGACATCGACGCTTTCGTTGCGGGGCTGCTGGACTGAATGCGGGCGCTTGTGTCGATTGACCTTCAGCTTCTCTCCACCACCACCTCACTGATCCAGATCACAGGCTGCGTGTCCGTGTAATTCGGAATGTCCGCCATGATTTCCTTCGCATTCGGCCCTAGTGACTGTTGCAACTCCATGGCCCGTCCCCCCCTTATCGACGTCGGCGCCCTCATCGATCCGTCGAGTACCGCGGAACAACGCGTGGCGGTCGCGCGCGAGATCGACGCTGCCGCACGCGCCTGGGGTTTTTTCTATGCTGCCAGGCACGGCGTGGACGAACGGCTCGTGGCCGAGGTCGTGCGCCTGGCCCGCTCCTTCTTCGCGCAGGACGAGGCGGAGAAGATGCGCATCCCCATGTCCGCCGGCGGCACCGCCTGGCGCGGCTACTTTCCCGCCGGGCGGCGAGCTCACGTCCGGGCGGCCCGACTGGAAGGAGGGCCTGTACCTCGGCAGCGAGCTGGCGCCGGAACATCCGCGCGTGCGCGACGGCGTGATCCTGCACGGCGCCAACCTGTGGCCGGAGATCCCGGCTTCCGCGACACCGTGCTGGCCTACATCGACTGCGCTGGAGGGCCTGGGCCACGCGCTGATGCGCGGCATCGCGCTCGGCCTGGGCCTGCCCGAGCACTGGTTCGACGAGCACGGCACGCCGATCCGCTGCTGCTGCTGCGCCTCTTCAACTATCCAGCCGGCCGGTGCCCGCCGGACGTGCCGGCGCAATGGGGCGTCGGCGAGCACACCGACTACGGCCTGCTGACCATGCTGTGGCAGGACGACGTCGGCGGGCTGCAGGTGCGCACCGACGACGGCTGGATGGACGCGCCGCCGATCCCGGGCACCTTCGTCTGCAACATCGGCGACATGCTCGATCGCATGACGGGGGGCCGCTACCGCTCGCGTGCCGCACCGCGTCACCGTCAACACCAGCGGCCGCGACCGGCTGTCCATCCCGCTGTTCTTCGATCCCGATTTCGACACCGTGATGAACCGGTGCCGGGCGCCGGCGCCGGCCAGGACGACAGCGGCCGGCGCTGGGACGGCGCCAACCTGCAGTCGTTCCAGGGCACCTACGGTGACTACGTGACGGCCAAAGTCGGCAAGGTTTTCCCGCACCTCACGCGCAAGCTGCAGCGCTACTAGCGCTGCACGCTCTCCACCGCGCGAAGCCAAGGTTGGCTAAGTGAGCGCGGGGGCAAGTTCCCTGAACTGCTGCACGTGATGCTCATGACTGTTCATCCGTGTCTCTGATCTGTGTTGCTGGGCTTGGTAACCACAGCTTCCCAGGTCGAGGACGGATGAACAACCTACTGAGACATCACGCTCAGTTGCACAGGTTCGGCAAGGGGGCTGTGGCTCCGCCCGACGTGTCTTGCGAGACGGTCTGGCTCGTCTGGATCAGCGCGTACCTGCCCAGGGTGACGAAGTAGGCGGTGGGGTCGACGGGGGCGCCGTCGGGGGAGAGGACTTTGGCGACACTGCAAACCACTGACTCCTGGCCGATGTGGATCCAGTTCCCGATCACAACGTTGTTGCCAATCCAATCGCTCTGGTCCAACTTGGAGTGACTCCCGATGTGGGTGTTCGTGCCCACGATCACATCTTTGTCCAACTCGGTGTAGTCCCCAATGGAGCTGCCGGCCCCAATTGTGACGTTCTTGCCGATCTTGGCAAATGCGCCAATGGTTACGCCGGCGCCAATATTCGCGCCTGCGCCAATAGTCGCGCTGGGGTCAATAGTCGCGCCGGAACCTATGACAGCCGTGGGATCGACACACGCGTCGCCTCGGCCATCGGGGTTGCTGTCGGGCTGGTCGGGATTGGCCACCGTGGGGCAGTTGTCGACCGCATCAAGAATGGTGTCGAGATCGGTATCAACGGCCGGTGCAGGTGCAGGTGTCGGCGCAGGTGTCGGCGCAGGCGTCGGTGCGGTGCGGAGGCGTCGGTGCAGGTGTCGGCGCAGGCGTCGGGGACGGTGCAGGTGAATCCGTCGACGGTGCAGGTGCAGGTGAGTCCGTCGACGGTGCAGGTGCAGGTGAATCCGTCGGGGCCGGTGCCGGTGCAGGCGCAAGCCCAGGCGCTCCTGCGACTATCGGGGCAGCGGCAGGAGAACCATCTCCACCACCCCCCCCGCAGCCCGCGAGGACGAGCGAAAACAGTATGGAAAGAGAAGCGGGTAGCTTCTGCTTGACAAAGTGGGTTGAGGCCATGTGTTTCGGTCCTGATGTTACAAACGGTATCAGTACTATATAACATTCTGGGAATTATTGTAAATACTGTTACAAATATGGGGTTAACGCCCTGTGACGGGACGGTCGCGCGCGCGTATTTGTGAGTGAAAAAGGTAGCGCCGCCCCGAAAGGGTCCCACCTGGAGTGGGAAGTCGCGAATGCGATGAGAGAGCCTCACATGCAACGGCCGCACTCAAAGCGGCCGTTGTCGATTCGGCTAAGGGCGACCTGGCGCCGACCTAATCAATGCATCCCTAGTAGGTGATGGTAACGACTGCGTCCTGGGCGGTGGACGCGTATACCTCGCTAACGCGCTGTAAGGTCCCCTGTGTGTCAATTCGGTAGGTCTCAACTGTGCTGTCGTCTACTGGCGCAGGTACGCCTACATATTTTGACGTGATGACTAGTAACGCAGTCTGAGAGGTGTCCGCTTCTAGCGAATAGCGATAAGTTGTCGAACCGTACTTGGCGCCAGTTGGACTATCGCGATAGACCGTGGCAGTGAACAAATCACCGCTGTCGCCGACTCGTCCAGTTGAAGGTATGGTCACGGGTGGATTTATTGCAGAGTAAATGACAAAGCCTGAAGCTTGGGTTACAGAAAATAGCGGAGTAGCTCCATCGAAGTAAAGGGATGAGCTTGTAATCGTTGTTCTTGTGACTCCCCGATCTTGAATGCCAATGGAATGAATAGTCCTCTTGAATTGGTATGTGATGGGTACATTGTTTTCGCTCCTGCTCTCTGTACCGACAGCTGTGGTCAGGGTTCCGGCTCCAGGAATGTCTTGTCCTTTCACAGTCGCCAATAGCGTGAATGGCGTTTTGTTCTGGGTCTCAGTCAAGTAGTTTTGCCAAGCTTGGCTAAGCGGGAACATTTCGGTCGATGCGGCAGCGAGCGGCGACTGAACTTCACCGCCTCCGCCTCCGCCGCAGCCAAGCAAAAGCGCAGCGGCGGCAATTACGCAAACAGGCAAACCGATGTTCATGCGTCTGCTCCCTATTTAAGGCAAGGCACTATCTTCCCGGTGCCGAGAGAGCTGACCATGGTCAAAGGCTGTGACTTTCAGGGGGACATATCTACTATGCGATGTAGGTCAGCCGCGTGCATTCGGCTTGGCGGCTGTCTAATCCGTGCCTAGCCTGCGACGGCGACATCTTGACCGAGGCCCCCAAGTTGTCGAAGGCCAGGTGCCGACGGCGTTCAATCAGGCCAGCGCGCCATATCCCGGCACGCGTGACGCTGGTTTCGCCCGACAGGTTTGTCGATGAGCGCACCGGCATTCCCTATTTCAAGCTTCAGGCGCAGGTGACATCCCAGGGGATGACCATGCTCAAAGGCTTGCACTGCGACCCGGCATGCCTGCGGAGCTGTTCGTCAAGACGGGCGAGCGCACTTTGATGAGCTATCTTTTCAAGCCGTTCTGGGCCGTTTTCACAGTGGCTTGCGTGAGGAGTGAATTGCGCCCATGAGCTTGAACCGCCGCTTGTCGCGGGCTAAAGTGACCGCAAGATCTACCGTATTTGTGAGTGAAAAAGGTAGCGCCGCCCCGAAAGGGTCCCACCTGGAGTGGGAAAGTCGCGAAAGCGATGAGAGAGCCTCACATGCAACGGCCGCGCTCAAAGCGGCCGTTGTCATTTCGGCAATCAGTGGATCGGTCCGGCCAACGTGACGGGCTCGTCGGCTTCCACGGAAATGCGGAGCGCGCGAAGCCGGTGGCGACGAAAGTTATCTCGTCCAGACTCTTTTGCCCAGCCCCCACACCATGCCAGCAGGAACCCACCGGTCAAGCCGGTGAGCGCCATGCCGTCGATGAGTGAAAGAAACAGGGTCGCTGTGCCAACCAGGTACAGCCATACCCCCAACACACAGAGGCGGCGAGGGTCGGCCAGGAACCAGTGGGACAAGAAATTGGGCACCCCCCGATCCTAACCTAGCTCATCAGTTCAAACTAGAGCAGCTCAAGATGTGCCGGTGACGGCCTGCAGGGTGATCGAGCCCACGGCCGTGCCCTTCAGCGTGACCTCTCCACTCGGCGGTGACTCCAACGGTGACTGCGGTTCCTGACGATGCAGCCTTACCCAGTACGAGCGCCACGTTGCTCGTCTGGCCTTGGCCATTGGCGACCTGACCGCTAGTATCGACCGTGATGTTGCAGGGGTTGACCGTGATGGTGTTGCCCACAGCCAAGGGCGACGATGCGTCGAAGGTCGACGAGGTGATCGTGAAGATGCACGAACCGAAGGTCGTCGTGCCGGTTGCAGTGTTGCCGCCCGACGAAATGGTGAACGCCGGGGTGGCGGAGGTGTCGTTGAACGCGACCGTGGTGGTCGACGTGGTACCGAAGAAGTAACGCCCGAGGGGAACGCGAACGCCGTGCTCACCACGGCGCCAGTGATGGTGGGTGACACCCCCACAGTCGTATCGGCCGACGCGACCAGGGGTGAATTACCACCGCCACCGCCACCGCCACCGCAAGCGCCTAAAACTACAGCAGCCGCGACGGCCAGCAAGACGTGTGAAGCTTTACCCATGATTCGAGAATTTCCAGTTGAGTTGAACAAAGAATGAAGGGATACAGGAAGTTACTGTCGGTAAACAGCCCATCAATGCCAAGTATCTCACTCATTCCGTAGAGATCGGCAAAAAACGACTTCCTGCTCAAGTAACATCCCGTTTCCCATGAATTCGCTGCGCTGTTTTCTTTTCGCCGTTGCGGCGTCCCCACTTTCCACCGCCTTCGCTATTGACACAACAATGACCTCTGCCGGGTATACCGGCATGGGCATTACGCCCAACGCCCACTTGCTGGGATGGGGGCGTGCTGAAGCGAGCTACGAAAACCAACTCCCGGGCATCGTGCAAAACCCCAACGGGCACAACTACGTGCTGGGATTCGGCCTGTTGCCCAACCTGGAGATCAGCGGTCGCTTGGCTGCCAACGATCTGCACAGCAATTGCTTTACGCAAAATTGCGGTGTGCGCGACCTGTCCGCATCCGCAAAGGGCGGGATTGGCCTGGATGCGGCCGGTCGTTTTCGAATCGCCGCCGGCGCCACAGACATAGGCGGCGCCGTCACCTACTTTCGCACCTACTACGGTGTACTGACGTACAACGAAGGCCCCGTCGAGGTCAGCGCCGGCCTTGCAAAGCGCAGCGGCGAGGGCATCAACAACTCGCGCTCGCCCTTGGATGGTCCCTTTGCCGCCGCAGCGTGGACGCCGCTGCCGTGGATCCGTGGACACCTCGAGTACAGCGACGGCGAGTCTTGGGCGGGCGTACGCTTGTTCGCACCCAAGGAGTGGATTCTCGACGGATGGACGCGTATGTGGGCGCCAACCAGCGGCTGACCGACACACCCCTGACGCAAAAGTCCTGGTTCACGGCGGGAATCTCGATTCCCTTGTACAAGGTGCCGGACCTGCCCGGCACCCCTGCGAAGGCACCACTGCCCCCGCTTTCCGGCACCCAACCGCCCGCGCCGGTCTACGAAGCCCGCACCCTCCCGCCGGCGGCCACTCCCGAAACTGGTGCCACCGCCCCTAAGGCTGCGCCCGCCCCCGTTCCAGTTGCGGCCACACCAGAACAACTGGACGCGGTAGCTGCCGAATTGCAAGCCAAGGGGCTGGAAGACATCTGGGTCGGCGTCATGCCCGATGGCTCGGTTGCTTTGCGCGCCAACAACGCCAGCTACAACTGGAACTCCGCCGACGCGGTGGGCGCAGCGCTTGGGGCCATTGCTCGCACCCTGGGCGACGGCCCTGTCGCCTACCGCCTGGTCCTGACGCAGCGCCAGATGCCGCTGGTCGCCGTAACCGGCCAAGCCAACTGCCTGCGCGAGTGGATTGCCAACGCGGCCGTCACCTGCACCGCCGGCGAGCTGTCCACTCCGGGCACTGGTGCGCTGGAGCCCCTGCACCAAGGCGCCGCTTGGCGAGTGAGCAAGCTGCAACCCAGCTGGGAAACCCTGCGGGTGCGCCTGAGTCCGTTACTGCGAACGAACATTGGCTCAGAAGTGGGCGCGCTGGACTATTCGGTCGGCATCAACGCGGGCCTCGAATTGCCACTGTGGAGCGGCGCTTTCGTCGAATGGCGGTACAACATCCCCATAGCCAACAGCAGCGACTACGAGCGCACCGGCCTCTTCGGCTATCGCCGCATCCAATCAGAAACGGAGCGCCTGGCCTTCACACAGATGCTGCGCATTCCCCTGGAAGCATGGCTGGCGCCAGGCGACGACGCCAAAAGCCGCCGCTGGGGCCTGGCCGGCGTCACCGCGCAGGCCACCGTGGGGCGGATCGGCAGCCACTACGACGGTGTGTTGGGCAGCGTGCGCTGGGAACCCGGTGACGGCCATCACCGTGTGACCGCACAGGCAGGCTCGTTCCGCCACGCCGAATTCGGCGCCTTCGATTCGCCCGGTCCGCGGCGCGCAACGCCCGTGCTGGCCAGCTACCGCTACAACGTGACCGCCACGCGCACCTTCCTGGAAGGTACCGCGGGCCAGTTCTTCGGCAACGACCGCGGCTTCCAGCTGGGCCTGCGCCAGTGGTTCAGTGATGTCGCCGTGGGGGTGTTTTACCGGCGCACAGCCTTTGAAAACTCCCCTACCCGGAACATGGCCCGCATTGAATTGTCGGTGCCCATTGGCCCCCGGCGCGAGATGGCGCCCGCGTGGCATGTGCAAGTTACGGGCACGCCGCGCTTCACTCACGGGGTGGAAACCACGTTGCGTGAGGGAGGGAGCAATCCAGTGCGAACCGGTCTTGGTACCATGCCGCCCGCGCCGTCGCTCGACGAAACTTTCAATTCCGACCGGTCGGGCTTGGTCTACTTCGAGGACAACATCCGTCGCATCCGCGATGCGGCGCGCTAGCCACATGCGTGCATAAATGCGCCGGCTTGCCAAAAACAAGCGTAACAAGCGCGCGCGGTATGGGCAATAGCTCGTCGCTAAGCTAACAGTTATACAGTTTGTAACATAAGAGGAACGGGGAACAATGTCCAGAGGTGAATTTGCGGCCGCCGCCCGCCGCATGGTGCTGCCCGTGCTCGGCGCATTGCTGGTGCACGGCTGCGCCGTGGTGACCACGCCGGGCTTCGACTATGCGGACCCGAAGACGCGCACCAGCGTCACCCTGGGCCAGGACGTCCCTGCCGACGCAGACAACCCGCCCCAGGGCGTAGTCACGCCCATCACGCCCGCCCTGGTGCAAGCACAGTATCAAAACCGGTCTACCCAGACACCGCCCGAAGTGGCCAAGCTGTTCGCCGAACCCAAGGCCTACACCATCGGCCCCAGCGACGTCATCAGCATCGTGGTGTACGACCACCCCGAGTTGCTGCCGTTGGCCGGCGCCGTGATCAGCCAGCAGGCAGATCCCACGGGCATCAGCAGCGTACCGGGTTTCATCGTCAGTTCCACGGGCGAGGTGACCTTTCCGTATGTGGGCCGGGTGAAAGTCGAAGGCCTGACTGAAATCGAAGCCTCCGAACTGCTGGTGAGCCGCCTGGCGCGCGTTATCAAAGACCCACAGGTCACGGTGCGTATCCAGTCTTTCCGCAGCCGCCGC
>CAVRNE010000040.1:0-49742 GCA_963722025.1 uncultured beta proteobacterium
CCATGGCGCAAAAAATCGACCCCGAACAGGCACTGTTGCTGGACAACCAGCTGTGCTTCGCGCTGTATTCCGCTTCGCTGGCGATGACCAAGCTGTACAAGCCGCTGCTCGACGAGCTGGGCCTGACCTATCCCCAGTACCTCACGCTGCTGGTGCTGTGGGAGCGCGACGGCCTGGCGGTTTCCGAACTGGGCGAGCGCCTGTCGCTGGACTCGGGCACGCTGACGCCGCTGCTCAAGCGCCTGGAGGCGGCCGGCCTGGTGGCCCGCATCCGCGCATCGAGGACGAGCGGCGCGTGCACATCACCCTCACCGCCGCGGGCCGCAAGCTCAAGGGCCGCGCCCAGAAGATTCCCGGCTGCATGCTGGCCGCCACCCAGTGCTCCATCCCCGAACTGGTGCGCTCACGCGGCAGATCCAGGAGCTGCGCCACCGCCTGGCCGGCTGACCTCTTCCCCTCTTTTCAAACCGCTTCAAACGAAGTCTTCAACCCGAAGGAACCACCATGACCCAACTCGACAAAGTGCTCTACACCGCCAAAGCCCACACCACCGGTGGCCGCGACGGCGCCTCGCGCACCAACGACGGCGCCTCGACGTCAAGCTGTCGTCCCCCGGCACCCCGGCAGCCGGCACCAACCCCGAGCAGCTGTTCGCCGCCGGCTACTCCGCCTGCTTCATCGGCGCGATGAAGGCGGTTGCGGGCAAGATCAAGGTCACGCTGCCGGCCGACCTGGCGGTCGATGCTGAAGTCGACCTGGGCCCGATCCCCGGCCGGCCTACGGCATCGCCGCCCGCCTGAACGTCAGCCTGCCCGGCATGGACCGCGCCGCGGCCCAGGCCCTGGTGGACGCCGCGCACAAGGTGTGCCCGTACTCCAACGCCACCCGCGGCAACATCGACGTCGATCGATCAAGCCTGGTCGTCAGTCGCCTGCGATCCCGGGTCAAGCCCGGGATGACGATACCCGGTGTCGCCGAGCGGCCTGCCTGTTTGAACCGGCAGGCCGTTTCGTTTAGGGTGCCCCATGAGCACCACCACCCTCCTGGTGCGCAAGGACGAGCTGGGCACCACGCGCATCGAGACCCGCGAAGACGACGCCGCTGGCCGACGGCCAGGTCCGCGTGCGCGTCGAGACCTTCGCGCTGACCTCCAACAACATCACCTACGCCGCCTTCGGCGACGCGATGAACTACTGGCAGTTCTATCCCGACCGGCGAACAAGGCTGGGGCATCGTGCCGGTGTGGGGCTTCGCCACCGTCGTGCAGTCGCTGCATCCGGGCGTGGCGGTGGGCGAGCGGCTCTACGGCTACTGGCCCATGTCCGACCAGGCCGTGCTGCAACCCGACCGCCTGACGGCCTCCGGCTTCAGCGACGCCGCGCCGCACCGCGCCGCGCTGCACGCGGTCTACAACCAGTACTTGCGCTGCAGCGCCGACCCGTTCTCATGCGCCGACACCGAAGACGTGCAGGCGCTGCTGCGGCCGCTGTTCATCACCTCCTGGCTGATCGACGATTTCCTGGCCGACAACGACTTCTTCGGCGCCCGCACGGTGCTGCTGTCCAGCGCGTCGAGCAAGACCGCCTACGGCACCGCCTTCCAGCTGCACCAGCGACCGGGCATCGAGGTGGTCGGCCTGACGTCCGCCGGCCAACCGGGCGTTCTGCGAAAGCCTGGGCTGCTACCACCGCGTGCTCGCCTACGAGGAGCTCGACCAGGTGCCCGCCGATACGCCCTGCGTCTACATCGATTTCGCCGGCAATGCGCGAGCTGCGGCGCAGCATCCACACGCGCTTTGCCAACCTCAAGTACAGCTGCTCGATCGGCGGCACGCATGTGGAGCAGCTGCGGCGGCGCCAAGGACCTGCCCGGCCCGCGCGCCACGCTGTTCTTCGCGCCGGCGCAGGTCAAGAAGCGCAGGCCGAATGGGGCGCCGCCGAATTGGGCAAGCGGCTGGTCCAGGCCTGGCGGCCTTCAGCGCGAAGGTCTGCGACGGCGACGCGCCCTGGCTCCAGGTGCAGCACCACCGCGGCCCCGAAGCGGTGCAGGCCGCGTACGCGCAGGTGCTGGCGGGCCGCGGCGATCCGCGCCAGCGGGCACATCCTGTCGCTCACGTAGCCTACGGGCGGACAATCGAGGGATGTCATCCCCACCCCTATGAGCCTCACGCCCGACGTGGTGCTGGACGCGCTGGCCAGCGTCGGCCTGTACGGCGACGGCCGCCTGCTGGCGCTGAGCTCCTACGAGAACCGCGTCTACCAGATCCACCTGAGGAGCAGAGGAGCAGGCCGTGGTGGCCAAGTTCTACCGGCCCGGCCGCTGGAGCGAAGCGCAGATCCTGGAAGAGCACGCCTTCGCGGCCGAACTGGTGGCCGCCGAGATTCCGGCCGTGGCGCCGCTGGTGCTGCAGCGGCGCCACGCTGCACCACTTCGCCGGCTTCGACTTCAGCGTGAGCCCGCGCCGCGGCGGCCGCGCGCCGGAGCTGGACGACTTCGAGGTGCTGGAATGGATCGGCCGCTTCCTGGCGCGCATCCACACGGTGGGCGCGGCGCGGCCGTTCGAGCGCGGCCGGCGCTGGACCTGCAGAGCTTCGGCATCGCCCCGCGCGACTGGCTGCTGGAGCAACGAGAAGATGCCGCTGGACGTGCAGTCGCGACTGGGAAAAGCGCTGCGACGAGGCCTTGCGATGATTGCGGCCACCGCCCTGGGCGACCGGACGGCACAGCGGCATGCGCGAGTCGCGGCTGCACGGCGACTGCCACCCCGGCAACATCCTGTGGACGCCCGACCGGCCCAGGGGCCCGCACTTCGTCGACCTGGACGACGCGCGCACCGGCTTCGCGGTGCAGGACCTCTGGATGCTGCTGTCGGGCGAGCGCGAGCAGCGCACAGCAGCAGCTCGGGCCCCCTGCTCGACGGCTACGAGCAGTTCCGCGAGTTCGACCGCGGCGAACTGGCGCTGATCGAGCCGCTGCGCACGCTGCGGCTGATCCACTACAGCGCCTGGCTGGCGCGGCGCTGGGACGACCCGATCTTCCCGATCAACTTCCCCTGGTTCGGCTCCAGCGACTACTGGAAGGGGCAGATCCAGATGCTGCAGGACCAGTGCGAGGCGATGGCGGAGCCGCCGCTGGTGGTGTAGCCATTAACGGATGAGCATGAGAATCTCAATGTGAGCTTCTGCATGTCGACGAACTCGAGGTGTTGCGCTGACGGTGTTCATGGGGAAAACTCTCTTCGCTGGCGTCTTGTCAATGTAGCATGCTAACTACAAACAGGAGACCCGACATGCAACGCCGTTCCGTCTTTGCCGCCTTGGTCCTTTCGTTTGCGGGGTTCGCCGCCGCACAGGCGCCCTACCCCGCCAAGCCCATCACGATGATCGTTCCGTTTCCGCCGGGCGGGCTGGCCGACATCGTCGCGCGTCCCGTCGCGGAGGCGATGTCCCGCGACCTGGGCCAACCCGTCGTCATCGAGAACAAGGGCGGCGCCGGCGGCGGCATCGGCATGGGGCTGGCGGCGAAATCGCCGCCCGACGGCTATACGGTCCTGCTGGCGCTGTCCTCCTACAGCGTGATCCCCGAAGCCGACGCCCTGCTGGGCCGTGCGCCCATGTACAGCTTCGCTTCGCTGCGTCCGATCGCGCGCATCACGGCCGACCCCACCGTGCTGGCCGTGCGGGCCGAGGCACCGTGGAAGACCGCGAAGGACTTTGTCGAGGACGCGAAGAAGCGGCCCGGCGCGATCAACTACGGCTCATCGGGCAACTACGGCACCATGCACGTGCCGATGGAAATCCTGGCGCAGAACGCAGGCATCAAGATGACCCACGTGCCGTTCACGGGCGCCGCCCCGGCCATAGTGGCGCTGCTGGGCGGCCAGATCGATGCGGTGTCGACCGGGCCGGCCACGGTCGTGCAGCACGTGAAGGCGGGCAAGGTGCGGGTGCTCGCCCATTGGGGCAACGGCAAGCTCGATGCCCTGCCGGACGTGCCGGCGCTCAAGGACGCGGGCTACGACGCCGAGTACGCGCAATGGTCCGGGCTGTTCGTGCCGGCGGGCACGCCAGAACCCGTCGCGCAGCGGCTGCGCGCCGCGGCCCGCGCGGCCGCGAACGATCCCAAGGTCAAGGAGGTCATCCTCAACGCCGGCAGCCCCATCCTCTACCAGGACACGCCTGATTTCGAGAAGTACGTGCAGGCCGACGTCAAGCGCATGGCCGACGTGGTCAAGAAAATCGGCAAGGTCGAGTAACCGCGGGAGAAACCCATGTTGCCACGCACTGTCCGCTTCCTCTTGGCGGCGTTGGGCTTGCGATGCTTTGCGGTGCCGCGCTGGCCCAGGGCTATCCCAACCGGCCAGTCCGCATCGTCGTGCCCTTCGCCGCCGGCGGCCCGGCCGACAACTATGCCCGCTTTCTTTCGCAGCGGCTGCAGGAGTCGCTGGGCCAGACCTTCGTCGTCGACAACAAGCCGGGCGGCGGCTCGGTGATCGGCACCGACATCGTTGCCAAGGCCGCGCCCGACGGCTACACGCTGCTGCTGATGTCCAACACGCACACCGTGAATGAAACGCTGTTGCCCAGCAAGCCGTTCGCGCTGACGCGCGATTTCGCCGGCATCGCGCCGATCAACTATTCGGACCTGGTGCTGGTGGCCCATCCATCGCTGCCGGCCTCGAACATCAAGGAATTGCTCAAACTGGCCAAGGATCGACCGGGCA
The DNA here is from genome assembly GCA_963722025.1 of uncultured beta proteobacterium. Taxonomy (GTDB): domain Bacteria; phylum Pseudomonadota; class Gammaproteobacteria; order Burkholderiales; family Burkholderiaceae_C; genus Ramlibacter. The sequence continues at coordinate 4,724 of CAVRNE010000040.1, forward strand.
AGTTGAACTACGCCTCCTCCGGGCCGGGCACGCCCTATCACATGGCCGGTGAACTGTTCAAGAGCATGTCGGGGGTCTACCTGGTGCACATCCCGTACCGCGGCAGTTCGGGCGCGCGCACCGACGTGATGGGCGGCCAGGTGGACCTGATGTTCGACGCTGTGACGACCATGGCCGAACAGGCCAAAGCCGGCAAGGTCAAGGCGCTGGCCACCACCGGCTTGCAGCGCTCCAGCGTGTTGCCCGACGTGCCGACGGTGCACGAGGCCGGCGTGCCCAACTACGAGGCGACGATCTGGCTCGGCTTGATGGCGCCCAAGGGCACGCCGCGGGCCGTGGTCGAGCGGCTCAACGAAGCAGTATCGAAAATCGCGAGCCAGCCCGAGGTGCGCCAGCAATGGGGCAAGCAAGGCGCGACACCGATGGTGATGACGCCCGCGGCATTCGACAAGTACATCCAGGACGACATCGCCAAATGGGCGCGTGTCATCAAGTCCGCCAACATCAAGGCAGAGTAGCGTGCAACGTCAGATCCGGTTGATCAGCGGCGGCGCCGCACAAGGCCTCGTCGAACAGCTGAAGGACCGCTTTCTTTCTGAAAGTGGCTGTGCCGTCGCGGGCAGCTTCGGCGCAGTCGGAACCATGAAAGACAAGCTCTTGAGCGGTGAGCCTTGCGACCTGGTCATCCTGACCCAGGCCCTGATCGATCAATTGGCCTCGCAGGGCCATGTGGTTGCGGGCAGCGAGACGCCGCTGGGCGTGGTGCGAACCGGCGTCGCGATCAAGTCGGGCCAGCCGGTCCCCGACGTATCCACTGCGGCGTCGCTCAAAGCCGCGCTGCTCGCCGCGAACGGCATCTACTTCCCCGATCCACTCAAGGCCACCGCGGGCATCCATTTCATGAAGGTGCTCAAGGCGCTGGGCATCGACGAGGCAGTTGGCCTCGCGGCTGCGGCCCTATCCGAACGGCGCGACGGCGATGCGGGAGATGTCGCAGTGTGACGAGGCCGGACTCATTGGCTGCACGCAGGTCACGGAAATCCTGTACACGCCCAATGTGCAACTGGCCGGGATGCTGCCGCCCGAATTCGAACTGGCCACGGTTTACTCGGCGGCGGTTTGCAGCCGGCGCGCAGGAGCCTCGCGCGGCGGCCGATTTCATCGCTTTGCTTGCCGGATCGCACGCTGCGGCGATCCGCGCCGCCGGCGGCTTCGATCGCTTGAGGCTGTCATCGACTCGTCCGCATCCATCTGCGCGATGGATTGCGGGTCAAGCCCGCTACAGACCAGCAGTGCGTTGACACGCCTCACATAGGCCGCCGGGTCTTCCGGCAAGCCGCCCTCGGCCAGCAGCGCCTGGTCGAACAGGATGTGGGCCAGGTCCTCGAAGTGCGCCGAGCCTTCGAGCTTCTTCACCAGCGGGTGCTCGGCGTTGACTTCCAGCACCGGCTTGGTCTCCGGCACTTTCTGGCCGGCCTGCTTGAGCATGCGAGCCAGCTGCATGCTCATGCCGCCGTCGCTGACGACCAGGCAGGCCGGTGAATCGACCAGGCGCGATGGTGACGCGCACGTCCTGCGGCCTTGTCCTTGAGCGCTTCCTTGAGCTTCTCCAGCACCGGCTTGAAGGTTTCGGCCGCTTCCTCGGCGGCCTTCTTCTCGGCCTCGTCCTGCAGCTTGCCCAGGTCGACCGCGCCCTTGGCCACCGATTGCAGCGGCGTGCCGTCGAACTCGTGCAGGTAGTTGAGCGCCCACTCGTCCACGCGGTCGGTCATCAGCAGCACCTCGATGCCCTTCTTGCGGAAGACCTCGAGCTGCGGGCTGTTCTTCGCGGCGGCCAGCGTGTCGGCCGTGATGTAGTAGATGGCCTCCTGGCCTTCCTTCATGCGCGCCTTGTAGTCGGCCAGCGAAACGCTGACCGCGTCCGAGCTGGTCGAGGCAAAGCGCAGCAGCTTGGCGAGGCGCTCGCGGTTGGCGAAATCCTCGCCCAGGCCTTCCTTGAGAACGGCGCCGAACTCGGCGTAGAACTTGGCGTACTTGCCCTTGTCCTCGTCCGTCGCGCTCTCGTCTTTTTCCTGCTTGGCCAGGTCTTCCAGCATGCCCAGCACGCGCTTGGTGCTGCCTTCGCGGATCGCCTTCACGTCGCGGCTTTCCTGCAGCAGCTCGCGGCTGACGTTCAGGGGCAGGTCGGACGAGTCGATCACGCCCTTGACGAAGCGCAGGTAGGTGGGCAGCAGCGCCTCGGCCTCGTCCATGATGAAGACGCGCTTGACGTAGAGCTTGACGCCCGCGGCCTTCTCGCGATTCCACAGGTCGAACGGCGCCTGCGACGGGATGTACAGCAGCTGGATGTACTCGGTCGAGCCTTCCACCCGGTTGTGCGCCCAGGCCAGCGGCGCCTCGTGGTCGTGGCTGATCTGCTTGTAGAACTCCTGGTACTGCTCCGGCGTGATGTCCTTCTTCGGGCGGCTCCACAGGGCGCTGGCCTGGTTGACGGTTTCCCACTCGTCGGTGAGCACCATCTCGCCGCCCTTGCCCTCTTCGCCTTCCTTCCATTCTTCCTTGCGCATCAGGATGGGCAGGGAGATGTGGTCGGAGTACTTGCTGATGATGGACTTGAGCTTCCAGGTCGAAAGGTAGTCCGCGGCGTCGTCGCGCAGGTGCAGCGTGACGCTGGTGCCGCGCTCGGGCCGCGTCGATGGTCTCCACTTCGAAGTCGCCGGCGCCGCGCGCTGGTCCAGCGCACGCCCTCCTCGGCCTGAGGCCGGCGCGGCGCGACTCCACGGTGATCTTGTCGGCCACGATGAAGCCGGAATAGAAGCCCACGCCGAACTGGCCGATCAGCTGGGCATCGGCCTTCTGGTCGCCCGACAGCCGGTTCATGAACTCGCGCGTGCCGCTCTTGGCGATGGTGCCCAGGTTGTCGATGGCTTCCTGCTGGGACAGGCCGATGCCGTTGTCGGTGATGGTCAGGGTCCGGGCCGCCTTGTCGAAGCCCACCCTGACTTCCAGGTTGGGCGCGTCCTCGTACAGCCCGGTGTTGTTCAGGGCTTCGAAGCGCAGCTTGTCGCAGGCGTCGGAGGCGTTGGAGATCAGCTCGCGAAGGAAGATTTCCTTGTTCGAATACAGCGAGTGCGTGACCAGGTACAGCAGCTGCGCGACTTCGGCCTGGAAGGGGAGGGTCTGTTTTTGGCTCATGGGAGGAATTTTGCCAAAAAGAAAAACGCCCCTGGCAGGGGCGTTGTTTGCATTGGTGCGCAGGGCTTACATGTAGCCGATTTCACCGTGGGAGGTTTGGCCCAGGCGAGCCGCTTCGGCGGCTTCTGCGCGCACCAGCTTCGGGTCCAGATTCGACTTCGGCTGGGCCGCAACGCGCGAGCCGGCCGGCTCGATGCTGCGGGTGGAGGAAACAGTGGCTGCTTCGGCCTTCACTTCGGCGCGGGTGCGGGTGCCTTCGAACTTCACGGCGAACTGCGAGGCGTCGGCTTCGTCGGCGCGCACACCGGTGGATGCAACGGCGGCAAGAGCGGCGATGGCGAGGATGGCTTTGGAATTCATGATGAGGACCTTTCAGTGAGTGTGACGATGACCGGAATTTCGGCTGCTGCTTCGTCTTGTGAAGTTCAAGCATCAACCGTGATCTCACTGTAGGCGCCGGCACTTAGCCGGCCCTTAGGGTTTGCTTAGCTGGGAATTAGCGCCCCCGCTGCGGCCTCACGATTGCGCTGCAGTATGCGCAGGCCAAAAAAAAACGCCCCTGGGCAGGGGCGTTGTTTGCTTTGGTGCGCAGGGCTTACATGTAGCCGATTTCACCGTGGGAGGTTTGGCCCAGGCGAACCGCTTCGGCGGCTTCTGCGCGCACCAGCTTCGGGTCCAGGTTCGACGTCGGCTGGGCAGCAACGCGCGAGCCGGCCGGCTCGATGCTGCGGGTGGAGGAAACCGTGGCTGCTTCGGCCTTCACTTCGGCGCGGGTGCGGGTGCCTTCGAACTTCACGGCGTACTGCGAGGCGTCGGCTTCGTCGGCGCGCACACCGGTGGATGCAACGGCGGCAAGAGCGGCGATGGCGAGGATGGCTTTGGAATTCATGATGAGGACCTTTCAGTGAGTGTGTAGATGACCAGAACTTCGGCTTCTGCTTTGTCTTGTGAAGTTCAAGCATCAACCGTGATCTCACTGTAGGCGCCGGCACTTAGCCGGCCCTTAGGGTTTGCTTAGCTGGGAATTAGCGCGCCCGCCTCACGCGGGCTCGATGCGCGCGACCAAGCCGCTGCGGTCCTCGCGATTGCGCAGCAGTATGCGCAGGCCGCAGCGTTGGGCCGCAGCTTGCGCGATGGACAGGCCCAGGCCGCTGCCGCGCACCTGGCTGCCCGGCACGCGGAAGAAACGGTCGAAGACGCGCACCAGCTGATCGGGAGGAATGCCCGGGCCGGTGTCTATCACTTCAACCGCGCTGCGCCCGCCCTCGCTGACCAGCCGCACGTCCACCACGCCGCCCTCGGGCGTGTAGCGCAGGGCATTCTCGATCAGGTTGTCCAGCACGCTGCGCAGGTCGCCGGGCGCGCAGCGCAGCGTCGGCGCCGGAGCGCCGCCTCCGGTTGCGGCCACCAGGCCCAGGTCGATGTTGCGCTGGTCGGCCAGCGCGATCAGCGCGTTCATGCTTTCGTGCAACTGCGCGTGCAGGTCGACCGGACCGGCAGCCTCCATCACCGGCGCCTCCTGGCGCGAGAGCTTGAGCAATTGGTCCACCAGCCGCTGGGCGCGGCTCACGCCGGCTTCGAGCTGCCCGAGGCTTTGCCTGCAGGCGCCGGCCGGCATGTCGCCGCGCACGTTTTCCAGCTGCAGCGCCACCGCCGTGATCGGCGTGCGCAATTCATGCGCCGCATCCTGCACGAAGCGGCGCTGCGTCGCGAAGGCATCCCGCAGCCGCGTGAGCAGGCTGTTGAACGACGCCACCATCGGCTTGAGCTCCTGCGGCACGCGTTCGAGCGGAATTTCCGAAATGGTGTGCTCGTCCTGCTGCGCGGCCTGCCGGCCGATGTCCTGGACCGCGCGCGACATGGCGCCGGATACACCCCACAGGATCAGGATGGCCAGCGGCAGCAGGATCACCACCGGTGCGATCGCCGCGCCGGCCCGCTCGGCCGCCAGGTGCGCGCGGAACGTCCCGCTCTGGATCACCTGCACACTCCGGCCGCCGTGCTGCGCGGGGTCGGTGGCATAAACGCGCCACAGCGGCGTCGTCCACCTTCACGTCGTCGAAACCGGGCCGCTGCTGGCGGGCCGCGGCCAGCTTGGGATACGTGGTGGCCAGCAGCGCACCGTCGGCGCCATACACCTGGACGACATAGGCACCCCACTTGTGAATGCGCTCGGCCGACGGCGACGGCGGCAACACGGGCTCGTCCTGCACGGCGATGGACTGGCCGATCTGCTCCATCTGGCTGTCCATGAACTCGCGCCACCATGCCGCGGTAGCTCCAGTACGAGAAGGCGGCGGAGGCGGCGCCGACAATCAGGAACAGGGGCACCAGCCACATCAGCAGCACGCGCTTCAGCGAGCACATGCGCCCCTCCGGGAAAACCTGGAAGAAGCGCGAGCCCTGATGCGGCGCGGCGCCGCGCGGATAGCCGTGCAGGCCGGCTGCGCCGTCTGCACTGTGGAATTTCATCATGGCGTGCTCCCCGCCGGCGCTGGGGCGTTTGTCCCGTTTGCGTTGGATGCCGCGATGCGCCAGCCCAGGCCGCGCACATTGCGGATGGTGTCGGCGCCCAGCTTGCGGCGCATGCCGTGGATCAACACGTCCACGGCGTTGCTGCTGACCTCCTCGCCCCAGCCATAGATGCGGCTTTCGAGCTGGTCGCGCGAGAGGATGGCGCCGGGCCGTCTCGAGCAGCGCATGCAACAGCGCGAACTCACGCGCCGAGAGTTGCGAACGCTCGCCTTGCACCAGCACTTCGCGGGTGGTGATGTCCAGCTGGAGGTCGGCGCCGCCGATGACGGAGTGGGCCGCGCCGTCGCGCCGCCTGATGACGGCGCGCATACGCGCCAGCAGTTCGCGAAACTCGTAGGGCTTGACCAGGTAGTCGTCGGCGCCGATGTCCAGGCCGGTGATCCGGTCGTCCAGTCCGTCGCGGGCGGTGAGCACCAGCACCGGCGTGTTGTCGCCCTCGCTGCGCGCCTTGCGCAATACCTCGATGCCATCCCGCTTGGGCAGGCCCAGATCGAGCAGCACGCAGGCGTAGCCGCCGTCGCTGAGGGCGCTTTGCGCCAGCAGGCCGTCCTTCACCCAATCGACCGACCAGCCGTTGCCGCCCAGTGCCTGCTTCAGGCTCTGGCCGATCATCTCGTCATCTTCCACCAGCAGAACGCGCATCAGCCCTCCGAACGTAATGGCAGCATACGATCCCAGCGGGCTTCCTGCCAGGCCTCGCGACCCAAGACGACTGCCGCGACCAGGAGAAGCAGGAGCAAGCCGGCCTCCAGCACAGCAGCGTCGGGGGAGATGACGAGGAAAGCGCCCTTGGTGATGATCGCGGCAGCCAGCGCGGGCAGGCGCCAGGAGGCGACGAACGCGGCAATGACCAGCCCCGTTCCCAACAGCACCAGCATGAACTGCCAGTGCGCCAGCAGACCGGCCGCTTGGGGATCGAGAGGCAGCCCTATCGCGAAGGGCGAGCACGCAGTCAGTGCGCCCGCCACCAGTAGCAGCGCAACCGCCAGTCTGTGGAGCAGCTCATGCATAGGTTTCCCCGGTTTATGGACGTTGGGCGGAGCGTAGCCCCGCTGTCTTAGCCACCTATTAGGCGGATACGCCACAAGTCCAGGGCGTTACACGGTCGCGTAGCAATTTCAAGCTGATCCGCAGCGATGCATTCTTAGAATTGATGACATAGGGCTTTAAGTCGGTATTTGTAACAAGAGCTTAGACCCATTCATGAGCAGTTCCACTTCAGAAAAAGCGCCTAAGTCGCGACTTATTAACGGGTTTTCCCGCTTTACATGAGTTGCCTGGTCGCTTTGGTTGTTTTCTTACTCAACAAGCGTTACTATTCAGTTGCCTTTTGATACATCTCGGCTTGGAACAACGAAAAACCCGTCTTGTAGCTCTTGGCGAATTTGTGACTTCTATTACTTATTTTTTGGAGCATTTATGAATACCAATCGCAACGTCCTGAAGGCAATCGCTGCCGCCGTCTTGGCTTCCATTGCCGGCTTGGCTGCCGCCGGCGGCACTACCACGGTGGACGTCACGGCGTCGGTGTCGCGAAGGTCTGCACGTTCAACGCAGCCACCATGCCCATCATCGCTTTGGGCGCATTGAACCCGTCCACAGTGGGCGCAGCCGGCATCTCCAACACCGGCAACATCACCTACAACTGCACCAACGGCCTGACGCCTGTAATAACCAGAACGGCTGGCGGCACCGCGTTGACCGACGGTCGCTAACACCATCCCCTACACGTTCAGCCTGGGCACCGCCGAGGCAGGCAAGGGCTACGTCACCCCCGGCAGCTCGAAGGTTGTCGCGACGGCCACCGTCACGCAAGCCGCTGTCCAAGCCGCGAAGCGCTAGGTAGCCTACACGGACAACCGTGACCCTGTCGATCGACAACTGAGTCAGGTCGACATCACCTTGGGGCTGCCTGACTCCACCAGGCACCCCAACGATCGAGTCCAAACCCAGCATGAAAAGCCTTCCTTCCAGCCTCGCGTGCGTCATCGCCGCCGTGCTGATGGCGGCAACAACGCCCGCCTACAGCAACGGCACCAATTGCCTGTTCAGGGCCAGCGGTACCGTCGGCCTTGCGTTCGGGAGCATGAATCCCAGCGTCGGGGGACCTGAGAACCGCGACGGGGCAAGTTGAGGTCGGGGATTGCAACGGCTCGCAGACGATGTTGGTGACGATAGATCAGGGACAGCGCGGGAATCGCACCATGCTAAGAGACCTGGGCACCGAGACCATTGCGCTACTCCATCGGTCCGGTGACCATCGCAGGCGGCAAGCACCGGTCCGGGCAACAACAACTACAAGATCGCCAGCTTCACAGGCACGGTGCAAGCCAGCGCGTACTTGGGCGCCGTCGCGGGCGACTTATCGCGATCGTTTGATAGTCACCCTCACGCCCTGAGCGCAAACCATTCTTCCCGCTACTTAGGTTAACGCAATGGTACGAAACTATTGGAGGGGCACGCTGGTCGCCTTGTGTTGCGCCTTGCTATGGACGGGTGCGGCGCTGGCCGGCGAGTTCACGGTCAACCCAACACGTCTTGACCTGGGCGCCGCCGCCCGCAGTGGCGTGGTGACCGTCCGCAACGATGGCAAGTCCCCACTCAGCTTCCAGCTTCAGGCGATGGATTGGGCGCAGGATGCCACTGGAAAAGACCAGTACACGGAAACCCGCGACCTGATATTTTTCCCCAGGATTCTCACTATCGAGCCAGGGCAGGAGGGCGTGGTGCGGGTCGGCACAAAAACGCCCGTCGTGCCCACTGAAAAGACCTATCGCCTCTTCATCGAGGAACTCCCGGGCACCAACAAGGACCCCGAGAAGCCGGGCGTGCAGATTGCATTCCTCATACGCTTCGGTGCTCCAATTTTCATAGCCCCGTCAAACCGCAGGACGGCGTGGAAATCGAAGGTATGGCCCTGGCCAACGGCGAGCTGAGCCTGTCCGCGAGGAACGTGGGCAATCGGCACCAGATCATCAAGGGAATCCATCTGAAGGGCTCCGATGCGGCCGGCAAAGAGGTCTACTCGGCGACCTGGCGGATCGCTACTTGCTGGCAGGCGCAGTAAAGCCATTCAAGACGGCGATCGCCGGCGACCAATGCGTGAAGATCGCAGACGCTCGAGGTCGAGGTCAAGACCGAGAGGCTCAACGCAACTCGCAAGCTCGACGTGTCTCGCGCGATGTGTGCGCCTAAATGAAGCACTCGAAAGCTGCGAGTGCGCTCTGGTGCTTGCTCGGCGCGATGCCGGCTGCTTGCTGGCCGGCCGATGTCATAGTGGCAGCCGCGAACCCTGCACAGGGCGAGACGATCGTCGTTCGCGTCACGCTCAACACCGAGAACAAAGGCGACCTGTTTGTCGAACGCACCTCGGACCGCGACTTCTTGATCAAGGTCCAGGATCTGAGAGCGATGGGTTTCAGGAACCCGCTGGGGACCCCGGTGGTGATCGACGGCGAGAATTACATTTCACTTCGCTCCATGTCGGGCGTGAGCTCCGAGTTTCGCGAAAAGGAGCTGACGCTCAATATCACCGCCAATCCGCAATTGCTGGCCGCGCAGACCTTTGGCGTTGAAAGCCTAGTCAGGAATGACATCAGAAAGACGCCCTACGAGCACAGCCTGTTTGTCAACTACGCGCTGACCACTGCGCAGCAGCGACGTCGTGGGAACGCCGGGCTTTGGTTTTGCCGGTGAGATCGGCTGGCGAGCCGGCAACTACCTCTTGCTGTCGGACGGCAACACCGTCGAGGACGCCACGGGCGAGCGCAAATTCGTGCGGCTGATGAGCAGTGTCACGCACGATGACCGGGAAGCGCTGATGCGGACCGTGGTGGGAGATTTCTTCACTCCCGCGCGCGAATTCAGCACCGGCATCAACCTGGGCGGCATCAGCATATCGAAACTGTATGGGCTCAACCCGTACTTCATTCAGTTCCCCATGCAGAGCGTCAGCGGCAACGTTGCACTCCCAAGCGAACTCGAGGTTTTCGTCGACGGACAACGGGTGCGCACCGTGCGGCTGCGGCCCGGCGAATTCGAGGTGCGCGACATCCTGGGCTATGGGGGCGCGCGCAATGTGCAGCTGGTGCTGCGCGACTCCTTCGGCCGCGTCCAACAACTGAACTATTCCTTCTATTTCAGCGATCAGCCCTTGCGAGGGGGGTTGCATGAATACAGCTACAACCTCGGAGCCATACGCCGCGGCTTCGGGATCGAAAGCAATCGGTATGGCCGGGCGGCATTCAATATGTTCCACCGCTATGGGTTTTCCGACGCGGTGACGCTGGGCCTGCGTGCCGAAGGCTCCAAAAATTACCTCAATGCCGGACCGATGGCAACTTTCGTGCTTGGCGGCAGCGGGGTGCTGAGCGTGGCCGCGGCGGGCAGCGAAGTTGGAGACCAGACGGGAACGGCGGGCTCGCTCTCGTACACGTTCCAATCCAACGCCTGGAGCGCAGGCGCCTCGGTGCGCCGGGAATGGGGCCATTTCGCGACCTTGGGTGACCCGCCGATTGTGAGCAATCGCAAGGTCGACGCCAGTGTGAGCGCGAGCTACAACATGAATGCGCGAGGCACGGTTTCGCTCGGCCATTCGTGGTTGACGACGCGAAGCGGGATGACTGCATCGACGCCGACGCCCGCGCAGCCCAACATCGTGGCCTTGCTGGAGGATCAACGCCGCACGACCTTGAGCTACAACGTGCCTCTCGTCTCGGGGTGGTCCTCGCTGAACACGAGCTTGAGCCACATCAAGGAAAAGACCGCGGGCAGCAGCAATGAAGTGTTCGTGGGTGTCAGCGTCTTTTTCGAGAAGGACTATTTCGCGGCCGCCAGCTATCGCAACGACGGCAACAGGAATTCGCAATTCGTGGAATTGACCAAGCGGCAACCCATCGGGGAAGGCCTGGGTTTCACGATGTTCGCGGACCGCGACTCCGATTCCACGGGACACAACCAGCGGTTCAAGTCGAGCATCCAATACAACGCGCCCGCGGCCATCCTGCGCGCCGATATCGGCCGCAACCGCGATCTGCAGGGCAGAACCTTTGACGACAATCGCGCCTCGATCGCCGGCGGCATAGGGTATGATCGACGAGACGGTTTCATTCGGGCGGCCCATCACGGGCAGTTTTGGCATCGTCAAGGTGGGCGATCTGCCTGGCGTCGGCGTTCTTGTCAACGGGCAGCCAGTGGGCGAGACCGACGCCCAGGGCAAGGTCTTCCTGCCTGCATTGAACGCATACTCCGAAAACCAGGTGAGCCTTGCCGCCGAAACCATACCGATCGACTACTCCATAGGGGCGGTGGAAAGAAAAGTTTCACCGTCCTACAGAAGCGGCACGATCATCGACTTCGAAGCCAGGAAGCTGCAGGCTTTCAGCGGCAAACTCAAGACGCAAGGCAAGGACGGCCTCAAGTCGGTGGAGTTCGTTGAAATGAAGCTTGCCTCACAGGCGCCGAAGGACTGCAAACGGGGCGCGGCGGGGAGTTCTATGTGGAGAATCTCAAGCCTGGGACCTATCCGGGCACCACGTTGTTGGACGGCACAGCTTGCGCTTTCGAGCTGGTGATCCCCAAATCCAGCGAGACCTTTGTCGAATTGGGCGAGGTGGTTTGCACGCCCGTGACGAAAAAGCAGAACATGGTCAGACGGGACTGACCGAGAGGCGCACGGGCCAAGCGTAAGTGCCTTGCCGCGCCATTGGGGACAACAGGAAGCGAAAGCCCAGGGTCAACGTGGTCTTGGTGACGCCCACAGCGGCACCGCTTTGCGCGACGACGCCGCCGTCCGGGCCAGCTGGACGACAGGCCCCAGACCGTGGACCAGTATCTGGCGCATGAAGTCGCCCTGGCTCGCGAACTCGAGCAAGTAGCCACCGGACGTGTTGCTCTGGATCGCAACTTGCGACGCTGCCGGGACATCCACATAGCCGCGCGCCAGGTCGCCGGCGGTAATGACAAGGGACGCGGGCTCGGCCAGCACCTGAAGGCTCGCGTGCTTGAGAATGGTTGCGGTCACCGTCACCTTGACCTCGCCAGCGGCTTGAGACGTGGCAGGAAGGCAAAGCAATCCCAACGCCAGCATCGGCAGCGCCAGCTGCGCCGAGTGAACCACTGTCTTGAAGCTTTTCATGATTCCTACCCCCGTTCGTGAAGCGATCACTCACGAATTGAGAATAGGGACTGCCGTACTCAACAGCAGTAACTGATGTGCCTGCTCTCGCTAGCGCGGCAGTTCAGAAGCGCTCATGCGCGGCCAGATAGCGCCACTGCCCCACCGGCAGTTGCCCCAGCAGCACACGGCCGATGCGGATGCGCTTGAGGCCCACCACTTTCAGCCCCACCAGTTCGCACATGCGCCGGATCTGGCGCTTCTTGCCCTCGGTGAGCACGAAGCGAAGCTGCTCGGGGTTCTGCCACTCCACCTGCGCCCGCTTGAGCGCTTGCCCGTCCAGGCTGAGGCCATGGCGCAAGCGCGCCAGTTGCGCCGGCGGAAAGGCCGACTGCACATCGGTGGCGACCTCGCCATAGTTCACCCGCACCAGGTATTCCTTTTCCATGCCGCTGTCTTCGCCGATCAGCTGGCGGGCAACGCGGCCGTCCTGCGTGAGCACCAGCAGGCCGATGGAATCGATGTCCAGCCGGCCCGCCGGCGCCAGCCCCCGCAACTGCGAGGGCGCGAAGCGCAGTTTGGCTGCGTCGCCGCTCCAGTGATTGCGCTGCCTGCACCAGCACGACGGCGGGCTGATGGCCGTCTTCGGCCTGGCCGCTGACGTAGCCGATGGGCTTGTTCAGAAGGATGGTGACTTGCTGCTGCTGCTGGCCGTGGGCCTTCGGGTCGACCTCGATGCGGGCGTTCGGCGCGACCTGCAGGCCCATGACGGCGACTTCGCCGTCGACGCGCACCCAGCCGCGGGCGATCCAGTCGTCGGCCTCGCGCCGCGAGCACAGGCCCAGTTCGGCCATGCGTTTGTTCAGGCGGGTCGTGGACGCGGCGAAGGAGAAGGCTGTTCTGGCATGCGTCCTATGCTACCCGCGAGAACACATGGGAGCGCAGCGCCTCCAGGTCCAGGATGCGCAGGCCGCCGTATTCGACGCGGATGGTGCCCTGCGCCTCCAGCGCCGTCAGCGCTTCATTGACACGCTGGCGCGACAGGCCCACCAGGTAGGCCAGTTCCTGCTGCGTGATGCGCAGCACGTCGCCGACGCCGGGAAACAGGACGGGGTTGAACAATGCGGCGAGGTTGCGCGCGACCCGCAGGTCCGGGTTGTTCATGCGGTCGATCTCGCGCGCGGCAATGAACTGGCCGAGACGCTCGTTGAGCTGGTTCATCACGAAGCGGTTGAACCCGATCGAATGGTCCAGCAGCCAGTGGAAGGTATCGACGGGCAAGCCGGCCACGACGCTCTTTCGCAGCGCCTGGATGTTGTAGCGGTAGCTCTCGCGCTTGAGCGCCGTGCCCTCGCCGAACCATCCGCCGGGCGGCACGCCGGTGAAGGTCATGGTCTGGCCCTGCTCGTTGTCGCTGCTCATCTTGAGCAGGCCTTCGATCACGCCGAACCAATAGGTCACCGGCCGGCCGACGCGGCAGACGTAGTCGCCCGGATTGGCGTCGCCTACCTTGAGCTGTTCCACCGCGCGTTCGTACTCCTCGGGCTCAAGGAGCTTGAGCCAGGGGATACCGTCCAGCTCCGCGGCCGTGGGCTCGCGGCGCCGCTGGTGCAAGGTCAGGTCGGTGGTCATGGCTGGGATTGTGCGCGTCGAAGTCAATCATCCCCGGACAGGCCCTACTAGGACATTCCCTAGGAATGTCGTTGCAAAGACAACCTAGCGTCAAAGTCGATCCTACGATGCCCTCAGATCAAGTAAGCAAGCAAGCTGCAATACCGAAGGACACCGAATGGAGACCACGTTCCCGCGACTGCTGCTGCAGCACGCAGCGCAGCGACCGGCCGCACCGGCCATGCGCGAAAAGGAATACGGCATCTGGCAGACCCATAGCTGGGCTGACATGGCGCAGATGGTCGAGCAGATTGCCTGCGGGCTGCACCAGGCGGGCCTGCGAGCCGGCGAGCACATGGTGGTGGTGGGCGCCAACCGGCCGCGCCTTTACGCGACCATGCTGGCCGTGCAGTCGCTGGGAGCGGTGCCCATTCCCCTGTACCAGGACGCGGTAGCGGCCGAGTGCGTGTTCCCCATCAACAACGCCCATGTGCGTTTTGCGTTCGCCGAAGACCAGGAGCAGGTGGACAAGCTGCTGGAGGTGCGCGAGCAGTGCCCGCAGCTCACCGCGATCTACTACGACGATCCGCGCGGCCTGCGCAAGTACAGCGAGCCGGGGCTGCAAGCGCTGGACGCGCTCATAGCCGCAGGCCAGGCTTTCGGACAAGCAGATCCCTCGTTCTTCAAGGCCCAGGTCGAGAAAGCCCGGCCCGGACGACGTGGCCGCGATGTTCTTCACCTCCGGCACCACCGGCAACCCCAAGGGCGTGGTGCACACCCACCGCACCTTGCTGGACCGTGCCCAGGCCGGCGCCCAGTTCGACAAGCTCACGCACGAGGAAGAGGTGCTGGCCTATCTGCCGCCCGCGTGGATCGGCCAGAACATCTTCAGCTATGCCCAGTGGCTGGCCTGCGGCTATGTCGTCAACTGCCCCGAATCGGCCGGCACCGTGGTGATCGACCTGAAGGAGATCGGGCCCACCTATTACTTCGCGCCCCCGCGCGTCTTCGAGGGGCTGCTGACCACGGTGATGATCCGCATGGAAGACGCCAGCTGGCTCAAGCGCCGCATGTTCCACGGCTTCATGAACCTGGCCAAGCGGGTCGGCCCGGCGCTGATGGACCGCAAGCCGACTGGCCGTGTTCGACCGCCTGAAGTACGCGCTCGGCAACTTCCTGGTCTACGGCCCCTTGCGCAACAACCTGGGCTTCTCGCGCGTGCGCGTGGCCTACACCGCCGGTGAGGCGATCGGCCCCGACCTGTTCACCTTCTACCGCTCCATCGGCGTCAACCTGAAGCAGCTGTACGGCTCCACCGAGACCGCGGTGTTCGTCTGCCTGCAGCCCGACGACCAGGCCAAGGCCGACACCGTGGGCATCCCCATCAGCGGGGTGGAGATCAAGGTGGCGGACAACGGCGAGATCCTGGTGCGCTCGCCCGGCCTGCTGAAGGAGTACTACAAGAACCCGACGGCCACCGCCGAGGTGCTGACGGCCGACGGCTGGTACCACACCAGCGACGCCGGCTTCCTGGATGCGCAAGGCCACCTGAAGATCATCGACCGGGTCAAGGACGTCGGCCGCATTTCGGGCGGCGCCAACGACGGCGCCATGTTCGCGCCCAAGTACGTGGAGAACAAGCTCAAGTTCTTCCCCTACATCAAGGAAGCGGTGGCCTATGGCGACGGGCGCGAGCGCGTCTGCGTGATGGTCAACATCGACTTCGAGGCCGTGGGCAACTGGGCCGAGCGGCGCAACCTGCCCTATGCCGGCTACACCGACCTGGCGCAAAAGCCCGAGGTCTATGAGCTCATCAAGGACTGCGTGGAGAAGGTCAACGCCGACCTGGCGGCCGACGCCATGCTGGCGGGCTCGCAGATCAGCCGCTTCCTGATCCTGCACAAGGAACTGGACGCCGACGACGGCGAGCTCACCCGCACCAACAAGGTCCGCCGCGGCTTCATCGCCGAGAAGTACGATGTGCTGGTCGAAGCGCTGTATGGCGGCAAGACCGAGCAGTACATCGAGACCCAGGTCAAGTTCGAGGATGGCCGCACCGGCAGCGTCAGCGCCACCTTGCGCATCGTGGACACCCAACTCTTCGCACCAGTGAGGGCCGCAGCATGAGCAGCGTGACATTGCGTACCGAGCCTGTGGAAGGCGTATCGGACGAAATGGCCGCTCGCCTGGTCGAGCAGGCCAGCGCCAACCAGCCCATCGCGCCCGCGCGCAAGAGCGGCGAGGTGATCCTGAACGTGGAGAACATCTCGCTGGCTTTCGGCGGGGTCAAGGCCCTCACCGACATTTCCTTCGACGTGAGGGAGCACGAGATCCGCGCCATCATCGGGCCCAACGGCGCCGGCAAGAGCTCCATGCTCAACTGCATCAACGGCGTGTACCAGCCCCAGCAGGGCTCGATCACGTTCCGCGGCAAGACCTTCAAGCACATGAACAGCCGCCAGGTGGCGGAGATGGGCGTGGCCCGCACCTTCCAGAACCTGGCCCTGTTCAAGGGCATGAGCGTGCTGGACAACATCATGACCGGGCGCAACCTGCGCATCAAGAGCAACCTGTTCCTGCAGGCGCTGCGCATCGGGCCGGCCGAGCGCGAGGAGATCCGCCACCGCGAATTCGTCGAGCACATCATCGACTTCCTGGAGATCCAGCCCTATCGCAAGACCCCGGTGGGCCAGCTGCCCTACGGCCTGCAAAAGCGGGTGGACCTGGGCCGGGCCCTGGCGATGGAGCCGCAGGTGCTGCTGCTGGACGAGCCCATGGCCGGCATGAACGTCGAGGAAAAGCAGGACATGTGCCGCTTCGTGCTGGACGTCAACGACGAGTTCGGGACCACCGTGGTGCTGATCGAGCACGACATGGGCGTGGTGATGGACATCAGCGACCGGGTGGTGGTGCTGGACTACGGCAAGAAGATCGGCGACGGCACGCCCGATGAAGTGCGCAACAACCCCGAAGTCATCAAAGCCTACCTCGGCACCTAAGGAACAAGACATGGGACCGTATCTGGAAACAATCATCGGCGGCCTGATGTCGGGCATGCTGTATTCGCTGGTGGCGCTGGGCTTCGTGCTGATCTTCAAGGCCTCGGGCGTGTTCAATTTCGCCCAGGGCGCCATGGTGCTGTTCGCGGCGCTGGCCATGGCCCGCTTTGCCGAATGGATCCCGCAGTGGACGGGCCTCGACGGGCAAGTGGCTGCCCAACATCCTGGCCTTCATCGCCGCGCTGATCGTCATGATCGTCGTGGCCTGGCTGATCGAGAAGCTGGTGCTGGGCAAGCTGGTCAACCAGGAGGGCGTGACCCTGTTGATGGCCACGCTGGGCGTGTCCTACTTCCTGGACGGCTTTGGCCAGACGATCTTCGGCTCCTCCATCTACAAGATCGACGTGGGCATGCCCAAGGACCCCGTCTTCCTGTTCGAGAGCGTTTTCCAGGGCGGCCTCCTGATCAACAAGGAAGACGTGATCGCCGCCGTCATCGCTGCCGCCCTGGTGGCCGCATTGGCAGCTTTCTTCCAGTACACCGGCACCGGCCGGGCCCTGCGGGCCGTGGCCGACGACCACCAGGCGGCGCAGTCGATCGGCATTCCGCTCAAGCGCATCTGGGTGATCGTCTGGAGCGTCGCCGGTTTCGTGGCCCTGGTGGCCGGGATGATCTGGGGCAGCAAGCTGGGCGTGCAGTTCTCGCTGTCGGTGCTGGCCTGAAGGCCCTGCCCCTGGTGATCCTGGGCGGCCTCACCTCGGTGCCGGGCGCCATCGTCGGCGGGCTGATCCTGGGCGTGGGCGAGAAGCTGGCCGAGGTGTTCCTGGGCCCGATGCTGGGCGGCGGCATCGAAATCTGGTTTGCCTATGTGCTGGCGCTGGGCTTCCTGCTGATCCGGCCGCAGGGCCTGTTCGGCGAGAAGATCATCGATAGGGTCTGAACATGATCTACAGAGAAAACGGCCAGTTCAAGACCAACTACCGCGCCGACCAGCAGATCTTCCCGATCGCGCAGGACCGGCTGGCGATCCTGCTGATCCTCGTCTTCGCCTTCGTGGTGGTGCCGGGGCTGGCCAGCGATTACCTGTTTCGCGCCATCATCATCCCCTTCCTGATCATGTCGCTGGCAGCGATCGGGGTGAACATCCTGGTGGGCTACTGCGGCCAGATCTCGCTGGGCTCGGGCGCCTTCATGGCGGTGGGCGCCTACGGCGCCTACAACATCTTCGTGCGCATCCCGGGCATGCCGCTGATCCCGGCGCTGCTCCTGGGCGGGCTGTGCGCGACGGCCTTCGGCATCCTGTTCGGGCTGCCCAGCCTGCGGGTGAAGGGGCTGTACCTGGCCGTGACGACGCTGGCCGCGCAGTTCTTCTCGGACTGGATGTTCCTGCGCATCAAGTGGTTCACCATGGACACGCCCTCGGGTTCCGTCTCGGTGTCGAATCTGCAGGTGTTCGGCCTGCCGATCGACAGCGCGGTGAGCAAGTACCTGTTCTGCCTGGCCGTGCTGGTGGTGATGGCGCTGCTGGCCAAGAACCTGGTGCGCGGCGCCATCGGGCGCGAATGGATGGCCATTCGCGACATGGACGTGGCCGCCGCGGTGATCGGCATCCGCCCGATGTACGCCAAGCTCACCGCCTTTGCCGTCAGCTCCTTCTTCATCGGCGTGGCCGGGGGCCTGTGGGCCTTCATCTACCTGGGCGCCTGGGAGCCGGCGGCATTCTCGGTGGACATGTCGTTCCGGCTGCTGTTCATGGTGATCATCGGCGGCATGGGCTCGATCATGGGCAGCTTCTTCGGCGCGGCGTTCATCATCGTCCTGCCGATCTTCCTGAACCAGTTCCTGCCGGTGCTGGCCGGCCTCTTCGGCATCTCGATCTCCACCGCCGGCATCTCGCACGCCGAGCTGATGATCTTCGGCGGCCTGATCGTGTGGTTCCTCATCGTCGAGCCGCACGGCCTGGCCAAGCTTTGGTCCACGGGCAAGCAGAAGCTGCGGCTGTGGCCTTTCCCGCATTGACATCCTTTTCACGAGCCCTTCCCCATTTATTACAGGAGACAGACATGAAACTACGGAAACTCACACTCGCGGTAGCCGCCCTGGCCGCCGCCGCTTCGGTCGTCCCGACCGAAGCGATGGCCCAGGCCAAGGAGCAATTCATTCCGGTGCTGTCGTATCGCACCGGCCCCTACGCGCCCAACGGCGTGCCCTGGGCCAACGGCTATGTCGACTACATCAAGCTGGTCAATGCCAAGGGCGGCCTCAACGGCGTGAAGCTCAGCTGGGAAGAATGCGAAACCGGCTACGACACGGCGCGCAGCGTGGAGTGCTATGAGCGCCTGAAGGGCAAGCGGCGCCTCGTTCGTGCAGCCGCTGTCCACCGGCGCCACGTTCGCCATCACCGAAAAGGCCCCGGCCGACAAGATCCCGGTGGTGACCGTGGGCTACGGCCGCAGCGAAAGCGCCGACGGCACCGTGTTCAAGTGGAACTTCCCGATCGCCGGCACCTACTGGGTGGCCAGCGACGCCATCATCCAGGCCATCGCCAAGAAGGAAGGCGGCTTCGACAAGCTCAAGGGCAAGAAGATCGCGCTGGTCTACCACGACAGCCCGTACGGCAAGGAGCCGATCCCGCTGCTGCAGGAGCGCGCCGCGCATGCACGGCTTCGAGCTGCAGCTGCTGCCCGTGGCGGCGCCCGGCGTGGAGCAGAAAGCCACCTGGCTGCAGATCCGCCAGTCGCGTCCCGACTATGTGGTGCTGTGGGGCTGGGGCGTGATGAACTCCACCGCCATCAAGGAAGCGCAGGCCACCGGCTATCCGCGCGAGAAGATGTACGGCGTGTGGTGGGCCGGCGCCGAGCCTGACGTCAAGGACGTGGCCGACGGCGCCAAGGGTTACAACGCCGTGACGATGCAGCATGGTGCCGAGCCGCAACTCCAAGGTGGTCAAGGAAATCACTGAGCATGGTCCACGCCAAGGGCCAGGGCACCGGGCCCGAAGGAAGAAGTCGGGACAGGTGCTGTACATGCGCGGGGCCATGAGCGCGATGCTGGCGCATCGAAGGCATCCGCGCCGCGCAGGAGCGCTTCGGCAAGGGCAAGGTCATGACGGGCGAGCAGGTGCGCTGGGGCCTGGAGAACCTGAACCTGACGCAGGCCAAGCTCGACGCGCTGGGCTTCGCCGGCGTGATGCGGCCCGATCAGCACCTCGTGCGCCGACCACATGGGCGCTTCCTGGGCCCGCATCCACACCTGGGACGGCAAGCAGTGGAAGTTCACCTCCGACTGGCTGCAGGGCGACGAGCAGATCATCAAGCCGCTGGTCAAGTCCACCGCGGCCAAGTACGCGGCCGACAAGAAGCTGACGCGCGCGCACCGCCGGACGGACTGCCAGTCCTGATGCGGCTGTCATCCCGGGCTTGACCCGGGATCCATGCCGCGCACGAAGTGACGCTGCTTCATGCCGGCATGGATTGCGGGTCAGGCCCGCAATGACAACCTCCTTGCAAGCGTTGCGAGCAGCGCTTGCAAAGGGGTTCAACACACTATGAGTGACAAACAACATCGTTCTCAACGTCAACGGCATCGAGGTCATCTACAACCACGTGATCCTGGTGCTCAAGGGCGTGTCGCTGCAGGTGCCTGAAGGCGGCATCGTGGCCATCCTGGGCGGCAATGGCGCGGGCAAGACCACGACGCTGCGCGCCGTTTCCAACCTGCTCAAGGGCGAGCGCGGCGCCGTGACCAAGGGCTCGATCGAGCTGCGCGGCGAGCGCATCGAAGACCTGACGCCCGCCGACCTGGTGCAGCGCGGCGTGGTGCAGGTGATGGAAGGCCGGCACTGCTTTGCCCACCTCACCATCGAGGAAAACCTGCTGACGGGCGCCTACACCCGCAAGAGCAAGGCCGAGGTCGCGGCCAACCTGGAAAAGGTCTACGCCTATTTCCCGCGCCTGAAGACGCGGCGCACCTCGCAGGCGGCCTACACCTCGGGCGGCGAGCAGCAGATGTGCGCCATCGGCCGCGCCCTGATGGCCAACCCGAGCATGGTGCTGCTGGACGAGCCGTCGATGGGCCTGGCGCCGCAGATCGTGCAGGAGGTGTTCGAGATCGTGAAGGACCTCAACGTCAAGGAGCGCGTCACCTTCCTGCTGGCCGAGCAGAACACCAACATGGCGCTGAAGTATTCCGACTACGGCTACATCATGGAAAGCGGCCGCGTCGTGATGGACGGCCCGGCCTCCGAACTCGCGACCAACGAGGACGTCAAGGAGTTCTACCTGGGCGTGGGCGGCGGCGAGCGCAAGAGCTTTCGCGAAGTCAAGAGCTACAAGCGCCGCAAGCGCTGGTTGGCATGACCACCAGCGGCGGCAGGGCGCTCTCGATGACCTGCAACGTCATGATACACTACGACGCGCTGGAAACACGCGAGCCGGCGCAGCGCGAAGCGCAGCTGATGGCGGCGCTGCCGCAGCAGGTGGCCCACGCCCAGCGCGCGACACCGGCGTTCGCCGCCATACTCGACGGCGTCGACGCGGCTGGCATCACCTCGCGCGAAGCACTGGCCCGCCTGCCCGTCACGCGCAAGCACGAACTGTTCGAGCGGCAAAGGGCGGCGCGCGCCAGCGATCCGTTCGGCGGCTTTTCCGCGCTCGTGCGCGGCCCGAAGATGCCGCGCGTGCTTCTCATCGCCCGGCCCGATCTATGAACCCGAAGGCGACGGCCAGGGACTACTGGCGCGCCGGGCGTGCCATGTTCGCCGCCGGCTTTCGCGCCGGCGACCTGGTGCACAACGCCTTCAGCTACCACATGACGCCCGGCGCCTTCATCATGGAGTCGGGTGCTCATGCGGTGGGCTGCACGGTTTTCCCGGCGGGAGTCGGGCAAACCGAGCAGCAGCTGCAGGCGATCGCCGAACTCAAGCCCGACGCCTATGTGGGCACGCCGAGCTTCCTGCGCATCCTGGTCGAGAAAGCCATCGAGACCGGCAGCGATGTCTCCAGCATCCGCAAAGGCCTGACGGGTGGCGAGGCGCTTCCGCCCATCGCTGCGCGACTGGTTCACAGAGCATGGCATGGCCGTCTACCAGAGCTACGCCACGGCCGACCTGGGCCTCATCGCCTACGAAACGCAGGCGCGCGAAGGCCTGGTGCTGGACGAGGGCGTGATCGTGGAGATCGTGCGCCCCGGCACCGGCGACCCGGTGCCCGAGGGCGAAGTGGGCGAACTGGTCGTGACCACGCTCAACCCCGACTATCCGCTCATTCGTTTCGGCACCGGCGACCTGTCCGCCCTGCTGCCAGGCACCTGCCCGACCGGCCGCACCAACGCGCGCATCAAGGGATGGATGGGCCGCGCCGACCAGACCACCAAAATCCGCGGCATGTTCGTGCATCCCGGCGCAAGTGGCCGACATCGCCCGGCGCTTTCCCGAGGTGATCAAGGCCCGGCTGGTGGTCAGCGGCGAAATGGCCAACGACGTGATGACGCTCAAGGTGGAAGCGGCCACGGCGCCACAGGGACTGGATGCGCGGATCGGCGAAGCCATCCGCGACGTCACCAAGCTGCGCGGCGACGTGCAGCTGCTGCAACCCGGCAGCCTGCCCAACGATGGCAAGGTCATCGAGGACGCGCGCAGCTACAAGTAAGCTCGGGTCAGTGCCAGCAGGGTGATGTCGTCGTTGACCACGACGTGGTCGACAGGGCTCTCGAACTGCATGCGCACGGCGTCGATCAGCCCCGTGGCCGCGCCGGTGTGCTGCGCCAGTGCCTGGCGAAGCACGTCACTCCCCACGGGACCGCCGCTGCCCATCGCCTCAGTGACCCCGTCGGTAAAGCCCAGCAAGCTGTCGCCCGGCTGAAGCTGCGCCGTGCGCACCTCCCAGGCCTGGTCGATCCACAGCCCCAGGGCCGGCCCCGTGACGTCGAACTCGCTCGTTCGGTCGGCCGCGGCGTGACGCACGAGCGGTGGCTCGTGTCCGGCATTCACGTAGTGCAGCAACCCGCTGCCGGTGTCGAGCACCGCGAAGAACGCGGTGGCGAACATGTTCTCCATGCCGTGCACGGTGGCGATGTAGTTGTTGGTGGCCGACACGCTTCGCAGCAGAGTGTCGGCCGGGGTCTCGGCGGCCGGTGCCTGGCACGCCGTGACGCGCAGCAGGGTGCGGAACAGGGCCATGTAGAGCGCCGCGCCGACGCCCTTGTCGCACACGTCGGCAATCGCCAGCGCGAGCTGTCCGCTCGGCAGCATGAAGGCGTCGTAGAAGTCGCCGCCTACGCGCCGCGCAGGCCGGCACATTGCCGCGAGGCTCCAACCGGGCAACTCGGGCAGGCCGGCAGGCAGGAAGCCTTGCTGGATCCGCTGGCCGATCTCCATCTCGCGCGACAAGGCCTGCAGCAGCAGTTGCTGCTGGTCGACCAGGCGCTTCTTGGCCAGCGAAGACTCCACGCGCGCCTTCAGCACCACCGGATTGAAGGGCTTGGTGAGGTAGTCGTCGGCGCCCAATTCCAGGCAGCGCACGACACTGTCGGTTTCGTCGATGGCCGACACCATGACCACCGGCAGTTGCGCGAGCCGAGGGTCGGCGCGAATGCGCTGCAAGGTCTCGTAGCCGTCCATCTCGGGCATCGTGATGTCGAGCAGCACCAGGTCCCACGCCTCACGCTCGAGCTGAACCAGCGCGTCGCGGCCATGGATCGCCACGCCGGCCTCGTGGCCGAGGCGCCGCACGCGGCGCACCAGCAGGTCGCGGTTGATTTCCAGGTCATCGACTACCAGGATGCGCATCTGGCGCTGCGGCAACGCGGCAACGGTTTCGTGTCGGCTGTCATGCGCGTGCTCGGGCGGAGGCCGCCAACAGGCGCAAAAGGTAGGGCATTTCGTGCTCCATCGCCTCGGCGCCCCGCTCCACCAGATAAGGCACGAGATGCAGGTCGTTCAGGCCAACGGCGCGATCGAACTGCGGAAGGATGGCCAGCGTCTCGGCGTGATGGGTGAGGTTGTAGAAGGCGTACTGGGCGCGATAGAGGCGGCTGACCATCAGCGTCGTCAGCTGGCGCACCAGGCCCATGCCGGAATTGAATTGCGTTTCCAGCGCGTCCTCGAAGCCCACGGCGATGATGATGTCGGCGCCTTGCTGGACCGCAACGTTCACCGGCAGCGGGTTGCACACGCCGCCGTCCACCAGGCAGCGGCCGTCGAGCTCCCAGGGCGGCAGGATCAGCGGCAGCGCGGCCGTGGCTCGGATGGCGTCGGCGAGCCGGCCCTCGGACAGCAGCACCTCCTCGCCGGTGATGAAGTCCGTCGCCACCAGGTGCAGCGGAATGCGCAAATCTTCGATCATCGTGTCGCCCGCGAAGTCCTTGATCGCGGCGTTGATGGCGCGGTCGCTGACGATGCTGGCCCGGCGGTTGAAGCGCAACAGGCGCGGGAACACGGCGCTCAGCACGGCGCGGTAGTCCACGCGGTCGAAGGCGCCCGCCCAGCCCTCGGCGAAACGCTGGGCGCCCTGGTCGGCATCGTGGCCGCCCGCGGCCAGCCAGGCCGCGCAGAAGGCGCCGCCGCTGCAGCCGACCACGAGGTCGATCGGAACCGCGTGGCGCAACAGCACCTTCACGACCCCGAATGCCGCCGCGCACTTGAGTGAACCCGCGCCAAGCACGAGCGCGACCTTGGGCCGGCGGCGCGCCGCGCCGGCGGTCTCAGGCGGGCGCGCCGGCAAGACGTTGGCGGTCGGCATTGAGCAGAGTATGCAGATAGGGCAGTTGCTGCAGCGTGGCCTGCTCGCCCTCTTCGATGATGTAGGGCACCTTGGCGGTGTCGAACAGGCGCACGCGTTGCTTGAACTCCGGCAGGATCATGATCAGCTCGGAGTGGTGGGCGGCGCTGTGGAAGGCGAGCCGCGACTTCAGCAGGTTGTTGGCCAGAATGGCGCTGAGCTGAAAGGCGAAGCGGCCGGCGCTTGTCACGCGCTCCTGGTACGGACTCTCGAACCCCACGGCCACGATGACGCGGCTGCCGTGCTTCATGGCCACGCTGACCGGCAGCGGATCGGCAAGGTAGCCGTCGACCAGCAGCTTGCCGTGCATCCGCACCGGCGCGAAAGCCAGCGGCAGCGACAGGCTGGCGCGGATCGCGTCGACGATGCTGCCGCTGCGAATCTCCACCAGCTCGCCATTGGAGAAATCGGTGGCGGTGATGTGCAGCGGAATCGGCGTGTCCTCGATGCGCCTGTCGCCGAACACCGCGCGCGCGCGCTCGAGCAGCATGCCGTCGCCGCGCAGGCCGAAGTTGTCGGCCCGAAACCCGAACAGCCGCGGCGCCAGCAGGCGCAACAGGCCCATCGTGTTGCGCTGCGAGGTGATGTCCTTCGTCCACGTCTGGATCGTGAGCTCTCGCGAAGTGATCGCGTCGTAGCCCAGCGCGACCAGCGAGGCGAAGATCGCTCCGGCGCTGCAGCCGACCACCCGGTCGATGCCGATGCCGGCGTCGGACAAGGCCTTGACGACACCGATGGCCGCAGCGCACTTGACGCTGCCGGAGCCGATGACCAGCGTCACCTGCGGTTTGTACTCTGCAACGGCGTTCATGATCCGTGCCTCAAGCCGCGGCGCCGAAGCTGGCGACCGCGGCCGCCACGTCGGCATAGATCTGCATGATGCCGGTGAAGCCGGCGATGGACAGCACGCGCTCCACCTGCGGCTGCAGCGCGGCCAGGCGCAGGTCGCCTCCGGCGCGCCGGCATTCCTTCACCGTGACCAGCAACGACCGCAGGCCCGCGCTGCTGGTGTAGTTGACATGCGCGAAGTTGGCCACCAGGCGCAGCCGGCCGTCGGCGATGGGCTGCGCGAAGGCGCTCGTGAGCTGCTCGGCGTTGAGGCTGTCCACGCTGCCGGTAATGCTCAGCACGACGACATCGTCGTGCGGAGTGATCTCAATTTCCATGGTTGCTTCCTTCAGGCTGTTTTCAGATGGGGTGTGTAGCGGGCAGGAACTTCTCGATCGTGAAGACGTTGCCGCGCAGCGGGTCGCGCCGGTAGTCCAGACGATCGGCAAGCTGCCGGATCAGGTGCACGCCCAGGCCGCCGACGGCGCGGTCTTCGGCGGCAACGTCGACATCCACCGCCGGTCCTGCCAATGGGTCGAAAGGCCGGCCCTGGTCTTCGAGGGTGAGCTCGATGCCGTTCGTGTCGCCATGCCGGACGACGCGCACCTGCAGCGTGATCGAGCCCGGCGCGCCGGCCGGATAGGCATGGCGCATCACGTTGACGCAGGCTTCCTCGGCGAGCAGCAGCAAGTCGTGCTCGACCTGCGCCGGCGCATCCATGTGTGCGCAGGCGCGCCTCGCCAGTGCCAGCAGCTCGGGCAGCCGGGCCGGCTCGGCCGGGCACACCAGCCGTTCGCACCAGGGTTCGCCGGGCGGCAAGGGTGGGTTCATGCGGACTCTCCACCAGGGCGCGGGCCCGCGCGGCAGGCGAACCCGGAAACACGAGCCGCGGCCCGGCTCGCTGGTCACGCTGAGCTCGCCGCCCATCAGGCGCGACAGGCGGCGGCCAATCGCGAGGCCCAGCCCGCTGCCGCCGAAGGACCGGGTGCTGCCGCCGTCGACCTGCACGAAGGGCTGGAAGAGCCCGGCGATCTGCTCGGGGCTGAGGCCGATGCCGGTGTCCTCGACTTCGAACTCCACCTCGCCGCCGTGCAGGCGCGCGCGCAGGTGGACCTGCCCGTCGCGGGTGAACTTGGCCGCGTTCGAGAGCAGGATCAGCAGCACCTGGCGCAGCCGCATCGCGTCGGCATGGATGAGGGACAGCCCGGGCTGCAGCTCCACCGAGAGCTGGTTGCGGTTGGCGGTCATCAAGGGCCTCGCGCTCGTGGCCAGTGCGGCCAGCAGGCTGGGCACATCGCATTCGTCGATGCGCAGCTCGACACTGCCGGCATCGATGCGCGACAGGTCGAGAACGTCGTTGATCATGCCGAGCAGCTGCTGCGCAGCCTGCTTGATGCGTGCCAGGTCGGCAAGGGCCGAGGCGCCGCCGGCATCGGCCAGCTCTTCCGCCAGCAGGTCGGAGTAGCCGATCACGGCGTTGAGCGGCGTGCGCAGCTCGTGGCTCATGTTGGCCATGAAGGCGCTCTTGGCCTTGTTGGCGACCTCGGCCTCGCGCCGGGCGATCTCGAGGTGGCGCGCCTGCGCTTCGATCTCCTCGTTGCGCTGGCGCAGCGCCCGGCGCGCCCTGCTGGCACGCCCGGCCTGGACATGCATCGCGATGCCCCAGACGACGAGCTGCAAACCGAGCGCCGTGGACGAGATGATCGTGGGCCAGAGACCCAACTCGAGCTGGAACCGAAAGCCGTGGATGGCGCCGCCGGCCAGCATGCCCAGCGCCACCGCAGGCAGGTTGCGCAAGGCGAGGCGGAAGCCGCCGATGCTCAGGTTCGAACCGCTGACACCGACGCAGAACGCGACGATGCACCACGGGTTGAATCCCGTCAGCGCCGCGTAGCCGCCGAGGAGGAACGAATCCACGCCCATGTTGCGATACTCGGTGCGCTTGACGTCGGCTGCGCGCAGCGCCAGCGCATAGGCCAGGTGCGGCCAGATCAGCGTGATCGCCAGCACCAGCCACACCGCCGTCGCAGGGGGATGTTGAATGAACACCGCTGTCAGCAGCAGTGCGCTGCACAGGTGTGCGCCGACACGCACCGGGTAGGTCACCCGGGGCAGGCGCCGCGCCGGCGCCCGCTCACCCGACGCGGCGCTCGAGCGGCGGCCAGGAGACGATTCGGCATTCAGCGCGCTGTCCTGGTAGTCGTCGGCCGCAATGACGGGCATCGTGGGGCTCTGCGTTATCGGTTGATCAGCGCGTCGATCTTCGCGAGCAGGCGCTCGAATTCGATCGGCTTGGTGTCGAAGTCGTCGCACCCGGCCTCGAGGGCACGTTCGCGGTCACCCGACATCGCGTGCGCGGTCAGCGCGATGACCGGTATGCCGCGCAGCGCCGGGTCGGCCTTCAGGCGGCGTGTGGCCTCCCAGCCATCGATGACGGGCAGGCTCATGTCCATCAGCACCAGGGCCGGGGCCTCCGAGCGCGCCGCGGCCAGGGCCTGCGCGCCGTCGACCGCCATCGCGACTTCGTGGCCGCGCCGCACCAGGCGGCGCGACAGCATGTCGCGGTTGAGCTCGTTGTCCTCAACCAGCAGTATCTTGGCCATGCACGGGCTCCAGGGACGGGTGCGTCGGGGACGCGAGACTGAGGAAGACGCTGAAGCGCGAGCCGCGGCCGGGCTCCGATTCGGCGGCGAAGCGGCCGCCCATGCCCTCGCAGAGGCCGCGCGCGAGCGCAAGGTCCAGACCGACGTCGCCCGCCGCGGGCGCGATGCGGCCGAGCGTGTTGTGAAAGGGAGCGAGGGCACGCTGCAGTTCGTCGGCGCCAGCCCCGGGCCGTTGTCGCGCACCTGCACCTCGACCCAGCCGTCCGCGGGCGGCCGCACGAACAGAAGGATCGTGAGCCGGCCGCCGGCGCCGCGGTTGGCCTGGCTCACGAGCGCGAGCAGCAGTTGCTTGAGCCGCGTGCGGTCGGCCAGCACCTGCACATCGGCGACGGCGTCCACGCTCAGGCTGTTGCCGCGGTGCCGGGTCCGCGGCCGCGCGACGGTGCACACCTCGTCGACGACGCCGGCCAGCGCCACCGGCTCGATCTGCATCGACAGCGCGCCGGCCTCCAGGCTCGCATGGTCGAGCACGGTGTCGATCATGCCCAGCAGGGCCAGGCCCGACTCGCGAATGCGACCCGCGGCCAGGCTCAGGTCGGGCGTGCCCGCGGCCGCATGCTCGCCGGTCGACTCGGCCAGCAGATCGGCGTAGCCGATGATGTCGGTCAGCGGCGTGCGCATCGCGTGGCCCATGTTGCTGACGAACCGGGTCTTCGCGGCGCTCGCCGCCTCGGTGGCGGCCTGGGCCTGGCGCAGGTCGCTGATGTCGGTCACGCCCGCGATCAGGCAGGAGCGCCCGCCGTACTGCAGGTTGTGCGCCGATACCCGCCCCCAGAACTCGCTGCCGTCGGCGCGCAGGAAACGCACCTCGTGGCCGCTGACGCGCCCGTCGCGCCGCAGGGCCTCGCTCAAGCCCTGGCCGTCCACGCTGTGGGCGCCGTACAGGCTGGGCATCGACAAGCCGACGAGCTGCTGCGGGTGATAGCCGAAGAGCTGGTGAGAGCTCGGGCCGGCCAGCAGGATGGTGTCGTCCGCGGCCCGCCAGAGAATGAGGAACATCGGCGCCGCCTGCACAACGGCCCGAATGCGCTCGTCGTCGGGCGCGCTCGTGTCGGTGCGGGCATGCGGCGGCGGCGTGGCGCCCGATGCGTCGCGCGCCAGGGCGGCGGCCTTGCGCTCCGCCCATTGCGCGCTGGCCCGCTCCTGCTCGGTGGGCGCCTCGCGCAGCACCGTGGCCCTGAACCGGCTGCCATGCGCGACCTCGCTGGTGACGGTGACGTCGCCGCCCATCATGCGGCACAGCCGCCGGCTGATCGCCAGGCCGAGCCCGGTGCCGCCGTACTTGCTCGTGGTTTCGGCCTCGGCCTGCACGAAAGGCTGGAACAGACGGCCGATCTGCTCGGCACTCATGCCGATGCCGGTGTCGGCCACTTCGAACGCCACGAGCGTGCGACCGTGGTCATCGTGCGCCGGACTCGCTTCGAGCACGATCCGGCCCTCGCGGGTGAACTTGGCGGCGTTGCTGATCAGGTTGAGCAGCACCTGGCGCAGCCGCATCAGGTCGGTGTGCACGAGCCCGAGGCCGGGCGCCAACCGAACCTCGAGGCGATTGCGGTTGGCGGCGATCAGCGGCTGGGCGGTGGACACGACCTGGTCCACCAGCTCGGCCAACTCGAACTTCTCCAGGTTCAACTCGACCTTGCCGGACTCGATCTTCGACAGGTCGAGCACGTCGTTGATCAGCCCCAGCAGGTGCTTGGCCGCGCCCTTGATGCGCCCGAGATCGACCTGCATACCGTCGGCGTCGGGCTGGCCGGCCAGGTCTTCCTCGAGCATCTCGGTGTAGCCGATCACGGCGTTGAGCGGCGTGCGCAATTCGTGGCTCATGTTGGCCAGGAACGCGCTCTTGGTGCGGTTGGCGGCTTCGGCCTGCTCGCGTGCGACTTCGGCCTGCTCGCGTGCGAGCACGGCGGCCGCGCGCGCCTCTTCGAGCGCCAGGCTCTGCTGCTCGATGAGGTGATTGCGCTCGCGTACCTCATGGCGGGCGCGGTAGGCCATTCCAGCCTGCCGGTGGGACTGCAGGCCGAACATCAGCGTGAACAGGGTCACGGCCGCCGCCGCCGCCAGGTGCGTGCGCAGCGACAGCGCCAGATTGACCTCGAAACCGGTGAAGAGCCGCCCAGCAGCATGCCGAGGACGCCCATCAGCAGGCAGCGCAACGCGAACCACACGCCGCCGACACTGAGGTCGGCCGTGGTCAGCGCGACAAATACACCCAGGGTGACCCAGGGGTGGAATCCGATGAGTGCGCTCCACACGCCGAAAAGGCGCTGTCGCACAACAGGCTGTGCAGCTCGGTGCGCTTGCTGTCGGCCGAGAGCACGGCGAACCCGTAGGCGGCGAACGGCCAGATCAAGGTCGTGAAGGTCCAGAACGCCCACGCGCCCGGGCCGTGCCGCCATGGTCGAGCAGCGCCGAGGCATAGGTCAGGCCGATCAGCCAGATGGCCGACGAGGCGGACGCCGAAGTTGAGCTTGACGATCGGATGCACCACGCGGCGGCTCGGCGCCGGCGCGGCTGGTGCTGGATCCTCTGGCTCGAAAACGTCCGCGCGCACAGTGGCTCCTGCTTGTTACAGATGAAACCATTATTACCCGCCAGCAGCACTCTTGTATATCATCGATTGCTCCATGACAGGGAGACCCCGTGGAATCTGTTCAGCGCCCTACCGTGTTCGTCCGCCGCGTTCACCCGCAAGACGCGCAGACGATGCGCAACTTCCTGATGGGTCTGAGCGCCAAGTCGCGCCGGGAGCGGTTTCATGCCGCAGTGAGCGGTGACTCGCCGAAACTGGTGGGCTACTGGTCAGCGCCGACGGCGAGCGGCATGCCGGCTGGGCGGCGTGTGTGTGGGGCCCGAATGGCGAGGAGATCGTCGGCGAGGCCGGTTGGTACGTGGTCGACGCCGAACAGCGCAGCGCCGAACTCGCGCTGAGCGTGCTCGACCCGTGGCGGGGCTCGGGTGTGGCCAATCGCCTGATGGCTGCGCTGGTTCAGGGCGCGCGCGATGCCGGCATGCGCCACCTCTATGGCGACGTGCTCGACGCCAACGCGCGCATGCTCGCCTTCATGAGCCGCCACGGGCTGGAACCCGGCCTCGATGAGCCACCGGAGCCGGGGATCGTGCGCGTGAGCTGCAGGTTCGAGTAGCGCAGAGCAGCGTTTGCGGCACATCCCTAGGGCTTACCCCGAGGCGGGCGCTACGTAATTACCGCGATGTGAATGCCGCGCTGCGGAACGTACTATCTGCGGGTTTACTACAAGGAGCCCCGGATGAACTCATTGCTCAAGTCCCTCACTCCCCTGGCTGTGCTGGCCGCTGTCACCCTGGGCGCCCAGGCAGCCGACTTCCCCGTCAAGGACAAGCCCATCACCATCGTCGTGCCGTTCACGGCCGGCGGCCCCACCGACCGCGTGGCGCGCGACCTGGCCGAAGCCATGCGCAAGCCCCTGGGCGGCGCGACCGTCGTGGTCGACAACGCAGCCGGCGCCGGCGGCTCGATCGGTGCGAACAAGGTCGCCAAGGCCACCGCCGACGGCCACACCCTGCTGCTGCACCACATCGGCATGGCCACCATGCCCACGCTGGTGCGCAACATCCCCTTCAAGGTCGAGAGCGACTTCGAATACCTGGGCATGGTCAACGACGTGCCGATGACGCTGATCGGCCGCCCCTCGCTGCCGGCCAACAACTTCGCCGAGCTGCGCAGCTGGCTGGAGGCCAACAAAGGCAAGGTGAACCTTGCCAATGCGGGCGTCGGCGCCGCCTCCCACCTGTGCGGGCTGTTGCTCATGAACGCGCTCAAGATGGACATGACCACCGTGCCGTACAAGGGAACCGCGCCCGCGATGACCGACCTGATCGGCGGCCAGGTCGACCTGCTGTGCGACCAGACCACCAACACCACCTCGCAGATCGAAGGCCAAGAAGGTCAAGGCTTTCGCGGTGACGACCCCGAAGCGCCTGAGCACCCCGGCCCTCAAGGATCTGCCGACCTTGCAGGAAGCTCGGCCTCAAGGACTTCCAGGTCACCATCTTCCACGGCCTGTACGCGCCCAAGGGAACGCCTGCCGACGTCCAGAAAAAGCTCAACGACGCACTGAAGGCCGCACTCAAGGATCCCGACTTCATCAAGAAGCAGGAAGGCCTGGGCGCCGTGGTGGTGACCGACAAGCGCATGGAGCCGGCCGAGCACAAGAAGTTCGTTGCCGCCGAAATCGCCAAATGGAGCCCGATCATCAAGGCTGCCGGCGTCTACGCCGACTGAGGCTGTGGCCGACTTGAAGCGCTTCGAAGGCCGCCCCCGGGCGGCCTTTTTTCGCATCCGCACATCCAGACGAAGGAGACTCGCACATGAAGCCTGCCCCATCCATCTCCCGGCGCCTCGCGACTGGCCGCCGTGTCCCTGGCCGCCCTCGCGCTGGCCCTTCCGGTATCGGCGCAGACGCAGGGCGCCTGGCCCACCAAGCCGGTGCGCATCGTGGTGCCCTTCGCCCCCGGCGGCACCACCGACATCCTGGCGCGCGCGCTGGCGCCCGAATTGTCCAAGGCCTTCGGCCAGCAGTTCGTCGTGGAGAACCGCGCCGGCGCCGGCGGCAACATCGGCGCCGACATCGTGGCCAAGTCGGCGCCGGACGGCTACACGCTGCTGATGGGCACCGTGGGCACGCACGGCATCAACAAGTCGCTGTACAGCAAGATGCCCTACGACCCGCAGCAAGGACTTCGCTCCCATCACGCTGGTGGCGGGCGTTCCCAACGTGATGGTGATGAACACCGAGAAGGCCAAGGCGCGCGGCATCAACAACGTGCAGGATTTCATCCGCTATGCCAAGGCGAATCCCGGCAAGCTCAACATGGCTTCCAGCGGCAACGGCACCTCGATCCACCTGGCCGGCGAACTGTTCAAGAGCATGGCCGGCGTCTACATGACCCACTTCCCCTACACGCGGCTCGGGCCCGGCGCTGCTGGGCATGCTGGGCGGCGACATGGACGTGATGTTCGACAACCTGCCCTCGTCCATGCCGCACATCAAGGCCGGCAAGCTCAAGGCGCTGGCGGTGACCAGCTGCGCAGCGCTCGGCCGGCCTTGCCGGATGTGCCCGACGGTGGAGGAGGCCGGCGGGCCTCAAGGGCTTCGAGGCCAGCTCCTGGTTCGGCCTGCTGGCGCCCGCCGGCACGCCGCCGGACATCGTCAACCGCATCCAGCAGGAAACCGCCAAGGCGCTGAACGTGCCGGCGATCAAGGAACGCCTGCTCGCGCAGGGCGCGATCCCCAGCGGCAACTCGCCGGCCGAATTCGCCAAGCTGATCGACGCCGAGATCAAGAAGTGGGCGCAGGTGGTGAAGGCCTCAGGCGCGAAGGTGGACTGAGCGAGCTGTCATTGCGGGGTCGACCCGCAATCCATGGATCATGGATGCCGGATCGAGTCCGGGATGACAATCTCATCACACCCCCCAGACGATTTCCTTGCCGGCCTTCTGGCAGCGGCGCAGCATGTCCAGGAAGGGCACGGCGCGCTGGCGCAGCGAAACGGCGTCGAAGCGCGGCGGCGCCTCACCCTTGGCCTTGGCCTCGTCGGCCAGCGCTTTCTGGTCGGCTTCTTCCCGCGCGATGGCCGCCTCCAGCGCGGCGATGGCGGCGGGCATCTCTTCGGGCAGGATGATGCCCTTGGGCCCTGCGTCCTTGCCGATGATTTCGAGCACGCGCCGGCCGTTGGGCTCGAGCATGATCAGGTCGCCGGCGGCCTTGGATTTGAATTTGTAGAGCATGTCGTACATGTAGTCGCGGTTGAACGGATAGGCCGATTGTGCGCCGCGCAGCGCCGCCGCTTTGCAACTGGCCGTCCGGCCGCGTCGCCAGTATCTGGTGCAGCCCGAGCCAGCCCTGCTCGAAGGTCATCGCGCATCCCGCAAGGTACAGGCGGTACGCGCGCAAGTACCTTCGCCGCGTCGTCGGTGCTGGCCCGTGGTGGCCAGCTCGCGCTGG
Organism: uncultured beta proteobacterium; assembly: GCA_963722025.1. Taxonomy (GTDB): domain Bacteria; phylum Pseudomonadota; class Gammaproteobacteria; order Burkholderiales; family Burkholderiaceae_C; genus Ramlibacter. The sequence continues at coordinate 38,438 of CAVRNE010000040.1, forward strand.
GCTTCATCCAGGCGCGCTTCCAGCGCGTCCGACCAGGCCCACAGCGTGCGGCGCATAGTGCGGCCGCAGGTTCTCCACGTCCACCATCTCGAGGCCGGCCACCGCCAGGTCCTTCAGCACATGGCTGATGTGCAGCAGTTCGCCGCCGGGGAAGATGTACTTCTCGATGAAGTCGCCCATGCCCGCGCCGAGATGGCTGGGAGTGGATGCTGCCCGACGGTGATGCCGTGGTTCATCACCAGTCCGCCGGGCTTGAGCAGACGGAAGATCTTGCCGAAATACGCCGGCATGTTCACCTGGCCCACATGCTCGAACATGCCCACCGAGGCGATCTTGTCGAAGCCCTGCGATTCGTCCAGTTCGCGGTAGTCGCGCAGTTCCATGCGCACGCGGCCCTGCAGGCCGCTTTTCCTCGATCAGCCGCTGCACATGCGCGTACTGGTTCTTGGAAAGCGTGATGCCGGTGGCGTTGACGCCGTAGTGCTCCGCCGCCCACATCAGGAGGCCGCCCCAGCCCGCGCCGATGTCCAGGAATTTCTCGCCGGGCGCGAGCATGAGCTTGCGGCAGATATGGTCGAGCTTGGCTTCCTGCGCCTGGGCCAGCGACATGTCCCAGGTCCCGGTAGTAGGCGCAGGAGTAGACGCGGCGCGGGTCCAGCCACAGCGCATAGAAATCGTCGGACACGTCGTAGTGGAACTGCATTTGCTGCGCGTCCTTCTGCGGCGTATGGGCCGCCAGCGACTTGGCCCGGCGCAGCATCTGCGCCCACCAGCTCGTGTCGCTGCTCACCGGCGTGTCCGGGCAGGAGACCCGCGGCCACTGCCATCATGTCGCGCATCCGCCCTTCCAGCTGCACACGGCTTTCGACGAAGTCCTCGGCCAGCCGGCCGATCTGCCCGGCCGCCATCGTCGCCAGGCTCGACCAGTCCTTGAACGAGAGCGTCACGGCGGCCGCGGCCGGCCCCGACCGCTCGCCGGCCGGCAGCCGCAGCGCCACCGGCACGGGCAAGCCGGCCAGCTGCGATTCGATCTTGCGCACCAGCGATTCCATGTTTAAATTTTTGTCAAGCTCAGCGCAGCGCGTCAACCGGGCCGTCTGTAGGACGGCATCGCTTTGCTGCCGTGGCCGGAGCCGGGCAACTCCTGTTGACATCAATTTGTTTAGGCTTAAACTATTTAAGCGAGAAACGCAAGGAACGACCATGGACATGGAAGCGCGCGCCCACAGCGAACACCCCGAAGCCCTGCGCCTGTGGCTGCGCCTGCTCACCTGCACCCAGATCGTGGAAAAGCAGGTGCGCAGCCAGTTGCGCGAGCGCTTCGACACCACGCTGCCGCGCTTCGACCTGATGGCCCAGCTGGAGCGCGCGCCCGATGGGCCTGAAGATGAACGAGCTGTCGCGCCGGATGATGGTGACCGGCGGCAACGTGACCGGCATCACCGACCAGCTGGTGGCGGAAGGCCTGGTCGATCGCGTCGACGTCGCCGGTGACCGGCGCGCGTATCGCGTGCGGCTGACGCCCAAGGGCCGCAAGCTGTTCAACGAGATGGCCAGCCAGCACGAGAGCTGGATCGTCGACGCCTTCGCCGGCCTGTCCGACAAGGACATCGCCACCCTGCACAGGCTGCTGGGCAAGGTGAAGGACCATGCACGCACGCGCGCCGACGCGGCGGCGTAACCCGAAGGAGCCCGCGGATGTCAGCCCAGCAAGACCGCTTCGTCCACGACCGCCTGCCGCCCCGGGCACAGTGGCCCGAACTGCGCTATGACCGGCCCGAATTCCAGTTTCCGGATCGCTTGAATCTGGTCGAGGAATTGCTGGACAAGGCACAGGCCAAAGGCTTTGGCGACCGGCCGCTGCTGCGGTCCAGCCGGATCACCTTGAGCTACAGCGACGTGCAGGATCGTGTCGATCGCATCTGCCGGGTGCTCACCGAAGACCTCGGCCTGGTGCCCGGCAACCGCGTGCTGCTGCGCGGCGGCAATTCCATCGCCCTGGCGCTGGCCTGGCTGGCCGTCGTCAAGGCCGGGTTGATCGCGGTCGCCACCATGCCGCTGCTGCGCGCGCGGGAACTGGGCGACATCATCGACAAGGCCCAGCCCGCCGCGGCCCTGTGCGATATCAAGTTGCTGGAGGAGCTGGAACTCGCGCGCGCGGACCGTCCCGTGCTCGCCACGGTGATTCCCTTCAATACCTTGAACGAACCCGGATCGCTCGCCGTGCGGTCAGCCGCCAAGCCCGGCGACTTTTCCGCCTGCCCCACGTCCGCCGATGACATCGCCATGATGGCCTTCACCTCCGGCACCACCGGCAAGCCCAAGGCCGCGGTGCACACGCATCGCGACGTGCTCGCCGCCTGCGAAGCCTGGCCGCGCCATGTGCTGCGCGCCACGCCGCGAGGACATCGTGGTGGGCTCGCCGCCGCTGGCCTTCACCTTCGGCCTGGGCGGCCTGCTGATCTTCCCGATGTGGGCCGGCGCCAGCGTCTATTTTCCCGATGCGCCGTACACGCCCGAGACGCTGGTGCGAACCATCAACGAGACCGGCGCGACGATCTGCTACACGGCGCCGACCTTCTATCGGCAGATGGCGCCGTTTGCGCGCCAGCACGGCATAGGCAAGCTGCGCATCAGCGTCAGCGCCGGCGAGGGCCTGCCCGATGCCACGCGCCAGCTATGGAAGCAGGCGACCGGCATCGAGATGCTGGACGGCATCGGCGCGACGGAGATGTTCCACATCTTCATCTCCTCGGCCGGCGACGAGGTGCGGCCCGGCGCCGTCGGCAAGGTGGTGCCCGGCTACGTGGCCAAGGTGGTGGACGACGACGGCCGGGAAGTGCCGCGCGGCACCATCGGCAAGCTGGCGGTGATCGGGCCGACCGGCTGCAAGTACATGGACGACCCGCGCCAGGCCAACTACGTGAAGGACGGCTGGAACTACCCCGGCGATGCCTTCATGCAGGACGAGGACGGCTACTTCTTCTACCAGGCGCGCGCCGACGACATGATCATCACCTCCGGCTACAACGTCGGCGGCCCGGAGGTCGAGGATGCGCTGCTGCGGCATCCGGCGGTTGCCGAGTGCGGGGTGATCGGCAAGCCCGACGAGGAGCGCGGCATGATCGTCAAGGCCTTCTGCGTGCTCAAGCCCGGCCACACCGGCGACAGCGCCATGGTCAAGGCGCTGCAGGACCACGTGAAGGCCAGCATCGCGCCGTTCAAGTACCCGCGCGAGATCGAGTTCGTTGCCAGCCCTGCCGCGCACCGAAACCGGCAAGCTGCAGCGGTTCAAATTGCGGACAGCTGTAGGAGTGCGGAACTTGTCATGCGGGGCTCGACCCGGCAGTGACAACGCGTACGAGCGGCCGATAATCGCGCCATGCCAGCCTATTCCTTCGAAGCCCTGGACGCCCAGGGCGCGACCCGCCGGGGCGTGATGGAGGCCGACACGGCCAAGGCCGTGCGCAGCTTGCTGCGCGCCCAGGCCCTGGTGCCCCTGCAGGTGACGCCCGTGAGCTCGGGCGCGGCCGACGAACAAGGCGCCGGCTGGAGCGCAACGCGCGTTCAGCCGCTCGGTCTTCAACGCCACCCGGCTTGCGATCTGGACGCGGCAACTGGCCGGCTTGATCACCTCCGGCCTGCCGCTGGAGCGCGCCCTGACGGCGCTGACCGAAGAAGCGGAGCACGAGCGCGAGCGCCACCTGGTGGCGGCCCTTCGCGCCGAAGTCAACGCCGGATCGCCTTTTGGCAAGGCGCTGGCGCGCTTCCCGCGCGAGTTCCCCGACATCTACACGGCGGTGATAGGCGCCGGAGAGCAAAGCGGCAACCTGGGCCTCGTGCTGGAGCGGCTGGCGGACGACCTGGAAGAGCGGCAGGCCCTGAAGGCCAAGCTGCTGGGTGCGGCGCTGTACCCCGCCATCGTGAGCCTGGTCGCCATCGCGATCGTGCTGTTCCTGGTGGCCTATGTGGTGCCCCAGGTCGCCAACGTATTTGCCGGCAGCAAGCGCGCCCTGCCCTTTCTCACCGTGGCCATGCTGGCCGTCAGCGGCTTCGTGCGCAATTGGGGCTGGCTGGCGGCGCTGCTTCGTGGCGGGCGGGCTGATCGTCACGCGCCTGGCCCTGCGCAACGAGGGCACGCGCGAGCGTTTCGATGCCGCCTGGCTGAAGCTGCCGCTGGTCGGCCGGCTCTCGCGCGGCTACAACGCGGCCCGCTTCGCCAGCACGCTGGCGCTGCTCGCGGGTGCCGGCGTGCCCATCCTCAAGGCACTGCAGGCCGCCGCCGAAACGCTGAGCAACCGGGCCATGCGCGCGGACGCCATGGATGCGCTGGTGCTGGTGCGCGAGGGCGCGCCGCTGGCCTCCGCCATGTCGCAGAAGAAGCGCTTCCCCGGGCTGCTTTCCATGTTCGCCCGTCTCGGCGAGCAAACCGGGCAGCTGCCGCAGATGCTGCAGCGCGCCTCCAACCAGCTCGGCGCCGAAGTGCAGCGCCGCGCCATGCAGCTGGCCACCATCCTGGAGCCGCTCCTGATCGTGTCCATGGGCTTCGTGGTCATGCTGATCGTGCTGGCCGTGCTGCTGCCCATCATCCAGCTGAACCAGTTCGCGAAATGACGGCATCTCTCGACAACAAGCTGGTGGTCGCGATCTCATCGCGCGCCCTGTTCAACTTCGAGGAAGAGAACGCGCTCTTCGAGAGCGGAGACCCCAAGGCCTACATGAAGCTGCAGCTGGAGCGCCTGGACGTTGCGGCCCGGCCCGGCATCGCCTTCTCGCTGATCAAGAAGCTGCTGGCGTTCAACGACACCACGACCCAGCGCGTGGAAGTGGTGATCCTCTCGCGCAACGATCCGGTTTCGGGCATGCGAATCTTCCGCTCGGGCCTGGCCAACGAGATCAAGCTGGAGCGCGGCGTGTTCACCCAGGGCCGTTCGCCCTTTCGCTACCTGAAGCCCCTGGGCGCCCACCTGTTCCTTTCGGCCAATGCCGAGGATGTGCGTGAGGCGCTGGCAGCGGGCTTTCCCGCGGCGCGCGTGCTGACGGAATCCGTCCTGGCCGGCAGCAACTACCCCGACGAGGTCCGCATCGCCTTCGACGGTGACGCCGTGCTGTTTTCCGATGAAGCGGAGCAGGTGTTCCAGGACGAAGGGCTGGCTGCCTTCCAGCGCCATGAACTCAGCAAGGCGACGCAGCCGCTGCCCGAAGGCCCCTTCAAGCCCTTGCTGGCGGCGCTGCACCGGCTGCAGCAAGCCGGCAACGCAGCGATGCGGATTCGCACCGCGCTGGTGACCGCCCGCAGCGCGCCGGCCCACGAGCGCGCGATACGCACGCTGATGGACTGGGACATCCGGGTCGACGAGGCCATGTTCCTGGGCGGCCTGCCCAAAGGCGAGTTCCTGCGCGAGTTCGAGCCCGACTTCTTCTTCGACGACCAGACCCGCCACGTCGATCATGCCGCCCGCCACGTGCCTTCCGGCCACGTGGCCAGCGGCATTGCCAACCAGACGCGCTGAAGCCGCGCGGCACACGCCGCGCTACGATGGGCCTTCACCGCGAGGGTCCATCCGTATGAAATTCCGCGACAAGCTGGCCGCCACCAAGGCCACGACCGCCAAGGTCTGGGCGCTCACGACGCCTTTCTTCTCGTCCGACCAAAAGTGGAAAGCCCGTGCCCTGCTGGCTGCGATCGTGCTGCTGAACCTGGGCGCGGTCTACATGCTGGTGCAGATCAACGAATGGAACCGGGTGTTCTACGACGCGCTGGAAAAGCGAGACCAGCCGGTGTTCTGGGCGCAGCTGCTGCGCTTCACCTGGCTGGCGTTCGCCTACATCATCATCGCGGTCTACAAGTTCTACCTGACCCAGCTGCTGGAGATGCGCTGGCGCGCGTGGATGACCGCGCACTACCTGCAGCGCTGGCTGTCGGGCCAGGCGTTCTATCGAATGGAACTGGCGCGCTTCTCGGGCAACGGCGCCATGCCGGACAACCCGGACCAGCGCATCCAGGAAGACCTGAACCTGTTCACCACCTACAGCGTCTCGCTCTCCATGGGCCTGCTCAATGCGCTGGTGACCCTGGCCAGCTTCGTCGGCATTCTCTGGTCCCTGAGCGGCGGCTTCTGCGTTCACCGTCGGGCGGCGGCACCTACGAGATCGCGGGCTTCATGGTCTGGGCCGCCGCTGGCCTATTGCGTGGTGGGCACGATCATCACCCACTACATCGGGCGCCCGCAGATCGACCTGAACTTCAAGCAGCAGCGCTATGAAGCCGACTTCCGGCATCACATGGTTCGCGTGCGCGAATACAGCGAGGCGATCGCCCTGGACAAGGGCGAGCAGGTCGAGCGCCAACACCTGGACCGGCGCTTTGGCTCGGTGCTGGCCAACTACCTGCGCCTGATCAAGGCGCAGAAGAACCTGACCTGGTTCACCAACTTCTTCGGCCAGGCGGCCGTGGTGTTTCCGTTCATCGTCGCTGCCCCGCGCTTTTTTGCCGGAGCGATCCAGCTGGGCGAACTCATGCAGATCGCGTCGGCCTTCAGCCAGGTGCAGGATTCGCTGGCCTGGTTCGTCGACAACTACAGCTCGCTGGCCGCCTGGCGTGCCACCACCGACCGGCTGACCAGCTTTGAAGAGAGCGTCGCCGCGCAAGACCAGGCCCAGCGGCCGGAGGTGCTGGAAGGAGCCAGCGGCCTCAGCGCGCAGGATCTGTCCCTGGCCCTGCCCAGCGGCGCGTTGCTGCTGTCGGGTCTGTCAACCCAGGTGCCGCCGGGTGATTCGGTGCTGGTGAAGGGGCCGTCGGGCAGCGGGAAGTCGACGCTGTTCCGTGCCTTCGCCGGCATCTGGCCCTTTGCCCGCGGCAAGGTGGAGATCCCGGCGGACACCATGTGCATCCCGCAGAACCCCTACTTCCCGGACGGCAGCCTGCGCAATGCCCTCGCCTATCCCGACCCCGCCGGCCGCTACAGCGACGAAGACCTGCACCGGGCATTGGACGAAGCCTTGCTGCCGCAACTCGGCATCGCGCCTGGACGATGAGGATGCCTGGAGCCAGAAACTCTCCGGAGGCGAGCGGCAGCGCCTGGCACTGGCGCGCGTGTTCCTGAAGCAACCTGCCTGGGTGCTCGCGGACGAAGCCACGAGCGCGCTGGATGCGCCGGCGGAAAAAACGATCTACGAACGGTTGACGGCGATGGTGCGGCGCAAAGGCGGGGCATTGGTGTCGATCGCCCACCGGCCGGCGCTCGAAGCGTTTCACCGGCGGCGCTGGGAGTTGCACCGGCTCCCCGAGGGCAGCGCGGCCGCCTACGGGCTGCGCGAGGCCTGAGTTCGCCACGCGCGCCGCGCGCTTCCCGGCGCGCGATCCAGAGGGTCGAGGCGCAGATCACAACGCCGCCGATCAGCGTGGAGCGGCTGGGCACATCGGCGAAGATCAGCCAGCCCAGCAGCGACGCCCACACCAGGTCGAGGAACTTGACCGACTGGGTCGCCGAGATGTCCGTCACCGCGAACGAGCGGGCTATGCAGTAGTGGCCCAAGCTGCCCAGGATGCCGCAGACGAGAAAGGCAAACCACTGCGCGCCGGTGGGCGCCTGCCATTCGAGCAAAGCCAGCGGCAGGCTGAACAGCATCACCGTGATCGATTGCCAGACCACGATCACGGCGGGCCGCTCATAGCGTGTGAGGCCCTTGGTGATGAGAAAGGAGGCTGCGAAGACCGGCGACGATGCGAGCATCAACAAGGTGTAAGCCCCGCCGGAGGCGCTCAGCTTGGGCGCCACGACGATCAGCACGCCGGCAAATCCGATGAGGGCCGCCAGCCAGCGCTCCCAGCGCATGCGCTCGCCGAACATCCAGGCCGCGCCCAGCATGATGAAGATGGGGCCCGTGAAGCCGATCGCGGTGGTGTCGGCGAGCGTGATGTGCGGGATGGCCGGGAACCACAGGAACAGGCCAAGGGTGTGCACCCCGCCGCGCAGGAACTGCCCGCCGATGTTGTGCGGCCGGTAGGACGCGAGGCCGCTGCGCACGACCAGGGGGATCATCACCAGCAGGCCGAATACATAGCGCAGGAACTGGGTCTGGAAGGGATCGAGCTGAAGCGCCAGGCCGCGTATCAGGGTGTTGAGCACCACGAAGGTGAGGCCGGCGGCAGTGGACCAGAGCAGCCCGCGCACCGTGGGGTCCAGCCGCTGCGCGCGCCTTTGCGCGAGCGAGGCGTGCCGCACCAGCGCGTGGCGCTTGATGCGCCCGCCACTGCTTTCAACCGCCACGGCGTGTCTCCTCCATTGCGACCAACTATAGCGCGGCAGAGCGTGAGTCATGCGGGCTGACAGAGAACTGTCATTGCGGGCTTGACCCGCAATCCATCGTTGCCATGGATGCCGGATCAGGTCCGGCATGACAAGGCCTCACTCCTACGCCAGGCCCAGCACAACCTGCGGCTCGGCTTCAGCACCCTGTGGCGCTTCCTCAGCTCGGGCAAGGCTGCTCGCCCTCTTCCAGAACTTCCGCGTGCTTGACGATGGTCACCGGAAGCCGGGACACGTGCATCAACTCGTGCGAGACCGAGCCCAGGTCGTCGCCACCCAGCCCGCCTTTGCCCCGTGCGCCGGCGATGATCGCGCTGCAGCCGTAGCGCTCGGCAATATCCAACAGGGTGTGCGCCGGCTCGCCCAGGGCGACCTCCATTTCGTAGTCAACCCCGGCGGCATCGCACAGCTGCCGCGCGCCTTGCAGGCAATGGGCGCCGGCGCTGGCGCTCAGGCCCTGCAATCGCTCCGGATCGCGCACGGTGAGCATCTCGTAGAGGGACGCCGGCTCTTGCACATTGGCCAGCACGAAGCCGGCGGCCAGGCCCTGCTCGCGCAGTTGCAGGGCGTGCCGCACGGCGTCCAATGCCAATTCCGACCCGTCCACGGCAATCAGGATTTTCAGCACGATAGTCCTCGCTTTCGCAGTGCGCCACCACGATAGCACTGACGACGATTTGGCAAGCGTGTCGGCGCACGCCTACCTGACGCGTGGCGTGCACGTGCTGCGCGAAACCGCGCAGGCCCCTGCGCAACCTGATTTGAGCCTTGTGGGGAGCCGCTCAGCTCAACAGTCGCCGCCGCGTTTCCCGGCATTTAGCGCAAGCGGTACAGGTGCCGTCCAAGCACCTGTACCAAAGTCGTAGACCACTCATCTCCCCGGCTACCCTGCGATCCATTGGTCCAAGCGGAACCTACGCACGTGCAATGGCCGCGCGACCCGGTTGCGCGTAGTCTGCACTCAAGACGATGGGGATCACAGATGCCGAGAAAACCGCTTGTCGCGATCGTGGACGATGACGAATCCATTCGCGTGACCACGAAGGACCTGCTTGAGTCCGCAGGCCTGAATGCCGTGGCATTCGCGTCTGCGGAGGATTTTCTGGACTCAGGGCTGCTGCCAAGCGTCTCGTGCGCGATTGCCGACATGCGCATGCCCGGAATGAGCGGGCTGGCGCTGTATGAGCAGCTCCTAGCATCAGGCATTCCCATTCCCACCATCCTCATGACGGCTTATCCGGACGAGCCCGTCCGTGCGCGAGCTCTCAAGGCGGGCGTGGTTGCTTACCTTACAAAGCCGTTTACCGACGACGAGTTGCTCGGCTGCATCAGCTCCGCCGTGCATAGGAGCGTTTGAATGCCTGTTTCTTTGCAGCACTTCTGGCGGGGCGAAGCCTACCTGCGGCAGGAATTCTCGCGAATGGGAGCGGCGACGTTGCGCGGTGAGGGGCTGGACGGAGCCAGTCGCCTCGCAGCGCTCCTGGCAAGGGAACTCCCTCGCCCCGAAGAGCAAACCGCACGCACAAATATTGCAGCTTCGGCAGCCCTCCTGCCCATCGCACCGGAGATGGCATGGGCGGTTCCGCAACTTCTCAAGCGGATTCAGCTTGTCTCACCGGGCATTGCGTCGACAAGCGGCGTGCTGCGGTCCCTGATCCGGATGCCGGAGTGGGATGAACAGTTTGCGAAAGCGTTCGCCGATTCAGGCTTTCTGTCATGCGACCGGGCCATCGAGCGAGTGCGCTGGAAGTACGACATCACCGAGATGATGGCGAACCGGCATGATGGATCGGCCTGGCAAGTACTGGAGCATTGCCGCGCCCTCCTGGCGCAGCACCGCACGAAGCAGCCTCTCGATTGGGAAGCGGTGCTGATCGAGCTTCGGACGCTGATTTCATGGTTTCCGGAACTTCGCACGATCCAGCTGCTGGAGCAGCTCTACGCGGACTTCACGTGCTTCACATGAAGAGCGTACTCGTCGCTCAGTACTGGCTGGATTGGCGTGCCGGCATGGCCGACGCCATCCCGGATCCCAGCGTCTCGGTACCGTCCGCCGCGATGATTTTCGCGTTCCAGGAGCACACCATGCATGAAGAGCACCCGGACCCAAGGGATCTGCGCATTCTGGTGGTTGACGACAACCACGACGCCGCCTTCACGTTGTCGGCCCTGCTCCAGCTCAAGGGACACCAGACCAGCACGGCCCATAACGGCCTGGATGCCGTCCGGGCGGCAACGCGGGTGCGCTACGACGCGGTGGTGCTCGACCTGGGCATGCCCATCATGGATGGGTTCCAGGCGGCTGCTGTCCTTGGCCAACTACAGCCTGCGCCCATACTGATCGCCTGTTCGGCCTGGGACGATGCCGAAACCCGGAGGCGCACAGCCGACCTGGGCTTTTTTGCGCACCTGAGGAAGCCCGTCCACTTCGATGTCCTGGAGGCTGCACTGGGGCTGGCCCGTGAAGCCATTTCACGCTGCCGGCGGAGTCACGGTGGCGAGACGTAGGACGTCGCCCATTCGCACGAGATCGGGCAGCGATTTCGCTCTCATCTTGCGCATGATCTGCCCACGGTGGACCTTGACGGTCACCTCGCTCACGCCGAGCTCGCCGGCGATCTGCTTGTTCATCCGCCCTAGGATCACGAGCGCCATGACCTCGCGCTCGCGCGGCGTGAGCGCGGCAAAGCGTTGCCGCAGGTCAGCCATGACGGCGGCCTCCTGGCGCTGCGCACGGTTGCGCTCGATGCCGGCGTTGATCGCATCGAGCAGCTCCTGGTCGTGAAAAGGCTTGGTGAGGAACTCGACGGCCCCGGCCTTGATCGCGCGCACCGACATGGGGATGTCACCGTGACCCGTGATGAAGATTACCGGAATGAGGACTCCCGCTTGTACGAGTCCTGCTGGAAGTTGAGACCGCTCGACCCCGGCAGTCTGACGTCCAGGACGAGACAGGCGGGAGCATCAGGACGGACCGCCTCGAGAAATTCCCG
>CAVRNE010000041.1:0-9448 GCA_963722025.1 uncultured beta proteobacterium
GGCGCGTTGCCCAGCTCGATGCGGCCCTGATGCAGCGAGGCGATCTCGCGCACGAAGGACAGGCCCAGGCCGGTGCTCTTCTTGCTGGAGTGCGGCCGGGCCAGCGAATAGAACTTCTCGAACACCTTGTCCTGGGCGTACTCGGGAATGCCGGGTCCCTGGTCCTGCACCAGGACGCGCGCGGCGCGCGGCTCGCGCTGCAACGAGACCGTCACCTGCGCGCCGTCGGCCGAGAAGTCGATGGCGTTGTCCAGCAGGTTGCTGACGGCTTGCCGCAGCAGGAAGGGATCGCCCTCGACCTCGGCGTCATCGGGCGCTTGCAGAACGATGGCGTATGCGCCGCGTGGCCGCGGCGTCCTGCGCGCCGGCGACCAGCTCTTGCAGCAGCGGGCGCAGGGCCACGTTCTCCACATGCTCCAGCGAGCGCCGGGTCTCCAGCGCCGTCAGCTCCATCATGCGGTCGACCATCTCCTGGATCCGCTGCGTTTCACGGGTGATGTTGGCCAGGAAGCGCTGGCGCTCTTCCTGCGGCATGCCGGGCTCTTGCAGCAGTTCAGCCGCGCCGCGAATGGCCGACAGCGGGCTCTTGACCTCATGGGTGAGGGTCTGCACATAGTCGGCGACGTAGTTGCGGCCGGCCAGGGCATCGCGCATTTCATCGTAGGCAGCGCCGATCACCCCCAGGGCGCGCCGGCCCAGGCGCGGCAGGCTGAAGCGGCGCTGCGCCCGCACGTAGCGCACGTAGTCGCCGATCAGGCCGAAGGGGCGCACCAGCCAGACCGAAACGATGAGGGCCAGCAGCAGCACGCCGGCCACCGACATCAGGCCGACGTAGAGCGTCTTGCGGCGCGCGGCCTCGACGAACTGGCCGAAGCTCTGCACGGGCTTGCCCACCGATACCGCGCCGATCACATCGTTGTTCCAGCGCACGGGCGCGCTGACGTACATCACCGAAGTCGCCGGGTCGTTCTCCACGTCCGGCGTGGTGCGCGAGCCGGGTTCGCCGCGCAGGGCCATGCGGACGTCGCGCCATTGCGAGAAGTCGGCGCCCGTGACATGGCCCGAGCGAGTCGAACAGCACGCGGCCGCTGCGGTCGGTGACGTACAGCCGCAGTTCGACCCGCCGCTTGGTGACGCTGAAGATGTGGGCTTCGAACTTGCGGGCGTAGACCGACTTGAACAGTGGCTCCAGCCGGCTGGTGTCGATCGCGCCGTCGCGCGCGTCCTGCTCCACCAGGCTGGCCATCAGCTGCGCGGTCTCGACCAGCGATTCCTCGGCCGATTCGCGGTAGCGCGGATCGAGGTCGGCCACCACCCGGTACAACATGAAGGCCAGGCCCGCCGCAAAGATCAGCAGGATGCCGATGAAGATGCGGTTCCGCTTGTTCAAATCAGCCGCCGGAAGCTCTTCGCTCAGCGCATAGCCCGAGCCGCGCAAGCGTGCGGATGGCCTCGAGCTGGGGCGCCACCGCCTTGAGCTTGGCGCGCAGGGTCTTGATGTGCGCGTCCACGGTGCGGTCGAAGCTGTCGCTGTTGCCGTCCCAGACCTTGTCCAGCAGTTCGTCGCGGCTGAACACGCGGCCGGGTTTTTGCACCAGCAGCCGCAGGATGCCGTATTCGTAGCGCGAGAGTTCCAGCAGGCGCCCGTAGTAGCGGATCTTGCGCCGTTCCTCGTCGAGGGCGAAGGGCTCCGCAGGTGGTGCGGGCGGCGCAACGGTCGCGGCCGGTGCGGGCCGGACGCTGCGGCGCAGGATGGTGCGCACCCGCGCCACCAGTTCGCGCGGCGAGAAGGGCTTGGGGATGTAGTCGTCGGCGCCCAGCTCCAGCCCTACGACGCGGTCGATCTCGTCGCTGCGCGCGGTGAGGAACAGCATGGGCACCTGATCGCCGCCGGGCAGCGCCTGCAGCTGCTTGAACAGCGCGAAGCCGTTGAGGTCGGGCAGGCCCACGTCCAGGATGGCCAGTGCCGGCGGCTGGGCCGCGAATTCGCGCAAGGCCTGCTCCGCCGTCGCGCACCATACGGGAGCGAAGCCGTCGGTCGCCAGCACGTACTGGATGGTGTCGGCGATGCCGGACTCGTCTTCGACGATCAGGATGCGCGGCTTGCTGAACATGGCGCTATGGTAGCCGTCATGCCGGACTTGATCCGGCATCCACCGCCGCCATGGATTGCGGGTCAAGCCCGCAATGACAGTGTGGGCGGCAATCTAGAAGAACAGCTTGAGCCCGACGCTGAACAGCGTCTCGTGGTTGCTGCGCCCCACGGTGCCATCGATCTGCAGGCCTTTGGCGACCTCCATGCGGGCGCCGACCTGGAAGGTGGGTTTGGACGTGCGCTGGCCGAAGGCCTCGACATGGGCGGTGACCGGGCCGAACTCGTGTTCATGCGCGATGCCCCAGATGCCGAGGGTGGGCTCGCCGGGTTCGCGCACGGCGCCCAGGTTGAAGTGGGTGGCGCCCCAGCGTGCTATTGCAGGTGAGCAGGCCGTTCACGAAGGGCGTGTTGCCGCCGGCGCCGCTCCTGTGGGCGACGCCCAGCACCGCGCCGGCGTTGCAACCCGATTCCAGCGAGGGGGTGATGCGCCACTTGGCTTGCACGGCGCCGGTGGTTTCATGCGCCGTGCGATCGCGCAGAAATCGCGGCACCCAGCTCCAGCCCGTCGACAGGCACATAGGCGGGCGCCACGGTCCAGGTATCGGCGTGGTCGGGCCGGCGTGCGTACCAGGCCTCGACATGGCCGGTTCCGGCCTCGGCGACGTTGGCGTCGTCCACGGTGAGCGGGCGGCCGGCGTGAGCAGGCGCGCCCAGCGTCAGGGCGAACAAGGAGGAAAGAAGGACTCGGTGTGCGGTTGCATGGGCGCGAAGTCTAGCCCGACAATGGGACGCTGCCGGGCGGCCTTGCCTACTTGCCGAGCAAGCCTTCGACCTTGAGCGCTTCCTGCACCGCCGGGCGGGCCGCCACCCGTTCATGGTGGGCCAGGACATTGGCGAACGGAGCAAGGTCCACGTTGAGCGGCTTGGCCCAGCGGGTGACGGCAAAGAGGTAGCCGTCGGCGACGCTGAAATGCTCACCCATCAGGTACTGCTTGCCTGCCAGTTCGCCATCCAGCCAGAGATAGCGCACGGCCAGACGGTCGCGATAGATCTTCCTGGCTTCCTCGGGCATGGCCGCGTTGAACAGCGGCGAAAAGCTCCGGTGGAGTTCGGTGCCGATGAAGGACAGCCACTCCTGCAGGCGGTAACGCGGCAGTGTGCCGTTGGCCGGTGCGAGGTTCTTGACCGGCACCTGATCGGCGATGTACTGCACGATGGCCGGCCCCTCGCGCAGCCGCGTGCCGTCGTCGAGTTCGAGCAAGGGGACGTAGCCGAGCGGATTGAGGGCGTAGTAGTTCGAGCCATCGGGCAGTTTGTGGGTCTTGATGCTGGCCAGCACGGGTTCGAAAGCCAGGTCGGCTTCGCGCAGGGCGATGTGGGGAGACAACGAACTGGCGCCGGGCGAGTAGTAGAGCTTCATTGCAGTCCTCCGCTGGTTAGTGGGACAGGTCCCAATCATGCTAGCGGGTTCCTGCAGATGAGCGGTTCGTGAATTCGGATGAGCGGGCCCGTCAATTCGCGACAATTCGCTAATGCACCGACTCATCAAATGGCTGTTGGCCCTCGTCCTCTTGCCGCTGCTCCTGCTCGGTGCCGTTGCCCTGGCCTTGCAGAGCTGGGTGGACAGCGACGATTTTCGCGGCCGTGTCAGCCAGCAGATTTCATCGGCGCTGGGCGTGCCGGTCGAGGTGGGTCGCATCACGGTGGATGCATGGCCCTTGCCCGCGGTGGGCATGGACAAGGTCCAGGTCAAGAGCGCACCGCCGCTTACGCTGGACCGCATAGAGGCGCGCCCTTCCTGGGCGCCCTTGTTGCTGGGCCGCCTGGAGATCGCGACGCTGCTGGTGCGCGATGCGGTGGTGCCGGAACGGGCCGTGACGGCGATCGCCGCGGCGTTCCAGAAGAAGCGCGCCAAAGATGGAGCCCCGGCCAAGCCGTCGAGCGGGGGCATGGTTTTGTTGCCACGGCGCACGGTATTGGAGCAAGTCACATGGGTGGACGCCAAGGGCGGCCGTACGACGGTGGATGCGCAGGCAACGCTGGATGACGACGGCTTGCCGGACTCGGCACGCATCCAGGTGCGCAAGGGCCGGCTGGAAGGGACCAAGGCAACGATGCAACGCCAGACCGATCACTGGGCGCTGCGGGCCGAGATCGGCGGCGGCACCGTCATCGGCAAACTGCAGTTGCGGCCCGGGGCCAAGGGCTCTTCGGTGCTGCAAGGCCAGTTCGATACGGCCAATGTCGAGGTGGCGGCGCTCACCGCGCCCAGCAAGACGCTGACCGGCCGGCTGGAGGCGCATACCACCTTGCGCAGCGAGTTCCGCGAGCCCGGCGCCATTGCCGATGCTCTGCAAAGCCAGACCCGCTTCACGGTTCGCAATGCCGTCGTGCATGGCATCGACCTGGCACAGGCGGTCAAAACGGTGGGTATGAACCGCAGCGGCGAAACGCACCTGGACACGCTGGCCGGCAACGTGACCACGCAGGGCCGCGCGGTGCAACTTGGCAATCTTGTAGCGACGTCGGGCGCGCTGTCCGCCAACGGCGCGGTGGCGATGGCGCCCAGTCGCGATTTGAGTGGGCGCGTCACCGTGAGCCTGGCATCGGCCGCCGCGGGCGGGGCGCTCGGCGTGCCCCTGGTGGTAGGCGGCACCCTGGACTCCCCCAACGTCACGTTGAGCCACGGCGCAATCGCGGGTGCGGCCCTTGGAACCCTGCTTGCACCCGGTGTCGGCACCACCGCGGGCGCCAACGTAGGTGACCGCCTCGGCGAGGGACTGCGCGGCCTGTTCGGCCAGTAGCCGGCCAGTTGTCATGCCGGACTTGATCCGGCATCCACCTGGGCGCGCCAACATGGATCCCGGGTCAAGCCCGGGATGACCGCGCTCAGTTCTTGTAGCTCGGATCGAGACGATCCAGCTTCCGGATCAGCGCGGGCCACGCGAAGGCGCCGCCCATGCCCATGCTTTGCACTTTCGCCGCCTCCGCCACGCCCTTGACGATCTGCGGATTCACGCTGATCAGCTCACCGCCGGCCTGGGCATCCAGCTGAATGCGGCAGGTGCTCTCGAGGATGTACATCGAAAGAAAGGCGTCGGCGATGGTCTGGCCGGTGACCAGCAGTCCGTGGTTGCGCAAGACCAGGAAATTGGCATTGCCGAGATCAGCCTGCAGTCGCGGCTTCTCTTCTTCGCGGAAGGCCACGCCTTCGTAGTCGTGATAGGCCAGCGAAGCCAGCACGAATGTGGATTGCTGCGAGATCGGCAGGATGCCGCACTTCTGCGCGCTCACCGCAACGCCGGCGCGGGTGTGCGTGTGCAGCACGCACCGGGCGTCGTCGCGCGCTTCGTGCACCGCGCTGTGGATCACGAAGCCGGCCGGGTTGACGGGGAAGGGCGAGTCGATCAGCTTGTTGCACTGCTGGTCGACCTTCACCAGCGACGAGGCGGTGATCTCGTCGAACATCAGGCCGTAGGGATTGATCAGGAAGTGATGCTCGGGGCCGGGCAGGCGCACGCTGATGTGGGTGAAAATCAGATCGCTCCAGCCGTAGAGCGCCGCCAGCCGGTAGCAGGCCGCCAGGTCCACGCGCAGCTGCCATTCCTCGGCGCTGACGACTTCTTTCAGAGACGCGATATTCATGCTGGGTCCTTGTTGTCGAGTGCCGACTTGTAGATGGTATTGCGTGGCTGTGCCATGAGGCGGCGCAGCATCGGCTCGAATTCCGACAGCGGCAGGGTTTCGGCCTGGGCGTCGAAGGCCGGGCTGTCGTAGAGCGCGCAGAACTCCTCGGTGCGAGCGAAATGCGGGTGGCTGCGGAATTGCTCGCGCATGTCGCGGTCCATGCCGATGTAATGGAAGAAGTAGTGGCCCTGGAAGATGCCGTGCTGCTGCACCATCCAGTGGTTGGCCTCGCTGACGAAGGGCTTGAGGATGGCGGCGGCGATGTCGGGATGGTTGAACGAGCCCAGCGTGTCGCCGATGTCGTGCAGCAGCGCGCACACCACATACTCCTCGTCGCGCCCGTCGCGCCATGCGCGGGTCGCGGTCTGCAGCGAATGGGTGTAGCGATCGACAGGGAAGCCGCCGTAGTCGCCTTCCAGGATTTTCAGGTGGGCCATGACGCGGTCAGGCAAGCCCTTGCTGAACTGCATGAACTCGCCACCGATGACCTGCCAATCGGCCTGGGTGCTGTCCTGCATGCGGGTGAAGTTGGCGCGTGTGTTCATGCTGCATTCTTGAACCGGGCTTGACGGCGAACTGTCAAGAATTTGACAATGTGGCTGCGCTTCTGTCCCGCACGCGTCTTATGAAATCCACACTCGAGCTGCTTCCCCGCATGTCGGCCAACCCCTGGTTCGGCGCGCTGCCTCTGCGCGAGCGCCGCGCCATGCTGGGCGCGGCTGAGTTGCTGCGGCTGCGCCCGGGTGAGATGTTGTTCCGCCAGGGCGACAGGGTGCCGCCGGGCAAGGGGGCGTTCTATGGCCTGGTCGCGGGAAGCTTCAAGATTTCGAGTCTGCGCGAAGACGGCAAGGAAGCCATCCTGGCGGTGCTGGAGGCGGGCAACTGGTTCGGCGAGATTTCGCTGATCGACCTGCAGCCGCGCACGCACGACGCGACCGCGGTGGGGGAGGCCGAGGTGCTGGCGCTGCCGCGTGCGGCCTTCGACGAGTTGATGAGGCGCCACACTTTTTCGCAGGCGATCTGCCGGATGCTGGCGGCGCGCACGCGCTCGCTCTACGGCATGGTGGAGGACGCGACGCTGCGGTCCACGCGGGCTCGGGTGGCGCGGCGGCTGTTGCTGCTGGCGCATGGCGACGCGACGCAAGCCGCGGATACGCGCGCGGTGGTGCCGGTGTCGCAGGAGGCGCTGGCCATGATGCTGGGCATCACCCGGCAGACGCTGAGCAAGGAACTCAAGCTGCTGGCCGCGCACGGCGCCATCAGCCTGGGTTACGGCCGCATTGATATCGAATTGCCGGTGCTGCTGGAGAGGCTGGGCGCTGCGCAGTAGGGCGATGCGCGGCTGCGAAATTCGCTGGGGCTCGGGTAAACCCCAGCGGCACTGCACGCGCAGGCAAGCGCATAGTTCAACAGCAGCAAAGCAGCGGACTCGCCCTGTTCCTACTATCGAAAGATCAAGCCCACCCGGGCGTTTTCAGGAGACAAGCATGGTGCAAGCAACACGTCGCAAGTTGATCAAGGGTGCGGCCGCGGCCGTCGGTGCGATGGCGGTGGCGCCACAGCTGCTGGCGCAGGCGGCGCCGGTGCGGGTGGGCTACGCGATCGCGCGAACCGGGCCGTGGACGGGTGGCGCGCAGGTCAGCCAGGAGCCCAACTACCTGCTGTGGGCCGAGCAGCAGAACGCGGCCGGCGGGCTGAACGTGAAGGGCGTGAAGCGGCAGATCGAGCTGATCAGTTCGGATGACCGCAGCGACACCGAAACCGTGGTGCGCACCTACGAAAAGCTGATGGGCAGCGACAAGGTGGACCTGGTGCTGGCGCCCTGGGGCAGCAATGCCAACTTCGCGGTGGCGCCGCTGGCCAACCGCTTCGGCTATCCCTTCCTGGCGCCGACAGCGCTGTCGCGCCGCCTGGTCGAGATGAAGCTGCCGTACTTCTTCCTGCTGCTGCAGCAGCCCGCGCCCATGACCAGTGCGCTGGTGGACATGCTCAAGGCCAATGGCGCGAAGAGCGTGGCGGTGATCTACGTGGACGACCTGTTCGGGCTGGAGAACTACTCGGCGCTGAAGGTCGCGCTGCAGGGCAGCGGCATCACCCTGGTCCAGGAGACCAGCTACCCCGGCGGCGTCAAGGACCTGTCGCCGGTGTTGCGATCGATCAAGGACAAGAATCCCGATGCGTTCGTGGGCTTCACCTATCCGCCCGACACCATCCTGGCCAGCAAGCAGGCCAAGGAGGTGGGCCTGAACCCGAAGTTCTTCTACGCCTCGGTGGGCACGGCCTTCCAGCTCTACAAGAACGTGATGACGCCGGCCGGTGCCGAGGGCGTGCTCGGCATGGGTTCGTGGAACAGCAAGACCAGTCCCGCGGCCAAGGCCTACTTCGATGCCCACACCAAGAAGTTCGGCGGCAAGGAACCGGACCGCTGGGCCAGCGGCGCCTGCTGGGCCGGCATGGAAATACTCACCGCCGCGGTGGCGAAGGCCGGGCTGGACCGCAAGGGCATCCGCGACTACATCGCGGGCACCAGTCACAAGACCATCCTGGGCGACATCAAGTTCAACGGCAGCGAGAACATCGCCACGCCGGGTACGGTGAGCCAGTGGCAGAACGGCGAGTTCGAAGTGGTGTGGCCGCACCAAAGTGGCAACCGCCAAGTTGAATGCGTCCAAGCCCGCGTGGTAGCAAAGAAGGAATTGATTGTCATTGCGGGCTTGACCCGCAATCCATGTCTGTGCGGCCAACCAATGGGCCGGCGAAGATGGATGCCGGATCAAGTCCGGCATGACAGCCCTGTTGCACACGCTATCTGACATGTCCATCTCCGCCTGGCTCGAACTCCTCGCCTCCGGCCTCATCACGGGCGGGATCTATGCGCTGGTCGCCCTGGGCCTGAACCTGCAATACGGCCTGATGCGCATCCTGAACATCGCGCATGGCGAGTTCCTGATGGTGGGCGCCTACCTGACCTGGATGGCGCAGACCACGCTGGGCTTTTCGCCGCTGCTGATGGTGCCGCTGTCGTTCGCGGTGCTGATGGCGCTGGGGCTGGTCATCCACTGGCTGTGTTTCCGCCGCCTGACCACGACCTCGCCCAACCTGGACATCTTCGAGGCGCGCGGCCTGATGGTGGCCTTCGGGCTGATGTTCCTGGTGCAGAACTTCGCGTCCTGGATGTGGGGCGGCGACCTGCGCGGCTACGACTATCTGGCCGAGC
Organism: uncultured beta proteobacterium; assembly: GCA_963722025.1. Classification (GTDB taxonomy): domain Bacteria; phylum Pseudomonadota; class Gammaproteobacteria; order Burkholderiales; family Burkholderiaceae_C; genus Ramlibacter. The sequence continues at coordinate 9,000 of CAVRNE010000041.1, forward strand.
CGGTGAAGCTGGGACAGGCGCAATTCGCCGGCAACAAGCTGCTGGTGTTCGGCCTGGCGCTGGTGTTGTCCGTCGCCCTGATCGTGCTGCTGCGCATGACGTTGCTGGGCAAGGGTGTGCGTGCGCTGATGCAGTCTCAGGTCGGTGCGCAGCTCGTCGGCATCGACACCCATAGGCTGCACCCGTTGATGTTCGGGATCGGCCTGGGGCTATCGGGTGTCGCGGGCAGCCTGCTGTCCATGGCTTACACCATCTCGCCCGCCATGGGCGAGCCCTATACCGTCACGGCGCTGATCGTCATCACGCTCGGAGGCTTCGGCAGCATGAGCGGAGCGCTCGCGGGCGGCTTGCTGCTGGGCGTGATCGAGGCCCTGGGCATGCACTTCAGCAACCCTTCGCTCAAGGCCTTGCTGTCGTACATCGTGTTCATCGCGGTCTTGCTGTTGCGG
>CAVRNE010000042.1:0-11319 GCA_963722025.1 uncultured beta proteobacterium
CTTGCTATCCTCCAGCAACTGCTCCAGCAGCTCCTGCTCCTCGAGGTTGTCCACCAGGCGCATGGTGGCCACGCGATGCTGGGCCTCCACCCCGCGCCACAGATCGCGTTCCCGGACGTGCTATGTGGCGAAACCAGTCGTCCCGCCAAAGCATCACACCAACGCGCGAGCGCCGTCCAGGTAGCGCGCCACCCGCGCCAGCCCTTCGACCGTCTGGATCGCGTCCTTCGGCGCCTCGTTGAAGGCCCGGTTGAAGCTGGTCATCCAAACTTTGCGATGCCGCTCGTCATTGCCCACCAGGGCGTCAAGGGAGCGATAGACGCGCAGCAGCAAGGCTGCAAGCTCGGCGGGCTTCGTGCCAACCTCCAGTTCGCGCTCGCCCTTGGCCATGCGCGAGACATGCGACTCGCTGACGCCCACCACCCGGGCGACGATGGCATTGGACAGGCCAAGAAACCCGGCCGCACGCAACAGCGCCTTGGTCAGCACGGCGCCGGCGGCCGCGGCTGTGGGCTTCGCCGGGTGCCTCACCGGGGTCATAACCGCTCCTTTTGATTTGCTGTGGCAAGTTTAACCTTTGATTCTTGCCGCAGCAAGCTAAAAATGGCAAATGGGCGCAGGGACTTAGTCCTCAGACGCCAGCAGCCACTCCATCGCGTCCTCGTAGTTAAGGAAGGCGCGGATGTGGCGGAAGCCGTGATTTCCCGCGAGCAGGCTGAAGAACTTGGCGTTGTCGAATCGTTCGCGCGGGCAAAGCACCGCGGTCTTGCGCAGGAAGGTGCCGCGGAACTGGTCAAGGGACCCGGCGAGTTCGCAGGCTTCGTCTGGCGTGAGCTGGCCCACCGTGTCGCGGATGTCGATCAGTACCTCGTACTTGTCCAGAGAGTCGGCGGTCGTGGCCACCCGCGCGAGCAAGGACTTTGCCCGTGTCCATATCCGCCCGGCCGTCGGCCCGGACGCGCAGGAAATCCGAGTGGTGGATGACGCGGACGTTGGTGCTCATGTACGTCCACTCAGGGCCAACTCGCAGCGGCCAGCGCCTGGTTGACGGTGGCAGCCAGCAGGCGGTGGCCCGCGGGCGTGGGGTGGAAGCCATCTGAAAACGCCCAGGTCGTCCACCAGCCGGGCGCAGCCCCGGTGAGGCGGCATCGAGCGCGGCCGACGTGCAGGTCTGCAGCGACCACTCGGGCAGCCCCGCGAAGTTCACGCCCGTGACCGGGCAGGCCGCATGGATGGGCGTCGCTCAAGCCGTAGTCGCCGGCGCGTGCAATCTGGTCGTCCACGGCTGCGCGAACATCAATCAGCACGACCCGCGTATCGTTCCCGAGCCGGCTTTGCAACCGCGCGTTGAAGGCGCCGACGGCCTGCCGTACGGCGGCCTGGATGGCCGCGGCCTCGTCGGCGCCGAGCTCCTGCACCAGCTTGGCAAACGCTGCGCTGAAACGCGGGGTGAGCGTGATGTCCGGCACGTTCAGCACGGCCACGCGCGTCGCGCCGCGATCCAGAGCGTTGGCCACGACCGCTTCGGCGAGCGCATCCGCGGCTTTCTCCATGTAGAGGTTCGCGCTGCGGGCCAGGCTGGCGTCCCCGGGCGCGGTGAAGAGCAGGGCGCCCACGTCGACCTCGCGTGCGAGGAAGGCGAGGAACGCCAGCATGCCGGCGCGACTCGTGGCGCCGGCCAGGTAGGCCACGGCCAGGTCGGACGCGTCGTTGCCGCCACCGTCCATCAGCACGAGGTCGCCCGGGTCGAAGCGGCCGCCGACGGTCGCGGCGGCATCGCGCAGCTGGGCGGGGATGCCCTGCGGACCGTCGCCGCGGTGGAGGATGCGGCCACCGCCGACGGCAAAGTTCGTGCATGCGGGATCTCCCCGCGAGATGACGCCACCGGCCCCGTTGTCCATGTAGTGGCTGCAGGCGGCGGGCAGGCCGTAGGCGGCTGCAACCAACTCCGGGAATACCGGGAAGCCGGCGGGGTTGGCGGCGTCCTGCACCGTGAACTTGAAGCCGAACGTGCCCACGTCCGCGAGGCTGTCGCCCGCCACGATCACACGCGACACGCCGGTCAGTGCGGAACCGGACGCGGCGACAGCGGCCGCGCCGCCCCAGCCGCTGAGCAGGAGCGCGCCCAGGCAGCCGGCCGAGAGGCGCTTGAAATGGCGGGTCTTGTTTGCCAACTGTAGAGTCCTCTGATTGACGCGCCGTGTTGACGCCAGTGCAGGATAGGAGCTGAAGCCGTTCAGGGCAGCCGGGCAATGAAGTGTTTCATCCAGCCAGCCTTCCTGGGTAAGGCGGCCTACACTGCGGCGGGCATCGCGCCTACACCATGCTCCAGTGCCACGGGCGGCAAACTCGGTGTCATGGATACCGCCTTTGGCCGCTACGCATTCCAGATGCTTGTGCTTCTGGCGTGCGTGATTGCCACGTGGGGCGGCGAGGACAAAACGCCCACGCGGGAGGTCGTGGAACTGGTTTCGGTGGTGTACAAGCCGGCCCGCGTCGAAGCCAGCGCTGCCGGCGGACCGGCGAACGCTCAAACCACAGCAGCCTCCCCGGAAACGAACGCCGAGCAGGTTGCCTCGCCGAAGCAGGTGCAGGGCCAGGCTCCGGTGGTTGTGCAACATGCCAAGGTAGCGCCGCGCACAGGAACCCGCACCTGCCCGTTCTACAGAAGAAGCCCGTGACAGCTCCGAGTGAGGTCAAGGTGTCGTGCCGCCCGCCGGCGTGCCGTGCGGCAGACCCTGGGAAGCAGGCCGTCACGAAGCGCACGAATACTCGACAAGCACGAAAGGCGGAGCCGCCGCGGCCGGCGGAGCCGCCGCTGCCTGCGGTGTTCGTACCAGTCCGCAGACTAGGCCTGTACCTGCAGGCTCGGCTGGGCGTGGAGCCGGATGGAAAGCGTGCGCCGGCGAGCTGAGCTGAGCGCCGCAGACGCCGTGATGGCGCAGGCTAACGCGCCACTAGAGGCCGTGGTGGCACTGGCCCATGCCGGCCTTCGCCACGTCGGAGGTGCTGGGCGCACCATCGTCTGCCGGTGCCGATCCCGTCTCGACCACGGCTGCCATCGGCACTGCCGCCGCCGCGCTCGAGGTGATCGGTGCCGGCGCCGCGGATTCCCTGTCGCGCAAGGTCGGGGACGACGTTGACGACGGAGCGACGATTGCCGCCACGGCCAAGCCGCCGATGAGCGCGGCCGCAACGGCGCCGGCCCAGCGCGGCCGAACGCGATCGAGGCTCGGCGGTTGCGGGGCGCTGCCGCCTTCCGCTGCTCCAGCTTGATGATGACGAACCAGATAGCACATAGCAGGCTCCTCATTGCGCATGTCGCCAGCTAGTATGGTTCGCACTCGGCCGGATGCAAGGGCAGCCGCTGGAGCCTTATTTCTTCTGCCGGCTGCGGCGCGCTTCGGCTTGGCCTGTCGAGGGGAGTACTTCTCGCTCGCCTGATCCAGCCACTGCAGCGACTCCACCTGCACCAGGAACCGCCGCAGGTAGTCGTCCGACAGCTCTCCCAGCATGGCCAGCGAATGCAGAACCAGCAGGTGCGAATTGAGCGGGCCGGCGTTGGCGGGCTTGCGTGAGGCGGCTTGCTCCACCTTGTCGTGGATGTGGTTGCTGGACCAGGCCCGCCTGAAGCGACGCACGCTCGCCAGTTCGTCGGGCTCGTGCGTCTCGTCCGGCTCTGCGGCCGCGCGGCCTGTCGGCAGGGCGCCACGGATGTACTGGTTCAGCTGTGCCAGCGGGGAATGCCGCAGTCATTGCAGGGTAGCTCCGCACTCCATGGCGGCGAGCGATGCCGGATCGAGTCCGGCTTGCACTTGCTGCTGCCTGGGCGAAGCGCCTGGCATAGTCGGCCAGCGCCACTTGCAGCTTGTCCTGCAGCAGGCGGCGCACGGGTTCCGTCTGGCTCGGCAGACGCCGTGAAAGCGCCTCCAGGTAACGGAAGCGCGTGGGGTCGAGGCGCCAGGCGCCCTCGCTGCGCAAGGACTCAAGCCATTGCAGCGGGCCTGGCTCACTCATGGGAGCGGGCGGGGGAGCCGGACCTGGGCACGGGCGCCATCTCCACCCGGCGGTTCCGTGCGCGGCCGTCTTCGCTGGCGTTGGAGGCCACCGGCTGCTCGGCGCCAAAGGCCGCGGCAAACACCTGGGGCGGGGGCATGCCCTCCTCGATCAGCGCCCGGGTGACCGTCAAGGCCCGCTGGGCCGACAGCTCCAGGTTGTCCGCGAAGCGCTGGTTGCCGTCCTGGATGGGCTTGTCGTCGGTGAAGCCGCTGACCATCAGCATCTCGTTGCGCTCGCCCAGGTACACGTTCAGCGGGTGCACCAGGCTCTTGAGCAACAGCCGCCCCTCGGGGCGCAACTCGTCCGAGTTCGAGGCGAAACAGCACGCTGCCGCTGATGCCGATGCGTCCGTTGCTCAGCGTGACCCGGCCCGAGGCCAGGGGGATGGCCAGGGCCTTTTCCAGCGCCATGCGGCGCTGCTCCTCGATCCGGCGCTTCGCGACCTCGGCGTTCAAGCTCGCCACCAGGTCCATCTGGACCACCAGCACGCCCACCAGGATCAGCACGAACGCGCCCAGCAGGCCCGACATCAGGTCGCCGAAGACGGCCCAGACCGGCGCGACCTGCTGGGCGGCGTCGTCGCTGTCGTCCAGCTCCATCATGCGCGTGCACCATGGACCAGGGCGATCGGCTTGCCCTGCAGTTGGCGCAGGTTGTCGACCAGGCCCTGTTGCGATGCGATGCTCAGGTCGATGACCTCGCGCGCCTGCGCCACGTAGTAGGCCAGTTGCTCGTCGCTGCGCGCGGTGGACCGGTTCGAGGGACGCTTCGATGCGCTGCAGGCGTTTCCATCAGCTTGTCGTTGGTGGCCTGGAACAGCTGCACGCCATGGCCGAAGGCTTCGCCCAGGCTCGACAGCTCGACGGCGCTGGCGGTGACGTGTGTGGCGATGTCGGCCGCCTTGCCCGCGTGCGCGTCCAGGACAGACGAGGCGGAGGCCACCAACGCCTCGATCGCCACGCGCTGCTCGCCCGAGGATTGGTTGACGGCCTGCAGCAGCGCGCCGAGTTTCTCGAGCAGGACCGTGCGCTCCTGCAGCGCAAGGTTTTCCCGCTCGGCAAGCCGGTGCCCCCGCTGGCTCTCTTCCTCTCGCAGCGCGGCCATCTCCGTGCTCCACAGGCCGGCCAGCTGGTCCATGCGCTGGCCGTGCTGATCGACCCACTCGGCCTGCGTCTGCGCGCGCGAACGAACCAGTTCTTCGGACCGGGCCAGGCTGTCATGAGCCGTCGCCAGCAGTGTGGCGCTGCGCTGCTCGAAGGCATCGCCCAGGTGCTCGCGCATGCGCTGCGATTCCTGCACGATCTGCGTCATCGCGGACTCGACAACGGGTTTGATGCTCTCGCCGGCCGCCCGCGCGCCGGCAGCCAGGCTGTCCTTGAGCGAGGTGCCGACACTCATGCGCCAGCGCGGTATAGGCTAGCGTTGCATCGCGGTGGAAGTCGGCCTGGCGTCCCAGCAACTGCTCGTCCAGCTGCTGGCTGCGCCGTTCGATGCGCTCCATCATGGCCTCGAGCTTGTCGACGACCTGGGGCAGCGCGCCGGCCTGCGCCTGCAGCGCGCGGAAAGTCTCCTGGCGCTGGTGGACGAGCGAGAACGGCCGCAGGACGGTCGCGATCCGGCTGTCCAGCTGCCGTCCTGTCTCCTGCCGCTCGCGCCGGCTGATGGCCGACATCAGGCCCAGCATGGCCGACGCCGCAACCCCGGCCACCGAGGTGCCGAACGACAGGCCCAGGCCCTTGATGGGTTCGGCCAGCGCCGAGCGGATGGCCTGCAGGTCGGTCGAGCCTTCCAATGCGAACACGGCGCCCTTGAAGGTGACGACCATGCCCAGGAAGGTGCCGAGCATCCCCAGCATGACCAGCAGACCCACCAGGTACGGCGTGAGCGCCGGGCCCGGCAGGCCACCGCGTTCTCCCTCTATGCGCGACCGCACGGCGTTGCGCAGCGCGGGCGGCACTCGCTCGAGCCAATCGCCCAGGCTGGACAGGGGCTGGGGAATGTCCGCCAGCGCTGCCGAAAGGGCGGCGCTGGCCGCGCGGTACTGCCGCAGCTCCCATGCACCGAGCAGATAGACCCCGGCGATCACGGCGGTCATGACCAGGGCGATCCAGTTCGAGCCGACAAATCCCAGGCCCACCCAGGCCACGGTCACCAGGCCGATGGCAAAGGCCACCGCAAAAAAACGCTTGCTCATTGTTGATACTTCAATTCGTTGTTCAGTGCTTCGATCAAGCCCGCAACGGGCTCCAGGCGCAGGTCCAGCTCCGCCAACAAGGCCAGGCGCCAATCCTTGCCGAAGGTTTCCAGCCATCCGGCGTCGTCGCTCTGGGCCAATTGCTCGAAGCGCCGCTCCATCAGGGAGGCCACCTCGGGCAGGAGCAGTTGCGCGCGAGGGGCGAGCAACTGTTCGAGCACGGCGTCGAGGGCGGCGAGCTGGCGCAGCTTGGGCGAAATCCGGCACAGGGTCTGGCGGACATGGTCACGCAGCGGAGCGATCATCTGTTCCATCCGGCGTTGCAGCTCCAGATGGCGCTGGCGGTAGGGGGAATAGCCCGCATCGGCCTGCGGCAGCTTGTCGATCGCGAGCGAGTTGCGCTCGATGGCGTGGGCGAGCGCCGTTCGCACGCGTTGGACTTCCTCTTCGATGGCCTGGGGCCGGGTCGAACGCGCATCCGACGTCTTGGTCGGGACAGCCGTCTTGATCGCCTTGATCGATTGGTGCGCCGCCTGCAATCCGATGGCGTCGAATGCGTTCAACCACAGGCTCAGCCGCTCGGCAAAGTCCATCCCGGACGCTTGCGCATCCACGGGCGCCCATTCGCCCAGCAAGCGAACAAGCCTTGAACTGCTGAAGTTGCCGCGCAAAAAACAATCCTCTGCGCCTTGGTCGGCGCAATCAAAACTTCGAAAAGGGTGGGGCGGACGCGACCTTCGTGGGCCTTTGTGGACCACCTGCGCTGCACGAGGCTCATTGCGTGAAACCGCCAAGTCAGACCTGCTGCCTGCCAGCCGCTGCGTTCACCCCCGTATTAGAAACGATCTGAAGGGCGATTCCCGATGCGAACGACCCTGCAGCCCGGGATGTGGCGTATGCGCAGCACCTGCGTTACTTTTTCCTGTCGGTAGACTTGCATGGATGCTGCGCATCGGCCTGATTTCGGACACCCACGGCCTGCTTCGACCAGAAGCCGAACGCTTCCTGCGCGGATGCGATCACATCGTTCATGCGGGTGACATTGGAAACGAGCGCGTTCTCAGCGAACTCGCCGAAATAGCCCCTGTCACGGCGGTGCGGGGCAACAACGACACTGGCGAATGGGCAGCGACCTTGCCGCAAACACAAAGCCTGGCGCTGGGCGGGGTGGCGATCTTCGTGCTGCACGACTTCAAGGATCTGAAGATCCATCCCCATCCGGCTGACGCGCAGGTTGTGATCTGCGGTCATTCGCACAAGGCCCAGGTTCGAAGGCAGCCGTCCGGAATGCTGGTCATCAATCCGGGCAGTGCAGGCCCGCGCCGATTCACGTTGCCCGTCACCGCAGCCGAACTGATGATCTCGGACGAGAACACCTTCCAGTCACGGATCGTTGACTTGCTCTAGGCTTCCGCTGCGAGCGAGTCGCACCATGAACACCGCGTCATCCCCGTAGCCCTGCAGATCGCCGGACGCGACCGCGCCACTGGCCTTGAAACCATGACGCTCCCAGAAGCCGACAGAGCCGCTGACGGAGACGAGCGAGGCACTGAGCAGACCCTGGCCGCGAGCCAATTCGATCAGCAGCGCACCACCTCGTCAGCCGCACCCGTACCACGCGCCGTCGGCAGCAACGCGAGGTCGTGCAGGTACAGGGTGGTCGGCTGCGGCGGTAATGCCGCGAGGAGTGTGTTCAGTGGGACCGGCGTCGCATCCCGCCAAGGGTGGCTGACGACATATCCGTGCAGCCGCCCATCCACGCCCACCAGTGCCCGGCACCCGGCCGGGAACAGGAACAGGCGCTCGGCAAAGACCGCCTCATTTTCCGGATAGCTGGGGTGAGCGACAGCGGCAATCGACATCAGGCCCGGAGTGTCGGCGCGCGTCATCTCGCGCCAGCGTAGAGACTGCGGATGGGATATCACTTGTCACGCGACCTTTCGCTCCAGCGGGTCATACTTTGCCAGCCGGAGCTGAATTGTTCAACTTTGCTGTCGACCCAGCAGGAAAGGACGACATGCCGTATCTGCAACTCGACGTGAACGGAACGTATCCCTTGGAACACAAGCGCCGCCTGGCCGCAAGGATGTGCGAGACCTATGCCGCCGCGATGGCCGTGGACATCCGCCGGATCAGCGTCGCCATTCGCGAGTGCGGCGATGGCACCGTCTGGCGCATGGTGGACGGCGAACCGGCGCCAGTGGCCGTGCTGATGTGCGACATCCGGCGGGGGCGCAGCGCCGAGCAGAGAATGGACGTCGCGCGGCGACTCATCCAGGACTGCGTGGATGTGCTGGGGCTGCGCGAGGATCGCCTCAACGTCGAGTTCACGCAGCACGCGGGCGACGAGATGTTCCACCCGGCACTGGGTGGGTTCAGTCCCGAGTGGACTCAGGACGAGACGCCCCCAGCGGCGGGGCAATGAGCGGATACTCATGACTTCCTCTTCAGCCAAGGAGACGAATGATGAATACCAACTTGATGGCTGCGGTGCTCGCCGGCGTTATCGTCCTGGCAGGCTGCGCGGGGATGTCACCGCCCGGTAAACGTGAACTGATGATCGTCGGCAACGACGAGAAACAAAGCTGGGACGACGGCGGCAGATCGGTGCTCGCCCGACCCGGCAAGGACAGCGTGTCGATCATCGACATCGGAACCGACCCGCTTGCGCCGAAGATCATTGCCAACTTGCCACTGAGCAACAGCATCCTTGGTCCTCCGGTCAACCTCGCGATCACGCCGGATGAAGGGCTCGCGCTCGTGGCGAGTTCGGTGAACATCGTTGAGGAAGGGGGTGCGCTGAAGACAGTGCCCGACAACCGACTCTGGGTCATCGACCTGACGACCAGCCCGCCGAAACTGATCGACACCGTGGCGGTCGGCAAGCAGCCGTCTGGCTTGTCGATCAACCGTGCGGGCAACCTCGCTCTGGTTGCCAATCGTGCCGACAACTCGATCAACGTCCTGCGCATCACCGGCAAGAAGGTCGAGCTGATCGATACCGTGGTGATCGGAGAGCAGGTTGCGCATGCCAGATTCACCCCTGACGGGAAGCGCGCGCTGGCCGTGAAGTTCCCCGGCCACAAGATAGCGATGCTCGATGTGAACGGCGAGAAGGTCAGCTACAACAAGGTCGATCTCCCTGTGGGGCAGTGGCCTTACAACGTCGACGTGACACCTGACGGCAAACTCGCGCTGAGTGCCGACAACGGCTTTGCGGGTTCAGCGGACGGCAACATCGATACCGTGAGCGTCATCGACCTCGAGGCCAACCCGCCTCGGGTCATCGACCGCGTCGTGGTCGGGGATGGGCCCGAAGGGCTTGCGATCAGTCCGACTGGCAAGCTCGCGGTGACAGCTCTGCTGCATGGCACCAATTCATCGAAAAGCGCGTTCTTCTACAACCGGAACGCCCGGGTCGTGGCGCTCAAGATCGACGGCAAGAAGGTCACTCGCAGCAACGAGGTCGAGGTCAGGGGATTGCCCGAAGGCGTCGTATTCAGCCAGGATGGCCGCTACATCTATGTCGGCAACTTCAACGATCAGGACATCTCGATCCTGCGCGTCGATGGTGACCAGATCGTCAATACCGGCAAGTCATTGGCGCTGCCGGGCCATCCGGCGGCGATGCGCGGACGCACGCATTGACGCACTGGGTTCAGTCCCGAGTGGACTCAGAACGAGGTTGCTCCGCCCCCAGCGGCGGAGCAATGAGTTCTAGCGGCTTGCGCTCGGCGTCCACGGCGTAGAACCAGGCGATGACCCCCGCCACGATCACGAGCACGGCGCCGATCAAATAGCCCACGAACACATTGGCGCGGCTGCCGCTCTCGATCAGCGCGCCGAAGAGCGCCGGCGCGGCGAAGCCGCCGATGCCGGTGCCGACCGCGTAGAAGATCGAGATCGAGATCGCGCGCATCTCCAGCGGGAACACTTCGCTCACCGTGAGGTAGGCGGAGCTCGCCGCCGCGGACGCGAGGAAGAAGACCGCGGACCACGCGAGCGTCTGCGTGTTCGCATCGAAGAGGCCCTGCACGAACGCCAGGCCGGTCAGTGCGAGGGCGATGCCCGATAGCGAATAGGTCGCCGCGATCATGCGGCGCCGGCCGACGCGGTCGAAGAGCGGGCCCAGCAGCAGCGGCCCGAGCATGTTGCCTACCGCGAAGGGCAGGATGAAGAGGCCGACACGCTCGGCGTCGACGCCGTAGAAGCGCGTCAGCACCAGCGAATAGGTGAAGAAGATCGCGTTGTAGAAAAACGCCTGCGAGATCATCAGCGCCAGCACGACGGCGCTGCGTTCAGGGTAGCGCCGCAGCAGCACATGCGCCACTTCCGCGAGCGTCGGCACGGCCCTGCCGCCGAAGGCCACGGTGTGCGTCGCGGCCTCGGGGGCCGGTGCCCCGACGGACTGTTCGATCTGCGCGACGATGCGTTCGGCTTCGGCGGCGCGGCCGTGCGCCAGCAGCCAGCGCGGGCTTTCGGGAACGTTGCGGCGCACGAGCAGGATGGCCAGCGCGAGCACCGCGCCCAGCAGGAACCCGGCGCGCCAGCCCTGCACGGGGCCGAGCACCCGCGGGTCGAGCAGGACCAGGCTGAGCACCGCACCGAGAGCCGCGCCCAGCCAGAAGCTGCCGTTGATCGCGAGATTCACGCGGCCGCGAACGCGGGCCGGGATCAGCTCGTCGATCGCCGAATTGATCGCCGCGTACTCGCCGCCGATGCCGATACCCGTGACGAAGCGGCATATCGCGAATCCGGTAAAGCCCGTGGTGAATGCGGTGGCGACTGTCGCGCCCATGTAGACGGCGAGCGTCAACAGAAAGAGGCGCTTGCGCCCGAGCCGGTCGGCCATCCGGCCGAACACGAGCGCGCCGATCACGGCGCCGGCGACATACAGCGAGCCGGCCCAGCCGATCTGCGTCGCGCTGAGGCCGAGCGTGTCGGGGCGCTCGAGCACACTGCCGATAGAGCCGACGATGGTCACCTCGAGCCCGTCCAGCACCCAGGCGACGCCGAGCGCCAGCACGATGCGCCAGTGCCAGCGCGACCAGGGCAGCCGGTCGAGC
>CAVRNE010000043.1:0-17507 GCA_963722025.1 uncultured beta proteobacterium
CGAACTTGGTGAGCGGCCGGTAGTCGGGCCGCGGCGCATAGCCCTGCGGCCGTGTTGCAGCTGCGGTTCGCCGGCCAGAACTTCCAGCATCTGCTGCGCGTACGGCTGCCAATCGGTGGCGCAGTGGAGGTAGCCGCCGGCCGCAGGCGGGAAGCCAGCTGCGCGCGACCAGCGGCGGCTGGATCAGCCGCCGCTTGTTGTGGCGCAGCTTGTGCCAGGGATCCGGAAAGAAGATGTGGATGCCGGCCAGGCTGCCCTCGGGCAGCATGTGCTCGATCACTTCCACCGCGTCGTGCTGCACGATGCGGATGTTGGCCAGGCCGTGCTCGCCGATGCGCTTGAGCAACGCGCCGACGCCGGGCTCATGGACTTCGCAGCACAGGAAATTCTTCTCGGGCATGAGCGCCGCGATGTGGGCCGTGGCCTCGCCCATGCCGAAGCCGATCTCCAGGATCGGTGGGCGCGTCGCGGCCGAATGCCGCCTGGAAATCCAGCGCCTGCGGTTGGTAGGGCAGCAGGAAGCGCGGCCCGAGCTGCTCGAAGGCCTTGGCCTGGCCCGTGGTGGTGCGGCCCGCGCGCGCGCACGAAGCTGCGTATGGTTCTGGGATGGGCCACGCCATCGGGCGCGGCGGGCGGGGGAGGGGTCTTGCCGGGTTCAGTCACCCGGCAGATTGTAGGAGTCGCGCCACTGCGCCTGCCACGAGGCCAGTGCTTGCGGGATCGTCGCCCGTTGTTCGGGCAGGCCGAGCACCTGGGCGGCGGCATTGAGGGCCCGCAGCGGCTCGGCTCGTGTCCAGGGGCTGCGCCCCGTTCTGCTTGGAAAGCTTTTCGCCGTTGGGCCCCAGCACCAGCGCCGTGTGCAAGTAGCCGGGCGTGGGCAGCCGCAGGGCTTGCTGCAGCAGGATCTGCCGCGCCGTGTTGTCCGCGAGATCTTCGCCGCGCACGATCTGCGTGATTCCCTGCTGTGCATCGTCCACCACCACGGCCAGCTGGTAGGCCCAGGTCCGTCGGCGCGCTTGAGCACGAAGTCGCCGACCTCGCGGGCCACGTCCTGCTGCTGCGCGCCCAGCCTGCGATCCTGCCACTCGACCACTCCTGGCGCCGCCTTGAAGCGCCAGGCACGGGCCGGGCGCCCGCCCAGGCCCGTGCGGCAGGTGCCGGGGTAGACCAGCTCGCCGTGTCGCGCGCGGGGATGGCCCTGGGCTGCCAGGGCCTGCTCGATGTCCTTGCGCGAGCAGGCGCAGGGGTAGGCCAGGCCTTCGCTCACGAGCTGATCGAGCGCGGCTTGATAGAGCGCGCCGCGCCGGGATTGCCACACGCGGCTCCTCGTCGGGCAGCAGGCCGCAGGCGGCCAACTGTCGAAGGATGATTTCGGCCGCGCCGGGCACGCAGCGAGGCGTGTCGACGTCCTCGATCCGCACCAGCCAGCGCGCCGCCATGGGCGCGCGCATCGAGCCAGCTGGCCAGGGCCGCGACCAGCGAGCCCGCATGCAAAGGCCCGGTGGGAGAAGGCGCAAACCGGCCGATGTAGCTGGTCATCCCTGCTACTCTCCTAGTCCGCGTGCACCTTCAGTGCCAGTTCCAGGCCGGAGACGAAAGCGTCTTCGACGCGATGGCCCAGGCACCAGTCGCCGCATAGGCCCAGGCCGGCCTTGCCGTCCCACAGATGCGACTGCCCCAGCGGGACCTGAGTCTTCGCCCAGCGCCAGCGATGACCTGCGCGTAGCCCGGCTCGGCATGGATGCCGGTGACTTCGGCAAATGCCTTGAGCAGTTTGGCCTGCACGCGCGGGGCGTCATCGTCAAGATGCTCCTGCGACCAGGCGGGGCTGGCCTGCACGGTCCAGCGCTCCACCGGGGCGCGCCTCGGCTTGGACGATTCGCGGGCAAGCCAGGCGATGCGGTGGTGCGTGCTGAGCGCCGCGTTCCATTGCGGGCCCAGGTGCGCCAGCGTGGGCTGGACCGCTTGCGGGAAAGCCAGCATCAGCGTCCAGCAGGGCGCCACCTCGACTTTTTCCATCTGCTGCGCCAGGCTTGGCGCCAGCGCCGACTGGCGCAGCAGCCCGCCGGCCAGGGCGTTGGGCATGGCGAGCAGCACCGTGTCGAACCCCGAGTAAACATGCACTGAATCCTCGGGCCCGCTGGTCTGCAGTTGCCAGAGCTGGGGAGCTAGCGTGTCGCGTTCGATGCGGGTCACCCGCGTGCGCAGTTCCATGCGGCCGGCGTCCAGCAGGGGCTGGGCCCAGTGACGGGCTATGCGAATCCATGGCCGACACGCCCACCCAATGCGATTCGCGTGAGGGCAGGGAGGCCTCGGCCACGCGGCCATGCGGGTCGAGCACGCGCACGGCGTTGGCGCTCCAGGGCTTGCGCAAGTCCGCCGAGATCGACAGGGCCTTCTCGAAGCGCGCATCCCGCACGGTGAAGTACTGCGCGCCGTGGTCGAAGCTGCCGTAGGGCGTATTCGCAGCTGGCCATGCGTCCGCCGGGCGCGTCGCCCTTTTCCAGCACTGTGACGCGGTGGCCGGCCTGGGCCAGCGTCCGGGCGCAAGCCAGGCCTGCGATGCCCGCGCCGATCACGGCGATGTTTCTTTGTTGTTTAGCCATTTGGTTCATTGTCGCATCACGGCGTCGCGGGCCGTTTGCATGGATGAGCAGCTAGTGTTCGAATTTTTGAATAATGACATCAAGTACGTGCCTGCATTGCAACGTTTTCAAAGGACCCAGACCATGCTCACCCTGCGCAAATCCCAGGAACGCGGCTACGCCGACCACGGCTGGCTCAAGTCCTTTCACAGCTTTTCGTTCGCCAACTACTACGACCCCGAGCACATGGGTTTCGGCAACCTGCGCGTGATCAACGAGGACCGCATCGCTCCCGGCACCGGCTTCGGCACCCACGGCCACCGCGACATGGAAATCATCAGCTACGTGCTGGAGGGCAATCTGGCGCACAAGGACACGCTGGGCAACATCAAGGGCATTCCGCCCGGCGACGTGCAGCGCATGAGCGCCGGCACCGGCGTGCAGCACAGCGAGTTCAACCATGCCAAGGACCAGACCACGCATTTCCTGCAGATCTGGATCGAGCCCAACGTGACCGGCATTCCGGCCAGCTACGAGCAAAAGACCTTCGCCGACAGCGAGAAGCGTGGCCGGCTGCGCCTGGTGGCTTCGCCGGACGGCGCCGAAGGTTCGGTGCTGATCCACGCCGACGCCCGCGTGTATGCCGGGCTCTTCGATGCGGGCGAGAGTTTCAGCCTGACGCTCGACCCTGAGCGCAAGGGCTACGTGCACGTGGTGCGCGGCGAGCTCGAAGTGAACGGCAAGCGCCTGGCGGCGGGCGATGCGGCCATGCTCGAGGACGAGGCCGGGATCACCCTGGCGGCCGGCAAGGCCGCCGAGGTGCTGGTGTTCGACCTGGCGGAGGACTGATTTTTCGACCACGACAAGGAGTGCTCATGACCCGATCCACTTCTGCGCAAGACACCCTGGCCCTGATCGGCCGCGTCCTCATCGCCTGGCTCTTCATCCCGTCCGGCTACGCCAAGATCGCCGGTTTTACCGGCGTGGCCGGCTACATCGCCTCCAAGGGCATTCCGTTTCCAGAGGTTTGCGCCGCGCTCGCCATTGCCGCCGAACTGGGGCTGGGCCTGCTGCTGCTGGTGGGCTGGCAGGCTCGCTGGGCCGCGTTGGGCGTTGGCCATCTTCCTGGCCGTCATCACGCCGATTTTTCACAACTACTGGGCCGTGCCTGAGGCACAGCAGAGGATGCAGAAGCAGTCTTTCAACAAGAACATCGCCGTGCTGGGCGGGCTGCTGGTGATCACGGCGTTCGGCGCCGGACGCTGGAGTCTGGACGGCCGGCGCGCCGGGGCCTGAGCCATGACCCGCGTCGGACGGCGGGGACGGCCGGTCAGCAGACGGCCGACAACAGGTAGGTTGGCTAGCAAAGGCGGGAGATCAGAATTAGCGAGAAACCCCCGCGCCTCCCGCTACCACGCTGTGGCGAAATTCGCAGTCGACTATCACATACGTCACATTGCTGCTGGCGAATCGCTGTGCGGCTGGCCATGGCTGGCTTCACGTGCAATCGCCAATCACCGAGACGGGTGCGGGTGACGCTATAGGTTGCGCCAAAGGCAATTGCGTTGGGAAAGATAAACGTGCCGTTGCCGTAACGGTCAGGTTCTCAGTGGGTCCGTTGCCGCCAGACATGCTGACAGCTGGTTCACATTGGTGTATTTCAGCTCCACAGAGGCAGCCCTCGGGCAAGCCGGTGACTGTGCCGCCGATGGTATAGGTGTTGTCGATGCAGGTGACTTCGACGGTGTTGACATTGGCATTGGTCACGTCGCCATTGCCGTTGCTCGACCGTGCAGGTCTGTGACACCTTGCCCGACGGGCTCGTCGGCTGGGTCTTGACGGTGACCTCGTAGCTGGCGCCGCTGGCAATCGGCTTTGTAAAGATAAAGTACGCCGTTGTGCCGAAATGGTCAATTCCTCGTCGTCGCCATTGTTTTGCAACACCAGGTTGGAACCGGTACCTCAAGCCGCTGACGGTGCCACCGATGGTGTAAGTGACTGGCACGGCTGGCGCACTGTCTCCCCCGCTGGTGTTGGTCGCTGGTGCGGCTGGCGCACTGTCTCCCCCGCTGGCGTTGGTCGCTGGCACGGCTGGCGCACCGCCTCCCCCGCCGGTGTTGGTCGCTGGCGCGATTTGCGCACTGTCTCCCCCGCCGGTGTTGGGTCGCTGGCGCAACTGGCACAGTTGGCAAACTGAGACCCCCGCCGCCGCAGGCAGCGAGGGCGACGATCAAGGCTGCGCCCACGGCGCGGGAGAGCTGCGGCGAATGGCAAGAGAGGGCATATCAATCATCCGTACGTTCAATGGGCGCCGATGCATCACCGGCCTGTGTTCAGCATGAGCGCGATACAGTCAAGAGACTTGCCGGCCCGCTCTGCACGCTCGTAACCGATGACAGTTACGACCGCGCGCCGCGTTGGCAGCGTGCGCTGAACTAAGAAAGTAATTGGTACTAGCTTTCAGGTCTAATTGTCGAGATTCGATAGTACTACTTATTGCGTCGAAGTAAGTCGTTGAGTCTGTAAGTAAAAGTGCTCATTCGCTTCAAAATCGAATTGATAAAGGCGGTCTGTAGTCCGCTCCAAGCACCACGCATGGGAATCACGCAGTCGGCGGGCGAGAGTTTCAGCTTGACCCTAGCCCCTGAACGCAAGGGCTACGTGCACGTGGTGCGCGGCGAGCTCGAACTGAACGGCAAGTGCCTGGCCGCGGGCGATGCGGCCATGCTCGAGGACGAGGCCGGGATCACCCTGGCGGGCGGGAAGGGCGCCGAGGTGCTGGTGTTCGATCTGGCGGAGGAATGATTTTTCGACCACAAGGAGTGCTCATGACCCGATCCACTTCTGCACAAGACACCCTGGCCCTGATCGGTCGCGTCCTCATCGCTTGGCTCTTCATCCCGTCCGGCTACGGGAAGATTGCCGGTTTTTCCGGCGTGGCCAGCTACATCGCTTCCAAGGGCATTCCGTTCCCAGAGGTTTGCGCGGCGCTCGCCATCGCCGCCGAACTGGGGCTGGGCTTGCTGCTGCTGGCGGGTTGGCAGGCTCGCTGGGCCGCGTTGGGCTTGGCCATCTTCCTGGCTGTCATCACGCCGATTTTTCACAACTACTGGGCCGTTCCCGAGGCACAGCAGAGGATACAGCAGCAGTCTTTCAACAAGAACATCGCCGTGCTGGGCAGTTGTGATTACGACATCGGCGCCGGACGTTGGATCTGGAGGGCAGCGTGCCGGGGCCTGAGCCATGAACCGCTTCGGACGACTGGACTTGGGGATATCTCGGTTGTCAAGACTTCGATAGGTGACTACTTATTTACGCATTTGACTTCCAACTCCACATTGCGTGATACCGAGCCGCAGCCTGTGTCGAAGAAGTCGCTGGGCGACATGGTGCCACTGATGCGCTATTCGCCGGCTGCTGAGTTGATGGAGACAAAATAACTGGTTCCAAAGGAATTCCGGTCCTCGAAAGAGAAGAAATCCGTTCAAGATAAAGCGGCCGTTTGATCAACGAAACATTCAAGGGATAGGCTGGGTCGTTGAAGTCGTTGCCCAAGTAGTAAGTCAATAGCACCTCATCACTGGTAGTCATCTTCGTTTTTGCGCAAGCCGCTGACTGTGACGCTGATGGTATAGGTGTCGTCTTTGCAGGTGACTTCGACATTGTTGACATTGGCAATGATCACGTCGCCATCGCCGTTGCTGACCGTGCAGGTCTGCGACACCTCGGTCGTCGGGCTCGTCGGCTGGGTCTTGACGGCGACGGCGTAGCCGGCACCGCTGGCAATCGGCTTGGTAAAGATAAAGTCGCCGTTGGCCGAAATGGTCAACTCGTCGCCGCCATTGTTTTGCAACACCAGGTTGGACAGCTTGGAACCGGTCAAGCCACTGACGGTGCCGCCGATGGTGTAGGTGCTGATTGCGCAGATGACGTCGACCGCTTACGATGTTGGCATCGGTCACGTTGCCATTGCCATTGCCGCTTGTCCACCACCGTGCAGGTCTGTGTCGGGCTTCCCGGCTGGGTCTTGACGGTGACGTCATATTGGGCGCCGCTGGCAATCGGAGCCGCAAAGACATAGCGGCCGTTGGCCGAAATGGTCAATTCGTCGCCGCCATTGTTTAGCAACACCAGGCCGGAACCGGTCAAGCCGCTGACGGTGCCGCCGGTGGTGTAGGTGTTGGTGGCGCAGATGACGTCGACGGTTTCGACATTGGCATCGGTCACGTCGTTATTGCCGTTGTTGACCGTGCAGGTCTGTGTCGGGCTTCCCGGCTGGGTCCTGACGGTGACGGCATAGCTGGCGCCGCTGGCAATCGGGGTGGCAAAGATAAAGCGGCCGTCGGCCGCGATGGGCAAGTCGTCGCCAACGTTGTTTTGCAACACCAGGCCGGAACCGGTCAAGCCTCTGACGGTGCCGCCGATGGTGTAGGTGGCTGGAGCGGTTGGCGCACTGTTTCCCGCCGGTGTGGTCGTGGCGCAACTGACGCATGTCTGCCCCGGCTGGTCGCTGGCGCAACTGGCGCATTGTCTCCCGGCTGGTCGCTGGCGCGATTGGCGCACTGTCTGCCCCCGGTGTTGGTCGCAGGCGCAACTGGCGCATTGGCATCTACCCCCGCCGCAGGCAGCGAGGGCGACGATCAAGGCCGCGCCCACGGCGCGGGAGAGACTGCGGCGAATGGCAAGAGAGGGCATATCAATCATCCGTGAAAAATCAATGGCGCCGATGCGTCACCGGCCGGGTGTGTTCAGCATGAACGCGATACAGTCAAGAGACTTGCCGGCCCGCTTCTGCACGCTCGTAACCGATGACAGTTACGACCGCGCGCCGCGTTGGCAGCGTGCGCTGAACCAAGAAAATAATTAGTACTAACTTGTAGCTCCAGATTGTTGAGATTCTATAGTACTACTTATTGCGTCGAAGTAAGTCGTTGAGACTGTAAGAAAAAGTGCTCATTCGCTTCAAAATCGAATCGATAAAGGCGGCCTGTAGTCCGCTCCAAGCGCCACGCATGGCGAATAACGCAGTGCGGTTGAAGGGCTGATTCAAAGGAGAGATGCCATGGCGATACAGCAGCAGCTGACGGGACACGACAAAGACCTGGGTGGCGGCTTCATGGTCCGCAGGCTGCTGCCCGCGGTGCGCCAGCGAAGTGTCGGCCCGTTCATCTTTTTCGATCACTTCGGACCGGTGACGGTGCCGCCGGGCGTGAACCATGACGTGCGTCCCCACCCGCACATCGGCCTGGCCACGGTCACCTACCTGTTCGACGGCGCCATGATGCATCGCGACAGCCTGGGCACCGAGCAACTGATAGAACCCGGCGCCATCAACTGGATGACCTCGGGCCGGGGCATCGTGCATTCAGAGCGCCGGCCGGACGCGCTGCGCGGCAAGAGCTACGTGGTCCACGGCCTGCAGCTGTGGACGGCGCTGCCGCGCGATCACGAGGAAGACGAACCCTCGTTCTCTCACACCCCGTCCTCGGCCATTCCCGAGCTGGCGGTTGGCGGCGCCCGGGTGAGGGTGCTGATCGGCCAGGCTTTCGGGGCCTCCTCTCCCGTGGCTGCGTTCTCGCAGACCCTGTACCTGGACGTGACACTGCCGGCAGGCGGCACCATCGAGCTGCCCGCATTGGCGCCCGAGCTGGCGCTCTATCCCGTGCTGGGGGAGGTGTCGGTGGATGGCGAGCCGCTTGCCGTGCAGGCGATGGCGGTGCTGCAGCCGGGGGAGTCGACGATCGTCACAGCCAGCGCGCCGGCGCGCTTCGTCGTGATCGGCGGTGAGCCGCTCGATGGGCCCCGCCACATGTGGTGGAACTTCGTTTCCAGCCGCAAGGAACGCATCATCGAGGCCAGCGCCGACTGGGAAGCCCAGCGCATGGGGCAGGTGCCGGGCGAGCACGAGTTCATACCGCTGCCGCCGACACGCTTCACTTCGCCGGAACCGCTGTCTTAGGGCTGTCCTACTGCGCGCAAATCCAACGAGCTTCCATGCAGTCTTCATCCGCGGCCCGCCGGGCCGACTTCCTGATCATCGGCGGCGGCATCGCGGCGGCGTCGGTGGGCCACTGGCTGGCGCCGCACGGGCACACGATCCTGCTGGAACGCGAGTCGCAGCCCGGCTACCACTCCACCGGCCGGTCGGCGGCGCTGTTCATGGAGAGCTACGGCACGCCGCAGGTGCGCGCGCTGACGCTCGCCAGCCGCGCCTTCTTCGATGCGCCGCCCCCGGGTTTTGCCGACCATCCGCTGCTGACGCCGCGTGGCGCGCTGATGGTGGCCGAGCCCGGCCAGGAGGCGGAGCTGCGGAATGGTGGGAGGTGTTGCGCAGCGTCACCCCACGCGCCCGGCAGCTCGACGCCGACAGCGCCTGCGCGCTGATGCCCGTGCTGCGACGCGAACGCATTGCGGGCGCCGTCTACGAACCCGACGCGGCCGACATGGACGTGCACGCCATCCACCAGGGCTACCTGCGCGGCCTCAAGCGCGCCGGCGGCAGCGTGGTCTGCGATGCCGAAGTCACCGCGTTGCGGCGCGAAGGCGGCCTGTGGCAGGTGCAGGCGGGCGGCCAGCTCTACGAAGCGCCGGTGGTGCTCAATGCGGCCGGCGCCTGGGCCGACGTCGTCGCGCAGCTGGGCAGGCGTCCCCGCGATCGGGCTGCAGCCGCGGCGCCGCGCGGCCTTCATCTTCGCGCCGCCCGAGGCCGTCGACATCCATGCCTGGCCGATGGCGATCGGCGTCGGCGAGGACTGGTACATCAAGCCCGACGCCGGCATGCTGCTCGGCTCGCCGGCCAACGCCGATCCGGTGGAACCGCACGACGTGCAGCCCGAAGAGCTCGACATCGCGCTGGCCATCCACCGCATCGAGGAAATGACGACACTCCAGATCCGCCGGCCCACCCGCACCTGGGCAGGCCTGCGTTCCTTTGTCGCCGACGGCGACCTGGTGGGCGGCTTCGATCCCGCGGCGCCCGGCTTCTTCTGGGTCGCGGCCCAGGGCGGCTACGGCATCCAGACCTCGGCCGCCATGGGCGAAGCCTGCGCGGCGCTCGCCCGCGGGCTGCCCATCCCCGAACGCATCGCCGGCTTCGGCCTGACCGAAGCCATGCTGTCGCCGGCCCGCCTGCGGCCACTTCCGCTGAACCTGGAGAAGACGTGAACGAGAAACAGGTGGACCTGATCATCCGCAACGGCACCGTCATCGATGGCACCAAGGCGCCGCGCTACGAGGCCGACGTCGCCGTCCAGGACGGCCGCATCGTCGCCATCGGCGAGCTTGCCGGCTACAGCGCGAGGCAGACGCTGGATGCGAAAGGCCGCATCGTCGCGCCCGGCTTCATCGACTCGCACACCCACGACGACATGGCGGTGATCTCGCATCCCGACATGGACTACAAGATCTCGCAGGGCGTCACCACCGTGATCGGCGGCAACTGCGGCATCTCGGCGGCGCCGCTGCGCCGCGACATGGAACTGCCGATGCCGCTGGCCCTGATGGAAACGACGCCGCAAGGGCGCTTCACCAGCTTCGCCGCGTACCTGGCGGCGCTGCGCGCCAAGCCATCCTCGGTGAACGTGGCGGCGATGGTCGGCCATTCGACCCTGCGCGCCGTGGTGATGCCCGACCTCGACCGCCCAGCCGACGCGCAGGAGATCGCGCGGATGCGCGAGATGGTGGAAGAGGCCATGCAGGCCGGCGCCATCGGCCTGTCGACCGGCACCTTCTATCCGCCGGCGGCGGCGGCCACCACCGAGGAGATCATCGAGGTGGCGCGGCCGCTGAGCGCGCGCAAGGCGCTCTACGTCACGCACCTGCGCGACGAAGGCGACCGCGTGATCGAGTCGCTGGAGGAAACCTTCCGCATCGGCCGGGAACTGGACGTGCCGGTGGTCGTCTCGCACCACAAGCTGCAGAACCAGGCCAACTTCGGCCGCTCCAAGGAGACCTTGCCCCTGATCCGGGAGACCATGAAGCACCAGTGCGTGTCCCTGGACTGCTACCCGTACGCCGCCGGCTCCACCATGATCCGCACCGACCGCGGCATGCTGGATGGGCGCGTGCTGATCGCCTCCAGCGACCCTCACCCCGGGATGGCCGGCCGCGACCTCGACGACATCGCCCGGGAATGGGGTGTCGCCAAGGAAGAGGCGGCCCGCCGTTTGCAACCCGGCAGCGCCATCTACTTCTACATGGACGAGGACGACGTGCAGCGCATCCTGGCGTTCGACGAGACCATGATCGGCTCGGACGGCGTGCCGGTGGACGAGAAGCCGCACCCGCGCCTGTGGGGCACCTTCCCGCGCGTGCTGGGCCACTACAGCCGCGACGTCGGCCTGTTCCCGCTGGAAACCGCCGTCTGGAAGATGACCGGCCTGACCGCGCGCAATTTCGGCCTGGCCGACCGCGGCACCCTGAAGCCCGGCCAGGCCGCCGACATCGTGGTGTTCGACGCCGCCACGGTGCGCGACACCGCCAACTACGCCAACCCCACGCTGCGCGCCGAAGGCATCCATGCCGTGATCGTCAACGGCGCGCTCACCTGGCGCGACGGCGTCCACCAGGGCGCGCACAACGGCCAGGTCCTGACCCGAAGCGCTCTCCCCCTGGGGAGGGAGTCATCAGCGCACCGCCTCCCACCATCGAGTCGACTGGAACTCCCGGTCCGCATCCACCCACTCGCCCAGGCGCGGCGTCACCAGCTCGACGCCCGCGCGAGTCGCCTCGGCCACGGTACGGCGGATCGGTTCGTCCCAGTCGTGGTAGGCGAGGTTGAAGGTCGACCAGTGAACCGGGAACATGCGCCTGGCGCGCACATCGCGGTGCACCTGCACGGCCTGCTCGGGAGGCATGTGGATGTCGATCCAGGAGGCGCCGGGCCCGTAGGCGCCAATCTTGATGAAGGCCAGGTCGAACGGGCCCAGGCGCGCGCCGATGTCCTGGAACAGCTTCGCGTAGCCGGTGTCGCCGCTGTAGAAGAAGCGATGCTGCGGACCGATCACCGACCAGCTTGACCACAGGGTTGGACTGCGGTCGCGCGGGTCGCGGCCCGAGTAGTGGCGCGTGGGCGTGCACACGATTTGCACGCTCCCGAGCGTGCGCTGCTGCCACCACTCCAGTTCCTCGATCTGGGCGGCCGGCACGCCCCAACGTTCGAGATGGGCGCCGATGCCCAGCGGCACGAAGAACCGCGAGCCGCGCTGGGCCAGGTGGCGCACCGCGTCCATGTCCAGATGGTCGTAGTGGTCGTGCGAGATGAGCACGGCGTCGATAGGGGGCAGGTCGGCCAGCGCGATCGGCGGCGCATGAAAGCGCCGCGGGCCGACGGGCAGCGGCGACACCCGCTCGGCGAACACCGGGTCCAGCAGCAGGCGCAACCCGTCGATCTCCACATAGGTGCTGGCATGGCCGATCCAGAACGCGCGCAGGCCGCTGGGCGCCGGCGCTGCCGCCAGCGCCGCCTTGTCGACGGCCAGTACGGGCAGTGGCGCCGGTGGCTCGCGCACCTCGTTCGCCTGAGAACTGCCGCACGAGGTAGTCGCCGATCGCCGCCGTGCTGGTCGGCGTCTCCGGCTCCAGGTTGGTGAAGCGGCCATCGCGGTACTGGGGATTGGCCATGGCGCGCGCAAGCCGCGCACCGGCCATGGGCGCTCCGAACTGCGGTAGCGACAACACCGCCCACCCCGCCGCGGCGAGCACTGCCACCACCGCCGCCAGCACGACGGTCGCGCGCACAAGCCAGCGTGCAAGCCTGGATCTCATTCGATGTCTCCGGCTGATGTGATGGGGCATTGTCCGCTTTTCGAGCAGTCATCGATGCCAGCCCGGCAATGACAATCTATGATCCGTCCATGCAAGTCCTCACCCTGCTGCCCTGGTACGACTGGCTGGCCCTGGCCTGGTTCTTTTCGGCCTGGGTCGGCTACGCGTGGTTCGCGCGGCATGGGGGGATGCGTCGCGCCTCGCTGCTGGACACGACCAACCGCCACCGCCGCTACTGGATGCTGCAAGCGACGGCGCGGGACCCGCGTGTGCTGGATGGCATCATCATCCAGAGCCTGTCGAGCAGTCCGTCGTTCTTCGCGTCGGCGACGATCATCATCATGGGCGGCCTGCTGGCACTGCTGGGCACCACGGACAAGGCGGCGGAGTTCGTGCGCGAGATTCCCTTCGCGACCCGCACCACGATGGCGGTGTTCGAGCTCAAGGTGCTGGTGCTGCTGGGCATCTTCGTGAATGCCTTCTTCCGCTTCACCTGGTCGATGCGCCAGTACACCTTCAGCGCGCTGGTGCTTGGCTCCATGCCGCCGCCGGAAGACTTTGCCCAAGGCAAGTTTGAGCGCGAGCATTTCGCCGACCGGGCCGGCAAGCTGCTGGGCATGGCCGCCGAGACTTTCAACGACGGCATCCGGGCCTACTACTTCTCGTTCGCCGCGATTGCCTGGTTCTTCTCGCCACTGGTCTTTGCCGTGGCCACGGCGCTGGTGGTGGGTGTGCTCTACACGCGGGAGTTCCACTCCGAGGTGCTGCACGTCCTGCGCGACTAGAGGGCAGTGACTTGTCATGCCGGACTCGATCCGGCATCCATCGGGGCGCGCCAACCATGGATCCCGGGTCAAGCCCGGGATGACAGGCACGTCTTAGCTGCTGCGCGTGGGATCGAGTTCCGGGTCCAGGGCTTCACGCTCGTCGAACACGAAACAGTTGCCCTTGAAATGGGCCCCGCCGGTTTCTTCGAAGTATTTGAGAATGCCGCCATCCAGCTGCCACACGTGGTCCAGCCCGGCCTCGCGCATGTAGATCGCGGCCTTCTCGCAACGGATGCCGCCGGTGCAGAAACTCAGCACCGTCTTGCCTTCGAGCTGCGCCTTGTGGCCGTCGAAGGCCGCGGGGAAGTCACTGAACTTCTTCAGGCCCCAGTCGATCGCACCTTCGAAAGTGCCGTGATCCACCTCGAATGCATTGCGGGTGTCCAGCGTGACGACCGGACGTCCCTCGTCGTCGTGCCCCTGGTCGAGCCAGCGCTTGGCCGTAGGCCCGTCAATGGCGGGCGCTCGCCCTTGCACCGGCTGGATGGCCGGGTGGTTCATGCGGATGATCTCGGGCTTGACCTTGACCAGCAGCTTGCGAAATGGCTGCCGGTCCGACCAGCTTTCCTTGGCCTGCAGGTCGGCGAAGCGCTCGTCCGCGTGCAGTTGGCCGAGAAATTCGTGCACCGCATCGGCGTCGCCCGCCAGGAACAGGTTGATCCCTTCCTGTGCCAGCAGGATGGTGCCTAGAAGGCCCAGTGAGGAGGCGCGGTTCGACAGCGATTCCCGCAGGGCCTGGGGGTCATCGATGGCTACGAACCGGTAAGCGGAAATATTGAGGACGGAATTCACGAGGTGGGGGAAAGCGTGGAGATTTTAATTGCTGTCAAGGGCCGTGCGTTTTCTACAATGCGTGCATGTTCGTTCATTTGCGCCTGCACACCGAGTTCTCCATCGTCGACGGCACCAACCGCATCGACGAAACCATCAAGGCGGCGGCGGGCGACCATCAGCCCGCGCTGGCCATCACCGACCTGAACAACCTGTTCGGCGCCATCAAGTTCTACAAGGCGGCCCGCGGTGCCGGCGTCAAGCCGATCATCGGCGCCGAAATCCTGCTGCAGGGCCTGGGCAAGGATGCCGCCATGCTGTCGCGTATGGTGGTTCTGGTGCAGAACAAGCAGGGCTACCTCAACCTGTGCGAGCTGCTGGCGCGCGCCTGGACCCGGAACGTCGTGAAGGCGCAGGCCGTCTGCAAGCTGGAATGGCTGCGCGAGTATGGCCAGGGCCTGATCGTGCTCTCGGGGGCCCAGGCCGGCCCGGTGGGCCAGGCCCTCGTGCAGGGCGATCCCCAACGCGCGGGCGACGTGGCGCTGGAGCTGGCTTCCATCTTTCCGCATCGCTTCTACATCGAACTGCAGCGTGGGGGCCGGCCCGACGACGAAGCGCATGTCGCCGCCGCCGTGCAGCTGGCCGCGCGACTCAACCTGCCGGTGGTGGCCACGCATCCAGTGCAGTTCACCACCGAGGAAGACTACGAGGCGCACGAGGCGCGGGTTTGCATCTCCGAAGGCGAAATCCTGGGAAACCAGCGCCGCGTTCGCAAGTTCACGCGCGAGCAATACTTCAAGCCCCAGGCCCAAATGGAGCAGTTGTTCGCCGACGTGCCCTCGGCCCTGGCCAACACGCTCGAGATCGCCAAACGCTGCAACCTGGTGCTCGAACTGGGCAAGCCCAGGCTTCCGAATTACCCCACGCCGAACGGGATGCCGATCGACGAATACTTCCGCTTCGCCTCGCACGAGGGCTTGAAGGAGCGGATGCTCCACCTCTACCCGGACGCGGCGCAGCGCGATAAGGAGATGCCGCGCTACGTGCAGCGCCTGGAGTTCGAGATCAACACCATCCTGAAGATGGGGTTCCCGGGCTACTTCCTCATCGTGGGCGACTTCATCAACTGGGCCAAGAACAACGGCTGCCCGGTGGGGCCGGGGCGGGGTTCCGGCGCCGGGTCGCTGGTGGCCTATTCGCTCAAGATCACCGACCTCGACCCGCTGCAATACAACCTGCTGTTCGAGCGTTTCCTCAACCCCGAGCGGGTGTCGATGCCCGACTTCGACATCGACTTCTGCCAGTCCAACCGCGACCGCGTCATCGACTACGTCAAGGACAAGTATGGCAAGGACGCGGTGAGCCAGATCGCGACCTTCGGCACCATGGCGGCGCGCGCAGCCATCCGCGACGTGGGCCGGGTGCTGGACATGAGCTACACCTTCTGCGACGGCATCAGCAAGCTGATCCCCAACAAGCCGGGCCAGCACATCACGATCGCCGGTGCCATCGAGGCCGAGCCTATCCTGGCGGAGCGGCTGCAGCGCGAGGACGAGGTCAAGACCTTGCTCGCGCTGGCGCAAAAGCTCGAAGGCCTCACCCGCAACGTCGGCATGCACGCGGGCGGCGTGCTGATCGCGCCGGGCAAGCTGACCGACTTCACCCCGCTGTACCAGCAGCCGGGCAGCGACTCGGCCGTGAGCCAGTACGACAAGGACGACGTGGAGGCCGCCGGCCTGGTGAAGTTCGACTTTCTCGGCCTGGCGACCCTCACCATCCTGGAGATCGCCAAGGACTTCATCCGCGCGCGCCACAAGGGCCAGGAAGAGTTCGCGTTCGAGAACATCGCGCTCGACGACCCCCACACGTACAAGCTGTTCGCCGACGGCAAGACCGAGGCGGTGTTCCAGTTTGAAAGCCGGGGCATGCAAGGCATGCTGCGCGACGCCAGGCCCACGCGGCTGGAAGACCTGATCGCGCTCAACGCGCTGTACCGCCCGGGCCCGATGGACCTGATCCCCACCTTCGTGGCCCGCAAGAACGGCCGCGAGCAGGTGGAGTATCCGCATCCGCTGGTGGCGGAGATGCTCTCCGAGACCTACGGCATCATGGTCTACCAGGAGCAGGTGATGCAGACCGCGCAGATCCTGGGCGGCTACTCGCTCGGCGGCGCCGACCTGTTGCGCCGCGCCATGGGCAAGAAGAAGGCCGAGGAGATGGCCGAGCACCGCCAGATTTTCCGCGACGGCGCGGCCAAGAATGGCATTGGCGAGGAAAAGGCGGACGAGATCTTCGACTTGATGGAGAAGTTCGCGGGCTACGGCTTCAACAAGTCGCACGCCGCCGCCTACTCGCTGCTGGCGTATCACACCGGCTGGCTCAAGGTCCACTACACGGCCGAATTCTTCTGCGCCAACATGACCGTGGAAATGGACGACACCGACAAGCTCAAGGTGCTGTTCGAGGACGCGCAGAAGAATTTCGGCCTCACGTTCGAGCCGCCCGACGTCAACCGCGGGGTCTACCGTTTCGAGCCGGTCTCGGACAAGGTCATCCGCTATGGCCTGGGGGCCGTCAAGGGAACGGGCCAGCAGGCCATCGATGCGATCGTGAAGGCGCGCGAGGAGGGCGGTCCCTTCACCAGCCTCTACGACTTCTGCGTCCGCGTGGACCGCACCCGGATCAACAAGCGCACGGTGGAAGCCTTGATCAAGGCCGGCGCTTTCGACGCGCTGCAGCTCAACCGCGCGTCCATGGTCGCGTCGATCGATCGCGCATTCGACTTCGCCAATGCCACGGAAGCCAACGCCAACCAGGGCGGGTTGTTCGACATGGGCGACTCACATGCCGCCAGCACGCAGGAGCCGCCGCTGGTGGAGGCTCTGCCCTGGGGCGTGAAGGAGCGGTTGACCCTGGAGAAGACGGCTGTCGGCTTTTACCTGTCGGGACACTTGTTCGACGAAGTGGCGCTGGAAGTGCGGCGTTTCGCAAAGCGCAAAATCGATGATTTGATCGATACGCGCGAGCCGCAGCTGCTGGCCGGCATCGTGAACGATTTTCGCGTGATCAACGGCCAGCGCGGCAAGCTGGCGCTGTTCAAGCTCGATGACAAGTCCGCGATGATCGAAGCCACGGCGGATGAGGCAGTGATCAACGCCAATCGCCATCTGCTCAAGGACGACGAACTGATCATCGTGATGGCGAAGATGCAGCCCGACCGTTTTTCGGGGGGCTTTCGCCTGAGCATCAGCCAGGTCTGGGACCTGGCCACGGCGCGCTGCCGCTTCGGCAAGTTCCTGCGCGTCGCCGTCAACGGCAAGGCGCCGGACATCAAGCGGCTGGTGCGCGAGTTTCCGCCCAAGCGGGAGATATCGGAACAGGGCGAACTGGTGCGAGGGCCTGGGCGTTCGGCTCTGGTTGAAGCGCGAGGCGGCAGTGGCCGAACTGCAGTTGGGGGAGGAGGCGAAGTTCTTTCCCAGCGATGCGGCATTGGCCAGCTGGATGGCCCAGGCCGACCAGGGCGGCGCCCAGATCGTGTACGAGAACTAGTCTCTTTGCC
>CAVRNE010000044.1:0-274267 GCA_963722025.1 uncultured beta proteobacterium
GTCAAGCCCGGCATGACAACGAGAGCCAATGCTGACCATCCTTCTTCCCGACGGCATCGCCGACGTTAAACTAACCCGCTGGTTCATCCTCGCGGTGGGCCTGTCGGTGACCATGGGGTTGATGAACTTCATCAACCTGGCCCATGGCGCTTTCGCCATGGCCGGTGGCTATATCACGGTCGTGCTGATGCAGCGGTTCAGCGTGCCTTCCTGATCTGCCTGCCCATCGCCTTCGCCGGCGCGGCGCTGCTGGGGGCGGTGCTGGAGCGCACGCTGTATCGCCCGCTCTACCACCGGCCCCACCTGGACCAGGTGCTGTTCTCCATCGGCCTGACCTTCATGGCCGTGGCCGCGACCGACTACTTCATGGGCTCCACCCAGCAGATCATGCAGTTGCCCGACTGGCTGCGCGGCCGCACCGAGATCGGCGACGGCTCGCTGATGCTGGGCATGGGCCACTATCGGCTGTTCATCATTGCCGTGTGCGCCGCGCTCACCATTGCCCTGCAGTACGTGCTGGCGCGCACCCGCTTCGGCAGCCGCCTGCGGGCCTCGGTCGATGACCAGCGCGTCGCGGCGGGCTTGGGCATCAACGTCAACGTCGTGTTCCTCACGACTTTCGCGTTCGGTTCGGCCTTGCCGGCCTGGGCGGGGCGCTGGGCGCCGAGGTGCTGGGGCTGGACCCGACTTTCCCGCTGAAGTTCATGATCTATTTCCTCATCGTCGTGGCCGTGGGCGGAACCTCGTCGATCACGGGGCCGCTGCTGGCCGCGCTGCTGCTGGGCATTGCCGATGTGGCGGGCAAGACTACATCCCCAAGCTGGGCGCGTTCATCGTGTACAGCCTGATGATCGTGATCCTGATCTGGCGCCCGCAAGGCCTGTTCGTGCGCACGGGTGGAAAGTCATGAGCGCAAACACGCCTTGCTCGCCGCCCGCCGCTGGCGTCCGTGGGAGCCGTTGCTGTGGCTGGCCGCGTTTGCCGCGCCGCTGCTGTTGCCGCGCCATGCGCTGATCGTCAACGAGATCGCCATCGTCGCGCTCTTCGCCGTTTCGCTGGACCTCGTGCTGGGCTACACCGGCATCGTCTCGCTGGGCCACGCCGCGTTCTTCGGCATGGGCGCCTATGCCGCGGCCTTGTTCGCCAAGCATGTGATGCCCGACCCCCTGGCCGGCCTGGCGTTCGGCATCGTCACGGCCACCGTGCTGGGGGCTGTTTGCTCGGTCACCATACAGCGCGGCAGCGACCTGACGCGCCTGATGGTGACGCTGGGCGTGGGCCTCATCCTGCTGGAACTGGCCAACAAGCTGGACTGGCTGACCGGCGGGGCCGACGGCCTGCAGGGCGTGGTGATGGGCCCCTTGCTGGGCAGCTTCGAATTCGACCTCTCCGGCCGCACGGCGGCCTGGTATTCCCTCACGGTGCTGCTGGTGTTCTTCGTTCTGGCGCGGCGGCTGGTCAACTCGCCGATGGGAGCCACCCTCAAGGCCATCCGCGACAACCGCCTGCGCGCCATGGCCATCGGTATTTCAGTGGGTTCTCGCCTGTCGGTGGTCTATACCATCGCGGCCGGCATGGCGGGTGCCGCGGGGGCGCTGCTGGCGCAGACGACTGGCTTCGCCTCGCTCGACGTTTTCGAGTTCCACCGCTCGGCCGACGTGATGCTGATGCTGGTGGTCGGAGGAACCGGACTGGCTCTATGGAGGCGTGGCCGGCGCCGTCGTCTTCAAGCTGATGCAGGACGCGCTGTCAGCCGTTACGCCGCAGTATTGGACGTTCTGGCTCGGGCTGTTCCTCGTGGTGCTGGTGCTGGTCGGACGCGACCGGCTGATCCGGCCCTGGACCTGGTTCTCGCGCAAGGGGACCCGGCCATGACGGGCGAAGTCGTGCTTTCCTGCGAAGGCCTGGTCAAGCGGTTCGGGGGCATTACGGCCACCGACAACGTCACGCTGAACCTCCGGCGCGGCGCCCGCCACGCGCTGATCGGCCCCAATGGCGCGGGCAAGACCACTCTGATCAATCTGCTGACCGGCGTGCTGGAGCCCACCGAGGGCCGCATCGCGCTGGAAGGGCAGGACGTCACCCGGCTCGCGCCGCACCAGCGCGTGCGGCGCGGCATGGTGCGCACCTTCCAGATCAACCAGCTGTTCAACTCGATGACGCCGTTGGAGACGCTGACCCTCGTGATCTCCCAGCAGCAGGGCCTCGGTGCGCGCTTCTGGCAGCCGTTGGGCGCGAGCAGGCCGGTCGCCGACCGCGCGCTGAAATTGCTGGAGCAGTTCCGGCTGGCCGAAGTGATGAACCAGCGCACGGAGCATCTGCCTTACGGCAAGCGCCGCCTGCTGGAGATTGCCATCGCCCTGGCGTGCGACCCGCGCGTGTTGTTGCTGGATGAGCCCGTCGCCGGCGTGCCGCCGGGCGAGCGCGAGGAACTGCTGCAGACCGTGGCGGCGCTTCCGGCCGATGTGTCGGTTCTGCTGATCGAGCACGACATGGACCTGGTGTTCAGCTTCGCCAATCGGATGACGGTGATGGTCAACGGTGCCGTGCTGACCGAGGGCGATCCGCAGCAGATCGCCAACGATCCGCAGGTCAAGGCGGTGTACCTGGGACACGGCAAGGAACATGGGGAGATGGGTCGTGGCTGAACTGCTTCGGGTCGACAGGCTCAGCGCCGGCTACGGCGAAGCCGTGGTGCTGCAGGACGTGTCGCTGTCGCTGGACGAGGGCAGGACACTGGCACTGCTGGGACGCAACGGCACCGGCAAGACGACGTTGATCAACACGCTCGTTGGTGCCACGCGCCAGCACGGCGGAGCCATCGCGCTGGGTGGCGCGGCGCTGCACACGCTGCCTGCGCATCAACGCGCGGCGGCCGGTATCGGCTGGGTGCCGCAGGAGCGCAACATCTTCAAGTCGCTGACGGTGCACGAGAACCTCACGGCGGTGGCGCGGCCCGGCAAGTGGACGCCGGATGGCGTCTACGCGATGTTCCCGCGCCTGGAGGAGCGCAAGGGCAACCTGGGCACGCAACTGTCCGGCGGCGAGCAGCAGATGCTGGCCGTGGGCCGTGCGCTGGTCGTGAATCCCCGGCTGCTCCTGCTGGATGAGCCGCTGGAGGGCCTGGCGCCCATCATCGTGCAAGAGTTGCTGCGCGCTATCGCGCGCATCACACGCGAGGAGGGGCTCTCGGCGATCATCGTCGAACAGCATCCGCAGGCGATCCTGGCGATCTCGGACAGCGCGGTGGTGCTCGACCGCGGAACTGTGGCGCATGCCGGCACGGCCGTCGAACTGCGCGATCATCCCGAACTGCTGGATCGCCTGCTCGGCGTCGCGCGTTAACGTCAATGGAGGAGATGTCTGTGTCGAATCGCCGAACCGTACTCGTCGCCGCTGCGGCGGCGGTCATCCCTTGGCCCGCCCGCGCGCAGGCCTTTCCCGCCAGGCCACTGCGGATCGTCGTGCCCAATGCGCCGGGCGGCGCGGCCGACCTCACCGCGCGCACGGTGGGCCAGAAGATGGCCGCTACCCTGGGCCAGCCCGTGCTGGTCGACAACAAGCCGGGCGCGGGCGGCGTGGTGGCAGGTGAACTGGTGGCGCGGGCCGAGCCCGACGGCCACACACTGCTGCTGGTATCCAGTGGCACCGCGGTGAGCGCCGCGCTGTTCAAGTCGCTGCCGTTCGACACGCTGGCGGACTTCGCGCCGGTGTCCATGCTCGCGACTTTCGACCTCGCGCTGGTGGTGGCCGAAGGCGGGCGATTCAAGACGCTGGCGGAGTTGCTGGCTTGGGCTCGCGCCAATCCCGGCAAGCTCAATATCGGCACGCCGCAGGTGGGCACCACCCAGAACCTGGCGGCCGAGTTGTTCAAGACGACGTCAGGCATCGAGGCCCAGGTCGTGCCTTTCAACGGAACCCCGCCGGTCATCAACGCGCTGCGCAGCGGCGAGGTCGATGTGGGGGTGGAGATCCTGGGGCCCGTGATGGGGCAGATCAGCGGCAAAGCTCTGCGGGCATTGGCCGTGCTGGGCGCCCAGCGCGCGCCGCAGCTGCCGGATGTGCCGACCGCGCGGGAGAGCGGCGGGCCGTTGGCGGATTTCAACGTGTCGTCCTGGAACGGCCTGGCCGTGCCTGCCAGGACGCCACCGGCGGTGATCGCGCGGCTCAATCGCGAGGTGCTGGCGGCGCTGGCCCTGCCGGACGTGAAGCAGCGCCTGCTGGAGTTGAACCTGGTGGCCCAGGGCAGCACGCCGGCCCAGCTGGGCGAACATCTGGCCGCCGATATCCGGCGCTGGAGCGAAGTCATCGCGCGTGCAAAAATTCCACGGCAATAGAGTGCTGATGGACAAGGAGAGAGAAGTGAACATTCGACACATCGGCCTCATCGGCTACGGCGAGGTCGGCAAAGTATTTTGCAGCGGGCTGAAAGCCCAACCCGGCGTGGAAAGCGCCAGCGCCTGGGACCTCAAGTTCGCCGATGCCGCCACTCAGGACGCGGAGCGTGGCCATGCGGCCACCGCCGGCGTGACGGCCCAGCCGTCGATGCAGGCGTTGTGCGCGGCCAGCGACCTGGTCATCTCGGCGGTGACGGCGTCCAACACGCTGGCCGTGGCCGAGGAGGCGGCGCGCTTCGTCGCGCCCGGCAGCCTGTTCCTGGATCTCAACTCCGCTTCTCCGGGAACCAAGCAGAAGGCCGCCGCCCTGATCGATGCGGCCGGTGCGCACTACGTGGAAGCGGGCGTGATGACTTCGGTGCCGCCTTACGGCATCAAGGTGCCGATGCTGCTGGGCGGCGCCCGCGCCGAGGAACTGGCGGCGCAGCTGGTCGCCTGGGGCATGGACGCCAAGGCCGTGTCGCAGCGGCTGGGTGTGGCCTCGGCCATCAAGATGTGCCGCAGCGTGATGATCAAGGGCCTGGAGGCGCTGGTGATCGAGAGCTACACCACGGCGCGCCAGTACGGGGTGGAAGACCATGTGCTGCCCACGCTGGCTGAGACCTTTCCGTCCATCGACTGGGAAAAGCAGGGCGCCTACTTCTTCAGCCGCGTGGTGCAGCACGGCAAGCGCCGGGCCGAGGAAATGCGCGAGGCGGCCAACACGGTGCGTGAAGCCGGGTTCGAACCCTTCATGGCATCGGCCATCGCGGACAAGCAGCAGTGGGTTGCCGACAAGGCGGCGGACGATGTGTTCCAGGGTGTGGCCAAGGGCGCGCGCTGGCAGGACTATGCCGATCGCCTGATCGCCGAGTCCAGGAAAAAATAGCCGCGGCTCAGCGCGGGCCGAGTACGGTTTTCGCGGTTTGCTTGATCAGCTCCAGCACGGCCTTCTGCGTCAGCGTGGCGGGACGCTGCGAGCTCATGGCCATGTACAGCTTGCTGCGCAGGCTGGGCGTGCCGATCGGCCGCATCGAGAAGGCCTGGGGCCGCGCCGATGTCTGCACCGCGTTGCGCGACAGGATGGCGCTGCCGGCCCCGTCTTCCACCAGGTCCAGGATGGCCGCCACCCCGTCGATCTCCAGGGCCACGCTGGGGCGGCAGCCCAGCGCCGCCCATCTCGGTTTCCACCAGCATGCGGATGGCATTGGGCCGGCTGGGAATCACCAGCGGCATTTCGGCCACGTCGCGCAGCGCGACCGGCCGCGGCCGGGCCGGCGGCGCACTCTTGCCGGCATGCCGCTGAACGAGGAAGAGGCTTTCCTCCAGCAGGGGCGTCAGTTCGATGTCGGCGCTGGGCACCGCGTTGTAGAGCAGCGCGATATCCAGCCGGCCATCGGCCAGCGATTCCTGCATGGCGACAGACAAGCCTTCGGTGATGGACAGCGTGGCGTCCGGCATGCGCGCGCGGAACTCGCGGATCAGCGGCACGGCCATGGCCTTTGCCACGCTGGGCGGCAGGCCGATGGCCACCCGGCCCGCCAGCGACCCGCGCACGCGGCCGAGTTCCTCCCGGGCACGCTCCACCTGGTGCAGGATGCCGCGCCCATGGTCCAGCAGCAGCTTGCCGGCCTCGGTGGGTACGGCGCCGCGGCCGTTGCGCACCAGCAGGTTCTGCCGCAGTTCCACTTCCAGCAGCCGCACCTGGCGGCTGAGTGCGGGCTGCGCGACGTCCAGGGCGGCGGCGGCACGGGTGAAGCTGCCGAGCTCGGCGACCCGCACGAAGTACTCGATCTGCCGCAGATCCATACCGAAAAGTTTAACATAGCGATGAGCCAGATATGCCGGATTGTTCTAGCTGCTAGCGGGCGTGGCGGCTTTCCCTAGAGGGGTCCGACGCGCAAAATTCGGCCATGTTTTCGAACCTGCAGGGCCCAGCCGCATGACCGCCACGATCCGGGGAATTTCGTCGATGGCCACCCGCCAGGTGCTGGCCGAGCTGGCGGCTGCCTACGAGCAGCGCTCGGGCTGCGCCGTCAGCATCGAATCGGTGGGCGGGGTGGATGCCGCCAAACGGGTTCAGGCGGGCGAGCCCTTCGATTTCGTGGTCCTGGCCTCGGATGCGATCGACAAGCTCATCGCCGCGGACCGGGTGGTCGCCGGCAGCAAAGTCGACCTGGTTCATTCAGGCGTCGCCATCGCCGTCAAGGCCGGCAGCGCAAAAGCCTGATATCGGCTCCGAAGCCGCGTTGCGGCAAGCCGTTCTGTCGGCCCCCACGCTCGGCTATTCGACCGGACCGAGCGGCGTGGCGCTCACCAAGCTCTTCGAGCGCTGGGGCATCGCGGAGGAGATCAAGCCGCGCATCGTCCAGGCGCCGCCGGGCGTGCCCGTGGGCACGCTGGTCGCGCGCGGCGAAGTGGCGCTGGGCTTCCAGCAGCTGAGCGAGCTGATGCACCTCGAGGGCATCGACGTGATCGGCCCCATGCCCGAGCCGATCCAGATCACCACCACATTCTCCGCGGGCGTGTGCGCCGGATCGGCCCAGGCCGAGGCCGTGCGGCAGATGCTCGCTTTCATGGCCTCGCCCGAGGCGGCCGATGCCAAGCGCCGCAACGGCATGGAGCCCGCCTGAACAGCTCACCGACGAATACACAAGGAAACGCAATGATCATCGATTGCCACGGCCACTACACCACCGCGCCCAAGGCGCTGGAAAACTGGCGCAACCAGCAGATCGCCGGCATCAAGGACCCGGCCGTCGATGCCCAAGGTCGCCGACCTGAAGATCAGCGACGACGAGCTGCGCGAATCCATCGAAACCAACCAGCTGCGCCTGATGAAGGAGCGCGGCAGCGACATCACGCTGTTCTCGCCGCGCGCGAGCTTCATGGCCCACCACATCGGCGACTTCAACGTGTCCTCCACCTGGGCCGCGATCTGCAACGAGCTGTGCTATCCGCGTCAGCCAGCTGTTCCCGGACAACTTCGTGCCGGTGGCGATGCTGCCGCAGTCGCCCGGCGTCGATCCGAAGACCTGCATTCCCGAGCTGGAGAAGTGCATCAAGGAATACGGCAACGTCGGCATCAACCTCAATCCCGATCCTTCCGGTGGCCACTGGACCTCGCCGCCGCTCAGCGACAAGCACTGGTACCCCATCTACGAGAAGATGGTGGAGTACGACATCCCGGCGATGATCCACGTCAGCACCAGCTGCAATGCCTGCTTCCACACCACCGGCGCGCACTACCTGAACGCCGACACCACGGCCTTCATGCAGTGCCTGACCTCGGACCTGTTCAAGGACTTCCCGACGCTGCGCTTCCTGATCCCGCACGGCGGCGGCGCGGTGCCCTACCACTGGGGGCGCTTCCGCGGCCTGGCCCAGGAGCTGAAGAAGCCGCTGCTGTCCGAGCACCTGCTGAACAACATCTACTTCGACACCTGCGTCTATCACCAGCCGGGCATCGACCTGCTCAACACGGTGATTCCCGTCAAGAACGTGCTGTTCGCATCCGAAATGATCGGCGCCGTGCGCGGCATCGATCCGGAAACCGGCCACTACTACGACGACACCAAGCGCTACATCGAGGCCTCGAAGATCCTGAGCCAGGAAGACAAGCACCAGATCTACGAAGCCAATACGCGCCGCGTCTTCCCGCGGCTGGACGCACGCCTGAAGGCGAAAGGACTTTAAACATGCACGAACTCGGTGTCGTTTACCGCAACATCACGCGCGCGGACCGTTCCGCCGCCGACGGCCTGGCCTCTCTGGGGTCGGCGACCGTCCACGAAGCCATGGGCCGTGTCGGCCTGATGAAGCCCTATATGCGCCCCATCTATGCCGGCGCCCAGGTGTCGGGCACGGCCGTCACGGTGCTGCTGCACCCCGGCGACAACTGGATGATGCATGTGGCGGCCGAACAGATCCAGCCGGGCGACATCGTCGTGGCGGCGATCACCGCCGAATGCACCGACGGGTATTTCGGCGACCTGCTGGCCACTTCGTTCAAGGCGCGCGGCGCGCGGGCCCTGATCATCGACGCCGGCGTGCGCGACGTGAAGACGCTCACCGAAATGGGTTTCCCGGTGTGGAGCAAGGCGATCAGCTCCAAGGGCACGATCAAGTCCACCATCGGGTCCGTCAACATCCCGGTGGTGTGCGCCGGCATGATCGTCAATCCCGGCGACGTGATCGTGGCCGACGACGATGGCGTCGTGGTGGTGCCCAAGGCGGCGGCGGTGAAGACCCTCGAAGCCGCGCCGCGCGCGCGAGGCCAACGAAGGCGAAAAGCGCGACAAGCTGGCTTCGGGCGTGCTGGGCCTGGACATGTACAAGATGCGCGAGCCGCTGGAAAAAGCCGGCCTCAAGTACATCGATTGATCTTCACTCGTTTTCTCTTTTTTCTTAGTCGCATGAACTTCCATTTTTCCTCTCTGCGCCGCACGGCGCTGGTCCTGTCCGCCGCCGCCTTGCTGCCCTGCCTGGCGCAGGCGCAAGAATTCCCCACCAAGGCGGTGCGCATCATCACCCCGTTCCCCGTCGGCAGCGGCCCGGAGGGCGTGGTCCGGCTGGTGGCCGACAAGCTCTCGCGTGCCTGGGGCCAGCCGGTCGTGGTGGAGAACAAGCCCGGCGGCAACGGTTTCATCGCCATCGACGCCTTCAAGCGCGGCGCCACCGACGGCCATGACCTGATCCAGCTGGACAACGTGCACCTGTCGGCCTACCCGCACCTGTTCAAGAAGCTGCCTTATGACAGCCAGAAGGATTTCGATCCGCTGCTGCCGCTGTTCAAGACCTATTTTTTCTTCACCACCTCCGCCAACAGCAAGTACAAGAACGTGGGTGACCTGATCGCCGATGCCAAGGCCAACCCCGGCAAGCGCAACTACGGTTCCTGGTCGGTGGGCAACCCGGTCCATCTGGGTTCGGCCTTGTTCGACGCGGTGACCGGTGTGGAAATGCAGCACGTCATCTACAAGGAGACCACGCAGCTCTACACCGGTGTCGCCAACGGCGAGCTGGACTACGCATTGGGGACCAGCGCGACCAGCGGCCCGCTGTACCGCGCCGGCAAGCTGAAGTACCTGGCAATCGCCGGTCCCAAGCGCCTGCCCGCCTTCAAGGACGTGCCCACGGTAGCCGAGTCCGGCGGCCCGGCCGGCTTCGAGGTGAGCGGCTGGACGGCCATCGCCGCGCCCAAGGGCCTGCCCAAGGCGGTGGCCGACAAGATCCAGCGCGACATCGAGAAGGCGTTGGCCGAACCCGATGTGCGCGAGAAGTTCGTCTCCTTCGGCTACGAGTCCTTTACCCCGACGCGCGAACAGTTCAACCAGTACATCGCGTCGGAATCCACGCGCTTCGCCGGCATCATCAAGAAGGCCGGCGCCTCGCTCGACTGATTCGAAAGCCATCATGCAATTCACCAAGACGCCCGGCTGGCTCGACTGGTATGCCGGGCCCAGCAAGCCCCAGTTCAAGCTGCCCGCGGGCAGCGTGGACGCGCATTGCCACGTGTTCGGCCCGGGCGATCAATTCCCTTTCGCGCCCGAGCGCAAGTACACGCCCTGCGACGCCAGCAAGGACCAGCTGTTCGCCCTGCGCGACCATCTGGGTTTCGACAAGAACGTGATCGTGCAGGCCACCTGCCACGGCGCCGACAACAGCGCTCTGCTGGATGCGCTGAAGCATTCGAACGGCAAGGCCAGGGGCGTCGTCACTGTCAAGCGCAGCGTCACCGATCGTGAACTGGAAGAGATGCACGCCGCCGGGGTGCGCGGCGTGCGCTTCAACTTCGTGAAGCGGCTGGTGGATTTCACGCCCAAGGACGAGCTGATGGAAATCGCGGCGCGCATCGCGCCGCTGGGCTGGCATGTGGTGATCTATTTCGAGGCCGTGGACCTGCCCGAGCTGTGGGACTTCTTCACGGCCTTGCCCACCACGGTGGTGGTTGACCACATGGGCCGCCCCAACGTGAGCCACCCGGTCGATGGGCCCGAGTTCGAGCTGTTCGTGAAATTCATGCGCGAGTACCCCAACGTCTGGTCCAAGGTCAGTTGCCCCGAGCGGCTCAGCGTTTCCGGCCCGCCGGCCCTGCATGGCGAGCGCAACGCCTACCGCGACGTGGTGCCTTTCGCGCGCCGCATCGTCGAAACCTTCCCGGACCGGGTACTCTGGGGCACCGACTGGCCGCATCCGAACTTGAAGGACCATATGCCCGATGACGGTCTGCTGGTGGATTTCATCCCCCACATCGCGACCACGGCCGAACTGCAGCGCAAGCTGCTGGTGGACAATCCAACGCGCCTGTATTGGGCGCAAGGAAGTCACTGATATGTCCCTGGACAAACCTTACCTCGACGTGCCCGGCACGACCATTTTCGACGCGGAGCAGTCCCGCAAGGGCTACCACCTGAACCAGTTCTGCATGTCGCTCATGAAGGCCGAGAATCGCGAACGCTTCAAGGCCAACGAGCGCGCTTACCTCGACGAATGGCCGATGACCGAGGATCAGAAGCAGGCCGTGCTGGCGCGCGACCTGAACCGCTGCATCCAGCTCGGCGGGAACATCTATTTCCTCGCCAAGATCGGCGCCACCGACGGCAAGAGCTTCCAGCAGATGGCCGGCAGCATGACCGGCATGACGGAAGAGGAGTATCGCGACATGATGATCAAGGGCGGCCGCTCGGCCGAGGGCAATCGCCGCGTCGGCGAAGACGGCGATGCCCAGGCGCATCACCAGCCGCAGGGCTCCGCCCGGAAGAAAGGCAACTGAATGGCACGCATCACCGCCAGCGTCTACACCTCCCACGTGCCCGCCATCGGCGCCGCACTGGACCTGGGCAAGTCGCAAGAGCCCTACTGGAAGCCGGTCTTCCAGGGCTATGACTTTTCCAAGCAGTGGATGCGCGAGCACAAGCCCGACGTCATCTTCCTCGTGTACAACGACCATGCCACGGCCTTCAGCCTGGAAATGATCCCGACCTTCGCCATCGGCACGGCGGCCGAGTACCAGCCGGCCGACGAAGGCTGGGGCCCAAGGCCGGTGCCCAAGGTCATTGGTCACTCCGAGCTCTCGTCGCATATCGCCCAATCGGTGATCCAGCAGGACTTCGACCTCACCATCGTCAACAAGATGGACGTCGACCACGGCCTGACGGTTCCGCTGTCGCTGATGTGCGGCCAGCCGCAGGCCTGGCCCTGCCCGGTGATCCCTTTTGCGGTGAACGTGGTGCAGTACCCGGTGCCTTCGGGCCAGCGCTGCCTGAACCTGGGCAAGGCCATCCGCAAGGCCGTCGAGAGCTACGACGAAGACCTGAACGTGCAGATCTGGGGCACGGGCGGCATGAGCCACCAGCTGCAGGGGCCGCGCGCGGGCTTGATCAACAAGGAATTCGACAATGACTTCCTGGACCGCATGATCGCGGACCCGCAAGGGCAGGCCGCCGTGCCCCACATCGACTACGTGCGCGAAGCCGGCAGCGAGGGCATCGAGCTGGTGATGTGGTTGATCGCGCGAGGGGCCATGGCCGACCTGGCCGGCGGGCCGCCGCCGAAAGTCGTGCATCGCTTCTACCATGTGCCCGCGTCCAACACGGCCGTGGGCCACCTGATCCTGGAGAACCAGCCATGAGCAAGAACATCAAGGTAGCCCTGGCCGGCGCCGGCGCTTTCGGCATCAAGCACCTGGACGGCATCAAGCTGATCGACGGCGTGGAAGTCGTTTCGCTCGTCAGCCGCGAACTGGACAAGACGAAGGAAGTCGCGGCCAAATACGGCATCGGCCATGTCACGACCGACCTGGCCGACAGCCTGGCGCTGAAGGAAGTCGACGCCGTGATCCTGTGCACCCCGACGCAGATGCATGCGTCGCAGGCGATCCAGTGCATGAAAGCCGGCAAGCACGTGCAGGTCGAGATTCCGCTGGCCGACAGCCTGAAGGACGCGCAGGCCGTGGTGGCGCTGCAAAAGGAGACCGGCCTGGTGGCCATGTGCGGCCACACCCGCCGCTTCAACCCCAGCCACCAGTACGTCCACAAGAAGATCGAGGCCGGCGAGTTCAACATCCAGCAGATGGATGTGCAGACCTATTTCTTCCGGCGCACCAACATGAACGCGCTGGGGCAGGCGCGCAGCTGGACCGACCACCTGCTGTGGCACCACGCCGCGCACACGGTGGACCTGTTCGCCTACCAGTGCGGCAGCCCGATCGTGAAGGCCAATGCCATCCAGGGGCCGATCCATCCGACGCTGGGTATCGCCATGGACATGAGCATCCAGCTCAAGGCCGCGAACGGCGCGATCTGCACGCTGTCCCTGTCGTTCAACAACGAAGGCCCGCTCGGCACCTTCTTCCGCTACATCGGCGACACGGCCACCTACATCGCCCGCTACGACGACCTGTTCAACGGCAAGGAGGAGAAGATCGATGTCTCCCAGGTGGACGTCTCGATGAACGGCATCGAGCTGCAGGACCGCGAATTCTTCGCCGCGATCAGGGAAGGGCGCGAGCCCAATTCCAGCGTGGCCAAGGTCCTGCCCTGCTACGACGTGCTGCATCAGCTCGAGCAGCAGCTGAACGCCTGACGCGGCGGAGTAGGGCGATGCAAGAAAGACAACTCGGCCCCTTCCAGGTCAGCGCCATCGGCCAGGGCTGCATGAACCTCAGCCATGCCTACGGCACGCCGCCGTCGGCCGAGCAGGGGGAGCGTGTGCTGCTTTCGGCGCTGGACGCGGGCGTGACCTTGTT
The DNA here is from genome assembly GCA_963722025.1 of uncultured beta proteobacterium. Lineage (GTDB taxonomy): Bacteria > Pseudomonadota > Gammaproteobacteria > Burkholderiales > Burkholderiaceae_C > Ramlibacter. Next base: position 13,126 of record CAVRNE010000044.1, read on the forward strand.
CGACACGGCGGCGCTGTATGGCTTCGGCGCCAATGAAACCCTGGTCGGACGGGTGATGAAGCCGCACCGCCGGAAATTCACGCTCGCCAGCAAGGGCGGCATGGCCGGCGTCACCGGCGACGACGGCGTGGTTCGCCGCGTGATCGACGCCCGGCCCGAGACGCTGCGCCGCAACTGCGAAGACAGCCTGCGCCGCCTTCAGACCGACGTGATCGACCTGTACTACCTGCATCGCTGGGACAAGAAGGTACCCATCGAGGACAGCGTGGGCGCGATGTCCGACCTGGTGCGCGCGGGCAAGGTCCGCGCCATCGGCCTGTCGGAAGTGTCGGCTGCTACGCTGCGCAAGGCGCACGCGGTCCATCCCATCAGTGCGGTGCAGACCGAGTACTCGCTCTGGACACGCAACCCCGAGATCGCGGTGCTGAAAGCCTGCCGCGAACTGGGCGCGAGTTTCGTGGCATTCAGCCCGGTCGCAAGAGGCTTTCTCTGCGGCGCCTTGCACGATGTGAGCACGCTCGACGCCAAGGACATCCGCAAGGCCATGCCCCGTTTCTCGCCCGAGAACTACGCCGCCAACCTGCGGTTGCTGCCGCCTTACCGGGCGCTGGCGCAAGAGGCCGGCTGCGCGCCCAGCCAGCTGGCGCTGGCCTGGCTGCTGCATCAAAGGGACCGACATCATCCCTATCCCTGGCACCACCAGCGTGGAGCATTTGCGCGAGAACCTGGCGGCGGCCGACGTGAAGCTGGACGCCGATTTGCTGGCGCGGCTGGACGCGCTGATCAACGAAAGCACCGTCACGGGCAACCGCTACAGCGAGCAAAGCCGCGGCGAAGTCGATACCGAGGAGTTCTGAGTCCGGATCGTTGCGGCTATGTCCGAAGTATGCTGTCGCAAGCACCTGCCATGCTCATCCTGGCGGCAAGGTGGTAAAGTAAGGAATCCTTACTTTGCTCCCCAATTGCCATGCTTGCCAAGCTCACCAGCAAGAACCAGCTGACGCTGCCCAAGGCCGTGACCCAGGCGGTAGGGGCTGCGGACTATTTTGAAGTCGAGGCCCGCGACGGTCAGATCGTCCTGACGCCGGTACGCATCCAGCGCAGCGATGCCCTGCGCGCCAAACTGGCAGAGCTGTCCCTCACCGAGGCGGACGTGGCGGATGCCGTGGCATGGGCTCGCCGAAAGCGCCCGCGCCCGCGCATGCCGCCGAACCTTTACCGGCATACGGCGCAGGTCGCCGCGCTGGCCCAGCCAAGCGCGCCAAGAAATGACCGCGCCGCCGCGCGTGGTGCTGGACACCAACGTGGTGTTATCGGCGTTGGTTTTCGGTGGCGGCGTTGCGGGCCGGGTTCGGCATGTCTGGCAGCAGAGCCTTTGCACCCCACTGGTCAGCCGGGCGACGGTGCAGGAGTTGATGCGCGTGCTCGCCTACCCGAAGTTTCGTCTCTCCAACGAGGAGCAGCATGAGTTGCTGGCCGACTACCTGCCGTACACGGCCACTGTACGCATACCGCAGCCGCCGCCGAAGGTTCCGCCATGCCGCGACGCGGACGATCTGAAGTTCCTGGAACTGGCCGTGGCGGGCCGGGCGCGGGCCCTGGTGACCGGCGACGCTGATTTGCTGGCTGTCAGCGGGCCGCTTCGATTCGAGATCGCTGCGCCGGCACAGTGGCTGGCCCAGATCGAGTCGAGCGCAATGCGGCCGCGTACCTCATGAAAAGTCTTCTGTTCCCTGACCCTGCCGAAGGAAATTCCGATGCCCCCAACAGCCGCCACAGCACGCAAGCGCGCCGTCAACCTTACGCTGAACGAAGGCCTGGTCGCCGAGGCCAAGAGCTACACCGTGGAGCAGCAGCAATCCCGGGAGGGCCGCCGGCAACTGGCGGATGTCTGCGCAGCCGACTGGAATACCATGCATGAAAAGGTGGGTTCGTTTGCGGACGAGCATTCCACCCTGTAATCGCGCAGTTCGACGACGAAGGAGTCGATTCCCTTCATCGTCATCGAGACTCGAACAAAAAAAAGCGCCCCGAAGGGCGCTTGCAGGCATGGATCCCGGATCGAGTCCGGGATGAGCACAGCGCCAGCCGGGTCAGAGCGTGTCGATGAAGCTGCGCAGCTTGTCCGAACGCGACGGGTGCTTGAGCTTGCGCAGCGCCTTGGCTTCGATCTGGCGGATGCGCTCGCGGGTCACGTCGAACTGCTTGCCGACTTCTTCCAGCGTGTGGTCGGTGCTCATCTCGATGCCGAAGCGCATGCGCAGCACCTTGGCTTCGCGCGGCGTCAGCGAATCGAGGATGTCCTTGACCACGTCGCGCAGGCCGGCCTGCATCGCCGCTTCGATCGGGGCGGTGTTGGCCTGGTCCTCGATGAAATCGCCCAGGTGGGAATCGTCGTCGTCGCCGATCGGCGTTTCCATGGAGATCGGCTCCTTGGCGATCTTCATGATCTTGCGGATCTTGTCTTCCGGGATTTCCATCTTGGCCGCCAGGATGCCGGCGTCAGGCTCGAAGCCGAACTCCTGCAGGTGCTGGCGCGAGATGCGGTTCATCTTGTTGATGGTCTCGATCATGTGCACCGGGATGCGGATCGTGCGGGCCTGGTCCGCGATGGAGCGGGTGATGGCCTGGCGGATCCACCACGTGGCGTAGGTCGAGAACTTGTAGCCCCGGCGGTATTCGAACTTGTCCACCGCCTTCATCAGGCCGATGTTGCCTTCCTGGATCAGGTCCAGGAACTGCAGGCCGCGGTTGGTGTACTTCTTGGCGATGGAGATCACCAGGCGCAGGTTGGCCTCGATCATCTCTTTCTTGGCCTCGCGCGACGAGGCCTCGCCCTCGTTCATGCGCTTGTTGATGTCCTTGAGCTGCGCCAGCGGGACGACCACGCGCGATTGCAGGTCGGCCAGCTTTTGCTGCAGTTCCTGGATCGGCGGGATGTTGCGCGCGATGATGGTGGACCAGGGCTTCGCGGCCGCGGCCTGCTTCTCGACCCACTTGAGGTTGAGCAGGTTGGGCGGGAAATCCTTGATGAATATTTCCTGGGGCATGCCGCACTTGTCGACGATGATGCGGCGCAGTTCGCGCTCCTTCTTGCGCACGTCGTCGACCTGGCCGCGCACCATGTCGCACAGCTTTTCGATCGTCTTGGCCGTGAAGCGGATGGTCATCAGCTCTTCCGACAAGGCGTGCTGGGCCTTGACGTAGGTGGGCGTGCCCCAGCCTTCCTTGTCGTAGACCTTGTGCACCTTCTCGAACAGCAGGGCGATGCGGGAGAAGCGCTCCAGAGCCTGGGTCTTGAGCTCTTCGAGCTTCTTGGTCAGCGCCTTGGAGCCGCCCTGGCCGTCGTCGTCATCGTCGGCGTCGAACTCGTCGAAGTCTTCCTCGGCCACATAGTCGTCGGCCTCGTTGGGGTTGGAGAAGCCGTCCACCACGGTGGAGATGACAATCTTGCCTTCGCGGATTTCATTGGCCAGGCGCAGGATTTCGGCGATCGTGGCCGGCGAGGCCGAGATCGCTTCCATCATGGCCATCAGGCCGCCCTCGATGCGCTTGGCGATCTCGATTTCGCCTTCGCGCGTCAGCAGCTCCACGGTGCCCATCTCGCGCATGTACATGCGAACCGGGTCGGTGGTGCGGCCGAATTCGCTGTCCACGGTGGACAGGGCGGCTTCGGCTTCCTCTTCCGCTTCCTCTTCGGTGGCGGCCGTGGGGCCGGTGTTGGTCAGCAGCAGCGTTTCGGCGTCCGGGGTCTGCTCGTAGACGGCCACGCCCATGTCGTTGAGCATGGACACCACGACTTCCAGCGTTTCGGCATCGACCAGCTTCTCGGGCAGGTGGTCGGTGATTTCGGCGTGCGTGAGGTAGCCGCGCGTCTTGCCCAGCTTGATCAGGGTCTTCAGGCGCTGGCGGCGCTTGAGCATTTCCTCTTCGGTGAGGATGGCCTCGTCCAGGCCGAATTCCTTCATCAAGGCCCGTTCCTTGGCCTTGCTGATCTTCATGCGCAGCGGCTTGACCTTTTCCGTGGTCTCCACCACCGGTTCACCGGCCAGATCGTCCTCGATGTCCGACATGTCCAGGTCTTCGCCCGGCTTGGCTTCGGCGGCATTCTTGGGCTTGCGGCCGCGCTTGGCGCCGGTCTTGGCGGGAGCGCCGGCCGTTGCGGAGGCCGCCTTCGGGGGGCGGCCCGGTTTCTTCTTCACCACCTCTTCGGTGGCGGCGGCCTTGACGGGCTTTTTCACCTCATCCTTGGCGGTGGCTTTGTCGGACGGCTTGGCGGGGGACTTCGTAAGGGGCACTGGCTTTACTTTCGTTGCGGGCTTCACGGCGGCACTGGCCTGGGGCTTGGCGACTGGGTCTTGACGACTTCGAGCTTGGCCTTGGCCGGGAGTGCCGGTTTGATTACTTTCCTGGCGGCGGGTTTCGCGGCGGGCTTCACTAGTTTTCCGGACTTTTGAGCAGGCATGAAAAATACCTCGGGGCTTCGAAAAAGCAGAAACACAAAAAGCGCCAATACAACCCGGCGCGGGCGGATAGGAGCTCGCCAGTGCGCCCGAAGGGCTTACTGCCGGTCCATCAGGGGCAAGATGTGTGGGCGAACATTTGGGGTGCAGTCCTTGCGGGGAGTTGGCGGATCGGGCGCTTGTGTCCACGGTTGGCCGGGGTCCGGAGGTGCTGCTGTCGCTCTTGCCACTAGCAACCTTACATTATACCGTTGTCACAATTTTTCAAGAGGTTTGGGCCGCTGCGCGCTGCAGAGCTTGCTGGCGCCGGCTCAACTGCATGAGCCGGTCCATGCGAGAAGGGTCACTCTGCGGCAGCTTCGCGGCATTGGCGATTTCTTCGGCGACCGTGTCGAGATGGATTCCCAGCATCGAGCGCTGAAGGTCGCGCTCTCCGGTGTCTTCCACCTCGAGCGGCCCCGAAGACGGCTGCATGTTGTCCACCTCGATCAGCCGGGCAGCCAGGGCTTCGAAGGGTTGGCCGGCCAATCCCAGTTGCAGGACGGCCCATGGCTGGCCGCCGTGCTCATGAAAGCCGGCGTCGATCCAGGAAAAAAGATCTCCCAGCGGTTCCTGCAGTTCGCACAAGGTGTGGTGGTCCGCATCGGTAAGGACGGACCAGCTGGCGGAATTGCGCAACACGATCGTCGCGATGTGCTCAGCCAAGGCTACTGCTTTGGGCTTAATTGGATGCCGCGTGCCACTGCCGTACTCTCGCTTGCGATACGGGCTCTTGTTCTCGCGACGCGGCGTTGCGGAATGGGACTTGCCCTGCGGCTGGGCCACTCCCCAGATTTCCAGCAGCTCGTGCTGGCCAAGATAAGACCGCTCCGCCAGTTCTGCCAGCACCTGCCTCTTCAGGGCGCCGTCGGGCATCAGTTTCCACAGCGGCCCGGCGTTGCTGATCATGCGGGACCTGCCCTCGGCAGTGGAGAGGTCGCACCCTTCACTCGAAGACTCGACCAGGAAAGTGCTGAGCGGCACGGCCTGCTGGACGTATCGGGCAAAAGCCGTCGCGGCCGAACTCGCGGATGTAGCTGTCCGGGTCGTGGTCCGCCGGCAGGAAGAGGAACTTCACCGTGCGCACATCGGTGGCGTAGGGCAGGGCGCCGTCGAGGGCCTTGCGCGCGGCGCGCCGGCCGGCCTCGTCGCCGTCGAAGCTGAACACCACCGCGTCGGTGAAGCGGAACAGCTTTTGCACGTGGTCGGGGGTGCAGGCAGTGCCCAGCGTGGCCACGGCATTGGGAAAGCCGAGCTGGGCCAGCGCCACCACGTCCATGTAGCCCTCGGTCACGAGCACATAGCCGTGCTCGCGCAAGGCGTTGCGCGCCTCGAACAGGCCATAGAGCTCGCGGCCCTTGCTGAACACCGGTGTTTCGGGCGAGTTCAGGTACTTGGGTTTTTCGTCGCCCAGCACACGCCCGCCGAAGCCTATGCACTCGCCCTTGACGTTGCGGATCGGGAACATCACGCGGTCGCGGAAGCGGTCGTAGCGCTTGTCCTCGTCCTCGTTGACGATGACCAGGCCGCTTTCGGCCAGCAGCGGATCGTCGTAGTTGGGAAACACACTGGCCAGGCTGCGCCAGCCCTCGGGCGCGTAGCCCAGGCCGAACTGCCTGGCGATCTCGCCCGAAAGGCCGCGCCCCTTGAGGTAGTCGATGGCGCGCGGCGAACTCTTCAAGTGCTTGCGATAGGCCTCGCCGGCCTTCTCGAGCACGTCCGTCAGCGTGGCCTGTTTTTCGCGCTGTTGCGCGGCCCGGGCGCGGTCCTGCGGCGATGCGTCCTCCTCGGGAACCTGCATGCCGTACTGGCCGGCCAGGTCCTTCACCGCCTCGACGAAGTTCATGCCGGCGTGCTCCATCAGGAAGCCGATGGCATTGCCGTTCTTGCCGCAGCCGAAGCAGTGATAGAACTGCTTGCTGGGACTGACCGAGAAGGAGGGCGACTTCTCGCCGTGGAAGGGGCACAGCCCCATGAAGTTGGCGCCGCCCTTCTTCAGCTGCACGTAGCGGCCGACGATTTCCACCACGTCGGCGCGGGCCAGCAACTCCTGGATGAAAGACTGGGGGATGGCCATCGTTGCGTATTCTTACCTAGTGCTGCGACGCACAAAAAAGACTTAACCTCACGGAACACCGGAGAACCGGGGAATTTGGAGACAAGACCATGACGAGCATTTTCGACCAGGACCTGCCTCGCAACGAAGCGAATTTCGCGCCCCTGTCTCCGCTTTCCTTCATCGAACGCGCGGCGCAGGTCTATCCCCAGCGTCTCGCCGTCATCCACGGCGACCTGCGCCGCAACTGGGGCGAGGTCTACACGCGCTGCCGGCAGCTCGCCAGTGCGCTCGCCAGAAGCGGGGTGGGCAAGGGCGATACGGTGGCGGTGATGCTGCCGAACACACCGGCCATGGTCGAGGCGCACTTCGGTATTCCCATGACCGGCGCGGTACTCAACGCGCTCAACACCCGCCTCGATGCGCCGACCATCGCCTTCATGCTGGACCACGGCGAAGCCAAGGTGGTGATTGTCGATCCGGAGTTCGCCGGCGTCATGAAGACGGCGATTTCGCTGCGCAAGGAGCAGCGGCCCCTGCTGGTGATCGATGTGGCCGATGCGCTGTACACGGGCGACGTCGAGCGCATCGGCAGCATCGCATACGACGACTTTCTTGCCACCGGCGACGCCGCCTTTGAGTGGCAATTGCCCGCCGACGAGTGGGATGCCATCGCCCTGAACTACACCAGCGGCACCACCGGCAACCCCAAGGGCGTGGTCTATCACCACCGCGGCGCGGCCGTGAACGCCATATCCAACATCCTCGAATGGGACATGGGCAAGCATCCGGTCTACCTGTGGACGCTGCCCATGTTTCATTGCAACGGCTGGTGCTTTCCGTGGACCGTGGCCGCGCGCGCCGGGGTGAACGTGTGCCTGCGCAAGGTGGAGGCCAAGGCCATCATCGACGCCATCAAGGCGCATGGGGTCACGCACTACTGCGGCGCGCCCATCGTGCATGGCATGCTGGTGAACGCCCCTGAAGAAATGAAGAAGGGCTTGCCGACCGGCGTCAAGGCCATGGTGGCCGGCGCCGCGCCTCCCGCGTCGATGATCGAGGGCATGGAGCGCATGGGCTTCGACCTCACGCACGTGTATGGGCTCACCGAAGTCTATGGGCCGGCGACGGTCTGCCCCAAGCACGAGGAGTGGAACGACGTGGACATCGGCGAGCGGGCGCGGCTGAACGCCCGCCAGGGCGTGCGCTACCACTTGCAGCGCGACGCGCGGGTCATCGATGGCGAGACCATGCAGCCCGTACCCATGGATGGCGAGACCATGGGGGAGATCATGTTCCGCGGCAACATCACCATGAAGGGCTACCTGAAGAACGCTTCGGCCACGCAAGAAGCGTTCGCGGGTGGCTGGTTCCATACCGGCGACCTGGCGGTGCAATACCCGGACGGCTACATCAAGATCAAGGACCGCAGCAAGGACATCATCATCTCCGGCGGCGAGAACATCTCGTCCATCGAAGTGGAAGACGTGTTGTACCGGCATCCGGACGTGCTGGCCGCCGCCGTGGTGGCCAAGCCCGACGAACGCTGGGGCGAGACCCCCTGCGCTTTCGTGGAACTGAAGGCCGGCGCCACCGTCACGCGCGAGGAGATCGTCGCCCACTGCAAGAAGCACCTTGCCGGTTTCAAGGTGCCCAGGGCGGTGGTCTTCGGCGAGTTGCCCAAGACCTCGACCGGCAAGATCCAGAAGTTCGAGCTGCGCAAGCGGGCCGGCTCAGCCGCCGCGATCGACGTTTAGCGGGCTTGTAACAGCGGCAACTCGCGCGCGCGGTGCGGCGGCATACTGGCCGCATGCCTGCCCTCGGCCACCAAGCAGCCCATGTCCTGGCCCATCCAGGCGAGTTCGCCTGGCGGGTGCTCAAGGGTTTCAAGGCCAATCAGGGATTGCTGCTTGCCGGCGCGGTGGCGTACTACGCGCTGCTGTCGGTGGTGCCGCTGCTGATCCTCACGGTGATCGCCCTGTCGCACGTGATCGACCAGGCCGAGCTGTTGCAGACCCTGGGGCGCTACCTCGAGTGGCTGATGCCGGGCCAGTCGCGCGCCATCGTCGCTGAGCTCGCGAACTTCCTGCAACACCGGGACGTGATCGGCTGGGTGCTGCTGGTCACCATGCTGTTCTTCAGCTCCCTGGCCTTTACGGTGCTGGAAAACGCGATGTCGGTGATCTTCCTGCACCGCATCGCGATCCGGCGCCGCCGCTACATCGTATCGGCCTTGTTGCCCTACCTGTACATCCTCAGCCTGGGCTTCGGGCTGTTGGTGGTGACTCTCGTCGCCGGCAGCCTCCAGGCCATGGGCGAGGAGAGCGTGCATTTCCTGGGCCGCGAATGGTCGCTCAAGGGCGTGTCGGGCTTCCTGCTGTACCTGCTGGGCCTGGCGGGAGAGATTTTCGTGTTGACCTCGGTGTACCTGGTCATGCCGGTGGGCCGGCTGTCGCTGCGCCACGCGTTGCTCGGTGCGGTGACTGCCGCGCTGCTATGGGAAATCACACGCCACGTGCTGGTCTGGTACTTCAGCACGCTGTCGCAGGTGAACGTGGTCTATGGCTCGCTCACCACGGCCATCGTGGTTTTGCTTAGCCTGGAGATCGCCGCGACCTTGCTATTGCTGGGCGCGCAGGTGATCTCGGAATTCGAGCGCATCGACCGGCCGGAGCAACCCCCGCCGGCCAATCCGCTGCAAACGGAAGAAGCCGGCTGACCGGCTAGCGCTAGTCGCCCATCACCACGCCTTCGCGGCGCGGATCGGCGCCACCCAGCCACAGCTGGCGTGCCGTGTGCCTCGCCGCGAGCGATCGCCTGCAGGCCGCTCGTCAGCGCTTGCTCGCGCACTTCGGCGCCGCGCGCCCGCAGCGCCTCCACCGTGGCCGGCGGGAAGCGTTTTTCCTCCAGCAGGCTGGGACCGTTCAGCGAGCCGAAGTTGGGCAGGTTGATGGCTTGCTGCGGCATCATTCCCCAGTTGAGCACCCCGTACAGCGTCTTGGCGGTGAAATGAATGATCAGCGCGCCGCCCGGGCTGCCGCCGCTCATCACCAGCTGGTTCGTGGCCTTGTCGAACACCAGCGTGGGTGCCATCGACGAGCGTGGCCGTTTGCCGGGCTGAACCCGATTGGCGATGGGCCGGCCTTGCGCGTCGGCGGGCGCAAAGCTGAAATCGGTCAACTCGTTGTTCAGCATGAAGCCCTTGACCATCTGGCGTGAGCCGAATGCGTCCTCGATGGTCGTGGTCATGGCGATGGCATTGCCATAGCTATCGACGATGCTGATGTGGGAGGTGCCGTATTCCGGCTGGTCCGGCATGGGCGCGTGGCCGGTGCTGACGGCGCCGGGTGTGCCGGGCTGAGCGGTCTTCATGCTCGGGCCTGCAGGCTGGATCAGCCGCGCGCGTTCGGCCAGGTACGCCGGCGCCAGCAAGCTCATCCAGTTGCCGCCCGGCGGTTGCACGAAATCGGGATCGCCCAGGTACTGGCCGCGGTCGGCGAAAGCCAGGCGCGCCGCTTCGGTGTACAGGTGCAGCCAATCGGCGGAAGGCAGCCCGTCCTGCAGCGGCAGGGTGGCGGCGTTGGTGCCGCCCAGGATGCCCAGGATCTGGCCCACGGCGATCGCGCCGGAACTCGGCGGCGGGAAACCGCAGACGCGCAAGTCCTTGCTCTGCGCGCGGTAGTCGTGGCAGATCGGCGCGCGCTTCTTGGGCTGGTAGCCGGCGAGATCCGCCAAAGTCATCTTGCCGGGGTTGGTCGGGTGTTTCTGCACCTTGTCGACGATGGCCTGGGCGATCTCGCCTTCATGCAAGGCTTTCGAACCCTCGGCCGCTATCTTGCGCAGCACGGCCGCGAGTTCGGGGTTGCGCAGGGTGGACCCGACATCGCGTGGCTCGCCGTCGGCCTTGAAGAAGTAGGCTGTGGCCGTGGGATCTTTCTTCAGGTGGGCATCGCCCTTGGCCATCGTGTTCAGGCGTGGGCTGACCTTGAAGCCGCCTTCGGCCAGCACGATGGCCGGCTGGATCAGCTGGGCCCAGGGCAGCTTGCCGTATTGCTTGTGCGCCATCTCCAGCATGCGCACGGTGCCCGGCACGCCAACCGAACGGCCGCCGACCACGCCGTCGTAGAAGGCGACCGGTTTGCCGTCGGCACCGAGGAACAGCTTGTCGTCGACCCCCGCCGGCGCCGTCTCGCGTCCGTCGAAGGCCTCCACGTCACGGCCGTTGTAATGCAACAGGAATGCGCCGCCGCCGATGCCGCTGGACTGGGGCTCGACCAGGGTCAGCACCATCTGCACCGCGATCGCCGCGTCGATGGCCGAGCCGCCGGCCTTGAGGACCTGGTAGCCGGCGTCCGTGGCCAGGGGATTGGCCGCCGCTACCGCGAACTTGTGGGTTGCCCAGCCCGGCTTTTCAACGTAGCCCGAGGCGCCCTCGGGCAACAGGGGAGGGCTGTAGCTGAAGTTCGACGGCGCCGTTGCGCAGGCGGCCAGCAGGGCCGCGGTGGCGAGCAGCGAAAACTTGAGTTTCATTGCATCTCCTCGTGTTGAGCGAGATGCATGTTAGCCCGAACGGCGAGCCGCTTTAGCGGGGTGCCAGGCGGATCGCGCCGTCCAGGCGGATCACCTCGCCATTGAGCATGTCGTTCTCGAAGATGTGCCTGGCCAGCTTGGCGTAGTCTTCCGGCGTGCCCAGGCGCGAAGGGAAGGGCACACTGGCGGCCAGCGAATCCTGCACTTCCTTGGGCATGCCGAACATCATCGGGGTGCCGAAGATGCCGGGGGCGATGGTCATGTTGCGGATGCCGTTGCGCGCCAGATCGCGGGCGACAGGCAAGCGTCATGCCCACCACGCCGCCTTTGGAGGCGCTGTAGGCCGCCTGGCCGATCTGGCCGTCATAGGCAGCCACCGAGGCCGTGGAAATCATGCAGCCGCGCTCGCCGGTGGACTCGGGTTCGTTCTTGCACATGGCCTCGGAGGCCAGTCGGATCATGTTGAAGCTGCCCACCAGGTTGACCATGATGGTCTTGGTGTACACGCCCAGTGAATGCGCGCCGTTCTTGCCCACGGTCTTTTCGGCCGGGGCGATGCCGGCGCAGTTGACCAGGCCCATCAGCTTGCCCAGCGACACCGCCTTGGCCACCACGGCCTGGCCATCGGCTTCCTGGCTCACATCGCACTTGACGAAGGCGCCGCCGATTTCCTTGGCGACGGCCTCGCCTTTTTCCACCTGCATGTCGGCGATGACGACCTTGCCGCCGTTCGCCGCCAGCATCCGCGCCGTGCCTTCGCCCAGACCCGACGCGCCGCCCGTGACGATGAAGACCTTGCCCTTGATTTCCATGAGTGCTCCTGAGTGACTGACGTTGACGTAAACGTCAATTATCGCGTACAAAAAAGCCCGCGCAAGCGGGCTCTGTCGTCGCGATGACGATGGCCGGCGATTACTTGAAGCCCACCCGGTCCAGCATCTGCTGAACCTTGACCTGGTTGGCGCCCACGGCTGCCAGCGGGATCGTTTCGCTCTTGAAGTCGCCGCCGTTGCTCATGGCCTGCAGGGCCGGGTTGTTCACCTTCACGCCCTTGGCCGTGGGCCACTCGTTGTTGCCGTTGGCGAAGTAGTTCTGCGCCTCGGCACCGGCGAGGTACTCGAGGAATTTCACCGCGTTGGCCGGGTTCTTGGCGTTCTTCGCGACGGCGCCGCCGGCGATGTTCACGTGCGTGCCCCAGGAGTTCTGGTTCGGGAACACCACGCCCACGCGCTCCATCAGCGCCTTGTCGTCGGGATTGCTGGAGCGCAGCAGGCGCGCGATGTAGTAGGTGTTGCTCACGCCGATCTGGCATTCGCCGGAGCCAACTCCCTTGATCTGGTCGGTGTCGCCGCCCTTGGGGTCGCGCGCGAGGTTGGCCACCACGCCCTTGAGCCAGGCCTCGGCTTTCTGCTCGCCCATGTGCTCGGTCACGGCGCCGAACAGCGACAGGTTGTACGGGTGCGACCCCGAGCGGATGCAGATCTTGCCTTTGTTCTTGGGGTCGGCCAGCTCTTCGTAGGTGTCCACGTCCTCGCGCTTGACCTTGACCTTGTCGTACACGATCACGCGGGCGCGGGTGGAAAAGCCGAACCAGGTCGTGCCTTCCGGCGTGGCCTTGGCCCGGTATTGGGCCGGGATGGCGTCGTCGAGCACCTTGGACTTGATCGGCTGGAACAGGCCGTCGACCTCGCCCTTGTACAGGCGCGCCGCGTCGACCAGCAGGATCACGTCCGCGGGTGAAGCGGTGCCCTCGGCCTTGAGACGGGCGAGAATACCGGCGTCGTCGGCATCGACACGGTTGATCTTGATGCCGGTCGCCTTGGTGAAGTTGGCGTAGAGCGCCTCGTCAGTGGAGTAGTGACGGGCCGAGTAGAGGTTGAGCACCTGCTCTTGCGCGAAGGCGCCTGCCGACACAGCCAGCAGGACGGAAGCCAGGCCAGCAGCTTTTTTGATCATGGGAATTCCTCGGGAAGCGTTGAACGAATAAATGCAATGATAAGGCAAACACGAATCATTCTCAATTGTGACTTGATGGGTATCAGGTCTTGGCTCATGGCCGCGAGCCGTTTCGCTGTTGCTGGGGGCTTGCGCCACCGCACCCCAGGAGCCGGTGGTGGTGGTGCCGCCGCAGCCGGTGGCCAAGCGGCCGCCCAAGATCGGGCTGGCACTGGGCGGCGGTGCGGCGCGCGGCTTCGCCCACGTGGGCGTGATCCAGGTTCTGGAGGAGGCGGGCCTGCGCCCGGACTTGGTGGTGGGCACATCCGCCGGCAGCCTGGTGGCGGCACTTTATGCCAGCGGCCGCACGGGCGCCCAGTTGCAGAAGGTGGCGCAGGACATGGAAGAGGCGGCCTTCACCGACTGGACGCTGCCGATTTTCAGCCGCGGCATGCTGCGTGGCGAGGCCCTGGCGCGCTATGTCAACGCTCATGTCGGCGGCAAGCTCATAGAGCAGATGCCCCTGCCGCTGGGCATAGTCGCCACCGACCTGAACAGCGGCCATGGCGTGCTGTTCCAGCGTGGCGATACCGGGACTGCGGTCCGCGCGTCGAGCGCAGTGCCTGCCGTCTTCCTGCCGGTGAAGATCGGCAGCCAGGAGTACGTGGATGGCGGCCTGGTGTCGCCTGTGCCGGTCCGCTATGCGCGGCAGATGGGAGCCGAGCTCGTGGTGGCTGTGGACATTTCGAGTTCGCCGGAAGGCAATCCCGCGGGCGATACGCTGCAAATCCTGCTGCAAACCTTCGCGATCATGGGCAAGAGCATCAATGGCTATGAGTTGCGCGAAGCCGACGTGGTGGTCCGGCCTGCGCTGGCCGGCGTAGGCGGCGCCGACTTCACCGCGCGGCGCCGGGCCATCGATGCGGGCCGCGCTGCGATGCAGCGCCTGCTGCCCCAGCTGAAAGCGGCGCATCGAGGCGAAGGCCCAATAAAAAAAGCCCCAGTCCGAAGACTGGGGCTTGAAGGATCCCTGAACCCGTGAGGGTGTCGAAAGGACCCGAGGAGACAACCTGAAGAATCTCGCTGTCACACGATTGTCGAGTAGATGCTCCGTGTCTTGTAGAGTTCCCGCTCCACTCGCTGGAGTCGGGTACCTGGAACGATTAACGCTTCTTGGCGGTCGTGGTCTTGGCGGCGTTCACGGCCTGGTTGGCCACGGCGTTGAAGTTGGCTTCGGCGACGTCGGACGCTTGCTTGACAGCCTTTTGCACCGATTCCAGGGCGTTGTTGCCGGCGGCAACGGCGCTCTTGAACACGGCGACGGCGGTTTCGCTGCCGGCGGGTGCGTTCTTGGCGGCGTTGTCCACGACGGCCAGGAACTTCTTCTGGGCTTCAGCAGCTTGGCCTTCGAAAGCCTTGCCGAACTCGGCGCCGGTGCTGGAAGCGATGTCATACAGATGACGGCTGTAAGCGGCGGTCTTCTCGGCCAGGGGCTGGAACAGGGCGGCTTGCAGGGCCAGCAGCTCTTGCACGTCCTTGACGGCCAGCAGGGATTGCGTGGTGTCGGCGGCTTCGCCCAGGGCGGCCTTGGAGGCGGTCAGGTTCAGCTCGACGAGCTTCTCGACGCCTTCGAAAGCCTTGCTGGTCAGGCCGAAGAGGGTTTCGACAGAGGCTTTTTGCGAGGCCAGGACTTGTTCAGCGGTCAACATATGTAAATGCTCCATTAGGTTTGGTTGGGGATCGATGTCTGCTCTGAACCTCTGGGCCGGGGCCTGTTTTGTTGCAGTGCAGCATGGGTTGAAGTATAGATGGTCTGGACAGGCTTTGCAAGCACTTTTTGCTGCAATGCAACATTCTAGAACTGCTCGCCTAAAACCGGGGTTTTCAAAGGCCCGCCACAATCCCGTCATGCAGGTCTACTACGCCACGCAGTTCGTACTGCCCTTGCCGCCGGGACACCGTTTTCCGATGGCCAAGTACCAGCTGTTGCGGGACCGGCTGGCGGCCGAGCTGCCCGGTGTGCAGCTCATGCAGGCCCCGCCCGCGACGGACGGTGAGCTGGCGCTGGTTCACTGCCCGGCTTACATAGCCGCGATTTCGGATGGCTCGGTCGACGCCAAGCTCATGCGTGAGATCGGTTTTCCCTGGAGCGAGGCAATGGCCGAGCGAGCGCGCCGCTCGGTCGGCGCCACCATTGCCGCCTGCAGGGCCGCTTTCATGAACGGCGTGGCCGCCAACATCGCCGGCGGCACGCACCACGCCTATGCCGACAGGGGCGGGGGCTTTTGCGTGTTCAACGACGCCGCGGTGGCATCCCGCCTCATGCAGGCGGAATGGGCCAGATCGCATGCCCGGCCGCTGAAAGTTGCCATCGTGGACCTCGACGTTCATCAAGGCAATGGCACGGCCCGCGTTTTCCGCGACGACGCGAGCGTGTTCACGCTCTCACTGCACGGCCAGAAGAATTTCCCGTTCCGCAAGGAGGCGAGCGACCTCGACGTCGATCTGCCCGATGGCTGCGGCGATGACGACTACCTGCACGCGCTGGAGCGGGCCCTCGATGAACTCGAGCAGCGCTTCGAGCCTGGTCTCGTCATCTATCTGGCGGGCGCCGACCCCCACGAGGGCGACCGCCTCGGGCGCCTGAAACTCACCTGGGACGGCCTGGAAGCCCGTGACCGGCGGGTCTTCGACTGGGCTTGGCAGCGCCGCTTGCCATTGGCGTTTGCCATGGCGGGTGGCTATGGCGCGCGCATCGAAGACACGGTGCAGGCACAGGTCAACACCTTCAAGGTCGCGATGGAATATGCCCGGCGCTGGCAAAATGTGGCTCGATGAGCAACGCAGTTACCCACAAGCCCGAACCCTCACCCCGCGCCGAGTACCGCGCATTTCGCACCATCGGCACCCGCTGGATGGACAACGACGCCTACGGGCACGTCAATAACGTCGTCTATTACAGCTGGTTCGATACGGTGGTCAATGCCCACCTGATCGAGCAGGGCGCGCTGGACATCCATCACGGCGAAGTCATCGGCCTGGTGATCGAGACCCAGTGCAACTACTTCTCGTCGATCGAATTTCCTCAATCGGTGGAAGCGGGCCTGCGCGTCGCCCACATCGGCCGTTCGAGCGTTCGCTACGAGGTGGGGCTGTTTGCCCAAGGCCAGCCGCTGACGGCCGCGAAGGGGCATTTCGTCCATGTGTACGTGGACCGCGCGACACGGCGGCCAGTGGCGTTGCCCGAAAAGCTCAAATCGGTCCTGGAGGCCTTGAAGTGATGCAGGGATCTTGCGTAACGGCCTTCACCAGACAGTCATATAAGTGCGTCACGTTGTGATCACCGAAGCCGCCGCAGCCAGGCGTGGGTGCTTGCGATGCCACGCTACCGCGTCGTGGGATGCGGCCGATCAATTCAAAGAATATGCCTGGCATGTCGTTCAGATAAGGCAGGAATACTTGAATCAGCGCGCAATCCTCGCCGGCATCAAGCAACATTCCATAGCGTTGTAATTTTTCAAATTCGTCCTCTCGCAGGAAGGCAAGCGCTATTGGTTTCAATTCGCGATAGTAGTTTTCGTCCGGCGCCGGCATCGTTTCCCACAAACCGCGTCCCGCCATGAAATCGGCAAATCGCAGGATATTTTCGCATTTGAGTGCGATGTGATGCACGCAGGCGCCGCCATTGGCGGTGAGCGTGTCGGTGAATACGCTCTTCTTGCGGGTCGGTTGTACGAAGGTGAGCAGGCCTTCTGCCGTGTCGCTGCGCAGCGTCAGCGCACTGAGCGGCCGCTGCAGGATGTCTTCCTCGAATGCTCTGAAGAAATGCCATCCGAGGACTTCTTTGATGCGTTCGCTGACGGTGCCGGCGTCGTTGACATTGATCGCAATGTGGTCGATGCCGATGATGCCGCCTGGCGCTGTCGGACCGGACGTTGACGCGTCTGTGCCGCGCGAAAATCCAGCCATCCCATCTTGCACGCCGGAGGGCAAGCCTGGCGCCGGCGCAAGTTCGGACGACAGAAAGCGTAAGCCGATCTGTCTGAGCATGGCGGGCAGGCGCACCTCCAGCATGTCGTGCCGGCGTTCGCCTATCGTTTCGTTTTGATCCTCCAGGAGAAGAGAACGTAAGCGCATGTCGGCCGCATCGATGTCATGCACATGGAGTCCAATGGCGCGTACATGGAGCAAATCGGACCGCGCAAGTCCATCGTGAAAATAATCGAAGGCCGTGTCCGCCGGTTCAGCGTAGGGCAGGCTGACGCTTGGTGCGGTGCAAATGATCATCGCCTGTTGGCTTTGCAAGCAATAACTCGTCCCGCGCGCGGTGCGCAGCGCGCCGACGACCGGCATGCTCAGCATGGTGGATAAGGTCGTCGCCAGAAAACGCGCGCTTTGTGATTGCAATTCGACGTGGTGAATAAAATGTGGCAGTGCCGACATGATCTTCCCCGTTTGATCAACTACGATACTGAGTAACCGATCAGCGCGAGTAGTTCCAATAAAGTGACGGCCGCGGCGAAAAAATCAAATCGGTACTGGAGGCCTTGAAGAGTGACGAAACAGGTAAGCACGGTGATCGAGGATCCGGCCAGCGTTGACGCGGCCATAGAGAGCCGCTTTTCGACGCGGGCGTTCCTGCCCAAGCCCGTGCCGCGCGAAATCATCACCGACATCCTGCGAGTCGCGCGGCGCGCCCCGTCCGGAACCAACTACCCAGCCCTGGAAGGTCTATGTGCTGCAGGGCGCGAGCCGCGACAGCCTGGTGGAAAAGGTCTGCGCCGCGCACGACGCGATCTATGCCAACCCGGCCTTGGCGGCCGAGTACCAGGAGGAATACGCCTATTACCCGGAGAAATGGGTCTCGCCCTACCTGGACCGCCGGCGCGAGAACGGCTGGGGCCTCTACGGCCTCTTGGGCATCACCAAGGGCGACAAGGACAAGATGCATGCCCAACACCACAGGAACTTCCGCTTCTTCGATGCGCCGGTGGGATTCATGTTCACGCTGGATCGGGTGATGGGACGCGGTTCGTTGGTCGACTACGGCATGTTCATGCAGAGCATCATGGTTGCGGCGCGCGCCCGTGGCCTGCACACCTGCCCGCAAGCCGCCTGGAACGGCTTTGGAAAGATCATCCTGCCGCATATCGGCGCCGGCCCGGATGAAATGCTGGTGTGCGGGATGGCGATGGGCTGGGCGGAAGAAAATGCAAAGGTGAACAGCTTCCACACGCCGCGCGTGCCTGTGGAAGAGTTCACCCTATGGCTCGACTAGGCGGCGCCCGTCGCGGCGTCAGATCTTGCCGCTGCTGACCTTCGCGTCAGCCTTGGCGGTTTCGAAGGCGGCCTTGGCGTCCTTCTTGCACACGTCCTTGGCGTTGCCGGTCAGGTCGTCGCATCTTTCCTTGGCTATCTCGTAGGTGGCGTCGGCCTTGGCCATGCGCAGTTTTTGGTCTGCACTCGGGCTGGGCGCGTTGGATGCCTCGAGTTCAGCCTTGGCGATCTTCTCCTTGCCCTTGGCTTCGGCCTTGCAGATGTCTTGCGCGTTGGCCTTCAGGGCCTTGCAGCTGTCGTTGGCCGCCTTGTAGTCGGCCTCGATCTTGTCCATCTGGGCCTTGTACTCTTCCTTGCTGACGGCGGCGCCCGCGGCGCCGGCGGTGCCCGCGAAGGCGCAACCGGCAGCGACGGCGAAGGCGATGAGAGTCTGTTTCATGGCTTTACCTCTACTATTTCTCCAAGCGGTAGTCCGGATTGCGGCGCTCGAATGTGTCGACCTGGCGCTCGGCCTCGTCCTTGGCGATGCCATGGCGTTCCTGGATGCGTCCGAGAAGCTGGTCGCGCTTGCCGGCGATCACGTCCAGGTCGTCGTCGGTCAGCTTGCCCCACTGCTCCTTGATCTTGCCCTTGACTTGCTTCCAATTTCCTTTGATACGGTCTTCGTTCATGGTGCTTTCCCTATTTGATGAGCCCAGGCGGCGAAAGCGGCCTGAAGGCTTGAGAAAACTCTAGGATTCGCCCCATCCCGGCCGAGTAGGACTGCCCGTGTAAACAGCGGTAGGGACATGCCTACATTTTCTTGACGGCTCGCCTCAGGCCGCGAGTTCGCAGCCCGACTATTCGTTATGCTCGGCAGCACAGGAGACAAAAACGATGAAACTAGTGCGTTTGGCCCTGGCTCTGGCCCTGCCGCTCGTGTGGCCGCAGCTGGCCGCCGCGGCTGAACTGGACGGCAAGCAGCTTTCGGTGTTGTGGGGCCTGCCGTTCGCGGGCATCTTGCTGTCGATCGCCGTGGTGCCTTTGCTGGCGCCCTGGTTCTGGCACCACCATTTCGGCAAGGTCACCGCAGCGTGGTCGCTGGCGTTTCTCGTTCCGTTTGCGCTGATGTTCGGCCCGTCGGCGGCGGGTATCAGCTTCGTGCATGCCCTCCTGGCCGAGTACATCCCCTTCGTCATCCTGCTGACGGCGCTGTTCACGGTATCGGGCGGCATCTTCATCCGGGGCAATCTGAATGGCAGCCCGGGGGTGAACACGGCGATCCTGGCTATTGGCGCGGTGTTGGCCAGCCTGATGGGGACCACCGGCGCGTCCATGCTGCTGATCCGTCCCTTGATCCGCGCCAACGACAACCGCCGGCACAACGCGCACGTGGTCGTGTTCTTCATCTTCATTGTTTCCAACGCCGGCGGATCACTGACGCCGCTGGGGGATCCGCCGCTGTTCCTGGGCTTTCTGAAGGGAGTGGACTTCTTCTGGACCGTGAAGCAGATCTTTCCGGAGACACTGTTCCTGGTCGGCGTGCTGTTGGCGATTTTCTACGCGCTGGACTCGTGGTTCTATCGCCGCAGGAATGAGTTGCTTCCGGTCGATCCCACCCCCGATTCGCGAGCGATCGGCTTCGACGGCGCGCGCAATTTCTGGCTGCTGGCGGCGATCGTCGGGCTGGTGCTGCTCAGCGGCTTTTGGAAGTCGCCGGTGGCCTTCCACATCGCCGGCACCGAGGTCGGCCTGCCGGGCCTGGTCCGCGACCTGGGGCTGATCGTGGTGGCGTGGTTGTCGATCAGGATCACGCCGGCCGCGGTTCACCAGGACAACCAGTTCTCATGGGGACCCATGCAGGAAGTGGCCAAGCTGTTCGCCGGAATCTTCCTCACCATCATCCCGGTCATCGCCATGCTGCGCGCCGGCACCGACGGTCCCTTCGGCGCCGTGGTCTCAGCCGTGACCCGGCCGGACGGATCGCCGGACCCGGCCATGTATTTCTGGGCCACGGGAGTGCTGAGCTCCTTCCTGGACAACGCGCCGACCTACCTGGTGTTCTTCAATACGGCGGGCGGTGACGCCCAGGTTCTCATGACCACCTTCGCGCCTACCCTGGCGGCCATCTCGGCCGGCGCCGTGTTCATGGGTGCCAACACCTACATCGGCAACGCGCCCAATCTGATGGTCAAGGCCATCGCCGAGGACCGCGGTGTCAAAATGCCCAGCTTCTTCGGCTATATGGCGTGGTCGAGCGCGGTCCTGATTCCGCTGTTCATTGCCATCACTTTCATCTGGTTCCGTTAAACTATGACCAAACCCCGCATTCTTGTCGCCCGCGCAGTTTTTCCCGAGGTGATCGCCCGGCTCGAGCAGCACTTCCAGGTGGCGCACAACCAGGCCGACGAGGCGTGGTCCCGGGAGCAGTTGGCCGAGAAGCTGCGCGACAAGGCGGGGGTGTTCACTACCGGCAGCGAGCGAATCGACGAGCAGCTGCTGGCCGCCGCGCCCGCAACTGAAGATCTGCGCCAACATGGCCGTCGGCTACAACAACTTCGACCTGCCGGCGATGACGGCGCGCAAAGTCCTGGCCACCAACACGCCCGATGTGCTGACCGAAACCACGGCCGACTTCGGCTTCGCCCTGCTGATGGCCACGGCGCGCCGCGTGACCGAGAGCGAGCATTACCTGCGCGCCGGCAAATGGCAGCGCTGGAGCTACGACATGTTTTCCGGCTCGGACGTCCACGGCAGCACGCTGGGCATCCTGGGCATGGGCCGCATCGGGCAGGGCATCGCGCGGCGCGGGGCCCACGGCTTTGGCATGAACGTGATCTACCACAACCGCTCGCGGCTGGCGCCCGATCTCGAAGCGCAATGCAAGGCGCGCTATGTCGGCAAGGAAGAGCTGCTGCGCACGGCGGATCACGTCGTGCTGGTCCTGCCGTATTCGCCCTCGTCGCACCATACGATAGGCGCGGCGGAACTGGCGCTGATGAAGCCGACGGCCAACCTGATCAACATCGCCCGTGGCGGCATCGTGGACGACGCGGCGCTGGCCGCGGCCCTGCGGGAAAAGCGCATCGCTGCCGCCGGGCTGGATGTCTTCGAAGGGGAGCCCAAGGTCCATCCAGACCTTCTGACGGTGCCCAACGTGGTCCTTACCCCGCATATCGCCAGCGCCACCGTGCCCACGCGCAAGGCCATGGCGAATCTGGCGGCCGACAACCTGATCGGTTTCCTGGTGCACGGCAAGCCGTTGACGCCCTTGAATCCTGAAGTGCTGAAGTAGGTGCCTGTGGAAATCTGGACTTTGGTCGCGCTGGCGATCGCAAATCTGGTGCTGGCGTTTTTGCTGTTGATGCGCAAGCCGCCGGCCAATGACGCGGCGCGCATGGAACTGCTGGCCGCCAACGAACGCATGGAGCGCGAGCTGCGCCGTGAAATCAGCGAGTCGTCGCGAGGGGCTCGCACCGAGCTGACGCACACGCTCGGCACCTTCCAGGACGCCATCGTCAGGCAGGGCGCCGAAACCACCCGCACGCAGAACATCCAGATCGACGCGTTCTCCCAGCAGCTCACGCTGTTGCAAAAGACCTTGTCGGACACGCTGTCGCTGCAACTGCAGAACCTGGGCGAGTCGAACGCCCGGCGCATGAATGAAGTGCGCGCCACCCTGGATGCGCAGCTCACCCAACTGCAGCAGACCAATGCCGCCAAGCTCGACGAGATGCGCAAGACGGTGGACGAAAAATTGCAGACCACGCTGGAAACGCGCCTGGGCGAAAGCTTCAAGCAGGTCGCCGACCGTCTGGAGCAGGTGCACAAGGGCCTGGGCGAGATGCAGACGCTGGCCCAGGGCGTGGGCGACCTGCAGCGCGTGCTGACCAACGTCAAGACCCGCGGCATGTTCGGCGAGGTGCAGCTCGAGGCATTGCTCGAGCAGGTGCTCACCCATGAGCAGTACGCCAAGCAGGTGGAAACCAAGCCGCGCAGCAACCAGCGGGTGGATTTCGCGATCCGCTTTCCCGGCCGCAGCAGCGATGGCACTCCGGTATGGCTGCCGATAGATGCCAAGTTTCCGCGCGACGACTACGAGAGATTGCTGGACGCGCAGGATCGCGCCGACCCCGCGGCCGCCGATATCGCGGCCCGCGCGCTGGAATCGCGCATCCGCACCGAAGCCAAGTCCATCAGCGACAGCTACCTGTGCCCGCCGCAGACCACGGACTTCGCCATCCTGTTCCTGCCGATCGAAAGCCTCTATGCCGAGGTGCTGCGGCGCCCCGGCCTGATGGACAGCCTGCAGCGCGACTACCGCGTCACCCTGGCCGGGCCGACTACGCTGCTGGCGATGCTCAACAGCCTGCACATGGGTTTCCGGACGCTGGCGCTGGAACAGCAGGCCTCGGAGGTCTGGAAGGTGCTGGGCGCCGTGAAGACAGAGTTCGAGCGCTACGGCACCTGGGTGGAGAAGATACGCGAGCAGGTTCGCAAGGCTTCCGACACGCTGGAAACCGCGCAAACGCGAACCAACCAGATGAGACGCGCGCTGAAGGTGGTCGAAGCCCTGCCGGAGGCGCAAGCCCAGGCGCTGCTGCCCCCCGTGACGGAAGGGGACGAAGCGCTCACATGAGCGGCGGCCTCAATCCCGCGCTCGCCCGTCTGATCGCCGGCCACATCTTCCTGCATGCGTGCATGGCCGGCACCCGCATGGCCGCGCCCCTGCTGGCGCTGCGGCAGGGCCACAGCGAGGCTGCCGTCGGCGTGCTGCTGGCGTTGTTTGCGCTGACCCAGGTGTTTCTCGCGCTGCCTGCCGGGCGCTATGCCGACCGGCACGGCCTCAAGCGTCCCATGGGCTTGAGCGTGGTGGCAGCCACCGCGGGTGCGGGCCTGGCCGTCGCCTTTCCGGTATTTCCGGTGCTTTGCCTGAGCGCCTTGCTGACCGGAGGCGCTACCGGTGCGGCGTCCATTGCGTTGCAGCGCCATGTCGGGCGCGCGGCGGAGAACCCTACGCAGCTCAAGCAGGTGTTCTCCTGGCTTGCGATCGGGCCGGCCATCTCGAACTTCCTGGGGCCGTTCAGCGCCGGCCTCATGATCGACCACGCAGGCTTTCGCTTTGCCTTCCTGCTGATGGCCGCGCTGCCGTTGGTGTCCTGGTTCTGGGTGAAATCGGTGCAGGACCTGCCGCCCGTCGCCACGTCCGGCAAGCATCGCGGGGGCAAGGCCTGGGACCTGGTGCGCGAGCCCATGTTCCGCAGGCTGCTGCTGGTCAACTGGTTCCTGTCCTCCTGCTGGGACGTTCACACTTTCGTGCTGCCGGTGCTGGGCCACGAACGTGGCCTGTCGGCTTCGGTGATCGGGTCCATCCTGGGGGCCTTTGCCATCGCCGCGGCGCTGGTGCGCGTCGTGCTGCCGCTGATCGCCGCGCACGTGCGCGAGTGGGCCGTCATCGCGGGTGCGATGGCGGCGACGGCGCTGCTCTTTGGCATCTACCCGTTCCTGCATGCGCCACTGGCCATGGGCATGTGTTCCATCCTGCTAGGCCTGGCCTTGGGCGCCGTGCAGCCCATGATCATGAGCATGCTGCACCAGATCACGCCCGAACATCGCCATGGCGAGGCGGTCGCGCTGCGGATCATGGCCATCAATGCGTCAAGCGTCACCATGCCCATGCTGTTCGGCCTGGCGGGCACCGCCATCGGTATCTCCGGCGTGTTCTGGATCACGGGCGCCATCGTCGCCGGCGGCACCCGGCTGGCGTTGAAGCTCGGCGAGGCCCGGCCGGCCTAGAGCCGATAGAACCCCTTGATGATGTTCCAGGCCGTTTCGGGATCGTCCGCGTACTGGAACAGGTCGAGGTCCGCCGGGGAAATCACGCCTTCCTCGATGAGCACGTCGAAATTGATCAGCCGCTTCCAGTAGTCGGTTCCGAACAACACGATCGGCACCTGCTTGGCCTTGCGCGTCTGCACCAGGGTGATCACCTCGAACAGCTCGTCCAGCGTGCCGAAGCCGCCTGGAAACGCCACCAGCGCCTTGGCACGCATCATGAAATGCATCTTGCGCAAGGCGAAATAGTGGAACTTGAAGGAGAGCGCGGGCGTGACATACGGGTTGGCGCTTTCCTCCATCGGCAAGGCGATCGACAGGCCCACGCTGATGCCGTCGCCCTCGTGAGCGCCCCGGTTCGCGCCCTGCATGATGCCCGGGCCGCCACCGGTGCAGATGAAGAGCATGTCCTGGGGATTCTTGCCGGCGCTGTACTGCGCCACGAGCTTGCCGAACGCGCGCGCCTTCTCGTAATAGTGGGCGTTGCGCGCGAGGGCCCGGGCACGCCGGATCTGCGCTTCGTCGCCCAAGCCTTCGGCTGCGGCCACCAGCGCGGCGGATTCCTCCTCGCTGCGGAAACGGGCGCTGCCGAACACGACGATGGTGTTCTCTATGCCGTGGGCCTGTTGCTCCAGGTCGGGCTTGAGCAGCTCGAGCTGGAAGCGGATGCCGCGCGTTTCGCGGCGCAGCAGGAACTCGGGATCGGCGAAGGCCAGCCGGGTGGCGTCGGGCTCCAGCGGCAGTCCCTCGCTGGAATGGGCTTGCAGTGTGGCCCATGCGTCGGCCAGCCGGCGGTCATGGATGTTGCGATTGGAAGGCATGGCGCCATTCTGCGGCAATCCTGGCCATTTCTCCGCTATCCTGGTTGCCAAAGTACTCAGCACGGCTCAGCTGCGCGACAGGGCCAGCCAGTGCAGCAGGCGATCGCGCGCCGGGCTCAGGTTCTTGTAGTCGAGGACGGCCTGGGACATGGAAGCCAGCGAATCGTGCAGGCGTGCAGCCGCGCCAGGGGCTTGCACAGCCTGCGCCAGCGGCTGGAGCATCACGCGAATCGCGAACACGGCTTGGCGCGTGCCCTGGCCGACGGGGAAGAACATCTGGCGCTCGGCCCGCAGCCAGCACTGGCTGGCGAAGAGTTCAGGCTCCGCAGTGGCCGGCCATGGAGTGCGCGCATGGCGCAGGGGATGCTGGTCGTGGCGTGGCGACGGGCTGATGGTCCAGACGAAGCGTTCCCAGCAGTCGCCCGAGGTGGCCAGCGCCACCAATTGCTGCGAGGCCGCCACGAGCGCGGCGTTGTCGGCCACGGGACCGTGCACTGCGGCAAAGTCCAAGCCCAGCTTGTCCTCAGGCGCCCAGTGCGAGGGCACGCAAACGCACAGCCAGGGCAGGGTGCCGGTGGCACCATCGAGCACGGCGAAGTCTTCCTCGAACGCCAGCTCCGGCGGCAGCTGGGGATGAGTGGTCACTGGCATCCGCGGCCCGCGCGGCGATGGCTCGCAACGCCGGGGCCGGATCGAAGCCCGGCAAGGCATGCCGCGACTGTCCGGCCTCCAGCACAGCCCGTTTTTCCGTGTACAAGGGGCTCGCGCTATCCAGTGGCGTCAGGCGCACCTCATGCTCAGCCAGCCGCCGCAGGCCCGGCTGCATGCGAAAGGGCACGGCGATCTGGCTGAAGTCGAAGTCCATCGGGCTGAAAAAAGGCCCCTTGCGGAGCCTTTTACTGTGTCGATGCTGCGGCGGCTGGCGCGGCTGGTCAGACGCGCTTTCTGTACTCGCCGGTGCGGGTGTCGATTTCCACCTTGTCGCCCTGGGCCACGAAGATCGGCACGCCGATCTCGAAGCCGGTCGCGATCTTGGCGGGCTTGAGCACCTTGCCCGAGGTGTCGCCCTTGACGGCCGGCTCGGTCCAGGTGATCTCGCGCTCGACGCTGGTGGGCAGTTCCACGGAAAGGGCCTTGCCTTCGTAGAACACCACCTCGGCGGGCATGCCGTCTTCGAGGTAATTCAGGGCATCGCCCATGTTTTCGGCTTCTACCTCGTACTGGTTGTACTCGGCGTCCATGAACACGTACATCGGGTCGGCGAAGTAGGAGTAGGTGCACTCCTTCTTGTCCAGCACGATCTGGTCCATCTTGTCGTCGGCCTTGAGGACCACTTCGGTGTTGAAGTTGGCGATCAGGCTCTTGAGCTTCATGCGCACCGTCGCGGAATTGCGCCCGCCGCGGCTGTATTCGGTCTTCAGGACCACCATCGGGTCTTTGCCGTGCATGATCACGTTGCCGGCGCGGATTTCTTGAGCGATTTTCATAGCGATGTATTCAGGGTTGGCGGGGCTGCCCTTCGGAAGGCTCCCCGGAAAAGCTTTGCGCGTGGGCTTGTGCACCCGCAGTACTGCGCAAAGCCTTGGATTTTAACGGTTTTTCAGTATCCCCTTAAGAGGGTATGGCCTGCAGGCCGCGCGCCGCGAAGCCCATGAGCTGCGTGACCAGGTCGTCCTGCGCCTGCAGTCGCCCGCGGCTGTGCTGTACACAGGCAGCCCACGCCTGGGGATCGGCCGGTGGCAGTTGCCCGCCGATACCGTTCCAGGCAAGGTGAAAATCCCGCAAGTCCGCGGGTGCCCCCAGCCAGTCCAGGAAGGCCGCCAGCTTGGCGTGGTGCGCTTCGTCGTGCTGCGGGTAGATTTGCCAGACCATGGGCTTGCCGGCCCATAGTGCCCGGACCAGCGAATCCTCGCCGCGCACGAGGTTGAGGTCGCAGGCCCACAGCAGATGATCGAAATCGGACTGGCTGAGCAGCGGCAGCCAGGTGATCGATAGCAGCGATGCGCTGTTCCAGGCAGGATCGGACTGGTTGCGTTTTTCCAGTGCCGCTCGCACCGCCGACGTGGCGCGCCCCGCGGTGACCAGCACATGTGTGGGGACTGGCCCCGCTGCCCACTGCGCCAGCATCTGATCGAGGGCCTGGGGCTCGTAACAGAACAGGCTCACGAGCCGGGCTTCGTCGGGGTGGGCGATGCCCTGTTCACGCAGCCAGGCGATGCGGTCGAATGCCGCCTGGCGCAGCTCGAGGTCGGGCTCGCGCAGCAATCCGCCGGTGCGTGGCGTGAAGCCGGGGTAGAAGAAATGCTTGGTCAGGCCCGCCGCCGGGCCCGAGAGCACGGGTGAGGGCAGGCCATGGCTGCGCTGCGCAAAGGATTCGGCCGTCAGGTACTCCAGGTTGATCCATGCCGGCTGCCGGCCCCGCACCTGGTTTTTCGCGGCGATGGCAGCCTGGAAGCGCAGTGTGAGGTCGCAGCCGAAGGCCTCGATCACGACGTCGGCGGGCTCGATGGCGACCGAACCCTCCCAGCCCGACACCTGCACTCGCGGATGGCCTTGCGGAGCCATCCAGGCCAGCGCCGAAGCATCATCCACCCAGAGGCGCACACGCTCCCCGCGCCCGGCGAGCTGGACCGACAGGCGCCAGCACACGCCGATATCGCCGTGGTTGTCGATGACCTTGCAGAAGATGTCCCAGAGCATGAGGTGGCTAATTGACGGAAGATTGTGCGATTTCCGCTCGCCGATCGTTGGCCACAATAGCGCTTGTATGTCCGAGGTCCATTCCGATCAATTGCTGGCGCAAGTCGCCGCGCTGCCGCCGTTGCCGGGCGTCTACCGCTATTTCGACGCCGACGACGGCGTGCTCTACGTGGGCAAGGCGCGCAACCTGAAAAAGCGCGTCTCCAGCTACTTCCAGAAGAACCACGGCGGAACGCGCATAGGCCACATGATCGGCAAGATCGCGCGGCTGGAAACGACCGTGGTGCGCTCCGAGGCCGAGGCCCTGCTGCTTGAAAACAACCTGATCAAGACGCTCAATCCGCGCTACAACATCCTGTTTCGCGACGACAAGAGCTATCCGTACCTGAAGATATCGGGTTCGGACAAGGTGGGCTGTGGCAATGGAGCGCCCGCCACGGCCGCGACGTTCCCCCGCGTCGCCTACTACCGCGGCGCCGTGGACCGCAAGCACCGCTATTTCGGTCCTTACCCGAGCGCCTGGGCCGTGAAGGAATCGATCCAGCTGCTGCAGAAGGTGTTCCGGCTGCGCACCTGCGAAGACACCGTTTTCGCCAACCGCACCCGGCCCTGCCTGCTCTACCAGATCAAGCGCTGCTCGGGGCCCTGCGTGAACCTGGTGTCGCCGCAGGACTATGCGCAAGACGTGCATCACGCCGAGGCCTTCCTGCGCGGCGAAACACAGGCCGTGCTGGCGGCCCTGGAAGCGCGCATGATGCAGCACGCCGACAAGCTGGAGTTCGAGCAGGCTGCCGAACTGCGCAACCAGATGAGCGCGCTGTCCAAGGTGCTGCACCAGCAATCGGTGGAAACCATTTCCGACAAGGACGTGGACATCCTGGCGGTGAAGGTGCACGGCGGCAAGGCCTGCGTGAACCTGGCCATGGTGCGGGGCGGCCGCCACCTGGGCGATCGGGCCTATTTCCCCACCCATGTGGAAGATGCGGCCGCCGTGCAGGACTTCGACAACGCCGCGGAAGAGGGCGCCGCGGCCGCGCCGCCTGCGCCGGTGGAGGTTCACGTGCTGGAAGCCTTCATCGCGCAGCATTACATCGGCGTGCCGGTCCCGCCCGCGCTGATCACGAGCCACGCCGTGAGCCGCGAGTTGATCGACGCCTTGTGCGAGCAGACCGGCATGAGGATCAGTGCGGTGCACAACCCCCGCGAGCAGCGCCGCCTGTGGCTGGAGATGGCGCAGAAGAACGCCGACATCCAGCTCGCGCGCCTGCTGGCCGAGGAAGGCTCGCAGCAGGCCCGCACCCGGGCACTGGTGGAGGCGCTCGACCTCGAGCCCGACAACCTGGACACCTTCCGTATCGAGTGCTTCGACATCTCGCACACGGCCGGTGAGGCCACCCAGGCTTCGTGCGTGGTGTTCCACCGTCACAAGATGCAGAACTCGGAATACCGCCGCTACAACATCGACGGCATCACGCCGGGCGACGACTACGCCGCCATGCGGCAGGTGCTGATGCGCCGTTACAGCAAGCTGGCGGAAGCGGGCCGCGATTCGCCCGATGCCACGCCTGCGCGCGCAAGCGGCGGTGGGGCCGGCCGGCTGCCGGACCTGGTTCTGGTGGATGGCGGCAAGGGGCAGGTGAGCATGGCGCGGGAGGTATTCGCGGAACTGGGGCTGGATCTGGCCGTGATCGTGGGCGTGGAAAAAGGCGAGGGCCGCAAGGTCGGCCTGGAGGAGCTGGTGTTTGCCGACGGCCGCGCCAAGGTGTACCTGGGCAAGGATTCGGCCGCGCTCATGCTGGTAGCCCAGATCCGCGACGAGGCGCACCGCTTCGCCATCACCGGCATGCGGGCGCGCCGGGCCAAGGTCCGGGTCGGGGGCAGCAGCCTGGAAGAGATCCCCGGCATAGGCGCCAAGAAGCGCGCCCGCCTGTTGCAGCGCTTCGGCGGCGTGCGGGGCGTGGCGGCCGCCGGGGTGGACGATATCGCCAGTGTCGAAGGTATTTCGCGGGAACTCGCGGAGGAGATTTACCGGGCCCTGCATTAGGACCAGCAGCGCCCATGCCAGAATCGGGGCAATGTTCCTCACAATCCCCACGCTACTGACCTGGACACGCATCGTCGCGATTCCGCTGATCGTCGGCGTGTTTTACCTGGGGCTGGAGCCTGCCGTGCAGAACATGATCGCCACGGCGATGTTCGTCACGTTCGCCCTCACGGACTGGCTGGATGGCTATCTGGCCCGCAAGCTCAATCAGACTTCATCGTTCGGAGCCTTCCTGGACCCGGTGGCGGACAAGTTCCTGGTGTGCGCCTCCTTGCTGGTGCTGGTGCACCTGCAGCGCGCCGATGTTTTCGTGGCGCTGATCATCATTGGCCGGGAGATCGCGATTTCGGCGTTGCGCGAATGGATGGCGCAGATCGGTGCGTCCAAGAGCGTGGCGGTGCACATGCTGGGCAAGGTCAAGACCACGGTGCAGATGATCGCCATCCCCTTCCTGCTGTTCGACGGCAATGCCTTCGGCCTGATCGACACCGGCTTGTGGGGCACATGGCTGATCTGGCTGTCGGCGATCCTCACCGTGTGGTCCATGGTGTATTACCTGCAGAAGGCCCTGCCGGAAATCCGCAAGCGGGTGAAATAGCCGATGACCCCGGTGTCACGGCAGGACCGCCTGGTGGCGGCGATGCCCGCAGTCTTCGTGTTGATCTGGAGCACAGGCTTCATCGTGGCGCGCTACGGCATGCCGCATGCGCCGCCGATGAAGTTCCTGGCGATGCGCTACCTTCTCTCCGTCGCCTGCTTCGCCATGTGGGCATTCGCAGCGCGGGCGGCGATGCCGGCCGATCGCAGCCAGGTCAAGCATCTGGCGGTCACCGGAATCCTGATGCACGCCGGATACCTGGGCGGGGTGTGGGCAGCAGTCAAACTGGGCATGGGAGCCGGCCTGGTGGCGCTGCTGGTGGGCTTGCAGCCCGTGCTCACCGCCGCCTGGGTCTCTTCGCGCGGCGGCGCGGTATCCCGGCGGCAATGGACCGGTTTGGCGCTCGGCTTCGGCGGGCTGGCCCTGGTCGTGTGGCAGAAGCTGGGGATAGGCGAAATCCACGGCCTGAACTTCCTGCTGGCACTGGGCGCCTTGCTCAGCATCACCGCCGGCACCCTGTATCAAAAGCGCTTCGTCGCACCCTGCGACGTGCGCACCGCCAGCCTTGTCCAGCTGTGTGCTGCCCTGATCGTGACCTTGCCGCTGGCGCTGCTGGAGACCGAAGCCATGAACTGGAACGGCCAACTCGCGGGGGCGATGGCATGGTCGGTGCTGGCCCTGACCCTGGGCGGCAGTTCGCTGCTGTACCTGTTGATCCAGCGCGGCGCCGCCACCGCCGTCACCAGCCTGCTGTACCTGGTGCCTCCTTGTACGGCGGTGATGGCCTGGCTGTTGTTCGGCGAAGACATCACCGCCTTCACCGTCGCAGGCATGGCCCTGACGGCGGTCGGCGTCAGCCTCGTGGTGCGCTCCCCTTCGCAGCCCCGTTCCTGAGCCCGGCAGCACCCGAGCGCCAGGCAATGCCAGAATAAGCCCCATGCTGGAGTCGTTCGAAACGTTCGTGATAGTGCGCAACGGGGTGCGCCTGTACGGGCGGCGCGCCGGTCGAGGCCGGCCACTGCTGTTGCTGCACGGGCACCCGCAGACGCATGTGATGTGGCACCTGGTGGCGCCCGCTCTGGCCGACGAGTTTTCCGTCGTGATGATGGACTTGCGCGGCTATGGAGACTCCGGCAGGCCCGAGCCGGGCGAGGGGAGCCACGCCTACAGCAAGCGCGAGATGGCGCTTGACGCGCTGGCGGTGATGGAGGAGCAGGGCTTCCAGCGCTTTGGCGTGCTGGCGCATGACCGGGGCGCGCGAGTGGCCTATCGGCTTGCCGCGGATCATCCCGCAGCGGTCGATCGGCTGATGCTGCTGGACATTGCGCCGACGCTGGCCATGTACGAGCAGACTTCGCTGGCATTCGCGCAAGCCTACTGGCACTGGTTCTTCCTGATCCAGCCGCCGCCCTTGCCCGAGGCGCTGATCGAGTCCGATCCAGTGCGCTATGTGCGCAGTGTCATGGGCCAGCGCCATGCCGGGCTGGCGGCGTTCGCGCCCGAAGCCTTGGCCGAGTATGAACGCTGCGCCGGTGTGCCGGGAACCGCGCAAGGCATTTGCGCCGACTACCGCGCCAGCGCGGGCATCGACCTGGAGCATGACCGCGCGGACATCGCGGACGGCCGCCTGCTCGAGATGCCCTTGCACGTCTTGTGGGGCGAACATGGCGCCGTCGGGCGCTGCTTCGACGTGCTGTCACTCTGGCGCGAGCGCGCGAGCCAGGTCACGGGCCGGTCCTTGCCTTGCGGTCACTACATCGCGGAAGAGGCGCCGCCTCTCCTGCTGCATGAAGCCCTTGAATTTTTCAGGAAACAACCATGAGCACTCAACGAATCGCAGTCATCGCCGGCGACGGCATCGGCAAGGAAGTCATGCCCGAGGGCATCCGTGTGATGGAAGCCGCGGCCACGAAGTTCGGCATAGACCTGGCCTTCGATCATTTCGATTTCTCCAGCTGGGACTACTGCGAGAAGCACGGCAAGATGCTGCCCGACGACTGGAAAGACCAGATCGGCGGGCACGACGCCATCTATTTCGGCGCCGTGGGTTGGCCCGACAAGATTGCCGATCACGTGTCGCTATGGGGCTCGTTGCTGTTGTTCAGGCGCGAGTTCGACCAGTACGTGAACCTGCGGCCCGCGCGCTTGATGCCGGGCATCATCGCCCCCGTGGTGCGCCGCGACGGCAGCGCCCGCCAGCCGGGCGAGATCGACATGTACATCGTGCGCGAGAACACCGAGGGCGAGTATTCCAGCATCGGCGGGCGCATGTACCCGGGAACCGAGCGCGAGATTGTCATGCAGGAGACAGTGATGTCGCGCATCGGCGTGGACCGCGTACTGAAGTTCGCGTTCGAACTCGCGCAGTCGCGCCCGAAGAAGCACCTGACCAGCGCGACCAAGTCCAACGGCATCGCCATCACCATGCCCTACTGGGACGAGCGGGTCGCCGAGATGGCGAAGGCTTACCCCGCGATCAAGCTGGACAAGTTCCATATCGACATCCTCACCGCGCATTTCGTGCAGCGGCCCGACTTCTTCGACGTGGTGGTGGCGAGCAACCTGTTCGGCGACATCCTCAGCGACCTCGGGCCGGCGTGCACCGGCACGATCGGCATAGCACCCAGCGCCAACCTCAATCCGGACCGGAAATTTCCCTCGCTTTTCGAACCGGTGCACGGCTCCGCGCCGGACATTGCCGGGCGCAACATCGCCAATCCGATCGGCCAGATCTGGTGCGGCGCGATGATGCTGGAGTTCCTGGGCCACAAGCAGGCGCATGACGCCGTGCTGGCCGCGATAGAAAAAGTGCTGGATCCCGCAAGTGGCGCGCCGCGCACGGCCGACATCGGCGGCCGCGCAAGCACCGCCGATCTCGGGCGCGCAATCGCTTCATCGCTGTGAGCATGCATACTTTCCCTAGGTATGAAAAATGGCGCAGTGCCGCATGAAAAAACGGCCCGCAACCCGCATGGAATCTAGCTAAAAGCGACTAGAATCCGCCTCCGCGCTGTTGTAAAGCCGCCCGTCGTATTGACACAAAGTTACCTCGTGGTTTTAATCGGCCGGTGGCTTGAAGCCGCGAAAGAAGTCTCCCTCATCCTCGCTTCATCGCCCGGTGGGCTGCAGGATGGGGAAACATAAATTGAATGACGAGCATTTCTGTCAACTCTTTCTCTCTATGAGGGGCCCCTGTGAACAAGACCGAACTGATTGAGCACATCGCAAAGCATGCCGATATTTCCAAGGCCGCGGCCACCCGCGCATTGGAATCGATGATCGGCGCCGTCAAGACAACCCTGAAAAAGGGAGGCTCGGTTTCGCTGGTGGGCTTCGGCACGTTCGCGGTAGGCAAAAGGGCTGCTCGCAGCGGCCGCAATCCCCGCACCGGCGCTGCGATTAAAATCAAGGCAGCCAAGGTTCCCAAGTTCCGTCCCGGCAAGGCGCTCAAGGATGCGCTGAACTGAGCGGCCAGTTATCGGTGGGGTGCTTAGCTCAGCTGGTAGAGCGGCGCCCTTACAAGGCGTAGGTCGGCGGTTCGATCCCGTCAGCACCCACCAACCCAAGCGAAGGCGAACAGTCTGTTCGCCTTTCGCGTTTTTTGTCTATCGAGTTCGAGCATGTTTGATTTCGTTCGCAAGCACACCAGGGTCATGCAGTTCATCCTGTTCCTGCTGATCTTCCCGTCATTCGTCCTGTTCGGGCTGGAGGGCTACAACCGGTTCAACGAAAAAGGCGAAGCGGTGGCGAAAGTCGATGGCGCGGAGATCCTGCAGGGCGATTGGGACGCCACGCACAAGCAGGAGGTCGAGCGCATCCGCCAACAGATGCCCTCGCTCGACGCCAAGCTGCTCGATTCGCCGGCCGCCCGCTACGCAACGCTGGAGCGGATGATTCGCGACCGTGTGTTCGCGGCCGCGGCATCGAAAGCGAAGCTGACGACAAGCGACCAGCGCCTGGCGCGCGAGCTGCAGCAAAACGAATTGATCGCCTCTTTGCGGGGCCCTGACGGCAAGCTGGACATGGCGCGCTATCGCCAGCTGGTGGCCGCACAGGGCATGACGCCCGAGATGTTCGAAGCCAGCGTCCGGGCCGATCTGTCCTCCCGTCAGGTGCTGGCGGGCCTGGGCGGCACCTCCTTCGCCGCGCCCGCGCAGGCCGGACTTTCCCTCAACGCTTATTTCGAGGGGCGCGAAGTTCAGGTCGCCCGTTTCGATCCCGCGGCCCATGCCGGCCAGCGTCAAGCCGACGGATGCCGAACTCGAGGCCTTCTACAAGAGCAACGCGGCGCTGTTCCAGGCGCCCGAGCAGGCCAACATCGAATACGTCGTGCTCGACCTCGACACGGTCAAGAAGAGCCTCACCGTGAATGAGCAGGACCTCAAGACCTACTTCGAGCAGAATGCCGCGCGTATGGGTGGCAAGGAGGAGCGCCGGGCCAGCCATATCCTGATCACCGCGCCCAAGGACGCGCCGGCGGCCGACCGCGCCAAGGCTAAAGCCAAGGCAGAGGAACTGCTCGCGGCAGTGAAGAAGGCGCCTGACAGCTTCGCCGAGGTGGCCAAGAAGAATTCGCAGGACCCGGGGTCCGCGCCCAACGGCGGCGACCTCGATTTCTTCGCCCGCGGCGCAATGACCAAGGCATTCGAGGACGCGGCCTTTGCCCTGGGCAAGGGCCAGATCAGCGGCGTGGTGGAGACGGAGTTCGGCTACCACATCATCAAGGTGACCGACATCAAGGCACCCAAGCAGCGCAGCTTCGAGGAAATGAAGCCCGAGCTCGAAGCCGAAGTCAAGAAGCAGCAGGCGCAACGCAAGTTCGCTGAAAGCGCCGACGCGTTCAGCAACGGCGTGTACGAGCAGGCCGATAGCCTCAAGCCGGTCGCCGACCGCCTCAAGCTGGAGATCAGGACTGCGAGCAACGTGCACCGCACGCCCGCGCCGGGGGCTGCCGGCGCGTTGGCCAATCCCAAGTTCCTCAATGCCTTGTTCTCGCCCGACAGCGTCGAGAAGAAGCGCAACACCGAAGCCGTGGAGATAGCGCCCAATACGCTTGTCGCCGGGCGCGTCGTCCAATACGCGCCGGCTCGCACACTGCCCCTCGACGAGGTGAAGGAGCGCGTGCGTGAACGGCTGGTCGCGGCGCGCGCCGCCGAACTTGCGAAGAAAGAGGGCATGGAGAAGCTGGCCGCCTGGAAAGCCAATCCCGCGAGCGCCAGCCTGCCGGCAGCGGTCTCGGTGTCGCGGCAGCAGACGCAGAAGCAACCCGCGGCAGTGATCGAGGCGGCCCTGCGGGCCGACCCGGCAGCGCTGCCGGCGTTGGTGGGCGTGGACCTGGGCGAGCAAGGCTATGCCGTGGTGAAGGTCAACAAGGTCGTGCCGCGCGAGGCGCCGCCGCCCGAGGTGGCGAAGCAGGAGATCCAGCAATACGGCCAGTGGTGGGCATCCGCCGAGAACCTGGCGTATTACGAGTTGCTGAAGGAGCGTTTCAAGGTGCAGGTCAAGGTGCCCAAGCCGACCGGCACCGAGGCACTGGTCAACTAGGGCCGCCCGAGGAACAGATACAGGCTCTTGAAACCGCTGCTCGTGCGGCCATAGCCGAGGTAGAGCGGTCCCAAGGGGGTGTCAACCCCCAGCAGGAGTGCCGCCGAATGCAGCGTTCCGGTATCGTTGTTTGGAATCAGCGGCTTGCCCATGCGCCCGATTTCGAGTGAGCCGCCGGCGTACACGCCATCCAGCAGCTGCCACTGGGCCAGGCGGTTGTAATAGACGAGCCGCGCGAACCGCAGCTCCTCGCCGAGCAACGCGCCGCTGGGGAAACCGGACTGCTGCAGAAAGCCGCCCCACTGGAACAGGTGGAAAGGCGGCAGCGGGTCGCTCCCGAAACGCTGCCCCAGGTTCCAGCCGAACTGGAACGTGTGTTCCCCCAGCGAATGCGCAACGTTCCCGGAGGTTTCCGCACGGGTGTAATTCACATCACTGCCCAGGCTTTGCCGCGCCTGCGTCACGGCCAGTTTCGCCCTGTACCCGGAACGCGGAAAATTCAGGCTGTCCAGCTGATCCACCACTGCGCGAAGCGTGATGCTCGTCGTCGACTGGTTCCCGCGGTCGGGATCGAAAACAGGCAGCCCCGTGTCCAGCGTGCTGCGCACGGAGCTGCGCTCGAGCCCGAGTCGCACCTCTCCATAGCGGGTGAAATGCGCACCGAGCCCGATGCCCAGGCTGGTGCCGTCGTTGTCGTAGCTGGCGATGCGCTGGTCGCCCTGGAAGACATCGGTGGTGCGGCGGTCGTATAGCGCGTATGGCGCGATGAATAGTATTTGGTCCGCCCGCAGCGGCTGGTAGAACTGGGTGGCCACCTGGTTGATGCGGCCGAACTGCAGGTCCGTGCGCCACTCGCCGCCCAGGCGATTCAGCCAGGTCATGCGGTAGCTGGCCAGCAGGTTGAAGAAGGCGTCGCCGCCGAAATCGGAAGAGAGCTCCAACCCGAGGCGCAGGTAATTCGGCCCCCAGGATTTTTCGACCGCCTCGATGGAGAGGATTTTGCGGGGGCCCGGCTCTTCCAGCAGCGAATAGCTCACATGCTCGAAATCCCCGGTGCCGAACAGGCGTTGCATGTCGCGATCGAGCACCTGCGTGTCGATCGGTTCGCCGGGACGTGTCTGCAGCATCGAGCGCGCGGTCTCGGGATTGACGCGCTGCAGGTTCTCGAAGCGGATCTCGTCGACCGTGACGGCTGCCGTCGCCGGCGCTGTACCCGTGACGCCGCCGCAGGTCCCAGCGCGCATAGGCATCCGGCGACACGGAGTAGCGGGCGAGCTGGTCAGCCACTGCGCGCGCGGCGGCTTCACCGATCGGGACGGTCGCCGCCAGATGGTCGAAGTCCGAAGCGGAAAAATCCCCCAGCTGCGGAAGGATCAGGATGTCGGAGGGCCGCAGACTCGCCAGCGAAGCCTGCACGTTCTGCTCCGTCAGGATGTTGATCATTTGCCCGGTGACGCCCAGGATGGAATTGAGTTGGTCGGCACGCAGCAGCGGGGTTCCCAGGTTGACGGCGATCACCACGTCCGCACCCATTGCGCGCGCCACGTCAACGGGCAGGTTGTTCGTCAGGCCGCCATCCACCAGCAGCCGCCCCTCCAGGCGCACCGGATCGACGACGCCGGGCACGGACATGCTCGCCCGCATCGCCGACGCCAGCTCGCCCTGGCTCAGGACCACCGGCTTGCCCGTCGCGAGATCCGTCGCCACGGCGCGATAGGGGATAGGCAGGTCGTCGAAACGGTGAAAGCCGCGTGCCTTGCTGAGTCGCCGCAGTACGCTTTCCAACTGGACGCCGGACACCAGGCCCTTCGGCAGCAGCAAGCCCTCGCGGCCGAGGCCCAGCTCCGGACTGAGGTTGCGCGCGTCGTCGAGCTTCTGGTGGATCGAACGCTCCTCGCGCGGCGGTAACTCCTTGAACAGCAGGCGGGTCGAGAGGGTGCCCAGCAGGCCCTCCATTTCGGGCACGGTGGAGCCTGAGGCGTATGCCGCTCCGACGATCGCTCCCATGCTGGTGCCGACGACACAGTCGACGGGGACGCGCATCTGCTCGAGAATCTTCACCACGCCGACGTGCGCCGCGCCGCGCGCGCCACCGCCTGAGAGCACGAGGCAGATCCTGGGCCGCGCCGCCTGCTCAGCCGCGGCCGGCTGCGCCCGGGCTGCGCCAATGGCCAGCGCTGCGGCCAGCAGCGCGATCAGGGGGACCGCGCACCGCAACATGGGGCGAGTGGCCTCCGCCTCGGTGACTACAGCTCCAGCTTGTTGAACTTCGTGCCGTCGATGCTGAGGTTCGCCATGAAGCCGGACTGGTTGCGCACGTATCCGACGATGGGAGCCTGCGCCGATTGCGAGTCGACGCGCGCTTCGGCGCCAGTGTCGACCATCACCACCGAGGCATCCGCGCCGACGGTCCAGCCCTTGCTGGTTTCGAACTTGGTCAGGGCGTCCTGCGTCATGAACAGCACGTACATGGTCTTGGTCTGCGCGCCCGCCAGGAGTCCGACGGATCCCGAGCTGATGCTGTAGTACCCGGCCGTCGTGGCGCCCTTGCGCAGGGCACCTTCCCCGTACGAGCCTCCGACCACGAAGCCGGCGGTGACAACCCTGGGAAACACGAGTATGCCCTTCGCCGTGCTGGCCATCTGCCGGGCGCTGGTGTTGGTAGTGAGACCCGCCAGCGCGTTGGTCACCTCGGCATCGATCGCCTTGCGTTTGGCGGCATTCTGTTCGGCGGTGGGCGGCGAGGAACAAGCGGCGGCGAGGGCCGCTCCCGAGAGCACTAGCAGTTGTCTACGGTCCATGGTCAGCTCCTTTTGTCGAGGAAGGTTGCGCGAGGGTCACCTCTTCGACCCGTTGATGGGACGAGTATTAGTGTCTGTAACGCGGCGTCCTATTGGATCAAGGTCCAATAGGACATAAGCTTTAGGGGCGCAGTTCATTGCTCAGCAGGTGAGTTGCTCGGCACGGGGTGCGCGTCCGCCTTTTTCCCGCCATCACCGTTGAGCGTCGAGTGGTGCCATGTTGAACCCGGGACGAGATCGCGATCGCCAGGAAGGATGGGCAGAACGAGGCGGAAGGTTGCACCCTGCCCCTGCTGGCTCTGCGCTGACAGCACGCCCCCATGGGCGGCGGCGATCTTGCGGCAGATCGCCAGTCCCATGCCCAGCCCGCTCTCCTTCGTGGTGAGGAAGGGTTCGAATATGGATTCCAGCCGTTCCGGCGGGATGCCCGGCCCGGTATCGCTGACGACCACCTGGACGGTCTGTCCATCGCCGTGCATGGTGGTGACGCTCAACGCCTTGTTCCCGTCAGCTGTTGCCCTCCATGGCTTCGCATGCGTTGCGCACCAGGTTGAGGATCAACTGCTGCAACTGGACACGGTCGCCGCGCACCAGCGGCAAGTCCGGCGAAAAGTTCGCGTTGACATTCACGTGGCGCAGCAGGAATTCGCCGCGCGCCAGGTCCAGCACCTGCTTCACCTGGTGGTTCAATTCCACCGGCACGAACTCCTCCGCGCCCCTCTTCATAAGGAGCCGGACATGCTGAATCAGGAGGGCAGCGCGCTTGTCCGCGTCGACGATCTCGCCAAGGATTGCGCGCAGTTCCGGCAAATTGGCAGGATCGCGCGAGATGATGCGCAACGCGGCCTGGGCGTTGCTGAGAATCGCCGTCAGCGGCTGGTTGAGTTCATGGGCGATCGTGCTGGAAAAATCCGACAGCGACGCCACGCGGTTGAGGTGGGTGAGCTGGTGGCGTTGCTCCTTCGCCTCCTTTTCCGCCTGTCGCAACTGCGTGATGTCGCGCACGATGCTGATGAGGCAAGACTCGTCTCCCGCGCTCACGGCCGCAATCGAGACCAGCGCGATGTGAGAATGGCCACGGCGATCGAGCAATGTGACCTCCACCAGGCGGCATGACCCTCGGCCTTCCTTCATCGACGCGGCAATGCGCTGCCTGCCGTTCTCGTCAAGATGGTGCGCGAGCGCAGCCATGCTCGGGTGGGCCGATGGGTCCGAGTCGTAGCCCATGAGGTCCGCCCACCGTTCGTTGGCCTCGATGATCTTCCCGTCGCTCTCCCGACTGATCGCCATTGCGTCGGGACCCGACTGGAAGGCCGTCGAAAAGAGCTCCCGTGAAACTCGCATCTCACGCTCGGCCTTCTTGCGTTCCTCGATCACCGCAGCGAGCAGGAGCAGCGGCACCGCCAGGGTGATCAGGAACAGCTGAATCGGCATCGCATCCTGCTGGATCGCCGCCTCCAGGAAGGGGCCGCGTCCGTGGGCCGCACCCCAGATCACCAAAAAGGCAACGACCGCATAGGAGGCGCTGCTCACTGAAGGACCGAAGCGCAAGGCCGCCCAGATCAGGAAGGGCATGGGCAGGTACAGCAGGCTTGCCCCCGCGCCGTCGGAAGACGGCGAGTCGAACACCACGGTGCTGGCCGCCAGCAGGCCGGCGAGGAGGCAGCCCACTTCCGCCAGGCGCGCCTCACCACCTTCCGGGCGCGATGACCGCTTCGCGTTCCACGTCAGGACGACCGGCACGAACGTGAGGATCGCCAGCAAGCTGGAGACGAACCGCGCCTGCCATAAGGTAGAGTAGTCGGCGCTGCCCCAGCCGAGCAGCTGGACGCACGCGGCATCGAGGAAGGAACTCACGACAGGCGCCAGCACTGCCGCGCAGCAGAAGACCAGGACCGAGCGCACTGTGCCCAGCCCGGCAGCATCGAACCGGCGGATGATCCACGCGCCCAGCAATGCCTCCGTAACATTCGTTGCGAACCAGCAAAGCATCATCGCGGGTGGGACGCCGACCTGCAGTTGGGCTAGCGCATGGGCGGGGAAGGCTCCCGCGATGAGAGCCCACCACCAGCGGTAGGGGGCGATGACCAAGGCGGCGAGCAACAGCGCGTTCGGCGGCCAAAGAACGGCAACCGGCAAAGGGGCGAACGTCAGCGCCATTCCTAACCGGGCGCCAACGTAGTAGACGACCGCCACCGCGAAGGCTGCCAGCGCGATGCGGCCGCCGGTCGAGCTTGCGCTCGCGCGGAATGGATTACCGGCTCGGTTCATTGCAGAGCAACCACGTCATAGGCTGGCAGGCACAGTAGAACTCGCTCAAGCGATGCAATGGGATTGTGGCCTAAAGCGCAAAGGCGCAGGAAAGGCAACACAGCGCGTTACGTCTGTGCAACCCACATCAGCTTGAATTTCCCCTACGCTTTTCCTTTTCTACACTCAGCCGGCATGGGAGAAATCATATGATCGTGGCCCCGGATCAGGCAGCTCGTCCGGGAGGCAGCGGCGCTCTTGCGCCCGCTTGCCGGCCCCAGGTCTACGTCGTCGACGACGAGGAACCTGTGCGGTCGGCCCTCTTGCGCTTGCTCGCAAGCGACGAACGTTATGAAGTGCACGCGCATGCGTCTGCTCAGTCTTTTCTCTCCTCGGTCGATTCCGAAGCGCCCGGCTGCGCGATCCTGGACGTGGCGTTGCCCGGCATCGACGGGCTCGCGGTGCAGGGCATGCTCCTCGAGCGCGGGTGTGCGCTCCCGATCATATTTCTGACCGGTTGCGCCGACGTGCCGATGTGCGCCTGCGCGATGCGACGGGGGGCGATCGATTTCCTGACGAAGCCCGTGGACGACGCGGTGCTGTTTCGCGCCATCGAACGCGCTGTCGCGCAGGACGCCGTGCAGCGAGCCGACCGCTCTCACCATGTCATGACGCAGCAGCGGCTGGCCTCACTCACTCCCCGCGAGTGGGAGGTGATTGCGCAAGTGATGTCCGGCCGCCTGAACAAGCAGATCGCCGGCGATCTGGGCATCGCGGAAAAGACCGTGAAGGTGCACCGGGGCCGCGCAATGGAGAAGATGCGGGTGCGCTCGGTGGCTGAACTGGTGCGGATGGTGGAACGGGACCGTGACGCCACCGACCCGCCACTGACCTGATTCCGTGCTCGTGCGCAACAACCTGGACGTCCTTGGACCAAGGTCCCATTTGCCGCGCCGCAGCAGCGGGATAGGGTGCGGGATAGGGTGCGCCACATGCACAAAAACTCCTCGCTCGTTGCGGTCGTCGAAGACGAGGAGTCGGTACGCAAGGCGATTGGTCGGTTGTTGCTTTCCGCCGGTTTCAATGTCGAGACCTATTGCTGTGCCGCCGACTTCCTCCAGTCGCTGCATAGGCAGCGCCCGCGCTGCCTGGTGCTGGACCTGCGCATGCCGAACATGAGCGGGTTCGAGATCCAGCAGGCGCTGTCGCAGTCCGGTAACGTGGTGCCGGTGGTCATCATCACCGGCGACGATTCTCCCGGCAGCCGTGAGCGCGCGCTCGTTCAGGGAGCCAGGGCCTACTTGCGCAAGCCCGTCGACGAGACCATGCTGCTCGACGCGATCGACAGCGCCATCCACTCGGGTTCCGCGTCCTGACGCGGGCTGCGCCTAGAGCAGCCACTCGATCGGCAGGATCGACAGGAAGGCGATCCAGAGCCGGCGCAGCGCGCCTGCCTGGGGCGGCGAGGAATGGCGCACCTCACCCCCGTCCGTGCGCTCGATCCACTCAAGCCCCAGGCCGTCGCCCGACAGCCGCACTTCGTAAGCATTGCGCGGGAGCTCGTCGTCGAAGGCCTGCGCCAGCTGCGTCGCCAGCCTGGGGCTTTCCAGCACCACACCCATCTCCGTGTTGAGCCGTGCCGAGCGCGGGTCGAGGTTGAACGAGCCGACGAACACGCGCTGGCGGTCCACGGCGAAGGTCTTGGCGTGCAGGCTCGCGCCGGAGCTGCCGCTGCCGGAGCTGCCGCTGCCTGGAGCGTTCCCCGCTTTTCGCCGGGCGGCAGCGCCGCGGGCTTGAGTTCATAGAGACGCACGCCGCCGCGCAGCAGCTCCTTGCGGTACCTCGAGTAGCCGGCATACGCCGGCGCCACGTCGGCCGCCGCCAGCGAGTTGGTGAGGATCGAGACCTTCACGCCGCGCGCGGCGATGGCCAGCAGAGTGTCCGTGCCCTCGCGTCCGGGTATGAAATACGGAGACACCAGGACGAGTTCATTCATGGGCTGTCCCAGCGCTTCCCACAGCTGAGGCAGCATGTGCGACGCCGTGTCTTCCGGCGGGCGAAGGACCTTCTCCGGATCGTCGGCGAGCAGCCGGGCGGAAACCCATTCGACGGAGAGCGTGCCGGCGAGGATTTCCTCCACGAGGCGTTGGTTTCGAACGGCTTCGAGATAACTGGCCGCCGGCCCCGCGTCGCGCAACTTCGTCCACTCGTCGCGCACCTGCGCATTCTGCGCATCCGATGGTCGCGGCAGCAAGCTCGCAACGGGGTAGGCGGACGCGCTGTTCCAGTACTCGTCGAAGCTGCGCGAGGCCTCGCGCACCACGGTGCCCGCGGCGACGACATCCAGGTCGGAATAGGCGACGGCGCTGTCCGCGCCCAGGTATTCATCGCCGATGTTGCGGCCGCCGATCACGACGACCTGGTTGTCGACCGTGAACGACTTGTTGTGCATGCGGCGATTGACACGCCGGAAGTCGGCCACGTAGTCGCCGACGCGCCAGCCGCGGTTGGCGAAGGGATTGAACAGCCGCACCTCGATCTGCGGGTGCGCATCGAGCGTCGCGAGCACCGGATCGAGCCCCGCGG
The DNA here is from genome assembly GCA_963722025.1 of uncultured beta proteobacterium. GTDB lineage: Bacteria > Pseudomonadota > Gammaproteobacteria > Burkholderiales > Burkholderiaceae_C > Ramlibacter. The sequence continues at coordinate 56,584 of CAVRNE010000044.1, forward strand.
TGTTCACGTCGTCCAGCAACATGCGCACGCGCACGCCGCGCTCGGCGGCCTCCCACAATGCGTGGGCAAGCAGGCCGCCGCTGGTGTCCGCGTGCCAGATGTAGTACTGCACGTCGATGCTGCGTTCGGCTGCGCGTGCCAGCAGGTAGCGCACGGCAAAGGCATCGCGGCCGTTGGGCAGGGCGTGGACACCGGTGCGCCCCGCGTGCGCGGCGGCTTCGGGGCAGACGGACCGTCCGAGCCGCGTGCCGCAAGTGTCGGCAAAGGCGCTGCTCGGCACGGGGCTCGCCCGCTCCGGCAGAGTCGCACACGCCGCCAGCAGCACCAGCAGGCACCAGGCGAAGACCCTCGGCAAGGTCATCGGTATTGCGGGCCGAAGGCGCCGGCTGGCTTCGATTCGCGTAGCGCGATCGGCCATGGGGCTTGCTCCTTTGCGTTTGCTGCAGGGCATGGTCGCCCGCTTCGGGACGCGGCCGAATTGGACCTTCGTCCAATACGGCCGCAGATGCGGCTCAATGTAGTGAAACAAAACGTCGCTGAGTTCCTCGGAACATTCTGACTCGTCCTTGGTGGCTTGCGGCAGCGCGGTACTGGCGCAACGCCGAGCAGGAGCCGGAGCATCCGGAAACTTCAAGGTTGGACCTTGGTCCAATACAGCGCTTTGCCAAGCCGCAAGAACATCAAGCGGGCAACAGCCACATCTGCATCGCCTGCAAGTGCCGGCAAGGATGGCACGGCAAAACAAAGGATTGCAAGAGATGAGTAAGGTGCATGGAATATCCATCGCTGTCGTTACCTGGTTTCTTTTCGCTCTAAATCCCGCCTGGGCACAACCGCTTCCATCGTGGAACGAAGGTCCGGTCAAGACGAGCATCCTCAACTTCATCCAGGCGGCGACGGACACGGCAGGCAAGGATTTCGTGCCGCCCGCGCAGCGAATCGCAGTGTTCGACAACGACGGCACGTTGTGGGCCGAGCAGCCGGTGTACTTCCAGGCCGCGTTCGCTTTCGACCGCGTCAAGGCCCTCGCGCCCAAGCACCCCGAATGGAAGACGCAGCAGCCGTTCAAGGGGCTGCTGGAAAACGACATGAAGGCGGTGGCGGCGTCCGGCGAGAAGGGCCTGGTGCAGATCATGGCGGCGACACATGCCGGAATGACGACGGAGGAATTCTCGGAGGCGGTTGCCGACTGGATCGCGAGCGCGCGGCACCCGCGCTTCAACCGGCCCTATACCGATCTCGTCTACAAGCCGATGCAGGAACTGCTGGAGCACCTGCGCGCCAACGGCTTCAAGACCTTCATCGTCTCGGGCGGCGGCATCGAGTTCATGCGGCCCTGGACCGAGAAGGTCTATGGCATTCCGCCCGAGCAGGTGGTCGGCTCTTCCGGCGTGACTCGATTCAAGGCGGGGCCGGACGGCAAGCCGGTCCTGGCGAAGCTGGACAAGGTGGAGTTCGTCGACGACGGCCCGGGCAAGCCTGCCGGCATCAACCGCTTCATCGGCCGGCGTCCGGTTTTCGCCTTTGGCAATTCCGACGGCGACCAGCAGATGCTGCAATGGACCGCGGCCGGCAGCGGCGCCCGCTTCATGGGGATCGTCCACCACACCGATGCCCAGCGCGAGTGGGCCTACGACCGCAAGTCCCACGTCGGCCGGCTCGACAAGGCGCTCGACGAGGCGAACGCCAAGGGCTGGACGGTGGTCGACATGAAGCGCGACTGGAAGCGCGTGTTCGCGTTCGAGCAATGAGCGGCAAAGGCACAACCGATGAGTGACGTCGCAACTGACCTGTCGGCTTCGCGACCTGTAGAGGCCGGCGCCGGACCACCCCGGCCGGGCATGGTCTGGATACCCGGTGGCACTTTCCGCATGGGTTCGGACCGGCACTATCCAGAGGAAGCGCCGGTGCACCGCGTGACGGTAGGCGGCTTCTGGATCGACCGCACGCCGGTCACGAACCGCGCGTTCCGTGAGTTCGTGAACGCCACCGGCTATGTCACCTTCGCCCAGATTGCGCCCGACCCCAGGGACTACCCCGGCGCGCTGCCGCACATGCTCAAGGCGGGCTCGCTGGTGTTCACTCCGCCCGAGCATGCGGTGGACCTGCGCGACTGGAGCCAGTGGTGGAACTTCAAGTTCGGTGCCGACTGGCGCCGCCCCTACGGGCCGCGCAGCTTCGATCGCGGGACTCGACGATCATCCGGTCGTCCACATCGCCTATCGAGATGCGGAGGCCTATGCCCGCTGGGCCGGAAAGGAACTGCCCACGGAAGCGGAGTGGGAGTTCGCCGCGCGCGGCGGCCTGGACGGCGCCGAGTTCGCCTGGGGCGATGAATTCACGCCCGGGCAACCGCCAGATGGCGAATACCTGGCAGGGCGCGTTTCCGCACGAAAACCTGAAGGCCGACGGCTACGAGCGCACGTCGCCGGTCTCGGCATTCCCGCCGAACGGCTACGGCGTCTACGACATGATCGGCAACGTCTGGGAATGGACCGCCGACTGGTATTCGCCGAAACACGAAGCGGACGCGGCCAAGCCCTGCTGCATACCCGCCAATCCGCGCGGCGGCGGCGAGGAGGGAAGTTACGACTCGTGCCAGCCCGATGTCAGGATTCCGCGCAAGGTGCTCAAGGGCGGCTCGCACCTGTGCGCGCCGAACTACTGCCGCCGCTACCGGCCTGCCGCGCGGCATGCGCAGCCGGTGGACACCTCGACCAGTCACGTCGGGTTTCGCTGCGTGGTGCGTGCGTGAGGCCGAACCAGGATCGCCATGGCCGAAGAACCGACCGGGAAATATCCAGACGTCGCAACCGAACTCTCGGCGCGGCGCACGGGCATGTCGTTCCAGCGCACGCGCATGTCCGCCGACAGGACGCTCATGTCGGTGATCCGCACCTCGCTGTCGCTGATCGGTTTTGGCTTCACGATCTTTCAGTTCTTCGAGAAGCTCAAGCAGTCGGAGGTGCTGACCTCCGCCCATGCGCCGCGCAATTTCGGCACCACGCTCGTCGCGCTCGGCATCGTGTTGCTCGTGCTCGGCATCGTCTATCACGTGCGATTCATGCACGGACTGCGCGAGCAGCGCAAGCGCATGGTGGCGGACGGGCTCATACACGGCGAGAGCGAATTTCCGCCGTCCCTGACGCTCGTCACGGCGGTGATCCTGCTCGCGATCGGCATGGCGGCCATCACGAGCATGGTTTTTCAGATCGGACCGTTCTAACAACGAATTTTTGTGAAGGAGTGAAATACCATGGCGAAGCAAGCCAAGCCCAACATCCTCATCATCTGGGGCGACGACATCGGCATCTCGAATCTGAGTTGCTACTCGCACGGATTGATGGGATACCGGACCCCGAACATCGACCGCCTCGCGAAGGAAGGGATGATGTTCACCGACTCGTACGGTGAGCAGTCCTGCACCGCGGGCCGCTCGTCTTTCATCACCGGGCAGAGCGTGTACCGCACCGGCTTGTCCAAGGTGGGCATTCCCGCCGCACCGCAGGGGCTGCAGGCGCAGACGGTCACCATCGCCGATCTGCTCAAGGACCAGGGCTACGCCACCGGCCAGTTCGGCAAGAACCACCTGGGCGACCTCAACAAGTTCCTGCCCACCGCGCACGGCTTCGACGAGTTCTTCGGCAATCTCTACCACCTGAATGCCGAGGAAGAGCCGGAGATGGCCAACTACCCCAAGGATCCGAAGTTCCACGAGATGTTCGGGCCGCGCGGGGTGATCCACTCCTGGGCCACCGACAAGGACGATCCCACCGATGAGCCGCGCTGGGGCAAGGTCGGCAAGCAGAAGATCGAGGACACCGGCCCGCTGAACATGAAGCGCATGGAAACCTGCGACGACGAGTTCGTCGCCGCCGCCAAGGACTTCATCCAGCGCCAGCACAAGGCCGACAAGCCGTTCTTCGTGTGGCTCAACACCACGCACATGCACTTGTTCACGCACACCAAGCCCGAAAGCCTGGGGCAGGCGGGCCGGTGGCAGTCGCCGTACCACGACACCATGATCGACCACGACAAGAACGTGGGCGAGATGCTCGACCTGCTGGACCAGCTCGGCATCGCCGACAACACCTTCGTGATGTACTCGTCGGACAACGGGCCGCACATGAACACCTGGCCCGACGGCGCGATGACGCCGTTCCGCAGCGAGAAGAACACCAACTGGGAAGGTGCTTTCCGCGTGCCGCTGATCGTGCGCTATCCCGGCAAGGTCGAGGCCGGCAGCGTGTGCAACGGGATCGTGCAGCACCACGACTGGCTGCCCACCATCCTCGCCATCGCGGGCGACACCGGCGTCGGTGGACAAGCTGAAGAAAGGCGCCACGGTCAACGGCAAGAAGTTCAAGAACCACATCGACGGCTACAACCTGCTGCCCTACCTCACCGGCGAGGTGAAGGAGAGTCCGCGGCAGTTCTTCTTCTACTTCAGCGACGACGGCGACGTGCTGGGCATCCGCTTCGACAACTGGAAGCTGGTCTTCATGGAGCAGCGGCTCAAGGGAACCTTGCAGCTGTGGGCCGAGCCGTTCGTCCGGCTGCGGTTGCCGAAGATATTCAATCTGCGAACGGATCCCTACGAACGTGCCGACATCACCTCCAATACGTATTGGGACTGGTGTCTGCACAACATGTACTTCCTTTATGCGGCGCAGGCGGCGGCGGCGAAATTCGTGGAGACCTTCAAGGAGTTCCCGCCCGTGCAAAAGCCCGGCAGCTTCACCATCGACGATGCCATGGCGAAGATGAGCGAGGTCGCGGGGTCGAGCTGACCGCGGGACTCCCGCCGGAACATGACCCTCGCCCAGCTCATCCCGCTCGCCCTGCAGAGCAGCATCGCCATCCTGCTGTTCTGCATCGCTCTCAAATCGAGCTTCCGGGACATCACGCGCCTGCTGGACAGGCCGGGGCTGCTCGGGCGGTCGTTCCTCGCGATGAACGTGATCATGCCGCTCTTCGCGGTCATGCTCGCACTGGCGTTCGAGTTCAACAACGCGCTGGAGATCGCGTTCATCGCCCTGGCCATCGCGCCCATCCCGCCCATCCTTCCCCAAAAAGGAGCTCAAGGCGGGCGGCACGTCCTCCTACATCATGGGGCTGCTCGCCGTCACGTCGGTGGTTTCTATCGTCCTGGTGCCGGCCACGGTGGAACTCCTGGGCCGCATCCTTGACACGCCCGGCCCACGTATCCCCGGGGACGGTCGCAGGGATCGTCATGCAGGTCGATGATCGCGCCACTGGTCGCCGGCATCGTGTTCAGGCGATTGGCGCCGTCTGCCGCGCACCGCATCGCGAGGCCGCTCTCTCGCTTCGCGAACGTGCTGCTCGTTGTCGCCGCCGTGCCCGTGCTGATCGGCCAATGGCCCGCCATTGCCTCGTTGATCGGCGACTTCACGCTCGTGGCGATCATCGTGTTCGTGCTCGTCGGCCTCGCGATCGGCCACCTGCTCGGCGGGCCTGACCCGGACGACCGCACCGTGCTCGCGCTGTCCACTGCGACGCGCCATCCGGCCGTCGCGCTCGCAATCCTGCACAACGCACCGGATCAAAAAACGGTGATGGCGGCGGTCCTGCTCGTGGTGATCGTGGGCTTCATCGCATCGGTTCCCTACGTGATGTGGCGCACTCGCCAGGCACACGGGAACGAGGCGGCAAGGGGATGAAAGAATGGCTGGTCCTCGCTACGGAGTACGCGATCGTCTTCATCGACGCGCTGGCGCTCCTGGTCGTCGTGGTTGGAACCGCCGAGGCCTTCATCGGCGGCCTGCGCTTGTTTTTCTCTTCGCCGTCGGGCCACGAGAGGCGCGACATCTGGCTGCGCTATGGGCGCTGGTTGGTCGCCGGCCTCACTTTCCAGCTCGCCGCGGACATCATCGAGACCTCCATCACCACGAGCTGGGAGGCGGTGGGACGGATCGCCGCGGTCGCGGTCATCCGGACGTTCCTCAATTTCTTCCTGGAACGCGACCTCGCGGAGGTGCGCGAACGGCAGGAAACCCGACGTCCGGCTGGAGGCGCGACAATGATTGCTGGCGCTTGAGAAATTCTCATTGGAAGGAGAATGGAAATGAACTCCCATCTGGAAGGCATTGCTCGTCTGCGCTGGTGTTTGCCATAGGCGCGGTCCCGCCGGTGACGCGCGCCCAGGAGCCATCGACATTCAAGAACGAAGAGATCGAGCAGCTGGTGGCGCCGATCGCGCTCTATCCGGATTCGCTGGTCGCGCAAATCCTGATGGCGTCCACCTATCCGCTGGAGATCGTGGAAGCGGCGCGCTGGGTGAAGTCGAATCCCAACGTCAAGGACAAGGCGCTGGAGGATGCGATGGCGCAGCAGAAGTGGGATCCGAGCGTGAAGTCGCTTGCCGCTTTCCCGCAGGTGCTCAACATGATGAGCGAAAAGATCGACATGACCCAGAAATTGGGAGACGCTTTCCTCGGGCAACAGAAGGATGTGCTGGCGGCGGTCCAGCGGTTGCGCTCAAGGCGCAGGCGGCCGGCAACCTGAAGAGCGGCCAGGAGCAGACGGTCACGCACCGCGCAGGAAGGCGGGACGACGGTCATCAAGATCGAGCCCACGCAGCCCCAGACGGTCTACGTGCCGACCTACAACCCGGCCACGGTGTACGGGCCGTGGCCTTATCCGGCCTATCCGCCTTATTACTACTATCCCCCGGGTTACGCGGCGGGCGCCGCGCTTTTCACGTTCACGGCAGGCGTGGTTATCGGCAGCGCCCTGTGGGGTAACTGCAATTGGGGGGGCGGGAACGTCGACATCAACGTCAACAAGTACAACAGCTTCAACCGGACCAATATCCAGAATTCAAACTGGAGCCACAACTCCGAGCACCGCAAGGGCGTCCAGTACCGCGACACGGCCAGCCAGCAACGCTACGGCAAAGGGCAACGCCAGGGCGTCGAGAGCCGCGAACAATTTCGCGGTCGTGCCGAGCAGGGACGGCAGGATATCTCGCGCGGTGGCGCCGACCAGTTCAAAGGCGCCGGTGGGGCAAACCGCGGCGACAGGGCCGGTGCCGGTGGAGCCGGTGATCGACAGGGCGCGGGCGGCGCCGGCGGGCGACCGGTCCGCTGCGCGCAGTGGTGGTGCGGGCGAACGAGGCGGTGGCGGAGGTAGGCACACGCCAGCGGTGGCGGCGCAGCCGCGTTTCAGGGCGCCGGTAGCGGCGCACAGACGCGCGATTTCAGCAGCCGCGGCGCGGCGAGCCATGCTTCGTCAGTCGGGCACGGCGGCGCGCGCGCCGGTGGAGGTGGGGGCGGGGGTGGGCGTGCGGGCGGAGGCGGGGGTGGGCGCGGGGGCGGAGGCGGGGGACGTCGCTAGGCGGCAGGAAAGCGCAATGAATCCGCAAAACCTATTGGAGGATATCGCCATGAATACGATGAACTGGGCACGCACCTTCACCTTTGGGCTCGTGATCGCGGCAGCCGCATTCGGGCTGCCGCAGGCGCGTGCCGCGGACGCGGCGCAGCAATCGGCGGCAATCAAGAAGAACCCTGCTGCAGCGAAGCAGAAAACCTATGCGACGCCGGAGGAGGCAGTCAAGGATCTCATGGCCGCGGTAAAGGTCAACGATCCGAAGGCGTTGCTGCCGATACTGGGACTGGAGGGCAAGCCCCTCGTATCTTCCGGCGACAAGGTGGCCGATGGGGTAGTCGCCGAAGGCTTCCTGCGGTCCTACGAAGAAGGCAACAAACTCGAAAAATCGGGTGACGCCAAGGCGATTCTCGTGACCGGCAAGGACGACTGGCCATTTCCCATTCCGATCGTGAAGGAAGGCGACGGATGGCGGTTCGATACCCAGGCGGGCGGCCAGGAAATCCTGAACCGGCGCATCGGGCGCAACGAGCTGCACACCATGCAGGCGATGCTCGCCTACGTCGATGCACAGCAAGAGTACTACCTGCGCAACCCGCAAAAAAGCAAGCTGTTGCAGTATGCGCAGAAGTTCATCAGCTCCTCGGGCAAGCGCGACGGACTTTACTATCCCACCAAGGCGGGCGAGCAGCAGAGTCCTTTGGGCCCGGCTTTCGAGAGCGCCCGGGCCGAGGGCTATGCGCAGGCCGAAGAAAAAGACCAGCCCGGTGCATACCACGGTTACCGCTATCGCATCCTCAAGTCGCAGGGGCCGGGTGCTCCAGGTGGCGCTTACGACTACCTGGTGAAGGGGGGCATGATGGGAGGCTTCGCTCTCGTTGCATGGCCGGCGACGTATGGCAACTCCGGCGTGATGACCTTCCTCGTGAATCACGACGGCATCGTGTACGAAAAGGATCTCGGCCCGGAAACGTCCGCCACGGCGCAGAAGATCACGAAATTCGACCCGGACGGCTGGAGCAAAGTGGAGCCCGTAAAACGGTAGCTACTGAAGAAGAGCAAACATGAATGCTCGCCTTGAGAGCTTTCTTTGTGGCCGTGGCCGCCATGCACGCCGGCAGCCTTGCCGCGCAAGGCAGTGACGAAGACCTGGCAAAGAAGCTCAACAACCCGATTGCCGAGCTGATCAGCGTGCCGTTCCAGGCGAACTACGACGAGGGCTATGGCCCTGGCGGGGATGGGCACAAGTTCTACGTGAATGTTCAGCCGGTGGTGCCGTTCAAGTTCAACAACGACTGGAACCTCATCAGCCGCACGATCCTGCCCATCGTCGACCAGCATGGCGTGGTGCCGGGCACGAGCCAGTCTGGCATCGGCGACATTGTCCAGAGCCTGTTCTTCGTGCCCGCGACGCCCGCCGCCGGCGGGCTCACCTGGGGAGTGGGGCCGGTGTTCCTGCTGCCGACCGGAAGCGAATCCGAGCTCAGCGCGCGCAAGTGGGGCCTGGGGCCCACGGGGATAGTGCTCAGGCAGCACGGCCCGTGGACGTATGGCGTGCTCGCCAATCACATCTGGTCTGTCGCGGGCAGTGACAGCCGCCCCGACGTCAGCTCGACGTTTCTCCAGCCATTTCTTTCATACACGACGCCAACCGCGTGGACTTTCGGGCTGAACACCGAGTCCACTTACGACTGGAAGGCCGAGCAATGGTTGGTGCCCATCAACGCCACGGTTTCCAAGCTGGTGAAATTCGGCCGCGCAGCCCGTGAGCATCGGAGGAGGCGTGCGTTATTGGGCAGACAGTCCCGATGGCGGCCCGCACGACTGGGGCCTTCGGCTATCGGTGACCTTCTTGTTCCCGAAGTGATGGAGGCTGTCATGCCGGGCTGACCCGGCATCCAGGCATGGATCCGGGTCAAGCCCGGCATGACACTTGTCGGCTATTTCTTGGCCGCGGCGGCGGGCTCGACGGACAAGGCCAGTGCCTGCGTGTACACGGCTTCGATCTGGTCGCCGACCTTGATCAGCTTCAATTGCTCGGGATCGGCCACATGGAGATCGACCACCTGTTTCGGTCCTTTCAGCGTGACGATGCCCGTCTTGGCGTCCACTGCGGTCACGTCGGCGATGACCGTGACCTGCTCGGCGACCGCCCCGCCGGGGCGCTCGCCTGCCTTTGCCCGCGCGGCGTCCGAAGCCTTGGTGGCAGCTGCGCAGTTCCTTGCCGTCCTTCTTCAGCGTGAGAGTCAAGGCCTCGAGATAGCGAACCGCCACGCGGTCGCCGACCTTGACCTGCTCGAGGTTGCGTACATCGGGTCCCACGGTCAACGGAACCACCTTGCCTTTGGGGCCCTTGAGCGTTATCTGACGCTGCGCTGCGTCGACCGCCTCGACGGTCGCCGTGATCGTTTGCGCCTGGGCAATCGTCGCCTTGCCTGGCGACGATTCCTTCATGACCGCCGCATCTCCTGACGCCTTTTGTGCGTTGGCAGTCATGCCCAGCGCGCCAAGCAGCGAGGCGATGACGGCGATGGTCGTTGGGTGCTTCATGGACATTCTCCTTAGTGGGGGTTCTTACCAGCGGAAGGTCGCGCCGATCAGCGGACCATTGAATTTCAATTCCTCGATGCTCAGGCCGGGCTTCAAGTCGTACGCCAGGTAGCGCCACATGGCCGTGAGTTCGCCCCACTTGAACCCATAGCTGACGCCGGCTGCCGCTTGCCAGGTCAGGTCGGAGTCGCCGGCGCCGACATCGAGGTAGAAGGGCAGGGTCCAGCGGCCTGAAGACCCGAGTCTCGTTCGGCCCTTGACTCCCACGATGCCGTCCAGCTGGCTGGTCTTGTCCTCGGACGTGCCGGTACGGCCTGAAGGAGCGATCGGTCCAAGATTGCCCGAGATGCTCCAGCGCGTGGTCGTCCGCACCTCGAGCAGCCGCAGGCCGGCCAGCGCATCCATGGTCAACGCAGGATCGGAATACACGCGGTACTGCCCGGCGAGTGCCCACATCACGCCCTTCAAGTCCAAATCGAGGTCGGCGGCGGTGCCGGCCGGGATGCCGATCCTGCCGATCGTGAAGTCGCGCGACTGCTGCTTGCTGCCGCTGTAGTTGAGATAGATGAAGTCGGTGAACATGCCCCAACGACCGTTGTGGGCGTCGAATGACCCCATCAGGGCGAATTCCAGATCGAGGAGCTCGGCGAGATTGACATTGATCCGGTTGCCGCCGGAATCGGCGGGTGAGCTTGACGTGCCGCTTATCGAGGGCACGTAGCCGTAAATCGATGCGCCGAAGCGCCAGGCGCCCGGTATCGGTTCGCTTGGCGGCGTCTGGGCGGCGAGCAGTGTCGGCGTGAGTACGCCGACCGCGGCCGCCAGCGTAGCGGCCTGGCGGCGCAGGCGGCGTGCGGAGCTGTGCATTACCACCGTTTATCCCTGGCAAAGGGTTCGTTGAGTCATCGAAAGGCAACTGTTGTTCCTCCGGGATGATCAGCTTCCGCGGCGAGGCGATGAATTGGACCAAGGTCCCATACGCTGTCGAGGCGTGTGAAAGCGTTGAAGCGTTACCGTAGACCCTTCCAAGTCCATGGTGGCCATGCCCGGCGCATGCACATTGCGGCGTGCCTTCGGATCATTGGCTTGCGAACCAAGGAGCGAATATGCTGAAAGCATCGAGTCTGATTCTTCTTCTTGCGCTGGCCGCCTGCTCTGGCATTACCACGAACTACACATCGTCACCGTGCAATGCGAACCCCGGTGGCGCCGAATGCCAGATTGAGCGATATTCGCGCGCGGGTAGTCTAGAAGAGCGGGCGCGCCGGTGCGGCATAAGCACGACGGCAAAAGCGAAAAGGCCCCGAGGGGCCTTTTAATCAATCGCTTGGAAGTGCGCGGGAAAACTGGGGTGGCTGATGGGACTCGAACCCACGACGACAGGAATCACAATCCTGGACTCTACCAACTGAGCTACAGCCACCGTAGAGATGACGATTATAGCGGGAGGAGGCGCTCCCGTTAGTTGACCATCACCAGTTTTCCCTTGACGCCGCGTGAGCCCATGTGGGCATAGGCGGCTTTGAGCTCGGCCATGGGCATGGTGCGGTCGATGACGGGCTTGATCTTGCCCTCGCCGTACCAGCGGGCCAGTTCCATCATCATCGCGGCGTTGGCCTTGGGCTCGCGCTTGGCGAAGTCGCCCCAGAACACACCCACCAGCGAGGCGCCCTTGAGCAGCGGCAGGTTCAGCGGCAAGGCCGGAATGGGGCCCGAGGCAAAGCCGACGACGAGGTAGCGGCCGCGCCAGGCGATGGAGCGGAACGCCGGCTCGGCGAAGTCGCCGCCGACCGGGTCGTAGATCACGTCCGGGCCTTTGCCGCCGGTGGCCGCCTTGATCGCCTCGCGCAGGTTCTCCCGCGTGTAGTTGATGGTGGCGTCGGCGCCGATGGACTTGCACAGTTCGCATTTTTCGTCGGTGGAAGCCGCGGCGATGACGCGCGCGCCCATCGCCTTGGCGATCTGGATGGCCGAGGTGCCCACGCCGCCGGCCGCGCCCAGCACCAGCACGGTTTCGCCCGCCTTGAGCTGCGCCCGGTCCACCAGCGCGTGATGGGACGTGGCGTAGATCATGATGAAAGCGGCGGCGTCCACGTGCGGAAAGCCCGGCGGCAACGGCATGCACAGGGCGGCGGGCGCGATCGTATGGGTGCCGAATCCGCCGGTGCCCGACAGGCAGGCGACGCTCTGGCCGACTTTGAGCTGGGTCACCCCTTCGCCCACGGCCTGGACCACGCCCGCGTATTCGGAGCCCGGCACGAAGGGCAGGGGCGGCTTGATCTGGTACTTGTTCTGCACGATCAGCAGATCGGGAAAGTTCAGGCTGGCCGCCTTGATCTCGATCAGCACCTCGCCGGCCTTGGGCTCGGGCGTGGGCATTTCCTTCCACTGCAGCGCGTCCACGCCCACAGGGTTCTCGCAAAGCCAGGCTTGCATGATGTTCCTTCGGTAATAACTGGCGCAATGATAGGCGGATGAAAAAGCCACAAATGTCTCTGGGGCGACCCCTTCGAGCCCTACAATCTTTTCAATCCTTACGCCGATGAAAATACTGCTCTCCAACGACGACGGCTACCAGGCGCCCGGCATCGTCGCCCTCTACGAAGCGATCAAGGACCTCGGCGATGTCGAGGTGGTCGCGCCCGAACACAACAACAGCGCCAAGTCCAACGCGCTCACCTTGCACTCGCCGCTCTACGTGCACCAGGCGGGCAATGGTTTTCGCTACGTCAACGGCACGCCTGCCGATTGTGTTCACGTGGCCTTGACCGGCCTGCTCGGTTATCGGCCCGACCTGGTCGTGAGCGGCATCAACAACGGCGCCAACATGGGTGACGACACCATCTACTCGGGCACCGTGGGCGCCGCGATGGAAGGGTATCTGTTCGGTATCCCGGCCATCGCTTTCTCGCAGACGCAGAAGGGCTGGTCCCACCTGGACGACGCAGCCCGCATGGCGCGCGAACTGGTGCAGCGCATGCTCGCCAAGGCCGCGGCCGACAAGCCCTGGTTACTCAACGTCAACATCCCGAACCTGCCGTACGCGGACCTCAAACCCTTCAAGGTTTGTCGCCTTGGGCGCCGCCATGCGGCGGAGAAAGTGATTTCGCAGACCAGCCCGCATGGCGAAACCATGTACTGGATCGGGGGCGCCGGGCCGGCCAAGGACGACGCCGACGGAACCGATTTCCACGCCACGACCCAGGGTCATGTGTCCATCACTCCGCTCAAGGTCGACCTGACCGATCACGACGAACTGGCCTCCTGGGCCGCGGCCATCTGAATGTCGCGCCGCCCCAGCTTTCCGGCACGGCTGGCATCGTTTCCTGCCGACAGGAAACCGGTGGCTTCTTCCCCGGCCATGCCCGGCGGCATTGGCCTCGACTCGCAGGCGGTGCGCGCGCGCATGGTGCAAAAACTCGCCGCCCAGGGCATAGCCGACGTGCAGGTGCTCACCGCGATGGGCTCCGTGGAGCGGCATCGTTTCGTCGACAGCGCGCTGGTGAATCAGGCCTATGAGGACACCAGCCTGCCGATCGGCCTGGGCCAGACGATCTCCAAGCCCAATGTCGTGGCCCGCATGATCGAACTGCTGCTGGGAGGCAAGCGCGATTCTTCCGGCAAGCTGGGTCGCGTGCTCGAGATCGGCACGGGCTGCGGCTATCAGGCCGCGGTGCTGAGCAGGGTGGCATCCGAGGTGTACAGCATTGAACGACTGCGCGGCCTGCACGACAAGGCCCGCGAGAACCTGCGGCCATTTCGCCTTGCCAACGTGCACCTGCTGTTCGGCGACGGCATGGCGGGTTATGCGAAGGGCGCGCCTTATGCCGGAATCATCGCGGCAGCGGGCGGCGATGCGGTGCCCGCCGCCTGGATCGATCAACTCGCGGTGGGCGGACGCATCGTGGCGCCCACGCTCATGCCCAACGGACAGCAGGCACTGGTGGTGATGGAAAGAACATCCCGCGATGTGAAACAAACGGTGCTTGAGGCTGTGCACTTTGTCCCCCTAAAATCAGGAATAGCTTGAAGGAAATTAACAAGATGCTCGAGTCGCGCGGTCAGGGATGGATGTGGGCGGGGGTAGTGCTGGCAGCGGCTTTGCTCGTCGGGTGTGCCTCCCGCTCGCGTGCGCCCGCGCCGGTAGAGGACCGCAGCGCCGGGGCCCGTTCGCAACCTGGGGCCGTGGTGGATCCCAAGACCCTGCCCGGCGCTGAAAACATGGGCAAGCCCGGTTACTACACCGTGCGACCGGGCGATACGCTGATCCGCATTTCACTGGACAGCGGCCAGAACTGGCGCGATATCGCGCGCTGGAACAATATGGACAATCCCAATGTCATCGAGGTGGGCCAGGTTCTGCGCGTGATTCCGCCGATCGGCGATGCTGCCGGCGCGCGCCCGGTCACCGCCGGTGCCTCCTCCGTGCCCGCCGCAGGCACGCCGCGCCGCAGCCGCCGCCGGCACGCCGGCGGCTGCCGGCCGCGCCCGCCGCAGGCACGCCGGCAGTGGCTGCCGCCAGCGCGCCTCGCGGCACGGCCTCGGTGCCGGTGGCGAGCCTGCCGCCCCCGGACAGCTGCCCCCTGCGTCAGCCGGACCGGACGATGTTCCCTGGGCCTGGCCGACCTCGGGCGCCGCGATCGTGGTCGCCGGTTTCGACGAACAGCGAAACAAGGGCCTCGACCTTGCCGGCAAGCTGGGCGACCCTGTGCTCGCCTCCGCCGACGGACGCGTGGTGTATGCGGGCGCCGGGCTTCGCGGCTATGGCAACCTGATCATCCTGAAACACAACAACACATTCCTTTCGGCCTACGCTCACAACCAGGCCCTGATGGTCAAGGAAGATCAAACCGTGCGCAAAGGCCAGAAGATTGCCGAGATGGGAAGCAGCGACGCCGACCGCGTCAAGCTTCACTTCGAGATCAGGCGGCAGGGCAAGCCCGTCGACCCCGCCAAATACCTGCCGCCGAGGTAACATGAAAAAGCGCAACGGAAACAGCAAACCTGCCGTTCCGAGTGCGCCTCTGGACGACAGTGTGCCCGTGCCGGGCGATTTTGACTGTAGCTGGAGCGAATGCCGCCCAGGATGTGCCGGAGATCAACCCCCGCGACATCCCGGCGGAGATCGCCGGCGAATCCAGCGACACGCTGACGCTCTACCTGCGCGACGTGCGCCGCACCCAGCTCTTCACGGCCCAGGAAGAGTTCGAAGCCGCCACGCGTGCGCGCAGCGGCGATTTTGCCGCCCGGCAATCCATGATCGAGCACAACCTGCGCCTGGTGGTGAGCATTGCCAAGGGCTACCTCGGCCGGGGCGTGCCGCTGTCGGACCTGATCGAGGAGGGCAATCTCGGCCTCATGCATGCGATCGACAAGTTCGAGCCCGAGCGCGGCTTCCGCTTCTCGACCTATGCCACCTGGTGGATCCGCCAGGCCGTCGAGCGCGCGGTGATGAACCAGGGCCGGGTGATCCGGCTGCCGGTGCATGTGGTGCGCGAACTGCAGCAGGTCCTGCGCGCGCGCCGTACGCTCGAGAACGACCCCGCCTTTGCGGCGACCCGCAATGGCTTCGAAGGCGAAGGTGTCCGTGTCGAGGACGTCGCGGCGCTGCTGGGCCGCGACGTGCAGGAAGTCGCCGAACTGCTGGCCATGGCCGAGGCCCCGAGGTCCCTGGATGCCGCCATGGACCATTCCGAGGACGAGCACACGCTGGGCGACTCCATGCCCGACGAACTGGCGATCGACCCGACGGGAGTGACCCAGAATCACGAGGTCGAGCGCCTCTTGAACAACTGGATAGAGGCGCTGTCCAATCGCGAGAAGGAAGTGCTCGAGGGCCGGTTCGGGCTGCATGATCGCGAGCCCGAGACGCTGGAGGTGCTCAGCGACCGGCTGGGCCTGACGCGCGAGCGCGTGCGGCAGATCCAGAACGAAGCCCTGCTCAAGCTCAAGCGCCACATGGTGCGCAACGGCATCAGCAAAGAAGCGCTCTTCTAGCTGCTAAAGTCGGGCTTCATGAGTTGGCCCGTACTAGTTTTCGACATCGAATCCATACCCGACGTGGCGGGCTTGCGCCTGCTGCGCAACTCCGTACCCGACGCGTCCGACGAGCAGGTTTATGCCGGCTGGTCCCAGGAACGCAAGGACAAGGGGCAGAGCGACTTCATGCCGCTGCACCTGCAGCGCGTTCTGGTGATCAGCTGCGTGTTCCGCAACGCCGAGGGCCTGCGCGTGCATTCCTTCGTGGACCGGGACAACGCCAGCGAAGGCAAGGTCATCCAGACCTTCTTCAACACCTTGGAGAAACACGTGCCCCAGCTGGTGAGCTGGAACGGCGGAGGGTTCGACCTTCCCGTCCTGCATTACCGCGGGCTGCGCCACGGTGTCGTGGCGGACAAATACTGGTGCATGGGCGAAGAGGGCGGCTACGACGCCCGCGAGTTCAAATACAACAACTACATCAGCCGCTATCACATGCGCCATCTGGACCTGATGGACCTGCTGGCGATGTACCAGCCCAAGAACAATGCGCCGCTGGACGCCATGGCCAAGCTCTGTGGCTTCCCCGGCAAGCTGGGCATGGATGGTTCGCAGGTCTACAGCGCCTTCCTCGAGGGCAAGCTCGAGGACATCCGCCGGTACTGCGAAACCGACGTCATGAACACCTACCTGATGTACTGCCGCTTCCAGAAGATGCGCGGCGGCCTGACCGAGGCGGAATACGACCAGGAGATCGCCATGGTCAAGGCGACGCTGGGAAACCTCGCGCCCCAGGAGCCGCACTGGCAGGAATACCTGGCCGCGTGGGGCTGATTTTCCTCAGCTCGCGGGCGACAGCAACTCGTCGTACCCGCGCCCCTTGAACTCCAGCAGGTCCAGGCCGTGGCCGAACGGATCCGCCAGGTTGGCCATGCGGCCCCATTTGCGCTCCTGGATCGGCCGCTCGAGGGTAGCGCCCGCGCTCACCAGCTTCTGCACCACGCTTCCAGGCCGGTGACCACGAAATCGAGGTGGACCGGCGTCCAGTGGCGCGCATAGTCGCGGCGCTGGGGATGGCTTCGCCCAGGGGCGCGGTGCCGGCGGGTTGGCCAGCAAGTCGATGGGCTCCGCGCGCCCAGCAACTCCACCCAGTCGTTGCCCAGCCGCCTGCCCGTGCGCAGGCCCAGGCCCTGCGCATAAAAAGCAATGCCGCGCTCCAGGTCGTCGACATCGATGCAGATGCGGATTTCCATGTTTTGCCCCTTGGGTCCGGGCAGAAAGTATGCACCTGAGACAATCGGGGGATGACGGTAGAGATTGAAAACAAGGCCCCCTTGCCCGAGGGATGGCTGCAAGTGGACGCGCTCGACATCGACGCGCAGGGCGTGGCCCGCCGGGCCGACGGCAAGGTGGTATTCATCGACGGCGCCCTGCCGTCCGAACTGGTATCCGCCAACGTCAAACGCAAGAAGAACAACTGGGAGCAGGCCAGCCTGACGGCGATCCACAGGGAGTCGTCCCAGCGCGTGCGCCCGCACTGCCCGCACTTCGGGTTGCACGAGGGCGCCTGCGGCGGCTGCAAGATGCAGCATCTGCACGTCGGTGCGCAGGTGGCGATCAAGCAGCGCGTGCTGGAGGACAACCTGTGGCACCTGGGCAAGGTGAAAGCGGAAACCGTGCTGCGGCCCATCGAAGGCCCCGCCTGGGGCTACCGCTGGCGCGCGCGCTTTTCGGTGCGCCACGTGCGCAAGAAGGGGACCGTGCTGGTGGGTTTTCACGAGCGCAAGAGCCGTTACGTCGCCGACATCCGCGAATGCCACGTCGTGCCACCGCACGTGAGCGACCTGCTGCTGCCGCTGCGGGAGCTGATTGGATCGCTGGAGGCCATAGAGACCTGCCCGCAGATCGAGCTGGCTTGCGGGGACGAGGTGACGGCGCTGGTGCTGCGCCACCTGGAGCCCCTCAGCGAGGGCGATCTGGCCAAGCTGAGGGCTTTTGCGAAGGACCATCCCGTCGTCCAGTGGTGGCTGCAGCCCAAGGGGCCGGACACGGTGAAGCTGCTCGACGAGGGCGGGCCCGCGCTCAGTTACTCGCTGCCCGAGTTCGGCATCACCATGCCGTTCAAACCCACGGATTTCACCCAGGTCAACCCGTACATCAACCAGGTGCTGGTTTCGCGCGCCTTGCGGCTGCTGGACGCGCAGCAGGGCGAGCGTGTGATCGACTGGTTTTGCGGGCTCGGCAATTTCACCCTGCCCATCGCCACCCGGGCGCGCGAGGTGTTGGGCATCGAGGGCAGCGAAACGCTGGTGGCGCGTTCCCGCGAAAACTACGAGCGCAACAAGTCGATGGCGCGGACCGGGCCGCCGCTGGGAGCCGTCCGGTTCGCGGCCCGCAACCTGTTCGAGATGACGCCGCAGCAGCTCGTCGCCGACGGGGTTGCACAGCGGTGGCTGGTGGACCCGCCGCGCGAAGGGGCATTTGCTCTCGCCAAAGCGATGGCTGACCTGCACCAGCATCCCGAACTGGGCGTCGGCTGGACGCCTCCTGCCCGCATCGTCTATGTAAGCTGCAATCCGGCGACGCTGGCGCGCGATGCCGGGCTGCTGGTGCACCAGGCGGGCTACCGCTGTTCGGCTGCCGGGGTGGTGAACATGTTCCCGCACACCGCCCATGTGGAAAGCATGGCGGTGTTCGACAAGGCATGAAAAAAGGGCCCGCAGGCCCTTTTTTCCGGTCGGGTGACGCTATTCCCGTTCGCCGCCGGCCAGGCCCAGCAGGGCCAGCAGGCTCTGGAACACGTTGAACAGGTCCAGGTACAGGGCCAGCGTGGCGCTGATGTAGTTGGTTTCGCCGCCGTCGATGATCTGCTTGAGGTCATACAGCATGTAGGCGCTGAAGATGCCGATCGCCATCACGCTGATCACCATCATGCCGATCGTGGACCCCACGAAGACGTTGATGATGGCGCCAATCATGATCGCGAGAGCCCCGACGAAGAGGAATTTGCCCATTCCCGACAGGTCGCGCTTGATCACCGTGGCCAGGCTGGCCATCACGAAGAACACGCCGGCCGTACCGCCGAAGGCCGTCATGATGAGGCTGGGGCCGTTCTTGAAGCCCAGCATGATGGCGATGAGGCGGGAAAGCATCAGGCCCATGAAGAAGGTGAACGCCAGCAGGACCGGGACTCCGGCCGCGGAGTTCTTTGTCTTCTCGATGGCGAACATGAAGGCGAAGGCACCGCCCAGGAAGACCATCAGGCCGATGCCGCCCGAAAGGCCGCGCGTGATGCCCGTGGAAACGCCGACCCAGGCGCCCAGCACGGTGGGCAGGAGGCTGAGCGCGAGCAGCCAGTAGGTGTTTCGCAGGACCTTGTTGCGCTGCTCTGCCGGCAGGGCATAGCCGTAATCCACTGTGCGAACTTGCTCATTCATATCCGACTCTCCTATAAGCCTAACGACGGTTAGATGGGCGCATTCTAGGTTGGTTCAAGGCTCAGGCGCCAGAGGGGCGGTTTTTTGAGGTTGCGAGCAGCCGTTATGCTCGCTGTTTCCCCTAGCAACCTGACGTTCATGAAAAACAAACCTGTCCTCGAATTGGCCGACATCAAGGCCGTGGCCGCCGCCGCCGAAGCGGAGGCCCTCAAGAACAATTGGGCGGTGGCGATCGCCATCGTCGACGACGGCGGCCACCTCCTGTGGCTGCAGCGCCTGGATGGCGCGGCCCCGATCTCCGCGCATATAGCGCCCGCCAAGGCCAATACGGCCGCACTGGGGCGGCGCGAGAGCAGGGTCTATGAGGAGATGATCAACGGCGGCCGGGTCTCTTTCCTGAGCGCGCCCGACCTCAAAGGCCTGCTCGAAGGGGGCGTGCCCATCGTCAAGGACGGCCAATGCCTGGGCGCCGTGGGCGTGAGCGGCGTGAAATCCACGGAAGACGCGCAGATCGCCCGCGCCGGCATTGCCGCGCTGGGCCTGTGACCTACTTGGTCAGGATGAGTTTGCCCAGCCGCGTCTCCTGGAGGCGGTAGACCGCGCCGTTGTGGCGGATCTCCACGCTCCTGGCGCCGCCCAGGAGCTTGGCACTGTCCAAAGGCCCGGCCGCCTGTGCAGCCCCCGGTGCCTGGGACGATGGGGCGGCCCGGGCTTGTCCGGCGGCGACGTTTGCTTCGCTCTGGGTCATGGCCGGCCGTCCTAGTTGGCCTTGGGCTCGGTGATGAATCCGATCTTGCGCAGGCCCGATTGCTGCGCTGCCGACATCACCTGCGCGACGCGCTCGTAACGCACTTCCTTGTCGCCGCGGATGTGCAGTTCGGGCTGCGGTTCCTTCGCCGCCTCGGCCTTGAGCAGGCGCGGCAGGTCCTTGTCGTCGATGCGGTTCTCGTTCCAGAAGTAGGTGCCCTGGGCGTCCACCGACAGGCGCACGGTCTCGGGCTTGGGGTCCTGCGGCTGGCTGCTCGCGCGCGGCAGGTCCACGTTCACTGAGTGCTTCATCACCGGCACCGTGATGATGAAGATGATCAGCAGCACCAGCATGACGTCGACCAGCGGCGTCATGTTGATCTCGTTCATCACGTCGTCGGTTTCGTCCCGGGTTCCGAAGGCCATGTTCAGCTCCGGTTTTTCATGGGCACTACCTTGGTGGCGCCGGTGGCCGATACCCGTGCCCCGGTCACGAAATAGGAGTGCAGGTCGTGCGAGAAGCGGTTGAGCTTGTTCAGGATGGCCTTGTTGCCGCGCACCAGGGCGTTGTAGCCCAGCACCGCGGGAATGGCCACCGCCAGGCCCAGCGCCGTCATGATCAGCGCTTCGCCGATCGGGCCCGCCACCTTGTCGATGGTGGCCTGTCCGGCCACGCTGATCGATATCAGCGCGTGGTAGATGCCCCAGACGGTGCCGAACAGGCCGATGAAGGGCGCGGTCGAACCCACCGAGGCCAGCACGGCCAGTCCGGATTGCAGCCGGGCCGTGGATTCGTCGATGGAATTGCGCAAGCTGCGGGAGAGCCATTCGCTCACGTCCAGCGAGTCGTGCAACTGCTGCTGGGCATGGTGATGCGCCGTCGCTTCGCGGCCTTCGAGCGCGAGGGCGCGGAACGGGTTGGACGGGTCGGTTCCCAGCTTGTTGAGGCCATCGGCGAAGTCGGTGGCGTGCCAGAAGCTTTCGGTCAACCGGGCTTGCGCCGCGATCTTGCGCAGGTCCAGCGCCTTGATGATGATGACCATCCAGGTGGCAAGCGACATCGCCAGGAGCAGCACGGCTACTCCCTTGGTGATGAGGTCACCCTGGGTCCATAGGTTGATCAGGCCGAATTGAGAGTTCATGTTGTTGTACTCGGTGGATTATTCAAGAACGAAATTGACGGGCGCCTCGTGCCACATGGCCTGCGGCACCCCCGCGACCTTGCCCGGCACGTAGCGGCATTTCATGACGTATTCGAGAGCGGAACGGTCCAGGCGTTCGAATCCGCTGGAGCGTTTGAGCTCGGCTTTCTGGGGCGCGCCGTCCGGGCCGATGAGAACGCGCACCAGAACCTTGCCCTGTTCGCCCAATCGCTTGCTGAGGGGCGGATAGACCGGCGCGGGGTTGCGCAGGTAGTCCGCGTCGCTGGAGGGGAGCTCCAGTTTGGCAGGGGCGGGGGCCGGCGCCACAGGGGCGGCGGCAACGGGTGCGAGGCGGCGCCGGCGTTCGACGCCACGGGGGCCTGCGGTGAGGGCTCGGGATACGGAACAGCCAGCGGTTGCGGGGCGAGAGGTTTTGCGGTCTCGACTTTCCGGGTCACCGGCTGCTTGGGGGGCGGAACCGGCTTGGGCTGAACCACCTCGGGCGGCTGTTCGACCTTGGGCGCCGGCGGCGTGACGATTTCGCTCAGGACAGCGATCGGCACGATGATTTCCACGGCGCGGCGCAGCAGGCCGCTCTGCAGCGCCCACAGCGCGACAACGTGGAACAGGACCACACTGCCGCCAATGACGAGGTTGCGGTTGAACTGTCGCACCGGCGAAGGGAGGGAAAGAGACAGGCCCATTAGTGTAGAGGCGGGCGCAGTACCCACCAGGTCGAGATCAGTACCAGGATCAGGCTTGCCGCGAGGCCTGTTGCGAAGTCCATGCTCTGCCTTCCGTGATGGAGGAGGCGAGCTGGATGGCGGCTACCGGCGCGGTGGCGCTGCACTGGGCCACCACTTCGCGGGCGCAGCTTTCGCATTGGCCGCACTGCGTGGCCACGCCCAGCTCCAGCTGGATGTCGCTGAAGTCCATGCCGGCGTGGACATGGCGGGCGATTTCGCGGTCGGAAATGCGGTTGCAAACGCAAACGATCATGGCAGGGAAGCGGCTCTGGCTGGCTGGTTGATGAAGTGGCTTGATTATAAATGCGAATCGGTCGCATTTGCAATAACCATGGAACTGTAGAGGTCCGGCTGAGGTTCAGGTGTCTGCCCACATCCGCAGCAGGTTGTGATACGTCCCGGTCAGCGCGACCGTGGTGTCGCTTTCGCCCGAGGTTTCGCGCAGGGTCGGTGAGCGCGAGGTCGAACTCGTGCAGCAGGCGCCGCTGGGCATCGCTGCGCACCATGCTTTCGATCCAGAAAAAGGCCGCCAGGCGGGCACCACGGGTAACCGGCGTGACCTCGTGCACATGCGAGCCGGAGTAGAGCACCGCATGGCCTGCCGGCAGCTTGATCTGGCGCGTGGTGCCGGCCTCGTAGACCGTGAGCTCGCCCCCGTCGTAGTCGGCGGGATCGGACAGAAACACAGTGCAGGAAATGTCCGTCCTCACCCTGACCCCGCCCTCGACGAACCGAATGGCGCCGTCCACGTGCTTGCCGTAGTAATTCGTTCCCCCGCCGTAGCGGTTGATTCGCGGCGGGAAAACCTTGCGGGGCAGGGCCGCCGCCAGGAATTGCGGAGAACGGTCGAGCGCCTGCAATACCAGTTGGCCCACGGCGCGTGCCGCGTCGCAATCGGGGGGCAGTTGCTCGTTGTTCTTCGCCTGGGCGGCCTGGGACCCGGCACCGACCCGGCCGTCGGCCCAGGGGGCGGTGGCCAGGATGGCGCGGGCTTGCGCCAGTTCGTTGTCGTTCAGGAGTTGGGGGAGGATGAGCATGGCGGCGGCTTTGCTTTCAGTGAGTTAGAACCTGGCGGTGAGGGAGACTTGCAGCAGACGCCCCGCGCCGGGAATGTAGTGGCCGCGGTAGAGCGATTCCGCATAGAGCTTGTCGGTCACGTTGGTCAGGTTGGCTTTGACGATGAACTGCTGGTTGATCAGGTACTCGGCCATCAGGTCGGCCGTCACGAAGCCCGGCGCTTCCCAGGCCGGGGCCGTGACGTCGGCGGGCGACTGGCTGTCGCGGAAGTTCAGGCCGCCGCCGACTCGCCACTGCGGCGTCAGCTGATAGGTGGTCCACACGGTGCCGCTGTGCTTGGGGGTGAGGCCCGGCCGGTCGCCGGCGCGGTTGCCCACGGTCGTGGCGGTGGAAGCCGCCTCATCGACTTCTGCGATGGGCATCCACGTATACGAGCCGAAAACTTCCCACTTGGGCGTCAGCTGGCCGACCAGGTCGACCTCGAAGCCGGCGGTGTGGCGCTTGCCGGAAAGCAGCAGGCGCGTGGCGGCGGTGTCCGGGTCGGTGTTGCGCTCGTTTTTCTTGGTGGAGTGGAAGAGGGCGAGGCGGGTGGAGAAGCGCTTGTCGGCCGAATCGATCTTGGCACCCAGCTCGATGTTCTCGCTTTGCTCGGGCGGCGTGTTCGCGCTCAGGGCGTTGTACGAGTAGGTGTCGCCCGACGTGTTGAACGACGTTCCGTACGAGAAGTGGAACGAAGTGAGCGCCGTCGGGTTGGTACAGGATGCCGAAACGTTGGCTCCAGTCGGATATTTTCTGCTGGTAGGAGGTGGTGGTGACGGGGCCGGGCGCGTTGTTCGGGATGGCAAACGAGTCGTAGCTGCCGTCAAGACTGTCGTAGCGCAGGCCGGCCAGCACCTTCCAGAGCGGGGCGACCTGCACCAGGTCCTGCGCATAGACACCCCAGGCTTTGCTGGTGAACTGGTTGCCCGGCCGCAGCACGCGCAAGCTCTCGTCGATCCAGGCGCCGTCGTCGGGTGTCCCGGCAAGCGTACGCGGCTTGACCAGATTCACGCCGCCTTGCGCGGCGGTGCGCGCGGCGTAGACGACTTTCTCCTCATGGGCATAGTCCACGCCGGTGAGCAATTCGTGCCTGACGCCCAGTGCATTGAACTTGGTGCTGAGGTCGGACTGCGCATGCAGGGTGTCGACGTCCTGGATCTTCAATTGCGTGCCGCGGTTGAAAACAGTGCCGGGCCCGAAGTTGCGTGAGGTCTGTCGCCGCGCGTTGGCGAACCGCACGGTGCCGGCGCGCTGGTCGCGCTCGAAGCTGCCCTTGCGCACCTTGGTCGTGAGTTCGCTTCCGTCGCCAAAGCGGTGGATGTGGCCGAACGCCGCCATCTTGGCGAGGCCGTCGTTGTAGTCGCTGGCCATGCCGTAGTAGGCCGTCGGTTCCAGGCTGCCGATGATGGTGTTGGACGCGGTGGTGTCGCTGGCGCGCGGCTTGATCCAGGGCAGGCCGTAGTTGATGCCGTTGTCGTTGTTCAGGTAGTACAGGCTCGCAAGAAATTCGTTGGCCGTTCCGATGCCGAACCGGTAAGCCGCGGCCAGGCCGTTCTTGTCGATGCTGCTGCCCGCGCCGTTGTTGTCGGCCTTGTTGGCCATGGCGTTCAGGCGCAGTGCCGCGTTTTCGCCGGTCTGGAAATTGAAGTCGCCGGTGACGCGGCCATAGTCATGGCTGCCGATCGTGGTGGTGACCTCGTGCCCCGTCACCAGACGCGGCACCTTGCTCACCTGGTTGACGGCGCCGCCGGTCGAGCCGCGGCCGAACAGCATCGAGGCCGAACCGCGCAGCACTTCGATGCGGTCGTTGTTGAAGGTGTCGCGGTCGTAGAAGGCGGGGTCGCGCATGCCGTCCAGGAAGATGTCGCCCGTGCCCGCCAGCGAGAAGCCGCGCAGCCGGATGTCTTCCTCGCCGCCCTCGGCCGCCTGGAAGGTGATGCCTGCCGTGTTGCGCAGCACGTCTTTCAGGGTGTCCAGGTTGCGGTCGTCGATCAGTTTCTCGGTGACGACAGTGATCGATTGCGGAATGTCGCGCAGTTCCTGCTTGCCCTTGCCGATGGTCGTGGTGGTGGCCCGCAAAGCCTCTTTGCCCTCCGGCGCCTCGGCCTTTTCCTTGACGGTCACGACAGGCAGTGGCTTGCCGTCGGTCGGGGTGGTCTGGGCCCAGCTGCTGAACGATGCGGCGAGCATGAGTGCGCCCAGCGGGAGCAGGGAAGAATCGGGAACGGAACGGGAAGGGCTGTGCGCCAAGATGGCCTCCAAACGAAAGCCCGCGATGGAGCGGGCTGGGGTTCAACAAGAGGCTGGCTGGCGCACGAAACCGTGCGGAAGAATTGGCTGGCCGGGTGAGGCCGAATTCTACATCAAATGCAAATCACTCGCATTTGCATTGCGTTTGGAGCTGATCAGCTGGGATCGCCCATCTGCGACTGCAGATAGTTCTGCAGGCCGACCTTGGCCAGCAGGTCGATCTGGGTTTCCAGGAAGTCGATGTGTTCTTCGGTGTCCTGCAGGATGTCCTCCAGGATCTCGCGCGAAACATAGTCGCGCACGCTTTCGCAATGGGCGATGCCTTCCTTCACGGCCGCCTGGGCGCCGCGCTCGCTGCGCAGGTCGCAGTCGAAGATCTCGGGCACGTCCTCGCCCACCAGGAGCTTGCCGAGGTCCTGCAGATTGGGCAGGCCGTCCAGCACGAGGATGCGCTCCATCAGGCGGTCGGCATGCTTCATCTCGCCGATGGATTCCTCGTATTCCTTCTTGGCCAGCTTTTCCAGGCCCCAGTGCTTGAGGATGCGGTAGTGCAGGAAATACTGGTTGGTGGCAGTGAGCTCATTCCTGAGCTGCGCCTGCAGGTGCTGGATGACTTGAGGATCGCCTTGCATGGGAAACTCCCGCGAGTTGTTTCTCGCGGGATTTTGACTCATTTAGTTGCGCACGAGGTAATCAAACGCGCCCAGAGCGGCCTTGGCGCCGTCGCCGGCGGCAATGATGATCTGCTTGAACGGCACCGTGGTCGCGTCGCCGGCGGCGAACACGCCCGGCAGCGAGGTCTGGCCCTTCGCGTCCACGATGATCTCGCCGTGCCGCGACAGCTCGACGGTTCCCTTGAGCCATTCGGTGTTGGGCACCAGGCCGATCTGCACGAAGACGCCTTCGAGTTCGACGCGCCTGGATTCGCCCGACGCCCGGTCTTCGTAGACCAGGCCGTTGACCTTCTGCCCGTCGCCGGTGACCTCGGTGGTTCGCGCATTGAGCAGAACAGCGACGTTGGGCAAGGTCGCGAGCTTGCGCTGCAGCACGGCGTCCGCGCGCAGCTGTGTGTCGAACTCGATCAGCGTCACGTGCGCCACGATTCCCGCCAGGTCGATCGCCGCTTCGACGCCCGAATTGCCGCCGCCGATCACGGCGACGCGCTTGCCCTTGAACAAGCGGGCCGTCGCAGTGCGGGCAGTACGCGACTCCCTTGTTGCGGTATTCCTTCTCGCCCGGCACGTTGATGTTGCGCCAGCGCGCGCCGGTGGTAATGATGACGGTGCGCGACTTGAGCGCGGCGCCGCTTTCCAGCTGCACCTCGATCAGGCCGGAAGCCGGCACCAGCGCCTTGGCGCGCTGCAGGTTCATGATGTCCACGTCGTAGTGGCGCACGTGTTCCTCCAGCGCGTGGGCGAACTTGGGCCCTTCGGTTTCCTTGACGGAGACGAAGTTCTCGATGCCCAGCGTGTCCAGCACCTGGCCGCCGAAGCGCTCCGACGCGACGCCGGTGCGGATGCCCTTGCGCGCCGCGTACACCGCGGCCGCGGCGCCCGCGGGACCGCCGCCGACGATCAGCACGTCGAAGGGTTCCTTGGCGGCGATCTTCTCCGCTTCGCGCGCGGCTGCCGCCGGTGTCGATCTTGGCCAGGATTTCCTCCAGGCTCATGCGCCCCTGGCCGAAGTGCGTGCCGTTCAGGAACACGGTGGGCACCGCCATGATCTGGCGCTCCTTGACCTCGTCCTGGAACAGCGCGCCGTCGATCATGGTCGTCTTGATGCGCGGGTTCTGGATCGCCATCAGGTTGAGCGCCTGCACGACGTCGGGGCAGTTGTGGCAGGTGAGCGAGACGTAGATCTCGAACTCGAAGTCGCCGTCGAGTTCGCGGATCTGGCGCAGCACCGCCTCATCGACTTTGGGCGGATAGCCGCCCACTTGCAGCAGGGCCAGTACCAGTGAGGTGAACTCGTGGCCCATGGGCAGGCCCGCAAAGCGCGGCCCGCCGGTCTCGCCCGGCCGGTTGACCGAGAACGAGGGCGTGCGGTGCGGTCCGCCGCGCGTTTCGCTCACCTTGATCAGGGGCGACGCCTCGGCGATGTCCTTGAGCAGTTCGCTGCAGCTTGGCCGAAGCCTGCGTGTCGTCCAGCGAGGCGACGATCTCCACCGGATTTTCAATCCGCTGAAGG
Source organism: uncultured beta proteobacterium (assembly GCA_963722025.1). GTDB lineage: Bacteria > Pseudomonadota > Gammaproteobacteria > Burkholderiales > Burkholderiaceae_C > Ramlibacter. Next base: position 84,028 of record CAVRNE010000044.1, read on the forward strand.
TAGGCGCGCCAGTTGGGCTTTCAGGTTGGCGTCGAGCATGATGGACCGTTGTCCTTTCCTACTTCCTTAGATCTTGCCGACCAGGTCCAGCGAGGGCGTCAGCGTCTGCGCGCCTTCGCTCCACTTGGCGGGGCACACTTCGCCGGGGTGGGCGGCAATGTACTGGGCTGCCTTCACGCGGCGCAGCGTTTCCTTGGCGTCGCGGCCGATGCCGTTGTCGTGCACTTCGATCGTCTTGATGCGGCCCTGGGGGTCGATCACGAACGTGCCGCGCAGCGCCAGCCCGGCGTCCTCACCTTCGGTGATCAGCACCTGGAAGAAGCGCGCCAGCTGGTGACCGGGATCGCCGACCAGCGGGTACTTGACCTTCCTGATGGTGTCGGACGTGTCGTGCCAGGCCTTGTGGGTGAAGTGGGTGTCGGTGGACACGCCGTAGATTTCCACGCCCAGGCGCTTGAATTCGTCGTAGTGGTCGGCCAGATCGCCCAGCTCCGTCGGGCAGACAAAGGTGAAGTCGGCCGGGTAGAACACCACGACCGACCACTTGCCCTTGAAGTTCTCCTCGCTGACGGGGACGAACTTGCCGTTGTGATACGCGGTGGCCTGGAAGCGGGGTGATTTGGGTGTTGATCAGTGACATTAGTTTTCCTCTGTTGATTTAGATGGATTGATTGCAAACGCCTATGAATGGTACGGACGAGCCGCTGCATCTGGCCAATTCATTGGCCGAATGACGGCTGTTAGCTAATTCTATTGGAAGAGCTCAGTACTCCAGCCGCTCGGGCCGGATTTCCTGCAGGATCGTGGTGGCGATCTCCTCGATCGACTTGGTCGTGGTGCTCAGCCATCGGATGCCGGCGCGGCGCATCATGGCCTCGGCCTCGCCCACTTCCATGCGGCAGTTCTCCAGGGCCGCGTAGCGCGAATTGGGGCGCCGCTCGTTGCGGATCTCGGCCAGGCGCTCGGGCTGGATCGTCAGGCCGAAGATCTTCTTGCGGTGCGGCACCAGCGCCGTGCGGCAACTGCTGGCGCTCGAAGTCTTCGGGGATCAGCGGGTAGTTGGCGGCCTTCAGGCCGTACTGCATCGCCAGGTACAGCGAAGTCGGCGTCTTGCCGCTGCGGCTGACGCCCACCAGGATCACGTCGGCCTGCTCCAGGTCGCGGTTGGACTGGCCGTCGTCGTGGGCCAGGCTGAAGTTGATGGCCTCGATGCGGTCGTGGTATTCCTTGCTCTTGCTGACGTCGGAAAAGCGCCCGATGCGGTGGTTGGACTTCATGCGCCAGCTCGATCTCCAGCGGCCGCACGAAGGTGCCGAACATGTCCAGCAGCATGCCCTTGCAGCCGTCCTCGATCACCTCGCAGGATTTCCACGTTGACCAGCGTGGTGAAGACGATGGGCTTGCGGCCCTCGATCTCGGCCGTGTGGTTGACCTGCCGCACCACCTGGTGGGCCTTGTCGACACTGTCGATGAAAGGCAGGCGCACGTGGCGCGGCTTGAATTCGAACTGGGCCAGGATGGCGTTGCCGAAGGTTTCGGCCGTGATGCCGGTGCCGTCGGAGATGAAGAAAACGGTGCGGGTGTGCATGAGTAATGCTTTCAGTTTGCTGCAAGCCCCGAAGAAACAAGCGCGACGCCTACAATGGCGTCAATTATCCGATTCCCCGCGCATGACCCGCTCCGGCCCATTCCAACAAGACCAAAGCCGCCCGCTTCGTCATGCCGCGCCGCTCCGCTGGAGCGCAGACCCCGTTTTCACTTTTGGAGCTTTCCCATGTCTGCACTTTTCGAGCGCGACCGCCCTGGTCGTTCCGTTTGAAAACCTGAGAATGAGCGATGTCGAGGCGGTCGGCGGCAAGAACGCCAGCCTCGGCGAAATGATCTCCCAGCTGCCGCAGGGCGTTCGCGTGCCTACGGGCTTTGCCACCACGGCCCACGCCTTCCGCCAGTTCCTCGCCCACGCCGGGCTGGCGCAACGCATCAGCGACCGGCTCGCCGACGCTCGACACCGAAGACGTCCGCGCCCTGGCCGCCGCCGGCGCCGAGATCCGCTCCTGGATCGAGGCCCAGCCGTTTCCCGGCCGACCTGCGAAAAGGCGATCCGCGACGCGTTCGCCACGCTTGTCCGCCGGCAACCCGCAGGCCAGCTTCGCCGTCCGCTCCTCGGCCACGGCGGAAGACCTGCCCGACGCCTCGTTCGCCGGGCAGCAGGAAACCTTCCTCAACGTGGTGGGCATCGAAGACGTGCTGCACAAGATGAAGGAAGTGTTCGCCTCGCTCTACAACGACCGCGCCATCAGCTACCGCGTCCACAAGGGCTTTGCGCATGCCGACGTGGCCTTGTCCGCCGGCGTGCAGCGCATGGTGCGCAGCGACCTGGGCGCGGCCGGCGTGATGTTCACCATCGACACCGAATCGGGCTTCCAGGAAGTCGTCTTCATCACCTCCAGCTATGGCCTGGGCGAGACAGTGGTGCAGGGCGCGGTGAACCCCGACGAGTTCTACGTGCACAAGCCCATGCTGGCGGCGGGCAAGCGCGCGGTGATCCGCCGCAACCTGGGCTCCAAGCTGATCCAGATGGTGTTCGCCAGCGCCGCAGGAAAGGGCGGCGACGCGGCAAGCTGGTGAAGACCATCGACGTGCCGCTGGAGCAGCGCAACCGCTACTCGCTGACCGATGCCGAAGTCGAGGAGCTCGCGCGCTACGCCCTGGTGATCGAGAAGCACTATGGCCGCCCGATGGACATCGAGTGGGGCAAGGACGGCACCGACGGCCAGCATCTACATCCTGCAGGCGCGGCCCGAAACGGTGAAGAGCCAGCAGCAGGGCAAGGCCGAGATGCGCTACAAGCTCAAGGGCCGGGGCAACGTGCTGGCCGAAGGGCGCGCCATCGGCCAGAAGATCGGTACCGGCCCCGTGCGCCTGGTGCACAGCATCTCCGAGATGGACAAGGTCCAGGCCGGCGACGTGCTCGTGACCGACATGACCGATCCCAACTGGGAGCCGGTGATGAAGCGCGCCAGCGCCATCGTCACCAATCGCGGCGGCCGCACCTGCCACGCCGCCATCATCGCCCGCGAGCTGGGCATCCCGGCGGTGGTGGGCTGCGGCGACGCGACCGAGCGGCTGAAGCGACGGCACGCTGGTGACGGTGAGCTGCGCCGAGGGCGACACCGGCTTCATCTACGACGGCCTGCTCGAGACCGAGGTCAGCGAAGTGCAGCGCGGCGAGATGCCCGCCATCAAGACCAAGATCATGATGAACGTGGGCAATCCGCAGCTGGCCTTCGACTTCGCCCAGCTGCCCAACGAGGGCGTCGGCCTGGCGCGGCTGGAATTCATCATCAACAACAACATCGGCGTCCATCCCAAGGCCATCCTCGACTACCCCAACGTCGATGCCGACCTCAAGAAGGCGGTCGAATCGGTGGCGCGCGGCCACGCGTCGCCGCGGGCGTTCTACGTCGACAAGGTGGCCGAGGGCGTGGCGACCATCGCCGCCGCGTTCTGGCCCAAGCCGGTGATCGTGCGCCTGTCGGACTTCAAGTCCAACGAGTACCGCAAGCTCATTGGCGGCTCGCGCTACGAGCCCGAGGAAGAGAACCCGATGCTCGGCTTCCGCGGCGCCGCGCGCTACATCAGCGGCGAGTTCAAGCGAAGCGTTCGCGATGGAGTGCGAGGCGCTGCGGCGGGTGCGCAACGACATGGGCCTGACCAACGTGCAGGTGATGGTGCCCTTCGTGCGCACGCTGGGGCAGGCCGACAAGCGTCACGCAGATGCTGGCCGAGCACGGCCTGAAGCGCGGCGAGGACGAACTGAAGGTCATCATGATGTGCGAGGTGCCGAGCAACGCCATCCTGGCCGAGGAATTCCTGGAGTACTTCGACGGCTTCTCGATCGGCTCCAACGACCTGACCCAGCTCACGCTGGGCCTGGACCGCGACTCGGGGCTGGAGCTGCTCGCGGCGGATTTCGACGAGCGCGACCCTGCGGTGAAAGCCCTGCTGAGCCGGGCGATCGCGGCCTGCAAGGCCCAGGGCAAGTACGTGCGGGATCTGCGGCCAGGGCCCCAGCGACCACCCGGACTTCGCCCAGTGGCTGGCCGATGAAGGGATTGCCTCGATCTCCCTGAATCCGGACAGCGTGATCGCCACCTGGCAGCAGCTCGCGGCGGCTAGTCGGGGCTGCATGCCGGGTCACGGCTCCTAGCGCAATACCCTGTTGGCTGGCGGCAGCCTCGGTGCGATGATGCGCGCACCGAGGGGCTTTCCACAGAACAATGGGCGACAACCGCGACTACGCCGCGTACAAGCGGCGGCTGGCACGCATTCTCACGCTGTACATCGTGGGCCTGTGCGTCGTTCTGGCGATCATGGCATGGGCCGAGCGCAACGGCCTTTCGCGCCAGTGGCTGGGCCCGATCTTCCTGTTCTCCACGGTGATGATCTATGCCGCCATCGGTATCTATGGCCGCACGACCGACCCCGAGGAGTACTACGTCGCCGGGCGCCGCATTCCGCCGATGTACAACGGCATGGCGGCCGCGGCCGACTGGATGAGCGCCGCCTCCTTCATCAGCCTGGCCGGCGGGCTCTATCTCCAGGGCTTCTCGGGTTCGGCGTCGCATCCCGGTGGGCTGGCCTACGTGCTGGGCTGGACCGGCGGCTTCTGCCTGGTGGCGCTGCTGGTCGCGCCGTACTTGCGCCAGCTGGGCCTGTACACGGTGCCGGACTATTTCGCAGCGCGCTATGGCGGGCGCTGGCCCCGGCTGCTCGCCGCGTTTTCCGCGATGCTGTGCTCGTTCACGTACGTCGTGGCCCAGATCTACGGCATCGGGCTGATCGCATCGCGCCTGACCGGGGTGCAGTTCGAGCTCGGTATCCTGCTCGGGCTGGGCGGCGTGCTGCTTTGCTCTTTCCTCGGCGGCATGCGCGCCATCACCTGGACCCAGGTCGCCCAGTACGTGATCCTGCTGCTGGCGTTCCTGATCCCGGTCTCCTGGCTGGCATACAAGCAATTGGGCAACCCCCTGGCGCCGCTGGTGTACGGCAAGCAGCTGCAGAAGATCACCGAAATCGAGAAGACCTTGATGGATTCCCCGGCCGAAAAACAGGTGCAGGCGGAGTACAAGCGAAGGGCGGCCGAATACGAGGCGCGCCTGTCGGACATCGAGCCGTCCCTTCAACGCGAGCGCGCGGCGGCCCAACAACGGATTCGCCAGCTCAAGGCGCAGAACGCGGACTCGGCCCGCATCGTTGCGGCCAACCGTGAACTGGCTGCGCTGCCGCGCACCGAAGCCGGGGCGCGCGAACTCTGGACCCGGGCCATGCACGAGAGCCACGAGCGGGCCAAGCCCCTGGGCGGGCTGCTGCCCCATGGGCAAGCGTTTGCCGGCGACCCCGACGGCACCCCCGAGCAGCAGGAGATTTTCGATGTGTCGCGCCGCAACTACCTGGCGCTGATTTTCTGCCTGATGGTCGGGACGGCGGGCCTGCCGCACCTGTTGACGCGTTTCTATACCACCCCCACCGTGGCGGAGGCCCGCTCCTCGGTTGGCTGGGCCCTGTTCTTCATTGCCTTGCTTTACCTGAGCGTGCCCGCGCTGGCGGTGCTGGTGAAGTACGAAGTGATGCAAAGCCTGGTTGGCAGCAGCTTCGATGCGCTGCCATCGTGGATCCTTCAATGGGGCAAGGTGGATGCCTCGCTCATCTCGGTGAGCGACGTCAATGGCGACGGAATCGTCCAGTTCGGCGAAATCCGGCTGGGCGCCGACATCATCATGCTGGCCACCCCGGAGATCGGCGGCATGCCCTACGTAGTGTCGGGCCTCGTGGCGGCGGGGGGCTTGGCCGCGGCCCTGTCCACCGCGGACGGACTGCTGCTGACCATCAGCAATGCGATGGTGCGGGACGTGTATTCGCAGGAGATCAGCCACCACGTCACGCCCGAACAGCGGGTGATCCTGTCGAAGTTCGCGCTGCTGGCCGTGGCGCTGGTGGCTGCCATGGTCGCCTCGCTCAAGCCCGCCGACATCCTGCCGCTGGTCGCCGCTTCGTTCTCATTGGCAGCCTCGGCCTTCGTGCCCGCCATGGTGCTGGGAATTTTCTGGAAGGGCGCCACCCGCGCCGGAGCGGTTGCCGGCATGCTGTCCGGGCTGGGGATCACGATCTACTACATGCTGGTCAATGCGCCATCGATCAGGGCCGTTTTCAAGCTGTCGCCGGACCCCCAGTTATGGTTTGGCATCGTGCCGCTGTCGGCTGGCGTTTTCGGCGTCGCAGCGGGCTTTGCAGTCGCCTTCACCGTGAGCTTGCTGACACTGCGCGCCGACTAGGAGCCTGGCCCTAGGCCGCGGGCATGTGGGCCTGGATGTCGGCCATGAATTCCGCCGCGGCGTGCGGATTGACGAACTGGCGCAATGTGCCCTCAGCCTTTGCCACGGCTTGCTGCAAGTCATGCACGTTGCGCGCCGCCTCTATGCGCAGGCAAAGCTCCTCGGCGTTCGGTCCCATGATGTCGGTGAGCCTGCGCACCGCGAAGCGCTGGGCTTGCGCCAGGGTGGTGGCGCGCTGCCCGTGCCGGCTGCGAGCGGGGCCGGGGCGGACGATACCGGCACGCCGCGGCCGCGACAGGCTCGATGAAGCCCTGGTCAAGCAACTGGCCCAGCAACTGCTCGGTATCGCCCTGCTGGGAAAGCTTGGCCAGATCTTCGAAGCTGCGCTTGCCGTCGATCAGTATCAGCAGCGTGCGCAGTCTGGGAGTCAGCCCGTGCTGGCGCGTCGCGATGGCTTCCGTGCCCTTGGCCGACTTGTGAAACACGTTTTTCTGGATCACGGTGCCCGTTCAGTACTTTGTCAGTTCAGTGTAAGCACATGAATTGAAACCGTCGAGTTGGGGTTTCACCTCAGACTTAAGCTTCATTCCAGCTTGCTTGCCGCCGTCTCGACCTGGCGAAATAAACGGGTAATCCCTGAGGGGGTTTACGACCGCGCCGCCTGTTTTTGTAAGGAATGAGTAAGCCACTCTTTCAACCATGCAAGAACACAAAAAAAGCAGGAGACAGGTTGCTAACGCTAGTCAGCATCGTCAAGCTCTTGGCCGAAATCGCGCTTCTGGCCATGGCTGGCCAGTGGGTGCTCGGCCTGCTCGCCGGGGCCAAGAGAGAGCAGAACCTGTTCTATCAGCTGCTTCAGGTTCTCACGCGCCCGTTCGTGACTGGAGCGCGCTTCATCACCCCCAAGATCGTCATCGACCGCCACGTGCCCCTCGTGGCTTTCCTGCTGATGGCTTTCGTCTGGATCGGGGCCACGTTGGCGAAGATCAGTATCTGCGTCCAGATAGGCGTGGAGCAGTGCAAATGATGCAGCGCCTGCGCCGTCGCGGCCTGAAGTGGACCGCCCTGGCGTTGCTGGTGGCAGGCCGGCGCGAGTCCGCCCTCGCGCTGTTCGAGTCGGCGTTGGCGGAATTCCCGGGCGACCCCTACTTTCTGGCGAGCAAGGCTCATCTCCAGGCGCAGCTCGGAAACCGGCGCGGCGCCGTGCAGACGCTGAAGCAGCTGCTCGAGATCGAGCCTGCGAATGGCAGGCACTGGTTCAACTACGGCTTCGTGCTGGAGGAACTGGGCGACTATGCGCAGTCCGAAGCCGCCTTGCGGCGCGCGACGGAACTGGCTCCCGAACTGGATCGGGCCTGGTATGGCCTGGGCCTGGCATTGATCAGGCTGGAGCGCTTCGATGAAGCCGTCGTCGCCCTCAAGAAGAACACCCAATTGCAACCCATGAGCCCGTACGGCTGGTATCAGCTGGCGCGGGTCCATGTGGACCGGCACGAACCCGATGAGGCCCGGAAAATCATCCGGCACCTCAAGAGGTTCGAGCCGAAAGTGGCCGCCCAGCTGGAACGCGAGACGGGTATTTTTGTCCCGCCCGCCAGCTGAGAGGGTACTTTGAGGGTGCGGCCCGTTGCAGTCCATCGGCATCCGCCGGTGGAGGGCCGATGAGTGGCAGCTAACCAGGAGACCCGATAAGGGTTCAAAGGAGACAACGGCATGCAACTAACTGAAGGGCACCGCCTGTATTGGCGGAAGAACCTCACCATCACGGCCATCTTGATGGTCATATGGTTCGTGGTGACCTACGTCGTGGGCTACGTCGGCCCGCGACCTGAACTTCAAATTCTTCGGCTGGCCCTTCAGCTTCTGGATGGGGGCTCAGGGCGCATTGATCATTTATGTGCTGATCATCTGGTACTACGCTCGTTACATGAACAAGCTGGACCAGGAATTCGGCGTTCACGAGGAGGACTAAGCCATGGCCATGCTCACACCCAGCGGCAACCTGACCGGCGCCGCCGCCAACGACGCGTTTCGCAAACAGCTCAACAAGGTCTACGCGTTCTACACGGGCGGATTCATCGCCTTCGTGATCGTGCTGGCCATCCTGGAGCAGTTCGGGCTGAAACGCGAGTGGATCGGTTTCATCTTCCTGCTCGCCACCATCGGCCTGTATGCGGGCATCGGCATCATGAGCCGGACCACGGACGCCGCCGAATACTACGTCGCCGGCCGTCGCGTCCCCGCCGTCTACAACGGCATGGCCACGGGTGCGGACTGGATGTCTGCCGCGTCCTTCATCGGCATGGCGGGCACTTTGTACCTCACCGGCTACAGCGGCCTGGCCTTCATCATGGGCTGGACCGGCGGATACTGCCTGGTCGCGCTTTTCCTCGCGCCCTACCTGCGCAAATTCGGGCAGTTCACCATCCCCGACTTCCTGGGCGAGCGCTACGGCGGCAACCTGCCGCGCTTCATCGGCATCGTCGCGGCCATTCTCTGTTCCTTCACCTATGTGGTGGCGCAGATCTACGGCGTGGGCATCATCACCACCCGGCTGACGGGTGTGGCTTTCGAGATCGGGATTTTCCTGGGCCTCGGCGGCATCCTGGTGTGCTCGTTCCTCGGCGGGATGCGCGCCGTGACCTGGACCCAGGTTGCGCAATACATCATCCTGATCATCGCGTACCTGATCCCCGTGGTCTGGCTGGGCATGAAGCAGAGCAATATTCCCGTGCCGCAGGTGGCCTACGGGTACAAGCTCGAGCAGGTCACCGCCCGGGAAGACCTGCTGATCAAGGACCCGAAGGAGCTGGAGGTCATCAAGGTCTATACCGATCGGGCCGCCGCATTGGGCGAGAAGCTGAAGGACCCGAAAGCAGCACTGGCGGCAGACCGCGCAGCCGCCGAGAAGAAGGTGGCCGACCTCAAGGCCAACAATGCCCCGGCGTCGCAGCTGACGGCGGCCGAGAAGGAGCTTGCGGCCGTACCGAAGGACGAGGCCGCGGCAAGGAAGGCCTGGACCACGGCCAAGACCGCCGCCGAAAATCGGGCCAAGCCGCTGGGCGGAATGCCGCGACACGCGCAGCAGTTCGCCGGCGATCCCAACGGCGACGCCAAGGCGAAGGACACCTTCGACACCTCGCGGCGAAACTTTCTCGCCCTGATCTTCTGCCTGATGGTGGGCACCGCCGCGTTGCCGCACATCCTGATGCGGTACTACACCACGCCCAGCGTGAAGGAAGCGCGCGACTCGGTGACCTGGTCGCTGTTCTTCATCTTCCTGCTGTATTTCACCGCTCCGACCCTGGCGGTGCTGGTGAAGTACGAGGTGTTCAACGTGCTCGTAGGGACGCCATTCGACAAACTGCCGGCCTGGATCGCCAGCTGGCAGCGCGTCGATCCGACGCTGCTGAACGTGATCGACCTCAACAAGGACGGTATCCTGCAGATCGGCGAAATCACCATCGGTGGCGACATCGTCGTGCTGGCCACACCGGAAATCGGCGGGCTGCCCTATGTGGTCTCCGGCCTGGTGGCTGCCGGCGGCTTGGCGGCCGCGCTGTCAACCGCCGACGGCCTGCTGCTGACGATCGCCAACGCGCTGAGCCACGACCTGTACTACAAGATGATCGACCCGAACGCCTCCACGGCACGGCGGGTGACGCTGTCGAAGATACTGCTGCTCGTCGTGGCCCTCGCGGCTGCGGCGGTGGCGGCGCAGAAACCGGCGGACATCCTGTTCCTGGTGTCCGCGGCGTTCTCGTTCGCGGCGGCGTCGTTCTTCCCGGCGCTGGTGCTGGGCATCTTCTGGAAACGGGCGACGGGTATTGCGGCGTCGCTGGGCATGATGGCCGGCCTGGGTATCACCTTCTACTACATGGTGACGACGCAGCCTTGGATGCGCGGAGTGTTCGGCGTGACTTCGCCCATCGAACTCTGGTGGGGCATCCAGCCGATCTCGGCCGGAGTCTTTGGTGTTCCGCTGGGCTTCGCCGTGATCATCCTGGTCAGCCTGGTGACGCCGGCACCCAACCACCGGATACAGGATCTGGTGGAGCACGTTCGCTACCCCAGCCTGAAGGGCGAGGCCAAGAGCAAGATCCACGGCTTGGCCACCTGATAGAGCGAAAAGGCGCCGTTTCGACGAGCGCCTTTCTCCAGCCGCCCCGGCCTCGGCCCGGGCGGCTTTTTTACGTCAGTCGATAACGTTGATCGTCCACCGATGGGAACACTTGCGGCAGCTGACCTCGGTTTCGGCGCGGCTTCTGTCTTCGCCCACGACCGTGAAGCGCCCGTATTCGCCACAGGCCGAGCATTTGGCCTGGTTCGCCAATTCTTCGGCACGCATGAGAAGGAAAAGGTAACGGCGCAATGCCCAGCCGCCCACCACGGCGCAAACGACGATGAACACGACATTCGTGACCTTGTCGTAGCTCGAACCCGAGCCGAAAGCTTCCATGCTGCCGATCAGGCCGATCACACTCAGAAAGGCCAGCACCATATAGGCGTGACTGGACAGCAGTTCCCGCTCATACCACTTCCGGAAGCCGACCCGTCCCACACCCTCGGCCATCCTGGAATTCATCGGGTTCGAGCGAAACAGGCCGCATGCGACATCATCCCACCCTGGGACGCCAGCCAGCCGACGGACCGCGGCCCGACCCTCTGGCGCAGCGTCTGCTAGAATCATGGGCTTTCCTTGCCACACCACGTCCGACGCCGATGGGTGGCTGCAATCTCATCCTCAAGGAGCCTTATGCGTCATTACGAAATCATCTTGCTGATCCATCCGGACCAGAGCGAACAGGTTCCGGCCATGCTGGAACGCTACAAGGGCATGATCACCGCCGGCGGCGGCAAAGTGCACCGTGTCGAAGACTGGGGACGCCGCCAGCTGGCCTACCAGATCAACAAGCTCGCCAAGGCCCACTACCTGTGCGTGAACATCGAGGCCGACCAGCCCGTGATGGCCGAACTGGAGCACGCATTCCGCTTCAACGACGCCGTGCTGCGCCACCTGACGGTCGTCAGGAAGAAGGCCGATACCGGCCCGTCTTCCATGATGAGGACCGTCGAGCGCGAAGAGGCCCGCAAGGCCCAGCAGGCGGAGTACGCCAACAGCTGATGGTGCGCGCCGGCAAGCAGTGAACCAGCTTGTCTTGAGCGCCTGTATCGCGCAGGCCAGTGCCTTGCGATACACGCCCGCCGGACTTCCGGCCCTGGATTTCAGGCTCGAACACGAGTCCGAGGTCACCGAAGCAGGGCAGGTCAGGCAGGTCAAGGCGGCGATCAAGGCAGTGGCCTTTGGCAGCGTGGCCGAGACCCTCGGCAAGCAGGCTCTAGGCAGCAGCTGGAAGTTCACCGGATTCCTGGCGACACCGCGCAACGGCAAGCACCCCGTGCTCCACATCCAGTCATTCAGTCAAGATTAATTTCATCAAGTTTTTGCGGGACAGACTTTAGCTCTGTCCCCAACATCAGGAGATCAAATGGCCACGTTCAAGAAATTCAACAAGGACAAGCGTCCGAAGCGCAACACCCAGTCGCTGCTGTTCAAGCGCAAGCGCTTCTGCCGCTTCACCGTCGCCGGCGTCGAGGAAATCGACTACAAGGACGTCGACACCCTGCGCGATTTCATCGCCGAAAACGGCAAGATCATCCCGGCCCGCCTCACCGGCACCCGCGCGATCTATCAGCGCCAGCTCAACACCGCCATCAAGCGCGCGCGCTTCCTGGCCCTGGTCCCGTACAGCGACCAGCACCGCATCTAAGGGGCGAACAACATGCAAGTCATTCTGCTCGACAAGGTCGTCAACCTCGGTAACCTCGGCGAAATCGTCAAGGTCAAGGACGGCTACGCCCGCAACTTCCTGATCCCCCAAGGCCGCGCCCGCCGCGCCACCGAAGCCAACAAGGCCGAATTCGAAGCCAAGCGCGTCGAACTCGAAAAAGCCGCTGCCGCCAAGCTGGTCGAAATGCAGAAGCAGGGCGAAAAGCTCGCCGGCACCACCGTCAAGCTGACCCAGAAGGCCGGCGTGGACGGCCGCCTGTTCGGCTCGGTCACCAACTTCGACATCGCCGAAGAGCTCAACAAGCAAGGCTACAAGGTCGTCAAGGCGCAGGTGCGCATGCCCAATGGCCCGATCAAGACCGTTGGCGAGAGCAGCGTCAGCGTGGCGCTTCACACGGACGTGGTGGTCGACATCAACGTCACCGTGCTGGGCGAAACAGCTTAAGGCTACGCCAAGTGAGAACAAGGCCGCCGTGCGGCCTTGTCCTGTCGAGCCGCTCTTCGGGCGGCTTTTCTTTTTCGGCCGCCAGCGTTGTCACACGCGTACGTCTCCACTGGAAACCCACGTCTTATCCACAGGCTTATGCAGTGACGCCGGCGCAGCTCGGCGTAGCATTCGTGGCCATCCCCAAGGAATCAATGTCCGCAGTTCTCACCTCCGTCGGCGACGAATTTTCGCGCGATCAGCCAGATCGCCCAGCTGCGCATCCCGCCGCACTCCATCGAAGCCGAATCCAGCGTGCTGGGCGGCCTGCTGCTGGATAACGACGCCTGGGACCGCGTCGGCGACCTTCTCACCGACAGCGATTTCTACCGGTATGAGCACCGGCTGATCTACGCGTCGATCGGCGGCCTGATCAACGCCAGCAAGCCGGCCGACGTCATTACCGTCTACGAGCAGCTGCAGGGCCTCGGCAAGGCGGAAGAGGTCGGTGGGCTGGCCTACCTGAATTCGCTGGCGCAGTACGTGCCCAGCGCAAGCAACATCCGCCGCTATGCGGAGATCGTGCGTGAGCGTTCGATCCTGCGCAAGCTGGTGAGCGCGAGCGACGAGATCGCCACCGCCGCATTCAACACACAAGGCAAGGCGGTCGACAAGATCCTCGACGAAGCCGAACAGAAGATCTTCAACATCGGCGAGGAAGGCTCGCGCATGAAGCAGGGCTTCCAGGGGATGGACAGCCTCGTCGTGCAGCTGCTGGACCGCGTGCAGGAGATGGCGGACAACCCGAACGACATCACGGGTGTGCCCACCGGCTTCTACGACCTGGACCGCATGACCTCGGGCATGCAGGCCGGCGACATGATCGTCCTGGCGGCGCGCCCGTCCATGGGCAAGACCGCGCTGGCGATCAACATCGCCGAGCACGTGGCGCTGAACGAAGGCCTGCCCGTGGCCGTGTTCTCCATGGAAATGGGCGCCAGCCAGCTGGCGGTGCGTATCGTCGGCTCGATCGGCCGCATCGACCAGGGGCACCTGCGCACCGGCAAGCTCACCGACGCCGAGTGGCCGCGCCTGACGGAAGCGATCGAGAAGCTGCGCAATATCTCGCTGCACATCGACGAGACGCCCGGCCTCACGACCAGCGAACTGCGCGCCAATGCGCGCCGGCTGGCGCGCCAGTGCGGCAAGCTCGGCCTGATCGTGGTGGACTACCTGCAGCTCATGAGCGTGTCCACCAGCATGAACGACGAGAACCGCGCGACCGCGGTGGGTGAAATCTCGCGCGGCCTCAAGATGCTGGCCAAGGAGCTTCAATGCCCGGTGATCGCGCTGTCGCAGCTCAGCCGCGGCGTGGAGTCGCGCACCGACAAGCGGCCGATGATGAGCGACCTGCGCGAATCGGGCGCCATCGAGCAGGACGCCGACCTCATCATGTTCATCTACCGTGACGACTATTACAACAAGGACTCCAAGGAGCCCGGCGTCACCGAAATCATCATCAGCAAGCAGCGAAACGGCCCCACCGGGACCGTGAAGCTGGCGTTCCTGAAGGAAATGACGCGCTTCGAAAGCCTGGCCTCGGGCGGGCGGCGATTTCTAAGGGCTGAGTCCCAGCCCGACTGCTGACCCTGGCGAGGCGATTCCGTTATGTTAGATTTTGCCCATGGTCCGGGTGAATCAATCTCTGGTTTTGCTGATCATGGCGGGCGCCATCGCTGTTGGCCTGACGCTGTGGCGCATGGGGCTGCTCCAGGGGCCGGGAACGGAAGCGCCCAGCGCGTGGGTGCCTGAGCCCGCTGCAATCACCGACAACGAAGCCACTGCGTCGTCCGAGCCATCGGTCAGGCATCCGGTCGAGACGCCATGGACCGCGCGGCTGGGCGCCAGCGATGTCGGACGGGTATTGATCGATCTGCTCGGTGCGAAGGCCGTCGCCACGTTCTTGCAGATCGACGAGTTCCCGCGCCGCCTGGTCACCACGATAGACAACCTGGGAAGATCGCATGCACCTGCCATGCTCTGGCCCGTTCATCCCACGCCCGACCGATTCACGGTCGACCAGCTTGACGGTGCCCCGGTCATCGGCGCCGACAACGGCAGCCGATACACACCGCTGGTGCTGCTGGTCGAGGAGGTCGATCCAATTCGCGTCGTCGGTCTCTACGTTCGGATGTACCCCTTGTTGCAGCGGGCATACGAGGAATTGGGCTTCCCCGATCGCTACTTCAACGACCGGCTGATCGACGTGATCGACGTGCTGCTTGCCACGCCGGATGCCGGGTACCCGGTGAAGCTCCAGTTGACCGAGGTGAAGGGACCCATCACGCCGCTTCGGCCGTGGGTGCGGTACGAATTCGCCGACCCCGACCTCGAGTCGCTATCGGCCGGGCAGAAGATCCTCGTGCGTGTAGGGTCGGTGAACCAACGCCGGCTCAAGGCCAAGCTTGCCGAGTTCAGGCAGGAGCTTGTCAAGCGCGCCCCGATGCGGTGAGGCGGCGAGCCTAGGCAGTGGCCGCAATCTTGCGGCATTCTTCGCGCAGCGCCGGCAGGCCTCGGCGCATTGCTGGCAGTGGTCCATGTCATGCTCGCGCATTCGTCACCACAGGCCTGGCAGATTTCAGCGCATAATTGCACGCGGCCGCGACATGCTCGCTGCCGCCGGCCATGAAGGCAATCGCCAACTGGCATGCTGCGCGCAGTCCATGTCGAGCCCGATGCAGCGAACCATGGGCTTGACGTCCCTTCCTGCAGGCAGCAGGCCGCGCAATGGTTGCACGCCACCACGCACGCATGGCATGCGCGATGCTCCTGGTACTCCTCGTATTTCTCGTGCGACATGTTCCCAGTTTAGGAACTGGAAGGTGCTTGAGTTTCGCCGCGCAGTCTTTTACACTGGGCTCGTTTGTTTACGCGCTATCGATGAGCATGCCCATGCCTGTGCGGCTGTTCCTTTGCGGCGACGTCATGACCGGCCGGGGCATCGACCAGGTGCTTCCCCATCCGGGCAAGCCTGACCTGTTTGAATCGTATATGCGCTCGGCCGTCGGATATGTCCAGCTGGCCGAACGCGTGGCCGGCTTCATCGGGCGCGGGCTCGACTTTTCCTACCCCTGGGGAGAAGCTCTTGCGGTGCTGCGCGAGCGCAGGCCCAACGCTCGCATCGTCAATCTCGAAACCGCGGTCACCACCAGCGACGACGCGCAGCCCGGCAAGGGGATTCACTACCGCATGCATCCGGACAACTTGCCATGCATCACGAGTGCAGGAATCGATTGCTGTGTTCTCGCCAACAACCACGTCCTGGACTGGGGACGCGCGGGGCTTGCCCAAACGCTCAGCGTCTTGCACGCGGCCGGTTTGCGCACGGCCGGTGCCGGCCGGGATGCGCAGGAAGCAGGGGCGCCTGCGGTGATGGAACTGCCCGCGGCCGGGGGCAGGGTCCTCGTTTTTGCATACGCGACGCCGACCAGCGGCACCCCCGCCGCCTGGGCCGCAACCCGCGAGCGCGGCGGAGTCAACTTCCTGGGCGAGTTGTCCGGCCGGACTGCGGAGCTTGCCGCCGAAGTGATGCTCCAGCACCGGCGGGCCGGCGACGTCGTCGTGGCGTCAGTGCATTGGGGCGAAAACTGGGGGTTCGACATCCCGCGCGGGGAACGCGCGTTTGCGCATGGGCTCATAGATGCAGGCGGCGCCGACATCGTCTACGGCCATTCCTCTCACCACGTCAAAGGCATCGAGGTCCATCAGGGCAAGCTGATTCTCTACGGGTGCGGCGATTTCCTGAATGACTACGAAGGCATCTCGGGGCATGAGCAATACCGGCCCGATCTTTCGCTGATGTACTTTCCCGTACTCGACTCGGCCACCGGCGAATTGATCGGCCTGGACGCGGTGCCGATGCGCATCCGCCGCTTTCGCCTGGAACGCGCGGCCGCCGACGATGTGTCGTGGCTGCGCGGCACCCTCGAGAGGGAAGGCCGCGCATTGGGCACGCACGTGACAGCGGATGCACAGGGCACGCTGTCACTGCTTTGGTGACGGCCGATCGGCCGCGGGATCTCTAGAGCACTTCGCTTGCGAAGTCCGCCAGCCGCGAGCGCTCGCCACGAGCCAGCGTGATGTGCCCGCTGTGCGGCCAGCCCTTGAACTTGTCCACCGCGAAGGTGAGGCCCGACGAGCCCTCGGTGAGGTAGGGCGTGTCGATCTGCGCGAGGTTGCCCATGCAGATGATCTTGGTGCCCGGGCCGGCGCGCGTGATCAGCGTCTTCATCTGCTTGGGCGTCAGGTTCTGCGCCTCGTCGATGATCACGTACTTGTTCAGGAAGGTGCGGCCGCGCATGAAGTTCATGCTCTTGATCTTGATGCGGCTGCGGATCAGTTCGTTGGTGGCGGCGCGGCCCCATTCGCCGGCGGCCGTTTCGGTCTTGGCCAGCACCTCCAGGTTGTCGTCGAGCGCGCCCATCCACGGGCCCATCTTTTCCTCCTCGGTGCCGGGCAGGAAACCGATGTCCTCGCCCACGCTCACGGTGGCGCGGGTCATGATGATCTCGGTATAGCGGCGGTCGTCCAGCACCTGCGTGAGGCCCGAGGCCAGGGCCATCAGCGTCTTGCCGGTTCCGGCGGTGCCGGTGAGGGTGACGAAGTCGACCTCGGGGTCCATCAGCAGGTTCATCGCGAAGTTCTGCTCGCGGTTGCGCGTGGTCACGCCCCAGACGGAGTTCTTCAGGTGGCCGTAGTCCTTCAGCGTCTTGAGCACCGCGGTCTTGGCCCGGATTTCGGTCACGCGCGCATACAGGCTGGGCTCGCCGGGCGACTCGAAATAGACGAACTGGTTGATCAGCAAGCTGGGCACGATGGGCCCGGTGATGCGGTAGAAGGTGTGCTGGCCGCTTTGCCAGCTCTCGATGGTCTTGCCGTGCTTGGCCCAGAAGTCGGGCGGCAGCGCGAGCGAGCCGGAATACAGCAGTTCCAGGTCGTCCAGCGTCTTGTCGTTCTGGTAGTCGTCGGTCGCCAGGCCCAGCGCCCGCGCCTTGACGCGCATGTTGATGTCCTTGGACACCAGCACCACCTCGCGCGGCGCGTGCTGTTCGCGCAGGGACTGGACGACGCCAAGGATCTGGTTGTCGGCCTTGCCTTGCGGCAGGCTGGCCGGCAGGTTGTTGGCCAGCGCCTGGGTCTGGAAGAACAGGTTGCCGCCGAGCCTCGGGGTGGCCCGTGGTGCGAGCTTCAGGCCGCTGGCGATGTCGGCGCCCTGGGCGCCGGCCAGGGCGTCGAGCGTGCGGCTGGCCTGGCGGCGCGTTGCGGGCGACTTCCGTCATGCCCTTCTTGTGGCCGTCGAGCTCTTCCAGCACGATCATCGGCAGGAAGATGTCGTGTTCCTCGAAGCGGAACAGGCTCATCGGGTCGTGCATGCAGCACGTTGGTGTCCAGCACGAACAGCTTGGCCGGGCCGGTGGGCTTGGCCTTGCGGGCGGGGCGCGGCGCGGGCTGGGGCTCGACTGCCGCACGCCTCTTGTAGGGCGCCAAGTTCGGGCAGGTCGAGATGGCCCGTGTCCTCGCGGAACGCCTCCGGATGAAGTTCACCACCGCCCCGGGGATCGAAGTCCAGGGCCTGGGGCTTTTCAGCCAGCGGGCTATCGGTCTGGACCGCCTCCGATTTTCGCGAACCCTTGTGCGAGGAACGGGCCGGAGCGTCGTAGGCTTCCGGCGGTAGCAGGGCGGCGCGCTTGGTGGGGGCGGGGGGCAATGGCATAGGGCGGCAGGTTCCCGGATGAGAAGGTCAGGAAGTGAAAAAGCCGCCTGGCGAGCCGGGCGGCTTTGACTGGTTTAGCGGTGATGACGCGTGGCGTCAGGGTCAACTGCATGAATTCATTATGCACAACTGGCGTGGCACCACAAGGCGCCATGCCGCTTGTTGCTACAAAACGTCAAGCAGCTTTCTTCAGCAGCTTGACGGCCTTGAGCACCTCGTCCACATGGCCGGGCACCTTCAGGCCGCGCCATTCCTGCTTGAGCAGGCCGTCGGCGCCGATCAGGAAGGTGCTGCGCTCGATGCCCTTGACCTTCTTGCCGTACATGATCTTGTTCTTGACCACGCCGAACATGTGGCACATCTTCTCTTCGGTGTCCGCGATCAGTTCGAACGGCAGTTCGAGCTTGGCCTTGAAGTCGTCGTGCGACTTCATGTTGTCGCGCGAAACGCCGAACACGGTCGCGCCGGCCTTCACGAAGTCCTTGTACTTGTCGCGGAACTGCATGGCCTCGGTCGTGCAGCCGGGGGTGTTGTCCTTCGGGTAGAAGTACAGCACCAGAACATGGCCGTTGTGGGAGGTATTGGTGACTTTGAGGCCGCCCGTGGCGATTGCTTCAAATTCGGGGATGGGTTTGTTGACAACGATCGCCATGAATTTGTTTCTCGTGTGACAGGATTGCTCGTTGCTACTTCTGGGGGATATCCCGTTGCAACCTGCAATTTTACCCTGAAACGGCCTCTACGGGCCCTAGGCGGTCAGGCCGCCTGCTCAAGCAGAAGGGCTACTGCCACGCTGCGCCCTTCCTGAGCCAGGATGTTGTAGGTGCGGCAGGCCGCGGCCGTGTCCATGGTCTCGATGCCGATGCGCTTGGCCATGAGCGGCTTGAGCCATGCCGGCCTGGGGGAAGCGGATGCGCGAGCCGCTGCCGAAAATGATGACCTCGGCCTCCACCTGGGCCAGCAGCTCGAAATGCTCGGCGCCCAGGTCTTCGAAGCGCTCTGCGGGCCAGGCAATGCGCTCGCCCCGGGAGCTCAAGATGACGCTGTGCGTGATCTTTTCCGCATCAACGCCCACCCATCCCGGCCCATAGCCGCTGATGGATTGCACGTCGGATTTGTCGGGTTGCAGCTTCATGGCGCGAGGGGGCTTTGGTGCGCTGCACTAAAAGTATGCAGAACTATGGTCAAATTATAGGTTTTCACCCTTAGAAAACGGTCCGGAGGGGCTTTTTGAAAACCGTCCAGAAGTCAGCCAAGCTCGCCAACGTCCTGTACGACATCCGCGGTCCCATCATGGATGCGGCCCGGCAGATGGAAGAAGAGGGCCACAAGATCATCAAGCTCAACATCGGCAACCTCGCCGTGTTCGGCTTCGACGCGCCCGAGGAAATCCAGCTGGACATGGCGCACAACCTGGCCAACTCGTCAGGCTATTCGGACAGCAAGGGCATCTTCGCGGCGCGCAAGGCCGTGATGCATGAAACCCAGAAGCAGGGCATCCCGGGCGTCACCCTGGATGACATCTACCTCGGCAATGGCGCGAGTGAGCTGATCGCGATGGCCACCAATGCGCTGCTGGACAATGGCGACGAACTGCTCCTGCCCGCGCCCGACTATCCGCTCTGGACCGCCGCCGCGAGCCTGTCCGGCGGCACGCCGGTGCACTACCTGTGCGAGGAAGCCAACGGCTGGATGCCGGACCTGGCGGACATCCGCGGCAAGATCACGCCGCGGACCAAGGGCATCGTGGTCATCAACCCCAACAACCCGACCGGAGCGCTGTATTCGGACGAGCTGCTCAAGGGGATCGTGGAAATCGCCCGCGCGCACAACCTCGTGATCTTCGCGGACGAGGTCTACGACAAGGTGCTGTACGACGGAGTGAAGCACACGGCCATCGCCAGCCTGTCGGAGGACGTTCTGACGCTGACCTTCAATTCGCTGTCCAAGAGCTACCGTTCGTGCGGCTACCGCGCCGGCTGGATGGTGGTGTCGGGCGACAAGAAGCCCGCGGCCGACTACATCGAAGGCCTGAACATGCTCACGAACATGCGGCTGTGCGCCAACGTTCCGGGCCAGTACGCGATCCAGACCGCGCTGGGCGGCTACCAGAGCATCAATGAGCTGGTGGGCGAGGGCGGGCGCTTGCGCCGCCAGCGCGACCTGGCCTACGATCTGATCACCGCCATCCCGGGCGTCACCTGCGTCAAGCCCACGGCCGCTCTCTACATGTTTCCCCGGCTCGACCCCAAGGTCTACCCGATCGCCGACGACCGCCAGTTCTTCCTGGAGCTGCTGCAGGAAACCCGGGTGATGCTGGTGCAGGGCACGGGCTTCAACTGGGCCACGCCGGACCATTTCCGCATCGTCTTCCTGCCCCATGAAGACGATCTGCGCGAAGCCGTCGGCCGCATCGCGAGATTCCTCGAACACTACAGAAAACGTCACTCGTCATGAAAGCCATCCAAGTAGGCCTGCTGGGCATAGGCACCGTCGGCAACGGCGTCTTCAACGTCCTGAAGCGCAACCAGGAAGAGATCAAGCGCCGCGCCGGCCGCGGCATCGAGATCACGATGGTCGCCGACCTGGACACGGCGCGGGCGCAAGCCGCGGTCGGCAACGCGGTGCAGGTCGTGAACGATGCGCGCGCGGTTATCGCCAACCCCGAGATCGACATCGTCGTCGAGCTGATCGGGGGCTACGGCATGGCCAAGGCGCTGGTGCATGGAGGCCATCGAGGCGGGCAAGCACGTGGTCACGGCCAACAAGGCGCTGCTGGCCGTGCACGGCACCGAGATCTTCGCCGCGGCGCATCGCCAAGGGCGTGATGGTGGCCTTCGAGGCCGCAGTGGCCGGCGGCATCCCGATCATCAAGGCGCTGCGCGAAGGCCTCACCGCCAACAGCATCGAGTGGATCGCCGGCATCATCAACGGCACCACCAACTTCATCCTGTCCGAGATGCGCGACAAGGGGCTGGACTTCGACGTGGTGCTCAAGGAGGCGCAGCGCCTGGGCTATGCCGAGGCCGACCCGACCTTCGACATCGAAGGGCGTGGACGCCGCGCACAAGGCCACGCATGATGTCGCGCCATCGCCTTCGGCATCCCGGTGCAGTTCGACAAGGCCTATGTCGAAGGCATCACCAAGCTGGCGCGCGCAGGACATCAAGTACGCCGAGCAGCTGGGCTATCGCATCAAGCTCCTGGGCATCACCAAGCGCACGGCGCAAGGGCATCGAGCTGCGCGTGCACCCGGCGCTGGTGCCGGCCAAGCGGCTGATCGCCAACGTCGAAGGCGCGATGAACGCGGTGGTGGTGCAGGGCGACGCCGTCGGCACCACGCTGTACTACGGCAAGGGTGCGGGCAGCGAGCCGACGGCCAGCGCCGTGATCGCCGACCTGGTGGACATCACCCGCCTGCACACGGCCGATGCCGCGCATCGCGTGCCGCACCTGGCGTTCCAGCCCGATGCGATGAGCGATGCTGCCGGTGCTGCCGATGAGCGAGGTCGTGACCAGCTACTACCTGCGCCTGCGCGTGGCCGACCAGGCCGGCGTGCTGGCCAAGGTCACGGGCCTGCTGGCCGAAGCCGGCATCAGCATCGACGCCATGCTGCAACGCGAGGCCGGCGAGGGCGAGAGACGCAGACCGACCTGATCATCCTGACGCACAGCGTGCGCGAAGGCACGATGAACGAAGTGATCGCCCAGATGCAGGCGCCTGCCCACCGTGCTGGCGCCGATCGCGCGCATCCGCAAGGAAGAACTCGTCCTGACATGCTGCTACCTGTCCACGCGCGGCCATCCCGACCGCAAGCATTTCTGCGAGATCCTGCTCGAGGGCCTGGCGCCCGACGGCGGCCTGTACCTGCCGGAGCGCTATCCGCAGGTCGACGCCGCCACGCTCGCCAAGTGGCGCGGCTTGCCCTACGCCGAGCTGGCGTTCGAGATCCTGTCGCTCTACATCGACGACATCCCGGCAGCCGACCTGAAGGCGATCTGCCGCAAGACCTACACCGAAGAGGTGTTCGGCACGCAGGCGATCGTGCCGCTGCGCGAAGCTGGAAGACGGCCTGTAGCCTGGAAGCCCTGTCCAACGGCCCCACGCTGGCCTTCAAGGACATGGCGATGCAGCTGCTGGGCAACCTGTTCGAGTACGAACTGGCCCGCCGTGGCGAGGAGCTGAACATCCTGGGCGCGACCTCGCGGCGACACCGGCAGCGCGGCCGAATACGCGATGCGCGGCAAGAAGGGCGTGCGCGTCTTCATGACCTCGCCCCACGGCCGCATGAGCCCGTTCCAGCAGGCCCAGATGTTCAGCCTGCAGGACGCCAACATCCACAACATCGCCGATCGAGGGCGTCTTCGACGACTGCCAGGACATCGTCAAGGCCGTTTCGAACGACCTGGAATTCAAGCGCAAGTACAAGATCGGCACCGTCAACTCCATCAATTGGGCGCGGCTGGTGGCGCAGGTCGTGTACTACTTTGCCGGCTACTTCCAGGCGACGCAGGCGCAACGACCAGAAGGTGAGCTTCACCGTTCCCTCCGGCAACTTCGGCAACATCTGCGCCGGCCACGTGGCGCGCATCGATGGGCCTGCCGATCGAGCAGCTGGTGCTGGCGACCAACGAGAACGACGTGCTGGACGAGTTCTTCCGCACCGGCGTCTACCGCGTGCGCTCGAGCGCCGACACCCACGAGACCTCCAGCCCCTCGATGGACATCAGCAAGGCCAGCAACTTCGAGCGCTTCGTGTTCGACCTGCTCGGGCCGCGACGGCGCAAGGGTCCGGGCCTTGTTCGGCGAGCAGCTGGCCGCGAAAGGCCGCTTCGACCTGAGCGCCGAGCCGGCCGTTCAAGCAGGCCGCACAGCGCTACGGCTTCGTCAGCGGCAAGAGCACCCACGCCGACCGCCTTGCCACCATTCGCGACACCCACGAGCGCTTCGAGCTCGTGATCGACACCCACACCGCCGACGGCCTGAAGGTGGCGCGCGAACACCTGCAGCCCGGCGTGCCGATGATCGTGCTGGAGACGGCGCTGCCGATCAAGTTCGCGGCGACCATCGTCGAGGCGCTGGGCCGCGAGCCCGACCGCCCGGCGCGGTTCCAGGGAATCGAGCAACTGCCCAAGCGCGTCACGGTGTTGCCGGCCGACGCGCAGGCAGTCAAAGGATTCATCGCCGGGCACTGTGCCTGATTTACGGCTGAGGTGCCTATGAAAGTCGTCGGCTTTGCCGGTTTCTCGGGCTCGGGCAAGACCACGCTGGTCGAGCGCCTGATTCCCGCCCTCAAGCTGCGCGGCCTGCGCGTTTCGGTCGTCAAGCATGCGCACCACAAGTTCGACATCGACCATCCCGGCAAGGACACCTACCGGCATCGCGAAGCCGGCGCCTTCGAGGTGGTCGTGGCGTCCAACCAGCGCCTGGCGCTGATCCGCGAGTTCGAGCAGCCCGCGCAGCTCACGGTGCACCACCTGATCGCCGAGCTCTACGAAGGCGTCGACTGGGTGCTGGTGGAGGGCTTCAAGGAAAGCGATGTCCTCAAGATCGAGGTCTGGCGCGGCGCATCGGGCAAGCCGGCGCTGTATCCCGACGACGATTTCATCGTGGCGATCGCCACCGACTCGCCGGCGCAGCTGCCCCAGGCCACCCTGCGCCCCGTGCTGGATTTGAACGATCCGGAAGCAGTGGCCCAGTGGCTGCATGGACAATCAGCACCGCTTCGACTACCACCCGGAGATGTTTTCATGACGTCCCCCGTCCTGCCCTGCGGCCGCTCGACGATGCATTGGCCGAGTTGCTGGCGCATGCGCAGCCGCTGGAGGGCACCGAGACGGTGTCGACCTTCGACGCGGACGGGCGCGTGCTGGCGCAGGACCTGGTGTCCGGGCTGCAGGTGCCGCCGCAGGACAACAGCTCCATGGATGGCTATGCGGTGCGCAGCAGCGAGATCGCCGAAGGTGGTGTGTCGCTGCCTGTCAGCCAGCGCATTCCCGCCGGCAGCGCTGCCGAGCCATTGGTGCCGGGCAGTGCAGCCCGCATCTTCACCGGCGCGACCATTCCCGCCGGCGCCGATGCGGTCGTGATGCAGGAAGACACCGAGCCTGCCGGCGAGCAGAAGGTGCGCATCCTGGGCGTGCCCAAGCCCGGCCAGTGGATCCGCCAGAGCGGCGAGGACATCCAGCGTGGCGCCACGGTGCTGGCCAAGGGCGAGCGCCTGACGCCCGCCGGGCTCGGCCTGGCGGCCAGCGTCGGCTTGGATCAATTGCAGGTAGCGCGCCGTCCCCGGGTGGCGCTCTTTTCCACCGGCGACGAACTGGTGATGCCCGGGGCAGGTGCCGCCCGACGCAGATGAAGCCGGGCGCCATCTACAACTCCAACCGCTTTTTCCTCAGGGCGCTGCTGCAAGCGCCTCGGCTGCGAGGTCACCGACTACGGAATCGTGCCGGACCGGCTGCGACGCAACCCAGCAGGCTTTGCGCGTCGCGGCGCAGGCGCACGACCTCATCCTCACCAGCGGCGGCGTGTCGGTGGGCGAGGAAGACCACATCAAGCCCGCCGTGCAATCGCTGGGCTCCCTCGATCTCTGGCAGATCGCCGATCAAGCCTGGCAAGCCGTTCGCCTATGGCAAGGTCGGCGCCTCGCATTTCATCGGCCTGCCCGGCAATCCGGTCTCCAGCTTCGTCACCTTCCTGCTGCTGGTGCGGCCATTCCTGCTGAGGCTGCAGGGCGCCAGCCAGACCGTGCCCAAGCCAGTGTCCTTGCCCGCTCATTTCAACTGGCCGCGCGCCGACAAGCGCCGCGAGTTCCTGCGCGCGCGCCGCAACGCCGAGGGCGGCCTGGACCTGTTCCCCAACCAGAGCTCCGGCGTGCTGACCTCGGTGGCCTGGGGCGACGGACTGATCGACAACCCGCCCGGGCAGACCATCGCGCGCGGTGACGCCGTGTCGTTCATTTCCTTCGCGGAACTGCTGTCATGAAACTCACCGTCAAGTACTTCGCGTCGATCCGCGAGGCGCTGGGGCAGGGGGGCGAAGCGGTGGAAACGTCGTCGGCCAACCTGCAGGCACTGCGCGACGAGCTGGTTGCCCGCGGCGGCGCTTATGCCCAGGCCCTTGCGCGCGGCAAGGCGGTGCGCATGGCCCTGAACCAGGTGATGAGCGACGAGGCCGCGACGCTGAGCGAAGGCTGCGAAGTCGCGTTCTTTCCGCCGGTGACCGGAGGCTGAAAATGAGCGCGCGCGTTTCCGTCCAGACCGAGGATTTCAACCTCGCCGACGAGATCGCGGCCCTGCGCCGGCAGGACAAGCGCGTGGGCGCGGTGTGCAGTTTCGTGGGCACTGTTCGCGAAGCGAATGTGGCTCCACGGCCGGCGCCCGTGCTCAGCATGGAACTCGAGCACTACCCGGGCATGACGGAGAAGGCCATAGAGGCCATGATCGACGAGGCGCAGCGCCGCTTCGACATCTACGCCGCCCGAGTGGTCCATCGCGTCGGCGTGCTGCAGCCGCTGGACCAGATCGTGATGGTGGCCGTGACTTCCGCCCACAGGGGTGAAAGCTTCAAGGCCTGCGAGTTCCTGATGGACTACCTCAAGACGCAGGCGCCGTTCTGGAAGAAGGAGCAGACGGCGCAGGGGGCGCAGTGGGTCGATGCCCGCGCGAGTGATGACGCGGCACTGGCCAAGTGGGGAATCAAGGCGGACAACGCCTAGGAGCCGCACGGACTCCGCATCAGCTGCTGGCTGGGCGGCACGAACGCCGCTCTTGCGTCGTCTTCGAGTTCGCCGGTCAGCAGTTGCAGCAGCTCGATCAACTGGGCTTGCTGGGTCTTGTCGAGCGGGGCCAGGAGGCGCTTGTAGGCCCTCTCGGCCGGCTTCTGTGCCTGCTTCAACACCGCCATGCCCTCGGCCGTCAGTGCCACCGAGACGTTGCGCTTGTTGTCCGCGGCGGGCGCCCGGGCGACGAAGCCGCGCGTTTCCAGACCGCGCAGCACCCGCAGCACCGTCACCTTGTCGAAGCCCAGCGCCCGCGCCAGGCTGGACTGGCCCAGCCCCGGGTGCGACCTGAGCACCGTGAGCACCCCGAACTGCGCCGGCGTCAGCGCCAGCTCGCGGCACTCGTCCTCGAACACGGCGGCTGATATCTGGTGCGCGCGCCGCAGCAGGAAGCCCGGGCGGGCGTAGAGGCGGGACAGGCTGACGGGCGTCTTGGGGTTTGAGGACACGAACTGGCTGGTGTTTAGGGAATGCATGGATTGTGCCTCGGCGCGCGGCCGCCAATAATAGTTAGCATACACACTTAAGGGGGAAAAGCATGGTTTCCTTCTGGCGGCAAGCCGCC
Organism: uncultured beta proteobacterium; assembly: GCA_963722025.1. Taxonomy (GTDB): domain Bacteria; phylum Pseudomonadota; class Gammaproteobacteria; order Burkholderiales; family Burkholderiaceae_C; genus Ramlibacter. The sequence continues at coordinate 110,697 of CAVRNE010000044.1, forward strand.
GTGCTGGCGCTGAGTGCGCTGGCTGCCTTCGGCGCTGCCGCCCAGGCGCCTGCCGCTTCCCCGCAGCCCAGCCCAGGCACCGCTGCGCCTCATCGTTCCCTTCACGCCCGGCACGGGCATCGATCTCATTGCCCGCACCGTGGGCCCCAAGCTGGGCGAACGGCTGGGCCGCCCGGTGGTCGTGGACAACCGTGCAGGCGCCTCGGGCAATATCGGCACCGAGGCGGTGGTCCGGGCGGCGCCCAATGGCTCGACCCTGCTGGTCAGTGTCAACACACTGGTGATGAATCGCAGCCTCTATCCCAAGCTGCCCTTCGATCCCGTGAAAGACCTGGTGCCGGTGTCGCTGACCAGCTGGGGCCAATTGCTGCTGGTCGCCAGTCCGAATACGGGCTACAAGTCGGCAGCCGAGCTCATCGCCGCCGCCAAGAGCCGGCCGGGCTCCATCAATTACGCCAGCCCGGGCGTCGGCACGCCGCATCACCTGTCGATGGAACTGTTCAAGTCCACAGCGGGCATTTTCCTCACCCATATCCCCTATCGCGGCACGGCGCCCGCGGTCACCGACTTGCTGGGCGGCCAGGTCGAGGTGGCGTTCCTGCCCATCCACGTGGCGCTGCCGCATGTGAAGGCCGGCAAGCTGGTGGCGCTGGGCATCGGCAGCGATAAGCGCCATGCGCTGCTGCCCGATGTGCCAACCCTCGCCGAAGCCAGAGCCGGCAACGTCAACGTGGCGATGTGGTACGGCATCTTCGCGCCGCCCGGTACTTCGCCGGAGTTCGTGAGCCGCCTCAACCGCGAGCTCAAGGACATCCTGGCCACACCCGAAGTTCGCTCCGCATTCGAAACGCAGGGCATGGACCCCGCCACCAGCAGCCCCGAGGAGTTCAGCCGCCTGGTGGCGCAGGATGCGCAGCGGTGGGCCGAGCTGATCAAGGCCCGCAATATCACGGCCGAATAGCGGCGGCAGCCAGACCATGAAGATCGCAATCGTCGGCGCCGGCATCGGGGGCCTCAGCCTGGCACTGGCCTTGCACCGAAGGGGCCTGGCTTGCGATCTCTACGAAACCGTTCCCGAGGTGCGCGAGATCGGCGTGGGCATCACCTTGCTGCCGCACGCGATGCGCGAACTGGCTGAGCTGGGCCTGCAGCCCCAGCTGGAGGCGGCCGGCATCGAGAATCTTGAAAGCGTTTTTTTCAACCGTTTCGGCCAGTTCATCTACCGCGAGCCGCGCGGCCGCCACGCCGGCTATGAGTTGCCGGAGATCGGCATCGGCCGGGGCAAGTTGCATCGCGTGCTCTACGAAGCCGTGCTGCAACGGCTGGGCGCCAAGCATGTTCACCTGGATCACCGCTGCGTGGGGGTGCAGCAGGCGGCTGACAGCGCGACCCTCCTTTTGCGCAGCAGCAGCGATGCGCCGCGTGCGCCTGTGCACGCCGACGTGGTGGTGGCCTGCGACGGCGTCAACTCCGCCGTGCGCCGCGCAGTTCTATCCGCAGGAAAAGCTCGCCTTCGGCGGGATCAACACCTGGCGCGGCGTTACGGTGCACCGTCCCATCCTCAGCGGCAAGAGCTACCTGCGCGTCGGCTCCATCGAGACGGGCAAGATGGTGATCTATCCCATCGCCGACAACGTCGACGGGCAGGGCAACCAGCTGGTGAACTGGGTCGCCGAGATTCGCCGCGAAGGCGCGCCCATGAACGACTGGAACAAGCCCGGCCGTCCGCAGGACTTCGCGGACATCTTCAAGGACTGGCGTTTTGACTGGCTCGACGTTCCGGCCCTGATTGCGGGCGCCGCGAGCATCTTCGAGTACCCGATGGTGGACAAGGACCCCGTGCCGCGCTGGACCTTCGGCCGCGTCACGCTGCTGGGCGATGCGGCCCATCCCATGTACCCTCGCGGCTCCAATGGCTCGGCCCAGGCCATCATTGATGCGCGCACGCTGGCGCAGCAGTTGGCAACGTGCACGGACGGGCCCGGCGCACTGTCGGCCTATGAGGCCCTGCGCCTGGGGCCCACCTCGAAGATCGTCGAGACCAATCGCACCATGCCGCCGGATTTCATCAACACCAAGGTGGACGAACTCAGCGGCGACAAGCCGTTCCGGCACATCGACGACCTGATCAGCCAGGAAGAACTGCGCCGCATGTCGCAGGAATACAAGCGCATCGCCGGCTTCGCGCTGGAGCCGCCTGCGGGAGTGGACCCCGGATCAAGTCCGGGTGACCGAGGGCTTGACCGATCGCATGCAGTGCTGTCAGTTCAGGTAACGCGGCTTGCGGGCGGCCGGCGGGTCCTGTTCGACCGCACAATCCTCCACCGCCACGGGGCCGGCGCCAAAGGCTTCGGACCATTGCGAAAGGGTCAGCGCCTGCTCCAGCAAGTGCATCAGGCCCTGCATCAGCTTGGGCTCCATTTCCATCTGGAAGCTGCGGGGCTTCTCAAGGCCGGTCGGCCGCTCGTTGAAACTCAGCCGCAAGCGGCCGTTGGGCAGCGGTGCCGCGTCCACGTCCGTCACCAGCAGCGGCTCCTCGCCCAAAGGCAGCTGCGCCTGGTTCTCCTGATAGGGTGTGTCGAAGTCCGCGTTCTTGAGGAACTCTTCCTTGCGGAAATCGGCCAGCATTTTCCTCAGGCCCTCGTCGGCAGTTTCCAGAGAGCTTGCCGGCGGCTTCCAGCTTGAGCAGGTGCTTGGTGAACAGTTTGCTCAGCTGGGGCCACAGGACCAGCATCAGCCGGCGGGTCAGCCAGAGGCGCATCTCCTGCGCAGCCGCGGTATTGACCCGCACCAGGATGCGATCCTGGTGCGCAAGGTAGGCCACTGAAAGCTGGTGGATCTTCATGAGTTGATTCTAGTCACAGGCCCACGACTGGCAGCAGACGTACATTGACCCTTGAAAAGCTGGGGCGAAGCCTAAGCTGTATGCGAACGGAGTTATCTGCCATGCGACTTGACAAACTGACGACCAAATTCCAGGAAGCGCTGGCCGAGGCGCAGACGCTTGCCCTCGGCAATGACCACGCCTACATCGAGCCCGAGCACGTTCTGGTGGCCATGCTGCGCCAGGAGGACGGCCCGCGCGCCCTGCTGCAGCGCGCCGGCGTCAATGTGCAGGGCCTGCTGGCCGCGGCCGAGGCCGCCATGCACAAGCGGCCGGCCGTCCAGGGCCAGGAACAGGTCCAGGTCGGCCGCGACCTGGTGTCGCTGATGCAGGCCGCCGAGAAGGAGGCGATCAAGCGCGGCGACCAGTTCATCGCCAGCGAGCTCTTCCTGCTGGCCCTGGCCGACACCAAGCAGGACATCGGCCGGATTGCCCGCGAGAACGGGCTGACGCGCAAATCGCTGGAAGCGGCGGTGGATGCCGTGCGCGGCGGAGCGGGCGTGAACAGCGCCGAATCCGAAGGCCAGCGCGAAGCCCTCAAGAAATACTGCATGGACCTGACCGAGCGGGCCCGCCAGGGCAAGCTCGATCCCGTGATCGGCCGCGACGACGAGATTCGCCGCGCGATCCAGGTGCTGCAGCGCCGCACCAAGAACAACCCGGTGCTGATCGGCGAACCCGGCGTCGGCAAGACCGCCATCGTCGAAGGCCTGGCCCAGCGCATCGTTGCGGGCGAAGTGCCCGAATCGCTCAAGGGCAAGCGGGTGTTGTCGCTCGACATGGCGTCGCTGCTTGCGGGCGCGAAGTACCGCGGCGAATTCGAGGAGCGCCTGAAGTCCGTGCTGAACGAGCTGGCGAAGGACGAGGGCCAGACCATCGTCTTCATCGACGAGCTGCACACCATGGTGGGCGCCGGAAAGGCCGAAGGCGCGATCGACGCCGGCAACATGCTCAAGCCGGCCCTGGCGCGCGGCGAGCTGCATTGCGTCGGCGCGACCACCCTGGACGAATACCGCAAGTACATCGAGAAGGACGCCGCGCTGGAGCGCCGCTTCCAGAAGATCCTGGTGGACGAGCCCAGCGTGGAAGCGACCATCGCCATCCTGCGCGGCTTGCAGGAAAAGTACGAGGTGCACCACGGCGTCGAGATCACCGACCCGGCCATCGTGGCCGCGGCCGAGCTCTCCCATCGCTACATCACCGACCGTTTCCTGCCCGACAAGGCCATCGACCTGATCGACGAGGCCGCGTCCAAGATCAAGATCGAGCTCGACTCCAAGCCCGAGGTGATGGACAAGCTCGATCGCCGCCTGATCCAGCTGCAGATCGAGCGCGAGGCCATCAAGCGCGAGAAGGACGAAGCCTCGAAGAAGCGCGCCGCGCTGATCGAGGAAGAGATCGTCAAGCTGCAAAAGGAAATCGCCGACCTCGACGAGATCTGGAAAGCCGAAAAGGCGCAGGCCCAGGGCTCGGCCCAGGTCAAGGAAGAGATCGACAAGCTGCGCCGCCAGATCGAGGAGTTCACCCGCAAGGGCGACTTCAACAAGGTCGCCGAACTGCAGTACGGCCGGCTGCCCGAGCTGGAGAAGCGGCTCAAGGAAGCGCAGGCCGTCGAATCCGGCAAGGCCAAGACCGCCAAGGACGGCGGCCGCCCGCAGCTGCTGCGCACCATGGTCGGCGCCGAGGAGATCGCCGAGGTGGTGGCGCGCGCCACCGGCATCCCGGTGTCCAAGCTGATGCAGGGCGAGCGCGAGAAGCTGCTGCTGATGGAAGAGCGGCTGCACCAGCGCGTGGTCGGCCAGGACGAGGCCATCAGCGCCGTGGCCAACGCCATCCGCCGTTCGCGCTCGGGCCTGTCCGACCCGAATCGGCCGACCGGCTCCTTCCTGTTCCTCGGCCCCACGGGCGTCGGCAAGACCGAGCTGTGCAAGGCGCTGGCGACTTTCCTGTTCGACAGCGAAGAGCACCTGATCCGCGTCGACATGAGCGAGTTCATGGAGAAGCACTCGGTGGCGCGCCTGATCGGTGCGCCGCCGGGCTACGTCGGCTACGAGGAGGGTGGCTACCTCACGGAAGCCGTGCGCCGCAAGCCCTATAGCGTGATCCTGCTCGACGAGATCGAGAAGGCGCACCACGACGTGTTCAACGTGCTGCTGCAGGTGCTGGACGATGGCCGCCTGACCGACGGGCAGGGCCGCACCGTGGACTTCAAGAACACGGTGATCGTGATGACAAGCAACATCGGTTCGCACCGGATCCAGGCCATGGTGGGCCGGCCGTACGACGAGGTGAAGGACGCGGTGTGGGACGAGCTGAAGAACCACTTCCGGCCCGAGTTCCTGAACCGTATCGACGAGACGGTGGTGTTCCACGGCCTGGATGCCCAGCACATCGCCAAGATCGCCGCGATCCAGCTCAAGGTGCTGGAGCAGCGCCTGGCCAAGATGGACCTCACGCTGCAGGTATCGCCGGCGGCGCTGGAGGAACTGGCCAAGGTCGGCTTCGACCCGGTGTTCGGCGCACGGCCGCTCAAGCGCGCGATCCAGCAGCGCATCGAGAACCCGCTGTCGAAGCTGATACTGGAAGGGCGCTTCCCGCCAAAGAGCACCATACCGGTCGACGTGGACCCGGTGCTCGAGCCGGGGGTGTTCCATTTCGGGAATGCCCAGCCGGTGGCGGAAGAGACCACGACCTGAGCGGCCCCGCGCCGGATGGCCTCATCGTCACCTAATTACCGAGGACCATACTCCCCGAATGCCCACCTTCATGAATTTCGTTCTTCGGCTGTTCCTGCTGGTCGCCGGTCTTCTGTTCGCAGCCAGCATGGGCGTGGCCGCGGTATTGATGCTGGCGCTCTGGGGAGTCCGCGCTGCGTGGGCCAGGCTGACTGGCAAACCAGCCATGCCCTTCATCATTCGCACACGCAGAGCGAACATCGTGCGGCCGAGACGGGCCCCAGCCGATATTACCGACGTCGAACCGAGGACACCGCAAGCCTGAGCGCCGTGGCGATCGCAACGGCGAAATTACTTTGTCACTTCGGTTGAGTGTTTGCGAGGGTATTCTTGCCTCGCACGCTAGCGCGCCAAAGGCCACCAAAAAAAGCCTGCGCACGCCCAGGCAATCGCTTGGGCCGCACACTGTCCACCCACGATGACTTTTCAATAGGAACACAACCTATGGCCAAGGATATCGAGACACCCAACCTGTTCAATCCCATGATGCTCTGGACCGATATGGGCATGCGCGCCCTGGAGATGACGTTGTCGTCGTCTCAGAACATCAGTGACGGCATTGACCGGCTAAGCCGCGCGAACGCGAGCCCGGAAGCGAGCGAGGCCGCCGTAGCCCCCATCGAGACAATCAGCCAGGAGCCCGCGCCCGCCTTGCCTGCATTTCCCGACCTGAACCTCTTCTGGCAGATGCAACGCAGCACCATCGACCTGATGACCCAGGGCTGGCAGCAATGGATGAACACGTTCGGCACGTTGGCTTCACTTGGAGCGGGCCGCAGCTTTGCTGAGACAGCGCGCCAGAACCCCATGCTGAACGCCATGCAGGAGATGCTCCTGCGAAGTACCGACGAGACGGCCGTCACCCGTGCGCGGCCGAGCGCGTCCTCGCGCCCGCCCGCCGGCCGGAAACGCGAGCGCCACGCCGACGAGATAGAACACGCCTTCGGCGCGGCCGAGACCAAGCGGCGCAGCCGCGCCGGCCGGGCCAAGCCGAAAGCGCGCTCGCGCAGCAGCTGACCCGGGCCGCAGGGGCTTACTGCGCGTTGACGGGATGGCCCGCCAGTATCGGGCCGGCGCTGGTGCGGGTGCGTTGCGCCAAGGCCTGTGTCAGGTAGGCAGAGCCGCTGTCTTCGCTATTGATGGCGGCCACTTCGTCGCGGGCGGCCAGATATTCAGCCACCACCTCCTGGCGGCTGGTGTTGCTCTTGAAGCCGGCCAACTGGTTGTACGAAGTGGACCAGGGGTTCACGCCGGCCTGCTTGTAGGCAAACAGTTCGGCCTGCACCTCGGCGCGGCTCTTGGTGGACACGAAAGGATCCGTGGGCACGCAGGCAATTCGTCGGCGAAGACGCCGGCGGCAACGGTGGCAAGGAGAACGGCGGAAGCGATCTTGAGTTTCATGATGTATATCCTTTTTGACGACAATCAGTAACTGCGCCCGGTGGGGCTTCGGCGGCCAGTGCGCTGTGTTGCGCGTCAACCGTGTAGTGACTGTAGGTGGGCGTCTTTAGCTGGCGCTTAGCGTCTTCTTAGCTGGGGATTACGGCGTTATCGGAGAGCGAAAAATCATGTGCCGGAACATCAAGACCTTGTTCAATTTCGAGCCTCCCGCCACGGAGCTGGAGATACGGGACGCATCGCTTCAGTTCGTTCGCAAGCTGAGCGGGTTCAACGTGCCGTCCAAGGCCAACGAAGAGGCCTTCGAGCGCGCGGTCGAAGAAATCGCGGCGGTCGCACGGGACCTCATCGCTTCGCTGGTCACCACATCCGAGCCCAAGAACCGCGAGGTCGAGGCAGCCAAGGCGAAGGCCCGATTCGCGGCGCGATTCGAACAATTGGGGTCAGACTCCAATTGGGGTCAGATTCCAATTTGCTCGTGCGAAAAGTTCCCGGCGCGCGATCAGCGTAATCCCCAGCATCGAACCCGTTGGTCCCCGCGTAATAGGGGCATAGGGATTCGAAAGGGGACCTCACATGCTGGTTCACCGTGCAGACATGTCCGCCAGCGAGCGGCAAGAGTTCGAGCAGGCCATCCGCGCCAGCGGCAAGGACCCGCTGGCGTTCAAGGCCGAGCTATTCGAGGCGACATTGGCGGGCGTAGGCCGCACGCTGCGTCGCGTGCACGTGGCCACGTGCAACGCGGCAGCGCAGTACGAGGCCAGCGCCGGCCGGTCGTGGACCAAGAATTTCGCGCGGCATCTGGCCAGGGGAGTGTTCGGCTGATCGGTGCCTCAGCCGCCCTTGGCCGAGTGCATGGCATACAGCTTCTGCATGCCGCCGATCCAGCGATCGTAGTCCTGGGCCTTGTTCAGGAAGTACTTGGCTACCGAAGGGTGGGGCAGCGCCAGGAATTTCTCGTCGCGCATCGTGGTCACCACTACTTCCGCGACCTGCTCAGGCGTCAGGATGCCGTCGTGGCCGGCCGAGCCGCCATCGCCGGTGACCATATCGGTCTGAACCGATTGCGGGCACAGGCACGACACTCGCACGCCGCGGCGTCCGTAGGCGATGCGTAGCCATTCGGCGAAGGCCAGGGCCGCATGCTTGGTCACCCCATACGGCGCGCTTTCCACAATGTTGAGCAGGCCCGCTGCCGAGGCCGTGACCACGAAGTAGCCTTCGCCCCGCGCCACCATTTCCGGCACCACGGCCCGCGCCGCCCACACATGGGCCATGCCGTGGATCTGCCACATCTTTTCCCAGAGGGGGTCTTCCAGTTCGATGCCGCCCATGGCGGCCCAGGATGCCGGCGTTGGACATGAAGATGTCCACCTGGCCGAAGCGCTCGCGCGTGGTCGCGACCAGCGCCTGGATGTCGGCCTCGCGGCTGACATCGCAGCGCACGGCGACGGCGCCGATTTCGCGGGCCACGCCTTCGGCACGCTCCAGGTTGACGTCGGCAACCACCACGCCGCGTGCGCCCTCGGTCACGAATCGCTTTGCCAGCCCGGCGCCAATGCCGCTTGCGCCACCGGTGACGATGGCGACTTTTCCACGAATGTCCATGAATTTCTCCGGTTGCCCGGAAGTATCCGCGCGAGGGGCGCGGCACGCCAGCCACGAAGGCGACAGCTCCTGGTTTTTTGCCGTTTGGCGGGGCTACGGGATTTCTCCGGGTCCCAATGTGCCTGTCATCCGACACGCCGCCGGGCATCCCGTCCTACGCGACAGTGCCTGCGCATGGTCGAGGATGCGCTTACAAATCTTGATGAGGAGACTGCCATGCCAGCGACAAAGCACAGCTTCGACGACCAGGGAGCCATCGACCCGGCGGCGGCCGTCGAGCCGGGTGAATGCACAGGAAGAGGACGCCTACTGGCGCCGCTCCTTCTGGCGCGAGCGCTACTACAGCGCCGGGCTCGACTATGAAGACTATGCGCCTGCCTACTGCGTTGGTTACATCGGCTACGCCCAGTACGGCGGTGAGTACGACGACGCCGAGCGGTCGCTCTGGGCCAACTGGGAGCGCATCAAGGGTGATTCCCGGCTTTCCATGGACGAGGCCAGGCTGGCGATGCGCGCCGCGTGGGACCGGATGGCGGGCCGCCGGTTGCGTGTCGCCAGGCACGCGTTCGGCATCAGGCAACTGCAGGAGCGCCTGCGGATGCCGTCGTTCAAGCTCAGGCCGGCCCGTCTCTAGCAAGCCAGGGCCAGGCGTTCGAGCAGGGCGCATTGGGCGGGATTGATCTTGCGCCTGGCCGCATCGAGCGAGAGCCACTCGACCCGATCTATCTCCGGAAAACTGCGCATGCGCCCCGATCGCGGCGGCCACTCGATCTCGAACGTATTGGAACGCAGCTGGGCGGGATCGCAGTCGCCGGCGAACGCCCAGGCGGTGATGCGTTTGCCGCTTTTTTGCACGATCTCTCCCAGGGGTAGAAACGGCGGCGACACGGCAAATCCGGTTTCCTCGCCGAACTCGCGCATGGCCGCCGCCAGCGGGTCTTCGTTCTCGTCGTATTCGCCTTTGGGGATCGTCCAGGCGCCTTCGTCTTTGCCGCGCCAGAAGGGCCCGCCCGGATGGGCGAGCAGAACCTCCAGCGACCCACCGTCAGTGCGGCGGTACATCAGCAGGCCTGCGCTCTTCTTCATGGTCAGAGCGTGCCACATGTCGGACATTTCATGCCGGACTTGTCATGCCGGACTCGATCCGGCATCCATCAGTGCGCGCCAACGTGGATCCCGGGTCAAGCCCGGGATGACAGGCACGACTTTGCCGCAGAGCTACGCGCCGATCGCCGCAGGCTCGCCCAAGCCCGCCGCCCGTTGCACCTCGATGCGGATTTCCTGGGTCAGGCGGGCCTTGAGATCCATGAAAACAGGCGTGGTCTTCACCGAGTAGTGGCGGGGGTGTTCCAACGGCACCGGCAGGTCGCACTTGATGCGGCCGGGCCGGGCGCTCATGACCACCACGCGGTTGCCCATGAAGATGGCCTCGTCGATGTCGTGCGTGACGAACAGCACCGTCTTGCGCTCGGCTTCCCAGATCCCCTGCAGCAGTTCCTGCATCAGCTCCCGGGTCTGGTGGTCGAGCGCGCCGAAGGGCTCGTCCATCAGCAGGATGCGCGGGTTATTGGCCAGGGCGCGGGCCAGCGCGGTGCGCTGCTGCATGCCGCCGGACAATTGCTTGGGGAAATGGTTCTCGAAGCCCTTCAGTCCCACCTTGGTGATGAACTGCCAGGCCAGCGCATGTTGTTCGGCCTGCGGCATGCCCTTCTCGCGCAGGCCGAAGCACACGTTCTGCAACACGGTGAGCCAGGGAAAAAGCGTGTAGCTCTGGAACACCATGCCGCGGTCGGCGCCGGGGCCGAGCACGGGCCGCCCATCGAGCTCGATGCTCCCGGTGGTGGGCGTGTCCAGCCCGGCCACCATGCGCAGCAAGGTGCTCTTGCCGCAGCCCGAGGGGCCGAGGATGGTGATGAAGTCGTTCTCTTCGACCTGCAGGTCGGTGGCCTGCAGCGCCAGCGTGCCGCCGCCGGCGCCGGGGAAGGTCTTGGAGACGCGGGTGATTTGGAGAATGCTCATCGGCCGATCTGCGCCCAGGGGAAGAGGTTGCGGTTGAAGGCCTTGAAAGCGAAATCGCTGGCCAGGCCGATCAGCCCGATCACGATGATGCCGAAGATGATCTGGTCGGTCGCCAGCAGCGCCTGGCTGTCGGTGATCATGTGGCCGATGCCGCTGGATGCGCCGATCAGTTCGGCGACGATCACATAGGTCCAGGCCCAGCCCAGCACCATGCGCAGCGTTTCGGCGATCTCGGGCGCGCTGCTGGGCAGGAGCACGCGCGTGACGACGCCGCGGTCGCCCGCGCCCAGCGTGTACGCCGCCTCGACCAGGTCGCGCCGGGTGTTGCCCACGCTCACCGCGATCATCAGCACCAGCTGGAAGAAGGAGCCGATGAAGATCACGGCCAGCTTCTGCGCCTCGCCAATGCCGGCCCACAGGATCAGCAGCGGGATGAAGGCCGAGGCCGGCAGGTAGCGCGCGAAGCTCACGAAGGGCTCGAAGAAGGCTTCCACGGGCTTGTAGGCGCCCATCGCCACGCCCAGGGGCACGGCCAGGACGGCGGCGATGACGAAGCCGCCCAGCACCCGCCATACGGTCATGCCGATGTCCTTGATGAAGCCCTGGTTCGCCAGCAGGTCGTAGCCCGACCTCACCATGGTGATCGGATCGGCCAGGAAGGTCTTGGAGACGAAGCCGCCCAAAGTGGCCGCGGCCCAGACCAGGAAGAAGAGGACGAAAAAGGAGATGCCCAGCGCGATCCTCGCGCCGGGGTTGACGGCTTGTAGTGGGCGCACGCGGAGCTTACTTGATGAAGCGCGTGTCGGCCAGCTTGCTCATGTCCGGCAGCTGCCTTGATGATGCCGGCCTCCATCAGCAACTCCGCCGCTTCCTTGCTGAAGGCAGCGTGCTCGCCCGAAAAGAACTTCAGGTTGGCGTCGCGATCCTGCCAGCGCAGGTAGGCGGCTGATTTCTCGAAGGCTTCGCCGCTTTGCTTGACGTCGGCGCCCATGATCTCGAAGCTCTTCTTCGGCTCGCGCTTGATCATGTCCACCGCTTCGAAATAGCTGTCGGCCAGCGCCTTCGCCGCCTTGGGGTTCTCCGAGAGGAACTTGGGAGTGCAGCCGAAGGTGTCCATCACCATGGGGTAGTCCAGCGTGGTCGCGATGATCTTGCCGGCCTCCGGCTTGGCGCGCACGGCGCCGAGGTAGGGCTCGTAGGTCATGGCGGCGTCGATGTCGCCCGTGCCCGCGATCATGGCGTTGGCGGCGGCCTGCGGCTCGAGGTTGACCACCTTCACGTCCTTGGTGGAAAGCCCGTTCTTCTTGAGCATCCAGGCCAGGGTGAAGTAGGGCGCGGTGCCCGGGGCGCTGGCGGCCACGGTCTTGCCCTTCAGGTCGCTGATCTTGGTGATGTTGGGTTTGACGACCATGCCGTCGGCGCCATAGCTCTTGTCGAGCTGGAAGATCTGGGTGGTGGCGACGCCGTTGGCGTTCCAGACGATCCAGGTTTCAACCGTCGTTGCCGCGCACTGCACATCGCCCGAAGCGATGGCCAGGTGCCGGTCCTTTTGCGGGATCTTCTTGATGCTGACGTCAAGGCCGTTCTTCTTGAAGATACCGGCTTCCTTGGCGAGCGTCAGCGGCGCGAAGCCGGTCCAGCCCGAGATGCCGACGGCGACCTTGGTTTCCTGGGCCTGGGCCATGCCGAAGGCCAGCAGGGCGAATGAAAGGACAAGCAGCTTTTTCATGATGGCGTCTTTCGTGGGGGTTGATGGGGATTCATGCCAGTCGCAATGCGTGCAATTCGGGAATCTGGGCCTCGATCGCGCGGCCGATGTCGCCGGCCGCCACCAGGTGGTGCACGGCCTCGATATCGCGCGCCAGGCTGCGGTCCTGCATCATGGCGGGCGACACGCTGCGCACCAGGCGCAGCACGCCCTCCAGCGCGGGCGCGCTCTTCAAAGGCCTGAGGAATTCGATGCCCTGGGCGGCGGCGAGCAGCTCGATCGCCACGATGTGCGCCGTGTTCTTGAGCATGGTGCCCAGGCGCCGCGCCGCGAAGGTGGCCATGCTCACATGGTCCTCCTGGTTGGCCGATGTGGGCAGGCTGTCGACGCTGGCCGGGTGGGCGAGCGACTTGTTTTCCGATGCGAGCGCCGCTGCGGTGACGTGCACGATCATGAAGCCGGAGTTCAGGCCGGGCTCGGGCGTGAGGAAGGGCGGCAGGCGCGACACCGCGGTGTCCACCAGCATGGCGATGCGGCGCTCGGTGATGGCGCCGATTTCCGCGATGGCCACCGCCAGCGCATCGGCGGCCAGCGCCACCGGCTCGGCGTGGAAATTGCCGCCCGATACCAGATGGCCATCGGCGGCGAAGACCAGCGGGTTGTCGGTGACGGCGTTGGCCTCGCGCACCAGCACCTGCGCCGCATAACGCATCTGGTCCAGGCAGGCGCCCATGACCTGCGGCTGGCAGCGCAGGCTGTACGGGTCCTGCACGCGGTCATCGTTCTCCAGGTGCGAGCGGCGGATCTCGCTGCCGACCATCAGCGCGCGATAAGCCGCGGCGCAAGCGATCTGCCCGGGCTGGCCGCGCACCGCGTGGATGCGGGGGTCGAAAGGCCCGTCGCTGCCGCGGGCTGCGTCAAGCGTGAGGGCGCCCGAAACCACCGTGGCTTCGAACAGCCGGTCGGTGGCCAGCAGCGCGTCCAGAGCGAGAGCCGTGGACACTTGCGTGCCGTTGATCAGCGCCAGGCCTTCCTTGGCCGAGAGCTGGATCGGCCGGATGCCTGCGCGTTCCAGGGCATGGGCTGCGGGCATGCGCTCGCCCTGATAGAAAACCTCGCCTTCGCCAACCAGCGGCAGGCACAAATGCGCCAATGGCGCCAGATCACCCGAGGCACCGACCGAACCCTGGCAGGGAATCACGGGCGTCAGGCCCTTGTTGTGAAGGGCCAGGAGCGTGTCTATGACTTCTTCGCGCACGCCGGAGAAGCCGCGCGCCAGGCTGGCGGCCTTGAGCAGCAGGATCAGCCGCACCACCGGTTCCGCCATCGGCTCGCCGACGCCGACCGCGTGCGATCGCAGCAGCTTGAGCTGCAGGATGGCCAGGTCATCCCGGGCAATGCGGGTAGTGGCCAGTTTGCCAAAGCCGGTGTTGACGCCATAGACCGGCGCATCGCCTTCGGTCGCTTTGCGCACCAGTTCGGCGCTTGCTCGCACGCCGGCACGGCAGGCCGGAGCTAGCTCGACGATGACGCGCTCGCTGCCGCACAGGCGCCGCAACTGCGCGAGCGCCAGCTGGCCGGGGACGATGATTTCTTTTTCCGGCACGCTCATCCCAACATCGGCAGCTTGAGTTTGTTCTCGCGCGCTGACGCGACGGCGATGTCGTAGCCCGCATCGGCATGGCGCATCACGCCCGTCGCCGGATCGTTGAAAAGCACCCGCTCGATCTTGCCGGCGGCCTCCGCGGTGCCGTCGCAAACGATCACCACGCCGGCATGCTGCGAATAGCCCATGCCGACCCCGCCGCCGTGATGCAGGCTGACCCAGGTCGCGCCGCTCGCCGTATTGAGCAGCGCGTTGAGCAGCGGCCAGTCGCTCACCGCGTCGCTGCCGTCCTTCATGCTTTCGGTTTCGCGGTTGGGCGAAGCGACCGAGCCGCTGTCCAGGTGGTCGCGCCCGATCACGATGGGCGCCTTGAGCTCGCCGCTCTTGACCATCTCGTTGAACGCCAGGCCCGCCAGATGCCGCTCGCCCAGGCCGATCCAGCAGATGCGCGCCGGCAGGCCCTGGTAGCTGATGCGCTGCTCGGCCATGTCCAGCCAGCGGTGCAGGGGCTTGTTCTGGGGGAACAGCTCCTTCATCTTGGCGTCGGTCTTGCGGATGTCCTCGGGGTCGCCGGACAGCGCGACCCACCGGAACGGGCCGACACCGCGGCAGAACAGCGGCCGGATATACGCAGGCACGAAGCCCGGGTAGTCGAAGGCATGGTCCACGCCGAAGTCCTTGGCGACCTGGCGCAGGTTGTTGCCGTAGTCCACGGTGGGCACGCCCATCGCGTGAAATTCGAGCATCGCCTTGACGTGCGTGGCGCAGGACTCACCCGCTGCCTGCGTGAGCCGGGCATGCTGGGACGGGTCCTTCTGCGCCGCCTGCCATTGCGCCACGGTCCAGCCGATCGGCAGGTAGCCGTTGATGATGTCGTGGGCCGAGGTCTGGTCGGTGACGATATCGGGCCGGATGCCGCCGGCCTTGGCGCGACGCGCCAGTTCGGGCACGATCTCGGCCGCGTTGCCGCACAGGCCGATCGAGATGGCCTCCTTGCGTGCGGTGTGATGCTCGATCATCTCCAGCGCCTCGTCGAGGTCCTTCGCCTGCTTGTCGAGGTACCTGGTGCGCAGCCGAAAATCGATGCGGCTCTGCTGGCACTCGATATTCAACGAACAGGCGCCGGCGAAGGAAGCCGCCAGCGGCTGCGCGCCGCCCATGCCGCCCAGGCCCGCAGTGAGCACCCAGCGGCCGGACAGGTCGCCGTTGTAGTGCTGGCGTGCCGGCTTCCACAAAGGTTTCGTAGGTGCCCTGGACGATGCCTTGCGTGCCGATGTAGATCCAGCTGCCGGCCGTCATCTGGCCGAACATCATCAGGCCCGCGCGGTCCAGTTCGTTGAAGTGCTCCCAGGTGGCCCATTTGGGCACCAGGTTGGAATTGGCGATCAGCACGCGCGGGGCGCCTGCATGGGTGCGGAACACGCCGACAGGCTTGCCGGATTGCACCAGCAGGGTTTCGTCGGGCTGCAACTTGCGCAGGGAGTCGAGGATGGCGTCGAAGCAGGGCCAGTTGCGCGCCGCCTTGCCGATGCCGCCGTAGACCACCAGCTCGTCGGGGTTTTCGGCCACGGCCGGATCCAGGTTGTTCTGGATCATGCGATAGGCGGCTTCGATCTGCCAGTTGGCGCAGGACAGTTGCGTGCCCTGCGGCGCCCGCACGGGGCGGGCTTTGCTGTCCAGGAAAGGCGTTTGCGAAAGGTCGGACATGAACTAGCTCCTTCAATCCGGCGGATCGTAGTTGTCTATACAACTTGTGTCAACTGGGGTAAGCTTGGGGCCATGGCAAAAAGCGATCTGCCTGCCTACGAGCAGGTGAAGGCCTTCATCAAGCAGCACATCGGCAGTGGCGAGTGGCGCCCGGGCGACCCCGTGCCCAGCGAGTCGGCGCTCATGCAGCAGTTCGGCATCAGCCGCATGACCGTCAACCGGGCGCTGCGCGAGTTGGCGGGCGAGGGCCTGGTGACCCGCGTGCAGGGCTCGGGTACGCGGGTGGCCCAGCTGCACCGCATCTCGTCCAAGCTCACCATCCGCGACATCCACGAGGAGGTGGCCGAGCGCGGCCACGTGCACACGGCGCGCGTCCTGTTGTCGGCCAAGGAAAAAGCGGGCGCTGAGCTCGCCGCATCGCTGGGCCTGCGCACCGGTGGCGCGGTGTTCCACACCGTGCTCATCCATATGGAAAATGGCGTGCCCATCCAGTACGAGGATCGCTACGTGAACCCGGCTGCGGCGCCCAAGTACCTGGAAACCGATTTCACGCGTGACTTCGCCCACACTGCATCTGCTGCAGCATGCGCCGCTGACCGAGGCCAGCTACTCCATAGAAGCCTGCCTGCCGACGGCCGAGGAAGCGAAGGAGCTGGCCATCAAGCGCAGCGAGCCCTGCCTGGTCATGATGCGGCGCACCGTGAGCGGCGCCAACGTGGCCAGCGTGGCGCGCCTGGTCTATCCGGGCACGCGCTACAGCTTTGCCGGGCAGTTCCAGGCATGAGCTGGGCTTTGATCCGTTTGAACGAGGTCGCGCCCGTGCCTTGGCGCAACGGCGGCGGCGTCACGCGGGAATTGCTGGCCTGGCCGAGCCCCGACGATTGGGCGCTTCGCATTTCGGTGGCCGAGGTGGAGCGCGACGGCCCGTTCTCGCAATATCCCGGTGTCCAGCGCTGGTTCGCCGTCTTGTCGGGAGGCGGGGTCCGGCTGACGGTGGCTGGACAGGTTCGCGAGCTGAGGGCCGCGGGTCAGCCTTTCCAGTTCGATGGCGGCGCAGATACGCACTGCCAGCTGCTGGCAGGGCCCACGCAGGACTTCAACCTGATGCTGCGGCAGCGGGACGGCCAGTGTGCAGCGCTTGCGCGGCTCGCACGCCGCCTCGTGCAAGGCCGGGACCTTTGTGGCTGCGTACTCGCACCAGGGCAATACCGCCGTCCGCTGCGGGGTGGAGCTGCTGGAAATTCCGCCCAATACTTTGGCTTGGCGCATACTCGATTCGGACGGGCAGCTTGAGCTCTTGGGCGAGAACGCGCTTTGGATGGAGATAGCACCATGACCGTGCAGTTGTGGACCCACTGCCGCGCAGCGACGATGCAAGCCGGCGCCGCCCAACCGTACGGGCTGGTCGAGGACGCGGCTATCGCCGTCGAAGGGGAACGGCTGGCCTGGGTCGGCCCCATGAGCGAGCTGCCCCAGACCTGGCGCGACCGCAGCGAAGCGCTCTACGACTGCGCGGGCGCGCTCATCACCCCCGGCCTGATCGACTGCCACACCCACTTGCTCTACGGCGGCGACCGCGCCCATGAGTTCGAGCTGCGCCTGGGCGGCGCGAGCTACGAAGACATCGCGCGCGCGGGCGGTGGCATCGCGTCCACTGTGCGCGCCACACGTGCCGCAACCGAAGCCGAACTGCTGGCGCAGGCCCTGCCGCGGCTGCTCGCGCTGATGAGCGAAGGCGTGACGACCATCGAGATCAAATCCGGCTACGGCCTGTCGCTGGAGCATGAGCGCAAAACCCTGCAGGCCGCCCGCGCAATCGGCGCGCGCGAACCGGTGGACGTGCGCACCACCTTCCTGGGCGCCCATGCCCTGCCACCGGAATTCAGCGGGCGGCCGGACGAGTACATCGACGAAGTGCTGCGCATGCTGCCGCTGTTGCACGAGCAAGGGCTGGTCGATGCCGTGGATGCATTCTGCGAGCGCATAGCCTTCAGCCCGGCCCAGACCGAGCGGGTGTTCGAGGCCGCGCGCCGGCTCGGCCTGCCGGTCAAGCTCCATGCCGAACAACTCAGCGACAGCGGCGGCGCGGCGCTGGCGGCACGCTATGGCGCACTCAGCTGCGACCATCTGGAATGGTTGGGCGAGGAGGGCGCGGCCGCGATGGCGCGTGCAGGGTCCGTGGCGGTGCTTCTGCCGGGCGCGTTCTATTTCCTGCGCGAAACCCGCCTGCCACCCGTGGCGCTGCTGCGTGAACATGGCGTGCCCATGGCGGTGTCCACCGACTGCAATCCGGGCAGCTCGCCCTGCACCTCACTGCTGCTCATGCTCAATATGGCTTGCACCTTGTTCAGGCTCACGCCGGAAGAGGCCCTCGCCGGCGTGACGCGCCATGCGGCGAAGGCCCTGGGCCTGCAGGATCGCGGCGCCCTGGCTGCGGGCCTGCGCGCCGACTTCGTGCTCTGGGACGTCGAGCGGCCGGCCCAGTTGGCGTACGCGATGGGATTCAATCCGCATCGGCAAACCGTTTTTTGCGGACGCGTGCTATGAACTTCATCTTCAATCGCGGCACGGCGCCGCTGCTGGTGAGCATGCCGCACATCGGTTTCGACATTCCCCAGGAATTGCGCGGCGACTACGTGCCGCGCGCCCTGGCAGCGGAAGACACGGACTGGCACCTGGATCGCCTGTACGACTGCCTGCCGGAGCTGGGTGCCAACGTACTGCGACCGCGCTACTCGCGCTATGTGATCGACCTGAACCGCCCGCCGGACGACACGCCGATGTACCCCGGCGCGGCGAACACCGAGTTGTGCCCGACCCGTTTCTTCAACGGCGAGCGGCTCTACCTGCCGGGGCGGGAGCCCTCGCCCGAGGAGCGGGCGCGCCGCCGGGCCACGTACTGGGAACCCTATCACCAGGCCTTGAGGCGTGAACTCGACCGCATCAGGGCTGAGCACGGCTATGTGCTGCTGTGGGATGCGCACAGCATCCGCTCACGAGATTCCGTGGCTGTTCGAAGGCAAGCTGCCCGACCTGAACATAGGCACGGCAGACGGGGCCAGCGCCGACCCGGCGATCGCGCAGGCGGTGGCCAACGCCGCGGCGCGCCACGCCGGCGTGACCCATGTCGTCAACGGCCGGTTCAAGGGCGGCTACATCACGCGGCACTACGGCGATCCGCAGCGGCAGGTGCATGCCTTGCAGCTGGAGATGTGCCAGAGCCTGTACATGGGCGAGACGCCGCCGTACGCCTACGACGAAGCGCTGGCCCAGGGAATACAGCCGGTGCTCAAGGACATGCTGGCCGCGGCGCTGGCAAGCTGCGAGGCGATCCATGGCCGCTGACCTGCTGCGCTTTCACGCTCCTGCCGCCTGGGTGGGCGGCGCCTGGGCCCATGACGTGCTGCTCACGGTGGGGGCCGACGGTTGCTGGAGCGAGATCACGCCCGATGCGGCGCCCGAAGCGTCGCGGGGCGCGACAAAGCTTGCAGGCCCGGTGCTGCCCGGTTTGGTCGACGCTCACAGCCACGCGTTCCAGCGGGCCATCGCCGGCCTCACCGAACGCAGCGAGGACGGCGACGAAGACTTCTGGAGCTGGCGCGACCGCATGTACCGCGTCGCGCATCACGTGACGCCTGGGCAGATGGAAGCCATCGCCGCCTTCCTGTACGCCGAGCTGCTGCGGGCCGGCTACACGCAAGTCTGCGAATTCCACTATCTGCACAACGACCCGCAAGGCCGGCCCTATGCCGAGCCCGGCGAAATGGCCTTGGCATTGGTGCGTGCGGCGCAGCGGGTGGGCATCGGCCTGACGCTGCTGCCCACCCTGTACATGCGCTCTGGATTCGGTGCGACCGACCTGCGGGAAGACCAGCGGCGGTTCGGGTCCACGCCCGATTCCGTGCTGCGGATCGCGCGGGAAACCATGAGGCAGGCCGGCGAGGGCAGTGGGATCACGGCCGGCATCGCGCTGCACTCGCTGCGCGCGGTCGACAAGGGGGCTCTGCGCGAAGCGGCAGCCGCTGCCGGCGCGCATATGCCGATCCATATCCATATCGCCGAGCAGCGCCGCGAGGTGGAAGACTGCATTGCCTTATACGGCCGCGCCCCGGTCGAGTGGCTGTGCGAGCAGGTCGCCGTGGATGCGCGTTGGAACATGGTGCATGCCACGCACTGCACGCCGGGCGAACTGGAGGAGCTGCGCAACCGCCGTGCCTCGATCGTGTTGTGCCCCAGCACCGAGGCCAACCTGGGCGATGGCATCTTCGATCTTCCGTCCTGGCTCGGTCAGAGCGGCAACTGGTCGATCGGCTCGGACAGCCATGTCACGCGCAGCTGGCAGGAAGAATTGCGGCTGCTCGAATATTCGCAGCGCCTGGGCCTGCGCCAGCGCAACGTCGCCTCGCGCGCGGCCTTGTGCGAGAGCACGGCCACTGCCTTGTTCCAGGGTGCGCTGGAAGGCGGGACGGCGGCTGCGGGGCTGCCGCTGGGAGGCTTGGCCATCGGACAGCGCGCGGACTTCGTGGTCGTGGATACCGAGTCGCCCTCGCTGCTGGGCGTGCCCGGCGACCATCTGCTCGATGCACTGGTGTTTTCCAGTCCCGATGCCCGGTTTGCCCAGGTGTTCGTCGCAGGGCGCCAGGTGTTGGTGGACGGGCCGGAGCCCGGTTTGGCGCAGGGCATGCGCGAGGCGATGCGGGCTTGTGGCACAGTGAGTTGTCATCCCGGGCTTGACCCGGCTCCATGTTCCGGCCGCAGTCATGCCGGAATGCCTTCGGCGACCAACTCGGCGGATGCCGGTCAGCCCGGCAGCACTAGTCCCTGCGCTGGAACAGGCTGGGCGGCTGCCCCATCGCGGCCTTGAACATCGCGGTGAAGGCGCTGTCGCTGGCGTAGCCGCTGGAGGCAGCCACCTGGCTCACCGGAACGCCGCGGGCCAGCATCGGCAAGGCATGCGCGAGGATCGCCTGCTGGCGCCACTGCTGATAGCTCGTTCCCAACTCTTCGCGAAACAGTCGCGCCACCGTGCGTTCGCTGGCGCCGACTTCGGACGCCCACTCCGCCAGCGTCGCGCGCTGCGAAGGTGCCCGCAGCACCGCTTCGCACAACGCGCGCAGCCGCTTGTCGCCGGCCTGGGCGTGGGGCAGCGGAACGCCGAGCGCCTGGATGTCGGCGTGGGTGATCTCGTCGAGCACCAACTCGCTGAGCAACTCTTCACGCGCTCTTGCAGGCGGCGGTGCCCCGTCGAGCGCCTGGATCAATTCGCGCAGCAGGGGCGAAACCACGATCACCCGGCAGCCGCTCCAGCCGGGTGGCGTGACGGACGCATCGATGTAGAGCGTGCGGAATTGCGCGTCCTCCAGCACGTGGACGGCGTGCCTTGCACCCGGCGCGATCCACACCGCGCGCGAAGGCGGAACGATGTACGTGATTTCGTCTCCCGCTGCCGCGCCTTGCTCGGCCGTTACTTGCAGGATGCCGCTGGCGCAATAAGCCAGTTGCGACCATGCGTGGCTGTGCGGTTCGAAATGCGTGTCGGCGCGGCATGGCGCGCGCCCGCACCCGCACCGGGCGCTGGCGGCTGGGCCGGAACGAATCGATGTCGCCGACCGGCGTGGTTCGCAAAGTGGCGGAGTGCGGCATTGGCCGATTTTCGCAGAAACCTGTCTTTCTGTCGCATTTCAGAAGGGCTACGATCAGCCCATGAACACCGCGACCGCCGACGCCCTCCCACCCGTGAGCCTTCGCCAGGATGCCGGCGTGATCGGCCTGGTGGGCCTGGCCCACATGATCAGCCACTTCAGCCAGCTGTTGCTCGCTCCGCTCTTTCCCTGGCTGAAGGATGCCTTCAACGTCAGCTATACCGAGCTGGGCTTCCTGATGACGGTGTTCTTCGTCGTCTCCTGCGCCGTGCAAACCGCCTCGGGGTTCCTGGTGGATCGCTACGGCCCGCGTCCCATCCTGTTTGCGGGCCTTGCGTTGCTGGGTGTTGCCGCATTTGGTTTTGCGCTCAGCCCAAGCTACTGGGTCATGGCGCTGTTTTCCGTGGTGGCGGGCGTCGGCAACGGCGTCTTTCACCCCGTGGACTACACATTGATCAATCGCAAGGTCAGCTCGCCAAGGCTGGGCCATGCGTACAGTTTTCACGGCATCACCGGCAGCCTGGGCTGGGCGCTGGCGCCCGCGATGCTCGTGCCGCTGGCAATCGCTTTCACGTGGCGGGTCGCCTTGATGGGTGCGGGTGCATTGGCTTTCGGGGTCCTGGCGGTGCTGTGGCTCAACAGGGACCACCTGGCACTGCCGGCGCGCCGCGCGAAGTGGCGGGATCCGCGTCCCGCGCGTCGCAAGTCGAAGGCAGTTTCGATTTCCTGCGCATCCCTGCCGTGTGGATGTGTTTCGGCTTCTTTTTCTTCTACGCCGTCGTGCTCAGCGCGATCCAGGCGTTCGCGCCGGAGGCTGCGCGGCAACTCCATGGGGTGCCGGTGGCGCTCGCGGCGATGTGCCTCACCGTCTACATGGTGTGCAGCGCCGGCGGCATGGTGCTCGGCGGCTTTCTGGCGGCGGACCCGGCGCGATGCGAGCGGGTGGTCGGCATCGGCTTTGGCATCGCAGCCTCGATCGCGCTGGTCATTGCCCTGGGCTCCGTTCCCGCCTTGGCCGTGCCGGCGCTGTTCGGGGCCATGGGTTTCGCCAGCGGCATCGCCGGGCCATCGCGCGACCTGCTGGTGAAGAAATCGGCGCCGGACAATGCCACCGGGCGCGTTTACGGCGTGGTGTATTCCGGGCTGGACATCGGGCAGGCCCTGGCGCCGCTTTTCTTCGGCGCGCTGATGGACCATCAGCAGTACCGGGGCGTGTGGCTGGGCCTGGTCTTCATGCAGGCCGTGCTCATCACCAGCGCGTTCCGGATGCGCCGCGTGCGCCGCACTGCGCTGGCAGCCGCCTGAGCTGCCCAAACAACGCTGCTGGGCGCGGGGCTAAGGCGGAGTTATCCTAGCGGCCATGTACGCCGCCTACTTCGGCCTGAAGCACGAGCCGTTTTCCATCGCGCCCGATCCGCGCTACCTCTTCATGAGCGAGCGGCACCGCGAGGCGTTGGCGCACCTGGTGTACGGGGTGGGTGGGGGCGGCGGCTTTGTGCTGCTGTCCGGTGAGATCGGCACGGGCAAGACGACGGTCTGCCGGCTGTTCCTGGAACAGATCCCGGCCAACTGCAACGTGGCCTACATCTTCAATCCCAAGCTCACGGTGACCGAACTGCTGCAGTCCGTCTGCGATGAGTTCCACATTCCCGTTGCGCGCAAGGAGTTGTCGCCGCCGACGGTCAAGGACTACCTGGATCCGCTCAACGAGTTCCTGCTCAAGGCCCACGCAGCCGGGCGCAACAACCTGCTGATCATCGATGAGGCGCAGAACCTTTCGGCCGAAGTCCTGGAGCAGCTGCGGCTGCTCACAAACCTGGAAACCAGTGAACGCAAGCTGCTGCAGATCGTCCTCATCGGCCAGCCGGAGCTGCGCACCATGCTGGCCAAGCCCGAACTCGAGCAACTGGCACAGCGCGTCATCGCACGCTTTCACCTGGACGCCCTGAGTCCGGCGGAAACGCAGGAGTACATAGCGCACCGCCTGGAGATCGCGGGCCTGGAGCGGCCGTCACCGTTCGATCGCAAGGCTGTGCGGCGCATTCACCAGCTGTCGCGTGGCGTGCCCCGGCGCATCAACCTGCTGTGCGACCGCGCGCTGCTCGGCGCTTTCGCCAATTCGCTGGCCGTGGTCGATCGGGCAACGGTGGAGAAGGCCGCGGCCGAAGTGTTCGGCGCGCCGGTGGCAGTGCCGTCGGCGCGGCGCCGGACTGCGGCGGTGCTGGGTTTGGGCCTGGCGGCGGGTGCGGGCTTGTTCGCTGCGGTCACGCACGTGGTGCAACAAGATGCCGCGCCCGCTGTCGTCGCCGCCAAGCCGGCAACGGTGACTGCAGCCCCGCCGCAAGCGCCCGCATCGATGGCGGCACTGCCCGCGTCGTCCGTGCATAGCGTTGTCGCAGCGCCGGTCCTGCTTCGGGACCCCGAGCAGGCATGGCGCGAATTGGCGAAAAGCTGGAAAGCCGACCCTGTGGAAGGCGAGCCGGCCTGCAAGGCCCTGCCGAAACAGCAGTTGCACTGCTTCAGCAAGAACCTCAGCCTGGCCGTGATTCGCGAGCTGGGCCGGCCCGGCATCGTGACGCTGGACGCCGACAGCGGTTCCCCCAGCTATGCCTTGCTGACGGGGCTTACGCGGGACAGCGCCACCCTGCGCGCCGCCGGCACGGAACAGGCCGTGACCCTGTCGGCGCTGGCAGCGCGGTGGCAGGGCGACTTCGCAACGCTGTGGCGCGCACCGCCGGGCTATACCGGCCGCCTTTCCGACGGCAGCGAAACCGTGGGCTGGATCGCAACGCGGCTGGCCGCGGCGAATGGGTCGGCGGCTCCTGCCGGAAGGCCCCAAGGCCCTGGATGCGCCGCTACGCTCCCAACTGCGGGCTTTTCAACTGTCGCAGGGCCTGCCCGCCGACGGCATGCCGGGCCCCATGACCTTCATGCAACTCAATCGCACGGCCGGCGTCGACGAGCCTCGTTTGCGCACCGAACCCTGATCCTCATGTCCTACATCCTCGACGCCCTCAGAAAAGCCGACGCGCAGCGCGAACGCGACCCCGCGCGCGGCATCCATGCGCAGCCCTTGCACGCCGCCGGTGAGCGCCGACTGCGCAGCGGATTCGCACCCTGGGTCTGGGGCGCAGGCGTATTGGGTGTCGCCGCCGCGGCCGGGGCCGGGTGGCTCGTCTACCAGGACAGGACAGCGGTCGCAGCGGCGCCTCCTGCTCGAGTCGAGGTTGCCGTGCCAGCAGTGACATTGGCCGCGGCTCCAGCGCCGGCTCCCGTCGTGGCGACGGCGGTGCAGCCGCCTCGCCGCCTGCCCCCGCGACAGCCCCGCTGTCGCCACGAGGCCTGCGAATGACGGCCCAGCCGATGGAGCGGGGTGCTCCCCAATCGGGTCCTGGAGGCCCGCCGGCCTCTCCAGCGCCGGCCGCGCCGCCTGCGATTGCGCCGCCGCCGGCAGCAGTACCGCCAGCTGCTGCGCCTGCGCCCGGCACGGAGCCGCCTGCCGCCGCTGCGCAGCCGGCAGCGCCGCAGGCGATGCCCGCACCGCCCGCAGCGCCACCCGCGACGCCCATGGCGCCGGCACGCCCCGGCACGCCTACGCCCGCGCAGGCCGCAGCAGCGGCAGCGGCGGCAGCGCCTGCTGCGGCGCCGGTCGCCGGGCTGCCGCCCGATGCGCCCAAGCTGGCGATCAGCGGCGGTGTGTATTCCACGAACCCCGCCCAGCGCATGCTCATCGTCAACGGGCAGGTGTTCAATGAGGGCAGCGAGGTCGGGCCGGGCGTGGTGCTGGAGCAGATCAAGCCCAAGGCGGCGGTGCTGAAATTCCGCAACGCGAGCTATACGGTTTCCTATTGACCCAGCCATGCGACGCCGTGCGCTCCTCGCCCTGTTTCTGCTGCCGGCGCTGGTAGCTGCGACACAGGCGCGTGCCGACGAAGCACTGTGGCGTTTGCTCAAGGCGGGCGGGCAGGTCGTCCTGATGCGCCATGCCGTGACGACGCCGGGAGTGGGCGATCCGGACGGCATGGTCCTTCATGATTGCCGCACGCAGCGCAACCTCAGCGACGAAGGGCGCGCTCATGCCAGGCAAGTCGGCGAAGCGTTTCGGGCGCGCGGTGTGCCCGTCGCGCAGGTTCTTTCCAGCCCGTGGTGCCGCTGCCTGGAGACGGCGCGGCTGGCCTTCGGCGTGAGTCCGGAAGTCTCCACGGCATTGAACAATCTCTTCGGCCGCAGCGATCCGCAAGGCGAGCAGGTAGGCCGCTTGAGGGCACTGGTGTCGAGCCAGCCGGGCGCGGGCAATGTGGTGATGGTTTCGCACGGCTCCACCATCCTGGCGCTGACCGGCGTGTCGCCCGCGCCGGCGGAGATGGTGATCGTCACGCCTCAGGGCGGCGGCAAGTTTGCCGTTGCCGGACGGATGGAAGTTCCGCGGTAGGCACAATCATGACGTCATGCGGACGGTTGACCCGGAGCGCTCCGGGTCCGACGGATGTCACTGCAGCGCTGCCTGCCGGCCGTCATTCGGCGCAGGTTCGGCGCATGAACTCATTTTGCCTCGATTGCGCTGAGGCGCCGAAATCGGCGACGATCCACTACGCATTGCGCCATGATTTTCCTCGTTGCTGGACCATAGTGCGCGCAGCAACTCGCAGCGTTGCAACGACTTATCGGCCTGCAGATCAGAGAAATAAGTCGCACTCGCGAAAGTTCCCGTCGGTAAGCGGCAACTTATTTGGTTACCGAACTTGCTCAACAGGATGAACTTGTAATGCAAGTCATCCGTAGCATCTGCACCTCATCCAACGCCAACTCAGAGGAAGTAAATCATGGCTCTGCAATCTCCCTTCTTCAACAAGCGCGAACCCGACGCTTACAACCAGCGCACCAACTCGAACGCGGCCGCAACTGCCGCCACGACGGCTGCCACCACGGCTGCCGCCACCGCCGCTGCCGCACCCACGATGCCGGCGGCCAACGCGCCGGCGAAGGAAGGCGAGAGCAAGCTCACCGTCGGCCCGAATATCAAGCTGAAGGGCGTTGAGATCACCGATTGCGACACGCTGGTGGTCGAAGGTTCCGTGGAAGCGACGATGGATTCCCGCGTGATCCAGATTTCCGAGCGCGGCTCCTTCAAGGGCTCGGCCGAGATCGACATCGCGGAAATCCGCGGCCAGTTCGACGGCAACCTGACGGTGCGCCAGAAGCTGGTGATCTACTCCACCGGCAAGGTGACCGGCAAAGTACGCTACGGCAAGGTTGTCATCGAAGAGGGCGGCCAGCTGTCGGGCGAAATCGAGTTCGGCACCGCCAATAGCCGCCCGGCCGTTGCGGCCGTGCGCTCCGTCGCCGGCTGATCGGCGTTCAAACCGCGCTGCGGTGCCGCTGGATGCAGGTATCCAGCACCTCGGCGCAGTCCCGCTGCCACCAGTTGCCGGTCGAGAAGATCTCGACCTCGCTGTAGCCCGCGAATCCGCATTCCTCCATCCAACCGCGGATCTGGGGGATGTCGATCACGCCGTCGCCCATCATTCCTCTGTCGTTGAGCATGTCGGTGGTCGGCGTGAGCCAGTCGCACACATGGAACGCCAACAGGCGTTCTTTGTTCGCGCGCTCGATCTGGGCTTTCAGCTTCGGATCCCACCAGACGTGATAAACGTCGACGGCGACGCCGAGCGCGCCTGAGCACCCGGGGTCGAGTTCGTCGCATACATCCAGTGCCTGCTCCATCGTGTTGATGCAGGCGCGGTCGGCTGCGTACATGGGATGCAGCGGCTCGATCGCCAGCGGCATGTTGGCGGTGCGGGCGTACGCCAGCAATTCCCCGATGCCATCGCGCACCTGGCTGCGCGCCATGGCGATGTCCTTGTGCGCCGGCTTGCCTGCCAAAGCGCCCGGCAGCCCGCCCACCACCAGCACCAGGCACGCGGCGTTGAGTTCGCGGGCCTCGTCGACGGCGCGGCGGTTGTCGTCGCGGGCGGCGCGCAGGCCCTGCGCATCGGCCGCCGGGAACATGCCGCCTCTGCAGTACCCGGAGAGTTCCAGGCCATGTGCCTTGACCAGCCTGGAAATTGTTTCAAGACCTGCGGCGGCGACCTGATCGCGCCAGGGCGAGATGGCGCGAATGCCCCGGCGGGCGCAGGCTTCGATGATTTCGGGCAGCGGCAGCTCGACGCCGCGCGACTTGCGAACGGTTGCAGTGTTGATCGAAAGCCAGCGGTGGTCGCGGGAGAAGTCGCGCATGGCTCAGCTTTTCGACGCCGTGCAGGCCAGCAAGCTCTTCATGCGGCGCACGGCCAGCTCGGGCTGCTCCAGCAGGTTGGCGGCATCGGCCAGGCGGAACAGCTCGGCCAGGTGCGGCAGCGAGCGCGTGCTCTGCTGGCCGCCCACCATGGTGAAGTGGCTCTGGTGGCCGTTGAGCCAGGCCATGAACACCACCCCGGTCTTGTAGAAGCGCGTGGGCGCCGCGAAGATGTGGCGCGACAGCGGCACCGTGGGGCCCAGGATCGCGTGGAACCGTTCCAGGTTGCCTTGAGCCAGTTCGCCCAGCGCCGCGCTCGCGGCGGGCGCGATGGCGTCGAAGATGCCCAGCAGCGCGTCGCTCTTGCCATGCGTCGGCTCGCTGCCGAAGCCATCGCCGGCGATCAGCTCCGCATAGTTGAAGTCGTCGCCCGTGTACATGCGCACGCCCGGCGGCAGGCGGCGGCGCATGGCGATCTCCTTGTCCTTGTCGAGCAGGGAAATCTTGATGCCGTCGACCTTGCTTGCGTGGGCCGCGATGATGCCCAGCGCCGTGTCCATCGCGGCGTCGACGTCCTTGGTTCCCCAGTAGCCCGCCAGCGCCGGGTCGAACATCTCGCCCAGCCAGTGCAGGACGACCGGCTGCTTCGCCTGGCTGAGGATGCGGCCGTAGACGCGCTCGTAGTCGGCCGGGCTCGTCGCGACGCGCGCCAGGGCGCGGCTGGCCATGACGATCAGCTTGCCGCCCAGCTTCTCGATCGCCGCCATCTGCTCTTCGTAGCCGGCGATCACGTCGTCGACGCGTCTTGACGTTCTCCAGCACCAGGTGGTCGGTGCCGCAGCCCGAGGCGACGAGCGCGCCCGGCATGTCCTTGGCCGCGTCGAGCGAGCGGCCGATCAGCTCCAGCGAGGTCGGCCAGTCCAGGCCCATGCCGCGCTGCGCCGTGTCCATGGCCTCGGCGACGCCCAGGCCGAGCGACCAGAGGTGGCGCCGGTAGGCGATGGTGGCGTCCCAGTCGACCGCGGACTGCAGCCAGGGATCGACGGCGGCAAGCGGGATCCGCCACCACGTGCGCGGCGGAGTAGGCGATGCGGTTGAACTTGACGCCCTTGGCGCGGCTTGACGGGCACGGTGCCGCGCAGGGTGTAGGGCCGAGGTGCCGCTCGCGCGACGGCAGTTGTAGTGACAGGGCCATGGTCCGCCTCAGACCTGCAGCGCCGGCACGTCGATCCAGCGCCGTTCTTTCCAGCTTTGCAGCGCGGCTTCCACCAGCTGCACGCCCTTGGCGCCTTCGGGCAGCGTCCAGCGGTACGGCTCGTTCTCCACCACGTGGCGGATGAAGTGCTCCCACTGGATCTTGAAGCCGTTGTCGTAGACCTGCGTGTCCGGCACTTCCTGCCACTGGTCGAAGAAGTTCATCGTCTGCTTCTCGTCCGGGTTCCACACCGGGCGCGGCGTGGTGACGCGCGCTCTGGGCCCGGCACGAGGACAGGCCCGCCACGGCGGAGCCGTGGGTGCCGTCGACGTGGAAGGTGACCAGGTCGTCGCGGCGCACCCGCGTCGCCCAGCACATGTTCATCTGCGCGATCACCGGCTCGCCGTTGTGGCCGACCAGTTCGGCCGGTGCGTAGGCCGCGTCGTCGGCCGTGGCCTCGTAGGGCTTGCCCGCCTCGTCCCAGCGCTGCGGGATGTGGGTGGCGCCTATGCACGAGACCGACTTGCACTTCGCCGAACAGGTTGTCCAGCACATAGCGCCAGTGGCACATCATGTCCAGGATCATCCCGCCGCCGTCTTCCTTGCGGTAGTTCCAGCTGGGGCGCTGGATCGGCTGCAGGTCGCCTTCGAACACCCAGTAGCCGAACTCCAGGCGCACGCGACAGCATGCGGCCGAAGAAGCCGGCGCGGCGCAGCATGTCGAGCTTGCGCAGGCCGGGCAGGAACAGCTTGTCCTGCACCGCGCCGTGCTTGAGGCCCGAGTTTTCGGCCAGGCGCGCGATCTCCACCGCCTCGTTGAGGTTGGTGGCGATCGGCTTTTCGCAGTAGACGTGCTTGCCGGCGCGGATCGCCTTGGCCAGCAGGGTCGGGCGCATCTGCGTGGTGCCGGCGTCGAAGAAGATGGTGTCGTCCTTGTTCTGCAAGCGCCTTGTCGAGGTCGGTGCCCCAGCGCTCGATCTTCCGTGTGCCTTGGCCAGCGCCTCCATCTTCTCGGCGTTGCGGCCGATCAGGATCGGGTCGGGCATGACCTTGTCGCCGTTGGAGAGCGTCACGCCGCCCTGGTCGCGGATCGCGACGATGGAGCGGATCAGGTGCTGGTTCATGCCCATGCGTCCGGTGACGCCGTGCATGATGATTCCGAGTCGTTGGGTGGGCCATGGTGTTCCTGCGATGCTGCGTTACTGCGTTACTGGACTTCGCAGGCCGGCGGCCTTCACCAGCACGGCGTTGCTTTTGATTTCGTCCTTGATGTAGGCGTCGAACTGCTCGGGCTTGAGCGTCCAGGCGTCGGCGCCCAAGCGTGGCGAAGCGCTCCTTCACCTCGGGTGTGGCGAGCGCCTTCTCGACCTCGTCGTGCAGGCGGTTGACGATCTCGCGCGGCGTCTTGGCCGGCGCCATCATGCCGATCCAGAAGTTGAACTCCGAGCCCGGCACGCCGGCTTCGGCGGTGGTGGGCACATCGGGCAGGGCGCTGGCGCGCTTGGGCGAGCCGACGGCCAGCGGCACGCAGCTGGCCGTTCCTGATCTGGCCGATCACCGGCGCGATGGGCGAGAAGTAGTAGTCGACGCGGCCGGCCATCACTTCGGTCACCGCCTCGGCCGAGCCCTTGAACGGGATGTTGGTGGCGTCGATCTTCGCGGCGAGCTTGAACTTCTCGGCGTTCAGGTGGGTGGCGCTGCCCTGGCCGGCCGAGGCGAAGTTCATGCTGCCGGGCTTGGCGCGTGCCGCGGCCAGCAGCTCCTGCAGGGTCTTGATGTTCTTCGACGGGCGAGATCACCAGCACGTTGGGCGTGCGTCGAGATCGGCGTCACGCCCGCGAAGTCGGCCGCGGTGTCGAAGGGCAGCTTGGCGAAGGTCGAAGGGCTGACCGTGTGCGAGGACGAGTGGATCATGATCGTGTAGCCGTCCGGCGCGGCCTGGCCACGGCCGCCTGGCCGATGGTGCCGCTGGCGCCGCCGCGGTTGTCGATCACCAGCGTGCTGGCCCATGCTCTGGCTCATCTTGTCGGCGATGGCGCGGGCGATGATGTCGGTGGTGCTGCCGGCGGCGAAGGGCACGATCACGCGGATCGGCTTGTTGGGATAGCCGGACTGGGCGAGGCTGGCCAGCGGCGCTGCGAAGGCCAGGCTGGCGATCGAGGCGGCAAGTAGGCGGCGGTTGAGTTTCATGAGGTCTCCAGAAGAATCTGACGATCTTAATTAACCAGACGGTGAATTATAGGAAAGAGTCTGGGGAAGTGCAAGCCCGCGTCGCCGACGGGGCTTCAGCTCCTCAGCACGTAGCCGAGGATCACGTCGCACATGTGCGTCAGGCGCTCGTTCTTGGCCTTGGCGCGACAGCAGGTCGCGGCCGAAGATGGCCGACAGCGTGTGGCTGTTGGACAGGTAGAAGTACGACAGCCCGGCGATGGACACGTACAGCTGCAGCGGGTCGACGCCGCCGCGGAAGCTGCCGTCCTTGCGGCCGCGCTCCAGAATCTCCGCCAGCATCTCGATCAGCGGCGAGTTCATTTCGCGCGCCCGCTTCGACTCCTGCAGGTGGCGCGCCCGGTGCAGGTTGGCGCTGTTGAGCAGGGTGAGGAACTCGGGGTGGGCGAGGTAGTAGTCCCAGGTGAATTCGACCAGCCGCCGCACGGCGTCCGCGGGCTTGAGATCGAGCAGGTGGAGCTTGTGCTCCTCTTCGCGGATGTCGCGATAGGCCTGCTCCAGCACGGCCTGGAACAACTTCTCCTTGTCCTCGAAGTAGTAGTAGATCAGGCGCTTGTTCAGGCCGGCGCGCTCGGCGATGCGGTCCATGCGCGCGCCGCCGAGGCCGCACTCGGCGAACTCGTCGCGTGCCGCCGCTAAGATGGTGCCCTGGGAGCGATCCGCATCCCGCAGGCGCTCTTCCGTGGCAGGAGCCGTGTCTCTTGTCATGGCGCAATAATTCACCGATTGGTTAATAAAGTCAAGCCCTATGCCGAATGCCACTTCCCAGATCGCGGGCCACCTGCTGGTCGAATGCCTGGTCGCCCAGGGCGTGACCCACGCCTTCGGGGTGCCGGGGGAAAGCTACCTGGCGGTGCTCGACGGCTTTCACGCCCACGAAGGCAGCATCCGCTTCATCATCAACCGGCAGGAGGGCGGGGCGGCTTACATGGCCGAGGCGCACGGAAAGTTGACCGGGCGGCCCGGCGTGTGCTTCGTCACGCGCGGACCGGGCGCCACCAACGCGTCGATCGGCGTGCACACGGCGTTCCAGGATTCCACGCCCATGGTGCTGTTCGTCGGTGACGTCGCCAGCGACCAGCGCGACCGCGAAGCCTTCCAGGAAGTCGAGTACACCAGCTTCTTCGGTCCCAGCACCAAGGGCATGGCCAAGCGCGTCGAGCGTATCGACGAGCCTGACCGCATTCCCGAGTACGTCGCGCGCGCATTCGCCACGGCGATGAACGGCCGGCCGGGGCCGGTGGTGCTGGTGCTGCCCGAGGACATGCTGACGCGCTCGACCAGCGCCCGGCCGCTGCCGCGGGTGGAGCCGGTGCAGGCCTGGAGCGACCCCGGTTCGCTGCGCGAGCTGCGCGAGCTGCTGCTGCAGTCGAAGAAGCCGTTCGTCATCGCGGGCGGCGGCGGCTGGACGCCGCAGGCGGCGCAGGCGCTGCAGCGCTTCGCCGAGAACTGGAAGCTGCCGGTGGGCAATGCCTTCCGCTTCCAGGACACTTTCGACAACCACCATCCGCTCTACGCGGGCGACGTGGGCATCGGCCTGAACCCCAAGCTGGCAGCGCGCATCAAGGACAGCGACCTGATCCTCGCCATCGGCCCGCGCCTGGGCGAGATGACCACCGGCGGCTACACGCTTGCTTCAAGCGCCAAAGCCCAAGCAGAAGCTGGTGCATATCCACGCGAGCGCCGAGGAGCTCAACCGGGTCTACCAGGCCGACCTGGCAATCAACGCGACGATGAACGCCGCCGCCCGTTCGCCTGGAGGTGCTGACGGCGCCGCCCGAGGTGCCTTGGGCCGCAGTGGACGCGAATCCGCCCATGCGGACTACGAGGCCAACCTGGTGCCGCAAGCCTTGCCGCGGCGACGATCGACATGCCGGCCATCGTCGGCGCTGCTGAAGAAGCACCTGCCCGATGACGCCGTGCTCACCAACGGCGCCGGCAACTTCGCCAGCTGGGTGCATCGCTTCTTCAAGCACCACGGCCTGGCCAAGGGCCACAAGACGCAGCTGGCGCCGACCGGTGGGCGCCATGGGCTACGGCGTGCCCGCGGGCATCGCAGCCAACATCGTCACCGGCCGGACGGCGCTGACGATGGCGGGCGACGGCGACTTCCTCATGAACGGGCAGGAGCTCGCGACGGCCGCGCAGTACGGCGCCAAGACCATCATCGTGCTGCTCAACAACGGCATGTACGGCACCATCCGCATGCACCAGGAGCGCGACTATCCGCGGCACGTGAGCGGCACGCAGCTGGTCAACCCGGATTTCGTGGCGCTCGCGCGGGCCTATGGCTATGCGGGTGCGCGCGTCACGCGCACGGCGCAGTTCGAGCCGGAGCTGCTGGCGCGCTGGAGCGAAAGCAGGGGACGTTGATCGAGGTGATGCTGGACCCGGAGGTGATCACCACGCGCGGGCACGCTGAGCGCGATCACCGAAAACGCGCTGAAGAAGTGATCCACGGCGGACATGGATTGCGGGTCAAGCCCGCAATGACGGGACCCAATGAGAAAGGGCCGCACGAGGCGGCCCTTGCAGATCAGGCGAAGCCCGATTACTTGACGTGCTTGCCGATCAGGCCGGCCATCTCGAACATGGAGACCTGGGCCTTGCCGAAGATTTCCTTCAGCTTGGCATCGGCGTTGACCATGCGCTTGTTGACGGAGTCTTGCAGCTTGTTCTTCTTGATGTAAGCCCACAGCTTGCTGACCACTTCGGTGCGGGGCAGCGGAGCCGAGCCGACCACAGCCGCGAGTTGCGGGCTGGGGGTCAGGGCCTTCATGAACGCGGCGTTCGGCGTGCGCTTCTTGGCCGGAGCCTTTTTCGCAGCAGCCTTCTTCGCCGGTGCTGCCTTCTTCGCAACAGCCTTCTTGGCCGGAGCGGCCTTCTTCGCCGGGGCCTTCTTTGCTACGGCCTTCTTCGCCGGTGCCGCCTTCTTCGCAGCGGCCTTCTTTGCGGGCGCTTTTTTCGCCGCAGCTTTTTTCGCAGTTGCCATGATTATTTCCTTCTAGAAGTTGATTAATCACCACTGGGAATCTGCATTCCCTTCTGGCACTGCGGATGCTACTGGAGAAAAAACGCGTTTCCAAGCGAAAAATGGGTTTTTTCACTCGGGCGTGTCATTTTTTCACTCGTGATTTGGCTGTGTTTTCCCTCTGAAGATCAGAAAAACGCCGGCGAGGACGACGCCGCAGGCGACCCATTCGCCGCTGGTGACCACTTCTCCAGCGAACGCCACGCCCAGAAACAGCGCGATCAAGGGGTTCACGAAAGCGTAGCTGGTGGCCGTGGCGGGCGACGCATTGGCCAGCAGATAGAGGTAGGCACTGAACGCGATCAGCGAGCCGAACACCACCAGGTAGAGCCACGCGGCGATGGCCAACGGCTGCGCGGGCCAGGCCGGCTGCTCACCCAATGCAAGGGAAACTACCATCAACACCGCGCCGCCACACAGCATTTCGCTGGCGAATCCCATCGGTCCCGGGGCCAGAGGCAGCCTGGTGGTCGAGAGCACCGAGCCGAGCGACCAGGCCAATGTCGCACCGGCGATGCAGGCTATGCCCAGCGGCGAGGCCGAGAAACTGGCGCCGCGCACCAGGAGGAGCACACCCGCAACGCCCACGACCATGCCGGCGAACTCCAGCCGGCTGGGACGCTGGCCGAACAGGAAACCCCAGCCGCACACCAGCATGGGCACCACCGCGATGAAGGCGGCGATCAGCCCCGAGCCAATGTGTTGCTCGGCGCTGGCCGTCAGGCCCATGCCGCCGCCCAGCATCAAGGTGCCGATGACAAGGGCGTTGCGCCACTGGCGCCGGTCGGGCAATGGCCACAGGCCCGGGCGGCTTGCGCCGCGCCAGAGCAGCCATCCCATGAGCAGCACGCCCGCCACGAGAAAGCGGGTTCCCATCTGGAAGAACGGCGGAAAGCTCACCAGCGCCAAGCGGATGGCCAGGTAGGTCGAGCCCCAGATCAGGTAGCAGGCCAGCAGGGCGGGGATGAGGAGAGCGGCCTTCCTCGCAGTGCCTTGTGAAGAGAGTGCGGCGGTGTTCATGCGTCAGATCGTATGTTGGCGCCGGGGCCATTTCCATGGATGATTAACGGTCTTGCGCGCGCTGCACCTTGATTTTGAAAGTGAAAAGCCATGGCCACCGAAATTTCCGAACTCGATGTCTACGACGGGCGAATCCTGGCTGAACTGCAGCGCGACGCGCGCGTCACCATGGCCGAACTCGGCCGCCGCGTGCACCTGAGCCAACCCGCGGTGACCGAGCGGGTTCGCAAGCTGGAACTCAATGGGGTGATCAAGGGCTACCGCGCAGTGGTGGACTTGCAACGCCTGGGCTACGGCATCCGCGCCATCGTGCGCGTCGGCCGGGTGGAATACGCACGTGTGGTCAAGCTGATCGAGCAGACGCCCGAGGTGGTCAATGCCTGGAACGTCACGGGCGAGGACAGCTGGATCCTGGAGATCGCGGTGATCGACGTGGAACACCTGGACGCCGTGGTCACGAAGTTTTGTATCCTTACCGAAACCTCCACTTCCATCGTGCTGAACGCCGCGCGCGAACATGCCGCCGTGCTGCCCGCGCGCCGGGAGAACATCAAGCCCGCCATCAAGAAAGTCACCGGAAAATGACCACTTCCCCTGCCACCTGCGACCTGTGCGATGCCCATGAGGAAGACACCTCGGGCGCTTTCAGGGTGTTGCCGCCCGTGTTCCGCGACTTCGGTGCCGCCGCCAGATTCAGCGGGCCGGTCGCGACCGTGCGCTGCCTGGAAGACAACTCGCGCATTCGCGAGGCCGTCAATTCGCCGGGCGAGGGCCGGGTGCTGGTGGTGGAGGGCGGCGGTTCCGTACGGCGCGCATTGGTCGGCGGCAACCTGGCGGCAGCTGCGGCCAAGAACGGCTGGGCCGGCATCGTGGTCGATGGCGCCGTCCGTGATGTCGCCGAGCTGGCAGCCGCCGGCATAGGCATCAAGGCGCTGGCCTTGATGCCGCTGCGTTCGGTCAAGCGAAACCAGGGCGAGCGCGACCTTGCGGTCGAAATCCAGGGGGTGCCGGTTCGCCCGGGCGATTGGCTTTACGCCGACGAAGACGGCATCGTGGTCAGCGCAGCGCCCTTGTCCTGACGGGCAGGGTGGCCAGCACCACTCCCGCCAAGGCCAGCACGAAGGCCAGCAGCTGCACGATGCCGAGGTGCTCGCCCAGGGCGAACACGCCGACGAGCGCCGCGGACACCGGAAGCATGACCGTGAAGACACCGCCCTGGGCCGCCGGGACCGCCTTCAAGCCCGTCATCCAGAGCCACACGGTCCACACGCTGGCGGCGAGCGAGTAGAAGACCAGCAGCACCCAGATGCCCGGCTGCACGCCGGCAAAGTCGAAGCCCCAGGCCGCATAGGCGCCAAAAGGCGTGACCAGCGCAAAGCCCCAGAGGTTGATCAGCGACGTGATGCGCTTGGGCCCCAGCGCCCCGGTGAGCTTCTTGCCGATCACCGCATAGGAGGCTTCGCACAGCACGGCGCCGAACACCAGCAGGTTGCCCAGCCAGTTGGTCGCCGCATTGGAGGCTTCGCCCTCGGGCCTGGCCAGGCCCAGTAGTGCGATGCCCAACGCGGCGCAGGCCACGGCACCCCAGATGCGCAAGCCGATGCGCTCGCGCAGGAACGCCCAGCTCATGAGCGCGACCACGGCGGGGATCGAGGCCATGATCACGCCCGCCGACACCGCGCTGGTCATGCTGACGCCGAACAGCATGCAGACGGAGAACAGGAAGTTGCCGAGAAAGGACTCGAGGAACACCAGCCTCCTGGTCTGGGGGGTCATGGGCGCCTCGCCGAACGGCTTGCGCAGCCAGTGCAGCATGGCCAGCCCGCCGATGCCAAAACGCAACCAGGCCAGCAGGAACACGGGAATTGCCGCGGCCAGGGGCTTGGACAGCGCGACGTAGCTGCCGACCAGCGACATGCTCAGGGCCAGGCAGGCATAGGCGAACAGGCGATGCGTGCCCGGACTCATTCGGTATTGTTATTTTTCAAACGGGGGATCATGCATCAAGCCCGGCGCCTTGCGATGAGCGCGTTTCATCAAGCGCGTATCCGATTCCGCATAGTGAAAACAAGCCATGCTGCAGCGCGAAAAAATTTCTCAATACAAGAAAGTATTTTCCGCATTGAGAAATTTAGATGGTAAGTCGTTGATTTTTAAGAGAATAAAAATATATCTTGTATAAGACATAAGAGCTTCACAAAGTCTTCTACAAGACTTAAAGTTCACCCATCAACCTTTCTCATTTTCTTTCTCATTCAACTTGGAGCGACCTCATGACATCCTGGACCCACCTGACCCGCGAGCAGCAGATTGCACAACTCGAAAAAGACTGGGCTGAAAATCCCCGCTGGAAGGGCATCAAGCGCGGCTACAGCGCCGCCGATGTCGTCAAGCTGCGCGGTTCGCTCCAGATCGATCACACGCTGGCCAAGCGCGGCGCCGAGAAGCTGTGGAACCTGATCAACACCGAGCCTTTCGTCAACACGCTGGGCGCGCTGACGGGCAACCAGGCCATGCAGCAGGTCAAGGCCGGCCTCAAGGGCATCTACCTGTCCGGCTGGCAAGTTGCCGGCGACGCCAACAGCAACGGCGAGATGTACCCGGACCAGTCGCTGTACTCGGTGGACTCGGTGCCGAAGGTCGTGAAGAAGATCAACGCCACCTTCGCCCGCGCCGACCAGATCCAGTGGAGCGAAGGCAAGGGTCCCGGCGACGAGGGCTACGTCGACTACTTCGCGCCCATCGTGGCCGATGCCGAAGCCGGCTTCGGCGGCGTGCTGAACGCCTTCGAACTGATGAAGGCCATGATCGAGGCGGGCGCCGCCGGCGTGCACTTCGAAGACCAGCTGGCTTCCGTCAAGAAGTGCGGCCACATGGGCGGCAAGGTGCTGGTGCCGACGCGTGAAGCCTGCGCCAAGCTGATCGCCGCGCGCCTGGCGGCCGACGTGATGGGCACGCCCACCATCCTGCTGGCCCGCACCGATGCGGAAGCCGCCGACCTGGTGACGACCGACGTCGACGACATCGACAAGCCCTTCCTGACGGGCGAGCGCACGGTGGAAGGCTTCTACCGCACGAACAAGGGCCTCGACCAGGCCATCAGCCGCGGCCTGGCCTATGCCGAGTACGCCGACCTGATCTGGTGCGAGACCGGCACGCCGGACCTGAAGTTCGCCAAGGACTTCGCCGACGCGATCCACGCCAAGTTCCCCGGCAAGCTGCTGGCCTACAACTGCTCGCCTTCCTTCAACTGGAAGAAGAACCTGGACGACGCCACCATCGCCAAGTTCCAGAAGGAGCTGGGCGCCATGGGCTACAAGTTCCAGTTCATCACGCTGGCCGGCTTCCACAGCCTGAACTACTCGATGTTCGAGCTGGCCTACGGCTATGCCCGCAACAACATGAGCGCGTTCGTCGAGCTGCAGCAGAAGGAATTCGCCGCCGCCGACCGGGGCTTCACCGCGGTGAAGCACCAGCGCGAAGTGGGCACGGGCTACTTCGACGCCGTCACCACGACCATCGAAGCCAATGCCTCCACCGCCGCGCTGAAGGGCTCGACGGAAGACGAGCAGTTCTTCGACGAGAAGAAGGCCGCGTAACGGCTTCGCCGCCGGGCCCGGTTAGAATCTGGGCCTGTATTGGCGAAAAAGAGCGAGAAAGGCACCCTGGTTATGACACCGCGAACTACACCGAAAGGGTTTACGGCCTCGTGAGGCCGAGTAGTCGCGTGCGTTGAGTTCTTTCAGCATCTTCACAAAAGCGCGGCTACAGGCCGCGCTTTTTTTGTTTTCGAAACGCTCCACTATGATCCAGATCACCCTTCCCGACGGTTCCAATCGCGAATATCCCGGCCCGGTCACTGTTGCCGACGTGGCCGCATCGATCGGCCCCGGCCTGGCCAAGGCGGCGCTTGCCGGCAAGGTGGACGGCAAGGTCGTCGACACCAGCTACACCATCGACAAGGACGCGCCGGTCGCCATCGTCACTGCCAAGGACGCGGATGGCCTGGAAGTCATCCGCCATTCCACGGCGCACTTGCTGGCCTACGCGGTGAAAGAGCTGTTCCCGGAAGCGCAGGTGACGATCGGGCCGGTCATCGAAAACGGCTTCTTCTACGACTTCGCCTACAAGCGGCCCTTCACGCCCGAGGACCTGGTGGCGATCGAAAAGCGCATGTCGGAGCTGGCGGCCAAGGACGAGCCGGTGACCCGCCGCGTGCTGCCGCGCGACGAGGCCGTCGCGTATTTCAAGAGCATGGGCGAGCACTACAAGGCGGAGATCATCGCCAGCATCCCCGCCAATGAGGACGTGTCCCTCTATCGCGAAGGCAAGTTCGAGGACCTGTGCCGCGGCCCCCACGTGCCGAGCACCGGCAAGCTGAAGTTTTTCAAGCTCATGAAGGTGGCCGGCGCCTACTGGCGCGGCGACCACCGCAACGAGATGCTGCAACGCATCTACGGCACGGCCTGGGCCACCAAGGATGAACTGCAGCAGTACCTGACGATGCTGGAGGAGGCCGAGAAGCGCGACCACCGCAAGCTGGGCCGCGAACTCGACCTGTTCCACATCGACGACCACGCGCCCGGCGTTGTGTTCTGGCATCCCAAGGGCTGGACGATCTGGCAGGGGGTGGAGCAGTACATGCGGCAGGTCTACCGCGACAACGGCTACCTGGAGGTCAAGGGGCCGCAGCTGCTGGACAAGACGCTCTGGGAGAAGACCGGCCACTGGGACAAGTACCGCGAAAACATGTTCGTGACGGAATCGGAAAAGCGCGACTACGCGCTCAAGCCGATGAACTGTCCCGGCCACATCATCATCTTCAAGCAGGGCATCAAGAGCTACCGCGACCTGCCGCTGCGCTACGGCGAGTTCGGCCAGTGCCACCGCAACGAGCCCACGGGCGGCCTGCACGGCATCATGCGGGTGCGCGGCTTCACCCAGGACGACGGGCACATCTTCTGCACCGAGGACCACATCCTCGGCGAATGCACGGCCTACACGACGCTGCTG
The DNA here is from genome assembly GCA_963722025.1 of uncultured beta proteobacterium. Taxonomy (GTDB): domain Bacteria; phylum Pseudomonadota; class Gammaproteobacteria; order Burkholderiales; family Burkholderiaceae_C; genus Ramlibacter. Next base: position 150,727 of record CAVRNE010000044.1, read on the forward strand.
CAGAAGGTCTACAAGGATTTCGGCTTCGACCACATCATCTACAAGATCGCGACGCGGCCGGACAAACGCATCGGTTCCGAGGAAAGCTGGGACAAGGCCGAGCATGCGCTGATGGAAAGCCTGCGCGCGTCGGGCTGCGAGTTCGAGGTCGCCCCCGGCGAGGGCGCCTTCTACGGCCCCAAGATCGAGTACACGCTCAAGGACGCGATCGGCCGCCAGTGGCAGTGCGGCACCATGCAAGTGGATTTTTCCATGCCCGAGCGGCTGGACGCCGAGTACGTCGGCGAAGATGGGGCGCGCCATCGCCCGGTGATGCTGCACCGGGCCATCGTCGGCAGCCTGGAGCGTTTCATCGGAATTCTGGTCGAACAGCACGCCGGAGCCCTGCCGGCCTGGCTGGCTCCAGTCCAAGTGGTTGTGCTCAATATCACGGATTCGCAGGCTGATTACGCACGTCAAGTAGCCAAAACGCTTCAGAATCAAGGGCTTAGGGTAGAGCTCGATCTGCGCAACGAGAAAATTACGTATAAAATACGAGAGCATTCGATGCAGAAGCTGCCGTACATCCTCGTCGTGGGCGACAAGGAGATGGCTGCTGGTGCTGCCTCTGTGCGCGCCCGGGGCAACCAGGACCTCGGAGCGATGCCCCTGGAAGCGTTCTCTCAAAGGATCGCGCAGGACATCGCCAACAAGCTCTGATTAGGAAACCAGTCGCTTGACCGCGCGGATGGAGGCAGTTTCGCTACCATTTTGGTAGCAACGTTTTAAAAGGATTTGGACCATCGCTACTGAATTTCGCGACCGTCGCCAACGCGAGGAACGCAAGCACCGCCTGAACCGGGAAATCATGGCCCCGGAAGTACGCCTCTCGGGGCCCGAAAATGAGCCGTTGGGGATTGTCAGTCTCAGCGAAGCACTGCGGATGGCGGGCGAGCTGGACGTCGATCTTGTCGAAATTGCTGCCACGGCGAACCCGCCGGTGTGCCGCTTGATGGACTACGGCAAGTTCAAGTACCAGGAACAGAAGAAGGCGGCGGAAGCGAAAGCCAAGCAGACGGTCATCGAAATCAAGGAAGTCAAATTCCGGCCGGGCACCGACGACGGTGACTACAACATCAAGATGCGCAATATCAGGCGCTTCCTGGCCGAAGGCGACAAGTGCAAGATCACGCTGCGCTTCCGGGGGCGCGAGATCACGCACCAGGAAATCGGCATGGCGCTGTTGAACCGCATCCGCGATGAGCTGGCGGACATCATCATCGTCGAGCAGTTTCCCAAGCTGGAAGGCCGGCAGATGATCATGATGATCGCGCCAGGCAAGAAAAAAGTGGCTGCAAAGCCCGCAGCTGAAGCCCCGCAAGCGGCTTCGGCGTAAAGAGATCAGAAGCCTGTTCGCAGGCGCTGAACGAGCGAGATTCAGGGCATTCGACCAACAAGTGGCGAATTCGAAACTCGCCAACAAGTGGCTCGGGGCCTACAAGACGCGGAACGTATCCGCGGCGCCTCACGAGCACAAATGTAAAAGGAGCATTCACATGCCCAAGATGAAGACCAAGAGCGGAGCGAAAAAGCGTTTCCGCGTTCGTCCCGGTGGTACCGTCAAGCGCGGCCAAGCCTTCAAGCGTCACATCCTGACCAAGAAGACCACCAAGAACAAGCGCCACCTTCGCGGTGCAGTGACGGTTCACGAAACCAACATGGTTTCGATGGCCGCTATGCTGCCCGGCCGTGGCATTTAACACCGACGAACAAGGAGTAATCACATGCCTCGCGTCAAACGTGGTGTAACGGCTCGCGCCCGCCACAAGAAAGTTCTCGCCCTCGCCAAGGGTTTCCGCGGCCGCCGCGGCAATGTCTTCCGCATCGCCAAAGAAGCGGTGATGAAGGCCGGGCAATATGCCTACCGTGACCGCCGTGCCAAGAAGCGCGTGTTCCGCCAGCTCTGGATCGCCCGTATCAACGCGGCCGCCCGTGAACTGGGCCTGACCTACAGCCAGTTCGCCAACGGCATCCGCAAGGCCGGCATCGAGATCGACCGCAAGGTCCTGGCCGATATCGCCGTGCACGACAAGGCCGCTTTTGCAGGTATCGTGGAGCAAGTCAAGGCCAAGCTGGCTGCTTGAGTTCACGGTTGGCACCGCGTGAGCGGTGCCTGGTGCAACCAACAAGGACAGGGCTAGGGCCGAAGGCTCTAGCCCTGTTTTCATCTGTGACTATGACGATCGAACTTGAATCCATTGTCGACGCCGCGCGCACCGCCTTCGCGGGTGCGGCAACGCCCGCCGACCTGGAAAACGCCAAGGCGCAATTCATCGGCAAGGCCGGCCGCATCACCGAGTTGATGAAGGGCATGGCCGCGCTGAGCGTCGAGGAGAAGAAGACCCGCGGCGCGGCAATCAACACTGCCAAGCAGGCGATCGAGGCTGCTCTCAACGCCCGCCGGCAGGCGCTGGCCGACGCGGAACTCGACATCCAGCTCAAGGCCGAGGCCCTGGACGTCTCGCTGCCCGGACGCCTGCGCGAGCCCGGCGGCCTGCACCCTGTCAGCCTGACAATGGAGCGCATCGAGCAGATCTTCGCCAGCATGGGCTTCGATGTCGCCGACGGCCCCGAGATCGAGAGTGACTGGCACAGCTTCACCTCCCTGAACAATCCGCCCAACCATCCGGCGCGGTCGATGCAGGACACGTTCTACGTCGACATCAACGGCGAAGACGGCATCCCCTACAACCTGCGTCCGCACACCAGCCCGATGCAGGTGCGTTATGCGCACGCGCACATCAAGAAGTACGCCGGACGTGAAATGCCGGAGATCCGGGTCATCGCGCCGGGCCGCACTTATCGCGTGGACAGCGACGCCACCCATTCGCCCATGTTCCACCAGTGCGAGGGACTGTGGCTGGGCGAGAACGTGAGCTTCAAGGACCTGAAGGTGGTGTTCACGGATTTCTGCCGCACCTTCTTCGAAAGCGACGACCTGGCGCTGCGCTTTCGGCCGAGCTTCTTCCCGTTCACCGAGCCCAGCGCCGAGATCGACATCCAGTTCCAGAGCGGCCCCCTGGCCGGCCGCTGGCTCGAGGTGGCCGGTTCCGGCCAGGTGCACCCGGCCGTGGTGCGCAACATGGGCCTGGATCCCGACAAATACATCGGCTTTGCCTTCGGCATGGGACCGGACCGGTTGACGATGCTGCGCTACGGCGTCAACGACCTGCGCCTGTTCTTCGACGGCGACATCCGGTTCCTCCGCCAATTCCGCTAACCGCTCGCGTTTATAGAACAACATGCAATTCCCCGAGTCCTGGCTGCGCGAATTCTGCAACCCGCCGCTGACCACCCAAGAGCTGGCCGACACGCTCACCATGGGTGGGCTGGAGGTGGAAGACCTGCGCCCCGCCGCGCCCCCGTTCACCAAGATCGTGGTCGGCGAAATCAAGGAAGCCGTCCAGCACCCCGATGCCGACCGCCTGCGCGTGTGCCAGGTGGACGTGGGGCAGGGCGCCCTGCTCAACATCGTCTGCGGCGCGCCGAACGCCCGCGTGGGCATCAAGGTGCCTTGCGCCCTGGTCGGCGCGCGAATTGCCGCCCGGCGAGGATGGCAAACCATTCCTGATCAAGCTGGGCAAGCTGCGTGGCGTGGAGAGCCAGGGCATGCTGTGCTCGGCGCGCGAACTCAAGCTCAGCGAGGACCATGGCGGCCTGCTCGAACTGGCGGCCGATGCGCCCGTGGGCGCGGACGTGCGCGGCGTGCTGAAGCTGGACGACACGCTCTTCACGCTCAAGCTCACACCCAATCTGGCCCACGCCCTGAGCGTCTTCGGCGTGGCGCGCGAGCTGTCGGCACTGACCGGCGCTCCTCTCAAGCAGCCCGAGTTTGCGCCGGTGCAGCCGGCCCACGACGCCAGGCTGAAGGTCAAGGTCCTGGCGCCGGATCTGTGCGGCCGTTTCTCAGGGCGCATCGTGCGCAACGTCGACACGAAGGCCAAGACGCCCCAGTGGATGGTCGATCGCCTCGAGCGCTGCGGCCAGCGCAGCGTCACGGCGCTGGTCGACATCTCGAACTACGTGATGTTCGAGTTCGGCCGGCCCTCGCACATCTTCGACTACGACAAGATCCATGGCGCGCTCGAAGTGCGCTGGGGCAGGCCCGGCGAGCAGCTCAAGTTGCTCAACGGCAGCACCGTGACCGTCGACGAGACCGTGGGTGTCATCGCCGACGACCGCGAGGTCGAATCCCTGGCCGGCATCATGGGCGGCGACGCGACCGCGGTATCCGACGACACGCGCAACGTGTATGTCGAGGCCGCGTTCTGGTGGCCTTCCGCCATCCAGGGCCGTTCGCGCCGCTATAACTTTTCGACCGATGCGGGCCATCGCTTCGAGCGAGGCGTGGACCCCAGCCAGACGGTCCAGCACATCGAGTACATCACCCGGCTGATCCAGGAGATCTGCGGCGGTGAAGCGGGTCCCATGGACGACCAGATCGTCAAGCTGCCGGAGCAAAAGCCCGTCAGCCTGCGCGTGGCGCGGGCTGCCAAAGTCATCGGCATGCCGGTGACCGAAGCGCAGTGCGCGGACGCCTTGTCGCGCCTGGGCCTGGTGGCGACCGCGGCGAATGGTGTGCTGACGGTCACGCCACCCGCTTATCGCTTCGACCTCACGATCGAGGAAGACCTGATCGAGGAAGTGGTGCGCATCATCGGCTACAACCAGCTGCCGACCACGCCGCCGAATGCACCGATCACCGCCAAGCTGCCGCCGGAATCACGGCGCAGCCGCTTCGCCATACGCAGGCTGCTCGCCGCCCTGGGCTACCAGGAAACCATCAATATGAGCTTCGTCGAGGAAAGCTGGGAGCGCGACCTGGCCGGCAACGCCGACCCGATCCGCCTGCTCAACCCGATCGCCAGCCAGATGAGCGTGATGCGCTCGTCGCTGCTGGGGTCCCTGCTGCACGCCCTCAAGTTCAATCTCGACCGCAAGGCCGAGCGGGTGCGGATATTCGAGCTGGGCCGCGTGTTCCTGCGCGATGCGGCCGTGACGACGACCGACGCCACCGTGCGCGGCATCCACCAGCCAATGCGGGTGGCGGGCCTGGCTTACGGTGACGCCGATGGATTGCAATGGGCACGCAAGGGCACCGGGGCGGATTTCTATGACGTCAAGGGCGATGTCGAAACCCTGCTGTCGCCCCTGAAGGCCCAGTTCAAGCCGGCTGACCATCCGGCCTTGCATCCCGGCCGCTGTGCCGGCATCTGGCTGGACGGCCGCCAGGTCGGCGTAGTCGGCGAGCTGCACCCGCGTTGGCGCCAGAGCTGGGAGCTCGCGCATGCGCCGCTGCTGTTCGAACTCGACCTGGAAGCCGTTGTCCAGCGGCAGGTCGCGGTCTTCGAGCCGGTGCCCAAGTTCCAGCCCGCCCAGCGCGACATCGCGGTCATCGTGGCCGACAACGTCACCCATGACGCAGTGCTTGCGGCCGTGCATGCGGCGCCCACGGGCGGCCTGTTGCGCGAGGCTTTGCTGTTCGACGTCTACAAGCCCAAGCAATCCGTTCCTGGGTTGGCGGCCCACGAAAAAAGTCTGGCCGTGCGCTTGACGCTGGCCAGCGGCGAAGCCACACTGACCGATGAGCAAATCGACGCCGCCGTGAAAGCCGTTGTCGACAGCATTGCCGGCCGGCTCGGTGGGCGCCTGCGGGGCTAGCCATATGAACGCGCTCACAACGACAATGAATCAAGAAGACATCATGGATTTCGCGGTCGAAAGCCTTGAAACGCCGGCGCTGACCAAGGCTCAACTCGCAGAACTGCTGTTCGAGCAGATCGGCCTGAACAAGCGCGAGTCCAAGGACATGATCGACGCGTTCTTCGATCTCATCTCGGGCAGCCTGGTCGAAGGCAAGGACGTGAAGATCTCCGGCTTCGGTAACTTCCAGATCCGCACCAAGGCGCCCCGGCCCGGGCGCAACCCCCGCACGGGCGAAGCCATCCCGATCCAGGCTCGCCGAGTGGTGACGTTCCACGCCAGCCACAAGCTGAAAGAACAGATCCAGGGCGAGGGCGACCCGGGCGAGTGATCGCAAAACAATAGTTGGCGGGCGGTACGCGAAAACAGGCTTTGCAAGCGCGCTTACTTAGAGTAACCTAACAGCTCTCTCGCGTACCACATTGATTTTCAATGGAGAAAGCTCTCCCATCCATCCCGGCCAAGCGCTACTTCACCATCGGTGAGGTCAGCGACCTCTGTGGCGTCAAGCCTCACGTGCTACGGTATTGGGAGCAAGAGTTCACGCAGCTGCGGCCCATGAAGCGGCGCGGCAACCGGCGCTACTACCAGCACCACGAGGTGCTCATGATCCGCCGCATCCGCGACCTGCTGTACGACCAGGGCTTCACCATCAGCGGGGCGCGCAACAAGCTGCAGGAATTGGTGCAGGTGGAGCGCGACAAGCGCCGGGCCGGCGAGGTCATGCTCGAAGGCGTGGAGGTCATCGAAGTCGAGGATTCGACCTTCGCCGATTTCGAAGACAGTGCGCCGCCGGAGGAGCGTGAGGAGCGTGATCTCTTTTCGCAGAAGATGTCGCAGGTGCGCCGCGAGCTCTTCGAGATCCGCGACCTGCTTTCGTCCACGCATTGAGTTTCAATGCGCCACGCTGCGCATGCGTCATCGCTGCCTCGCGCACAGGTTATAATCCGTGGCTTGTCGGCGTGTAGCGCAGCCTGGTAGCGCACTTGCATGGGGTGCAAGGGGTCGCGAGTTCGAATCCCGCCACGCCGACCAAATTTGTCAGACCGAATCAACGGGTTATAGCTGCGCAGCTGTAACCCGTTTTTTCTTTTGGGTCGCCAACGGCTGTGCTGAGCATAAAATTGCTGCGAATGGCCTTTACTCCATAAACCAACCTGGGGCGCTGACGCACGTGGCCACCGCTCCTCCCCGCTACAAGACGCAGCTGTTGTGAGTCTCAAGAAGCTTGGCCGCTATGACTTGGTCCGCGTCCTCGGCAAGGGGGCGATGGGGATCGTGTACGAGGGCCGCGACCCCAACCTCGATCGGCGCGTCGCGATCAAGACGGTGAAGGTGGAGAACCTCTCCGAGGAAGCCGCGAGCGAATACGAGGCGCGGTTCCGCACCGAGGCCCGCTCGGCGGCCCGCCTGCAGCATCCCAACATCGTCAGCGTCTACGACTCCGACCGGGACGGCGACATGGCCTACCTCGTGATGGAGTACATCCAGGGCGACGACCTCAAGCACCATCTCGACAAGGGCGTGCGCTACTCCCTCGAGCAGTCGCTCAAGATGATCCGCGACCTGCTGTCGGCCCTGAACTATGCGCACACGCAGGGGATCGTGCACCGCGACATCAAGCCCGCCAACCTGCTGATCGAGCCGGGCGGCCGTGTCAAGCTCACCGATTTCGGCGTCGCACGCATGCAGGACTCGGGGGATGCCACGCGCACGCAGGGCAACATGGTCGGCACCCTCAAGTACATGTCGCCCGAACAGGTGCAGGGCCAGAAGATCGATTCGCGGGCCGATCTCTTCTCGGTGGGCATCGTGCTCTACCAGCTGCTCACCGACAAGCGGCCGTTCGATGGCGACAACGACTTCTCCATCATTCACCAGATCATCGGCCACACGCCGGCGCCGCCAAGCTCCTTCAACGCGCGCTTGCCCTCGGCCATCGACGCGGTCGTGGCCCGGGCACTCGCCAAGGACCGCGAGCAGCGGTTTGCAACGGCGCGGGATTTCTCGTCGGCCCTGCAATCGGCGATCCGGCGGGCGGAGGACGCCACCATCGTGCCGCCGGCAAATCCGTCCAGGAAACCCGACGCGTCGGCCACCGACCCGCAATGACCAGGCCTCGCTCGCGGGAGCAAACTCGGCGACGGGCGGCTCCACGGTGACGCAGGAACTGGAGCTGGTTTACTGGAAGGACGTCAAGGACTCGACGGATCGCGAGGAACTGATCGGCTTCCTCGACAAGTTCCCGGCGGGCATCTACGCCGATCTGGCGCGCCGCCGCTTGCGCAGGCTCGCCGGCGCCAACAGTACGCCGGACCAGACCGTTCTCAGCGGCAGCAACATCCCGGCGTTCCTGCCAGCGAGCAGGACCTCGAGGCCACTCGTGCCCACACCGCCACAACCCCGTTGGTGGCCGCGCGGCCGACGCCTTCTGGCGAGGATTTCGCCTCCACGGTCACGGAGCCGGCGGTCACGCGCAGTTCGGCCGGGGATTCGGCGGCCGCAGACGCGCCGAGCGAGCCTCCGGTATCGTGGTTGCCATCGCCATCGCTGCCTCTGCCCGCGCCGGTACGCAAGAAGACGCCCTCCGCCGTGTTCGCGGCGCTAGGCTGCAGTGGCGGTGGCCGGTGTCGCGGCCCTGTTCCTGATGGTAAAAGCCGATCCCGCGCAAACCGTAGCGAGTCCCGCCAGTGCCGCATCCTCTCCCGCCGCTGCAGCGGCGGTGGAGGCGCCGGTGTCGCGGTGCGGCTGGCGGCGCTGCGGCCACGCACAGGCGCCAGCACGACACGGCGCCCGCGACGGCACCCGCCCGCCGGCCGGCCACCGCGGCCAAGGTCAAGGGCGTCGCGCCGGCGCCTGCGCCGGAGAATTCGCGCGTCGCCGTTTCCGAGCCCGTGCCGCAGCGGCAAGAGGCGCGGCCGGCGTCCACTCACACCACAGCCGTCGCTCAGAATGCGGTGGAGACCTGCAAGGACAAGTTCTTCCTGCTCAAGGAGCTCTGCCTGGCCGAACAGTGCGAGAAACCAGGGTCGCGAAATCACGCGCTGTGCGCGAAGCATCGGGAAGAAGCCAGGCTGCGCGAGGACAGCAGGGTCCGCAACTAGTTGGGGCGGACCTGCTGCATGCCGGGTCAAGCCCGGCATGACAAGCCTAAGCTATGTCGATGTTGTGCACCTCGAAGCGGCCGCGCCGCCGGTCCTCGAAGTAGCAAAGCAGCGTTTCTTTCACCGTCTTGAAAGCGATCTCTTCCCAGGGGATTTCGTCTTCGGAGAACAGGCGGGCTTCTATCGTTTCATGGCCGGGGTCGAAGCGATCGCTCAGCAGGCGGGCGCGGTAGAACAGGTGGACCTGGCCCACGCGCGGCACGCTCAGCACGGTGATCAGGCCCTCCATCTCGATCTGGGCGCCGGCTTCTTCGTCGGTTTCGCGCGCGGCACCCTGCGCCGTGGTTTCGCCCAGCTCCATGAAGCCGGCAGGCAGGGTCCATTTGCCCCAGCGCGGTTCGATGTTGCGCTTGCACAGCAGCACCTGGTCACCCCAATGGGGCACGGTGCCCACCACGTTCAGTGGGTTCTCGTAGTGGATGGTGTCGCAGGAAGGGCAGACGGCGCGCTGGTGGGTGTCGCCGTCGTCGGGCACCCGGTACACCACTGCCGTGCCGCAGTTCCTGCAATGTTTGATCGGGCTGCGAAGCATCCCCCAAGTGTAGTGGGGGTTGTGTCAGGCCTTCTTGGCCGGCGCTTCAGCCTTTGCCGTGCTTGTCGATCAGGGTGCGGGCGGTTTCCAGGAGCTTCTTGCCGTCGAAGCCGCGCTTGTCCATGTCTTGCACCCATTCCACCTCGACCAGGCGCGCCTTGCGCTTGAATTCCTGGGCGTCGGCCGGGGTGATCTTGTAGATCGTGTTCTTGCGGTCTTCGGCCGCCTTGCGTCCGGCCGGGTCGTTGCCCTGCTGGACTTTGCCCAACCACCCGGAGGTCGCCAGGCCCGAGTTGTTGTCGATGACCTTCTTCAGGTCGGGAGCGAGCGAGTTGTACTTGGCCTTGTTCATTCCCATCACGAAGGTGGTGGTGTAGAGCGCGCCGCCGGAGTTGTCGAACTCGCTGTGGAACTTGGTGAGTTCGTGGACCTTGACGGAGGGCACGACCTCCCAGGGAATCACGCAGCCATCGATGGTGCCCTTGGACAGCGCATCGGGAATGGCGGGTAGCGGCATGCCCACCGGCGTGGCGCCGATATAGCCGAGCATCTTGGTGATCTGGCGGGTTGGGCCGCGCACCTTCATGCCTTTCAGGTCGTCGGCCGTCTTGATGAGTTTGTCCTTGGTGTGGAACATGCCCGGGCCGTGCACATGCAACGCCAGCATCTGCACGTCCTTGAATTCATCGGGTGCGACGGTCTGCACGTATTCCCAATACGCTTTGGAGGTTGCCTCGGCGTTGTTCATCATGAACGGAAGCTCGAACACCTCGATGCGCGGGAAGCGGCCTGCCGTGTTGCCGGGGAGGGTCCAGACGATGTCGACCACGCCGTCCTTGGCCTGGTCATAGAGCTGCACGGGCGTTCCGCCCAGCTGCATGGCGGGGTAGCCCTCGAACTTGATGCGGCCGCCCGACTCCTTCTCGACCTTCTCCATCCACGGCTTGTGCATGGTCAGCCACACGAGGGACTGAGGCGCCATGAAGGTATGGAACTTGAGCGTGACGGCTTGCTGCGCCAGACCGCTGAGGCTGGGCGCCCCGAGCGCGACGGCGGCGGCCGTGGACTTCAGGAGGGTACGACGTTGGATCATGTTTGTTCTCCGGTGATGGACGCTAAGTTAACGCACGGCATGGCCGGCGGCATTTGGGGGCTTTCCCTCAGCTGATGTACTTCACCAGCCAGAGCGAAATCGCGGGAAAGAACAGCAGCAGCAGCGTGCGCAGCGTGTCGCTGATGAGGAAGGGCATGACACCACGGTAGCTCTCGCTGATGGGAACGTCCTTGGCCATGCCGTTGACGATGTAGACATTCAGGCCTACAGGCGGCGCCAGCAATCCGAAGCCCACGGTCATCAGCACCATGATGCCGAACCAGATCGCCACGGATTCTTTCGGCATGCCGAAGTCCAGGCCCATGACCATCGGAAAGAAGATCGGTATGGTGAGCAGGATCATCGAAAGCTCGTCCATGACCGCGCCCAGCACCACGTAGAACAGCAGAATGGCGGCCACCACGGTGACCGGCGAGAGCCCCCAGCTGCCGACCACGGCGGCCAGCTGGTTGGGCACCTGCGTCAGTGCCAGTGCGGAGTTCATCAGGTCCGCGCCGATGAAGATCATGAAGATCATGGCGGATGCTTCGGCGGTGGCGTAGAAGCAGTGCTTGAACTTCTGCCAGGTCATCTCGCGCCGCAGCAAGGCCGCGATGAATGTCGCGGCGGCCCCTACGGCAGCGCCCTCGGTGGGGGTGAACAGGCCGCCGTAGATGCCGCCGAACACGATCAGGAAGATGATGGCGATCGGCAGCACGCCCGCCGCCGCGGCCATGGTCAGCTTCGGTGCGCATCGTCATGCTCCGGCGCGTGTCCCGGCACGAGCCGCACGTAGATGGCGATCGCGATCATGTAGCCCACCATGGCGATCAGGCCCGGGATCATGGCCGCGGCAAACAGCTTCGCGATGTTCTGCTCCGCCAGGATCGCATAGATGACAAGCGGAACGGATGGAGGGATCAGGATGCCCAAGGTCCCGCCGGCGGCAAGCGTGCCGGTCGACAGGCGCCCGGAATAGCCGTGCCGTTTCATCTCCGGCAAGGCGACGGACGTGATCGTGGCGGCGGTGGCCACCGAGGAGCCGCAGATCGCGCCAAAGGCGGCGCAGGCCATGACCGCCGCCATGGCCAGCCCGCCCTTGAAGCGGGACATGATGGAACTGGCCACCTCGAACAGCGCCTTGGAGATGCCGCCCTGGGTGGCGAAGTTTCCCATCAGGATGAACAGGGGAATGACCGACAGGTCGTAGCTGGCAAAGCGGGCGAATGCCTGGGTGTTCAGGAAATTCGACAGCGGCGGCCAGCCTGCCTGCAGCACATAGCCCACGCAGCCCGCCACGAACATCGAAATGGCGATGGGGACGCGCACGGCCATCAGCACCAGCATGATGGCGAAGATCAGCAACGTCAGGGCAAGCGGGCTCATTCCGTCACCTCGACTGTCGAAGCCGCGCACGGCCTGGGCCAGGCCGATCAGGGCCGTCAGCGCCAGCGGCGGCACCATGGCCGCGTAGACGATCCATTCGGGAAAGCCGATCATCATGGTGCCGGATTGCGTGTTGTAGGCGTTCATGCCCCCCAGCGCGGCGCGCCAGGCAAGCAGGGCCATCGAGCCGCCCAGCAGGAGGGCGCCGAAACGGTCCAGCATCGCGTTGGTCGCGTCGCTGGCCCTGGCGGTGAAGAAGTCGACGATGATGTTGCCGCGCCGCAGCTGGCACCAGGGCATGAACAGCGCGATCGCCGCGCCGGCGGCGACGCCGGTCAGCTCGAAGTCGCCGACCAGCGTGACGCCGATGGTGTTGCGCCCGATCAGGCTGGCGCAAGTCATCAGCGTGATCGTCGTCAGCAGGACACCGGCAAGGATGGCGCAGAGCTTCGCCAGTTTTTCCAAGACGCGCAATCCGTTCTCCTCGTTATTCTTGGGATTGTCGAACCCGCGCCTTGCGGCGGACCGGTGGCGGCGCACGGTCGATGCGCGATTATCGAACAATTCGTTCGATCAGCGCGCAAGCCCGCGCGTCGGCTTCAGGCAATCCTGACCGACAGCGTGCTCCAGGCCCGCAACGCCGCCCACCAGCGTATCGCCCGAAACGACGGCCGCGACACCCTCCGGCGTGCCCGTGAAAATCAGGTCGCCGGGCTGCAGTTCCCAGGCCGCCGACAGGTGCTCGATCGTTTCGCCGATGTTCCAGATCAGCTTGGACACGTTGCTGCGCTGGCGGTCCTGGCCGTTGACCTGCAGGTAGATCTCGGCCTTGGTGACGTCGCCGGCCTTGTCGGCGGGCGTGATCGGCCCGATCGGTGCGGACTGTTCGAAGGCCTTGCCGATGCACCACGGCCGGCCCTGCTTCTTCATTTCGCCTTGCAGGTCGCGCCGGGTCATGTCCAGGCCGACCGCGTAGCCGTAGATATGCTTTTGCGCGTCGGCCGCCTTGATGTTCTTGCCGCCGGTGCCGATCGCAACCACCAGCTCGATCTCATGGTGCAGGCTCTTGGTGAGGCTGGGATAGGCAATGGTGCCGGTCTCGCCGGCATTGACGGGCACGGCCGCATCGGCGGGCTTGAGGAAGAAGAAAGGCGGCTCGCGGCCGGTGAAGCCCATTTCCTTGGCGTGCTCTTCGTAGTTGCGCCCGACGCAGTAGATGCGATGCACCGGGAAGCGCTCCGCGTGGCCCAGCACGGGTACCGATGCCGCCGGCGGGGGAGTGAAAACGTAGCTCATGACAACCTTTCTTCGTGGTGAATGCCCAGTGCCTGGTGCACCGGGCGATCGGAGTAACTGAACAGCACACACCCGCGCTGCGAGGAGAAGCGCGCAGTGTGCCATGAAGGAACGACAAAATGATCGCGTGGCGAGAACGCGAAGCGCCAGCTTTGGCCGCCGCTTTCAATGACCGCTTCGCCGTCGCCTTCGACGACGCTGTAGACGGCCCCGTCGGTCTGGCGCCAGGGCTTGCCGCTGAAGCCGGCCGGCAGTTTCTGCATGAAGGTCGCCATGGTCGGCATCGGCGAGCCGCCGGTGAGCGGGTTGAGGTAGCGCAGCTTGACCCCGTCCCAGGCATCGACCGGCGCGTCGCGCTCCAGCCGGTCCAGCGCTTCGCGGCTGCGGTCGTAGGGGTAGCTGAAGATCGGCGAGGTCAGGCCGAATGGCGCGTCATGCCGCACCGGAGCCATGTTGTGGCCGTACCGGGCGAAGCTGCTGCCTTCAGCGCGGGAAACGGCCTGTGACTTGGCTGGTGGCGTTCTCGGCAAAACCGGCGTCGAAGAAGCGGATCATGGGGATGTCCAGGCCATCCAGCCAGATCACGGGTCCGGTTCCGTCGTGCCCGTGGTCGTGCCAGGTCCAGCTGGGCGTGATGATGAAGTCGCCCGGCCGCATGGTGGTGCGCTCGCCGTCGACGGCCGTGTACGCGCCCGACCCCTCGACGATGAAGCGCAGCGCGCTCTGCGTGTGCCTGTGGCTGGGCGCCACTTCGCCGGGCAGGATCAATTGCAAGCCCGCGTACAGGGACTGCGTGATCGCCGATTGCCCCCGCAACGCCGGGTTCTCCAGGATCAGCACCCGGCGCACCGCTTCTTCGCGCCGTGATGGCTTCGCCGGCCCGCATCAGGAAGGGCCGCACCTCATCGTATTTCCACAGGGCGGGCACGCAGGGGGACGCGGGCTGGGGCGGGACCAGCGCATGCAGCACCTCCCACAGCGGGGTCAGGTTGAGCGAGTCCATGTCGCGATACAGCTGCTCGCGCAACGGGGAGGTTGGGTGGGGTGCGTTCATGAATGTCTCCTTTCGGTAGGAGCCCTACCAGCTTCGGCCCAGGTAGGCCCCGTCGCGTTCAAGACGAGTTTGCAGGGCGGCGATATCGACATCGGCAGCGTTGCAGCCGGCGTCGCGTGCGAGATGTGCCGCAGTGCCCGCGGCCTGGCCCATCACGAAGCAGGCCCCGGTGACCCGGGCCGCCGATTGCGCCTCGTGGCTCATGGAAGCGCAGCGGCCGGCGACCCAGAGGTTGTCCAAGCCCAGCGGAACCGTCATGCGGTAGGGCAGGTGATTGAAGCCGCGGCTCTCGGGGATCTTCGGCCAGCGGAACTCGACGTCGCCCTTCAGGTGCAGTTCCAGCGGCCAGCCGTTGACGCCGACCGTGTCGTCGAAGCTCGCGCATTCCAGCACGTCCGCCTCGGTCAACACGTAGTGCCCCTGCACGCGCCGCGTTTCGCGGATGCCGACCTGCGGCGCGATGTCGACGATGTAGGAGTTCTCGAACCCCGGCACTTCCTTCAGGAAGTTGGCGACGCCGGCGATCTGGCGGCGGCCCAGCATCTCGGCCTCGCTCAGTTCATGAGCATCGGTGCCGTCCATTGCATTGCCCTGGGCGTTGGCCAGCTGGGTGAGGTTGACGCGCCATTCGATGCCGCTTTTTTGCGGTCGCACGATGGGCGTCTTGCGCGGAAACTTGTAGCGGCCCGCCGCTTCCGCTTCCAGCATCAGCCGCGGGATCACCTCCCAGGCCTTGCCCGCACGCTCGGGATCGATGCCGTTGAGGCGGAACATGGTCGAGGGATAGAGAAAGTTGCCCGCGCCGTCGCCATTTTCGTAGGGCGCACCGGCCCAGGCTGCGAGGTCTCCGTCACCCGAGCAGTCGATGAAACACTGGCCGAGCACAGCACCGCGGCCCGACTTGGTTTCGACCAGCAGCGCCTTGATGCGGCCGGCGGATTCCATGAGCACGCCCGCGGCCAGCGCATGAAACAGCACCTTCACGCCGGCGGAAAGCATCAGGTCGTCCGCGGCGATCTTGTAGGCCGCGGTGTCGTACGCCTGCGCCACGATTTTGCCGAACAGGTTGTGCGGCGCATTCAGCCCGCCCAGCCGGTCTATGCGCGAGAGCAGGTCGGCAGCGACGCCGTGCACGACCTGGCGGATGTCGCCGTGCACATTCGCATGCAGCCCGCAGAAGTTGGTGACTCCCGCTGCCGTGCCCATGCCCCCCAGAAAGCCGTAGCGCTCGATGAGCAGTGTCGATCGGCCGGCGCGGGCCGCGGCGACTGCCGCGGCTATGCCGGCCGGGCCGCCGCCCAGGACGACCACTTCGTATTCCCCCAGCACCGGGGTCTGGCGGCTGGGTTCGGTCAGGGTGGTCTGCATGGGCCTCAACTGAAAAGGTTCTTGGGATCTATGCCGTCGTACATCCACTTCAGGCCGGCGAAGCCCGCGGATTCCTGGCCGCTCTGGAATATCTGGTTGCGCAGCTCGCGCTGTACGCCGGTCGCATGGTAGATGTCGCCGTAAAAGCGCGCAGTGAGCTGCACCCGCCCGGTGCGCAGGTAGCGCGCCTGCTGGTACTTCTGGAACGCCTGCGCGACGTCGCCCCGGGTGAAGCGCAGGGCCTCACCGAGCACGACCGCATCCTCGATCGCCTGGCCCGCGCCTTGGGCCAGGTACTGCAGCATGGGATGGGCCGCGTCCCCCAGCAAAGTGACGCGGCGGTCCGTCCAGTTCTTCACCGGCTCGCGGTCGCACAGCACCCACATCTTCCAGGTTTCGATCTTGTCCAGCAGTTCGCGCACCTGCGGCACGGCATGGGCAAAGCGCTCGTTCAACTCCGCGGTATCGCCGAAGGTGTTCCAGCCCTCGTCGTACTTGTTGCTGTGAAAGACGGCCACCAGGTTGAACAGCTCGCCCCTGCGCAGCGGGTAGTGCACGAGGTGGGTCTTCTCGCCGCCCCAGAGCAGCACGTCGTCGCTCCACAGGTGCGCCGGGACGTCCTCGCGCTTGAGGACGGCCCGATAAGCGATATGGCCGGAAACGCGGGGCTTGCCATCGCCGACGACGGCTTCGCGGATGCGGCTCCACAAGCCATCGGCGCCTATGAGGGCATCTCCCGGCACGACTTCACCGCCGGCCAGCTGTACGCGCACGCCCGAGGCGTCCTGCTCGAACGACTCGACCTTGCTGGCGGTGCGCAGCGTGATATTGGGCAAGGCCTTGCAGGCGTCCAGGAAGACCTGGTGAAGGTCGGCTCGATAAATGACGCCGTAGGGATACCCGTAGGCGGCGAGGGCGGTTTCGCCCAGCGGCACGCGCACGACCTTCTCGCCGGTGCGCACGTCGTTCATGCCCAGGCCCGGGGGAAAGAAGGCTACGCGATGGATGGCTTCGGTCAGGCCCAGGTACTCGAACATCTTGAAGATGTTGGGGCCGAGCTGGATGCCCGCTCCGATCTCGCCGAACGCGGCGGACTGCTCCAGCACGGTGACCGCATGCCCGTCTCTCGCGAGCACGAACGCCGCGGCCAGCCCGCCGATGCCGCCGCCGGCAACGATCAATTGAATAGGCCGCGTCATGGGTCGTCCTGCTACATCTGGACAAATGATAAGCATACATATTAATAGCCGCCCTGGCAAGCGCGGCAACCGGCCCGGCCGTGGCTACACTCGCCGCATGGCCAAGAGCTTCGATTTCCAGCACGCGCCCGGGCACCTGATCCGCCGGGCGCACCAGCTCGCGGTGGCGATCTTCATGGAAGAGACGGGCGATTTCGACATCACGCCCGTGCAGTTCGCCATCCTCAACGCGCTGATCGACGACCCGGGCGAAGACCAGGTGACACTGGCCGCCAAGGTCGCGTTCGACGCCGCCACTTTCGGCTCGGTGATAGGCCGGCTGGAAACCAAGGGCTGGGTGCGCAGGGAAGCCGACGCGCAGGATCGCCGCCGCAAGCTGTTGTGGGTGACGCCTGAAGGCGAGGGCGCGGCCCAGGCGATGAAGCGGGCGGTGGCCAAGGTGCAGACCCGGCTGCTGGGCCCGCTCGATACGGCTGAACGCCGGCAATTGACGGAGCTGCTGGACAAACTCGTGAGCGGCCACCAACAGGGCTGAACTCAACAGTTAGCTTGTCACAGCAATGTGAGCCCTGGATGTGCACAATCCGGCCGGCGCCACCGTTCAATGAGGTGAGTGCTTTACCGTCGAAAGGAACACCTATGACCAAAAAACAATTCAAGGGGCAGACCCTGCTCGTGGCCGCCAGCGCGGCCGTCATGATGATGGCCGGCTGTGCCGACATGACTGTCCCAGACGCAACAGGGCACGGCCGTAGGCGCCGGCGTGGGCGCGCTGGCCGGCGCTCTGATCGGGGGTGATGCCAAGGGTGCCGCCATCGGCGCCGGCGTCGGCGCGCTCGGCGGCTATGCCTGGTCCAAGCACATGCAGGACAAGAAGGTGGCCATGGAGCAGGCAACCGCGGGCACGGGTGTGCAGGTGACCCAGACGCCGGACAACCAGCTCAAGCTGAACATTCCGAGCGACATCTCCTTCGATACCGGCCGCGCCGACATCAAGCCCAACCTGCGGCCCATCCTGGACCAGTTCGCGAGCGGCCTGTCCTCGCAGCCCAACACCGAGGTGCGCATCATCGGGCACACCGACAGCCAGGGTTCGGATGCAGTGAACGATCCCTTGTCGGTGAACCGGGCCCAAGTCGGCCAAGCAGTACCTGGCGGCACGCGGGGTGGACCCGAATCGCGTGATGGTTGCCGGCCGTGGCAAGCACGAACCGGTTGCGGACAACTCGACCGAAGCCGGCCGCGCACGCAATCGCCGGGTCGAGATATTCCTGGGCGAACGCGTAGCGGCGCGATAGGCAGAGAGCAGCTGTCATGCCGGGCTACGACCCGGCACCCAGGAGAAAAGGGCCCTGCGGGCCCGTTTTTTATTCCGGCGACTTCACCAGAAGCTCGAAGTGCTCCACCACCGGCGGGCTGGCAAAGAACGGCCCGATGATGGCGCGCCATTGCGCGAACAGCGGGCCCTCGCGAAAGCCCACCGTGTGGTCTTCCAGCGTGTCCCAGAAGATCTGGAGCACGTAGCGTTCCGGCGACTCGATGCCCTTGTTGACCTTGTAGCCGCGCATGCCCTTGGCCTTCGAGAGCCACGGTAGCCAGCGCGCGCTGGATGGCCTCGTCGAAGGCGGCCTGCTGGCCGGGTGCGATGCGGATTTCGGCGATCTCGAGAATCATGGCGTGGCTTTCTAGTGTTGGCTTTCGGGCAAGTCTACCGTGAGGCCATCCAGCGCCTCGGTGAGCTCGATCTGGCAGGACAGGCGGCTGTTGCGCTTCCTGGGCGAAGCGGTGAATTCGAGCATGCCGAGCTCGTCATCGCTGGGCGGCGGCAGTTGGCTGGCATGCGGTTCGCGCACATACACATGGCAGGTCGCGCAGGTCAACAGCCCGCCGCAGTCGGCCTCGATGCCGTCCACGTTGGCCGCTATGGCCGCCTGCATCAGGCTTTGGCCGGTCTTGCATTGGATTTGCGAAGGCGCGGCGCTGTCCGCCGGCACAAACTGGATCGTGATCATGATGCGAAAGGGCCCAGGGGTTGCGACATCTTAAGCGCGAACAATTTGTCATTGCGGGCTCGACCCGCCATCCATGGCGGCAATGGTTGGCGGATCAAACCCGTCCGAAATACTCCAGCCGCTGGAACTCGTCCTTGTCCTGGGCCTGTTCCCAGCGCAGGAGTTCCGATTCCTTGACGCGGACGAAGTAGTCGATGAAGGCTTGGCCGAAGGCCGACGCCATCGTCGTGTCGCCGCGCAAGGCTTCCAGGGCTTCGCCCAGGCTCGTGGGCAGCTTGGGGGCAGCGGATGCATAGGGCGCATCCGTTGCCGGCGGCGCCGTGAGCCGGCGCGCTATGCCATCCAGTCCCGCATGGATCTGGGAGGCCAGGTAGAGATAGGGATTGGCCGCGGGCTCGCCGATGCGGTTCTCGATGCGGGTTGCGTTGTCGCCGCATTCGCCGATCACGCGCAGCATGGCGCCGCGGTTGTCGCGGCCCCACAGCACCGACTGCGGCGCGAGGGCGTTCGGCCTGAAGCGGCCGAAGCCGTTCGCGGTGGGCGTGCAGAACACGGCCATCGCCCGCGCATGCTCCAGCAGCCCCGCCAGGTATTGCTCGCCCAGCTCGGACAAGGTGTACTGCGCATCCGCAGGGTTGCGATCCGGCTGCAGGCTGGTCACGGCGAAAGACGTTGCGCCCCTGCGCATCCACCAGCGATTGATGCAGGTGCCAGCCGCTGGACATGATGTTGGGGAAGGGCGGGCGGCACATGAAGCTGGCGTGGTAGCCGGCGCGGCGCAAGGCCTGCTTCACCGCATTGCGAAACAGCACCATGTTGTCGGCGGCGACCAGGGCATCGGTGGCCTCGAACACCGCTTCCACCTGGCTGGGACCCAGTTCGATCTCGAGTGACAGCAAGGGCAGCCCCAGGGCCTGCGCCGTGTGCTGGACGATGCGCAGCGGCTCCTCGGCCATGTCGTACCAGGCTTCGGTCAGCAGGTTGTAGCCCGGGTGGATCATGCTGACCGCGGGCGGCGCGCCCGGCCAGGCCGCCTGCTCGGGATCCAGCTGGGCCTGCGTGTCGGTGATGCGGTAGATGTGGAACTCGATTTCCAGGCCGCACTTCATGGTGAGTCCGGCCTCGGCGAGGCGCGCCAGTGCGCGTTGCAGCACCCTGCGTGTGTCCAGCTCCACCGGTTGGCCGTTCTGGAACCACGGCTGGCCGCGCACCCAGCCGGTGCCTGGCGTCCACGGCAATTGCCTGAAGCTTGCCGGGTCGGCCAGGAGCACCAGGTTGCTGGCGAACTCGAAGCCCGGAAGCTGCGCCGTGCCGCCGGGCTCGAACACCTTGAAGGCCGTGCGATCGGAGCTGTCCTTGAGCATCAGGGTGCTGACCATCCCCACGCCTTCCAGCATCGCCTGCGCCGCGGCCGAAGCGACGAGCGTCTTGCCGCGCGTGACGCCGTGCAAGTCGCACCAGACGAAGCGAACCAGTTCCAGGCCGGCTGCATCGATGAGGCGGGCTGTCTGCCGCAACGCCTGTTCGCGCTGAGCGTCATGGATGCCGCAGCGCTGGGCGAAGCTGGTCATTTGATGAGCTCAGGGCGGGCTTGCGCGCCGGCGATCCACGGGGCGCCATCGCGCTTGGCTTGCACCTGCTGTTTCCACCAGGTCGGCCAGGTGCCCGCGGGCGCGATGCCGTCCACCGTGTCGGGGCCCGCCATGGCCGACGCTTGCGACGCGTCGGCCACGCCGGGCGCGGTGCCGCCGGACTGCACCGTCTCGATGGCTTTGAGCAGCGTCCGGCGGTTGGCCATGATCACCTTGTCGCTGGTGCCCAGGTGTTCGCGCGTGCGGTCCTGGATGGGGCCCATGCTTTCCACGGCCCATTGGTCGTGGACGTTGATGTCGTCCTCGCCCATGCCCAGGTAGGTCTGCGTCAACTGCTCTTCGGGGTTGAAGCCCCAGTTGTTGTGGCGCCCGGACTTCGGGATGTAGTCGGGCAGCGAGATGTATTGCAGCCGCTGCCGGCGCATGGCTTCCTTGTCGACCGGCCCGGCGAAGCTGGTGAACACCGAATACCAGTAGGTGTGGGTGTCGTCCACCGGCAGGTGCATCTGCGTGATGGTCAGCGTCTCCGACAGCGGGATGACGAAGGTGTGGGGAAAGACGGCATGCGTGATGCGCACGTGCGTGAGCTCGTCGGTCATCGGCCGCAGCGCCGTGAGCTGCATGCCCCAGGGCGTGGGCTCGAAGCTGATCTCGGGCTGGTGGAACTCACGCATGATGCGCGTCATCGGCCACCGCTCGCCGCCGAACTCCCCTGCGCTGGCGCTGCGAAACTGCTTGCCCGCCGCGTTGTCGCCGATGCCTTCCAGCGGCTCGTCGTTCAGGAACCGGTGCAGGAACGAGGGATGGGCCGGATCGATGCCCACCTCGAACGCCTGCAGCCAGTTGGCGTTCCACAGGCCCTTGAAGGCGAAGGTATGGGAGGAGGGCGCGGCGAAACAATCGAAGTTGGGAAATGGCGGCGGCGCGGCGCCTTCCTCGCCCAGCCACGCGAACAGGATGCCGCTCTTCTCCAGCACCGGGTAGCTGCGCTGGCGCACCCGTTCGCACAGCTTGCTGCCGGCTGGGTTCCGCGGGCGTTTCCAGGCAGGCGCCGTTGACGTCGAATTTCCAGCCATGGAAGGGGCAGCGCAAACCGTCGCCTTCGTTGCGGCCGAAGGACAGGTCGGCTCCGCGGTGCGGGCAATCGCGATCCAGCAATCCCCAGGCGCCTTGGGCATTCCTGAACAGCACGAGATCCTGCCCCAGCGCCCGAACCGCCTTCACCGGCCTTCGCGCCATGCGTGGATCGAGCGCGGGATCGAACTCATCCACCAGCGCGACCGGCTGCCAATACCTGCGCATCAAGGCGCCGCAAGGTGTGCCCGGCCCTATGCGTGTGAGCAACTCGTTCTGTTCGGCTTTCATGTGACTCCTGATACCGATATTGAGATTCAGTGTACGGTTGCCTTCATGAGCTTGCAAGAAACCGTGCTCATGTATCCTCACGCCAGTGAACAGGCCCTACCCATGAAGCTATACAACTACTTCCGATCCTCCGCGTCGTTCCGCGTCCGCATCGCGCTGGAGCTCAAGGGCCTTGGCTACGACTATGTTCCCGTGCACCTGGTCAAGGGGGAGCACAAGCAGGATGCGTACGCCGCGGTTTCGCCTTCGCTGCTGGTGCCGACGCTGGAACTCGACAGTGGCGAGCGCCTGGGCCAATCGATGGCCATCATCGAATACCTGGACGAGACCCATCCCGAGCCGCCGCTGCTGCCGCCTGATCCCTTGGCCGCGCGCGAGTGCGCGCACTGGCCCAACTGGTCGCCTGCGAGATCCACCCGCTGAACAACCTGCGTGTGCTCAAGTACCTGGTGCGCGAACTGAAGGTGGAAGAGGAAGCCAAGAACGACTGGTACCGGCATTGGGTACGCGAGGGACTGGAGGCTTTCGAGCGCCAACTCGCGCAGCTGCCGCCCTCCACCTATTGCTATGGCGATACGCCGACCCTGGCCGACTGTTGCCTGGTGCCGCAGATCTTCAATGGCAGGCGCGTCAATACGAGTTTCGACGGCCTGACGCGCACCATGGCGGCGTTCGACGCCTGCATGGCGCATCCGGCCTTCCAGAAGGCGCAGCCTTCGAGCTGCCCCGACAACGAGGGCTGAATGGGACTGCCCGCCGGTTGGATCACGCCCGACTGGCCGGTGCCGCCGAACGTCCGCGCCGTCTGTACGACGCGCGCGGGTGGCATATCTCGCGCGCCCTATGACACCCTGAACCTGGGCGACCATGTGGGCGACATGCCGCAGGCGGTGGCGATCAATCGCAGGATCGCTCAGCGAGGCGATCGAGGCGCGGCCGGTCTTCCTCAAGCAGGTGCACGGCCGCCACACGGTGACCTTGGACGTGGACACGCCCGACGGCGGCGAGGCGGACGGCTGCGTCACGACAGCGTCACGCGTGGCCTGCACGATGATGGTGGCGGATTGCATGCCCGTCCTGTTCGCGGCCGAAGACGGGCGCGCGGTAGGCGCTGCCCATGCCGGCTGGCGCGGGCTCGCGGGCGAGGGCGGGCAGGGCATCCTCGAATCGACCACCGAATGCCTGCGGCGTGAATGCGGTGTGCGCGAGACCGAGCTGCTTGCCTGGCTGGGGCCTTGCATCGGC
Source organism: uncultured beta proteobacterium (assembly GCA_963722025.1). Taxonomy (GTDB): domain Bacteria; phylum Pseudomonadota; class Gammaproteobacteria; order Burkholderiales; family Burkholderiaceae_C; genus Ramlibacter. The sequence continues at coordinate 173,775 of CAVRNE010000044.1, forward strand.
CCTGATGCATTCGAGGTGGGCCCTGAAGTCAAGGCGGCCTTCGCCGCGCATGACGCCGGCGCACAGGATTTCTTCAAGCCGCACGGCAGCGGCAAATGGCTGGCCGACCTGCAGGGATTGGCGCGCCTGCGGCTGCAAGCCATGGGCATCACGCGGATCTACGGTAACGACGGCGGCCGACGAATGGTGCACTGTTACCAACCCGTCAAGATTCTTTTCGCACCGGCGAGACCGTGTCAGCGGGCGCTTCGCCGCCAGCGTCTGGCGCTGCTGATGCAGCCGCGGCGCGCTCTGCCAGCTCAGCAGCTTCACGCGCCTTGATCGCTCTTTTCCTGCCCGGCGTTCCCATCAGGTAAAGAACTAGCGACACAGGCGCCACGCCATAGAGTACAAAGGTGAAGAATGCGCCGAGCACGGTTCCGGTGGTGCTGGTGGCTTCGGCCACTGCCATCATGAGCGCGACGTAAATCCAGCCTATGGCGACGAGATGCATCAGGAAAGTTGCGTGTGTTATGTTGCGACGCAACATGATTGATGGGATACTTCGGGTTAACCCCGAGCAACAAGGGTTTCAGGAGACAAGAGATGAATTCTGAACCAGATTGGGCCGCGCAAGCCCAACAGTTCCAGCAAAGCCTTGGCCAGAACTGGACCCAGGCGTTGAGTTCCTTCCAGGGCCTGGGTACAGGTGCCGGCATGCCGGCCACGCCCCAGCTGAGCTTCTCGCCCGAGAAGCTGCAGGCCTTGCAGCAAGCCTATCTCAGGGAAGCTGCCGAGCTGTGGAACCAGGGCCTCAAGGTCAACCCGGTACCAAGGACAAGCGCTTCGCCTCGGACGCCTGGGCGGGCAACCCGGTCGCCGCCTTTTCCGCCGGCGTCTATCTGCTCAACGCCCGCGCCCTGCTGGGCCTGGCCGAAGCGGCCGACACCGATGCCAAGACCAAGGCACGGCTGCGTTTTGCGGTCGAGCAGTTCATGGCCGCCTCGGCGCCAAGCAACTTCATGTGCCTCAACGCCGAGGCGCAGAAGAAGGCCATCGAAACCAACGGCGAGAGCATCGCCCGGGGCATGCAGAACCTGCTCAAGGACATCCAGCAGGGCTATGTGTCGATGACCGACGAGAGCGTGTTCGAGGTCGGCAAGAACGTGGCCACGACCGAAGGCGCCGTGGTGTTCGAGAACGAGCTGTTCCAGCTGATCGAATACAAGCCGCTCACGGCCAAGGTCTATGAGCGGCCGTATCTCGTGGTGCCGCCCTGCATCAACAAGTTCTATATCCTCGACCTGCAGCCCGAGAACTCGGTGGTCCGCTATCTGGTGGAGCAGGGGCACCGCACCTTCGTCGTCAGCTGGCGCAACCCGGACGAGGAGCTCAAGGACAAGGGCTGGGACGACTACATCGGCGACGGCTGCATCAAGGCCATCGAGGTGGTCCAGGAGATCACGTCGGCCAAGCAGGTCAATGCGCTGGGCTTCTGCGTCGGGGGAACGATCCTCGGTACGTCGCTTGCGGTCCTGGCGGCGCGCGGCGAAAAGCCGGTCGCCTCGGCCACCTTGCTGACCACCCTCCTGGATTTCACCGAAACCGGTGTGCTCGATGTCTTCATCGATGACGCCTTCGTGAAGTTCCGCGAAATGCAGATGGGCCGCGGCGGCCTGCTCAAGGGCCAGGAACTCGCTTCCACATTCAGCTTCCTGCGTCCGAACGACCTGGTCTGGAACTACGTGGTGGGCAACTACCTCAAGGGCGAAACCCCGCCGCCGTTCGACCTCCTGTACTGGAACAGCGACTCCACCAACCTGCCGGGCCCCATGTACGCCTGGTACCTGCGCAACACCTACTTCGAGAACAACCTGGTCAAGCCGGGCAAGTGCACCGTCTGCGGAGAAAAAGTGGACCTGCGCACGGTCGACATGCCGGTCTACATCTACGGCTCGCGCGAGGACCACATCGTTCCGATCGCGGGGGCCTACGCGTCCACGCAGCATCTGCCTGGCAAGAAGCGCTTCGTCATGGGCGCCTCGGGCCATATCGCCGGCGTGATCAATCCGCCCTCCAAGAACAAGCGGTCCTACTGGACCAACGACAAGTTGCCCAAGACCCACGATGAATGGTTCAAGGGCGCCAAGGAACATCCCGGCAGCTGGTGGACCGACTGGTCCGCCTGGCTGAAGCCTCACGCGGGCAAGCAGATCGCTGCGCCCAAGAGCTACGGCAAGGGCAAGTACAAGGCCATCGAGCCCGCGCCCGGCCGCTACGTCAAGGCCAAGGCGGCCTGATCCCACGTTTTCATCGCCACGCATCACTGGAGGACTCTCATGCAAGACATCGTCATCGTTTCTGCTGTCCGCACCGCTGTAGGCAAGTTCGGCGGCTCGCTCGCCAAGCTCCCGGCAACCGAGCTGGGCGCCATCGTGATCAAGGAAGCGCTGGCTCGCGCCAAGGTCGATCCTTCGCAGGTCAGCGAAGTCATCATGGGCCAGGTGCTGGCGGCGGGCGCGGGCCAGAACCCCGCGCGCCAGGCACTGCTCAAGGCCGGCCTGCCCAAGGAAGTGCCGGGCCTGACCATCAACGCCGTGTGCGGCTCGGGCCTGAAGGCCGTGATGCTGGCGGCGCAGGCGATCGCCTGGGGCGATGCCGAGATCGTGGTCGCCGGCGGCCAGGAAAACATGAGCGCCGCGCCGCACGTCCTGCCGAACTCGCGCGACGGCCAGCGCATGGGCGAATGGAAGATGGTCGACACCATGATCGTCGACGGCCTCTGGGACGTCTACAACCAGTACCACATGGGCATCACCGCCGAGAACGTCGCCAAGATGCACAACATCAGCCGCGAAGCGCAGGACGCGCTGGCTTTGGCCAGCCAGCAGAAGGCGTCCGCCGCGCAAGAGGCCGGCAAGTTCAAGGATGAGATCGTCGCGGTGCCCATTCCCCAGCGCAAGGGCGACCCCGTGCTGTTCGACACCGATGAGTTCATCAACAAGAAGACGAATGCGGAGGCCCTGGCCGGCCTGCGCCCCGCCTTCGACAAGGCCGGTTCGGTGACGGCCGGCAATGCCTCGGGCCTCAACGACGGCGCCGCCGCCGTGGTGGTGATGAGCGCGAAGAAGGCTGCGCAGCTCGGCTTGAAGCCGCTGGCTCGCATTGCCGCCTTCGGCACCAGCGGGCTCGATCCCGCCACCATGGGCATGGGCCCGGTGCCGGCGACTCGCAAGGCGCTGGAGCGCGCCGGCTGGAAAGCCGGCGACGTCAACCTGTTCGAGCTCAACGAGGCTTTTGCCGCACAGGCTTGCGCAGTCAACAAGGAACTCGGGATCGATGCATCCAAGGTCAACGTCAACGGTGGCGCCATCGCCATCGGGCACCCGATCGGCGCGTCCGGCTGCCGCATCCTGGTGACTCTGCTGCATGAGATGCAGCGCCGCGAAGCCAAGAAGGGCGTCGCCGCGCTGTGCATAGGCGGCGGCATGGGGGTTTCCCTCGCCGTCGAACGCGCTTAAACGGTTAAAACGACCCCACCACAAGGAGAGACAACATGAGCCAGAAAATCGCATACGTGACCGGTGGCATGGGCGGCATCGGCACCGCCATTTGCCAACGCATGCACAAGGAAGGGTTCAAGGTCATCGCCGGCTGCGGACCCACACGCGACCACGCCAAATGGCTCGGTGAGCAGAAGGCGCTGGGCTACGACTTCCACGCTTCCGTCGGCAACGTCGGCGCCTGGGATTCCACCGTCGAGGCCTTCACCAAGGCCAAGGCCGAACACGGGTCGATCGACGTGCTGGTCAACAACGCCGGCATCACGCGCGATCGCATGTTCCTGAAGATGACGCGCGAGGACTGGGACGCGGTGATCGAAACCAACCTCAACTCCATGTTCAACGTCACCAAGCAGGTGGTGGGCGACATGGTGGAAAAGGGCTGGGGCCGCATCGTCAACATCAGCTCGGTCAACGGCGAAAAGGGCCAGGCCGGCCAGACCAACTACTCGGCCGCCAAGGCCGGCATGCATGGCTTCACGATGGCGCTGGCGCAGGAGCTTGCCAACAAGGGCGTGACGGTCAACACCGTGAGCCCGGGCTACATCGGCACCGAAATGGTCAAGGCCATTCGCCCCGACGTGCTGGACAAGATCGTCGCGACCATCCCCGTCAAGCGCCTGGGCAAGCCCGAGGAGATCGCCTCCATCATTGCCTGGCTGGCTTCAGAGGAAGGCGGCTATTCCACCGGCGCGGACTTCTCCGTGAACGGTGGCATGCACATGGGGTAAGGCCGGGCTGCCCATTGCGCAGACCTGGTTCAGCGGGGCGACGCACGCGCACACTGCGGGTGCAGGTGTACTGGATGCTGCGCCTCATGGTGGCGCTCGCCCTGACCTTGCCTTTCGGTGGCGCGGCGTCCCCAGCTGATTTCATTCATCGAATCTCCGGCGAGTCGCAAGAAGTCGAGCTCACGACCGCGGCAGGGCTCTTCATAGACCCCTCCGGAACTTTGAGCGCCGAGCAGGTGGCCGCACTGGCGGAAGCCGGCGCTATGCAACGCGTGACACGCGTCAAGGTGCCCCTGTTTGGCGATGGGGCGACCCGTGCAATCTGGGTGAAGCTTGACATCGCTTCCGATCCGTCGGCTTCCACGGATTGGCTGCTGAGTGTCTCGCCGCCCTTTCTCGATCGAGTGCGCGTGTTCATCCGCTCGGGCGAGGGGCAGTGGGCCGGGCTTCCCGAGGTTGGCGCCTCCTTGCCGTTCTCCGCCCGCCCCCTCGATTACAGGTTGGCGGTCCTTCCAGTCCACATTCCGCGAGGACAAACCACTACCATCTTGCTGCGCGTAGTTCACCCCGGCGCCGGTTCTATCGTGGCGACGCTGTGGCAACCGGCCGCGCTTCGGGCTCGAGAAGATGCCATCAGCCGCACTTACTTCCTGTATTTCGGCCTGTTAGGAGGCATGCTGCTTTACAACTTGCTGCTGTACGTCTTGGTGCGCGACCGCGGCTATTTGCTCTATGCGGGCCTCATCGCATGCCTGGGTGTCGGCATCGCCGGACAGTCAGGCCTGGGAGCGCAGTTCGTCTGGGGGGAGGCAGCCTGGTGGAGTGGCCACTCCGTGAACACGGGCTACTGCTCGGCTACATTCTTTGCAGCCCTGTTGATCCGCCACTTCCTGTGCACGCCCGAAAGGCTGCCGTGGGCAGACAAGGCCCTGCTCGCCACTGCGTGGACTGCGGCTTGCGGTGTCCTTATGAACTTTTACCGCCAGGATGTGTCCGCTCTGCTTTTGGTTTCCGCAGGGACTCTCTGTTCGATCCTGGCCGTGGGGTTGTCGCTGGTGGGCACCGTTCGCCGTTGGGCAGGGGCTCAATATTTTCTAGCGGCCTGGTCTGCGCTCTATCTCAGCGCGCTTGTCGAGTTTGCGACCGTCTACGGGCCAGTGCCCCGGAACGCCGCCCTCGAGAATAACCTTCTCCTGGGCTCGGCGTTGGAGATGATTCTGTTGTCGGCGGCCTTGGCCAACCGCATCAACGAGGAAAGGCGGCAAAAGGAGAAAGCCCAGGCGACGACGCTGGCCATCCTGCGAGCCTCACAGGCGCTCAGCGCGGAGACACGATTGGATCGACTGCACGCGCGCGTGCGCGAGGTGATGACAGCCCTCACGGGAGCCACCGGCGTGCACTTCGTGATCTGGGACGCCGACCTGAATGACTGGTTCCTTTACGAAGGCGCGGAGGGCGAACGCAGACTGTGCCGTCGCGGCCGCCGGGCGCGAGCTGCTGCCTCTTTCGGCTTTGCGTCATGCGCAGATCACCCAGCGGGCACTGATCCTCGACGACGCACTTCGCGACGACCGGTTTGCCACGGATCCGGCGTTTGCGGGTGTCGATCAATGCGCCCTGATGGTCGTGCCGATCCTGCACCACGCGACCCTGTGCGCAGTGCTGGTACTGGAGAACCGCAAGAAGCGCGGCGCGTTTTCCGCGGTGTCCAGTGACAGCCTGGCCTCGATTGCCGGCCCGCTGGCTGTGTCCCTGGAGAACGCCTTGCTTTACGAGCGGCTGGAGCAGCGCGTGGCCGAGCAGACGAGCGAACTGCGCGAGGCCCAGGAACAGCTGGTGGCCGCGGCACGCCGCGCGGGCATGGCGGAGATCGCGACCAACGTGCTGCACAACGTCGGCAACATCCTCAACAGCGTGAACGTCGCGGCAGAGATGGTCCGTTCCCGGCTGCGCGGATCCAGGCTCGGCGGATTGACGCGCGCGGTGCAGATGCTCGATGCGCATGCCGACGACCCCGGCGGGTTCATCGCCCGTGACGAGAAGGGGAAACTGCTGCCCGGCTATCTGCGGGAACTGTCCCAGGTGCTGGAGCGGGAGCGGCAGGAATCGCTGGAACGGCTGGGCCAATTGACTTCCAACATCGACCACATCAAGAGCGTCGTGGCCACGCAGCAGGCCTATGCGGGTCGTTCGAGCATGACGGAGCGGGTTCAGCCGCGCGAATTGTTCGAGGATGCCTTGCGCATGAACGACAGCGCGCTGGAGCGCCACCACGTGGCGGTGGTCAAGGAATTCGAAGAATTACCGGCTCTGCAACTGGACAAGACGAGGGGCGTGCAAATCCTTGTCAACCTGATAGCGAACGCGAAGCAGGCGATGGGCTCGAAGGAAGGGCCGCGCACGCTCACCCTGCGCACCCTCGCGCAGGGTGAGACGCTGCGTTTCGTGGTGCGCGACGAAGGCTGCGGCATCGCGCCGGAGAACCTGTCGCGGATCTTCTCTCACGGTTTCACCACACGCGCTGGCGGCCATGGCTTCGGCTTGCACAGCTGCGCACTGGCGGCCAATGAGATGGGAGGCCGCCTGACCGTCCACAGTGATGGAATCGGTCGGGGCGCCACCTTCACGTTGGAACTGCCGCTGACGAAGGCGGAAAATGCCGGAGCATCTCCTGGCCCAACTGCTGTTGCGTGACATGAAGTTGGCTGAACGATGAACCTGCTCTCCCGTGACCGCATTCTGCTCATCGACGACATGCCGTCGATCCACGAGGACTTTCGCGGAATTCTCACACCCGACACCGCATCCTCAGGGCTGTCCGAAGTCGAGCACCAGCTGTTCGGAGTGCAGGAGACCGCGCCGCCGCCGGCCTTTGTGCTCGACTGCGCCATCGGCGGGGAAGAGGGGCTCGAACTACTCAAATCCGCGCACCTCGAAAGCCGGCCCTACGCGCTGGCATTCGTCGACATGCGGATGCCTGCCGGATGGGATGGCATGCGCACCATCGAGGAACTCTGGGCAGTGGACGCGCAATTGCAGGTCGTCATTTGCACGGCGTATTCGGACGAGCCGCTTGGGCAAGCGCTACCTCGCCTCGGTTCTCCCGACAAACTTGTCGTGTTGAAAAAACCATTCGATCCGATCGAGGTGACGCAGCTGGCGCGCGCACTCGTATCGAAGTGGCGGCTCGAGCGCCAGGCCGCCGACCATCTGGCCAGCCTTAATCGGACGATGCGCGAGTTGCAGGATGGCGCAACCGAACTCGCCCGGTCCAATCGCGAACTCGAGCAGTTCGCGTATGTCGCCTCGCGTGACCTGTCGGAGCCCCTGAGAATCATGACAGGCTACGCGCAATTGCTTTTAAAACGCTATAAGCATCAGCTCGATGACGATGCTCGCGAGTTCATGGGCTTCATTGTCGATGGCGCGAAGCGGATGAGGCGGCTGATCGATGACCTGCTGTCGTATTCGCGGCTGGGGAGGGGACCGCGTCCAGATGGGCACCCATTCACTCGATCACGCGCTCGACGCCGCGTTGGGGAACTTGGGCTTGATCCTGGAGGATACGGGGGCCGTGATCGACCGCCCGGGCCCGCTGCCGACACTGCGTTGCAACCTCACTGCGATGACCCAGGTGTTCCAGAATCTTGTCGGCAACGCGCTGAAGTTCCGGCGTGAGGACCCGCCGTTGGTCCGTATCGCTGCGCAAGCCGATGAATTCGGATGGACGATCTCGATCGCCGACAATGGTATCGGGATCTCCCCGCAGCACTTCGATCGCCTGTTCGTCATTTTCACGCGCCTTCATGCGCGCACCAAATACGACGGTACCGGAACTGGACTCGCCATCTGCAAGAAGATCGTCGAGCAACACGGCGGCCGCATCTGGATCGAATCGATTCCGGGCGAGGGTAGTTGCTTCAAGTTCTCGCTGCCCGAGGCCTCGGCGGCACCAAGCGCGCGCGCCGGGCCATCGAGATGAAACCTGCGAGCCAGGTCACGCTCGCGTTTGCGCTCACTCCACCAGGTCTTCTATGACGAAGTGCCGGTACTTCTGCCCATAGGAGATATTGGCGTCCTTGAGCACGTCCATGACGTGCTCGGTCTGCTTGGCCGAGGGCGCATGGATCAGCAGGGCGTGGTGGCCCTCGCTCGCCAGCTCGGCAAAACGGCGGACTGTGTCGGCTTCGGTGCCTGCCGAGGGCATTGGAATGTCCGCATGGCCTATCGTTCGGACGACCTTTTCCTGGATATCCCGCGGGGTGAGGAATGAAATGTATTCGCCGGGATAGCCCTCGTCCTCGAGTGCAAGCTCTGCGTCTCGCGCCTCCTTCTGCGTCGGAAACATGACGAACATGTAGCCGGTGGGGTAGAACACGCCGCCCATCGTCAGCATCTTGGGTAGAAGTTCAAAAGGCTTCATTCAGGCATCCTTCCCTCTGTGTTCTGGGCTTGTAATAATGCGCGAAATTTCGGTCACTGTCATCTGTCGCTTGCACCTGTCTGTAGCAATGCTGAGCTGAGCGGGCGCTCCTCATCCAGAAAAAGACAAACGCGCCGCGGGGGACTTGAGTAACATCGAATCTGTCATTCGGCTGGCAACCAGTTCAATGCTGCCCTCTGTCAGCGGAGGTACGTCGTGCGGCTCACAAGGATATCGTTCAGGTCGCTCCTGCTGTGCTTCGCCAGCCTGCTCGTGCCGTCGCTGGCCTGCGCGCAAACTACCAGCGTGGTCGGCATCCTCGAAGGCAGCGCGACGCTGATCCGCCAGACCACGCGCTACGCGCTCGCCGAGGGCGTGGCGTTGAATGAGCAGGACATCATCGAGACAGCACCCGGTGCTTTCGTCCAGATCGAACTTCCCGGAGGCGTGCTTGTCGGTATCGGTGAATCGACGAGGCTGATGCTGCGGCCTCGCGTCGGCAAGGGGCTGACGGCGCCGCCGCTGTATCTGCTCCAGGGCTGGCTCAAGACCCGCACCACCGGGGCCTTCGGCTACGCAAGCCCCAGCTTCGAGATCGCGACGCAAGCCGCCACCACCGTCGTCTACACCATGGGCGCGCAGTACGAGGTGTTCCTCGAAAGCGGCGCCGCCAAGCTGACGCTGCGCGATGGCGCGCAGACCGTCGCGCAACTGGCCGGCGGCGACTTCGCACAAAGGCGTGAAGGCGCCACACCGACGGTCGCGCGGCGCGCCCACGCCCGAGTTCCTGGCCAAGGTGCCGCGCCAGTTCCGCGACTCGCTGCCCGCGCGCGGCGAGCAGTTCGCCAAGCGCAACGTCGCGCCCAAGGCGCTCGGCGAGATCGCCTACACCGATGTGGCCGCCTGGCTGCGCACCGAGCCGGCGCTGCGTCTGCCGCTGCTGCCGTTGTGGAAGTCACGCGCGGCCGACCTGACCTTCCGCGCGGCGGCCAAGGCCAATCTGGCGCAGCACCCCGAATGGGAACCCTATGCGGACCCCGAGGGTTATGCGCGCCGCATGGCCGAAGAGGCTGAGCGCCGGCGCGCGCGGGAGGCCGCGCGCCAGGCCGCCGCCGCGGCAGCGGCGGCCGGCGTCGGGCACAGCCGTCGGCTGGAGCAAACCATAGTGAACCGTCGCGCGTCTTGCCGCAACTCAGGGACTTCTGACTGCCAGGACTGGAGACTTTCATGCGCCTTCTACTTAAGTTCAATCTGATCTTCCTGATCGTCTTCGTCGCCGGTGTGCTCGGCGCCGGCAAGGTTTCCTATGACCTGCTGCAGAGCAACGCCAAGCAGGAAGTGCTCGAGCACGCGCGCCTGACGATGGAAAAGGCGGTGGCGGTACGCACCTACACCAACGACCAGATCCGCCCGCTGCTTGAAACGCAGATGAAGTACACCTTCCTGCCCCAGACGATACCGGCCTATTCCGCCACCGAAGTGCTGGCGACGCTGGCCAAGACCTTCCCCGACTACACCTACAAGGAAGCGACCCTGAATCCGACCAACCCGCGCGATCGGGCCGTGGACTGGGAAGCCGACATCGTGAATCGTTTCCGCAACCAGGCCGACCAGAAGGAATTCATTGGCGAGCGCGAGTCGGGTACGGGGCGCACGCTCTACATCGCGCGCCCGCTGCGCATCACGAACCCGGCCTGCCTGCAATGCCACAGCACTGTCGAGGCGGCGCCGCGCACGCTGATCGACAAGTACGGCAGGCCAATGGTTTCGGCTGGAAGCTGAACGAAGTCATCGGCGCGCAGGTGGTGTCGGTGCCCATGTCGGTGCCGCTGGCGCGTGCCGAGCAGGCTTTCAAGGTCTTCATGGGTTCGCTCATCGGCATTTTCGTGGCAATCGGCATCGTGTTGAACCTGATGCTCTACCTGCTCGTGATCCGGCCGGTGACGAAGCTGTCCAAGCTGGCCGACCGCGTCAGCCTGGGCGAGCTCGATGCCCCGCAATTCGCGACGCATCGGCGTGACGAAATCGGGACGCTGGCGCATTCGTTCACGCGCATGCGTCACAGCCTCGATCAGGCCATGAAACTGCTCGATACCTGAGCTTCATCGCGCATATGGACGCACCCCTCCCGTTCGTGTCGGTCCCTACCAGGTCCGCGGCGTGATCGGCTCGGGCGCGATGGGCGTTGTGTACCTGGCGCACGACCCGGCCATCGACCGCCCGGTGGCGATCAAGACGATCCGCCGCGGACTGCTCGAATCGAGCGACGACAAGCCGAACGTGGCGGCGCGCTTTCGTGTGGAAGCCAAGGCGGCAGGGCGGCTGACGCACCGCAACATCGTCCAGGTCTACCAGTTCGGCGAAGAAGACGACTGCGCCTACATCGTCATGGAGTACGTCGCCGGGCGAAACCTGCACGACTACATCAAGGCGCCGCGCAAGCTCGAGGTCCCGCATGTGCTGTGCCTGATGCTGCAACTGCTCGACGGCTTGCATTACGCCCATGAGCGCGGCATCGTGCACCGCGATATCAAGCCGGCGAACCTGGTGATTGCCGATGACGGGCGCCTCAAGATCACCGATTTCGGTATCGCGCGAACCGAATCGTCGAATCTGACCCGCGGCAGTTCCGTCATCGGGTCGCCCGGCTACATCGCCCCTGAGCAGTACACCGACCGCGAGGTCGACCGGCGCGTCGATGTGTTCTCGTCGGGCGTGCTGCTCTATCAGATGCTGAGCGGGACGACGCCATTTTCCGGCACGGACGAGGCGATCATGTACAAGATCGTCTACGAGCCGCACAAGCCGCTGAGCAGGTGATGAACGACGCCGCGCTCGAGCCGTTCGATGCGGTGCTCGACCGGGCGCTGGCGAAGGATCCGGCGCAGCGCTATTCGAGCGCCATGGAGATGCGAACAGCGCTGATGGCGCTCGCCCCGCAGGCGCTGCCGGATGTGCTCCCGGCCGACATCGTGCTCGCTCCCCGGCACGAAGGCCTCGAGGCGAAACCGGCCGTCGCCCAGCAGCATGACTCGCACGGCCACTCCGGGCCGGACTCGCGATCGGTGACGTCGCCACGCAGCTCGCCGTCGATTTCCCCGGCTCCCTCGAAGTCACCGCCCGGCTCGGGCCCGTCTTCGGTTCCCGTGCCCACCGGATGGGACACCGCGGAGCTGGCGCAGCTCGAACGCGAACTGGCCCAGCATGTCGGTGCGGTGGCTCGCGTGCTGGTGCGCCGCGCCGCGCGCGGGGTGACCTCGCTGGCGGCAGTGCGCCAGGCCGTCGCCAGTTCGATCGTCGATTTTGAAGCGCGCGAGCGCTTCCTGGGCAAGGCCGGTGCGCCGCGCACCCATACCGCGGCATCGGCAGGCGCCACCAAGTCCCAAGCCACTCAGGGAGATGGCGAAGCGGCCGAGCGGCGTGCCGATGCGCGAGGGTGATGTCGACAAGGCGGCCGCCGCACTCGCTTTCCTCGCTCGGGCCGATTGCCCGGGTCGTCGCGAAGCGCTGCGCCGCGAATTCGGATACCCGGGAGCAATTCGTCGCCCGCGTGCTCAATCAGCTCACGCCGAACATCGATGCCCGCCGTGTGCAGGCCGACTTGTGGCGTGCCCTCGGCTGAGCATCGAACGCCGTGATCGCGCTGCGTGTAACGCGCCGACCCGGCGCCACCGAACCCGATGCGACGGCGCTTGCGTTGCCGCCCGAGGGCCTCATCATCGGCCGCTCCCCCGATTGCGGCCTGATGCTGGCCGACCCGCTGCGCCTGGTGTCGCGCCAGCATGCACAAGTGATCGGGGACGGCCAGGCCGCACGCGTGCGCTGCGTCAGCAGCAGCTCACCGTTGTGGGTGAACGACGTGCAGCTCGACCCGGGCGGCGAACAGGCCCTGTTCGCAGGCGACCGCTTGCGCATCGGCAGGTTCGAGCTCGCCGTCGAGCCCGAAGCGGCGACGGTTGTGCAGCGCTCGCGTCTGGATCGCTGGTTCGATCTGGACGGGAGCGCCCGATCCGCTCGCTGCCGATTCGCCGCTGCCGGCCGTTGCGCCTGCGCCCGATGCGGCGGCAACCAGCGCGGTGGTGTCCTGGCAGACGAGTCGGCATGTCGTGCGCACTGGCGCACCGGTGGCGCCGGGTGCGGCCTCGATGCCACCGGCGACAGCGCCCCTGCAGGCCCCTGTTGCGGCAGAGACACGTCGCCCACCGCCCGCCGCGGCAGCCAGATCGACAGCGCCAGCGCCTCTTTCGCCGGCTCCGCCCGCTGGAGACAGCTCTGGAGCAAAGCGAGTCGCGCGCCGTTCGGCAAAGGAGTCGCAAGAACTGCGTGAGCTTGCGGCGGCGTTCGCTCGCGGCGCCGGCCTTGACGCCGAGGTGGCGCCGCTCACGCCGGAATGGATGGAACACCTCGGCGCACTGCTGCGGGCAACGGCCGAAGGCACGCTGGCGCTGCTGCAAAGCCGTGCGGTCGCGAAACGCCACATGCGCGCCCCGGGCACGCACATCGCGCCGCGCCAGAACAACCCCCTGAAGTTCGCGCCCGACGCGACCGAAGCGTTGACTCGAATGCTGCAGCGTGACGGGAGCCCCGGCTTCCTCGACCCCGTGGCGGCGTTGCACGATGCGCATCGCGACCTGCTGGTACACCAGGTGGCGATGGTGGCCGGCATGCGCGCGGCGGTGTTCGAGCTCTTCTCCCGGCTGGGTCCCGAGGCCGCCGAGAACGCGGAGGGGCCTGCGCACGGCATTTCACGCATGCACGTTGCTCCGCGCCGCGGCCCTCTGGCAGCGCCATCGCCTGCAGCACGCCCAATTGCTCGAGCACCTGGATGACGACTTCGAGACCATCTTTGGCCGCGAATTCCTGCGCGCCTATGAAGCCCAGTCCCGGGTCGACGCCGACGCCAACCCCAACCCCACGCCGCCGGAGGCTCCATGGCCGAACGGGCGTTGACCGTCTCGCTCGCCGCGCTGTCGCAAACCGGACAGCGCGAGTGCAACGAAGATGCGTTCGGCTATTGGGAAGGCGCCGGTTGCGTTGTCGCCGTTCTGTGCGACGGTGCCGGCGGGCATGGCGGCGGCCAGGCGGCATCGCGCGCGGCCGTGACGCATGTGCTTGAAGCCTTCGCAGTCCATCCCGAGGTCAGCCTGGACGCGCTGCGGTGGCTTCTCCAGGGGGCCAATGACGCAGTCGCCGCGCAACAGGTTGCCGGCACCCTGACGGCCGACATGCGCACCACCATCGTGGTGCTGCTGCTCGACCTGTACAGCGGCGCGGCGCTGTGGGCCCATGCCGGCGACTCGCGCCTGTACCACTGGCATGACGCCCGATTGATCGGGCGCACGCGCGATCAAAGCCTCGAACAGCGCTTGCGCGACGCCGGCCTGAGCGCGGCCGCCGTCGCCTCGGGGGAGCTGACTTCGGCGCTCGGCTCGCCCGAAGGCTTCGAGTTCGAGATCCTTGAAACGCCGCAAATGCTCGCTTCCGGCGATGCCCTGCTGCTGTGCAGCGACGGTCTGTGGTCGGCCTTCGACGATGTTGCGATGGAGCGCAGCGTGGTCGGCTGCAGCGGCGTCCAGGCCTGGCTCGGTCGCCTCGAAGCGGGTGTGCAGCAAGCCGACCGCAGCGACCAGGACAACTATTCCGCGCTCGCGGTCTGGTGCACGGCGCGGTTGAATATCGAGCAGTTCGAGCATGAGCGCCGGCTCCGGTGGCCAGGCCGCGGCCCGGGGAAGAAAATCGTGCGCGGCCGCGAGCGGCCACCAGAGGCTGGCCGGCGGCGGCGGCCAGGCCTGCGCTGGTTTGAATTCCTGCTCGGAGCGCGGCGGCAAGGCGGCGATCGCCGCCTCGAGCGCTTCGGGTCCTTGTGCTGCCGCGGCTAGCAGCGACGCGAGCCGTGCAGCGATTTCATGAGGTGGCGCCGGCGCGGCAAAGCGTTCGGCCAGCGTCAGTGGAAAAGCGCGTCCTACACGATCGTGCGAAGGCACGATGATGCCGCACCAGACCTCGCCGGGCGCCGGCAGCGCCAGATAGCGCCACGGCGCGAAGGCGCCCAGGCGTTCGCGCAGCGCGGCGCCTTCCAGCGTCGTGGCGGCGAGGGCGAGGCCACGCTGTAGCCAGCCGTCCCAGTCGCTGCGCCAGCGTGCCGGCAGGCCGCGGCCGACGAAGTCCGCGCGCGCGGGCAGCTTGCCCCACCAGGACACACGACGCGGCTGCGGCTTCACCATTTTGCTTGCGGGCAACGAAATCGCGCCAGCTCCCGGAGGGTCCAGATATCGGCGTCGGGCGCGCCGGATGCGCTCGCCTCGACCTCGAGGGTGCGTGTGTCGACGACAAAGGCCAGCCGTGCCGGCGCGCCCCGCTCGCCCTTCCAGTCGCCGCGCAGCAGGACCCGAAGCCAGGAGAACGGGCCTTCATGGACCTCGGCGCCGACCCCGGCGGGGCCGGGCGGCAGGATACGCATCAGCACTTTCTGCGTCGAAGCCGGTCCCGGCCAGAGCAGTTCCTTGGAGCGTGGCGGACCGTTTTCGAAGCGCAGCAGCTGACCATCGACATCGATGCTGAACTGCAGCAGCTGGGCATCCATCTGCTGGGGCGTGAGGCGCAGCTTGAGCTCGGGCAGCTGCGCGCCCCCGGGGAAGAACAGCGCGCCGATCGCCGCCGCCTGCTCGAATGTGCCCGGCATGCTCGCATCGGCGGTTGCGCTGCGGGCCTTCCACGGCCGGCTCGAAGTGTCGACGCGTTCGGTCAGCTGATTGCGCCGGAACTCGTCGAACAGGCCGCCGGGCCCGAACAGGCGCGCGAAATCGGAGGGCGCCATGTCGCGCGACGCGGTGGCGCCGAACGGGAAGCGGTCGCGCGTCAACGCGCTGCAGGTCTGCGCGAGTTCGGCCAGCGCGGCGTCGAAACCCGGCTTGGCGCCGCCGCGCGAGCGAATCAATGTCCCGAGGTCGATGTAGACCTTGTGCAGCGAGGCCGGCGCGCGGGCGGCCTCCGCGCGCAACGTCGCGTCGAGCTCGGCATTGGCGGCCTCGTCGCGCTTGCCGGTGGTCAGGGCGTGAAGGCGGTCGAGCGCTTGCGGTCCGGCGCCTGCCGCGTAGTCGCCGAGGGTGCCGAATCGTGTCCGCAGCGCGCCATCGAAAGCGGCCTCGGCCGTGCTGCCACCCTGGGAGGTCGCGCCGAACTCGTCGGCCAGGCGTGTGAAGAGGCGGCGCAGAGGCGAATCGGGGCCCGTGAGTTCTGTTGCCTGGCGCCGGGCGCCATCCGCATCGGTGCCGGGCGCCAACGCCAGGGCATCGAGTTGGCGCGACCAGGCGGCGATCACGCGCTGGGCCTGGCGCTTGCCCACTTGCGTGGCGATTTCGTCGCGCCAGGCGCGGTCCTTCTGCAGACGCCGTACGTCGCGGCCGGTGTCGCCGAGCACCCAGTCTGCCTCGTTGGCGAGCTCATCGAAGGTAGCCTCGAGTGCCGGCGCGAGGTTGCGCCGCCAGTCGCCGGCGCTCGAATGCGCCGGCATCGGCCCGGCGCTCGACGCCGCGAACGTGAGGGCGCTGGCCGCGCCGAGGCGCGTCGGCAGATCCTGCCGTGGCTCGGGGTCGGAAACGCGTCGCAGCAAGCGCTCGTGCACGCGCTGCGACAGCGGCAGCGCCGCGAGGGCGCTGCGCGCCGCGCTCACCCCGGCATCGTCGGAGCGCATCGCCTCGGGCAGCCCGTTGCGCTCGAGCAGGGCGTCGACATGGCGCGCCCATTCGGCACGTTCGCCGGCGCCGCTGGCTTGTGGCAGCGCCTGCTCGACCCAGCGTCGCAGCTCGCCGCGGACCAGCCGCTGCGGGCTGGCGAGCATCAATGAAGCGCGCAGCGCCTCGTAACGCGTCGCGCTGTCCTCGGCCTCGCGCAGGTCGCGGCGCAACCGCTTGATGAGCAGCGGAGCCAGACTGCGATCGAGCATCTCACGCTAGGCCTGCTCTGCCGAGCGCGCCAGCCGCGGCCCCTGGAACAGCCCGAAGCCGAAGCCGGCGGGCGGCTCATTCGGGTCGATGCCATCGTTGGCGGCCAGACGCTCGAGCAGCGAATAAAGGGGCAACACCTGCTCGAGGCTCGCCGATTCCAGCGAGCCGATGCGCTGAGTCAACTGCTCGACGCGCGTGCGCACGGTGTCCACATAGTCGAGGTTGCGACTATAGCTCTGCCACCACAGGGCCGAGGCGGCGAGCAGCGCCGCGCAGGCAAGGACAGCGCCGAACATGGCGGCTCGCCGGCGCAAACGCAGCCGGTGCAGACGCTGACCTGCCAGCGGCGCTTCGGCGATCACCAGGCGCTGCAGCAGCGAGGTCAGGAAGAACGATTTGCCGCCGGCATCGGGTCGCGCCAGGGGCTTCAGCGCCAACCCGTGGCTGCGTGCGAGTTCGCCGATCACGCGGTCAATCGGATTGCCCTCCTGGGTGCCGCTCGTCAGTGCGATCGAGCGCAGGCGTTGCGCCGGTTCGGCGGCAATGCCGTCGAAGGCGTTGCGCACGAACTCTTCGAGGGGCGCGAGCAGGGCTTCGAACTGTGCCGCGAAGGCGTAGATCGGCAGGCGGCGCTGCGGCGTGCGTTCATGCTGCAGCGCGTCGGGGCTGCGCCGCGCCAGGCGCTGCGCGAGGTCGGCCAGGCGCGGCCCAAGATCGGCCGGGATGCCGGCCACATCGGCGTCGAACACCACGCCCCAGAGCTGCTCGCGTTGCGCGGCGTCGAGATCGCCGAAAGTTTCGACAAAGCCCGCGAGCAGGTCGGCTTTGGTCACCAGCAGATAGACCGGAAAGGCGAGATCGAGCTCGCGGCGCAGTTCGTCCAGGCGCGCCGCGACCGCGGCCGCCTGGCGCGCGAGTTCCGCGCCGCCCTGCAGCAGGTCGGGCACGCTGACGCTGACGAGCACGCCATTGATCGGCTGCAATGGCCGGTGCCGGCGCAGCAGCGCAAGAAACTGCTGCCATTCCTGGGCGTCGGCCGCGGCGTCACTGTCCTGCGTCGTATAGCGTCCCGCCGTGTCGACGAACACGGCTTCCTGGCTGAACCACCAGTCGCATTGGCGCGTGCCCCCGACCCCCGCGAGCGGGTCGCGCCCCAGCCGTTCGGCGAGCGGAAAGCGCAGACCCGAATGCAGCAGCGCCGTGGTCTTGCCGCCCCCGGGCGCGCCGATGATCAGGTACCAGGGCAACTGTTGCACTTGTCGCCGGCGCTGCCACCAGCGTCGTTTGGCACCCGGCGCCTCGATGCCCTTGCGCAGCATCGCGAGCGCCTGGCGAAAGCGCTGGCTCAGTTCAGGGGTGGCATCGCTGGATTCGAGGCTGTTCAGCAGGCGATCGTTGCGCTGGCGTGCCAGCAGCAACTGCAGTCCTCGCAAGCCGAGCAGCAGGAGCGCGACCAGCGCCAGCAAGGCGACTCGTGCGCGCATGTCGTCGAAGGGGTGCCAGGTCGCCGACGGCGAGCAGCGGCGCCGCAAACCACAGCAAGGCGCCTGCCGCGCCGAGGTTCACGGCGCTTTGCATGAAGCGGATCGACGCCTTCATTGCGGGAACAGGACGATCTCGACGCGGCGTGGCGGCTGCCCGGCCGTGGCGTCGACACGGGCCTCGACCGCGAGCCGCGCATCGCCAATTTGGGGCCGCAAGACGTCGGCGGTGCCGCGCGCCCACTCCATCGCCTGATGCCAGGCGGAGGGCGTGCGAGCCGTCGGAGGATCGCTGCCATCGGTGTAGCCCACGACAAGTACCTTGCCCGGCAGCTTCGCCAGCGCCGAGCCCAGGCGCGTCAATGGGTCGCGGGCGCCCTGCAGCGCGTCGGCGCCGACCACGACCACGCTGCGCAGCGCCTCGTCGCGGACTGACAAGCGGCCGGCAGCGATGTCGTCACGCAGCGTGGAGGCCAGCCGCGGCGGCGCCGTCGCCGTGCCC
This sequence comes from uncultured beta proteobacterium, assembly GCA_963722025.1. GTDB lineage: Bacteria > Pseudomonadota > Gammaproteobacteria > Burkholderiales > Burkholderiaceae_C > Ramlibacter. Next base: position 192,400 of record CAVRNE010000044.1, read on the forward strand.
GCCACGGGCGTCGCCGTGGCGGTGCGTGCCGGCATGAGTTGCTGCAGCGACGCCAGCACGCCGTCGACGCGCGCCGCAAGCTGCAGCTGGCTGGCACTGTAGACGCCCAAGGCCAGCACGCCGAGCAGCAGGACCGCCGGCAACGCGTAGCGTGGCGCCCTCGGCGGGCTGGCGGCCGCCGGCGCGCAGTGCCAAGGGGCCATCAACGCCGGAACCGGCGCAACCTGTTGCAGCGCGAGGTGCACACGCGAGCGAAGGGTTTCGTGGTCGCGAGTGCCCTGGTCGATGCGCGCGCGCAGCCCGAGACTCAGGCAGGTGTGAAAGAGTTCGAGCAGCGCGCGGTGCTCGCGCGGATTCTCGGCCAGCCGGGCCAGCAGGCGCAACAGCTTGTCGCTGGAGTCGGCCTCGCCGTGAAAGTGCAGAAGCAGTCCGGCGCCTCCCGCACCCCAGGGCGCCGCGTCGAACTGCTCGTCGCCCCAGGCACAGAGCAGGTAGCTCGCGGCCGCGATGCTTGCCTCGTTGACGCCTGCGACGCGCGCATTGGCTTCGAACCGGTTCACCGCCGCAGCCAGACTGCGGCGCAGTGCGGCCGGATCGGCGGGAGCCGCGTCCCGCAAGCGGGCCATCAATGCGACGAGGGGAAGCGCCTGGGCGCGCAGCGCACGCGCGGCGGACGGCTCGCCCGCGCCGTCCGCCTCTGCGGAAGCCGGCGCTGCGGACGCGGCGCCGGGCCGCTTCACTTCGCCCACCCCACTTGCAGCTGGCGCGCCTGCGCGTCGACGCGTGCGCGCGGCGCCAGCGTCCCGACCGGCAAGGGCAGGATGGCACGCCATTGCGAGTGCTCGATTTCCCGAAACGCACCGAAGACCGCGACGGCGCGCGCGTCGGTGCTGACCTCCAGGGCCAACTCGCGCGTTTCGCCGGGGCGCAGGTGCAGGCTCTCGCGCACCAGCACGTTCGATCCGAGGGTCGCCTCGTCATCGTCGTAGAGGCTGTCGAAACTCGCCTTCTCGAATCCGCTCGCATCGCGCAGCACATAAACCCGCAGCGCCAATGAGGCCGACACGTTGCGCGCATCGGTGTTCAAGCTGCGCTGCGCTTGCAGGAGCAACTGCAGGTTGCGTTTCGGCCCGGCCAGCTTGCGGCGCCGCACCGGGGTTGAACATGAAATTCACGACCATCGAGGTGTTGACCCAGGGGATCTGGCGCTGAGCGGTATCGCGCAGCACCTTGATGCGTACTGCCTTCATCATTTCCTCGACTTCGATGCCGGCGGTACGCAGCTCGGTGACGAGGTGACGCGTGTAGATGCTGTTGCCGCCGACCGGGCCGTCCTCGGCGACCCCGCCCGGGGCTGCGGAGAAAGCGATGAGGGCACCCGGCGCCGCCATTTCGGCCAGGCCGTTGGCGTCGCGCGGAGCTCGCCCGCGCGCCGCGAAGGGGTTGTTGCGGCAGGCGTCGATGATGAAGATGCGGGCGCGTGGACGCACCCGGTCGACATGCGCGAGCAGCGCATCCTGCATGTCGATGGCCTCGTCGCGCACTTCGGCCTGGTCGCGCAGCGCGATGTCGACCGGCAGCAGGTAGTTGCGCCCGCCGATCTGCACGCCGTGGCCGGCGTAGTAGAAGACCGACGCGACCTGGTCGTCGTCCATTTGACGCGCGAATTCCCGCAGCACGCGCTTGAAGTCGCGGGCAGTGAGATTGAGGTGCTCGCCCACTTCGAAGTCGAGGGAGCGCAAGGTCTGCGCGACCAGGCGAGCGTCGTGCTCGGGATTGTTCAGCGGAATTTCAGGGTATCGCCCGTTGCCGATCACGAGTGCGACGCGGCGTTGCTTGGGGGTTTGGACCTTGGGCTGCGGTTGAGCGTGGCAGACCTCGCTCCACAACACAGGCATGAGGGCAAGGCAGGCGAGCAGACGACGGCGACTCATCCGGGCAAGGAGGGCGCGGCGGGAGGAAGGGATGCTGCGGACCGGCGAGGCTAGAGATGCGGTGTTCCACACAGGGTGAAGCCCTCCACTGGCGATCGCATCCATTGTCGGTTCTGTGCCACGGCGGCACAAGGGGGCTGCGCGGCCGTGGTGACGCGGCCATGGCACAGCCCCAGGTATTCGCGAGCGTGCGTTCAGGAGCCGCGGAACTGCACGCGGCGGTTCAGGGCGTCGCTCGGATCGCGTGCCTTCGATCGGCCGGCCTTCGCCGTATGCGACTGTCTTCAGGCGTGCGGCGTCTATGCCGTGGCACTCCACCAGATAGCCACGCACTGCTTGAGCGCGTACTCGCGACAGCTCGAGGTTGTAGGCATCGCTGCCGACGGCGTCGGTGTGGCCTTCGACCGTGACGATGCTTCCCGGCGCAAGCAACTTGATGCCTTCGGCCAGAGCGTCGAGCTGGACCCGTGCGTCCGGAAGGATGTCAGCGGAGCCGAAAGCGAAGCGTACCGGCAGGGACAGCGCCGAGGCGTCGGCTTTGGCGTTACGACGAGCAACGGCCGAGGAACCCGCCTTGGTGTTCCCCAGTGAGACCGCCGCTGTCGTGGTGGGCTTCGCCGGGGCTGCGCGCGCGTCGTCGAGCAGGCGGATCGAACGGGTCTTGCCGAGCACATCCGCCACGTCCTGCGGGTTCACGAGCTCGCCTTCGCGATAGACGATGACCTTCTCGGCCTTCGCATAGGGTGTGAGGAGGGCGGCGGCGATGGCCAGGGCGAGGGTGATGAGGTAGCGGGTCATTGCGGGCTCCTTAGGCGTCGGGTTCGTCAATGCCTATGTGTTGCGCCTGCCGCGCGGCCGGTTCAATGAACTGTCACGGCCGGGTCACCGCGATAGCGCACGCGGCCGGACACGCCGATGCGCACCGCCAGCGTGGTGCTGGCGGTGCGTTCGCTGCCGAGCTTGGTGCGCAATAGCATCGCTTCTCAGCGGCCGAAGAAGGCCGCGAGCAGCAGGCTCTTGTTGGACGCGTGGTTGGTGTTGTCGGCGTCCTGGCTGAAGGTGTTGTCCGACTGGATGATCACCGGGGAGTTCTCCCCGACCTTCATGCCGTTGCCGACGTTCGCCGCGGCCAACATGGCCTGCAGGTTGAGCTGGCTCGTACCGATCGCCTGGTCGTCGGCGCCGCCGCGCACGGCCGTCATTGCCTTGCGGTCGAGTTCCTTGCTGACCGACAGGTCGCTGATGTGGAGAGATTTCATGGTAGTTCTCGCTTGAAGATGGTTTGATGGGATCAGCAGCCGTGGACCTTGGGGGCCAAGTGACCGAGCAGGACGAACGCGTCCACGTTGGTGGCCGTGTTGGTGTTGGACGCGGTCTGCGTGAAGGTGTTGTCCGACTGGATGTTCGTCGGGCCGCCGAAGAAGGAGCCGTTGCCGACGTTCGCGGCAGCGGCCATGACTTGGACGTTCGATTGGCTCGTGCCGATCGCTTGGTCGTCGGCACCGCCGCGCACGGCCTTCATCGCCTCGCGATCGAGTTCCAGGTTGGCCGACAGGTCTTTGATCATCAGGGTGTGCATTTCAGAATCTCCTAGATAAGTGAGTGGATGGAAAGGGTCTTGAGGGATCACGAATTGAGCAACTCCTCGGAGCTTCTATTGCACGGGCCGTGCCAACTTCGATCCACTACCGAGACAATTGCGCAAGTGCTTGTCAGGCAACAGAAAAGTGCTGTGTGGCGATGTGCGCGAGCACAGCAGCGAGCCTTGAAAATGATGGGTGCGCGCCAACACGCAGGAGCGACGTGTTGGTGGCGATACGGCACTTCTTTCGGCGGCCGCCCGAGCCTATACTTCGGCTCAGGAGGTTCCCATGGCACTCATCAAGGTCAAGGACTTGCCGCAAAGCGTCGAGCTCGATCGCAAGGCGATGCAAGCGATCGTGGGGGGCGCGCGAACCGGCGTGCGACCCGTCGATCTCTCAGGGGCGACGACCCGCAGCGGCCGGATCGTCGACTATCCGCCCGGGTTCGGCCGCGACAGGCCGACGGACAAGCGGACTCAGCCGGCCTAGTTGAACTGAACCAGGAAGCTGGCTTCGGCCAGCTTGTCGGCGCCAACGCGCGCAAAGGCGCTTCGCACCTGGTCGAGCGAGGTGAGCGGCAGTTTCGCGAAGTCGGTGCCGAGCACCTCTGACGGCAGCTGGTCCAGAGGATCGCGCTCGCTCGCGAAGCAGGCAATCGTCTCCGTCACGTTGCGCGTGTTCGCCAGGATCTCGAAGCGCATCGGGCCCGGGATCTCCAGCGGCGCGGCCGCCGTCACCAGGGCGCTCTTGCGGAAGCGGTTCGGATAGAAGCGCACGATGCGCTGTGTCTCGTCCTGCAGATAGCAGTAGACGTGCGCATCGTGGCTCGCGATCACCTGCAGCCGAATGCGCTCGCCGGGCTTGAAGTGGCCGTCGGAGCCCAGAGGAACGATGGCCAAGGTGCGCGGCCCCATGGTTTCCTGCGCTGGCGGCTGTGTCGGCTGCAGGACCGCAGAGGCGGCCGGTAGGCCGCCACGCGTTCGACCGGGGCTGCCGCCTGCGGGGCGACGGGTTGCGGCGGCACGGCGGGGGGCGCCACGCGTTGCACCGTGCGCGGCATCAGGACGGCCGCGCCGGCCACCAGTGCGCAAAGCGCCAACGCGATCGCGGCGACCGCGACAGCCGCGGCAGCTTGCGCCGGGCAGCCGCAGCAGGCTGGGGCCGCACCGCGGTGGCCGCGGCAGCGAAGTCCTTCCCTGTCGGGCGTGCCGCAGCGCCTTGCGGCTGTCCTTGCCCATCGCCCAGCGCGGGATTCAAGGCCGTTCTCGACATCGTTGGCGCGCCCTGCGGCGCGCGCGACGGCCGTGGCATCGCCTTCGTCGTCGCGTCGGCGCCGGCGCTGGCATCGAGCGCATGCGAAAACTCGCCCACGGTCTGGAAGCGGGCGGACGGGTCCTTCTGGAGCGCCCGCATCACCGCGGCCTCCACCTCGGGCGGCACGTCGGCGGCGAGCGCGCGCAGCGGCGGCGGTGCCTGTTCCAGCTGGGCCCTCATCAACGCGATGTCGCTGTCGGCGTCGAACGGTGCCCGGCCGGCCAGCAACGTGTACAGCACGATGCCGAGCGAATAGATGTCGGAACGGACATCGGCCTCGGCGCCGCGTATCTGCTCGGGCGACATCGCCTTGGCCGTGCCCGCGACCTGCCCGATGCGCGTGAGCTGCTCCCGGCACTCGAGCGCGCGGGCGATGCCGAAGTCCATGACCTTCACCTCGCCGCTGTCGGCCACCATGATGTTCGCCGGCTTGATGTCCCGGTGCACGATGCCGTTGCGGTGCGCATGCTCGATGCCGTCGAGCGCCCGCCGAAAGATGCTCAGCGCCCGCCCGACCGGCACCGGACCGCCGGAGCGGACGAACTCGTCCAGCGAGATCCCGGCCACGTATTCCATGACCATGAATTGCTTGTCGCCTTCTTCGTGCAGAAGGGCATGGACGGTGGCGACATTGGGGTGGCTGAGCTTCGCGTGGAGCTGCGCCTCGCGGCTGAAGCGCTTGACGAAGACCGGGTCGGCCGCGAACTCGGGGTGCAGCACCTTGATCGCGACCTCGCGCTTGAGCATCTCGTCGACGCCCTTGAACACCTCCCCGACGCCGCCCTCTCCGAGCCGCTTGCTGATGAGGTAGGGGCCGACGCGGCTGCCGACCAACGAGCTCGATGCGGCGGGCTGGGCCGACGCGACCTGGCGCTCGGCGCTGCCGGATTCGCTGCCTTGCCCGTCGGGTTGCTTTTCGCTGTTCTGGGCATTGCCCACCAGAAATCGCGTCGTCCAGTTCGCCAGATTCATCATCACTCCTGAGAAAGAGAGACCCATGCCGTGCATGGTCCGGTTCGCAACAGGCAATGAGTTGCCGCGTTCGGCAAGGCGGTTCACTTTCTCTTGCGAACTGCTCGATCCCGGTGCAGGGGTGACTTCGCGCGGCTGTTCAAAGCGCCTTGACAGCGCCTCACGTCCTGCCTAAGGTTCCACTGGCCCCGAGAGTCGACTCTTACCCTTCGCCCGACCATGGCACATCGTGATGGCGTCGAAAACGGCGTGAACCGTTTTGGCACCGGTCGCAACTCAGACGCGTGACAAGCTCCGGCGATGCGAATGCGACACCCGCTTCAGGAGCTCCCGTCGTCAAGTCCGACTTTTCTAGCAGAAGGGCGCAATGAAGCAGACGATTCTTCTCTCCGGCCTCTGTGCGGCACTGCTGTGCGGTTGCGCGGATGTCCGCATTTCCGAATACAAGCGCCCGGAGGCCCCCGACGAAGTCCTCCTGGTCCCGGCCTTCGGAGCCCGCCGTGTCCGCTCCGGCCACGATTTCAACGCAGTGGTGGACGGAGTTCCGGGACCCCTACCTGGACTCGCTCGTAGCCAAGGCGATTTCGGGTAACTTCGACCTGAAGATCCTGGCAGCCCGCATAGCCGTGGCCAACCTGCAGATCGCCGAGGCCGGCGCGCCCGGGCTGCCGACGGTGGACATCGGCGCCGGCGCCAGCCTGGAGAAGAGCACCGGGCAGCGCTCCAGCAAGCAGTTCAGCCTGGGCGCCCAAGTGAACTGGGAAATCGACGTCTGGGGCAAGGTCAGCAAGGGCGTCCAGGCGCAGACCGCCGAGTTCCAGGCGACCGAGGCGGACTGGCGCGCCGGCTACCTGACGCTGGTGTCCAGCGTCTCGACCACGTACTTCCAGATCCTTCAACTCGACGAGCAGATCGACCAGCAGCAACGCGCGCTGGCCAAGAACCAGCAGATCCTGGGCATCTTCGAGACGATGCGCGACAGCGGCCTCGTGCCCGCCACGCAGGTGCTGCGCCAACGCGCGGAAGATCGCCCGGCTGACCAAGGAACTGCTGGAGCTGCGGCGCTTTCGCAACGTGTCCGAGAACGCGCTGGCCACCCTGCTCGGCGTGCCGGCCGGAGAGCTCAAGGTGCCCGTGGGCCGCCTCCAGGACCGGGTGCAGATTCCCGGTGGTGCCCACCGGCTTGCCTTCGCAGCTGCTGGCGCGCCGGCCCGACGTCGTCGCGGCCGAGTTCCGCGTGCTCGCGGCCCATGACCTGATGGGGCAGGCGAAGCTCGCGCAACTGCCTTCGATCAGCCTGACCGGCCGCGGCGGCTCGAGCCAGCTTCGCGCTCGGCGATCTGCTGAAGTCCTTCACGTTCGGGTTCGCGCCGAGCATCAACATTCCCGCATTCAATCCGGGCATCAAGGCGCGCGCCAAGACCAGCGAGGCCGCAGGTGAAGGTCGCCGAGCAGGAGTACCGCCGCACGGTGGTCGCCGCGTTCGAGGATGCCGAGAACGCGCTCGTGAACCTCGACGCTCACCGGCAGCAGAGAGAGCAGCTGCAGCTGCAGGTCAATGACCTGCGGCAGGTCGCTGCCGGGAGCGCGGCGCAGCTCGCGGCCGGCCTCATTTCGCAGCTCGAGGTGTTCGAGAACGAGCGGTCGCTGCTCGCGGCCCAGCTGGCGCTGCTGGCGAGCCACCAGCAGGTCCTCGCCGACACGGTGACGCTCTACAAGGCGCTCGGTGGTGGCTGGGCCGCCGTGGAGGTCGCAAATGCCCGCAACTGAGAGTGCGCGTGCGTGGCGAGGCGCCCGCTCGGCGCCTCGCAGGCGACGGCATCGAGCGAGCTCGACATCGTGCTCAAGCCGCTGTCCCGGCCCGAGCTGGGCGAGATCCGCGTCGACGGCGTGCTCGCCGTGGGCCGCGCCGAGCAGCCTTTCGCGACCTACAAGGACGACTTCGTCGTGATGCTGTCGCGCCGGCACGCCAGGATCTTCTGCGAGGCCGGCGTCGTCTATGTGGCCGACCTGGGGAGCAGCAACGGCACGACCGTCAATCGCGCGGCGGTCGGCCAATCGCCGAGCCCGCTGCGCGACGGCGACGAGGTCTGCTTCGGCGGCGTGCTGTCGTACCGGGTGGAGATCACGCCGCGCACGAAGGCGCGGCGCGGACGCGTTCACCCTGACGCTCTCGCCCGCCTCCCAGGGCACGGGCCTGGAAACGCTCGTCATCACGCGCTTTCCTTTCCTCGTCAGCAAGACCGAAGGGGCGCTCTCCCGCTAACCCGGCGACCATGCCGCGCAGCTGAGCTACCTGTCGCGGCGGCACGCGCACATCTTCCTCAAGGGCGGCGGCGCCTACATCGAGGACCTGGGCAGCACCAACGGCACCTTCCTCGACGGGCTGCGCCTGCAGGAGTGCGCGGTGCCTCTGCAGGACGGAGCCCTGCTCGCGTTCGGCGGCGATCACTTCACCTACCGGGTGGGCACCACGCAGGCCGCCGAGCTCGACCCGCCCAAGCCGCGCGAGCCGGCCCGGCGGCCAAGCGCGCGCCGCAAGCGCGACAGCCCGCCGAGCGCCACAGCCGTTCCGCCGCTGACGGCAAGACCACTTTCGTGGCGGCTCCGACCTCGTTCCTCGAGATCTTCTGCGTCGAGAACGCGCTGCACGAAAGCGCCGACGGCAACGGCGCGACGGTGCCCGCCGTCGCCGATCAGGCGCCTGCGCGACGCTCGCGCGGGCGCGCGGTGGCGCTGTGGTCGGAACTCGCGTCGGTCTTCCAGGGCCACGATGCAGAGGGCGCGAAGCGCGGCGCCTGGTGGGCCGCGGCGCTGGTGGCCGTGCTGGCTGCTGGTGACTGTGGCCCTGTATGGGTGGGGCGCGTCCGATCGCAAGCTCAAGGAGCTGGTCGCGCAGGGCGACTACGCACAGGCCGCCGTGCTGGCGGACCGGAAGCTGGAGCAGCGCCCGGACGATGTGGAGCTCAAGGCGCTTGCCACCGAAGCCGCGCTCAAGGCCAACGTGCCGGCCTGGCTGGCCAAGGTGGCCGCGCACGATTTCGATGGCGCCGGCGCCGTGATCGCCGGCATGTCGCAGCTCGGCCTGCGCAATCCCGAGCTGCGGCCGCTGGTGGCCGAACTGGAATGGCTGGGCCAACTCGAGCTGCTGGTCAGCCGGCGCGGCGGGCCGGAAAAGCCGATACGCATCTACGCCGACGAGGACAGCATCGCTGCCCTGATCGACCGTTGGAACAACGACACGCGCGAGCACCAGCGCTCCCTGGCACGCATCGCGTCGTACGTGCCGCAGTTCGGCGCACCCTACGCGCAGGCGCTGACCCACGTGCGCAAGCTGCAGAGCGAAGCCACCGTGCACCTGGGGGCGATCGAGCGCCTGAAGGCCACCATCGTCGCGGAGCTCAAGCGCGACCGGCCGGAAGCGCTGGACCCGGTGTTGAAGGAGGCCGCCGAGAAGTACCCCGGCCTCGGGGGGCTGGACAGCGTGCGCCAGGATCTGGACCGGTATATCGAGATCAGGTCCGAAGCGCGCGCCGGAAAGCCCGGACGGTTGTTCGCCCTGATGCGCAAGGCTCGCTTCGCGACGCCACTGTTCCAGGAGCACTTTCGCGCATTGGCGGCGAGCGGGCAGCTGCCGCCGGCCGACCTGGTCCAGAAGTACGAAGCCGCCACCCAGACCTGGAAGGATGGCCACGCCGACGTGTCGCTGGCGGCCCTGCGGCAGATGGCCACAGGTCCCTGGGCCGCAGCGGTTTCGATGGAGCTGGAGCGCCGGCAAGCGGTCATCACGCAGTTCGCAGCGCTGCAGCAATCGCGCGCCGCGAGCGGCTACGCGGAGCAGCTGCTGGCGTTTCGCCTCGCGCTCGATCCCGAGGAAGACGTTCACTTCGCGCGTGCCACGCAGGCCGACCTCGACCAGCAGAAGGACAAGGTGCTCGCGCGGGCGCAGGACGCCATGAACCGGGCGCGCATGCTGTGGCAGGACTATCGGAACCAGGGCGCGATCGAAGCCTCGCAGCGCAGCGAGACCGCCATATCGGACCCGTTCCGCGCCCGGGCCCGCCTGCTGTCGGAGGCGAGCAGCTACGCGCAACAGGCCATGCAGATGTACGCGCAGCTGGGCGCCGCCGCGCCGGAGGAGTTGGCCGCCATCCACGGCGAGATCAAGACCGAAGCGCAGCAGCAGCGCAGCGCCTTGCGCGAGCTGCGCAATGTGCTCGCTCCGGAACTGCTGAAGAGCAAGCTTGCACTGCTTGGAGACACGAGCCATGACGCACGCTAATCGCCTCAAGCCCCTGACCCAGGCGCTCGCCGACCACAGCAGCGAGGGCATCGCGATTCTCACCGCGGAGCCTGCGCGCGCGCTGAGCGCCGTCGTCCTGGCGATGATCGGCCTGGTGCTGTGCGCGCTGGCCTGGTCGTTCTTCGGCAAGGCCAATGTGATCGTCGTCGCGCAAGGCGTGCTGCAGCCCGACTCGGAGGTCCGGCGCATCAACGCGCCGGTCGATGGCGAGCTGGCCAACCTCTACATCGCCGCCGGCCAGCCGGTGTCCAAGGGCGACGTGCTGGCAAGGCTCAACGCCCGGGGCGCGATCGAGGCCGCGAGCAACGCGCTGCAGGCCCAGCTGAAGCTCGAGGAGGCGGAGCGGGAAGCCAGGCAGTTCCCCGAGAAAAAGGCCCTGCTCGAGCGCAAGGCCGCGACGCTGCGGCAGGCGATGGAACTCGAGGAGCAGCAGCACGAAAAGCGCACCGCCCTGGGAACCTCCAAGGTGGAAGAGGTGCAGAGGGCGCAGGTGAACGAGGCCCGGACGAACGTCGAGGAAGCCCGCCGGGCACGCGACGCGGCGAAGTCCGAGGTGGAAAAGTTCGAGCGCGTGTTCGCGACGACGGGTGGGGGCGGGGTGTCGCAGTTGCAGGTCGAGAGCAAGAAGAACGCGTTGCTCGCGGCCGAGAATAACTTGCGCGTGGCGCAGGCCAGGGTCGGCGAAGTGAGCGCCCGGCACGGCCAGGAGTTTGCGCAGGCCCGCGCCCAGGTCGAGTCCAGCGGCCAGGAGCTCAACAGGCTGCGGCTGCAGTACGAGGCGGCCACGAGCGAGCTCACCAATGCCGCGGAAAAGCTGCGGCTGCAGCTGCAGACGGCGCGTCTGGCCGCCGATGCCGCGACCCGCATCCGCTTCGAGAACATCGACAAGGACAACTTCCTTCTCATCGTCGCGCCGGTGTCGGGCGTCATTACCGAAGTGACGTCCACGCAGCCCGGGGACAAAGTCCAGGCCAACATGCCGCTGGGCGGCATCGCGCCGAGCAATGCGCGCGCCGTCCTTCAGGTCGAGATCCCCGAGCAGGACCGCGCCTTCCTGCGCGAGGGCCTTCCGGTCAAGCTCAAGTTCAGCGCATTCCCGTACCAGCGCTACGGCGTCATCAACGGCACGCTGGAATCCATCTCCCCCGCCACGAAGCCGTCGCCGCAGACCAAGCAGCTGGTCTACGAGGCGCGCGTGACGCTGGCGCGCGATCACTACCTCGTCGCCGACAAGAAGTTCCCGCTGCGCTACGGAATGACGGGCACGGCCGAAGTCGTCGTGCGCGAGCGGCGCCTGATCGATCTTGCGCTGGATCCGTTCCGCCAGATCGGCGGCTGAGCATTTGTTCAATTTCGAAGGAGCACATCAGATGACGACCATCCTGAAGATCGACGGCGAGGCGATCAGCGTCGCCGAGCTATTGCAGACCTTGAAGCTGACAGGGCAGTTCGAGGGGCTCATCGAGCAGCTTGTCAGGGACCGCATCACGGTGCATGGCGGCCAAGAAGCAGGGCGTCCGGGTCTCCGAAGAAGAGATCCAGGAGCGTGCCGACCAGTTCCGCCGCGTGCGCGGCCTGCACCGGGCGTCGGACACCAACAAGTACCTCGACGCGATGGGGGTCGGCCTGGACGAGTTCGAGGCCTTCCTCACGGACGGCCTGTACCAGGAGAAGATGATGGCAGCAGGTCTGCAGCGACGAGGCCGTGCAGGCGTACTTCAAGCTGAACTCGCCCCGCTTCGACAGCATCGAGGTGAGCCACATCGTTCTCGATCCGAAGGCAAGGCCAAGGAGATGATTTCCGTGCTGCGCGACGACCCGGACAGCTTCGACGAGATGGCGCGCGAGCATTCGATCGCCGACACCCGCGAGCACGGCGGCCTGATCGGCAAGGTGCTGCGCGGCTCGCTGCGCGGCGACGTCGAGGCCAAGGTGTTCAACGCTGCGAGCGGGCGAGCTGCTCGGGCCGTTTGTGTCGCTCTGACCGCACGACGTTCGAGATCTTCCGGGTGAACACGAAGCATCCAGCCAGGCTCGACGACGACACCGCCACCGAGGTGCGCCGGCTGCTGCGCGAGGACTGGCTGCGGGCCCGGGCCCAGGAACACGTCATCGAGGCCTGCTAGGCCGGACACTGCCACACCATGGACACACAAGCCGAAGACCAGCCTCACGCCGACTTCCTGGCGACGGTCGACCTGTTCTCCACGTTCACGCGGGCCGACATCGATCGGCTCGCCGAAAGCGCGCAGTCCCGCTTCTTCGCGTTCGGCGACACCGTGTGCAACGCCGGCGAGATGGCCGACGGCCTGTTCGTCATCAAGTCGGGCTCGATCCGCGTGTTTGCCGAGGAAGACGGCAAGGAGGTCAGCCTGGGCGTGCGCAAGGCCGGCGACGTGCTGGCCGAGATGGTCATGCTGCGCGATTACCGGCATGAGTCGTCGGCGCGCGCGTCGGCCAAGGCCGAGCTGCTGTTCATTCCGCGCAGCTGCGTCGCGCCCCATCGTGGCGGCCAACCCCGCGGCGCGCGCGTTCGTCGCGAGCCGCGTCGCGATCAGTTCCGCAGGCGGGCTGATCAGCCAGTTGTTCGACCTGCGCGGCAAGCTCGACAAGAGCGAGCTCGATGAGCTGATCCGCAGCGTCGGCGTGAAGCAGGTCGCCGCCGGCAAGGAGATCCTGAAGCAGGACTCGCGGGACGACCGCAGGCTGTACGTCGTGCGTCACGGCGAAGTGCGCCTCGTGCGCCACGAGGAAGGCACCGACTACCCGCTGGCCACGCTGCGGCAGGGCGACACCTTCGGCGAGAAGGCCTGCCTGATGCGCCAGGAGCAGTTCGCCACGGTGGTGGCCAGCCACCGATGTCGCGTTGCTCGTGATTCCGGAGAAGACGGTGCAGTTCATGCTCGAGCGCAACCCAAGCTGCGCGAGGCGCTGGAAGAGCGGGTGCGGCTGCTCGACCGGGAGCTGCAGCGGCAGAAGAAGCTGGCCGAGCGGCGCAAGCTGCCGGCGATGATCGACCTGGAGTCGAAGGCGGAGTTCGGCGAGAAGGTCATCCGCGCTTTGCCTGGGTCGCAGCAGGCCGAGGAGATGGATTGCGGGGCGGCCTGCCTCGCGATGATCTGCAAGCACTACGGCATCGGCATGACGCTGGGCAAGCTGCGCGAGCTGGCGAACGTCACGACGCAGGGTGCCACGCTGGAAAGCCTGGCGCGCACCGGCGAATCGCTCGGCTTCACGACGCGCGGCGTGCAGTGCACGTTCGACACGCTGCGCGGCTTCGAGCTTCCGCTCATCGCGCACTGGGAGGGCTACCACTACGTCGTGGTGTACGGCGTGTCGAAGCGGCACGTGTGGGTGGCCGACCCCGCGATCGGCTTCAAGAAGATGAGCGTGGAGGAGTTCGAGCGCGGCTGGAGCGGCACCTGCCTGGTCTTCACGCCCGGCCAGGACATGGCGCAGGTGGCCGCGTCGCGATCGCCCTGGGTGCGGTTCGCGAGGTACCTCGTCCCCCACAAGAAGATCCTGCTCCATCTGTTCCTGGCGACCTTCGTGATCCAGATGCTGGGCATCGTTCCGCCGGTGATCATCCAGAACATCCTGGACGGGGTGATCGTGCACCAGAACGTGAGCCTGCTGCACCTGCTGATCGTCGGCCTGATCATCTCGCACGTGTTCACCCAGCTCATGGCGACGATCCGGGCGATGCTGGCGAACTTCATGGTCCGCAAGCTGGACTTCGACGATGATGTCGCAGTTCTTCAAGCACACGCTGTCGCTGCCGTACTCGTTCTTCGCCAAGCGCAAGACCGGCGACATCTTCGCGCGCTTCCAGGAGAACCAGACGATACGGGCCTTCCTGACGGAGTCCACCGTCACCACGGTGCTCAACCTGCTGATGATCTTCATCTACTTCACGGTCATGTTCCTCTACAACGTGAAGCTGACGCTGCTGCTGATCGCGTTCGTCGTGCCGATCCTGGCGTTGACCGTGCTCGTGACGCCGAAGATCAAGGCCTTTGCGCGCGAGTCGTTCACGGCGGGCACCGACGCGAAGTCGTTCCTGATGGAAGCGCTCGGCGGGGTGGAAACCGTCAAGGGCATGGGCATCGAGCGTCCGGTGCGCCTGAAGTGGGAGAAGAAGTACGCCAAGGCGCTCGAGGTGGCGTACCGCTCGCAATCGTTCTCCATCCTGGTCGGGCTGGCGGGGCAGCTGCTCAACGCCGCCACCACCATTGCGATTCTCTGGGCCGGCGCCAACCTGGTGCTCGCGCGCGAGCTGACGCATCGGCCAGCTGATCGCGTTCAACGCGCTGATGGGCAGCGTGCTCGCGCCGCTGATGGGCCTGGTGGGACTGTGGAGCCATGCTGAACGACGCCGCCGTGGCGATGGAGCGCCTGGGCGACGTGCTCGACATCGAGCCCGAGCAGAAGCCCGAGGACCTGGCGTCGCGCGTCGCGCTGCCCGAGCTGCAGGGCGACATCCGCCTGGACGGCGTCTACTTCCGCTACGGCGGCAACGAAACGTCTTATGTGCTGGAGAACATCAGCCTGGACATCAAGCCCGGCGAGCTGATCGCCATCGTCGGGCCGCAGCGGATCGGGCAAGACGACGCTGGCCAAGCTGCTCGTGGGCTTCTACCCGCCCACCGAAGGCAAGCTGACCGTGGACGGCTACGACATGAACGTGATCGACAAGGAGTACTACCGCGCGCAGGTCGGCTACGTGATGCAGAGCAACCTGCTGTTCTCGGGGACCATCGCCGAGAACATCGCCAGCGGCGACGAGAGCCCCGACCGCCGCCGCATCGAGGAGGTCGCGAAGATGGCCGATGCGCACGCCTTCATCGCCAAGATGCCGCTGGGCTACGAGCAGGTCGTGGGCGAGCGCGGCATGGGCCTGTCCGGCGGGCAGATCCAGCGGCTGTGCATCGCCCGGGCGCTGTACCACGATCCCGCGCCTGCTGGTGTTCGACGAGGCGACCTCGGCGCTCGACACGCAGTCCGAGAGCAACATCATCGCCAACATGAGCGACATCCTGAAGGGCCGCACCGCCGTGATCATCGCGCACCGCTTGAGCACCATCATGCGGGCCGACAAGATCCTCGTGCTCTACGAAGGCGCGATCGTCGAGCAGGGCAGGCACGAGGAGCTGGTGGAGCGCCGCGGCATGTACTACGAGCTGGTGCAGAAGCAGTTGAGCGCCGCCACATGAAGATCCTCGACCAGCGATCTGGACGCCAGCTCGACGCTCTCGTACGCGGGGCTGATCGAGAAGATCGAGATCCTGCGCTCGACGCTGCGCTGGGCGTGCCTGGAGGCGCACGAACGCGCGTGTTCACGGCGACCAGTTCGTCGAGACCCGACCTCGCGAGGTAGGTTTCACAGCAGCACCGGATGCATCGCGGTCCGGTCAGGGCTGTGCAGGTCCTCGGCGCGGACCACCACCGCCGTGATGTTGTCGTGCCCGCCCGCCTGGAGAGCGAGGTCGATCAATGCTTGCGACGCTTGACGGCAATTCCCCGGCAGCAGCGCCTGCTCGATGGCCAGTTCGCTGACCTCGTTGCTCAGGCCATCGCTGCACAGCAGGAAGACATCGCCGTCGAGGACTTCGATGGTGGCGCAGTCGAGCTCGATGGTGTCCTCCGCGCCGAGCGCGCGCGTTATCAGGTTCGACGGCGGGAGATGCAGCGTGTCGTCGGATTTTCGTGGGCGCCTGGACCGGGCTGCTTCGACCTGGCTGTGGTCGCGGGTCAGCAGTTTCAGGCGCCCGGCCCTGTACAGGTAGATGCGGCTGTCGCCGGCCCACAGGCACGCGCAATGGCGCTGCGACGCGAGCAGCGCGACGATCGTGGTGCCGATGACCGGCACGTCACGCAGCGCCGCCTCGGCGCGAAGCCGGCGATTCGCGTTCTGCAACCGCTCCTGCGCATCGGCGATGTACTGCTCCAGGCTCTGCGGTGCGGGCAGATCGACCAGGCTCCGGATGGCCAGGCGGCTCGCGAACTCGCCCAGCGAATGCCCGCCCATGCCGTCGGCGACGGCCCAGAGTCCGCGCTCGGGCTGCTCGAGGCAGGCGTCCTCGTTGATCTCGCGGACCCGGCCGGCGTGGGAACGGGAGGCCGATGTCCACCGAAACGGGCCGGGTTCGGTGCTCGCATGCCTCGTGCGGCCTTCGATTCCATGGGCGTTGCCAACGGGCTGATGTGCGTGTCACGAGCCGATGTTGAGGTTCAACGCGTTCTGATTCGCGTCGACATTGATCACGGCGTTGGATGCCGAGTTGTCGATGTCGATGTTCTGGAACTGAACGTTCAGCTGATCGGCAACGAAGATGTTGTTGGTCTGGTAGAAGTTGACGATCGGCGCGAAGCGGGCGCTCTCGGGCACGAAGGCGCGAAAGGCGCCGAAGACCCACGGTGCGCCGCCTGCGCCCTTGATGGACGACATGGCCTTGTAGTCCAGGGCACGGCTCATTGGAAGATCGGTGATGGTTGTCGTTGCCATGATGGGTGTTCCGAGATTCTGGC
Organism: uncultured beta proteobacterium; assembly: GCA_963722025.1. Lineage (GTDB taxonomy): Bacteria > Pseudomonadota > Gammaproteobacteria > Burkholderiales > Burkholderiaceae_C > Ramlibacter. The sequence continues at coordinate 209,034 of CAVRNE010000044.1, forward strand.
CTTGTGGATGGTCGGGTGGGGGCCGGTTGTGGCCCCCACCTTGCGGGAAGCAATCCCCAGGATTACCTTTTGAGCGCTGACAGGAACGCGAGGAACTTGTCGCCCGAGTCCTGCTGGTTATCGATGCTGGCGTTCTGGCTGCCGTTGACATCGATGAAGTTGTTCACCGCGGCACCCGGGCCGGTGACGATGCCGATCGGCACGTTCATCCCCAGTTGCTGGAAGATGGTCGTTGACGCCGGCGTTGCCGTTGTCGCCACCGTGCACGGCGGTCATGGCCTTGGAGTCGAGGTCCTTGGTCAGGTCTTTGATCTGCATTTCAGTTCTCCGTGGAGTTGGGTTGAGGGTGAATTCAGCAGCGCACCGGCGCCACCGGCAGGAGCGCCAGGAACGAGTCGCCGGCGAACTGGAAGTTGTCGATGTGGGCGTCCTGCGTGCCGGTGACATCGATGTTGGTGTTGGCCGGGCCGCCGACGCCGACGGCGACGGGCACTACCAGCTTCATCTCTTGGCCGATGGCGTTGGTGGCGGCGTTGCCGTTGTTGCCACCGTGCACGGCCGACAGGGCCTTGGTGTCGAGTTCCTTGCTCAGGTCTTTGATCTGCATTTCAGTTCTCCTAGGGTGAGAGTGTGGGTTGAAGACGGTATCTTGGGATTACTTCCGGACCAGGGGGCGGCCGAAGAAGGCGAACAGGTCGCCGGCATCCTGATAGTTCCAGATCGACGCGTCCTGCGTGCCGGTGACGCTGACGTTCGTGTTTGCCGGACCGGTGGCGTCGACGGCGACGGGCACTACCAGCTTCATCTCTTGGCCGATGGCGTTGGTGGCGGCGTTGCCGTTGTTACCACCGTGCACGGCCGACAGGGCCTCGGTGTCGAGTTCGTGGGACAGGTCTTTGATCAACATTGCATTGCTCCTAAGTAGGAAGGTTTGGGGGCTTGGGCTTGAGCACAAGTTGCTGCTCGGACCTTGAGTTGCACAGACCTGCCGATGCGTTCAAAGAAAATGCAGCCCTCCTCGCAAGTGCTTGAAAGGGAACGGAAAGCGAGCCGGCGCACGGGTGCCGGTTGGGGTTAGCGGTTCGGATAGAAGCGCTGGATGCGTCGGGTTTCGTCCTGCAGATAGCAGTAGACGTGGGCATCCTGGCCGGGGGTGACCACCAGCCTGATACGTTCGCCGGGCAGGAACCGATGGGCGGTGTTGGCGCCCGCGGGCGCAGCGCCGGCCGCAGATTCTGGCATTGTGGATGGTCGGGTGGGGGCCGGTTGTGGCCCCCACCTTGCGGGAAGCAATCCCCAGGATTACCTTTTGAGCGCTGACAGGAACGCGAGGAACTTGTCGCCCGAGTCCTGCTGGTTATCGATGCTGGCGTTCTGGCTGCCGTTGACATCGATGAAGTTGTTCACCGCGGCACCCGGGCCGGTGACGATGCCGATCGGCACGTTCATCCCCAGTTGCTGGAAGACGGTGTTGACGCCGGCGTTGCCGTTGTCGCCACCGTGCACGGCGGTCATGGCCTTGGAGTCGAGGTCCTTGGTCAGGTCTTTGATCTGCATTTCAGTTCTCCGTGGAGTCGGGTTAAGGGTGAATTCAGCGGCGCCGCACGGCACCACCGGCAGGAGCGCCAGGAACGAGTCGCCGGCGAACTGGAAGTTGTCGATGTGGGCGTCCTGCGTGCCGGTGACATCGATGTTGGTGTTGGCCGGGCCGCCGACGCCGACGGCGACGGGCACTACCAGCTTCATCTCTTGGCCGATGGCGTTGGTGGCGGCGTTGCCGTTGTTGCCACCGTGCACGGCCGACAGGGCCTTGGCGTCGAGTTCCTTGCTCAGGTCTTTGATCAGCATTTCAGTTCTCCTAGGGTGAGAGTGTGGGTTGAAGACGGTATCTTGGGATTAATTCCGGACCAGGGGGTGGCCGAAGAAGGCGAACAGGTCGCCGGCATCCTGATAGTTCCAGATCGACGCGTCCTGCGTGCCGGTGACACTGATGTTGGTGTTGGCCGGGCCGCCGGCGCCGACGGCGACGGGCACTACCAGCTTCATCTCTTGGCCGATGGCGTTGGTGGCGGCGTTGCCGTTGTTACCACCGTGCACGGCCGACAGGGCCTCGGTGTCGAGTTCGAGGGACAGGTCTTTGATCAACATTGCATTGCTCCTGAGAATGTAGGAAGGTTTGGGGGCTTGGGCTTGAGCACAAGTTGCTGCTCGGACCTTGAGTTGCACAGACCTGCCGATGCGTTCAAAGAAAATGCAGCCCTCCTCAGCGAAGGGCAGGAGCCGGCGACGTGCCGGTGCCCGGCACTGGCCGGCATCCTGTTATGGTCCTGTTCGCAACATCGAATGGGTTGCAATCGGTTCGCGACCGGCGCAAACGATTTGCGCAGCCGCTGCGCGCAAGTGCATAGTGGGGGGAGGAACGCCTCATGCTCGACAGTGCTCCGCCTGAACCTCCTGCACCGCCACCACGCCTGACGGGCTTGCGAGGCGCTTTGAACGCGCTGCGCAATTTCGGATTCGTGGGCCTTGGCGCTCCCACTTCCGGCGATTACGACAGCTTCACGGCCAGCGATGGCCAGGTTGTTCCCGTGTGCGTGCTCGGCGACGGCCCACCGCTGGTGCTGGTGCATGGGGTCGGGTGTTCGCATCGCGACTGGCTGCCGGTGGCCAGGCGGCTGGCGCGGCGCCACTGCGTGCTCGCCTGGGACGCACGCGGCCATGGCAGTTGCCGGCCGGTGCTCGGGAGCATCACGCTGCCACGGCTGGCTTGCGACCTGGCCGAGATGCTCGACCACTTCGGGCTGGAGCGTTCGGTGTTGGTCGGGCACTCCATGGGTGCGCTGACGCTGATGCAGTATTTGCATTCGTACGGCACGCAGCGAGTCGCGGCGGTGGCGCTGGTCGACCAGTCGCCGCGCATCGTGACGGATGACGACTGGCGTCTCGGGCTGTTCGGCGGCTGCAGCGCGGCCATGCTGTCGGGGCTGATTGCAGGCGCACGCCAGGATCTGGCCGAGACGCTGCTGAATGAGGTCGGCGCCCGCGGAGGCGCTTGGCTCAGGCGTCAGCTGGATGTCGAAGCACCGCTCGGACGGATGCTGCGCAAGCGCCTGGGACGCATCGATGTCCGGCCGCTGCTCGATCTCGCGGAGTCGATGGCGCAGGCCGACTTCCGCGTTTCGCTGTCTCGCCTGGACGCTCCGCTGCTGGTTGTGCTCGGGGCGCGCAGCCCGCACTATGCCGGTGTGCCGCTCGATGCCTGGTATCGCGACACGGTGAAGCACGCGCAAATCTCGATCTACGCGCGTGCCGGCCATTCGCCGCATGTCAGTGAGCCGCTGCGCTTCGTGCGCGAACTCGAGCGCTTCATCAGCGACCACGCGTGATGCGGGCATGGTTGCGGCTCTTATCCCGCCGCAGCGCCCTTTGTCGTCCGATTTGAAGCAGAAGTCGGCTGTCAGGCTCGATGACTCCCAAGGCACCTGCACGCGGCCGGTGTCGTCGGCCACACCAATACGCACCCGCTTGAAAAGCTGCTCGATCTGCAGCCCCGGCGTCGGCAGGTTGGCCAGCAGGTGACGTGCATAGACGCTGTGCTCGCCGCTGGCGCCGTCGAGCGCCACGCCGTTCGGCGCGGTCGAGAAGGCCACCAGGGTGCCCACGGGCGCATCGAGTGTCGCCAGGCCACCCGGCGTCGCGCCGCGGAACTTCAGGCGCCGTCCATCGGGGCCGACAATGACGCCGCCGGCGAACGGGTTCACACGGCAGGCGTCGAGCACCACGATGTTGATGCCGGTGCGAATGGCGCTGAGCCGGTCGACGAACTCGCCGACGTCCGCACTTTGCCGCTGGATGTCCTCTTCCGACTTCGGGTCGGCGTCGATCGGCACCAGGTAGTTGCGCCCCTTCACCTGGACGCCGTGGCCGGCATAGAACAGCATGCGAACCGATGCCTTCGGAGCGCGCAACGAAAACTCGCGCAGCGACTCGATCAGCTCTCGCAGCTTCGTGTTCTGGCGCAGGGTCACGTCATAGCCAAGTCCGCGCAGCGACGCCGCGATGGCGTTGGCGTCGCCGGGCGGGTTCTTCAGCGGTGCGTCGCGATATGCGCCGTTGCCGATCACCAAAGCGATGCGCGACTCGGCGCTCTTGGTGTTGGCAGGGGCACCGCTCATGGCGGGACCGAAAGACAGCGCCGCGGCGCCCAATGCGCAGCGCAGCAGCATACGGCGGGTCGGCAGCGTGGCCATGGCGGCTACTCCCGAGGCGGCACGCCGGGCGCCAGCGAGGCGGCCTGAACGATAGTGGAGCCCTGCACGCGGGCGAGCGCCGCGGCTTCGCTGCCGGCCGGCACGCGCAGGTAGTAATCGCCGAGCTGGCCCGGGCCGCCGGCCAGTTCGCCGCTGAACCTGGACCACCAGCATGCGTATGTCGGTCTCCTTGGCGTCCGGTGCGAAGCTGATCTTCAGCATCGGACCCTCTTTGACGCGGACCGCGTTCAGTGCGCGGATCTGGTCTTCGTTCTCGTGGACGTCACCGAGCAGGTTCAGGATCACGCCACCTTGCACCGCCACGACCGCCAGCGCGGCCATCACATAGCTCGGCCGCATGCCAAAGTTGCCGAAGAAGGCGCCGATGCGCTCGGCGAAGGTCGGACGGTCGCCCTGGATGAGGCGCATGGCGCGTGCCAGGCCGATGGTTGCCGGCACCGCCGGGGCGTTTTCCTGTACGCGCTGCTGCAGAGAGCGATACCACTCCAACTCGCCGCGGGCCTCGGGATGCTGTTCCAGGTAGGCCTCGACGAAGGCCCGGTCTTCGGCTCCCAGCGAGCCGTTGGCGTACCAGGGGAGCAGCTCTTCGAAGCGTTCATTCATGATGTCTGTGCTCCCGTGACAACGGCCGCAGCCTTGCGGTACGGCTGACCTTGCCTGACTTGCCCGGCAGAGTCATCATGGAATGACCTGATGCTGGCGCGATTGTGGACAGTGTCAAACTGGACAAGATCTTGCTGCACCATGGAGGAAACCTCATCAATAAGGTCGAGGATAAGCAGGCGGGAATTGAATAGGACTGGCGCGGGCTTACCCGTGCGAGTTTGTTCCAAAGCTTGGCGCAGCAGCATGGCGGATCTCCTTTAGGGACGTGCCCGTGTCGCCTCTGGGTTGCGCTACGTCGACGGAGGGTTCAATTAAATTTTGCGCGCTTGTCATGTCAGCCACAAGCATCAGGATGCGAGCGCGCCTTTGGCGTCAGGGGCACCACCCTCGCTGCGCAGCAGAGACTCCAGGCACTTCTTGATCTTCTGGCGGGCGTGGAACAGGCGCGTCTTGACGGTGCCCTCGGGACAGTTCTGTATCTCAGCCACTTCAGCCAGGCCCATGCCCTCGTAAAACACCAGGTGCATGCATTCGCGATGCTCATCAGAGAGCTTGCCCATGCAGTGCTGCACGCCTTCCCGCCGTTGCTTGCCCGCCAACTCAGCAAAGGCATCAGGCGCGTCCGAGGCGGTGGTCTCGGCAATGTCATCGAGATCTCCGTGCACCTCGTCGGGCCGGCGCGCACGATAGACCATCAGCGCCTTTCTGCGCGCGATCCCGATGAGCCACGTGGAAAACTGCGAATCGCCGCGAAAGCGCGTTGGGTTGCGCCAGACCTCGTAAAGCGTGTCCGCCACGACCTCCTCGGCCCGCGCGTGGTCGTTCAGCATGTTGAGGACGTAGGCGTACACCTTGCGGCTGAACGCTTTGTACAGTTCGCGAAACGCTGCCTGGTCCTCGTTGCCGATGCGTACGAGCAGCTTATTGACCTGGTCGTTGTCCATGCGGGCGGGGCGGTGCGGTGGCGGTGCCGATGACGCAATATAGCGTTTCTATCGGATTTGCACCGGGGATCGTGCAAGCGAACTTCGAATCCGGCGTCCCCCTCATCGCGCCCGCTTGAAAGCGGGACGCTCTGCGCAGCGCTGAGTCCACGCAGCAACCCGCGGATGAGAGTCCAGCCTGAGGCCCAACATAGTTCCGAGCAGCAACCAACTGGCCACTGCAAGATCGACGAGTGAGAAGTTGTCGCCCATCAAGTGCCGGCGGCTTGCGAACCGTGCTTCGAGTGCATCAAGGCAACGAATGAACTGCGAGTGGTTGTACTCGGCGCACGCCTTGCTGCGATCCGCAGGCTTGTAGGACACCGGTGAGTCGAGACCGTGATACAGGTACTGCATCATGTGGCTGCCAAGCTCGGTCGTGGCCCACACGGTCCAGCATAGGGCGTCGGCGTGGTTCGGGCGGCCCGCTTCAGGCCACAGCTGCTTGGCGGTGCCATAACTGTAGCCGAGGTGCAGCAAGATGGCGGCCGATTCAAAATACGTCTGCTCGCCGTCGACCAAGGCGGGAACTTTGCCATGAGGATTCACTGCGAGGTATCCGGGCATCCTATGTTCCTGCTTCTCCCGATCGACTTCGATGTACTGATACGGGATGTCCAATTCCCCGAGCGCCCATGAGATGCGGGTCCCCGAGCTACGCGGCCAGGAATAGAGCTGAATCGCCATGGTCATCTCCCAAAAGCTTCGATTCAGTGTAGGCTCCCGGCGGCCGTGTGAACAGCTTGAGCACAAAGGCCGAGGTCCGATATCGGCCCGTCGAGCGCCAATCCGGAGTGGCGTACTTCCGCGAGCGGTCGGTCGCCTTCGACGGCGACGGCCGACCCGACCGCCTGGTCTTAAACTTCGATGACAGCTTCGACTACGAGCGCACCGGCGATGTCGTCGTGCTCCAACAGATGGATACTGAAGAAAATCAACGACTTAGAACATACTTCTCGCCTTGGCGCGTCAGTGTGGCCCCGATGATGGATTGGACGGACAGGCACTGCCGCTACTTCCACCGGCTGCTCAGCCGCCGCGCTCTGCTTTACTCGGAAATGGTGACGACCGGTGCGCTCATCCATGGAAACATTCCGCGGCATCTCGTTTTCAATCCCGAGGAGCAGCCCGTCGCCCTCCAACTCGGCGGCAGCGAGCCGGCCGAGCTGGCGCAATGCGCCCGGCTGGGCGAGGAGTGGGGTTACCGCGAGATCAACCTCAACTGCGGATGCCCCAGCGAGCGGGTGCAGCGCGGCTCCTTTGGCGCCTGCCTGATGTCGGAGCCGCAACTGGTGGCCGACTGCGTCAAGGCCATGTGCGATGCCGTCGCGATTCCGGTCACCGTGAAGCACCGCATCGGCATCGACAAGGACGAAAGCTACGAATTCGTGCGCGACTTCGTAGGCGCGGTGAGCGAGGCCGGCTGCAAGGTTTTCCTGGTCCATGCACGCAACGCCTGGCTCAAGGGCTTGTCGCCGAAGGAAAACCGCGAGGTGCCGCCACTGCGCTACGAGTTCGTCCACCGGCTCAAGCGCGATTTCCCCGCGCTGACCATTGCCGTGAACGGCGGCATCACCACCGGCGAGCAGACGGCCACGCAACTCGAGCACGTCGATGGCGTGATGGTTGGCCGCGAGGCCTATCACAACCCCTGGTGGCTCGCGCAGTGGGACGCCGAGTTCTTCGGCGAGCCGCCGAACGGCCTCAGCCGCGAATCGGTGGAAGAGTCGATGTGCGACTACATGGCGCGCGAGGCCGCCGCGCACGGCACGCCCTGGAGCAGCATCGCGCGCCATATGCTGGGTTTGCGCAACGGCTTGCCCGGCGCCAGGCGCTGGCGCCAGGTGTGGAGCGACCACCGGCTCAAGGACCTGCAGCCGCGCGACGTCATGGCATTGGCGCACGACGCCGTGGCGCAAGTGGCCTAGCGTTGCGCATGGATCCCGGGTCAAGCCCGGGATGACAATGACCGGTGTCATTGCGGGCTTGACCCGCAATCCACGTATCCCTGGGACAGGGATGACAGCGCCGCCCAAATGCTTTAAACTTAAATTATCTAGGTTGGAGCGATCATGAACATCGTGTGCATAGGCGGCGGGCCATCGGGGCTTTATTTCGCGCTCCTCATGAAGAAGCAGAACCCGGGGCACGACATCACCGTGGTCGAGCGCAACAAGCCCTATGACACCTTTGGCTGGGGCGTCGTGTTTTCCGACCAGACCCTGGGCAATCTGCAAGCCGCCGACGCGCCGACCGCCGCCGAGATCCTGGGCGCCTTCAACCACTGGGACGACATCGAGGTCAACATCCGCGGCCAGAAGATCCGCTCCGGCGGCCACGGCTTCTGCGGCATAGGCCGCAAGCGCCTGCTCAACATATTGCAAAAGCGTTGCGAAGACCTGGGCGTGAAGCTGGTGTTCGAAACCGACGTGAAGGGCGACGAGCAGTTTCCGGATGCCGACCTCATCATCGCCAGCGACGGCCTGAACAGCCGCATCCGCGGCAAGTACGCCAGCACCTACCACCCGGACATCGACCTGCGCGATTGCCGCTTCGTATGGCTGGGCACGCACAAGAAATTCGAGGCCTTCACCTTCGCCTTCGAAGAGACCGAATGGGGCTGGTTCCAGGCCCATGCCTACCAGTTCGACGGCGAGACCTCGACCTTCATCGTCGAGGCGCCGCAAGAGGTCTGGCAGAAGGCCGGCCTGGACACGATGGAGAAAGAGGAGTCCATCGCCTTCTGCGAGAAGCTGTTCGCCAAATACCTGGACGGGAACAAGCTGATGTCCAACGCGGCGCATCTGCGCGGCTCGGCGCAGTGGATCAGGTTTCCTCGCGTGGTGTGCCGCACCTGGGTCCATCACAACGGCCGCGCGCCGGTGGTCCTGATGGGCGATGCGGCCCACACCGCGCATTTCTCCGTGGGCTCCGGCACCAAGCTCGCGCTGGAGGATTCCATCGAGCTGGCTCGCTGCATCGGCGACTCACCCACAGACCTCGGCCAGGCCCTGCGCGACTACGAGGCCGTGCGCAGCGTCGAAGTGCTGAAAATCCAGAATGCCGCGCGCAATTCCACCGAGTGGTTCGAGAACGTGCGGCGCTACGCCCACCTGCCGCCCGAACAGTTCGCGTATTCGCTGCTGACCCGCAGCCAGCGTATCAGCCACGAGAACCTGCGGCTGCGCGACAAGGACTACGTGGAGGACTACGAGGACTGGATCGCCGAGCGATCGGGCGTTCGCCGCTCGCCGCTGCAGCATCCCTTGCCGCCGATGTTCACGCCTTTCACGGCGCGGGGCATCACGCTGAAGAACCGCGTGGTGGTCTCTCCCATGGCGCAGTACTCATGCATCGACGGGATGCCGGCCGACTACCACCTGGTCCACCTTGGCGCGCGCGCCATGGGCGGCGCCGGCATGGTCGTGGCCGAGATGACCTGCCCGACACCGGATGCCCGCATCACGCCCGGCTGCCCCGGCCTGTGGAGCGAGGCGCAACGCGATGGCTGGAAGCGCATCGTCGACTTCGTGCACCAGCATAGCGATGCAAAGATCGCCATGCAGCTGGGGCACGCGGGCGCCAAGGGCTCGACCCGGGTGCCGTGGGAAGGCGAGGACCAGCCGCTCGTGCAAGGCAACTGGCCGCTGATCTCGGCCTCGCCGCAGCAGTACCTCGACGGCGTGAGCGATTGGTCGCGCGCGATGACGCGCGCCGACATGGATCGGGTGCGGCAAGACTTCGTCCACAGCACCGGGTTGGCGGCGCAGGCGGGCTTCGACTGGCTGGAACTGCACTGCGCGCACGGCTACCTGTTGTCCAGCTTCATCTCGCCGCTGACCAACCAGCGCACCGACGAATACGGCGGCGTCGCTGGAGAACCGCCTGCGCTATCCGCTGGAAGTGTTCCGCGCCATGCGGGCGGTATGGCCCGGGCACTTGCCCATGTCGGTGCGCATCTCCGCCCACGACTGGGTGGAAGGCGGCATCACGCCGACCGACGCCGTGGAGATCGCCCGGGCCTTCAAGGCGGCGGGCGCCGACATGATCGACTGCTCCTCGGGCCAGGTCAGCAAGCAGCAAAAGCCGGTGTACGGGCGCATGTACCAGACACCGTTCGCCGACCGCATCCGCAACGAGGCGGGCATCCCGACCATCGCCGTTGGCGCGATCTCGGAAGCCGACCACGTCAACAGCATCATCGCCGCCGGGCGCGCGGACCTGTGCGCGGTGGCGCGCCCCCACCTGGCCAATCCTTCCTGGACCTTGCTGGAGGCGGCCAAGATCGGCTACATGGACGTGCAGTGGCCCAAGCAGTACCGGTCGGCCAAGACCCAGCTGGAGCGCAACCTGGAACGCGAGAAGGCAACGGCGGCGCAGGCGCTTCAACCCATTGCAGGAGACCTTTGATGAACGAGCAGAACGAGCGCCTGGACCCGGCCCTGGCCGCGGGCAACCGCAAACCGCTGGCCGGCTACCAGGCCCGTCATTTTCTCTGGCAGGTGAAAGACGCGGTGGCCACCATCACGCTCAACCGGCCGGAGCGCAAGAACCCGCTCACCTTCGACTCGTACGCCGAGCTGCGCGACCTGTTCGGCCAGCTCAAGTACGCCACCGACGTGCACGCCGTGGTGATGGCGGGCGCGGGCGACAACTTCTGCTCGGGCGGCGACGTGCACGAGATCATCGGCCCGCTGGTGGCGCTGAAGGCGCCCGAACTGCTGATGTTCACCCGCATGACGGGCGACCTGGTCAAGGCGATGCGCGCCTGCCCGCAGCCGATCGTCGCTGCCATCGACGGCGTTTGCGCCGGGGCCGGGGCCATCATCGCCATGGCGTCCGATCTGCGCCTTGGCACTGCGCGCAGCAAGACGGCTTTCCTCTTCAACCGCGTCGGCCTGGCCGGCTGCGACATGGGCGCATGCGCGATCCTGCCGCGCATCATCGGCCAGGGCCGCGCCAGTGAGCTGCTCTACACCGGCCGTTCGCTGGGCGGGGAGGAGGGCGAGCGCTGGGGTTTCTTCAACCGCCTGTGCGCGCCCGAGGCCGTCCTGGCCGAGGCGCAGAAGCTGGCCACGGAGCTGGCGCAGGGCCCGAGCTTCGCCAACGGCATCACCAAGACCATGCTGCACCAGGAATGGGCCATGACCATCGAGCAGGCGATCGAAGCCGAGGCCCAGGCCCAGGCGATCTGCATGATGACCGAGGACTTCTCGCGGGCCTACAACGCGTTCGTGGCCAAGCAGAAGCCGCGTTTCGAGGGCAACTGACCATGAGCGATACCCGATACCTGGCCTGGCCGTTCTTCGAGGAGCGGCACCGGCAACTGGCGCGCGAGCTCGAGGCCTGGGCCGAGCAGAACGTGCCGCACCAACACGGCGCCGACGTGGATACCGAATGCCGGATGCTCGTGCGCTCGCTGGGCGCGGGCGGGTGGCTGCAGCACGCCGTGGGCAGCAAGCAGCACGGTGCGGCGGAAGTCATCGACACCCGGTCCATCTGCCTGATCCGCGAAACCCTGGCGCGCCACAGTGGCCTGGCTGACTTCGCCTTCGCCATGCAGGGGCTGGGCTCGGGCGCGATCAGCCTGCAGGGCACGCCGCTGCAGAAGGACCGCTACCTGTCGCGCGTGGCCAAGGGCGAGGCCATTGCGGCCTTTGCGCTGTCCGAGCCGCAGGCGGGCTCCGACGTGGCCGCCATGCAATGCAGCGCGCACGTAGAGGGCGAGTGACGCCGTCCTCAATGGCGAGAAGACCTGGATCTCCAATGGCGGCATCGCGGATTTCTACGTGGTGTTCTGCCGAACCGGCGAGGCGGCGGGTGCGCGCGGCATTTCGGCCTTCATCGTCGATGCGGGCACGCCCGGCTTCGAGATCGCCGAACGCATCGACGTGATCGCGCCGCACCCGTTGGCGCGGCTGCGCTTCGACAATTGCCGCGTTCCGCTCACCCAGCGTATTGGCGAGGCGGGCGAGGGTTTCAAGGTGGCCATGCGCACGCTGGACGTGTTTCGCACTTCCGTGGCAGCGGCGGCGCTCGGCTTCGCCCGGCGGGCGATGGACGAGGCCCTGCGCCGCGCCACCACCCGCAAGATGTTCAACCAGGTGCTGTCGGATTTCCAGCTGACGCAGGCCAAGCTGGCGCAGATGGCCACGACGATCGACAGCTCGGCCTTGCTGGTCTACCGCGCCGCCTGGCAGCGCGACCAGGGCGAGAACGTGACCCGTGAAGCCGCCATGGCCAAGCTCACCGCCACCGAAGGCGCCCAGCAGGTCATCGATTCCGCGGTGCAGATCTTCGGCGGGCTGGGGGTGGTCAGCGGGCAAATGGTCGAGCGGCTGTACCGCGAAATCCGCTCGCTGCGCATCTACGAAGGTGCGACCGAAGTGCAGCAGCTGATCATCGCGCGGGAAATCTTGAAGGAGGTCGTGATGACCATGGAAGTGATTCTTCCCGACGGGATGGCCGCGCCCCAAGGGCTATGCCAATGGCGTCGTGGCCAGCGGCAAGATGCTGTTCATCGCCGGCATGATCGGCTGGGACGCCCAGGGCCGGTTCGAGAGCGACGATTTTGCAGTGCAGGCCAGGCAGGCACTCAAGAATGTCGCGGACGTTGTGCGCGAAGCGGGCGGCAAGCCTGAAAATATCGTCCGGATGACCTGGTACGTGACCGACAAGCGCGAGTACCTGGCTGCCGCACGCGAAGTGGGCCAGGCGTTTCGCGAGATCATCGGCAGCTACAACGCGGCGATGACGGCCGTGGAAGTTACGGCGCTGATCGAGGACAGGGCCAAGGTCGAGATCGAGGCCACGGCCGTGTTGCCGGATCAGCCTTCAACCTGACAAGCGGAGAATTTCATGGGCACTTCCAAAGCATCTTTCCACTGGGCCGACCCGCTGCTGCTGGACCAGCAGATCACGGGCGACGAACGCAGCGTGCGAGACGCCGCCGCCAGCTATTGCCAGGAGCGCCTCGCTCCGCGCGTGCTGGAGGCCTTCCGCAACGAGAAGACCGACGTGGCGATCTTTCGCGAGATGGGTGAACTCGGCCTGCTGGGCGCCACCATCCCCGAGGCCTATGGCGGCGCGGGCCTGAATTACGTTTGCTATGGCCTGGTGGCGCGCGAAGTCGAGCGCGTGGACTCGGGCTATCGCTCGATGATGAGCGTGCAGTCGTCGCTGGTGATGGTGCCGATCAACGAGTTCGGCAACGAAGCCACCAAGCAGAAGTACCTGCCCAAGCTCGCCACCGGCGAGTGGATAGGCTGCTTCGGCCTCACGGAACCCAACCACGGCTCCGACCCCGGCAGCATGGTCACGCGGGCCAGGAAGGTCGACGGCGGCTACAAGCTCTCGGGCTCCAAGATGTGGATCACCAACAGCCCGATCGCCGACGTGTTCGTGGTCTGGGCCAAGGACGACTCCGGCGCCATTCGCGGCTTCGTGCTGGAAAAGGGCTGGAAGGGCCTCTCCGCGCCGGCCATCCACGGCAAGGTGGGCTTGCGCGCCTCCATCACCGGCGAGATCGTGATGGACGAGGTGTTCTGTCCGGAAGAGAACGCCTTCCCCGAAGTGCGGGGCCTGAAGGGCCCGTTCACCTGCCTGAACTCGGCGCGCTACGGCATTGCCTGGGGCGCGCTGGGCGCCGCCGAAGATTGCTGGTTCCGCGCCCGCCAATACGTGCTGGACCGCAAGCAGTTCGGCAAGCCCCTGGCGGCCAATCAGTTGATCCAGAAGAAGCTGGCCGACATGCAGACCGAGATCACGCTCGGCCTGCAAGGATGCCTGCGCCTGGGCCGCATGAAGGACGAAGGCACGGCCTCGGTGGAGATCACTTCCATCATGAAGCGCAACTCCTGCGGCAAGGCGCTGGACATCGCGCGCCTGGCTCGCGACATGCTGGGCGGCAACGGCATCAGCGACGAGTTCGGCGTGGCCCGGCACCTGGTGAACCTGGAGGTGGTGAACACCTACGAGGGCACGCATGACGTGCATGCGCTGATTCTCGGGCGGGCGCAGACGGGGATCGCGGCGTTCTGAAGATCAGTGCCGGCGCAGCGCCGCGACCGTCCGTTCGAGCGATGCCTGGCCGCTGCCAGATCTTTCAGAGCGTCGCTCAGTCAGGCCGCGGCTTCCAACCCATTGTTGAAGTGCCGCTGCATGCGCTCGCGCGCGGCTGCCGCATCGCGCGCGACCAGCGCGTCCATCACCGCGCGGTGCTCCGCGAGCGATTCCTCGATGCGCCCGGACTTCAGCAGCGAGTTGTGGCGATTGAGCTTCATCACCTTGCGCAGGTCGGCCACCATCTGGTTGCGCCAGCGGTTGCCCGCGATCTCCAGCAGGCGCATGTGGAAGCGCTCGTTGATGGCGAAGAATTCGTCGCGGTTCTTCACCGCGCGTTCCAGTTCGCGGTGCAACGCCTGCAGAGTCTTCAATTCGGCGTCGCTCGCCTTTTGGGCCACCACGGCGGCGGCATCGCTTTCGAGCAGCGAGAGCAGGTGGTACACCTCGGCCAGGTCGCGGTCGGACACTTCGGTCACGTAGGCGCCGCGCCGCACCTTCATCGTCACCAGGCCTTCGGCGGCGAGCACCTTGAGGGCCTCGCGCAGGGGCGTGCGGCTGATGCCGTATTCCTCGGCGATCTTCATCTCGTCGATCCAGCTGCCGGGCTCCAGCTCGCGCTTGAAGATCCGCTGGCGCAATAGCTCGGCCACCTCTTCGTAGAGGGCGTGAGGGGAGAGTGAAAGAGCTGCCATGTGCCGGGATTCTAAGGTGAAACCGAGTTTTGCATCAATAATTATGAATGCGGTACAATCTACGGGTAAACACGGAAGTACCCCTCTATGAGCACGCCCGAAATTCCCCACGCCACCCTGCAGGACTGGGCCAAAGCGGCCGCCAAGTCCGCGCCCGCCGGTGACTTGAACGCCTTGAACTGGGTCACCCCCGACGGTATCGCGGTCAAGCCGCTCTACACCGCCGACGACCTGAAAGGCCTGCAGCACGCCAACACCTTGCCGGGCTTCGAGCCCTATCTGCGCGGCCCGCAAGCCACCATGTACGCGGCAAGGCCCTGGACCATCCGCCAGTACGCGGGCTTCTCCACCGCCGAGGAATCGAATGCCTTCTATCGCAAGGGCCTGGCCGGCGGCGGGCAGGGCGTCTCCGTAGCCTTCGACCTGGCCACGCACCGCGGCTACGACAGCGACCATCCGCGCGTCACGGGCGACGTCGGCAAAGCCGGCGTGGCCATCGACTCCGTGGAGGACATGAAGATCCTCTTCGACGGCATCCCGCTGGACAAGGTCAGCGTTTCGATGACGATGAACGGCGCCGTGCTGCCGGTGTTGGCGGGCTATGTGGTTGCCGCCGAGGAGCAGGGCGTTTCGCAGGACAAGCTGTCCGGGACCATCCAGAACGACATCCTCAAGGAGTTCATGGTCCGCAACACCTACATCTACCCGCCCAAGCCGAGCATGCGGATCATCGGCGACATCATCGAGTACACGGCAAAGAACATGCCGAAGTTCAACTCGATCTCGATCTCGGGCTATCACATGCAGGAGGCGGGAGCCAACCAGGCGCTGGAACTGGCGTTCACCCTGGCCGACGGCAAGGAGTACGTGAAGACGGCGCTGGCCAAGGGCCTGGACGTGGACGAGTTCGCGGGGCGCCTGTCGTTCTTCTGGGCCATCGGCATGAACTTCTACCTGGAAGTGGCCAAGATGCGCGCGGCGCGCCTGCTGTGGTGGCGGATCATGAAGGGCTTCAATGCCAAGAGCGCGAAGAGCCTGATGCTGCGCACGCACTGCCAGACTTCGGGCTGGTCGCTCACCGAGCAGGACCCCTACAACAACGTCGTGCGCACCACCATCGAAGCGATGGCCGCGGTGTTCGGCGGCACCCAGTCCCTGCACACCAATTCGTTCGACGAGGCGATCGCGCTGCCGACCGAGTTCTCGGCGCGGATCGCCCGCAACACGCAGCTCATCCTCCAGGAAGAGACCCACATCAACAACGTCATCGACCCCTGGGCCGGCAGCTACATGATGGAGAAGCTGACGCAGGACATGGCGGACGCCGCCTGGAAGATCATTGAAGAGGTCGAGGCGATGGGCGGCATGGTCCGGGCGGTGGACTCCGGCTGGGCCAAGCTCAAGATCGAGGCGGCCGCCGCCGAGAAGCAGGCGCGCATCGACTCGGGCAAGGACGTGATCGTCGGGGTCAACAAGTACCGGCTGGGCAAGGAAGACGCCCACGTGATCCGCGAAGTCGACAACGTGATGGTGCGCGAGCAGCAGATCGCCCGGCTCAAGCAGATCCGTGCCCAGCGCGACAGTGCAAAAGTGCAAGCGGCACTGGACGCGCTCACCGCCGCCGCCGAGAATGGCCAGGGCAATTTGCTCGACCTCAGCATCCAGGCCGTGCGGTTGCGCGCCACCGTGGGCGAGGTATCGGATGCACTGGAGAAAGTCTTTGGGCGCCATCGCGCCGATACGCAAAAGGTGACCGGAGTGTATGCAGCTGCCTATGACTCGGCCGAAGGCTGGGAGAAACTGAAGTCCGAGATTGCCGTATTCGCGCAAGAGCAGGGCCGGCGTCCGCGCGTGATGATCTCCAAGTTGGGCCAGGACGGGCATGACCGTGGCGCCAAGGTGGTCGCGACCGCATTCGCCGACCTGGGCTTCGACGTGGACATGGGCCCGCTGTTCCAGACGCCCGAGGAATGCGCGCGCCAGGCGATCGAGAACGATGTTCACGCGGTGGGTGTTTCCACGCTGGCGGCGGGACACAAGACGCTGGTGCCGGCCATCATCGCGGAGCTGAAGAAGCAGGGCGCCGACGACATCATCGTTTTCGTGGGCGGCGTCGTTCCGCAGCAGGACTACGACTATCTCTACAGCGCGGGCGTCAAGGGCGTCTATGGCCCGGGCACGCCCATCCCTGCCAGCGCCAAGGACGTGCTCGAGCAGATCAGGAAGGCCCTGGCCGCCAAATGAGCGTTGCCCTGCTAGCCGACAGTGTGCTCGCGGGCTCCGTATCGGCGCAGCGCCGCGCCATCGCCAAAGCCATCACGCTGCTGGAATCGACGCGTGCCGATCACCGGGCGCAAGCCGATGAAATGTTGACGGCGCTGTTGCCCCACACCGGCAAGTCGTTCCGGCTCGGCATCAGCGGCGTTCCGGGCGTCGGCAAGAGCACGTTCATCGAGACGCTGGGGCTTGAACTCATCGCGAAGGGCCACCGCGTCGCGGTGCTGGCCATCGATCCTTCCAGCACGGTGTCGGGCGGATCCATCCTCGGCGACAAGACGCGCATGGAAAAGCTCTCGGTTCACGAGAAGGCCTTCATCCGCCCCAGCCCCTCCAGCGGGACGCTGGGTGGCGTGGCCGAGAAGACGCGCGAAGCGATGCTGGTATGCGAGGCGGCGGGCTACGACATCGTGATCGTGGAAACCGTCGGCGTCGGCCAGAGCGAGATCGCCGTGGCGGGCATGACGGACATGTTCGTGCTGATGCAGCTGCCCAATGCCGGCGATGATTTGCAGGCGATCAAGAAGGGCGTGATGGAGCTGGCCGATCTGGTGGTCATCAACAAGGCCGATATCGATGCCGATGCCGCCACCCGGGCGCAGGCGCAGGTGACCAGCGCCCTGCGGCTGTTCGGGCAGCACGGCCATCCGGATCATGCACGCCATCACCAACACATATGGCACCCCCAGGTCATCCAGCTGAGCGCCTTGCTGGGGCAGGGCGTGGACCGCTTCTGGGAAGAAGTCGAGAACTTCAGGCGGCTGCAGACCTTGAATGGCCGATTGGCCGCGCGCCGCCAGCACCAGGCGCTTTCGTGGATGTGGGAACGCATCGAAGCAGGGCTGAAGCACGCATTCAGGCAGAGCCCGCAGGTCCAGCGCCTGCTGGCCGGGGTGACCGCCGACGTCGCCCAAGGCCGGCTCGCGGCGTCGACGGCTGCCCGATTGCTGCTGGAACAACACATGGACACCCGGATCGATTCCGGGGTGACATTACTTTCGAAAGAGAAAAAATGCACGACATACTTGAACAACTGGAAAAGAAGCGCGACGCTGCGCGCCTGGGCGGCGGCCAAAAGCGCATAGACGCCCAGCACGGCAAGGGCAAGCTCACGGCGCGGGAACGGCTGGAGCTTCTGCTGGACGAAGGCACGTTCGAAGAATGGGACATGTTCGTCGAGCATCGCTGCACCGACTTCGGCATGGAGAACACCAAGATTCCGGGCGACGGCGTGGTGACCGGCTACGGCATGATCAACGGCCGCCTGGTGTTCGTCTTCAGCCAGGACTTCACGGTGTTCGGCGGTGCGCTGTCCGAGGCCCATGCCGAGAAGATCTGCAAGGTGATGGACCAGGCCATGAAGGTCGGTGCCCCGGTCATCGGCCTGAACGACTCGGGCGGCGCGCGCATCCAGGAAGGCGTGGCGTCGCTGGGCGGTTATGCCGACGTGTTCCAGCGCAACGTGATGGCTTCGGGCGTCGTGCCGCAGATCAGCATGATCATGGGCCCCTGCGCGGGCGGCGCCGTGTACTCGCCGGCCATGACCGACTTCATCTTCATGGTCAAGGACAGCTCCTACATGTTCGTCACCGGCCCCGAGGTGGTGAAGACCGTGACGCACGAGGAAGTGACGGCCGAAGAACTGGGAGGCGCCATCTCGCACACCACGCGCAGCGGCGTGGCCGATCTGGCCTTCGAGAACGACGTCGAAGCGCTGTTGATGCTGCGCCGGCTCTACAACTACCTGCCGCTGAACAACCGCGAGAAGGCGCCCGTTCGCCCCAGCAACGACCCGGCCGACCGCATGGACCTGTCGCTGGACACGCTGGTGCCCGACAACGCCAACAAGCCCTACGACATGAAGGAGCTGATCATCAAGACCGTGGACGACGGCGACTTCTTCGAGATACAGCCGGAGTACGCCAAGAACATCATCGTCGGCTTCGGGCGCATGGAAGGCCAGACCGTGGGCATCGTGGCCAACCAGCCGCTGGTGCTGGCCGGCTGCCTGGACATCAAGAGCTCGATCAAGGCGGCGCGGTTCGTGCGCTTTTGCGATGCATTCAACATCCCCGTGCTGACCTTCGTCGATGTGCCCGGTTTCATGCCGGGAACCAGCCAGGAGTACGGCGGCATCATCAAGCACGGCGCCAAGCTGCTGTACGCGTATGCCGAGTGCACCGTGCCCAAGATCACGGTGATCACGCGCAAGGCCTATGGCGGCGCCTATGACGTGATGAGCTCCAAGCACCTGCGCGGCGACGTCAACTTCTCCTGGCCCAATGCCGAGATCGCGGTGATGGGCCCCAAGGGCGCGGTGGAGATCATCTTCCGCGAGGACAAGGGCGACCCGGCCAAGCTGGCGGCGCGCGAGGCCGAGTACAAGGCGCGCTTTGCCAATCCGTTCGTTGCCGGCGCGCGCGGCTTCATCGACGACGTGATCCTGCCGCACGAAACCCGCAAGCGGATCTGCCGCTCGCTGATCATGCTGCGGGCCAAGAAGCTGGAGAACCCGTGGCGCAAGCACGGGAACATTCCGCTGTGAACGATCGAGGACACCACAACATGTTTACAAAAATTCTCATCGCCAATCGCGGCGAAATCGCCTGCCGCGTCATCAAGACGGCCAGGAAGATGGGCATCAAGACGGTGGCCGTTTACTCCGACGCCGACCGCGATGCGCGCCACGTCGTGTTGGCCGACGAAGCCGTGCACATCGGCGCCGCGCCCAGCCGCGACAGCTATCTGCAGGCCGACAAGATCATCGCCGCCTGCAAGCAGACCGGGGCGCAGGCCGTGCATCCGGGCTATGGCTTCCTGAGCGAGAACGAGGCCTTCGCCCGGCGCGTGGAAGAAGAGGGCATCACCTTCATCGGGCCCAAGCACTATTCCATTGCGGCCATGGGCGACAAGATCGCCTCCAAGAAGCTGGCCAACGAGGCCAAGGTCAACACCATTCCCGGATGGAACGACGCGATCGAAACAGCGGAACGCGCCGTCGCAGATCGCCAAGGACATCGGCTATCCGGTGATGATCAAGGCCAGCGCCGGCGGCGGCGGCAAGGGCCTGCGCGTGGCTTTCAACGACAAGGAGGCCTTCGAAGGCTTCACCTCCTGCCGCAACGAGGCACGCAACAGCTTCGGCGACGACCGGGTCTTCATCGAGAAGTTCGTCGAGGAGCCGCGCCACATCGAGATCCAGGTCCTGGGCGACAGCCACGGCAACGTCATCTACCTGAACGAGCGCGAATGCTCGATCCAGCGCCGCCACCAGAAGGTGATCGAAGAGGCGCCGTCGCCCTTCATCAGCGACAAGACGCGCAAGGCCATGGGCGAGCAGGCCGTCGCGCTGGCCAAGGCCGTCAAGTACCAGAGCGCCGGAACGGTGGAGTTCGTGGTCGGCAAGGACCAGAGCTTCTATTTCCTGGAGATGAACACCCGCCTGCAGGTCGAGCACCCGGTGACGGAATGCATCACGGGCCTGGACCTGGTGGAGTTGATGATCCGCGTGGCTGCGGGCGAGAAGCTGCCCCTGGCCCAGGCCGACGTGAAGCGAAACGGCTGGGCCATCGAATGCCGGATCAACGCCGAGGACCCGTTCCGCAACTTCCTGCCGAGCACCGGCCGGCTGGTCCGGTTCCAGCCGCCCAAGGAGAGCATGTGGTCGGCCGACACTGAACACCTGCAGGGCGTGCGCGTGGACACCGGCGTACAGGACGGCGGCGAGATCCCGATGTACTACGACTCGATGATCGCCAAGCTGATCGTCCACGGCCAGGACCGCAACGAGGCGATCGCCAAGATGCGCGAGGCACTCAATGGCTTCGTCATTCGTGGCATCTCCAGCAACATCCCGTTCCAGGCTGCGCTGCTGGCGCATCCCAAGTTCGTGGCCGGCGACTTCAACACCGGTTTCATCGCCGAGAACTACGGCAAGGGCTTCCATGCCGAGGACGTTCCGCACGAGGACGCCGACTTCCTGGTGGCGCTTGCCGCCTACGTGAACCGCCGCACATTGCAGCGCGCGGCCGGCATCAGCGGCCAGTTGCCGGGGCACGAGTTCACGGTGGGAGAAGACTTTGTCGCGGTCCTGCTGGATGCGGCCGGCCAGCACCGGCGCCAGCCCGCGACGGTTCGCGACTTCCAGGCCCAGTCGGGGTCCAGCGTCGTGGAAGTCGGGGGAAAGCGTTACGAGATCTGCAGCAACTGGCACATGGGCGGCGCGCGCATTCGCGGGACCGTCAACGGCAAGGACTTCACGGCGCAGGTGGAGCGGGGCGTGGGCAAGAACCCGCTGGCCACCCGCATCATCCACAACGGCACCCGGCTGGACGCCATGGTGCTGACCGCACGAACGGCGCACCTGCATGCCCTCATGCCTTTCAAGGCCCCGCCCGACATGAGCCGCTATGTGCTGTCGCCGATGCCGGGCCTGCTGGTCGACGTGGCGGTGCAGCCGGGCCAGAAGGTCCAGGCCGGCGAGCGGGTGGCCGTGATCGAGGCCATGAAGATGGAGAACGTGCTGTTCGCCACTGCGGACGGCGTGGTGGGCAAGGTGTTGGCGAACAAGGGCGAGAGCCTGACGGTGGACCAGCCTATCGTCGAGTTCGTCTAAAGACCCGGGATGCAGCGCAGGCACTTTGTCTCGCTTGCCGCGGCCGGCCTGGTGGGCTGCGCGGCCTCCACGGAGCAACTCCCCGGTCCGGCGGCAGACGGCGCCCTGCGGCGCATCGCCTTCGGTTCCTGCATCGACCAGACCAAGCCGCAAGCCATCTGGGACACGGTGCTGGCGGACCGGCCCGACCTGTTCATCTTCGGCGGCGACAACGTCTACGCCAGCGACCAGCCCTGGTCAGCGGCCAAGCTTGCACAGGCCTATGCGCAACAGGACGAGGTGCCGGGCCTGGTGCGCCTGCGCGAAAACGTGCCGCACATGGCGATCTGGGACGACCATGACTACGGCCTGAACGATGGCGGGGCCGAGTTCGGGCACAAGAACGGCTCGAAGGCGGCCTTCCTGCGCTTCTGGCAGATTCCCCCCGGCGACCCACGCCACGCCCGCGAGGGCTTGTACTCCTCGGCAATGTTCGGCCCCGAAGGCCGTCGCGTGCAAGTCATCCTGCTCGACACGCGATGGTTCCGTTCGGCCCTGAAGCCCAGTGACGACCGCGGCAAGCCGGGCAAGGAGCGCTATCTGCCGGATGCCGACCCCGCCAAAACCATGCTGGGTGAGACGCAATGGCGCTGGCTCGAGGAGCAGTTGCGCCAGCCGGCCGAGCTTCGATTGCTGGTCTCCAGCATCCAGGTGGTGGCCGAGGGCCATGGCTGGGAGCGCTGGGGGAATTTCCCCCTCGAACGCCAGCGCCTGTACCGTTTGATCGCGGACACCCGGGCGCAGGGCGTGGTGTTCCTCTCGGGCGATCGACATGTGGGGGCGCTGTACCGCGAGTCCTCCGGCACGCCTTATCCTTTCTACGAGCTCACCTCCAGCGGCATCACCCATACCTGGCGCGAGGCCGCCGAAGCCGGGCCCAACCGGCTGGGCGAGCTCTTCACGCAGCTGCACTACGGTGTGGTGGATATCGACTGGGGCGCCGCCACAATCCGGCTGGCGCTCAAGGACATCCGTGGCGCCGTCCAGCGCAGCCAACTCATTCAATTCAGCGAACTCAAGGCCAAGTGATGAACCAACGTCCTTTCAAAGTCCTCGGTATTCAGCAAATCGCCATTGGCGGGCCCGACAAGGGCCGGTTGCGCAAGCTCTGGGTCGAGTTGTTCGGCCTGGAAGTCACCGGCACGTTCAAAAGCGCCAGTGAGAACGTGGACGAGGACATCTGTGCCCTCGGCACCGGCCCGTTCAAGGTCGAGGTCGACCTGATGCAACCGATGGATCCCGACAAGAAACCGGCTGTGCACCAGACACCACTCAACCATGTGGGCCTCTGGATCGACGACCTGCCTATGGCGGTGGAATGGCTGGGCGCCCAGGGCGTGCGCTTCGCTCCGGGCGGAATACGGCCCGGCGCGGCGGGCTTCGACATCTGTTTCATCCACCCCAAGGGCAACGAACAAAGCCCTGTCGGGGGCGAGGGTGTCCTGATCGAACTGGTGCAGGCGCCGCCCGAAGTCGTGAGTGCGTTCTCCAGGCTGGCGGCGGCGGCCGGCTGACGCCAAACTGACGGGCTCGGGGAATCCCCGAAGAGCTTTTGGTCCCGGCGCGGGCGTAGACTGGCCCCGGGGCAACCGCCCCGTAGAGCCGCACGCTCCGACCCGGGGCAGCGCGGCCATGGCAAGGAGACAAAGCTTTGCAGCGAACCGATATTGCCAACCCGGCCTATTTCCACAAGGTCGTGGACTGCCAATGGGCGTGCCCCGCCCACACACCCGTACCCGAATACATACGCTTGATCGCGCAAGGCCGCTACGACGACGCCTACATGATCAACTGGGTGTCCAACGTCTTCCCGGGCATCCTGGGCCGCACCTGCGACCGGCCTTGTGAGCCGGCCTGCCGCCGCGGCCGGGTGGAGGAAAACAACCTGGGACACCCCGAACCGGTCGCCATCTGCCGCCTGAAGCGGGTCGCGGCCGACATGAAGGACGACATCACCCAGCGCATGCCCAAGCTGGCGCCCAGGAACGGCAAGCGCGTCGCCTGCATAGGGGCCGGGCCGGCATCGCTGACCGTGGCGCGCGACCTGGCGCCGCTGGGCTACGAGGTGACGGTCTTCGACGGCGAGACCAAGGCCGGCGGCTTCATCCGCACGCAGATCCCGCGTTTTCGGCTGCCCGAGTCGGTGATCGACGAGGAAACAGGCTACATCCTCGACCTGGGCGTGCAATTTCGCGCCGGCGAGCGCATCGAATCGATGAAGGCGCTGATGGCGCAGGGCTACGACGCCATCTTCGTCGGCTGCGGCGCACCGCGCGGGCGCAACCTGGAAATTCCAGGCCGCGCTGAAGCGGCCGCCAGCATCCACATCGGCATCGAATGGCTGGCATCGGTGTCGTTCGGCCATGTCACCAAGATCGGCAAACGCGTGATCGTGCTGGGCGGCGGCAACACGGCGATGGACTGCTGCCGCTCGGCGCGGCGGCTGGGCGGCGAGGACGTCAAGGTCATCGTGCGCAGCGGCTTCGAGGAGATGAAGGCCTCACCCTGGGAAAAAGAAGATGCCATGCACGAGGGCATTCCCATCATCAACTACCACGTGCCCAAAGCCTTCGTGCACCAGGACGGCCGGCTGCAGGGCATGACGTTCGAGATCGTCAAGGCGGTCTACGACGAGAAGGGGCGGCGCAAGCTGGTGCCGACCGGCGAGCCCGATGCCTTCTTCGAATGCGACGAGGTGCTGGTTGCCGTCGGCCAGGAGAACGCGTTTCCGTGGATCGAGCGCGACTGCGGCATCGCCTTCGACGAGTGGGGCCTGCCGACCCTGCACAAGGAGACCTTCCAGTCCACGGTGCCCAACGTCTTCTTCGGTGGCGACGCGGCGTTCGGTCCCAAGAACATCATCGAGGCGGTGGCGCACGGCCATGAGGCTGCTGTATCGATCGACCGCCTGCTGCATGGCGAGAACACCTACGTTCGCCCCGCGCCGATGACCAACCTCATCTCGCAGAAGATGGGCATCCACGAGTGGAGCTACGACAACGACACGGTGAACGATACGCGCTACAAGGTGCCATGGGCCAAGGCCGAGAAGGCGCTGGCCAGCATCAAGGTCGAGGTCGAGCTGGGTTTCGACGTCGCCACTGCCGTGAAGGAGGCAGGACGGTGCCTGAACTGCGACGTGCAGACCGTCTTCACCGAAACCGCCTGCATCGAGTGCGATGCCTGCGTGGACATCTGCCCCATGGACTGCATCAGCTTCACCGAGAACGGCACGGAGGAGGACCTGCGAACCCGCCTGAAGGCGCCCGCGCTCAACCTGGCCCAGGACCTGTACGTATCCGGCGGCCTGAAAACGGGCAGGGTGATGGTGAAGGACGAGGATGTGTGCCTGCACTGCGGCCTGTGCGCCGAGCGCTGCCCGACCGGCGCCTGGGACATGCAGAAGTTCCTGTTCAAGATGACGCCCGCCGGGCCGGTGTGCCGCGACCGGCGGCAGGAGGTCGCGGCATGAACAACATCGAAGCGGTCAACGATTTCGTCATCAAGTTCGCCAACGTGAATGGCTCGGGTTCGGCCAGCGCCAACGAGCTGTTCGCCAAGGCGATCCTGCGCATGGGTGTTCCGGTGAGCCCGCGCAACATCTTCCCCAGCAACATCCAGGGCCTGCCGACCTGGTACGAGGTGCGTGTCAGCGAGAAGGGTTACCTGGGACGGCGCGGCGGCATCGACATGATGGTGGCGATGAACCCGCAGACCTGGGACGCCGACGTGGCCGAGCTGGAGCCGGGCGGCTACCTCTTCTATGACAGCACGCGGCCGTTGCCGCCATCGAAGTTCCGCAGCGACATCAACGTCATCGGCATGCCGCTCACCGAGATCTGCAATGCGGTGTACAGCGACCCGCGGCAACGCCAGCTGTTCAAGAACATCGTGTATGTCGGCGCGCTCTCGGTGCTGCTGGAGATCGAGCCCGAAGTGATCGAGAAGCTGTTCGGCGAGCAGTACAAGGGCAAGGAGAAACTGCTGGCCTCCAACGTGCAGGCCTTGCACCTGGGACGCGATTTCGCCCGGGAGCACCTGAAGGCGCCGCTGGGCATCCGCGTGCGCCGCGCCGACAAGGTGGGCGACCAGATCTTCGTGGACGGCAACAGCGCGGCGGCGTTGGGCTGCGTCTACGGCGGTGCGACGGTCGCGGCCTGGTATCCGATCACGCCTTCTTCATCGGTGGCGGAGGCCTTCCAGAAATACTGCGCCAGGTACCGCGTCGATCCGGCGACCGGCGAGAACCGCTACGCCATCGTGCAGGCCGAGGACGAAATCGCCTCCATCGGCATGGTGGTGGGGGCGGGGTGGAATGGCGCCCGCGCATTCACCGCCACCTCGGGACCGGGCGTATCGCTGATGACCGAATTCATCGGCCTGGCCTACTTCGCCGAGATCCCGGTCACCATCATCAATGTGCAGCGCGGCGGCCCTTCGACCGGCATGCCGACGCGCACGCAGCAGGCGGACATCCTGTCCTGTGCCTACGCCTCTCATGGCGACACCAAGCATGTGTTGCTGTTCCCGGAAGACCCGCACGAGTGCTTCGAACACGCGGCTTGCGCGCTGGACCTCGCGGACCGCCTGCAGACGCCCGTGTTCATGATGACCGACCTGGACATCGGCATGAACCAGCGGCTGTGCCGTCCATTCGTCTGGGAAGAGGGCCGCGGCTATGACCGGGGCAAGGTGATGACCGCCGAGGAACTGGAAGCGGGCAAGGACTTCGGCCGCTACAAGGACGTCGATGGCGATGGCATCCCCTGGCGCACGCTTCCCGGCACGCATCCGACGAAGGGCAGCTACTTCACCCGCGGCACCACGCGTGACGAGTACGCGCGCTACTCCGAGCGCGGGCCCGACTACATCTACAACGTCGAGAGGCTGCAGAAGAAGTTCCAGACCGCGGCGACGCTGGTGCCGCAACCGGTACTGAAGCCGGCCGCCCGCAAGACCCGGCTGGGCGTGATCTATTTCGGCTCCACCAGCCCCGCCATGCAAGAGGCGTTGGACGTGCTCGGCGCCGCCAGCATCCATGTGGATGCCTTGCGCGCTGCGCGCATTCCCGTTCCCGCAGAGCGTGGCGCAGTTCATCGCCGAACACGAGGAAGTCTTCGTGGTGGAGCAGAACCGCGACGCCCAGCTGCGCAGCCTGCTGGTCAACGAGTTCGACGTCGATCCTGCCAAGCTGATCCGGGTGCTGCATTTCGACGGCACACCGATTACCGCGCGCTTCATCACGAATGCCATCACCGAACACGTGCATGCCGAGGCGGTCTCGCCCCAGCGCAAGGCCGCCAGGGAGAAAGCTGTATGACCTACATCGCCAAGCCGCGACTGCGCCATCCCACGCTGGAAACCAACAAGGTCGGCTATACCCGGCGCGACTACGAAGGCAAGGTCTCCACCTTGTGCGCCGGCTGCGGCCACGACTCGATCTCGGCCGCCATCATCCAGGCTTGCTGGGAGCTGGATATCCAGCCGCATCGTATTGCCAAGCTTTCCGGAATCGGCTGCAGCTCCAAGACGCCGGACTACTTCCTGGGCGCCTCGCACGGTTTCAACACGGTGCACGGCCGCATGCCATCGGTGCTGACCGGCGCCAACCTGGCCAATCGCGATTTGCTGTACCTGGGCGTTTCAGGCGATGGCGATTCGGCGTCCATCGGGCTGGGCCAGTTCGCCCACGCCATGCGGCGGGGCGTGCGCATGGCCTACATCGTGGAGAACAATGGCGTTTACGGCCTGACCAAGGGCCAGTTCTCGGCCACGGCGGACCAGGGCTCCAAGAGCAAGAAGGGCGTCATCAACAGCGACAGCCCGGTGGACCTGGTGGCCATGGCGCTGCAGCTGGGCGCGACCTACGTGGGGCGGGGCTTCTCGGGCAACAAGGCGCAGCTGGTGCCCCTGATCAAGGGGGCCATGTCCCACGGCGGCGCCGCCTTCATCGACGTCATCAGTCCCTGCGTGGCGTTCAACAACCACCCCGGCAGTACCAAGAGCTACGACTACGTGCGAGAGCACAACGAGGCCGTGAGCCGTATCGATTTCATCACGCCGCGCAACGAGATCACCGCGCAATCCGCGCCCGGGGAAGTGGTCGAGGTCGAGCAGCACGACGGCTCGCTGCTGCGGCTGCGCAGCCTGCATGCGGACTACGACCCCACGGACCGGTACGTAGCGATGAGCTATATGCAAAAGCATCAGGCCCTGGGCGAGGTCGTGACCGGTTTGCTCTACGTCGACCCCCTGGCGACGGACCTGCATACAGCTAGTAACACCAGCGGCACGCCTCTGAACGCGCTGAACGAGCGCGACTTGTGCCCAGGCGGCCCTGCATTGGATAAGATCAACGCCAGCTTGCGCTGACCCAGCGCCAAGGGGGTTGCATCGTGGATGAACGCACCGTCTTCCAGTCGATCTCGCAAAAGCACGTGCTCAGCCTGGGGCCTCGGGCCAGCGTGCGCGAGGCCGCGGGCGCGATGACGCGCGCCAATTGCGGCAGCGTGCTGATCATGGAGCCGCCGCACACCCTGCTGGGCATCGTCACGGAGCGCGACCTGATGACGCGCGTGCTGGCCAAGGCGCTCGATCCCGAGAAAACGACCGTGCGCGAGATCATGACCCCCAATCCCGTGTGCGTGCCGCCCCAGACCCGCGTCTCCGACGCCGTCCTCATCATGATCGAGAAGGGGTTCCGCCATCTTCCCATCGTCGGGCCGGGATCGAAGATCGTCGGCGTTTTCTCGGTCCGCGATGCATTGCCGCGCGAGATCGACACCGCGCTCAGCCAGACCGAGTTCAACGAGCGAATGAACGACGCGCTAGGGTAGGGGGCCGCGCTTGGCCCTGGCTCGGGCCAATGCAGCTTCGATCACGGCGCGCTTGCGTTCCGCTTCCGCGCCTTCGGCCCCATGCGTGTGGGCCGGCAGGTCCGCCAGCTTGGCGCGGGCCTTCGCCTCCAGCCGTTCCTGGTGCTCTACGGCCTCCCGCTCGAGCCGTTCGCTGCGTGCGCCATAGCGCTCCAGCGCCTGATCGGCTTGCGCTTGCGACCAGGCCTGCCAGCCGGTGCGGTTTCCGGTCACGTTCTCCATGCTGATGCAATCCACGGGACAGACCGGAACGCACAGTTCGCAGCCCGTGCAATACGGCTCGATGACGGTGTGCATCAGCTTGTTGCTGCCCAGGATGGCATCCGTGGGACAGGCCTCGATGCAGAGCGTGCAGCCTATGCACCAGCCTTCGTCGATGACCGCCACGGCACGCGGGCCCTCCACGCCGTTGGCGGGGTTCAGCGGTAGTGGGGGGCGGCCGGTCAGCGCGGCGAGGCGCGCGATGCCTTCGGCGCCGCCGGGCGGACATTGATTGATTTCGGCCTCGCCGTCGGCGATGGCCTGCGCATAAGCGGCACAGTCAGGCAAGCCGCATCGCGTGCACTGCGTTTGGGGCAGGGCAGCGTGGATGCGGATGGCCTGCGGGCTCACCTCAAGCGCTTACCTTTTCCTTGCGGGCCTTCTTGGCGGCAACTTTCACCGTCGGGCCATCGTTGAACTGGAGGATGAAGTCGCGCACCTGCGGATACACGATTTCGCGCCAGCGGCGGCCGCTGAAGATGCCGTAGTGGCCGGCGCCCTTGACTTCCAGGTGCTTCTGGTGCGACTTGGGGACGTTGAAGCAAAGCTCGTGCGCGGCTTCGGTCTGGCCCGAGCCCGAGATGTCGTCCAGCTCGCCTTCGACGGTGAAGTGGGCGGTGGTCTTGATGTCCTCGGGACGCACGCGCTCGATGTCGCCGTCGTCGCTGATCACGTCCCAGGTCCCGTTCACCAGGGCGAATTCCTGGAACACCACGCGGATGGTCTCCAGGTAGTAGTCGGCATCCATGTCGAGCACCGCGTTGTACTCGTCATAGAACTTGCGGTGCGCCTCGGCGCTCGCGTCGTCGCCCTTGATCAGGTTCTTGAAATAGTCGTAGTGGCTCGACATGTGGCGGTCGGGATTCATCGCCACGAAGCCCGTGTGCTGCAGGAAGCCCGGGTACACGCGGCGGCCGGCGCCCGGGAAACTGGTGGGAACGCGGTAGATCACGTTGTTCTCGAACCAGTTGTAGCTCTTGTTCATCGCCAGGTTGTTCACGGCCGTGGGCGACTTGCGCGCGTCGATCGGGCCGCCCATCATGGTCATGGTCAGCGGGGTGACTTCGCCGCGCGAAGCCATCAGGGACACGGCGGCCAGGACCGGCACCGTGGGCTGGCACACGCTGATGACGTGGCAGTTGCCGTAGACGCCCTGCACGTGGCGGATGAATTCCTGCACGTAGTTCACGTAGTCGTCCAGGTGGAACTCGCCTTGCTCCAGCGGCACGGTGCGGGCGTTCTTCCAGTCGGTGATGTAGACCTTGTGGTCCTTGAGCATGGTGCTCACGGTGTCGCGCAGCAGCGTGGCGTAGTGGCCCGACAAGGGAGCGACGATGAGCACGGCCGGTTGGCCCTTGAGTGACGTGAGGGTGTCGGGGTCGTCGGTGAACCGCTTGAAGCGGCGCAACTCGCAGAAGGGCTTGTCGACTTCAACGCGTTCGAAGATTGCGACGTCGACCCCGTCCACGTCCACCGTCTTGATGTCGAACTCGGGCTTCTCGTAATCCTTCCAGAGGCGATAGATCAGGTCGTAGCTGGCGGACACGCGTTGCGCGAAGGGATTCGTGCCGAAAGGCGACAGCGGATTGCTATAGAGCTTGGATGCCGCTTTCGCGAAATCGGCAAACGGCTCCATGATGTTTCGTTGGGTTTCGTAGATCTGGTAAAGCATGTTCTTGGTCCGGTGTTGCTGCAGTGCAATATAGCACCCTGTAACATCGTTGGCTTGCGGTAGAACTACCGACGTGTGTCAGCGGAAATTTCGCACGGTCGTGTCGCTAACTGGTAGTGTGGCTAGCTACTATCGCTAAGGATGAACTATTTCGTATGAAGAAAAGCCCGCGCATGCCGGTGCTGTTCCTCGGCCACGGCAGTCCGATGAACGCCATCGAAGACAACGAGTACCGGCGCAGCTGGCAGGCGCTGGGAAGCCGAGTTTGGCCAGAAGCTGCCCCAGCCCCAGCTGATACTGTGCATCTCCGCGCACTGGCTGACGCAGGGTTGGTGGCTGACCGGCATGGACAAGCCCAGGACCATCCACGATTTCGGCGGCTTTCCGCAGGAGCTTTTCGACCAGCAGTATCCGGCCCCTGGCGCGCCGGCTGCGGCGCAGGAAATCAGCCGCGCGATCGCGCAGCCACCGGTAGGGCTCGACAGGGATGGGTGGGGGCTGGATCACGGGACCTGGTCCGTGCTCAAGCCCATGTTTCCGAAAGCGAACATCCCCGTGGTGCAGCTCAGCATGGACTACGCCCGGCCGCCTGCGGAGCACTACGCGATCGGCCAGCAACTCAAGGGCCTGCGCGAGCGCGGCGTGCTGATCGTGGGCAGCGGGAATATCGTGCACAACCTGCGCGCCACGCGGCGCGGAACGCCGGCGAACCAGGCGTACGACTGGGCCATCGAGTTCGACGGCAAGGTCGCCGGCCAGATGGAAAAGGGCGATCTCGCAGGGCTGGCGGACTTCCAGAAGCTCGGTTCCGTGGCCCAGCTGGCCCATCCCACTTATGACCACTACCTGCCGCTGCTGTACTCCGCGGGAGCTGTCGATCCCAAGGAGCCGTTACGTTTCTTCAACGACAACTACCAGTCGGCATCGATCTCGATGCGTTCGGCGGTTTGGGGATAGTGGATGTCATCCCGGCCTTGATCCGGGATCCACGCGTTTACAGCACCTTCGCGATCGACTCGCAGACGTAGTCGATGTTCTTGCTGTTCAAGGCCGCCACGCACATGCGGCCCGTATCCGTGCCATACACCCCGAACTCGTTGCGCAGGCGCACCATCTGGTCCTTGGTCAGGCCCGAATAGCTGAACATGCCGATCTGCTGGGTGATGAAGCTCATGTCCTGCTTCACGCCGGCCGCCTTGAGCTTTTCCACCAGCGCCAGGCGCATCTGCTTGATGCGCACGCGCATGTCGCCCAGCTCCTTCTCCCACAGGGAGCGCAGCTCGGGGGTATTGAGCACCATGGCAACCACCTGCCCGCCATGGATGGGCGGGTTGCTGTAGTTGGTGCGGATCACGATCTTCAGCTGCGACAGCACGCGGCCGGCCTCTTCCTGGTCCTGGCACAGCACCGACAGCGCGCCCACGCGCTCGCCGTACAGGCTGAAGCTCTTGGAGAAAGAGGTCGATACGAAGAAGTTCTGGCCCGAGGCGACGAACTTGCCGATGACGGCGCCGTCCTCGTCGATGCCATAGCCGAAGCCCTGGTAAGCCATGTCGAGGAACGGCACCAGCTTGCGGGCCTTCACGGCGGCGATCACCTGGTCCCATTGCTCGGGAGTGATGTCGTAGCCGGTGGGGTTGTGGCAGCAGGCGTGCAGCACGACAACGGTGCCCTCGGCCGCCAGGTTCAAGGCGGTGAGCATGCCGTCGAAGTCGATGCCGCGCTTGGCGGCGTTGTAGTACGGATAAGCCTCGACGGTGAAGCCGGCCTGGCTGAACAGGGCGCGATGGTTCTCCCAGCTGGGATCGCTGATGAGCACCTTGGCGCCGGGATTGACCTTCTTCAGGAAGTCCGCGCCGATCTTCAGCCCGCCGGTGCCGCCGATCGCCTGCACGGTGGCGACGCGGCCGGTCTTGACGGGCTCGCTTGCGGCCCCGAATACCAGGTTCTTGACCGCTGCGTCATAGGCCGCGATGCCGTCGATGGGCAGGTAGCCGCGCGCCTTGGGCGCTTCCATCATCTGTTTTTCCGCCGCTTGCACGCATTCCAGCAGGGGCAGCTTGCCGTTGTCGTCGTAATACACGCCCACGCCCAGGTTGACTTTGTGCGGGTTGGCGTCGGCGTTGAACTGCTCGTTGAGACCCAGGATAGGGTCGCGCGGGGCCATTTCGACGGCGGTGAACAGAGACATGGGATTCCTTGGAAAGTTGTCAGTAGCACAGGGTGCCGGTCATGCTGTACGCTGTCCGGTTTCCCGCAATTTTACCGTCGCTCCAACGAGCGCCCCGCCGCAAGCCATGCCAGAGACTTCTGAAGTCATACCTGAAACGAAGAAGGGGGAGTTCATCACCTTCCCGGATTCGCCGTTCGAGCTGTTCCTGCCTTACCCGCCCGCGGGCGACCAGCCGGCCGCCATCGAGAAGCTGGTCGAGGGCGTGCGCGATGGCGAAGTCTTCCAGACGCTGCTGGGTGTCACCGGCTCGGGCAAGACTTTCACCATGGCGAACGTCATCGCCCGGCTCGGGCGGCCGGCCATCGTCTTCGCCCCCAACAAGACCCTGGCCGCGCAGCTGTACAGCGAGTTTCGCGAGTTCTTCCCGCACAACGCCATCGAGTACTTCGTCAGCTACTACGACTACTACCAGCCCGAGGCCTACGTCCCCCAGCGCGACCTGTTCATCGAGAAGGACAGCTCGATCAACGAACACATAGAGCAGATGCGGCTGTCGGCCACCAAGAGCGTGCTGGAGCGGCGCGACACGGTGATCGTCGCGACGGTGAGCGCCATTTATGGCATCGGCGCGCCCGAGGACTACACCCAGATGCGGTTCATCACGCGGGTCGGCGACAAGATCGGCCAGCGCGACATCATCTCGCAGCTGATCCGCATGCAGTACAACCGCAACGAGCAGGATTTCGCGCGCGGAACCTTCCGCGTGCGCGGCGACACCATCGACATCTTTCCCGCGGAGCACAGCGAACTGGCGATCCGCATCGAGCTGTTCGACGACGAGATCGAATCGCTGCAGCTGTTCGACCCGCTGACGGGCCGCATCCGCCAGAAGGTCCCGCGCTTCACGGTGTACCCGTCCAGCCACTACGTGACGCCGCGCGAGAAAGTGATGTCCGCCGTGGAGACCATCAAGATCGAGCTGGCGCAGCGGCTGAAGGAGCTGGTCGCGGACGGCAAGCTGGTGGAGGCCCAGCGGCTGGAGCAGCGCACCCGCTTCGACCTGGAAATGCTCAGCGAGATCGGCCATTGCAAAGGCATCGAGAACTACACCCGCCATCTATCGGGCGCGCCGCCCGGCGCGCCGCCCTCGACGCTGACCGACTACCTGCCCAAGGACTCGCTGATGTTCCTGGACGAGAGCCATCAGATGATCGGCCAGCTGGGCGCCATGTACAACGGCGACCGGGCGCGCAAGCTCACTTTGGTGGAGTACGGCTTTCGCCTGCCGTCGGCCCTGGACAACCGGCCGCTGAAGTTCGAGGAATTCGAGGGGCGGATGCGCCAGGTGGTCTTCGTCTCGGCGACTCCGGCGGCCTACGAACAGGAGCATGCCGGCCAGGTGGTCGAGCAGCTGGTGCGGCCCACCGGCCTGGTCGATCCCCAGGTGGACGTTCGGCCGGCCACGCACCAGGTGGACGACGTGCTGCAGGAAATCCGCATCCGCGTCGAGAAGAACGAGCGGGTGCTGATCACCACGCTGACCAAGCGCATGGCCGAGCAGCTCACCGATTACCTCGCCGACAACGGCGTCAAGGTCCGCTACCTGCACAGCGACATCGACACGGTGGAGCGTGTGGAGATCCTGCGCGACCTGCGGCTGGGCAGCTTCGACGTGCTGGTCGGCATCAATCTGCTGCGCGAGGGCCTGGACATTCCCGAGGTGTCGCTGGTGGCCATTCTCGATGCCGACAAGGAGGGATTCCTGCGGGCGGAACGCTCGCTCATCCAGACCATCGGCCGGGCCGCGCGCCACCTGAATGGCCGAGCCATCCTGTACGCCGACAAGATGACCGAGTCGATGAAGAAGGCCATCGGCGAAACCGAGCGGCGGCGCGCCAAGCAGATCGCCCACAACGAGTTGCATGGCATCACCCCGCGCAGCATCGTCAAGCAGGTGCGCGACCTCATCGACGGCGTGTACAGCGAGAAGGCCAGCAAGGAGATGGAGAAGCAGGAGCTTCAGCGCGCGATGACCCAGGACATGTCGGAGAAAGACATGGCCAAGGAGATCAAGCGGCTGGAAAAGCTGATGCTCGAGCATGCCCGCAACCTCGAGTTCGAGAAGGCGGCTCGCGTTCGCGACCAGCTTGCCCTGCTCAAGGAGCAGGCCTTCGGCGCCGTTGTGCACGATAATGTCGTGGTGCCCATCCAGGCGCCCAAGGCGGCCTTGAGCCGCTGCTCTCACCCGAGCCCGGAGCTCGGCTGATTACCCGAGCGATTCAATCGGGTTTTCTGGTATACTTGACGAAAACAGTCAAGAACAACCCAAACAACTCAACAAAGTCAATGGCGCAAGCCATTGGCGAGGGTTCGGCGCTGAGCCGGGAACATGGGCGGAGACGGAACTCCTGAAGCTGGGCTTCAGGGGTGAACGAAGGATAGGTCAAGCAACAAGGAGCTTGCGATGCGTCTCACAACCAAAGGCCGTTTTGCGGTCACAGCGATGATTGATCTGGCGCTGCGCCAGAACAATGGTCCCGTCACGCTGGCGGCGATCAGCCAGCGCCAGCAGATTTCGCTGTCCTACCTGGAACAGCTGTTCGGCAAGCTGCGCCGGCATGAGCTGGTGGAGTCCACCCGCGGGCCGGGGGGCGGCTACACGCTCGGCCGCAAGGCGTCCGAGATCACCGTGGCCGACATCATCGTCTCCGTGGACGAGCCGATCGACGCCACCCAGTGCGGCGGCAAGGAAAATTGCCAGAGCGATGGCAGCCGCTGCATGACGCATGAGCTGTGGGCCGCGCTCAACCAGCGCATGGTCGAATTCCTGGATTCCGTCACGCTGCAAAAGCTGGTCGATGACCAGCTGGCCAAGGGCGTGCAGATCGAGGACAAGCCTGCCGTGAAGCGCGCGATTTCCAGCCAGCCCGTGGTCAAGCCGATCCGCGTGAATGCGCCGAATTCGGTGTTTGCCCTCGGAAACTCCTACGCCAAGTCATAAGTCCAGCCAGAAGACCAGCCAAGCCATGAACACGACTCCGCATTTCCCGATCTACATGGACTACGGCGCGACGACGCCGGTCGATCCGCGCGTGGTGGACGCGATGATCCCGTGGTTGCGCGAGCATTTCGGCAACCCGGCGTCGCGCAGCCATGCCTGGGGTTGGGAAGCGGAAGCGGCCGTGGAGAAGGCGCGCGAGCAGGTGGCCGACCTGATCGGCGCCGACCCGCGCGAGATCGTCTGGACTTCCGGCGCGACCGAGTCGGACAACCTCGCCATCAAGGGCGCGGCTCATTTCTACAAGACCCGCGGCAAGCACCTCATCACCGTGAAGACCGAGCACAAGGCCGTGCTCGACCCGATGCGCGATCTCGAGCGCCAGGGCTTCGAGGTGACTTACCTCGACGTCCAGGAGGACGGGCTGGTGGATCTGGAAGTGTTGAAGGCGGCCATCCGTCCCGACACCATCCTCATCAGCGTGATGTTCGTGAATAACGAGATCGGCGTGATCCAGGACATTCCCGCCATTGGCGCGCTGTGCCGTGAGAAGGGGATCATCTTCCACGTCGACGCCGCGCAAGCCACGGGCAAGGTCGAGATCGACGTCAAGAAGCTGCCGATCGACCTGATGAGCCTGGCTTCGCACAAGACTTACGGCCCCAAGGGCATCGGCGCCCTGTACGTGTGCCGCAAGCCGCGCGTGCGGCTCGAAGCGCAGATGCACGGCGGTGGCCACGAGCGCGGCATGCGTTCGGGCACGCTGCCCACGCACCAGGTCGTGGGCATGGGCGAGGCTTTCCGCATCGCCAAGGCCGAGATGGCCCAGGACAACGCCAAGGCGCGGGCCCTGCAGAAGCGCCTGCTCAATGGCCTGAAGGACGTCGAGCAGGTGTTCATCAACGGCAACCTCGAACATCGCGTGGCGCAGAACCTGAACATGAGCTTCAACTTCGTCGAGGGCGAGTCGCTGATCATGGGCATCAAGGGCCTGGCGGTATCGTCGGGCTCGGCCTGCACTTCGGCTTCGCTGGAACCCAGCTACGTGCTGCGCGCGCTCGGCCGCAGCGACGAACTCGCGCACAGCAGCCTGCGCATGACCATCGGCCGCTTCACGACCGAGGAAGAAATCGATTACGCCATCACCACGATCAAGCAGAACGTCGCGCGCCTGCGCGAGCTCAGCCCGTTGTGGGAGATGTACCAGGATGGGATCGACATCTCGACCATCCAGTGGACCGCTCATTGAGAGTAAACGTCATTCCGGGCTTGACCCGGAATCCAGGAGAAAACCATGGCCTATTCCGAAAAAGTCGTTGATCACTACGAAAACCCCCGCAATGTCGGTTCCTTCGAAAAGGGCGATGAATCCGTCGGTACCGGCATGGTCGGCGCGCCCGCCTGCGGCGACGTCATGAAGCTGCAGATCAAGGTGAACCCGCAAACCGGCGTCATCGAAGACGCCCGCTTCAAGACCTATGGCTGCGGCTCGGCCATCGCCTCCAGCTCGCTCGTCACCGAGTGGGTGAAGGGCAAGACGCTGGACCAGGCCGCTGCGCTGAAGAACAGCCAGATCGCCGAGGAACTGGCTTTGCCGCCGGTGAAGATCCACTGCTCCATCCTGGCCGAAGACGCCATCAAGGCGGCCGTGGAAGACTACAAGAAGAAGCACACGCACTGACGCACTGATCCAGAAATGGCAATCTCACTGACAGAAGCAGCAGCGAGACACGTCACCCGCTACCTCGGCAAACGCGGAAAAGGCGTGGGCGTGAGGCTGGGCGTGAAAACCACGGGATGCTCGGGCCTGGCCTACAAGCTCGAGTACGTGGATGAGATCGCGCCCGAGGACATCGTGTTCGAGGAACACGGCGTCAAGGTGCTGATCGATCCCAAGAGCCTTGCCTACATCGACGGCACGCAACTCGACTTCGTGCGCGAGGGCCTGAATGAAGGCTTCAAATTCCACAACCCGAACGAACGCGACCGCTGCGGCTGCGGGGAATCTTTTCGCGTGTGAATATCCAATCCAGCGATTTCGAGTTGTTCGGGCTGCCGGAGCAATTCGCGCAGGATCGGGCGGCGATCGATGCGCGCTGGAAGGAATTGCAGCGCGAGGCCCATCCGGACAAGTTCGCGGCGCAGGGCCAGGCGGCGCAGCGGGTCGCCACGCAGTGGTCGGTCCGCATCAACGAGGCTTACCAGCGCCTGCGCAGCCCGATCAAGCGGGCTTCCTACCTGTGCGAACTGCGCGGAGCGCCGATCAATGCAGAGAACAATACGGCCATGCCCACCGACTTCCTGGTGGAGCAGATGGCGTGGCGCGAAGCTCTGGAAGAGGCGAGCAGTGAGGTCGAACTCGACGCGCTGAACGACCAGTTGAATCTCGCCCGAAACAAGGCTTTGCAGCGCATCGAGCAACTGCTGGACGAAAAAAACGACCCCAAGGCCGCGTCCCAGCAGGTCAGAGGCCTTATGTTCATTGAGCGCTTTGGCCACGACATAGAGACCCGCTTCGAGCAACTGGGACAATAGACGAGCCTATGTCATTGCTCCAGATTTCAGAACCCGGCCAGTCGCCCGATCCGCACCAACGGCGCATCGCGGTGGGCATCGACCTGGGCACCACGCATTCGCTGGTGGCGGCGGTGCGCAGTGGCGTGGCCGAATGCCTGCCCGACGGGCAGGGCAGGGTGATCCTTCCGTCCGTCGTTCGCTATCTCGAGGAAGGCGGACGCCAGATCGGGCACGAGGCGCAGGCGGCGCAGGCCGAGGATCCCGAGAACACGATAGCGTCGGTCAAGCGCTTCATGGGCCGCGGCCTGGCCGATATCGCCAACCGCGAGAAGATGCCCTATCGATTCATCGACAAGCCGGGGATGATTGCGCTGCAGACTCGCGCCGGCGAAAAGTCGCCCGTCGAACTCAGCGCGGAAATCCTGGCCACGCTGCGCTACCGCGCCGAGGACACCTTCAACGACGACCTCTACGGCGCAGTGATCACGGTGCCGGCGTACTTCGACGAAGCGCAGCGCCAGGCCACCAAGGATGCGGCGCAACTGGCGGGCATCAACGTGCTGCGCCTGATCAACGAGCCGACGGCCGCGGCCATCGCCTACGGCCTGGACAACGCCAGCGAAGGCATCTATGCCGTCTATGACCTGGGCGGAGGCACCTTCGACATCTCGATACTGCGCTTGACCAAAGGTGTGTTCGAAGTCATCGCGACGGGAGGCGACTCGGCCCTGGGCGGCGACGACTACGACCGGGCGCTGGCCGACTGGATGCTGGGCAAGGCGGGCGTGCAGGCCGGGGACGCGAGCGACAAGGCTGCCATCAAGATGGCGGCGCGTGCTGCCAAGGAAAAACTGTCCTCGTCGGAAACGGTGGTGGCGCAGCTGGGCTTGCGGGGAAACACCGCCGAGGTCGCGATTGCGCGCAGCGAGTTCGAAGCAGTCACGGCCGACCTCACGGCGCGCACCATGACGGCGGTGCGCAAGGCCTTGCGTGACGCCAAGCTGGCCAAGGACGAAGTGCAGGGCATCGTGCTCGTGGGAGGCTCCACCCGCATGCCGCAAATCCTGCGGGCCGTGGCGGAGTTTTTTGGCCGCGAACCGCTCACCAATCTGAATCCGGACGAAGTGGTGGCCTTGGGCGCCGCGATCCAGGCCAATCAGCTGGCCGGCAACAACTCCGCGGGCGACCTGCTGCTGCTGGATGTGATTCCGCTGTCGCTGGGCATAGAAACCATGGGCGGCCTGGTCGAGCGCATCGTGCCGCGCAACGAAACCATTCCCACGGCCAAGGCCCAGGACTTCACCACGTACAAGGATGGGCAGACGGCCCTGGCGCTGCACGTGGTGCAGGGCGAGCGCGACCTGGTGCAGGATTGCCGCAGCCTCGCGCGTTTCGAACTGCGCGGCATCCCGCCCATGGCGGCGGGCGCCGCGCGGATTCGCGTGACCTTCACCGTCGATGCCGACGGCTTGCTCAGCGTGAACGCGCGCGAGCAGACCAGCGGCGTCGAAGCGCGCATCGACGTCAAGCCATCCTATGGCCTCTCGGACGATGAGATCGCCAGGATGCTCCAGGAGAGCTTCACCACGGCTGAACAGGACATCAAGGCGCGTGCCCTGGCCGAGGCCAAGGTCGACGCCGACCGCATGCTGCTGGCGACGCAAAGCGCGCTGGATGCCGACGGCGACCTGCTCAGCGCCGAAGAGCGCGAGAACATCCAGGCGCTGATGGAGCAGTTGCGCAAGACGGCCGCCGGCAGCCATGACGCCGGCCTCATCGAAGCCGCGACGCAGGCCCTGGCCAAAGGCACGGAAGCCTTTGCCGCCGAACGCATGAACAACAGCATCCGCAAGGCGCTGTCCGGCAAGAACGTGGAAACCATCTGATGGCCATCATCAAAATCCTCCCGCACCCCGAGTACTGCCCGAAGGGCGCGGAAGTGACTGTGCCCGCCGGCACCTCGATCTGCGAGGCGCTGCTGGAAAACGACATCCACATCGAGCACGCGTGCGACATGAGCTGTGCCTGCACCACGTGCCACGTCATCGTGCGCGAGGGCTTCAACTCGCTCAATGAGATGGACGAGAACGAGGAAGACCTGCTCGATCGCGCCTGGGGCCTGGAGCCCAACTCACGCCTGTCGTGCCAGGCGATCGTGGCCCAGAAGGACCTGACGGTGGAGATCCCGAAGTATTCGATCAACCACGCCAAGGAAGTCCACTAGGTAGTTGTCATGCCGGGCCTGACCCGGCATCCATGTTGGCGAGGGCCACTTTTCGTCGGGTGAACGATGCGCTCAAGCATAATCCCACCCCATGCGCCAGATCGTTCTCGACACCGAAACCACAGGCCTGTCCGCGGAAGGCGGCGACCGCATCATCGAAATTGGCTGCGTGGAGCTCTTCGCCCGCAAGCTGACCGGCAACAACAAGCATTTCTACCTGAATCCCGAGCGCGACAGCCATGAGGATGCGCTGAAGGTCCACGGCATCAGCAATGAGTTCCTGCGCGACAAGCCCAAGTTCGCCGCGGTCGCCGACGAACTGATGGAGTACCTCGCGGGGGCGGAAATCATCATCCACAACGCCGCCTTCGACGTCGGGTTCCTCAACAAGGAACTGGAACTGGCGGGCAAGCCCCTGTTCAAGACCTGCGTGGGCCAGGTCACGGACACATTGGCCATGGCCAAGGAGATGTACCCCGGCAAGCGCAACAGCCTGGATGCCCTGTGCGACCGCCTGGGCGTGGACAATTCCAGCCGCACGCTGCACGGCGCCTTGCTCGACGCCGAACTGCTGGCGGACGTGTACATCAACCTCACGCGCGGCCAGGATGCCCTGCTGATCGACATCTCCTCCGACGATACGGTGGGCGGCATCGTGACGCGGGTCGATCTGACCGCCTTCACGCTGCCGGTGCTGCTGGCGAGCGACCAGGAAACCGCGGCCCACGAGGAAGTGCTCAAGCAACTCGATAAGGCCAGTGGCGGCAAGACGCTGTGGCGGATCCAGACGTCACCAATGCCTGTGGCATAATCGCAGGCTTTCCTGCAACAGGGAAAACGGGTGATTAGCTCAGCGGTAGAGCACTGCCTTCACACGGCAGGGGTCGCAGGTTCAAACCCTGCATCACCCACCAGATTTCTGATTGCGTTTGGAATCAGCGAGCTTAGGCGCACGCTTGCGGCGATTTTCTCAATCGGTCACGGCAGTGACCTTCTGGAAATCGAAGTGCCAAAACAACCTCAGAAACGTATTCATCTTGCAGACCGCCATCGCAGGTCGAGGAACGCCCGCCAGCGGAGTTGACGCTGCGGGAACTCGTTGCCGCGCGCGCGATTGCCTGCCTGGACGACATCGATGTGCGCCTGCGCAAGTGGGTCGATGCACTCGGTCAGTTGTCGGCCTGGGAAATCAGGTCTGAACAGCTGCACGTCGCCGCCGAAGCCATGCTGCAACATGGCTACAAGCCGAGCGCGATCAATCGTGACCTTTCAGCCTGTGGGGACCGTCTACCGATGGGCGAAGGATCGGCGCCTGTCGCCACGCGGATTCCGCAGCCCAACCCTGGATGTGTCGCGTTTCGCCGAGCCGGTGCGCATCGTCCACGTGAGAGTTGCCCGATCTGACCGCAGCACTGCGCGTGCGGTCGCTCGCCTTCCCGATCGGCGTTTCGGTGTCTATGTAAAGTGGCACTCCTCCTCGATACCGGTGCACGCAAGAGCGAATTGTTGAACCGGCGAAGGATCCTGGACTTCCTCACCACCAAGGACCAAATGCCCGATGTCGAGGATGGGCGTTCCTGGCTGGTCCGTGCGCTTGCGAAGGAGCCCGTCGGTCT
The DNA here is from genome assembly GCA_963722025.1 of uncultured beta proteobacterium. Classification (GTDB taxonomy): domain Bacteria; phylum Pseudomonadota; class Gammaproteobacteria; order Burkholderiales; family Burkholderiaceae_C; genus Ramlibacter. Next base: position 250,917 of record CAVRNE010000044.1, read on the forward strand.
GGCACAGCCGTTCCGACACGGCTTCTGACGCCGGTGATCCAGCGCGTGTCAACGGCAGCGCTTCCATGGGACGTTGGTCCAATTCCGGCCGACACATTGGCGCGGATAGTGTCACGACCGATTTTTCCCAATGGAGTTCCTATGGCTAAGCCAAGTGAAAAGAAGCCCAACATCCTGGTCATCATGGGCGACGACATCGGCTGGTTCAACCCGAGCATCTACCACCGCGGCATGATGGGCTACCGCACGCCGAACATCGACCGCATCGGCAACGAAGGCGCGATGTTCACCGACTGGTACGGGCAGCAGAGCTGCACGGCCGGCCGCTGCGGCCTTCATCACCGGGCAGTGCCGATCCGCACCGGGCTTGACCAAGGTCGGCCTGCCGGGCGCCGACATCGGCATCCAGGCCGAGGATCCGACCATCGCCGAGATCCTCAAGCCGCTGGGCTACGTGTCCGGGCAGTTCGGCAAGAACCACCTCGGCGACAAGAACGAGTTCCTGCCGACCGTGCACGGCTTCGACGAGTTCTTCGGCAACCTCTATCACCTCAACGCCGAGGAGGAGCCCGAGGACCCGCAATACCCGAAGGATCCGCGCTTCAAGGAGAAGTTCGGCCCGCGCGGCGTGCTCAAGTGCAAGGCCACCGACAAGGACGATCCGACCGACGAGAAGCGCTGGGGCGTCGTCGGCAAGCAGACGATCGAGGACACCGGCCCGCTGACCAAGAAGCGGATGGAGACGGTGGACGAGGAGTTCGTGGGCGCGCGCGCTCGACTTCATGGACCGCCAGCGCCAAGGCCGAGCAAGCCGTTCTTCTGTCTACTTCAACACGACCCGCATGCACGTCTGGACGCACCTGAAGCCGGCGTCGCAGGGCAAGACCGGCCTGGGCCTCTATCCCGACGGCATGGTCGAGCTCGACGGCTTCGTCGGCCAGCTGCTCGACAAGCTCGACGACCTCGGCATCGCCGACAACACGATCGTCGTCTTCACCACCGACAACGGCGCCGAGGTGATGAGCTACCCGGACGGCGGCAGACGCCGTTCCGCGGCGAGAAGGCGACCAACTGGGAAGGCGCGTTCCGCGTGCCGATGGTCATGCGCTGGCCCGGCGTGATCAAGCCGGGCACGATCGTCAACGACATCTGCGCGCACGAGGATCTGATGCCCGACCTTCGCCGCCGCCGCGGGCGACCCGGACGTCGAAGGAGAAGTGCCTCAAGGGCATCACAAGTCCGGCGACAAGACCTTCAACGTCCACCTCGACGGCTACAACCTGATGCCGGCCTTCAAGGGCGAGACCAAGGAATGGCCGCGCCAGGAGTTCATCTACTGGAACGACGACGGCCAGCTCTGCGGAATCCGCTTGAAGAACATCAAGCTGAACTTCCTGCAGCAGCTCGGCACAGGGCCTGGAGGTGTGAACGCGCGAGTTCACCAACTACCGCATTCCCCGCGCCTACAACCTGCGATCGGATCCGTTCGAGCGGCCGACGAAAGCGCCATGCCATTCCAGACCACCAACCAGCTCTTCTTCCTCGTTCCGGCGCAGGCGGTGGTGGCGATGGCTGTCGACCTTCAAGGAATTCCGCCGCGGCAAAAGCCTGCGAGCTTCAATGTCGACGACATGGTGAAAAAGCTGGAAGATGCGCTGCAAAGGGACCTGGCCGCTAGCTGAGTAGCTCGTGACACTCTCCCATCCTGGAACGACGGTCCGGCGCGGCGCGCGATCGAAGCCTTTGTACAGCGTGTGACTGCCGAGGGTTCACCCGATTTCGTCGAACCTGCCGCACGGGTGGCCGTGTTCGACAACGACGGCACGCTGTGGGCGGAAAAGCCGATGCCGGTGGAACTTGGCTTCATCCTGCAGCGCCTGGCCGAAATGGCCGACGCCGATGCGTCGCTGCGCGAGCAGCAGCCGTGGAAAGCCGCATACCACAAGGACTATGCATGGCTGGGCGAGCTCGTCACGCAGCACTACCACGGCGACGACAGCAACGTGAAGGTGCTGATTGGCGGCTTGCTGAAAGCTTTCGAGGGCATGTCGGTCGAGCACTACCAGGCTGCGCTGCAGCATTCCTCGACAGTGCGCAGCACCCCTCGCTGCAGCGACGCTATCGCGACTGCGGCTACGCCCCGATGGTCGAGTTGTTGCGCTACCTGGAAGCCAACGGTTTCGTCAACTACATCGCCTCGGGCGGTAACCGCGACTTCATGCGCGTGGTCACCGAGCAGATCTATGGCATTCCATCCGAGCGCGTTGTCGGTAGTTCCAACGCACTTGGCTACACCGAAAACGGCGAATGCGGCGAGGTCGCCTACCTTGCCAAGCCCGATGTGTTCGACGACGGCGCGGTCAAGCCGGTGCGCATCTGGAGCCGCATCGGTCGCCGCCCGATCATCGCGTTCGGTAACTCCAACGGCGACATTCAAATGTTGCAGTTTGCGGGTGGCCCGCGACGACCGGCGCTGCGGCTGCTGCTGCTGCACGACGACAAGGAGCGTGAGTTCGACTACACCGCGGGCGCGGAGAAGTGCCTGGAACTGGCACGAACGAAGGGATGGACGGTGGTCAGCATGAAACACGACTGGACCACGATTTTCTCTGCACCCCATGGATGACGTCCGGATCCGCAGGCGACTGAAAGTTGGGGGCTGGCATGATGGCCCGACAGTTGCGAACGGATGCCCACCCTGCCCGAGAGGCTAGGGGGTGGACCTCGCAACCCTCGCATCCTGTCTCAAGTCCGCGGCTTTCCGCGGTCCCGTTCGCGGACCGCAACACTCGCCCTCCTATCCGACCATTCAAGGAGACCCGAATTCCATGGGACCATTGCACGGCCTAAATCGAAGAACTCCCGGCATCGGCCCCGGCCCCATGGCCGCCATGCTGCTGGCCGACCTCGGCGCCACGGTGCTGCGCATCGACCGCACCGAGCCGGCCGACCTGGGCGTCAAGCGCCCCAACCCGTTCAATCTGCTCAACCGCAACCGTCAATCCATCGAGCTCGACCTCAAGAAGCCCGAGGCGGTGGAACAGGTGCTCCAGTTCGTCGAGAGCGCCGACGGACCACCGACGCCAAGACCATCCTGGTGGAGGGACGGGAACTGCCGGTGGGCGTGGGCCCGCACATCGTGCAGAGCTTCTCGCAGCGCTGCCGCTGGGCCGTCCCGGCAACGTGGCGGCGGCGGCGGGTGCGGTCGCCTTTTCTTTTCATTTCGCATTGGCCGTGCTCAACCGTGCCAATGCCGCTGGCCGCTGAGCTACTCATGCCGTCCGACAACGCGTGTCGGTTAAAGCCGCGAATGGATGAGGCAGGCGCCTACAAGGCCGGCCCCGGCGGCATCAGCACCATAGGTCACATGAAGATCCTCAACCTCATCCACGTCATGGTCGCGCAGGCGTTCTACCGCTGGGCAATGCGCGAGATCAACCCCCTGCATCCCGATCTGCCCCGGATCATGCTGAGACAAAAAGAACTGGCCGACAAGGCCCGGCGAATGTTCGCCTGAGAGCGCTCCGGGGAATCCCGGTGCGCCCCGCCGGTAGCTCCTCCTATACTGTCCCCGCGCACAGGCATGCCACGCATGCATTGCCTGGCATATTCTGCTGCCGCCATTGCGGCGAGAGGGGTTCACCATGGTGATGTGGGGAGCAATTTGCGGAGGCGTGCTCGGCCTGTTGTGGCGCGGGCACGACTGGGAGATTCATCTCCTGGTGGGCGCGGTCCTCGGCGCCCTGGCCGGCCGCGGTTTGCGCGGGGCCGTGCGGGCGGAGATCAAGGCGGCCCTGGCGGCGAAGCCGGCGGCTGCGCCTGTGGTGGCTGCGGCCCGAGCCGACGCGCCAGCGCCGCGGGACTTCCAGGCCACCCTGCCGCAACCGCTGCCGGCCCCACCGCCAACGGCGCCGGCCGCCGAACCGCGGCCACGCCCTGTCCAGCCGCCGAAGCCGCAGCAACCCGATCTCATCACCGCCGCCTTCGGCCGGGCACGGGCCTGGCTTTTCGGCGGCAATACCGTCGTGCGCATGGGCGTTCTGGTGCTGTTCGTCGGCCTGGCGTTCCTGGCGAAGTACGCCATCGACAATGCATTGCTGCCGCCCGAGCTTCGCCTGGCCGCCATAGGCGCGGCGGGCATCGCGCTGTTCGCGGGCGGCTTTCGGTTGCGCCGCAAGGCACCCGACAAGCTGGCCTACGCGTTGACGCTGCAGGGCGCGGGCGTCGCGGTGCTGTACCTCACGGTGTTCGCGGCGTTCCGGCTCTATCAGTTCCTGCCGGCGGGCGCGGCATTCGCGGCGCTGGGCCTGGTCTGCGTGTTCGCGGCCGTGATCGCGGTGGCGCAGAACGCGATGCCCATGGCCTTCATCGGTTTTGCCGGCGGCTTCGCCGCGCCTATCCTGGTGTCCACGGGCCAGGGCAACCATGTCGGCCTGTTCTCCTACTACCTGCTGCTGGGCGTCGCCATTGCCGGGCTGGCCTGGGTCAAGGCCTGGCGGGCGCTCAACCTGCTGGGTTTCTTCGCCACCTTCGGCGTGGCCACGCTCTGGGGCGTGCTGAAGTACCGTCCCGAGAACTTCGAAACGACCGAACCTTTCCTGATCGCCTTTTTCCTGGTCTATCTGGCCGCCAGCCTGCTGTACGCGCCGCGCCATTCGCTGGAACCCAAGCGCGCGGTCGATGCCACGCTGATCTTCGGCACGCCCATCGTCGCCTTCGGCCTGCAGGCCGCCCTGGTGCGCCCGTTCGAGTACGCCACCGCGTTTTCGTCGCTGGCAATGGGCGCGCTGTACCTGGCGCTGGGTTGGTGGATGGCGCGACGCCGGGCGGCCGTGGCCAGGTGCACCGCTGGCTGGCCGAATGTTTCGCCGCGCTCGGCCTGGGCTTCGTGACGCTGGCCGTGCCGCTGGCATTGGATGCGCGCTGGACCTCGGCGGTATGGGCCATCGAAGGCGCGGCTGTGTTCTGGATGGGCCGCCGCCAGGACCGCTGGCTGGCTCGCGCCGCCGGGCTGGCGCTGCAAGCCCTGGCTGCCGTGGCCTTTCTGGAATCGCATGCCCGCAGCGTGGCCGCGCAGTGGCCGTTGGCGCATCCCGCCTTCATAGGCGGCGCCATGCTGGCCCTCGCCGCATTCGGTATCGCGCATTGGTCGCGCGAGCCTGCGCCGCAATGCGGCGAAGGAATGGCGGGCGCGTTCGCCAAACTGGAACATGGTTTGTCGCCCTTTCTGTTCTGGATCGGTTTCCTCTGGTGCCAGTACGCCCTCAACAGCGAAATCGAACGCATGCCGCTGGACGTCCAAGGCATTGCGGTGCCGGTGTTCGAGCCGCCGCGCGCCTGCACCTGCACATGCTGGCCTGGGTGGGCAGCGCTTTCGCCTTGCACCATCTCGCCTTGCCGGCGCGCGCAGCGCCCTGGCCCATCGCCGCCACGCCCGCCTATACGGTGCTGCCCGTGATGGTGGTCTTCGCACTGATCGGTGTGGCAACCCTGAACCATGTGTTCCAGTCCTGGGGCTGGATTTCCTGGCCGATCGCGCTGGCGTTGCATGCCGTGATGCTGCGCCGCCTCGACGCGGGGCGGCCGCAAGGCTGGTGGCCGTGGGTCCATGCCGGCGGCGTCTGGCTGCTGGTCCTGCTGGGCGGCAACCTGCTGGTGTTCGCCGTCGGCGAGGCCCGGCTTTGGCAAACCGCCTGGGCCACCGTGATCCTGCTGGTGTCTGGCATCGTGGTGTTGCTGTTGTTGTCGCGGCGCGCCTGGTTCGCGGCAGCGCACGAGGGCGGCCCCTGGCCCTTGAACCGCTATGGCCGGGCCTACCTGTGGCTGGCGGCCGCGCCACTGGCGTTCGCGGTCGCGCTCGCCTGCCTGCTGGTCGCCGTGTATTCGGGCGGCAATGCCAGGCCGCTGCCCTACGTTCCGTTGCTCAACCCCACGGACCTGGCCATCGCGCTCGGCTTGGGCGCCTGTGCCATCTGGCTCACACGCATGCGCAAGAGCGAACTGGCGGTGCCGGCCGCGGCACGCGATACGCGCTGGCTGCTCGCGCTGGCTGCGATCGGTTTCGTCGCCATCAATACGGTCTGGCTGAGGGTCGTCCATCACTACGCCGGCGTCCCGTGGGACGGCAGCCGACTGTTCGACTCGTTCCTGGTGCAGGCCGGCTACTCGATCCTGTGGACGCTGATCGCCCTGGGCCTGATGGTGGGCTCGCACCGGCGCGGCCTGCGCGCGGCATGGATGCTGGGCGCGGGGCTGCTCGGCCTCACGGTGCTCAAGCTGTTCGTCATCGACCTGTCCAATCGCGGCGGCTCCGAGCGCATCTTCGTGTTCATCGCGGTGGGCGTGCTCATGCTGGTGGTCGGCTACTTCGCGCCCCTGCCGCCGGTGGCCCGCCGAAGCGACGAAGCGCTGCAGGGAGCCCGGCCATGAGCCGCGCTGGGAGCGGTCGCGGCCGCACTGGCGCTTTGCGCCGGCCTGTGCCATGCCGAAGCGCCGTCGGAATTCGCGTGGCGCTCGCCGCTGAGCTGCCTGCCGGCACCAGCATGGCGCGGGTGAGCTGCCCGCGCAGGCGCTGCTGCAATTCCAAAGCAGCGATGCCCGCGACATCCGGGTATTCAATGCCACGGGCGAGGCCGTCGCCTTCGCCATCATGGCTCCCCCCAAAACCCCGCCGGCGCCCTGGCCACCACACGAAGCTATCCGGCGCTGCCGCTGTACAGCCCGGCGCGCGGCACCCGGCAGCCCACGGGCTCGACGCAAGTCCGCATCCAGGAGGACGGGCAGCGCTCGGTCTGGGTGCACATGAGCGGCTCGCCAGTCCCGGGGGCCCCGCGGTTGAATTCGGCCCTGTTCGCGACCAAGGAGGAGGAGCAGACGCTCAGCGGGCTCATGGTGCAGGGCACCGTGCCGCCGAACACGCCGGTGGCCATATCGGTGTCCACCAGCCCCGATCTGTCGCAGTGGAACACGCGAGCGGTGCGCGGCCGCCTGTATCGCTTCGAGGGCGAGGGCGCGCCGGTCAACATGACTCTGGAGTTCGAGCGTCCGGTCAAGCTCGAGGGGCAGTTTCTGCGGCTGGACTGGGGCAACCAGGAGGGCGTGTCGCTGACCGCCGTCTCAGGCGTTATCGCGGCCGCGGCGCCGGCGCGGGCGCGCGTGCGCGCCGAACTCGCCGCACCGCAAGCCGCGGGAGCAGGCGCGGTGGAACTGACTACGGGCTTTCTCACGCCGCTGGCGGGGCTGGCCTTGACCACGCCGCGCGCCAATTCCCTGCTGCCGGTGCGCATCCTCGGGCGCAATGAACCATCGCAGCCCTGGCGCTTGCTGGCGCAGACCGTCGTCTATCGCCTCGCCGATGCGGGCGGCGAAGCCGTCAATCCATCGGTGGCCCTGCACGGCGCCAGCGCGCGCTGGCTGCGCGTGGAAGCGAGCAACGGCGCGGACCTTGCCACCGCGCAGCTGCAGGCCGCTGCCGAGTTCGAGCCGCTGCAACTGGTTTTCGTGGCCACCGGCGATGGCCCCTTCCAGTTGGCCGCCGGACATGCGCGCAGCAAGCCGGCTGCGCTGCCGCTCGCCACGATCACCTCCGCTTTGGGATCATCGCGAAAGCCCGAGGACTTGCCGGCCGCTTCGATCGGCACGTCCATCGCGAGCACGCCGGATGCCGGACTGCTCGCCAGGTTCTTGCCGGGCGCAGTGCCCGGCAAGACCGCCGTGCTGTGGGGCGTGCTGCTTGCGGGCGTGTTGCTGCTCGCCGGGGTCGCGTGGTCCCTGCTGCGGCAGCTCAGGACTTGAAGATTTCCACGATGGCCTGCCGCAGCCAGCGGTTGCCGGGATCGGCTTCAAATCGCTTGCTCCAGTGCAGCGACACCGCGAAGTCGCGCAGGGGCAACGGCGGCTCGACGATGGCGTAGCCGCCTGCGTCGGCAAAACCCTGGGCGATGTTGCGCGGCATCACGACGGCGAGGTCGGTCGCCCGGACAATCGCAGGAAGCACCATGAAGTGCTCCGTGATCAGGCGCAGCCGGTCCTCCAGGTTCAACAGCTGCAGGATGCGCAAGGTGTCGGCGTGGGTGCGCACCGCCACGAACTCCAGCAGGCCCAGGTCCGACAGCAACGCCTTGCCGCTGCGGCGCTTGCGCGTGAACGGATGGCCCTTGCGCACCAGGACGATGTAGCGATCCTTGAGCAGCTGGGCACGCTGGGTGTCCTTGACCATCGGCAGGAAGCCGAAAGCCAGGTCGATCCTGCCGCTGTCGAGCGCGTCAGTGATATCGGTGCGCGGCAGTGGCATGGTTTCCAGCCGCACGTTCGGCGCCCGCTGCCGCAGCATCATCATCAGCTCCGGCAGGAAGCGCCCTTCCCCGATGTCGCTCATGTGGATGCGAAAGCTGCGGCGCGACTGCAGCGGCTCGAAGCCGGCCGATTCGCTCAGGGCCTGCTCGATCGTGACCAGCGCCAGGCGTATAGGGTCGGCCAGGCGGTCCGCTTTCGGCGTGGGTTGGACGCCGCCGCCGGCGCGCATGAACAAGGGGTCATGGATCAGCGCTCGCAGCCTCGTCAGGCCCTGGCTCGCCGCGGGCTGCGTCAGGGCTAGCAGTTCCGCCGCGCGGCTGACGTTGCGCGTGCGGTACACGGCGTCGAACAGGCGCAGCAGGTTGAGGTCGATCTCGTTGATATGCATTGCAGTGATACCACTTAGTCATTTCATTGTATTGATTAATAACGCCTGCGCACAGCACCCGAAACTGGCGTACCGGATGCGTCGCAGCCCACCGGAGACCATCTTGGAAATTTCATTCAGCAAGGAGATCGAATCCTTGCGTCTGGGCGCGGGCCAGACCTTCCATGGCGAGGGCATCCTGGCGATCACCAAGGCCTTGCTGCAATCGGGCGTGGCGTATGTCGGCGGTTACCAGGGCGCGCCGGTGTCGCACCTGCTGGATGTGATGGTCCAGGCCAAGTCTTACATGGACGAGCTGGGCGTGCACGTCGAAGCATGCGCCAACGAAGCCTCGGCGGCCGCCATGCTGGGCGCCTCGATCCACTACCCGCTGCGCGGCGCGGTGACCTGGAAGTCCATAGTCGGCACCAACGTAGCCTCGGACGCGCTATCGAACCTTTCGTCCCCCGGCGTCAAGGGCGGCGCCCTGATCGTGGTGGGCGAGGACTACGGCGAAGGCGCATCGGTGATCCAGGAGCGCACCCACGCTTATGCGCTGAAGTCCACCATGTGCCTGCTCGATCCCCGGCCCGACCTGGGCGTCATGGTGCGCATGGTCGAGGAAGGCTTCCGCCTATCGGAATCGTCCAACATGCCTTGCATCCTGGAACTGCGCATCCGGGCCTGCCACGTGCGCGGCAGTTTCGAGGCCAAGGACAACCTGCCGCCCGCGGTCTCGACCCGGGCGCTGATGGAAAACCCGGCGGGCTTCGACTACATGCGGCTCGCGCATCCGCCGGTGACGTTCCGCCATGAAAAGCTGAAGGGCGAGGAGCGAATTCCGGCCGCGCGCAAGTACATCGTGGAGCAGGGGCTGAACGAACTCATGCCCGGCAAACACCAGGACTTGGGGCTCATCGTCCAGGGCGGCCTGTACAACGCGCTGATGCGCAGCCTGCAGCAGCTGGGCCTGGCCGATGCCTTCGGCGCCAGTGACATTCCGCTGCTGGTGCTCAACGTCACCTAGCCGGTGGTGCCCGAGCAGGTGGCGATTCTGCGTGGGCAAGCGCGGGGTGATCGTGGTCGAGGAAGGCCAGCCCGAATACATCGAGCAGGAGATCGCGACGCTGCTGCGCCGGCGCGATATCCAGACCCGGCTGCACGGCAAGGACCTGCTGCCCGCAGCGGGCGAGTACACCGTCGAGGTGTTGTCGCAGGGGCTGCTCGCGTTCGCTGTCCAGCTACTTCCCCGGCCCGGCGACGAAATCGGCCAAGGCAATGGCTGGCCGGCAATCGCGCGCGCCGCGAAGCCGTCGCGGCCCAGCTCGACAAGCCGCTGCCCAACCGCCCTCCCAGCTTTTGCATCGGCTGCCCCGAGCGGCCGGTGTTCTCGGCCCTCAAACTGGCGCAGCAGGAGGTCGGCCCGGTCCACATCGCGGCCGACATCGGCTGCCACGCGTTCGGCACCTTCGAGCCCTTCTCCATGGGGCATTCCATCCTGGGCTACGGCATGAGCCTGGCCAGCCGCGCCGGCGTGTCGCCGATGATGCAGCGCCGCACGCTGTCGATCATGGGTGACGGCGGCTTCTGGCACAACGGCTTGCTGACCGGGGTGCAGAGCGCCTTGTTCAACAACGACGATGCGGTGCTGCTGATCTTCAAGAACGGCTATTCGTCGGCCACCGGCACGCAGAACCTGATCTCCACGCCGGGTGGCGCCGCGAAGGCGCGGCGCGGACAAGTGGAGAGCCTGACGCACACCAACACCACCATCGAATCCACACTGCAGGGCCTGGGCGTGCAATGGCTGCGCACGGTGCACACCTACCACGTCGAAAAGATGCGCGAGACGCTGAAGGAAGCCTTCACCAGCGACTTCAACGGCCTGAAGGTGATCATGGCCGAGGGCGAGTGCCAACTCGAGCGCCAACGCCGCGTCAAGCCCTGGATCGCGAATCTGCTCAAGACGGGCAAGCGCGTGGTGCGCGTGAAGTACGGCGTGGACGAGGACGTGTGCAATGGCGACCACGCCTGCATCCGCCTGTCCGGATGCCCCACGCTCACCATCAAGGACAACCCCGATCCGCTGAAGGTGGATCCGGTGGCCGTCGTGATCGACGGCTGCGTGGGCTGCGGCCTGTGCGGAGAGAACGCCCATGCAGCGACCCTGTGCCCTTCCTTCTACCGCGCCGAGGTGATCCAGAACCCCAAGTGGCACGAGCGGCTGATTGCCGCCCTGCGCGGCGCGGTGGTCAATGCATTGCGGCCGGCCTGACATGAACCAAGCCCCCATTTCCCTCCTGATCTGCGCCCTGGGCGGCGAAGGCGGCGGCGTGCTGACCGAATGGCTGGTCGAGACCGCACACCATGCCGGCTACGCGGCGCAGAGCACCTCGATTCCCGGCGTGGCGCAGCGCACCGGCGCCACGACCTACTACGTCGAGGTGTTCCCGGTTCCGCTCTCGCAGCTCGGCGGCAAGCGGCCGGTATTCAGCCTGAACCCGGTGCCGGGCGCGCTGGACGCCATGGTGTCTTCGGAGCTGCTGGAGACCACCCGCCAGATCGGCAACGGCATGAGCTCGCCCGATCGCACGCTGGTCATCACCTCCTCGAGCCGGACGTTGACGACGCGGAACGCATGCAATGGCGGACGGCCGCGCCGACAGCGCGGAACTGATCAAGGTGGTGCAGCAATTCAGCCGCGAGCATCACGTGTTCGACATGGGCGCCGTGGCGGCGGAAGCGGGGACGGTGGTCAGCGCCGTGATGCTGGGCGCGATCGCGGGCAGCGGGGTGTTTCCGTTTGCGCGCGAGGATTATGAAGCCGTTGTGCGCGCGGGCGGCAAGGGCGCGGAGGCGAGCTTGCGCGGATTTGCGCAGGGCGTTCGAGCGTGGACGCAGGGATGGGCTGTCATCCCGGACTTGATCCGGGATCCACGTTGGCGCGCGAGATGGATTGCGGGTCAAGCCCGCAATGACGGCTCTCTCGCGCATTTCCCGCGCAGACTCATGACATGCTGGCCCTGGGCCATGCCCGCATGCTGGAGTACCAAGGCCCGGCTTACGCGAATCTCTACCTGCAGCGACTGCAACACGTCCTGCACGCCGAACGCGCCGCCGACCCGGCGGGCATCCGGAATTTCGCCACCACGCGCGAAATGGCGCGCTGGCTCGCGCTGTGGATGGCCTTCGACGACATCGTGCGGGTCGCCGACCTCAAGAGCCGCGACACTCGCTGGCAGCGCGTCAAGGGCGAAGTCAAGGCCGGCGAGGACGACCTGCTCAAGGTCTACGATCATTTCAAGCCCGGCGTTCCGGAGTTCGCAGCGCTGTTGCCGGGGGCGATGGCCCCAGCGCTGGTGCCCTGGGAGCGCGGGCGCGTTCGTAAGGGCAAGCAGCCTGGGCCCTGCCGTTGAAGGTCGGCACGCACACCGTCTTCGGCATGCTGGCCTTGCGCACCCTCGCCGGCCTCAAGTGGCTGCGGGTGCGCGGCAGCCGTTACGCGGTGGAGCAGACCATGATCGAGAAGTGGCTGGCGGGCGTGGTCGACGGCAGCCGACGCGACTGGCGACTCGGCCATGAGATCGCGCTGTGCGGCCGCTTGATCAAGGGCTATGGCGCGACCAACGAACGGGGCAAGGAGAACTTGCTGCACGTGCTGGAGCATCTCGCGCACGGCGCGTCGGTCGAAGCGAGCGCCGAGGCCGTCGAAGCAGCACGCGAGGCCGCGTTGGCCGATGATGCGGGCAAGGCGCTCGACGTCGCGCTGCTGGCATGGCGCGCCCGCGCGACCGGTCAAGGAGCAGCCGATCCGGTTCGTGCGCAAACCCAAAACCCTGAGTCCGCGAACACCGGCATGAAGACAAACAAAAATGGAGACAAGCATGAAGCGTTCCCCTCGCCGCCGCATCCTTGCCGGTGCCCTGCTCTTCATGGCCTGGCCGCGCCGTCGTTCGCCCAGACCTGGCCGAGCAAGCCGGTAAGCGTCGTCGTGAACTTCCCGCCAGGCGGCGCCGCCGATCAGCTCGCACGGGCCATCGGCATTCCATTGCAGGAGGCTCTCGGGCAACCGGTGGTCGTGGAAAACCGGGCCGGTGCGGGTGGCAATATCGGCGGCGAGGCAGTCGCAAAGTCACCGGCTGATGGGTACATCATCGCGACGCGGTGTTCCTCCGCGCTGAGCGTGCGCAGCGTCTGACTGCGGCCGTCGAAGCGGTGGATGGTCCGGCCATCGAGCTTCTTGAAGCAGATCCGGCAAAATCAGTCGGCGATGACGTCGATGAGCGGCGGGTCGGCCGCGGCCGCCTCCTGCTCGGTGTACGACCGGCTCTCGGTGACTGCCTGTTCCACGAGCGAGACGTTGCGCTTGCGCTGGGCAGCGAGCGTGCGCGCATACCGGCGACGTCGAGGCCATCTTCTTGGCCATCGTGTCGTCGATTTTTTCGCCGTTGCCCGAGACCGGATGTGCCGCCCCGATGTGCGTCCCGGGCGCCATCGCCGCGATGTCGGCGGCGATCGTGATCAGAAAGCCGGCCGACGCGGCCCGGCTCCCGGCGGCGCCACGAAGACGACCACCGGGGTCTTCGCCCCGATAATGGCGGCGTTGATGTCGCGCGTGGAGTCGACGAGCCCGCCGGGCGTGCGCAGGATGATCACGAGGAGGTCGGCCTTTGCGGCATCGGCCTCGGCGATCGCCCGCCGCATGTAGGAGGTCGCGATCGGGTGGATGATCCCGTCGACTTCGGCGGTGTAGACGATCGGTTTGCGACTGTCAGCCTGCGCGAGGCCGCCGGCGCCCGTCGCACTGAGCTCGGGCCCCAGCAGGACGCCGCCCGCGCCCAGCAGCAGAGCGACGAAACAGGCTCTGGCGACGCGCATGGCGACCTCCTGACTAGAACCGCGGGCGACGGCGTCGGTCCCCCTGCCGCGAACGCGCTTCCCTCGAACTCGTGTCTGCGCTACTTGATCTCCGACAGCAACCGCTTGGCGTCGGCGGACCCCGGGTCGAGCACCAGCGCGCGCTGCGCTTCCGCGCGGGCGTTGGCCTGTCGCCGGTCTTCAGGTACGCCTCGGCGAGAGACACGTGCGCCGGCGCGTGATCCTCGCTCCAGATCGAGATCTTGAAGGCGTCGACGGCATCAGCGGGCCGGCCCGCCGCGCAGGTGGATGCGGCCGATGAGCAGGTGCGCGCGCGCCTCGTAGGGCGACAGGTAGACGGCCCTGCGCAACTCGGCGAGCGCCTCGCGATCCTGCTCGCGCTCGAACAGGCGGCGCCCCTGTTCGAGATGGAACGTCGGCCAGCTCGCGCTGTTCGCGCTGCGCCGAGCTGACGATCGTCTGATCGGCGCGCAGCGCCCACGACCCCTCGGGGTCCAGCCGAATCCGCTCGAGGCCCGGCGGCACGGGCGCCCGATGTCCGGCGCGCGGCGGTCCAGCTCTTCGTATCGCGAGGAGAGCTGCCGCGCGAGATCGCGTTCGCGCGCCGCCTCGACGGTGTTGCCGAGTCGCCTGAAGCACGACCGCCAGCACGTAGTGCGCGTCGACGTCGGCCGGGTCCCGGCGCAGCGCCTCGCGCAGCCAATAGAGCGCGCCCTGATAGTTGCGATCCGGCGCGTAGGCGTACCCCAGGTTGAACATGTAGTCGGGGTCGGGATCGGCGTCGGTCGCCTTGGTCAGGTAGTACACCGCCGTGCCCGCCTGGGGCGTCGTCCCGCGGCGCAGGATCAGCACGCCGAAGTTGTTGAGCACGGCGGCGTTGGCGGCCGGGCTCGGCGGGCAGCGGTTCCAGCGAGGTCTTCAAGAGACTCAGCGCTTCGTCGTAGCGCTTCAGCTCGATGAGCGAGATGCCGGCAAAGAAACGCGCGTGGAACGAGCGACGAGAGTGGACGGCACGGCGCGGACCGCCTCGAGCGCGGCCACGTGGTCGGCCTGCTCGGTGCGGACTTCCCACAGCGCCAGGCGCGCCCGATCGAACGACGGCGCGTCCCGAAGCGCCGCTTCGAGAAACGACGCCTGCGAGACCGGGCTCTCCGCCACCAGTCCCTTGATGTAGTTCTCGAACGCGTCGAGCGGAGGATGCGGAACGGGCGCATCGGCCGGTCGCGCAGCCCCCCGGCCCAAGCGGCCGGCGAGCCGCTCGAAGATGCCGAACAACTCCGTCAGCGGGCCACGCTCGGCGACCTCGGGCTGCAGGCGGCCGGGGTCGACGCGAATGCTGCGCGCCGTGACCGGAGCGTCGCCGTCGACCGGTACGTGCCGACGACGACCTCGGTCGCGCCGACGAGCTGTCCGACCTTGATGACGGTGGCGCGGCTGAACGTCGCGGTGACCGGAGGTACAGCTGCTCGAAGGCGCGGACGCGTTGCGACGCGACGATCGCGCCGCTGCCGCTCGTCCGCAGGCCGTCGGTCAGGAGCACCGCGGCGGCTTCGCTCAGCCAGTGAAAGCGCGGCTCGTCGCGGGCGTTCTCGAACGGCACGACCAGGACGCGGCCGCGGCGCACGCCGGGGCCGAGCCGTCTGGCGCCAGCGGCCGGCGCCGCGGCGCGGCGGTCGCGAGCAGCAGACGACGGCAGAGCGTCAGCAGCGCCAATGTCGCATCCTGGTCATGCTGCGGCGGCGGGCTCGCCGGTCGGCGCGCCGCGACGTCCACCGTCAGCTGGCATCCCTTTCCGCGGCTGGACGCGCGGCATTCGTGGACCTGCGCGTCGGCCTGCAGCGAAAAATGTGAAGCACGCGGGCGATCGCCGCCGCGTAGAACCCGCAGAGCGGCATCGCCGACGCCTCGCGCACCTCGCAGAAGAGGGATCCGCGCAGGTCGATCGACGGCGTTCCCGCGCCTGAGCTTGATGAGCCCGCGATCCCGGATAGGTCGACCGCACGAGCGCCGCCGCGGCGCGGAGCGCGCTCCGCGTCCGCAGCCGGTCGGCAGCACGCCGATCACCCGGCGCTCGAACCCCGACATGCTGCTGACCGTCCACTCCGCCGCGTATTCGCCGGCCCGCTCCGCTGTCCGATTGTATGCATCCCCTTCGATACGAAGGAAGCTCAGCACGGCGGAGAGCGGCGCCAGGCCGATCGTGCCCTCGCGCAGCCCGGGGGCGTTGAGCCAGTTCTCGTAGAACTCGAGCCGATCCGGCAGCAGGTCGGCAATCGCCTGATGAAGGCTCGCGACGAGGACCCGGCCGATTCGCGCGCTCACTCATTAGGTTGTCACCGCATCATGCGCCTTCCGATATCGTGGTGGCCGCGTCACCGATGGCTCTGATACTGTGGAACAGACATGAACGAGCCGACTCCACCCGGCCGCTCGCGGCGGCCATTCTGACCGGCGGACGCGCCTCGCGCCTCGGCGGCGCCCGCAAGGCGCGCCTGACGGTCGGCGGCAAGACGATCATCGAGCGCCAGCTCGAGGCGCTGCGCCACGTCGCGGCGCCGATTTACGCGGTGACGAGCGCGGAAGGCGAGGCGAAGGCGGACTCGACTCGTACGCGACGCTTTCCCGGGCGCGGCGCGCTCGGCGGCATCTACACGGCGATCGACGCGTCGCCGCACGATCGCATGCTGGTCGTCGGCTGCGACATGCCGTTCCTGAGCGCGGCGCTGATCACGTACATGGTCGCTCGACGGCGATCTCGTCATTCCGCGCACCCCACGCGGCTACGAGCCGCTCTGCGCGATCTACGCGCGCTGCTGCGCGGCGCCGATTCGTGAGCGATCGAGCGCGGACAGCTCGAAGCGTCGGTCTTGCCCGAGGGAGTGAGGGTGGCCGAGGTGGGCCCGGCGCTGGCGGCGCACGACCCCCATGGCATGGTGTTCGTGAATGTCAACACGCCGCATGATTACGAACGCGCCAAGAAGCTGTTAGAAGGATCCAACGCTCACAGGATCGTATCATGGATGAACTTGGTCCATGATTCTACCCACACAACAGACCGTCCGGCGCCTGATGGCGGATGCCGTCACGCGCCTCTACCCGATTCCCGCAACCGATCCCGTGCTCGCCGCGATGTCGGTGGAGGTTCCGCCGCGCCGCGCGTTCGGCGATCTCGCCGTTCCGCTGGCGTTCGAGCTGGCGCGCCGGCTGCGCAAGGCGCCACGCGCCATCGCGCAGGAGATCGTCGCCGCGATCGGCAGCGCCGGCTTCACGCGCATCGAAGCGGCGCCGAACGGCTACGTCAATTTCTTCCTCGATCGCCGGCGCAGATCCGCGCCTGGCTGGCGCCGGGCCGTCCGCCGGCGCGCCCGCACCGGGCGGACGCGAGAAGGCGATCGTCGAGCACACCGCCATCAACCCGAACAAGGCGGCCCACATCGGCCACCTGCGCAACGCCGCGCTCGGCGACGCGTTCGGCCGGCTGCTCCGCTTTCTCGGCCGCCAGGTCGAGATCCAGAACTACATCGACGACACCGGCGTCCAGGTCGCGGACGTCGCCGTCGGCTTCCGTGAGCTGGAGCGGAAGAGCGCTCGAAGAGGTCCGGGCCCTCGCCGAAACCACGCGGTTCGACTACTACTGCTGGGATCTCTACGCCCGCGTCACGGAGTGGTACGAGGGGGACAAGTCACGGCTGAAGATCCGCGCCGCGGCACTCCACGACATCGAGCACGGCGGCAACGCCACCGCCGAACTCGCCGCCTTCGTCGCCGATCGGATCGTCCGTTGCCACATCGAGACGATGCAGCGGCTGAACATCGGCTACGACCTGCTGACCTGGGAGGGAGACATCATCCGCCTCCACTTCTGGGCGCACGCGTTCGAGTTCCTCAAGAAAACCGGCGCGGTCTACCTGCAGCCCGAGGGGCGCCTCCAGGGCTGCTGGGTCATGCGCATCGACGAGGGCGAGCGCGGGAGTGGCGGCGGAGGACGCTGACCGGCGACCCGGCGGACGCCGGCGTTGAGGACGCCGGTCGGGCGACGCGGCCGCAGCGACACCGAGCCGCGCGAGAAAGTCATCGTGCGATCCGACGGCACCGTGACCTACGTCGGCAAGGACATGGCGTACCAGTTGTGGAAGTTCGGCCTGCTCGGCAAGGACTTCTACTACCGCGTGTTCGCCGAGCGAACGGGCAGCCGCCGCTCTGGTCCACGACCTCGCGCACCGAGGCGGCGAGGGGGACGCCGCCGCCGTTCGGCCGCGCGTCATGGGTGTGCAACGTCATCGACACCCGCCAGTCCTACCTGCAGAAGCTGGTCAAGCAGGCACTCGCGGCGCTCGGCTACAGCGCAGGCGGCGCACTCGGTGCACTACGCCTACGAGATGGTCGTGCTCTCGCACGCGACCGCCCGAGAACTGGGCTACACGATCGACGCGAGGCGGACCGACCGTTCGTCGAGGTCTCGGGCCGCAAGGGGCTGGGCGTCAAGACCGACGACATGCTCGATCGGCTCATCGAAAAGGCGTCGCGCGAAGTCGCGAAACGCAACCCCGAGCTGGCGGGGCGCAGGTGAGGCACACCGCCGAGGCGATCGCCATCGCGGCCGTCCGCTACTTCATGGTGAAGTTCTCGCGCGGCAAGGTGATCGTCTTCGACATCGACGAGGCGCTCAGCTTCGAGGGCGAGAGCGGCCCGTATCTGCAGTACGCCGTCGTCCGCGCCAACAACATCTTCAACAAGCTGAAGGAGCGCGACGGCGTCGACCAGGCGGCGTTCGACGCCGCGTCGGCGACCGCGCGGTCGAGCTGCTCGCGTCCGACAGCGAAGAAGCGCTCGACCTCTGGGGCCTCGTGCTCGAAGCGGCGCGCCTCGACGACGTCGTCGAACAGGCGGTGCGGACGCTGGAGCTGTCGGTGCTGGCGAAGTACGCCTTCGGGCTCGCGCAGGCGTTCAACGCGTTCTATCACCGCTATCCGATCCTGAACGAGGAGCGCGCAGGACGCACGCCTGTGGCGCGCGGCGGCGGTCGCCTACTATCGCGCGCAGCTCACCAAGGCGCTGGAGCTGATGGGCGCGACGGTGCCGGCGAAGATGTAGACCACGGACAACACGGACCCTCAGACGATGTCAAGAAGGCATGTCTGCACATGAAACCCACAATCGGCGTCACGCGCTGCAGCCGGCTCGACGACTACCTGGCCTCGGTCGAGCAGGCGGGTGGACGCGCGCGCGTGCTCGAGGTCAGCGAGAGCCCGCGCAAGGTGCTCGACGAGATCGACGGCCTGCTGCTGACCGGCGGCGGCGACGTCGATCCGGTGCTCTACGGCGAGGAGCGCCACCCGACGGTCGACGACGCCGAGCCGGGGCGCGACGAGTTCGAGATCGATCTCGCCCGGCGCGCGGTGGAGGCCGACCTGCCGCTTCTCGCCATCTGCCGCGGCGCGCAGGTGCTGAACGTCGCCGCCGGCGGCACGCTGGTGCAGGACATTCCCTCAGCGGTCGCGTCCGACTGTCGCCCACAGCATCGAGGAACCGAAGAACGCCGACGCGCACGACGTGCACGTGACGCCAGGCTCGCGGCTCGAGCAGGCGCTCGGCTCGACGGTCGACGCCGCGCACACCTGCCGCGTCAACAGCCGGCATCATCAATCGGTCGCCCGCCTCGGGACGGGCTCGATGGCATCGGCCACGGCGCCCGACGGCGTCGTCGAAGCGATCGAGAGGCCGGACCGGGCTTCTGCGTCGGCGTGCAGTGGCATCCCGAGAACTTCTGGCGCACCGGCGAGTTCAGTCCGCTCTTCGATGCGTTCGTGGCGGCGCGCACGCGAGCACTCTGGTCAGCGACGTCAGCCCGACGAATGACAGGGCGCGAAGCTGACGAGCGAGGACTCACTCGAAGCACGCGCCTGGACGGGATGCGCCAGCCTCAGCCCGATCGAAATATGTCGAAGACCCCAGGGTCTCGACGTGCGCCGTGTTGGGAAAGAGATCGAATCCGCGCAGCGACTCAGCGCGTAGCCGGCGTCCAGCAGCTTCCTCGCGTCCGGGCCATCGTCGCCGGATCGCACGACACGTAGACCAGCCGCGGCGCTCGTCGCGCGACGAGCCGCCGATCGCCTCGGGCGAGATGCCCGTCCTCGGCGGATCGACGATACGTGTCGAGGCCGAGTCGCGCGACGCCGGAGGTAGTCCTCGACGCTGTCGAGCGCGAGCGTCAGCGCTTCGCCAAGGCGCGGCGTTCGCTGGAGATCGGCGCCGCTGGAGCGGTCGCCCTCGACCGCCATGCTCGCCGCCGGCCCGTTGCCGCGAGCGCGATCGAGAAGAGCCCAACGCCCGCGTAGAGATCGAACGGGCGTTCGCCGCGAACGGGTCGACGACCTCGGCCACGAGCGTCGGGACGAGGAACCGGTTCGCTTGAAAGAATGATTCCGGGTGCCGCCGAAGGAACCGTCGGGCACACGGCCGCTCGTCAGCGCCTCGAGCGGATCCGAGACCCGCAGCTCGCCGGCGACGGCCGTCCACCACGGCGTCGCGATGGACCGCGCATCCCGCGCCCGCCGACCTCCGGCAACGGCGCCCGCGTGTCGAGCGCGAGGCGTGACGTCGGTGACGGCGATGGACAGCGCGCGCTCGGCGCCCGCGATGTTCTCGGTGAGCTCGACGGACGTGACACGCGGCCGGCGCGCTCGACGCATCTCGACCGCCGCTGCGCCGCCGCGAGCGAGGATTCGGTGAGTTGTCCCGTAGCTGCGGCGTCGCACAACGCGTGCGTGCCCTCGCGATAGAAGCCGACGCGGCCGCGCGGACGTGCAGCCTCGCCCGCATCCGGTACCCGCCGTCGGGCGATGATGCCACCACCAGGGAGGGATCGAGCGTCATCCGTCCGATGCGCTGAAAGGCGTCGAGCACGATCTCGCGCTTGAGATCGAGCTGGCGCGGATAGGCGATGTGGGAGAAGACGCAGCCGCCGCAGAGCGGATCAGCGAACGCGGCCCGGCGATCCGGCGATGCTTCCTTGATCTCGACGACCTGCGCAAAGGCGAGGCGTCGGTCGGCTCTCTCGATCCGCGCGCGGACTCGTTCGCCAGGCACCGTGCCGGCGACCAGCACGACCTGTCCATCGTGCCTCGCGATCATCCGGCCGCCGGCGGCCGCCTTCTCGATCGCCAGCTCGATTTCGTCGCCGAGAAGTCCGGATGTCCATTCATAGCGGATGGTGGGCAGCGCGAGTGATTCGCGTACGAGCCGCTGAACGTGGCGTCGAGGGCCTGCGACCGCGCCTCGGCCGGCATGCGCCCGCCGAGGCCCGAGCTCCTGCTCCGCTTCACGCCGGACCGACGCGACAGCCGCCGGATCGACATCCGCACGAGCGAGCGCCATCAGTTCGTCGTCGAGCTCGTCAACCGATCGAGGATCGCCGCACGGGCATCGCCGCGGACGCTCCGCGACTCGGCCGCCAGCCGATCGAGCTCGGGGAGGATCGCGGCGATGTGCGCCTCGAGCGCGGGCGACCGCTGCCGCCGGTCCGATCAGCCGCGCGACGATACGCTCGAGATGAGCCGCCAGCGCCGGCTGCCTGGTCGCGGGCGCAGCGCTGTCGGCACCGGCCTCTTGCACGACCCCAACTGCCCGGCGCCAGTCGTCGAAGACCGCGAGGATGTCGGCCTCGCAGAATTCGATCCTGACCGGACGCCGCCGCGGCCCCGCAGCCTGCTGCCGCTCGCAATAGCGATCGATGCCGCGGCACGCGATCGTCAGCGGCACCCCGAGGTCCGCCCACCCTCGGACCCGCTCGAACGCCGGACCGACAATCCGGACGAGGTGGCCACCGTTTTTCCGACAGAGGTAGGACTCGAGCTGCCGGCAGTATTCAGCGAAATCCGGCATCAACTAGCTTCCCAGAGCACGGGACCACACACGAAGGTCTCGATAGCTCGCGAAGTTCTCGAAGAGGAAGATTCGTCATGTCTTCTTCGCGGTCTTCGCGAGCTTCGAGGTCTTCGCTATTGTTCCGTCGTGACTGCGCATTCCCTCGCGCTTTGCCACGCAGCTTTCACTTGGCCAGACTCCGCTCCCAGATCAGCCGCAACCCCTGCAGCGTCAGGTCCGGCTCGACACGTTGAATCGCCGTCGTCTCGTGCGAGAGCACGCCCGCCATGCCGCCGGTCGCGATGCAGATCGCGCGATCCCCTGACGGGAGCTCGGCGCGGATCCGCGTCACGATGCCGTCGACCATCGATACATAGCCGAAGAACAGGCCCGCCTGCATCGACGTCACCGTCGTCTGGCCAATGATGGACGGCGGCTTGCGGACGTCGACGCGCGGCAGGCGCGCCGCGCGCTGAAAGAGGGCGTCGGCGGAGATGCCGATGCCCGGACAGATGACGCCGCCGATGTACTCGCCGGCGGCGGAAATCACGTCGAAGGTCGTCGCCGTGCCGAAATCCACCGCGATGATCGGGCACGCGATCCGCGCGCCCGAACGTCTCGTACGCCGCCACCGCGTTGACGACGCGATCGGCGCCGACGTCAGATGGCGGGGTGTAGAGAATCGGCATGCCGGTGTTGGTCGCCGGATCGACGGTCAGCGGCGTCCGGCCGAAGTACCGCTCGGCCATCTCCTGCATCGTGCCGGTCAGGGGAGGCACGACAGACGACAGGATGATGCCCGTGATCGAGGCTTTGTCGAGACCGCTCTGGCCGAACAGCTGCGACACGAGGATGCCGAGCTCGTCGGCCGTGCGTTCGCGCAGCGTCTGCAGCCGCCAACTCTGGGTCAGCTTGGCGCCGTCGAACACGCCGAGCACGATATTGGTGTTGCCAACGTCAATCGCGAGAAGCATTGGGGTTCCTTCTTACTTCCAGACTACCTCACCGGCGATGACGCGCTCCACCCGATTCCCGACTCTGACGAGCAGGGCCCCATCGTCGGCGATTCCCGCCGCGATTCCGCTCGCGCGTCCGAGCGGCGTGTCGCACTCGACAGCCGCGCCAATCGTTGACGGCGCCAGGCGTCGCCACCGCGCCAGAAGGCCGGATGCGTCGCCGCGGGCGATCGGCTCGAGCTCAGCGGCAAGCCCCGCCAGCACTTCGGCCAGCACGACACCGGGTTCGATTCCGCGACCGAGCTCGGTCTCGATCGAAGACGCGCGATCGGCGATCTCCGGCGGGTACGATGCTGGGCTGAGGTTGATCCCGATGCCCAGGATGACATGCTGCAGGCCCTCGGCCGATGAGGACGCTTCCGCCAGCACGCCTGCGAGCTTGCGCCGGCGCGAGACCCGGTGGCCTCGCACGTGACGATGTCGTTCGGCCACTTGATCTCGAGCGGAAGGCCCGTGGCGGCGCGCACGCCTTCGGCAACCGCGACACCGCCGGCGAGGGTCAGAAACGGAGCGGCCCGGGCGGCACGGATGACGACAGAAAAGTACAGGCCGGCGCCAGGCGGCGAGTACCAGGTCCTGCCAAGGCGCCCGCGACCCGATGTCTGCGCCGCGGCGATGACCGTGGTGCCCTCGGGCGCGCCCCGTTCGGCGTACACAGCAGCCACGTCGTTGGTCGACGTCGTCTCGTGAAAGTAGTGAGCCGAATTCGGAAGGGCCCCAGCCGTGCGCCGACTGCGCGGAGCGCATCGGCAAGATCCGAGGGCAAGGCGTCAGGCATCCAGCTCGATTTCGAAGCTGAGGTGGACCGCAGGAGCGGAGTGGGTCAACGCGCCGACCGAAACATAGTCGGCGCCGGTTCGTGCGAGCTCCGGCATGCGGTCGAGCGACACCCCCCCGGAGATTTCGATCTTCCGCGCGGCCCGCGATGC
>CAVRNE010000045.1:0-17814 GCA_963722025.1 uncultured beta proteobacterium
GGGCGCGCTGAGCGTCTACGTCCTCATCATCGGGTTCTACGCCTGGTACATGAACAGCCTGGACCATCGAATACGGCGTCGCCGAGGAGGACTGACATGGCTGGCATCTTTGGAACCAACTCACCAGAGCAGGTCGGCCAGCGACAGCCGCGCCTTCCAGAAGCAGCTCAACAAGGCCTACACCTTCTACACCGGCGGCTTCCTCGTCTTCATCGTCGTGCTGGCCATCGCTCGAGCAGATCGGCCTGCCGAAGAAACTGGATCGGCCTACACCTTCCTGTTGCGACCGTCGGCGCTGTACGCCGGGATCGGCATCATGAGCCGCACCGCGGACATCGACGAGTACTACGTCGCCGGGCGGCGCGTGCCGGCGTTCTTCAACGGCATGGCCACCGGCGCCGACTGGATGAGCGCGGCCTCGTTCATCTCGATGGCCGGCACGCTCTAGCTGCCGGGCTACGACGGCCTGGCGTATATGATGGGCTGGACGGGCGGCTACTGCCTGCTGGCGCTGCTTTTCGCGCCGTATATCCGCAAGTTCGGCCAGTACACCATCCCCGACTTCGTCGGGCGCGCGCTACGAGGGCGACAGCCGCGCTTGGTCGGCATCTGCGCGGCATCCTGTCTCGTTCACCTACGTCGCGGCCCAGGTGCGGCGTGGGCATCATCACGAGGCGGCTGTCGGCGTCGCCTACCAGATCGGGCGTGTTCGTCGGCCTGGCCGGCGTGCTGGTGTGCTCGTTCCTGGGCGGCATGAAGGCGATGACCTGGACCCAGGTGGCGCAGTACATCATCCTGATCATCGCCTACCTGGTCCCGGTGATCTGGCTGTCGCTGAAGCGACCGGCGTGCCGATCCCGCAGCTGATGTACGGCCAGCAGCTCAGAAGGTCTCCGAGCGCGAGGCCCAGCTGCTCAAGCGACCCCAAGGAACTGGAAGTGCGCAGGATCTTCGCCGCCCGCGCCGCCGATTCGACGCAAGTCAAGGGCCTGCCCGGCTCCGCTTGCCACCGAACAGGCTGCCGCCGCGGAAGAAGGTGGCCGATCTGAAGGCAGCGAACGCGGCGCCCGCAGAGGTCGCGGCGGCCGAGAAGGCCCTGGGCGCGATGCCCAAGGACGAAGCCAAGCGCCAGGAAGGCGTGGACCGCCGCGCGGGGCCGCCAACACGGCCCAGGCCGCGCCGCTTGCCCGGCATGCCGAACCACGCGCAGATCTATGCGGGCGACCCGAATGGCGATGCGGCGGCCCAGAAGGCCTTCGACGAATCGCGACGCAACTTCCTGGCACTCGTTTTCTGTCTGATGGTGGGGATGGCCGCGCTGCCGCACATCCTGATGCGCTACTACACGACGCCTTCGGTCAAGCAGGCGCGCGAGTCGGTGACCTGAGGCCAACAGGTCGGCGCCCGCCACGTTGGACAAGTGGCACATGATGGCGTTGGCCTTCCCAAAGCACCAGATCACCGTCCTCCAGCACCGGGACCTTGCCGTTCGGATTCATCGCCAAAAACGCGGGCGCTCGTTGCTCGCCGTGGGCCAGCCTCACCCGCACAAACTCCACGGGCACCTCCGAGATGCCGGGCCGCCGCGCACGCCTTGCGCGGATTGATCGTCTCGTCGTAGTACAGTTTCATGCGCCGTCCCCTTCGAGGTGCGCGGCCAGCTTGTCGAAACTGCTGGACCAGCCGCCCAGGTGCCCATCGCGCGATTCCTTCGACGTAAACCCGGTCTGCCGGAAATGCATTCGCGTATGGCCGGCGGCTTCTTGGTCGAAGGTGACGGTGATCAGGGTCTCCGGCCCGGGCTGGCCGCCCTCGTCCTCCCAAGCATGCGTCATCACGAGGCGCATAGGCGGCTGGACCTCACGGTACACGCCTCGCACCCAATGGTCCACGCCCTCGGGCGAGCGCAGGCAGGCGCGATAACGCCCGCCGGGCCTCAGATCCATCTCGTGGTGCGGCGTGGTGAAGCCTTCCGGGCCCGACCAGTGCGCAAGGCGCTCGGGCTGGGTCCAGGCCGCGAACACCAGCTCGGGCGGCGCCTTGAATACGCGGGTGATGACCAGTTCGCCCTGGCCTGAAGCGTCATTTGCGTTTGGCACGAGTAGCCTCCTTTTTCTGAACGTCTTGAAGATAGGCATCCAGGCGGTCGAAGCTGGCCTCCCAGTGCTGCCGATAGGCGCCAGCCCAGTCGGCCACTTCCTTGAGGGGAGCGGCTTCGATGCTGCACGGGCGGTTCTGCGCCTCGCGCGACCGGCCGATCAAGCCGGCGCGCTCGAGAATCTTGAGATGCTTGGAGATGGCGGGCTGGCTGATCGTGAACGGCAACGCCAATTCCTTCACGTTGGCGGGGCCGATGGCCAGGCGCGAGAGGATGGCGCGGCGCGTGGGGTCGGCCAGTGCGGCGAAGGTAAGGCTCAGAGTATCCATTCGGGCGTGCTTTTCTAAACCATGCAGTTATATAACCACAAGGTTACTTAATAAACCGGCATGTGTCAAGCGAAAGCGCAGGACCTCAACTGCACCGTGCGGCCGAGCAGGGGCCGAGGTAGGCCGCTGACTACAGCGAGGCTGGTAGCTTGATGTCTTCGGGCCCTCAGCCCGAGAGGTACGTTGAAACCTTCTGCACATACGCATGGATGGATCACATGACTCAGCAAGATGCCTATGCCCTGCTCGACAGAATTTCGGAAATGCCGGCTGCGCTTGCGGACCGTTCGCCCGCCTGGTACAAGGCCCTGCGCGAAGGCGTGATCGCCGGGAGCCTGGCGGGCGTGCTATCGACCATCGTCCTGGCGATCGCAGGCTCGCGTCAAAACGACAGCGCCGTGGCGCCGATCAATGCGGCCAGTCATTGGCTATGGGGCGATGAATCGCTTCAGGCGCAAGAGCCGACATGGCGCCATACGCTCACCGGATATCTCACGCAGCATGCCGCCTCCATTTTTTGGGCGACGCTTTACTCGCGTTGCTACGGCCATCGTGACGAGGCCAAGCAGCTGCCGCAGGCCGTGGCGGGAGGCATCGCCACCAGCGCGGTGGCGTATCTGGTCGACTACAACGCAGTGCCGAAACGCCTGACCCCGGGGTACGAGCACCGGCTAAGCAATGGCGCGATGCTTGCCACGTACGGTGCTCTGGCGGCGGGGTTTGCTTTGGGCGCCGTGTTGCTGCGGGAGAGATGATGGGGCGTGAACGCTGTTGTCACTTGCGCGGCAACACCGTCAACACCCGCACGATGAAGCCGTGCAGCTCGGTCATGTAGTTGCGCAGGAATTTCTCGGTGTCCTTGTCGGTGACTTCCCCTTCGGGCGTGATCAGCCCTGGCTTGAACTGGATGTAGGCCTCGGGCGAATTCATCTGCGGCGAGTTGCAGAAGCTCAGTACGCTGCGCAGGCTCTGTTGCGCCACCGCGGTGCCGATGGCGCCTGGCGAGGTGCCGATCACCGCGGACGGCTTGCGGGTGAATGAGTTCTGGCCGTACGGGCGGCTCGCCCAGTCGATGGCGTTCTTGAGCCCGCCCGGAATGGATCGGTTGTATTCCGGCGTCACGAAGAGCACGGCATCCACATCGGCGATGGCCTTTTTGAACGCTCGCGCTACGGCCGGGAAATCCTCGTCGTAGTCATAGCTGTACAGCGGCAGATCCTTGATCGGGATTTCCGTGAACTTCAGCTCTGGCGGGGCCAGGCGAATCAGCGCCTTGGCCAATTGCCGATTGATCGAGGCAGTGGCAAGGCTGCCGACGAAATAGCCGACGGTGTAGTTGGCCATATTGACTTCCTCTCTTCAACGTAGGTGCTTGGTGGCGTGGACCGCACCAGGAGCATTGCCGAAGCATAGGAAGGACCTCGGGGCCCTTGGTAACCAGATTGCAGGGCCCGTAACCCGGCGCAGTTGAGCGCGGGGAGCCAGCCTCAGCGCGCCAGGTGCCAGCGATGCTCATGCACTACAGGCAGCGAACAAATCCACGGGTATGTGATTTTCTTGTGCGATTTGCCTCAAGGCTGAGCAACCCAAGTCGCAGAATATGCCTAAGACAAAGGGGGTCTCGATGACCAAGACAATGACTGATGGCGCGCGCTCCCCGAGCGGGCCGACCCATCATCGGCCTGAAGGCACGGCTGGCAACAAGCCCGTGCAGGCTAAACCCGGGGGAACGGCAGGCAAGGACATTCGCAACAATGTGCGCAGAGTGATCGGCATCACGGAACGGTCATTGAATATTCCGGACCGCCGCGGCAAGGGCAAGTAGCCGGGTGCCGAACATCAGGGGTTGCGGGACGGTGCGGCCCCCTTGCACCACACCAAACAGCGGACTGGCTCGCATCACCCCGATCGGGCCCAAAAGGCTTTTCACCTGTCTCGCGCTCGTATGGCTGACCGCTTGCGGCGGTTCGGATAACGACGAATTGCACGAGAGATACAGCGGCCAACTCACCGGGACCAATTGTTTCCGATCTCCGCACTCCCGACCACCGTCGATGTCAGCTATTCCGTGACCAGGCAAGGCTCTTTCGAAGGCGCCCCGGTCAGCCTGGTCGATCAAGCGGGTGTTACCTGGACCGGTGCGATGACCAGCGACGAACTCGTTTCTGGTGAAGAGCCAGAGTCAGTCGATACCCGCTTGTCCATCATTGCCGAATGACATCACCGCGACCAGCGTCGATGTGGTTGCAACCACCTCATGCGTGTCTTTCAGGTGCTGCACGCCCATGAGCGGGGTACTTCTCGTCACGCGCGAATAAGCTGTCGCCCATCCGCGTAGCTGCGTGACACAGTCTTCACGCGGCCTTTGCGCTGGACCGTCGTCTGCGGCGCCCCGCGCCCCGTTGAAGCGTTAACCCATACCGGGAGACGCCAGGTGATCCAGTCCAAAGCCACGCCGTTCCAACTGCGTTTTCGTTCGCTCTTCGACAGCGGCCGCGGGTACGCGTTTCCATGCGATGACACCGGCCGGGTGGACCTGGACCACCTGAGCGAGCGCGCCCGCAACAACTACTTCTATGCCCGTGCGATGGTCGGCCGCGAACTGGCTGCGCCTGCCGTGGAGCCTTCAGAGCTGCACTGAAATCGTCCGCAAGGCCAAATCCATCGGCGTGATGCCGGAGCAAGTGCCACCGCGCGCTGGAGGCGGCCTAGCGCAACGGCTGCAGGTAGTTCGTCACCGCGTATCTGCCAATCTCCTTGCCCATCTTCTGCCCTGCCTCGGCGGAGAAGCGGTAATGCACCCCGCTCCATACCCGGGCGTCGGACACCTCCTGCACGAGATCGGAAACCTTGTCCCAGCGGCGCGTAACACCGGGCAACGCGGGGCTCACCATCACCAAGGGGCCGACCGCATCGCCCAATTCGCTTTGCAGCACCTGGCCGACCGATGCTGCACTGATGCAATGGGCGCAGGGATATTCCGGGTGCATGGGCGTCTCGACCAGCGGCAACCAGCCCGCATCACGCTTGACGGCGGCGTTGTCATGCTGGTCGCCGTTGCGGATCGCAGTCATCGGCCGCCAGAACTGGTAGGTGTACTTCGCGTCGAATACGGCCACCAGTGCGTCGTTGAACGTCATGTAGGCCAGGGCGGTGACCCGCGCGGACTCCACGGTGCCCAGCTTGCGGTTCTCGACGGCCTGCCGTATCACGCCGTTGAATGCCGGCGCCCCGGTAACCACCCAGAACTGCCCCACTTGCGTTTGTTCGGCACTCCGCTTGGTGGAGCCTCGGCCGCCCATCTGTTGAATCTCGTTGAAATCGCGGCCCCACGTTTCGCTGGTGAGGGCCGGCGGCGCCGGCGGGCGGAACTGGTCCGCGCTCTTCAGCAGCCACGGGCGAGACAGCGCGAAGTCGTGCGCAACCGGCAGCGTCGTGGGGATGTAAGACCCAGGCTTGGTCACCGGGCGGTACAGCGTGACCGCGCCCACGCCGGTCATCGGCGCACCAGGTCAGGATGGTCTGCGCGGCCGCCTGGCCGACGGCGACACCGTCGTTGCGGGGTGAGCCCTCCGGCAGCTTCGCCAACGACGCCGCGAGCGCCTCGTCGAACGTGGCCCGCTGGTCCGGGTAAAGCTTGACCAGCGCCGTATGGGCCGCAGCGGCCGCGGCGGCATCGATGGACGCATTCGGCGGCGCCGTGCCGTTGAACTTGAACGCCTGGTACTTGGGCTGGACGGCATTGACTGCATCGAACATGGAGGAATGGACCACTGCCATGCTGCGCGTCGACAGCTGCGGCGGTTGTCGGGCGGCTACGGCAGCCTTGATGGCAATGTCGTTCCATTCGAGCACGGGGTTGGCGAAAGCGTAGAGAGGCGCTGCCAAAAGGAAAGGCGCAAGCCAATGCCTGCGGGCCATCAGTGGAATCTGCATTCTCGTTCTCCTGGAAACGGCGAACGCGTAGCTGCCCACCCACTCGCCATCGGCGGCGCAGCCGGGAGACGTATGACTTCAGTCGTGCCCGGCAGCGTCGCTCCCCATCTTTTGCGACGCAGCTCCAGCGGACACTGTATTGCCTCAGCAGCGTGGGCCGCAAGCTGAAGATGAAGCGTTACAGGCTCGGCAGTGATTGCAGCACGGCAGTGGCGTTGGTGGTCAAGGCAGATCAGCCGCCGACCAGGCCGAAAGTGAAAAGCGCGCGCCCTTCACTTTCGGCCGCCCTGCCCATGCGTTGCCTTCGGCGTGGTCACACGCGTCCTGAAGCTCGGGACTGAGCTGCGATCGCGACTCGCCGTCAGATACCGCGGCCGCGGCCGTCTCCCTGGACCATCAACGCCGATCCTCCCAGTCCTCCCATTGAACAGGGTGGGCCTTGAGATAGGCGCTGACTGATTGGCCGATCGTCGCGAAGAAGCGCTCCTCGCCCAGCCTGGAAAAGAGACCGAAGCGCTTGAGCTTGTCCTTGACGGGATCCTTCATCTCGGCAAAACACAAGTCGATGCCGGCCGCTTGCAGTTCCTTGTCCAGTTCGTCCAGGACATCGGCGGATGTGACGTCGACGCTGGTGATCGGCTCGGCGCCGACGACCAGCCAGCGCACCGGCGTGGGCGATGCCGCCACCGCGCCCAGCACCCGCTCCCGGAAAAACTCGGCGTTCGCAAAGAAAAGGGGCGCATCCCACCGGAACAGCACCAGGCCCGGGACGAGACGCGCCTGCGGGTGCCGGGTGATGTCGTGGTAGCCCTTGAGATCATCGACGCGGCCCAGCACGGCCGAATAAGGGCGCCAGCCGTCCCAGAGAAACTCGATGACGGCCATCACGACCGCCAGAACAATGCCCTGGATGGGGCCCAGTATGGCGACGCCGGCGAGGCAGACCACGGACAGCCAGAACTCCCAGCGCTGGATTCGATAGATCCGCCGCAAGTCGGCGATCTCGATCAGCCCGAAGGCGGCAGAGATCACCACGGCAGCCAAAGCCGCCCTGGGCAAGTCCTGGAGCAGATTCGGCACGAACATCAGCAATGCCGTTACCGTGAGCGCTCCCACCACACCCGTCAGCTGGGTCCTGGCACCCGCGGCCTCGGCAACCGGCGTGCGTGAGGAACTCGCGCTCACCGGCATGCCCTGAAAGAGTCCGGCTGCGAGGTTGGCGGCCCCGAGAGCGATCATTTCCTGATTGGCATCGACCAAGGCGCCCTTGCGTGCCGCATAGGTCCGAGAGAGCACGCTCGTGTCGGCAAACGAGACCAAGGCCACGGCCACGCCGCCGAGCAGCACCGGGACAATGTCACCCGCCTCGATCCAGGGAAGCACCAGGGCCGGCAGGCCTTGGGGCAACGGGCCGAGGACCACCACGCCGAAACGCCTTGCGAGATCGAAAACCGCGACGAGGATCGTGGCGCCTGCCACCGCCAGCAACAAGCCTGAATATTGCTTGCTGCGCTTCACCAGCAATATTGTCGCCAGCGTTCCCGCACCGAGCGCCAGCGCTACCCAATTCGATTTGCCGGCCACGATCGCCTCCACGAAGCCCCGGACCGCGCCGAAGAGGCCATCGCTCTTGACCGAAAAGCCGAACAATGTGGGCAGCTGGGAGATCAGCACGGTCAGCGCAATGCCGTTCATGTACCCGTATCGGATGGGCTTGGACAGCAACTCCGTGATGAATCCCAGCCGGGCGATTCCTGCCAGGACGCACACGCAGCCGGAGACGACCGCCATCATTGCGGCCAGCATCATCGCGCGCTGGGGATCCCCGCCAGATTGCGAGAGCACAACGCCCAAGGTCAGGGCGACGAGCGAGGAATCCGGTCCCAGCACCAGCACGCGGCTGGGCCCGAACAAGGCATAGGCCAGCAACCCGAAGATGGTCGCATACAGGCCGCAAATGGGCGCAACACCCGAAGCGACCGCATACGCGATACCCACCGGCACCAGCACGGCGGTCGAGCACCAGGCCGGCCAGGACATCACGGTGAAGCCAGGCGATCTCGTAATTGCGAATGCTATCGATCCCAGGAAGCCAACGCGTCCAGCCAGTCTGGCGCGCGGCCACGCCAGAGCGGGCGATGCGACCCGGCTGCAACGCAGGCGTCGAAGGCTTTGAATCGTTCATGAATTGGCCCACCACTGCCGGCGATCGGCGTGACCAACTTTAGACCCATTCGATCAGCACGGGTGGGTGGTCGGACCCGTATTCGACCAGGGCCAGCAGTACCGACCCCGCCGCGCAGCCGCTCTCCACCCTGAAGCGTGCGGCATCCAGATGCCGGGCCGCCTCGCAGTCAGGCCGCCGGCAGCACGATGTCGACCCGCGCCCCGCCCCACTGCGAGCCGGACAGGTTCAACTCGCCCTGGTGGCTCGCCACCAGGTCGTTGACCACCGCCAGCCCGACGCCATGACCGGGCACCTTCTCATCCATGCGCACGTGCAGCTGCAGGATCGACTGCGTATCGCTGAATCCGGGGCCGTCGTCCTCCACGCTGATCCGCAATCGGCTCCCTTCGCGCCGAATCTTGACGGCCACGCGCTGCCGGGCCCACTTGGCGGCGTTGTCCATCACGTTGCCGAGCATTTCAAACGCATCGCCCTCGTCGATGCGCCAGGCCAGATCGGGCGGGCAATCGACGGTGATTGCCATGCTCCTTCTCGGCGTAGACCTTGGCCAGCGAATCGCGGATGCGATTCAGGATCGGCGCCAGGGCCAGGTAAGGCGCAAAGCGCGCGGAGCCGCTGGCTGCCGCCCGGCCCAGCTGATGCTGGACGATGTCGTCCATGCGGCTCACTTGCTGGGCCACGGCAGCCGGCAACTGCGCCGGCTCGGCCAGGGCGGTGCGCAGCACGGCCAGCGGCGTCTTCAGGCTATGGGCAAGGTAGCTCAGCGCCTCCTTGTAGCGCGTTCTGGCGCGCGCTCTCCTGCTTGATCAGGGTGTTGAGGTTGCCGGTGAGCGCCGCGATCTCCGCCGGGTAGCGCCCTTGCACCTCGGTTTGCTCGCCGTTCTCGATGCGCGAAATCTCATGCGGCCACGCGCCGCAAGGGCGCCAGGGCCCATTGCAGCAGCAAGGTCTGCGAGAGCAGCAGCAACAGGCCCACGCCGCCGAGCCAGCCCCACATCGTCCGCCCGAACACCTGGAGTTCGCGATCGAATCCGGACTTGTTTTCGAGCACCGACAGCACCAGCGGCGCCTCGACCCCGCCGCCGGCCCACTTGACGGCATAGGTCGACAGCCAGGAAGACCCCGCCCGCGCCCGCGACCGTGTCGTTGCGCCACTCGCCCACGGGCAGGCTGCGCTGGAACGGCGGGCTGATGCCCACTGCCGAAGCGGATTGCCAGGCTTCACGGCGGTTGACGTTCAGGATGCTGGCGTACAGGCCGGATCCGGGCAGCGACAGGCGAGGCTCCGCCAGGGAAGCGGGCATCACCAGCGCGCCGCCGGCATCGAGCTCCGCCCCCGCCAGCAAGAGATAGATCGTGCCTTGCAGCCGCACGAAATGCGCGGCGCGCACGCTGTCGGCGTGGGCGCGTTGCACCGCCCCGCCCGCCACGGCCATGAATGCCACCAGCACCAGCGCGGCGCCCAGCACCAACCGCGTGCGAATGGAAAAATCCGACCTCATCCGAGGGTGAAGCGGTAGCCGCGTCCGCGCAACGTTTCGATGGGCGCCAGGGTGCCGTCCGGGTCGAGCTTGCGGCGCAATCGGCCGATCAGCACTTCCAGCACATTGCTGTCGCGATCTTCATCGTGCGGGTACAGGTAGTCCGACAGCTCCTGCTTGCTCACCACCCGGGCGCGTTCGCGCACCAGGAACTCCAGCACGCGGTATTCGAACGTCGTCAGCTCCATGGGCGCGCCATTCAGCCGCGCAGCCTGCGCCGAGAAATCGATGCTCACCGGCCCCAGCGTCAGCACATCCGACGTCGCCTTGAGCGAGCGCCGCAGCAAGCGCCTTGACGCGCGCCGCCAGCTCGGGGTACTCGAAAGGCTTGACCAGGTAATCGTCGGCGCCGGCTTCCAGCCCAACCACTTTGTCCTGCCAGCTGCCGCGTGCCGTGAGGATCAGGATCGGCATGGTGCGGCCATCGGCCCGCAGGCGCTGCACCACCGTCAGGCCATTCAACTTGGGCAACCCCAAGTCGACGATGGCCAGGTCGACCGGATACTCGCTGGCCTGGAAAAGACCGTCCTCGCCATCGGCCGCCTGGTCGACGCGATAGCCGTCCGCCTCGAGCTGGCGCGCGAGCCCCAGCCGGAGCGCGGCGTCATCCTCGATCAGCAGCAAGCGCATGGTGGCCGGCCCGGGCTGCCAACTACAGCGTTCGGCCGCTGGCAGCGTCGACCAGGATCACCCTGACCTCGCCCTGGGCGGTGACCACCTTGACCCGCCATGCCGGACGGCCTCCAACCTGCGTCTGCTCCACCGACAACACCCGCCCGCTGCGCTGCGCGACCGCGGCGGCGTCGTCGCGGCTCAAGTCGGCCCAGGCGGAGGTAGCCAAGACCATCAGGGCGACGCAGAGCGGTTTGATCAGCAGGTTCATCGTGTAGTCGAGATGGTACTACCGCACGACCGGATCGACCGACACCCGCACTTGCAGGCTGGGGCCGGGGTTCTCACGCATCATGGTCGTGTACTGCTGGCCGCGATAGTCGTAGGTGACGCGGTAGCCCGCGACGCGGCTTTGGACGTCGTTCACGGTCTGGCAGCTGGTCACTTCGCGCGCAACCGGTTCGTACTGGTCCTGGCGGTCCCGGTTGGCGATACGGTCGCCGGCCAGGGCCCCCACCACCGCGCCCACGCCCGTGGCGGCTGCCCTGCCATGACCGCTGCCGACCTGGTTGCCCAGCAGGCCTCCGGCGACAGCGCCGATCACCGCGCCGCCGTAGCTGTGCCCACCGCCATCGACACGCCGAGGTTCATTGACCCAGTGGCTGGTGCATTCGTTGCGCGGAACGCTGATGTTTTCATACTGCGGCTCGGCGCTGCGAACGCGGGCGTTGTCGAAGAACGTTTCGGCGTGAACGGAAACCGCGCCGACGGCAAGCAAACAGACAAGTGAAAAGCGTTTCATGGAGACCCCTTTGGTTGGTATGGGGGAATTTTGCATGCGCCTGCATGAACGGAACCTGAACAGATTCAACCGCCGCAAGCAGGGGTACCATGCGCTGTACCAACGCAGGGAGCCGCGCATGCCAAGAAAAAAAGCCGCCCACGCCGGCGAGTCCACAGCCGCCACGCTTGAACGCTGGCAGCCCCGCAGCGAAAAGGGCAAGCCCATCCCACTGTCCGGGTTCGATCCGGCCGCCAAACCGTTCTCGACGGGGGACAAGGCACAGGACAAGCTCGCCGTCACGGCCCTGGCGACCCAAATAGACGAACTGCAGGACATGTTGTTCGCCGACAGGCGCTACAAGGTGCTGGTGGTACTGCAGGGCACGGATACGTCCGGCAAGGACGGCACCATCCGCGGCGTATTCGGACAAGTCAGCCCCCTGGGCGTGCACGTCCGCAGCTGGCGCGCGCCCAGCGAGGAAGAGCGGGCGCACGATTTTCTGTGGCGAATCCACCAGCGCGTACCTGCGACTGGTGAATTGACCATCTTCAACCGCAGCCATTACGAGGACGTGCTGGTGCCTGTGGTCGATGGCGCCCTGACGCGCGAGCAGACGGCCCTGCGCTTGCGACAGGTCAATGACTTCGAGCGGATGCTGGTCGAAACCGGGACTGTGCTGCTCAAATTCATGCTGCACATCAGCCCCGAGGAGCAGGCACGGCGCCTGCAAGCCCGTATCGACGATCCGACCAAGGCCTGGAAATTCGTTCCACACGACCTCGAGGTGCGCCGGCAGTGGCCGGCCTACCGCAAGGCCTACGAGGCGCTCCTGGGCGCTACCAGCACCGACGTCGCTCCCTGGACCATCGTGCCGGCGGATTCCAAGACACATCGCAACCTGATGATCGGCACCGTGGTCCGCGACGCCCTGAAGTCGATGAAGCTGCGCTACCCGCCGCCCGCGCCCGAGATCGCCGGCGCCAAGGTCGTATGAGTGGAAGGCGTGGCACCTGCGCGTGAACTCCTTGCCTCAGGTCATGGCGCGTTCTGATACCGCTCGACCTGACATGCTTGCGATGCCTCGGCACCGGCGCAGGCCGAACTGGCGTACTGGCTGCTGGGAACGCCTGAGCAGCCGGCCAGCGCGAGAAGGAGAAGCACGCTGAATGCCTTGACCATATTCGATCCTTGGGAGTTTCCGGAGTTGGAAAGCGGAGCTTAAGCCTTGCTCACCAAGCGCCAACACCTTGCGCGCGGTCGAGTGGCCACAGCGCAACTCGGCGGGACGCTTCTGCGCAAGTGCGCGTTGAGCGTCAGCCCACCTCGATCGCCACCGGCTGATGGTCGGAAGCTTGCGTGTCACCGTCGATCTGCATGCTGCGCACTCTATCTTTCAACCCGCCGCTCACGAAGACGAAATCGCAGGTGACCGGCGTCGGGCCATAGCGCCGGTCGTACAAGCGGAAAGTGGGCGGTTGCGGCACAGGCCCATGCAACACATGCCAGCTGTCCCACAGGCGAGCGGGTGAGCCAGCGTCGGTCAGGACTGCGTACTCAGGCTCATGGGCTTCGAAATTGAAGTCACCGCACAGGATGGCATGCTCCGTGTGCACCTTGCTCTGGAACGGTGTCCCGTCGTTGCTCGACGCCGGCGGGGCGGCGGCGTGTCCGGCCGCCTGCTCGTGCAGCGCAAGCAGGGCCTGGGCCTGGGCCATCCGCTGTGGCTTGGAGTAGTACTCCAGATGGGTGGTCATCACCCGCACCGGGCCGAGCACCGGATCGAGCACAGTCAACACGGTGCACATGCGTGGCATGCTGCTCACGCCGCCGTCGGCGGGGTACGGCAGCGGGTGGTGCTGCAACTGCGCCACCGGCAGCCGGGTGGCGATGCAGGTTGCCGAACCGCCGCCGCTGGCCATCCCACTCGTCCACCGCCGCGCCGAAGAAGAGCTGGAAGCCCGGGCAGCAGCGCAGCCAGCAGCGCCGGCTGGTCGTGGCCCGGGATTGCCATCAAGTCCCGGGTAGTTCACCGAGATCTCCTGCAGGCACAGCACATCGAAGTCGGCAAGTTGCGCGCGCGCCTCGAACGATGCGTTGCGGGACTGACGACGCCGTCGACGCCGCAGCACCATTGGGTGTTCCAAGTGACCAGCTTCATGGCTCACTTGATTCCTGCGCGCATGAAGCTCTGCACGAACTGGCGCTGGAACAGCAGGAAGCCGATCAGCAGCGGGGCCGAGGTCATCAGCGTGGCGGCGGTGATGATGGACCAGTCGACGCCCTGGTCCACCGACGAGAAAACCTGCAGGCCGACGGTCAGCGGCCGCGCGTTGACGCTGTTGGTGATGATCAGCGGCCAGAGGAAGTTGTTCCAGTGGAAGCTGACCGACACCAGCGCGAAAGCCGTGTAGACCGGCCGAGCCAGCGGAACATAGACGCGCCACAGGATCTGCAGCGCGCTTGCGCCCTCGACGCGCGCCGCCTCGTCGAGTTCCTTGGGGATGCCCATGAAGGTCTGGCGCAGCAGGAAGATGGCGAAGGCCGAGGCGAAGTAGGGCAGGCCGATGGCCAGCAGCGTATCGACCAGGCCCAGCTGCGCCATGGTCTTGTAGTTCTCGACCAGCAGGATGTCCGGCATGATCATCAGCTGCACCAGCACCAGCGCGAACGCGACGTTCTTGCCGCGGAACTCGTAGCGCGCGAAGGCATAGGCCGCCAGGGTGGCCAGCACCAGCTGCACGGCCAGGATCATCAGCCACCAGCATGGCGGTGTTCAGGAAGTAGCGGGCGAACGGCGCGGCCTCCCAGGCGCGGCGGAAGTTGTCCAGCGTGAGCGGCGCCAGCAGCGTGAAGCGGGTCGAGTACTCGCTGGCGTGGAAGGCCGTCCACACCGCATAGGCCAGCGGCAGGATCCACAGCAGCGCGAGCAGCCAGGCCGCCACCGTGTCGAGCCAGGTCGGGTCGTTGTAGGCCAGGCGCTGGCTGATCGGGGCGGCGGCGTCATTTGTAGTGCACCCGCTTGTCGAGCACGAAGAACTGGAACAGCGCCACGCTGGCCAGCACCACCACCAGCACCACCGTCAGCGCCGAGGCATAGGCCGTGTCCCAGAACTTGAAGCCCGACCTCGTACAGGTGGTACAGCAGCAGGGTCGATGCGTTGTCGGGCCCGCCGCGCGTCAGCACGAAGACATGGTCGACCATGCGAAAGCCGTTGATCACCGCGTTGACCAGCACGAACAGCGTGGTCGGCATCAGCAGCGGCCACTGCACGCGGCGGAAGAAATACCAGCGCGACGCGCCCTCGATGGCCGCCGCTTCGCGCAGGCTGGGGTTGAGGGTCTGCAGCGCGGCCAGGTAGAAGATCATGAAGAAGCCGGCTTCCTTCCAGACCGCCACCACGCGTGATGCAGGCGAGCGCGGTGCGCTGGTCGCCCAGCCAGTTGTGCGAAGGCAGGCCCAGCGCGCCGGTGATCTGCTCCAGCAGGCCGTACTGCGGCGTGTAGAAGAACAGCCAGATGTTGGCCACCGCGATCATCGGCAGCACGGTGGGCGTGAAGTAGGCCATGCGCAGGAAGGCGCGGCCGGCGATGCGCTCGTTGACCCACAGCGCCATCACCAGCGCCAGGCCGATCGACAGCGGGATGGTGGCGCCGGCGAACCACAGGTTGTTGTTCACGCGCCTTCCAGAACACCGGGTCGGCGGCCATCGCCTGGTAGTTCTCCAGCGCCCACCCACACGCCGGGGCGGCTGCCCCTGGGCGTGGAGAAGAAGCTGTCGATCAGCGTCGCGACCGCCGGCCAGTGCGTGAACGCCACCAGCAGCACCAGCGCCGGCAGCAGCAGCAGCCACGCGTGGATGGCCGCGTGGCTGCGCGCCCGGCCGAGGTGCGACCCGGCGCTGCGTCCGAGCACTGGCCTCGGCGCGCGCGTCACTTGCGTCACTTGTACGAGCGCAGCATGCGGTCGGCCTCGCGTCTGCGCGTCCTGCATCGCCTGCGCCGGCGTCTTGGTGCCGGTCAGCGCCGCCTGCAGGCCGTCGTTCAGCGCCTTGGTCACGCGCTGGTTGTCATGGGTGGAGAACTCGGCCACCGAGAACGGCAGCTGGTCGCGCGCCACCAGCGCGGCCGGGAAGTCGCGGCCGTACTTGCGCAGCGCGTCGGTGTCGTAGGCGGCTTCGCGAGACGGCCACATAGCCGGTGTCCATGCTCCACTGCGCGGCGCGCTCGGGCTGGGTGATCCACTTGACGAACTTGAAGGCGGCTTCCTGCTGGGCCGGCGTGGCCTTCTTGAAGATGTAGAAGTTGCCGCCGCCGGTGGGCGAGCCCTTGCGCTTGTTGCCGGGGATCATGGCCACGCCGAAGTCGAACTTGGCGTTGTTCTTGACGTTGGTCAGGTTGCCGGTGGTGGTGTACATGATCGCCACCTTCTTCTCGAAGAAGTCCTTGGGCGTGGTGCCCCATTCGACCACGCCGGGCGGGTGCACGCCGGCCTTGCCCAGGTCGACCCAGTACTGCAGCGCCTCGATGACCTTCGGGTCGTCGAACTTCACCGCGTTGCCGGCCTCGTTGGCCAGCATCGCGTCGTTGGTGGTGGTCAGGGTCTGGAACAGCCAGTACGGGAAGCCGCTGGACGGGATCTGCACGCCCCATTGCGTGACCTTGCCGCTGGCGTCCTTCTTGGTGAGCTTGGTCGCCGCGTCCTTCATCTCGGCCCAGGTCGTCGGCGGCTTGTTCGGGTCGAGGCCGGCTTCCTTGAACAGCTCCTTGTTGTAGTACATGACCACGGTGGAGCGCTGGAACGGCATGCCCCAGGTCTTGCCGCCGGTCTGGCTGTTCATCATGAAGGCCTTGTAGAAGCTGTTCAGCCAGGCCTTGTCGTCGGCGGTCTTGACGAAGTTGTCGATCGGCACGATCGCGTCCTCGTCGATCAGCGTGAACATGTCGGTGGACAGCAGCACCGAGGTCACCGGCGGCGTGCCCGACTTGTTGCGCGGTCAGCGCCTTGACGATGGTGTCCTGGTAGGTGCCGGCGTAGATCGGCGTGACCTTGATGCCGGGGTTCTCCTTCATGAAGTCGGCGGCGAAGCCGTCGATGATCTTGGTGATCGGGCCGCCGACGGCCACCGGGTAGAAGAACGAGATCTCGGTGGTCTGCGCCTGGGCCGTGCCGCCAGCCCAAGGCAGCGGCGGCGCCGGCGGCGATCAGATCGGTGGAAGGTCTTGCGTTGCATGGTGATGTCTCCTCGTGTTGTTGAATTGTCGGGTCAGGCGACGCGCTGCCCTGTGAATCGAAGTGGTGCTCGGCCTGCGTCGGCCAGCCCAGCAGCACGTCGCGCCGGCGGCGATGTCGGTCTGGCCGTCGGCGCGCACGGTGAGCATTTCGCTGCCGACGGCGCAGCGCAGCACCAGGTCGGCGCCCAGGTACTCGATGCTGCGCACGGTGGCCGGCACCGCGGCCGCCGAGCGCCACGGATTCGGGCCGCATGCCCAGCCAGTGCGCGTGCGCGGCCGACGCTGACACGCGCTGCCGGCGATGCGGCCGCCGTCCAGGCGCAGCAGGTTCATCGCCGGCGTGCCGATGAAGCGCGCGGCGAAGGTCGTCGCCGGCTGCGCATACAGCGCGCGCGGCGTCGCCGTCTGCTCGATGCGGCCCTTGTTGCAGCAGCACGACCTGGTCGGCCATGCTCATGGCCTCGGCCTGGTCGTGGGTGACGTAGACCACCGTCAGGCCCAGGCGCTGCTGCAGCTCGCGCAGTTCGCGTGCGCATCTCCTGGCGCAGCTGCGCGTCGAGGTTGGACAGCGGCTCGTCCATCAGGCAGACCTTGGCCTGCGCCACCAGCGCCCGGCCCAGCGCCACGCGCTGCTGCTGGCCGCCCGACAGCTGCGAGGGCTTGCGCTCGCAGCAGCGCGGTGAGGCCGAGCAGTTCGGCGGCCTCGCGCCAGGCGCCTTGGCCGCTTCGGCGGCCGTCGACCTTGCGCACCGACAGGCCGAAGCCGATGTTGTCGGCCACGCTCAGGTGCGGGAACAGCGCGTAGTTCTGGAACACCATCGCGATGCCGCGCTGCGCCGGCGGCAGGTGCGGTGACGTCGCGGCCGTCGATGAGGACCTGCCCGCTGCTGGCCGTCTCCAGCCCGGCGATGATGCGCAGCGTGGTCGACTTGCCGCAGCCCGAGGGCCCGAGCAGCACGCAGAAGCTGCCGGGTCGATCGCAGGTTGATGCCATCCAGGGCCGTGGTGCCGGCCCAGGACTTCGTCACACCACAAGTTGAATGGATGACATTGTGGGGAGTGAACTAACCGGCGCCGCGACGACGCGGAATCCC